>CAWAHC010000009.1:0-7897 GCA_963781765.1 uncultured Gemmatimonadaceae bacterium
TGCCGGTGGGGATCCGGTCAATTACACCGATCCTTTTGGCCTCTGTCCGCCGGATGACAAGGTAACAGGCCCGCAATGTGTGGTATTGTTTGGCGGAATCAGCGTGAATGCAGTGATCGGAGCGGGTTTCACGCTTGCCGCTGGTCGTTATCACACGGGGGAGGGATCGGGCTGGTATTTCCGGTTTGGGGTCGGGACGGGTGTCAACGTCGGGGCAGGAGTCGAGGCCGGAGTGTCAGACAGTCGGGCATCCTTCGGCCAGGAGAGCCAAGGGTATTGTGCCACCGTCGGTCCCGGAGGAATGTGCCGAACTAGCAATAAGAGTGGAACCACGACGAGCGGTTCGGTGAGCGCTGGGCTTCCGGCGGGTGCGCACGCTGAAGAGACTTATACAGGGCTATCGGATATGAAGAAGCCAAAACCCGCGACGGCCTGTAGTGACTCGAAGGACAAGAAGTGCACGCCGACATCGAATTAGGAACTAGGTATGACACATGCTCTCGTGGCGGTACTCCTATTTGCGGGGACTTCGATTGGTTTGATGCTCTGGATGTCGCGCTATCGGCGGCGTGCTGATTGGGGCCAGGCGGCGTCCAAACAGGGCCTCGGCAGCCGAAGTTCGTCGATGACGTGGATGGACTTATTGGACCGAGATTCATACCGACCAGAGGGCCGGCGCTTCTTGCCATGGCTATGGCTTTCTTTCTTCCTGCTGGTCGTTTCGATTGGCGCAGCCGTGTTCGAGCAATTCTGGCGTCAGGTGGGCCGATGACACAGTGGCTGGCAGGCCGTGCCAGCCGTTGAAACAATTGCTTGAATCGGGCCACGGCGGGGTCGTCTCTCAACACGAAGGTCAGAGCTGAACGGCGGCTCCGCCTCATCCGGATCCCCCGGACCTCCGCCGGGCCCTTGGCGTTGCAACTGGTAGGCGTGCCCCAGCGCGTCGAGCGCGATCGATTCTAATGCCGATGGTCATTCGCGATGGACGAATGCCACCAAAAGATTAAGCGGATCAGCGCTCGGCGCGGGAACGAGTCTGTTGTCAATCAGTGGCACGGATCAGCGGAACCGGCGTAGCTCGATTCTCAAAGTCCTTGGGAGGTGGTCGGTCGTCTGACCCCTCGAAACCCCTTTGTTGGAGATTTGAGCCTGGCCCACGGGGCCGGGGGCGCCGTTTCTCATGGAGGGCATCCGCGAGCGCTGAACCCGCTGTGCCGAGAGTGTGCAGGGCGTTGGTCCCCGACCCGCCGAACGTGCACCGCTACCGCTACGATGCAGCGGTCTCGTCGATTGCGCCAGAGGGTGGCATGGGGTGCCACGGCGCTTCGCTCCTGGCCACGGCGAAGAAGAGCCGGAGCCCCTTCCGGGCGATCGCGGTGAGCGCCGACATCGCACGGCCGCCATTTCGAGCAAGGAGGGCCTCGTAGTCGCGGCGGAACAGACCGCCGCGCTGGATGCTGCGCACGGCGAAGAGGTGGGCGTGCTTGCGCAGTACGGGGCGCCCGCGCTTCGAGATGCGCTGCTTGCCGAGGTGGATGCCGCTCGAGCGCTCGACGAGCGTGAGCCCCGCCCGCGCGACCACCTGTCGCGACGAGTCGTAGGCTTGGGGATCGCCGATGGAGCCCAGGAACACGGCGGCGCTCACCGGGGCCACGTTCGGGATCGTGAGCAGCGCTCGGCCGGAGCCAAGCTGGTTGAGCTGGCGGGCCATGGCGCCCTCCAGGGCCTTCAACTGGCTGTCATAGAGCTCGTAGCGCTCGATCAGGAGCGGAATCTCATCCCGCATCGCCCCCTGGGCGCTCGGGAGCGCGAGCGAGTGTCGCGCCACGTCCAGGATCTCCTCGTAGGCGTCGAGCCCGAGATGATTGCGGCTCTCCCGCCTGAGCACCCGCACCACGTCGCGCTTGGGCGCCTCAAGCAGCGCCATGGGACCCGGGAACTCGTGCAACAGCGCCCGGGCCGTCTTCTTGACCGGCGACGAGAACAGCGTCGGAAACTCCGGGAACACCACGTCGAGCGACGTATGCAGCCGCGTGATCAGGGCTCGCCGGAGCGTCGCCACCCGCTCACGCGCGGACAACAGGTACCGGAGCTCCGCGTAGCCCGTGGCCAGGAACGGGAACGACACGAAGTGCCCCTGGGCGGCGAGATCGGTGATGCCTACCGCGTCCTTCGCATCAGTCTTGAGCGGCTGTCGGTGCGTGACCTCCTTCCACCGCTTCGTGTGCGCCGGCAGCACCGAGACGACCTGGAACCGCGGATCGAGCGCCCGGAGGTAGTGCGCCCAGGTGAAGCCGTACATCCCGGCGAACTCGATCCCCACCAGGATGGGGCCTCCCGCCTCTCCCACCAACTCCAACACCGATTCGACCGCTCGCTCGAACCCGGGGCGGGTGACCGGAAACACGATCGGCTTCGAATCCGCCTGGCCTCTGACGCGGACCACCATCGCGTGCTTGAACTTCCCGGCGTCCACCCCCACCACCGCCACGGCCTGCTGCGCCAACGCGCGTCGCTGAAACGCCTGCATGGAGCACCTCTTGGAAAAGGGTGCTCTGGATATCGCTCCCGCTTAGTAGTAGTGTCTCATACGCATCCGTAAACAGGGGTCTCAACACCACAGATCCGTTTGGGCTGTGCACAGACAAGGACGGCAAGGACCTTCCAGCCAGTCAGTGTCGAGACGAGACTTCGGAAGAAGGGCAGAAGGTCCTGGATCAAGCCAAGTCCGAATCATGGAAATGGACGGAGGGGCAGAGCAGTTCTGCTCATTGTCCGAAGGATATCGCTCATCACGTCGGGGACTGCGCAGACGCGGTCGAGAGTTGGCAAGAAGGTGCGGGGTTGCCGGCGATCGATCCAACGCCTCATGTGTCGAATGGTGATTTCGCTGCAAGCGACGACTACCGCGACCTAAAGGGAGGCGCCTCCCACGTTGGGGACGTCGTGATATACAACGGCGGCACTCATGCGAGCATCGCCACGGGGACGACGCGTGTGCGCAACGGGAAACTACAAATCCAGGTCTATCAGAATGGCGTTCACGGCACCGGATACGATTGGGCAAATCAGTCCGACGCAACCATCTACCGCCGGTTGGTTCCGGTCGGGCATTAGGGGCTACGCAATGCGGTCCCAATCCATCGCGGTTCTGCTGTGGGCCTGCGCAGCATCGGCCAGCTGCCAAGGCCGTTCCAGAGCTGCAGCGCGGCCGTCGAGTTCGGATCGGAGCATCGTCGAGGGCTTCGTGCACTCCGACACGCTGAATGATGAGGCTGCCGCCGAGCGACTCTATCTACCGCTCGGCGACGGCGTGGATTTCTGCGAGTTGGCTTTCGATGGTTACTTCGTTACTTCGTTCGCGAGTATCACGCCTCTCACTCCGCGGGGCGATACATCGGCCTTCGCGATGCAATTCACAACGCTTGGGACTGCCTGGTCGGATGAGGGGAGGCGTGGAAACACGGAAACGTGGCACTTCCGTCCTAGTGCCGTGGTGAAGATCGATACGTTGTTGGTCGCGACGGATTCCGGCGGCCGCCGAGGCATCGTTTGTGGTCCGCGCGTGCCGCCGAACCACCTTGGAATCGAAGCGTGGCGCAGGCTCGTGCCGCGTCTCGACTCTGCATCGAGGATCTCCTGGTCCAGAGTCTGGAGTGGCCATGGACGCTGACTTCCGCTCGGAAGTAGAAAACCGGCACGCTCTTCGCGCCTAACTCGTCCTGGTGTAACGTGGAGCCTCGTAGGCTTTCCGGATCCCAGGGCCTCGCAGGAAGTTGAACGCAGAGGAATGACCGACGCCTCGCCGGCCGAGTGTTAGGTGGATGCTCCCGGCATGTACGCCGCGGCGGGCCTGGCGGGGCGCCGCTCGCATGAACACGATGGCGATTGATGGGTGACCACCACCCCCCGGTGCGGGATGCCCCTCCCGCGCCGGTGTCATGTCCGTCCATCAATTCTCAAACAGCGCCGATGCTGCAGCGGACTCTGGATCCGGACCGCGACGGTCAAAGCTCCACGGTGCTCGAGGGGGATGCCCTGGCACAACACATCTTCACGGACGGCTTCGGATCGCAGGCCGACGTACGACGTGGGTAAGAGCGAGCGTCAGGAACTGCCGCCTGCGCTGGGCTCGAGGGGACGGTCTGGTCGCGCCTGCTCCGCTCGGCACTGAGCTATGATGTGCAACGGTCAGGCGACGTGTCGCTGCCTCCCCCAGCGCGCCGCATCGAACGGCTCGCCGGTCTGGATGATGTGCAACACGAGCGGCACGAGCTTCCGTGCCACGGCCGCCAGGCCCTTGATCTTTGAGCCCCCATTCCGGGCGACGTAGGCGAGGTAGTAGTCGCGGTAGAGCCCCCGCGACTGACACCACCGGCCGGCCAGGAGGAAGAGCTGCCGCCGGAGCAGGGGTCGCCCACGCTTGGTCTGCCGGATGCGGCCGCGCAGCGACGTCCCACTCGACTTCCCGGCGAGATTCATGCCAGCGAGCTTGAGCACCTGGCGCGGCGAGAGAAACGTCTCGGGCGTGCCGATCTCACTCACGAGCGCAGCCGCCACCACGACGCCGATGCCCGGGAGCGTCAGCAACGCCTTCGCACCGGCGTGGGCCTCGACCAGGTCCGCCAGCTCCGCCTCGCAGGCGGCCATCTGCTCCATGAGGAAGGCGCGTCGGGCGACCAGGCGCTGGATCTCCGCGCGCCGCGCCGGCGCGGCATCGGTGAGCGCGATCGACGTCCGGGCGTCGGCGAGGAGCTGCTGGGTCCGGACGCGGCCGATGTGATTCCGCGAGCTCAGCCGCATCTGCGCGTACACGCTTCGTGGAGATGCCGCCGCCAGGTCCCGCGCCAGCGGCCACCGCTCCGCGATCGCGAGCGGCGTCTTGTGATGGAGCGTCGTGAAGGCGAGCACGAGCTCAGGGAAGGCCAGGTCAAGCGAGGCACGCAGCCGATTCCGAAGCCGCGTCTCCTCCACGCCCAGGCGCAAGCGCTCCGTGGAGAGCACGCGCATCTGCGCCACGAGATCGCTCAGGACGGCGTGCCCCACGAACAGGCCATCGCTCACGAGCTGACAGATCTGGCCCGCGTCCTTGGCGTCGTCCTTCCGGGGGCTGTTGTCCTCGACCTCCCGGAGCTTCTTCGTGACCGAGGAAAGCACCGTCACGATGGCGTAGCCCTGCTGCCGCAGGAACTGCGCAAACGTCGCCCCGTAGTGCCCGGCGAACTCGATGCCGACGAGCATCTCCGCGGGGCGCACACCCGGAAACGTCCGCCGCAGGTAGGCGTGGGCCGCCTCGAAGCCGGCCCGATTCACATCGACGCGCAGCGCTTTGTGCCGGCGGCCGTCCCGGGCGCGGGCGACCAGCTTGTGGAAGGTCCGCCCGCAGTCGACGCCGACGAGCACCAGAAACCGGTCGGCGTAGGCGCGATTCTGCTCGCGGCGGAGGGCGGCGCTGGCGGCGCCGCGGAACGGGGTCATCGGGTCGGTGGTCAGCATGGGGCGCTCCCGGTCGGAGGGTCACGGCGCGGGAGATCGCCGCCCGGCCGGCGCTCACGCGGCCGGGCGCGGCCCACGCCGAGACCAGAGGCGCCCCCAGCCCTCAGCCGGTCTTGCCCCCTGTCGCCATCGCGTCCGATTGGCCACCTTCTGAAAACACACATGCCCCAGCCTCACGAAGTCAGAAGCTAGGGCAGAAGGTAGTATCGATATATAGATGTGTATCGTAATGCCTTGTACTCTCTATCGTAATGTCGCGTCAGTCATCGCGTGGATTCGCTGCCCTCTCTCAAGAATCCTGGCCCATGCGTCAGAAATCGTGACGCGTCCGCCCGATCCCTGCAGGTACTCGCAGCGCCGGCTCGGGGCCGGTATACTGGAATCGTGAGCGAGGATTTCTCGTAGAGGTGCCGATGCCACTCGATGCGGATGCGCTGAGAATCCGTGCAAAGTTCCTTGCCCGAGCCGCCAGTTGGCTCCTGATTCTCGCAATGGCCCCCTTCGCCAAAGTGTTGTGGGAAGGTGGCCCCGCATTCGCGTTCCCGGGCCCGATGCCGCAATACCCGGAGCCCCCCTGGTCGAGGCCGGCCGTGGTCGCCCTGTGCGTCTGCTTTGCGCTGGGCATCGGATCGCTGGTGGCCGCCTTCTGTGCGGACCACTTGGCGGACCGACGGTCGCGCCCGGACCCTACGCCGAACGCGGGCGACCTGCAGTCCAAGGGCCTGGGTCCCCACAACTGATCCGCTCCAGAGCGTCAGGTTCTGAGAGTTCTGATGCGAGGCAGGTAGTGGCCGGCGCCCGCGTACGCTACCGCCGGCTCACGTGCGCTAGCCGCCGCCCATCCGCGCGATTGCGGCCCGGAGCTTTGCTTGTCGGACCGAGTCAATGGGAACGCGCCGCGTGTTATCAGCATCCTGCCTATAGAGGTAATCGCCGTCCGGTGTGAAGAAGAGCGTCTGCGGGCCGGCAGTCCCGGCGGCGCCCAAACTGAACACGACCCCGTCGCCACGGGCCTGAGCAGCAACGGTGTCGATGTCCCAGTGGCCTGGATAGGGCCGGAAGACGGCCACGGGACGCGGAGCGCCGTCGCGCGGAAGCGAGAGCAGAACCGGACCGAGCAGTTCCTCCATCCCATAGTCCGCGATCCCGAACGCCGCCGCGGGCGGGATGGGAAGCGTCGTTTCTGCCACTGCGGTCCGGTGTACCACGAGCGAGTCGCTCCGCACCGCTACTTCGATGCGCTGCATCGTCCCGTCGCCGGCCCAGGTGCCCGAGAATGCGGATACCGCGTGGTCCCGGAACACCGCCCGGGCCACGCCCACCATGCCGTCATTTCGCGTCATCGAAGCCGTGATTCGGTCGTCTTCGCGCCCGGTCGTGTGCAGCAGAATGGCCGAACCTGCTGCGGTGACCGACATGGAAGTATCCGTGCCGGGAAGCGGCGCGAGGAGAAATGCCGCCCGCGGTGAATCGTCGCGCGCCAGCGTTTCGTCGGAGCTGAGCCCGGCCGGTACCGTGTCCCGACGGCCGGTCGGCGCGACTCCCTTTCCCCGGAGATCCATACTCCACGTGCGGCGCAGCAGGCGCCCACGCGCGGGATCGAACAGGTAGTGCTCCTTCACGGGCCCGATAACGTCGATCCACGCCGCGGTGCCCGCCGCCGAGTCGACCCAGAATCCGAACCGCATGCGGATCTGCCCATCGGCCGCAATGTCTGCAATCCCGTGGTACCCCAAGGTGTCGATGAGACGGACCACGCGGTAATCACGGTCGACGTCGTACCACTCCGCGCCGCCGGGGTCCGTGCCGCTCGCGCGCAGGCTGTCCGACCACCGCGTACCGGGGAGAAGCGCAACATGCGGCAGCTGCAGGAAGAGATCGACCCGTTCATCGCCGGTTGGCGGGCGGTGGTTGACGGCCGTCACGCGGCCGTTGGGCGCGAGGCTGAACGTATCAACATTCGTACGCCGGTTGACGTTCAGCAAAAGCTGGCGGATGATGACTTGCGGTGCGGAGCCGGTACCACTCCAGACGTGGGATTCGACGCTCCACTCGTGCTGCGGCGGCCCGATGGTGTCGGTGCCAACCAGCCAGTACATCCTGAATGGATTGTCGATCTCGAATCGCGCCGAATCCAGTTGAGCATGGTACGTCGCTGGGGCCTGCGCACCAGCGCGTCCGGCCAACAGAGCCGGAAAAGCGGAGGACGCGATCAGGAGCCACGCGGCACAGGCTCTCGGTAGACGCATGGGCGCTAAGCTACCGCGGGCCGTCGATCCTCGCGACCTGGCTGGCCGCTCGGCTCCTGGTTTGTCATCTTGGGCGCGCTGAGCCAGTGAACTTGGCCCAGACATCTCGGCCGCGGTCACCGTCCATCGCCCCATCGCCGCGGCTTCGAGTT
>CAWAHC010000010.1:0-22730 GCA_963781765.1 uncultured Gemmatimonadaceae bacterium
CATTCAAGGCCCGGTGGTCACGACGTGCATGGTATCGGCAACGGTGGGGCGATCGCCAGTCATGCCGCTCAATCGTGGATCAGCAGCGACGACCGGTCGACGATTCTTCCCCCCTGAACCACGACTTCGAGCGTTCGCGTATTCCGGATATCCGTCAGTGGATCGCCTCCCAGAATGAGGAGGTCCGCGCGCTTTCCCGGCTCCACCGTGCCGAAGGTGTCCGCGGCGTTGACCATCTCGGCGGCGCGACGCGTGGCCGACACCAGCGCCTCCATCGGCGTGAGGCCTGCCTCGACCATCAGCGCCAGTTCCTCGTGCATGCTGTAGCCCGGGAAGACGAACGGATTCCCCGTGTCGGACCCGCCCACGATCGGCACGCCGGCGTCGTACGTCGACTTGAGCGCCCCGAGCAGACCGCGGCGCCACGCCCAGTCATCCGCCGACGGGGGCGTCTTCGGCGCGAGCGGAGATGCGACGAGGCTCTGGATGACCCGCGCCTCCACCCCGCTCCGCAGGAACGGGTCCGTCAGGACCTGCGACGGCGCGCCCCAGGTGCCGGTCCAGATGAAGAGCGACAGCGTCGGGACGCAGTACATCCCCTCCTGCGCCATGACCGCGAGCAGCTTCGCGCTGGGAGGCCGGGGATCGGCGACGAGGTGCATGACCCCGCGCACGTGGTGCGCGACCGCCTCGTCCAGTTCGTCGAGCGAGGTGGCGTGCGCGAACACCGGAAGCCCGTGCCGCGTCGCTTCCGCGACCGCCGCCGAGACCAGCGCCGGCGGCATCTGCGGATGATCGTCCCCGAACGCCGTGGGTCCTGACTCGATGACGATCTTGATCCCGTCCATCTTCGCCGCCGCCAGGCGGGCGACCGTCCGGCGGACGTCGTCCGGCGTCCGGACGACCCACACGCCGCGCCGCGACCAATCGAAGGTTGCGGAGTCCGCTCCGTCCGGCAGATGCATGATGGTCCCGATGGGATGGCTGCCCGGTACCGTCAGCAGGCCGCCCGTCGCGTAGATCCGGGGCCCGGCCAGGCGCCCCTCGGCCTGCATCGCGCGCAGGCGAAGCACATCGTCGAGCCCGCCGCCCGTGGCCCCGACATTGAAGATCGTGGTCACGCCGTAGAAGAGGAATTGCCGCAGCACCCGGTCCACCGTGGTCGAGTCGAAGGGCAGAAGTCCGCCGGTGCCGAAGTGAACGTGCATGTCGGCCAGTCCGGGGATGACGAACTTGCCGGTGGCGTCGATCAGGCGAACGCCGTCGGGAACGACGGCCTCGTCGGCGTCCATGACCCGCGCGATCGTGCCGTCGCGGATGAGGATGGTCACGTTCGCCCGGGCCGCGGCCCCCGTGCCGTCGATGAGCGTGGCATGGGCGATCGCGAGGTTCCCGTCCTGGGCCACGACCGGCCGCGCCTGAACCATCGTCGTGATCGCGGCAAGGACGGCCAGCGATCGGATCGTGTCGCGGGTCATGGGGGTGTCTCCGCGGTGATGTAATAAGGAATGGAGCCACGCGAGCCGGCCGCGGCAGCCGGTGGTTGGACGAGGACCCCCGGCGCTCACCGTTCGATCCTCCGCACTCCCTGCGCGAAGTCTCCGAGGGCCACCTCCATCGCGCGGCCGGTGGCGGGCGTGAATGAGACCTCTCGCCATTCCGGCGCGCCCTCGGCGACGAATTCGCCCCCGCCCTGGAACGACAACGGCCGTCGGTCGAACACCTCGGCAGAGTCCGCACCGCCCGCGAATCGCATGATGAGGTCCACGCGCGGGCCGTCGGGCACGACGTCGAACCGGAACGCGCCGGCGTCGTAGGTGCCCACGAACCGCGCCGCCTCTTCCGGACGCAGGGGCCGGTCGCGAACCCGGGATTCCTCGAGACCGAGGATCAGGCGCCCGATCCGCGGCTCGAGCGCGGTGGCGATCTCGCTCGCCCCGTCGAGGTTCGCCAGGATGGCGATCGTGAGCGAGTCCGCCGGATAGTGCGACAGCACCGCGTAGAAGCCGAGCACCCGTCCCGTGTGCACGATCCGGGGCCGGCCATCGAGCGTCAACAGGCCCAGCCCGAACCCATACGGCCACGAGCGACCATCGTTCAGCCGTCCGGGCGTGGTCATCCGCTCATAGCTCGCTCTGGACACGACCTTTCCGGCCGCGAGCGCCTCGCTCCAGCGCGCCAAGTCCAGAGCGGTGGTCCATGCCGATCCCAGGTTGGGTTCCCACGCCACTTCGGGGCCATCGCTCGCCAGGCGGTACCCCCCGGCCACGTCTGGGTCGTCCGCCGAGGGCCGGGGAGTCCAGGCAGCATGGAACCGCTCCAGCCCTGCCGACTTCGCGACGTCGCCAATGGCCTCGTAGTACGTCTTGCCCGTCAACGAGGCGATGGCGTAGCAGAGCAGGTCGTAGTTGGGTTGGCTATATGAGAATCGTTCGCCCGGCGGAAAGTAGAGCGCTTTTCCGTAGCGCCCGCCAATGTCCTCCGCCGAGCTGAACCCCTCTCCTACGGCCTCATCGGGAATCGGACCCCACTGAGCGACATTCGGGCGCGCGGCGGCTGCGGCCCCATCTTCGCTGATCACAGGCAGACCCGAGATCTGGTGAAGCATGTGCTCGATCCGGACCACGCGATCCCCCGTGTACAGACGAGGCAGAACCTTCGTGATCGGGTCGTCGAGCGAGAGCTTGCCCTGCTCGACCAGCCGCATCGTGGCGGCGGCGGTGAACTGCTTCTCGACTGAACCGATCGGAAACATCGTCCGCGGCGTGACCGGCGTCTGGCGATCCAGGTCCGCCCAGCCGAACCCCCGAACCAACGCAACTCGCCCACCCTCGAGTACCGCCACCGACAGCCCGGGTATGTGGTGAGATACCCGGAAGGCATCCACCTCACGCTCGACGGCAGCCTGCACCTCGCGGTCGGCCGGCCGGCGGCCCGCCGCGGTACAACCCTCGCCAGCGGTGAGGGCCAGAAGCCACGTGGCGGCAACCGCGGAGCACAGGCGGGTCTTCATGGGTGTGTTCTCCAGGGTGGGCCGTACCGGGAACCCCGTGCAGGTTGATTCAGACCGCGGCCACGGGTCCTCGATCCGCCGGTGTCCCCGAGTACCTCAGCGAGCCGTCTCCGAAATTGGAGGATACGTCAGACCGACGCCAACGCACTGATGTGCGCGTGCAGTGCGTCGGTGCCAGCTTCAATCGACAACGTCGAGGTCTCCAATACCGGAACATCGAGTGCATCGGCCTGGCCGCGCAAGTAACTCGCCCAGTACGCCATATCCCGGTTGGCCAGCTCGGGCTGCCCCCGAACGTTGCGCAGCCGCAGCTCGCGGACATCGTGCGCGCAGTCCAGCAGCAACACGTGCCCGTCAATCTGGTTGCGCGCGAACGCCTGCCGCGCCGTCGATGGACGTACCTGTCCGTCGAGCACGTACAGCCCGCCGCCACTCCGCCCGAGGCGCTCGATCCACTGATGCGTCATCGCCATCTGCCACTTCAGTGGACTTCCGAACTCCGCGGTCATCTGCTCGATGGACGGGACACCGATCGAGTCGAAGTAGTGAAAGGACGCGCCGGCGATTCCGCGCGCTTCGACGCCGCGCACGAGCGTGGTCTTTCCGGCACCCGAGGCGCCCGTCACGACGAGGATGCGAGTGCATTGCATGATATGGTGGCCGTCGGCTTTCGGTCTGGTGCCTACCGTTCAGCGGAGTGGCTTCAAATGAGAGCGCGAAGCGCGCTATCAACAGCGCGGCAGTCAGACGGCAACGGTTTGTTGGACCTCTCACGCGCCATCGTCACGTTCACGATGTCGCGCTCACCTGTAAATGCTCGGAAGTACTCGCCCGGTATGACTCCGATACGCGTCCCACGCGGAGCCGAACCGCTCCGCCAACTCGCGTTCCTCGACAGGGATTCTCGCCGCAGCGATGCTGACGACCAGTAGGAGCCCGGACAGACCGAGGAGCCAGTTCGCCGACACGAGCAGCACGAGAAGCATGATCGCAGTGAACGCGAGGTAAATTGGGTGCCGGATCAAGCGATACGGTCCGGTCGTCACCAATTCGTGCGCTTCGTAGAGACCCACCCCACCACGGTAGCTTGTGCCGAGACTGCTGAAACTCCAAATGAAGAACAGGAGAGTCGGCAACAGGGATACGACACCGATCCAACGCGCGGTGATGGGCAAAGGCAGATACGACCATGCACCTACCGGAAGGCCGAGTAGCCATATGGCCAGCGCCGCGTAGAAGACCAAACCCAGCGCGGCCCGAACGACCAGCAGGCCGGGAACCTCGTGCGCTAACTGGTTCAGCGAACCCCCGTGCTTTCGAGTGGCGCGTCGCGCTGCCGTAGCAGCGACAGTCGCAGCCGTGATGAAGGCGACGATAAAGGCGACCTTGAAGGGCAAATTGCTCACTCCTGCCTAGTGCGTCTAACGCCGCGGCGTTCTGCCGCGAACGCTGTAATAGGATGCGGCCGCGCGGCGGCCGCCACCGCAAACACTCTCGTTCGTCCGCATCAACGCGTTGTAAGGCGGCATGGACAGAGAGCGTCCGCCGACACGCTCAGGAAGCCGCCCACGCGCAGGCAGTCGCAACCAGAAGTACGCCCACCAGGGAGTCAAGCAGCAGTCCCGCTACAACTCCACGGTGAAGGCGTACATAGATCGCACTGGTCACGAGCACCGGGCAGGCGAGCGCGACCCACCCCACCAGTCCGAAGAGGACGCCGGACGCGAGCCACCCGCGAGTCGAAGGATGTGACAAGCCGCCCGTGGCGTAGAAAAAGAGCCCCAGCGCCGCTCCCATGAAAACCTGAACCAAGCTGCTGAGGGCGTACTGCCTCGGGCCCTCGGGACGCCAAGTCTCGGGAGTGAAGCGCTGATAGTCGTGGAACAGATAGCCGGTAATTAGCCAGCTCGTGAGGATCGAGAGCACTCCGCCTGCGGCACCGGCGAATACAGTGCGTGGTAGAGACATGGCTTAGCCTCCATAGTGGTGCTCTGCCACCTGACGCCGCGGCGCCCTGCTGCGTCGTTCCATAATACTTGCGGACGGCGAGCGTAGCGAGCCAGCCGCTCCCGCACGCCACGCGGTCGCTGAGATCCCGCGGCCGGCAGGCCAATGACATTGCTTCCAAGCCACGCATCGAGCACAACTGCCTGAGTACCCGGCATTCATTGGAATGCCTCCGCGCTGGGTTGTCTGGCTAACGCTTGAATTCAGCTGCTGGCCGATGGCGCAGTCAGTGGACCGTCGGCTGGAATGGGCGCTCAGCCGCCCAGTCGCGCCTCATTTATAGTCCACCCCATTTCGCACCTCAGCCACCCCCCACTTCCCGTCGACCCTGGTGAATACGAGACAGTAGGGCGTCTGCGGGCCGGAACCTGATACTGAGACGGAGTTTACATCGACGAATGCCACGTCAGCCGTCAGAAAACGAATTCTGATCGATTCAGGTGGATGACGGTGCGCCAACCGGTGGGGACCGCCGGCGACGATGTCCTGCAGGAACTTCGCGTTCGCTGCCCGTCCGACCAACAAGCGTCCGTCATCGAGACGCGTCACGGCGTCGGCGTGCATGGTCGAGACCATCCCGGCCACGTCGTCCTTCCGTGCCGATGACGCATGTTGTTCTATCAGTTGTCTGATCGACTGCTCATCGGCGGGGATGCCATGAGCCGTCTGGGCATGGGCGGGGAGAGTTCCGAGGCCAAGAGCGAGGAGGACGCTGCCTATCGCCAGTTGATACTTCACCTTCTTCTCCTTGAAACACGATTGACGCGAGCGTTTCGTTGATGGACGCCTGACGGAATGCACTTCTGCTCAGAAGAACGCCGCCGCGATGCGCTCGTGTCTCGCCAGGAGCGCCGTACGGCGCCACGCGATGGCGCAAGGACAGCGGTGTCAAGAGGATCGGGTGGCTCCGGGTTGTGGCGCCGCCAGCGCTCGGTAATACTCTCGAACGCTCACCTTCCCATAGAAGTACAAGCCGGTCACGAGAGCGAACGACCCGAGACTGGCAAAGGCCTCCGCGACATCAGGCCACCCCGTCTTCCCGGAGCCAGACGGCAGAACCAACAAAAGGCCGAGGGACAACCAAAACCAGATGGGCAGAGAGCGGGCCCAGCGCCGCTCCATCCAGAACCCGTATGCAATGGCGACCAGCAGCGCGATCATCGGAAGAAGTAACGGATACACATGGATCAGGAAGTAGTGACCGGTTACTGCGCGGCCACTGACCCTGTACGTCCCGATGTTCAGAAAGGCCAGAGGAATGAAGATGATCCAGATGCTGGCAAAGAGAGCGGAAAGGACCATACCCGCCCGCATCAGAATGGGCATTCGGGACCATCCGAGACTTCTCGGCCCGCGAGCGATTGCCTGGAGCATACCCAACCGAATGTTGATTGCCTGATGCCGCGGCGGTCTGCCGCAGCCTCCAATCATCAGCCGTCCATGATGTCGTCCGCCGGCTTGCCGCGCGCCCTGCTGCAGAGTCCTTCAGGAGCACCTGACCGCCGGTGGACCACGACAGAAGCGCCGCCGAACGCGATATCAGCTCCTCGACTGCTCGATCCCGTCTCGAATCGCCGCTTCGAGAACCTCGATTTTGATGTTGCTCAGCGTCCGGAACTTGATGCAGTACCCCGTCACGCTCGCCTTGCCGAGTTCACCGGCGTATGTGTCGGCCAGATACTTCTTGTCCTCGAAACCCATGATGTAGACGGAAATCCCGGTGGTGTTGCCACTCAGGCCGATCTGATAGAACTCCCTGGCGCTTCCGTCGGCGTACGTCTTCGTCTGGACTCCATAACCGATGTTCGGGTTGGACACGATTCGACCGTCCTCGTCCTTGCCATCCAGAAACCACAGCCGACAGTCCGGCATCAGCCGCTGGATGATGCCGTGCAGGGCTTCCATGTCGCTGCGCTTCCGCTCCGGCTGAGCGGCAATGTATTCGGCGATCTGCTTGCGCACGTTCATATGGCGCTCCATTGCTCACCCCGCTCCCGCCGCATCCAGGCCGACCCACACCGCCAGCACCGGCGCCTCATTAGGCGGTACCCACCTGATACTCGCTCTGCACGAGGCCACCCCGAAAGGTCTTCGTGCCGACGTGCCGAAGTGACACATCTTGCGGTAGGGTACCGAAAAGGGGAATGCCGCTGCCGATCAGGACGGGGACCCGGCTGATAACGAGCCGCTGAATCAGACTCGCTCGAAGGAACCCCTGAATGGTGACACCGCCATCCACATAGACGTGTTGTGCTCCCCCGGCGGCCAGGCTCGACGCGATCGGGGCCGGTGGCCCGCTCATCTGCTCGACTCGGCCTCCGCGGGCGGTCGCGGCAGACAGGTCCAGGGGCCGCCCGCTCAGAATCACGACCCGCCGTTCGCCGTACGGCCAGGTATCGAAGCCCATGACGACGTCGAAAGTCTTCCGGCCGATAACGATCGTGTCCACGGAAGAGATGAACTCTTCGTAGCCGTGCGCCTCGGATCCGGCTGCATCCAGGAAGTCGAGATCACCGTTGGCGCGGGCAAGAAAGCCATCCACGCTCACACCGACGAACACCGACGTCTTCATCGCCCCCCTCCATGTCCGCCTGCTTCAGCTACTGCGACGGTTCACCAACAATGCGGCAGGCGGCCAGCGGCCGCCAGCGGCAGCGCCTCGTTGGCGAGCGGCCCCCCGACTCTGCCCATCATCACCCGGGCGGGCACCCCGTTTCCGCACGAGCCGCGGCGGTCGCGATCGCATCACTCCCCTCACCTTGATTCGCGCCGGCCCGGTCCGCTGACCATTCCCCGTTGCGCCCCTCCCGGAACCCGGAACACAGGTCTCCATCGGGCAGAAGGCGGAATCGCAGCCGCCAATCGATCGCCGCCGTATCCTTCGCGGCCAGCGGCCTCGCCGCGAGATCGAGCGTGCCCTCGTGAATCACGGCGGACGTCAGTTGGTACCCCGGCGCGCCGAACCACGCCCGGTCCCGGTGGAAGCGCCCGTCCAGCGCCACGTCATGGACCGACACAGACGAGCCGTCATTGGAGTGGATTGCCCACTCGATATGAATCGTCGCGCACCCGCGCTGCGCCAGTGTACTGAAGACGCGGCCGTCCTGCCCAGGCATGACGTGGCGTCCGGTAAAGTCCGGGCAGGCGCTCGGGCCGGGGAGTCCGAGGCCCGCACTTATGAGCAGGATGGTGAGCCAATGCATGTTTGCTCCCTGACGGCTTGCGGTTCGGCTGCGAGGCCAGCAAAGACCGCCGCGGCCCTTCTAGAAAAAGCACATCGCGGCAGCCCCGGCGCTCGGACCTCGCCGGCTGCAAGCGCGTTCAGGCTTTGCCAGCCATTCAGCCCGAATCCGGCACCACCCTGAGCTTGAGGAGGTGCAACCCCTGCTCCGTGATCGCGAGTTGAAATTCGACGCGCCGCGACGGGCAACAGTTCAAGTCTTTCGGATCGTACAATGCGGCCCGTCCACGAAGTGTTCCGGTGTCAATGTGCGGCGTTCCCAACCTGGCGCCGGTGGAGTCAGCAAGCCCGGCTGTGCGTTGAAGCTCCGTCACCACCAGTGCCCGCGGGTCGGGCAGATCTCGCCATTTCGCACCCACCTGCTGCAGGAACTCCTGCCAGCACCCGGCCGTGCCATTGATGCAGAATTCCACGCCCAGCAGCGCACCCGCAGGGTGAGCGGCCAGCGTGGCGGAGATGTCGGCGATGCCCGTGACGTCTTGCCGGGTATGGGCGACGGCGAGCAGGCGCCGCGGGCCCTGGAGCGGCGCCGTAAGAAGAACGAACTCGAGCTCGGACACGGTATCGGGTGCGCTACCGTCCGGAAAGCGGTAGACGGAGGTGTGGCGGTAGAGTGCGTATGACCAGTCCGCGTCATTGGCGCGGCCGAGCGGAACGTATCGCACGACCTGGCATGTGGTGCTTCGAGGCGCTTCGACGTAGACCTCACGATGTGGCAGCGCAGCACACGCACGCTCGACGCTCGAAGTCGAGACCTCCACCGGCTCTTGGAGCCACGCAGAGGCGCCGAACTCGCGCGGCTGCTGCGCAGCGGCGAGGCCGCCCGGGCCGACACAGAGGACCAGCAAGAGGCCTGAAACCCGCATTTCCACTCCGTTGAAGCCCAACGCCGCGGCGCTCTGCTGCGGCGTCCTATCATGATCGCGGCCCGCGACCGTGAGCGGGCGGTCACCGCGCCCTGCGCCGTCAGCCGCGACTGCTCGTCAGACGGCGCACGGGGTCGTTCACGATGATCTCGGACGCGCGAGGTTCTCCGGCCGGTTGATGTCCCTGATGGCCTCGATCTCCTCGCTGGTGAGACCGATCCGCTGGAGAATGTCCAGGATGAACTCGGTCTTTCCCGCGATGTAGCTGTCGATGTCCTCGGGAAACCGCTTGGCCATGGCCGCCTTCAGGTTTCCGTACTCGAGGGCCGCGTCGGCGTTGGCGCGGAGGTAGTCGCGAAGACCGAGATGGTTCTTCAAGCTGAGGCTGCCGCGATGGCTGGCGTAGAGGTTGTGCTTCGGCGCCGCCGCGGTTTGTCTGAATGCTTCGCGGCCCGGCACTCCCAGATCGCCGCGGTGAATATACCCGACCTTCGTCAGCGCCTTCACCACGTGTGGAATGTCGCGTCGCGACGCGACCACGATGCACGCATCGATGACGGGCTTCGAGCGGAGCCCAGGCACGGATGTGCTGCCCACATGCTCCAGGCTCATCGCGGCGTGCTCGACGGCTGGCCACACGCGGTCGCGAATGCGCTCGAACGTGCGGGGCCATTCAGGATCATACGCAAGAACTTCGACCAGGGCCATATGGTTCCGTAGCGGCTCGTTGTGCGGCCGGCGTATCTGAGTCAGTGGGGACGCCGGCCAAATCGGCGCCATCGAATCGCCCCCGTGCCGGGGTCGCGCGAAAAGTAGATGCGATCGACCCTTGCTGCCACGTCCGACTCCGGCACAAATCCGACATAACGGCTATCCAGCGAGTTGTCCCGGTTGTCTCCAAGAACGAAGACGTTGTGGAGCGGGACGACGAGCGGCCCCCAGTTGTTGCGCGACGGCGTGTAGCTGGCGGTATCCAGGGGCCCCGGCCCGACGAGGAATCGCCGTTGCCAGCGAAACTCGTCGATGACCGGATCCCTGGTGGGCTCTGCATGCCAGGCATATGGCTCGTCCAATTGACGCCCGTTTACCCACAGTCGACCATCAGTCATAGCCACCGTGTCTCCGGCTATGGCAACAACGCGCTTTATGAATTGCCCATCGGGCCCCGCCGGCCAGGAATAGGCGACCAGAGTTCCACGGGCAATGGCCCCGGGCGCGGAGAACGGTCGAACCGTAAACCGGTCGCCGATGAATAGGGTCGGCTCCATCGACCGGCTGGTGTTGCGAAACATCTCGAATCGCAGGTCACCGCCCGCGATGAATCCAGCGTAGGCGAGGAGCCCGGCAACGAGAACCGCGGCGACAAGCGCGACGGCGATGAGAACGCGCTCCCTTACCCGGTGTGAAATAGGACCTCCGTGGCCGCATATCGATGCGTCTCGTTGCTGCGGCGTTCTATCACGATTGTGGCCCGCGAGCGCCGCGAGCCAGCCGCTTTCAAAGCCCACTCCGGCGGCAGCTGCGCCTCCCTAGGCGAGCACGGGCAGGCCACTTCAGCTAGAGGTGATGCCCGAAGTCGATGGAGGGGTGCGCCGGGTGGTCTGGCAGCGAATCCACAGCAGGCGCGATACCCCACGAAGGCCAGATACGCAACGCCCAGGCCGATTGCCACACTCATGAGACCTCGACGGTTCGGTTGGCCGCCTGACGAACGGTGCGCTTCGAGTCGGTTGTCTCGGCGCGGCACTGCCCGCCGGGTTAATAGATATTGAAGGAGAACGGCAGCTGCACGCGCTGCGCGACGGGCCGACCGCCTACTCGGGCCGGAGTAAACCGGTAACTTGGCAGTACACGGAGCACCGCCTCGCTGAATTCTTCACGCGTCGATCGCACCACCTTCACCGTCGCGAGAAGCGGCCTCCCCGTCG
Organism: uncultured Gemmatimonadaceae bacterium; assembly: GCA_963781765.1. Classification (GTDB taxonomy): domain Bacteria; phylum Gemmatimonadota; class Gemmatimonadetes; order Gemmatimonadales; family Gemmatimonadaceae; genus JAGWRI01. Next base: position 11,056 of record CAWAHC010000010.1, read on the forward strand.
AATCGACCACGAACCGGACAACGACTTCCCCCTCGATCCCCTGATCCCGGAGCGCCAGTGGATAGGCCGGCGCCCGGTTCCCCGGCAGGGCCTCAGCCATCTCCTCGACTTCCACGTCGGTATAGATACGGGCGTCTGGAGCGCCCGCGACCACCGCGAGTCTGATTCGCTCTTGATGAAACTCGCTGCCTTCGAGCCGAAACGCGCGGCTCTCGACCGGCGCGAGCCCGGGCGCGGCCACGCGCAGCAGATAGCCGCCCGGCTTCCTCGCCTCAAGGTAGAACGCTCCCGTCGAATCCGACGCCGCGCTGTCGACCCCGACGAACGCGCTGTCGAGGAGCGTCACAACCGCGCCGCGAACCGGTGCGCCGTGCTCGTCGACGACCTGGCCGCCGACCATCTGCGCCTCCACCGCCGGCGCGGCAAGGAGTGCAAGACACAAGAGAAGGACTTTCATAGTCGAACGGAGCTCCGATACCGACCCAACGCCGCGGCGCTTTGCCGCGGCGTTCTATGATAATCGCGGCCCGCGAGCGCCGCGAGCCGGCCGCCGCCCTACCCCACGCCGGCAGCAGCTGCACCTCATTAGCCTGCGGAGTCACGAGATTCGACCGAGCAACCGCACGCTTCACAGTACGCCGCAAGCGGCGAGACCTCATGACCATTAGGGCATCGCACGACACGCGTGTCCGCCATGACGAATGAGTAGAGTAACCCGCCCCCGGTGGCATAGAAGGCCATGATCACAGCCCCGCCGCCCAGCCAGAACACATTTCCGGCCGTATCTCCACCCAGCGGCAGTAGGAATGTCAGGCCGAAGCAGAGGACCGCATATGCTGTCGTGCCCTGTATCGCTCGCTGCATCCACCGGGGCCCGCCCCGGAGCGCCACTTGCCAGAGATTCCGCTTCGACGCCCCTCGCGTCAATCGGCTGGCCGCAAGGACAGCGGGGAACCACACGACAAATACGCCGCCGACCAGAACCTGGAAGCCACCGGCTGGCGGATTCGGAAGCCGAAGCACCGTGACCAGCTGCGCAGCCAGGCTGAGTATGATTCCGATGCCCGCGAAGACGATGAGTGACCACAAGAGGCGCTTCATAGATGGGGGTAACGTCTGGCTAACACTGATTGGGGAGCGGGTTCACGGTCTCGCCCCTAATGGAGCGTACCGGCTCGGCGCATGTCGCGGCAACTCACATGAAGCGGCGCCGACTCTCGGTCCACCGTCGGTTCCAGATGATCTATCGCCAGCGATTCGGCCGCCGTTCGTGCCCTCGCATAGTCCACGTTGCAGATAGCCGCTATTCGAGGCTGATCGAACATCATGTTCGGGTGCTTGTTCGTCCACCAGAAGGCGAGAGCGAGTGCCCCGATCACGATGATCGCGTCAAGCGCCCACGCCCCTCGCTGCTGCCAGTCGAAGACCGCGAGACGCTTCGTTCGGGCTTCCTTCACTTCTTCAGTCAGCATCTTCGCTACGCTGTCCGCGTATCGATCGCCAGCACCCCGGGCACACCCCGAGCTGCGACGGCGCCTCGTTTGGCCGGTACACCCTCACGTCCGTGACCGCGCCATGAATCAGCCTGTCGAACACCTCGAGACCCGCCGCATGAGCTCGATACCGCTTCAACGAACCCTGCCGGAGGTTTGCAGCCACGATCCGCCCGTTCAACAGGTAGCTGACGTACGAATGGGGCGGTAGATGGTCGAAACCTCGCGTCAGCGAATCGGCGAGGAACGCGGCCCGCAAGTCGGAGGACGACGGACACGCGCGCCCGGCCAACGGAGCGACCGAGGTCGCGGGACGACTCGAAAACCCGCAGGCACCTGCCGCGACCGACAATGCAAGCACGGTACGTGTGACTTTCATGCGCGCTCTGGTTTCGGGAGCCATGCGTGGCTACCTGACGAAATGCGGGTAAGCTGCTGGGTGCGGCGTGCGCTGTGAATGGCTAGCGCCTCTCCAGCAAACCTCTGCCTTCGAATATCGCCGGGATCGCCCTTTCGATCCGCGCCACCCGCGTCGCCGACTGCTTGGCCGCTGCAAAGTGGTACAGGTAACTCCTCTGCCGCCCCGGTGTCAGCGCCTCGAAGGCCCGCTTGAAACGCGAGTCCCTTCGGAACCGCTCCGTCAACTCCTCGGGCACCGGAAGATCCGAGGTCTTCCTGCGCTCCATCCGCAGCCCGGCCTTCTCGACTGCGATGGCCTCGCGCACGTAGGCCTTGATGGTCGCCGCCCTCGCCCTGACCTCCTTCGCGCTGGTGAACTTCATGACTCGCCCGGCCTGCACCCGACCGGGTTGCACCAGCACCCGCTTGGGGTCCTTCAGCAGGGCGCCCTGAAAGAAGCCCAGCCCGAAGTACTCTTTGAAGCCCTGTAGGATGACGATGTTCTTCCCATCCACCGTGTACGTGGGCTTGCCCCACTTGCACTCCTCCCGCATCGCCAAGCCGGCGAGCACTCGCCGCATCTCCGCAATCTCCGCCTTCCAGCGCTCTTTGAATGTCATCTCCATGCTGGCGCCTCTTCCGGTAGCCTGGACGGCTCATCCCCTCGTCAGGTTGACGTATCGCGAGCCCTGGTCGCGGACTTCTCGCCACGCGCGACACGCACGATGAGGGCCCCATTCACGATAGCGGCCAGTCCGACGAGCACGCCCGCTACGCGGCTCCCGGGCGATCGCAGGCCAAGGATGCCGAGGCAACCCGCCACGACGGCGGCCGCCCCCAGGACGCTCAGCACCACTCGGCCGATCCGATCCCTGCTCCGGGACACAGTCATGTCGCGATCTCCGGGTTCAACCCAACGCCGCGGCGAGCTGCGGCGGCGTTCCATAATAATGGCGGCAGGCGACCGCAGCGAGTCGGCCGCTTCCCTACCCCACGCCGGCGGCAGCAGCGTCTTGATATTTCCAAGAAGCTGATATCGACGTACCGTCGAACGATTCCGCTTCCTGAAGCCTCTATGCTGCACTCCGGCATCGATCTGCACAAGCGCGACCTCCGGATCACCACCGTCGATCCGACCGGTGCCGTGGTGAAGGAGGCCCGGGTCCCCGCGCGCCGCGGACCGGTCACGACTTACTTCCGCGCGCTCGGCCCCGATCAACGCGCCGTGGTCGAATCCACGGCCACTTGGTACTGGCTCGCCGACCTCCTGCGCGCCGAGGGGGTTGCGCTTACGCTCGGGCACTCCAAATACATCAAGGCCATCAGCTACGCGAAGGTCAAGACGGACGCCGTCGATGCCACCACCCTCGCGCAGCTGCTCCGGAGTGACCTGGTGCCCGAGGCGCACATGATCAGTCCCAAATGGCGCGAACCGCGGGATCTCTTGCGGCATCGGCTCGTCCTGGCGGCGAAACGGATTCGCTGCCAGAACGCGGTGACGGGGCTGCTCGCGCAGTACAACGTGCCGATCGTTGCGGACCTCCCGCCGCTCGTTCGCTTCCAGTGCGACCTGCACCGAGAACAGCACGCCCTGCTCACCGCGCAGATCCGCCGGCTCGAGCAACAGCTCCAGCCCCAGTTGATTCCGGACGCCGACGTGCAGCGGCTTGTCTGGATCCCCGGCATCGGGAAGATCGCGGCGTTCACGCTCTATCTCGAGATCGACGGGATCACCCGCTTCCCCGATGCGCGGCACTTCTGCTCCTACTGCCGGCTCGTCCCGGGCGCCAAGAACTCCGGCGGGAAGACCCGCCACAGACGCACCAAGGACGGCAATCGCCATCTCAAACTCGCGTTCAGTCACGCCGCCGTGCGGGCGATTCAGTACTATCCCGAGATCAAGCGCTGGTACCTGGCCAAACGCCGGACCAAAGGGCCCCTGGTCGTGCGCGCCCTTGTCGCGAAGGAACTCGCGCGGATCGTCTACGCCATCCTGCGGCATCAGGAATCGTTCAACGGCACCTTCAAAGGCCAGCCGTTGAGTCGGACCAACCAGTCGCAGTGGCCACGGCGCGCGAGCCCCTCTGCCTAACTGGCCCCCTCCCTCGGGAGGACGTACCGCCGCCGCCTTGATTGGGCCGCCGCCGTTCGTGCCGTCGATCATCTCTGGGTGAGCCCCGCTCAACCCGTAATGGTGTATGGACGCCCCTGCGCGATCCGCTGCCGAGATGCTGACGAACGGGCTACTGCGCCGAACACACCTGCCGAGACGACCCCTCGCCTCACGCTCGCGCAGGCCTACTTGCGCGCGGGCTTCTTTATGGTGTTAGGCATCGTCACTTCGTTGCTGGACGATAGCCATGCTCATCTGTCCGTTACCTACGGACCAATCAGAGAAATCATTCTCAGTCAGGTAAATAAATATGTCCTGGGGGCGCACCCCCGCGCTTGCATTCAGGTTTCCGGCAATTTTGGCATAGAGGTTTCCTTTCATCGCGTCACTTCTTCCTCGGCGCATGGTGATCTGGACCACGACCAGTTCGTCGGAACGATCGATGCCTAAGAAGTGCCGGTCGAAGAAGAAATCGCTGGGGCCATATTCGGAGAACAACTGAAAGAAATCGTCCTGAGGAATCCCTAGGCTGTCCACCATCGCCTGATGGACACCATGTGCAATCGCCTCCTTCTGCCCAGAGGATGTTCCTCTCTTTACTGCAACGCGTGTAAATGGCATATCACCTCCGTAATGTGAGTTTCCTGACGTAGGGGTAACCGGGGCGACGCGGTGGGGCGCCTGCCGTGGCGCTTCCGGTTGACCGACATGTTGGCCCTCACCAAGCCGGAAGGGTCTCGACGGTGATCTTCGCATCGACTGTCGCGATCAGGCTCCGTCCCGCCGGGGTGAGGCGCCCGTCTGCAAGCAAGGCGCGGCTGGAAAGTCCGCTGACGAGGTCGGCCGCATTGACGAACTGCGCGCGGCTGGTGACCGCCTCGGCCAGTCGGAGCGTCAGCCATAGAGGCTCGGTGAGCCCTTACCCCTTCGAGGACTTTGCGAAGCAGGGCGCCGAGCGCTTTCTCGGTTTCGCCGATGAGTTGCGGGCCGAATGGAGTGCGCATCGATACCTCCCGGCGGGATCTCAAACCAGCACCACCTTGCCTGCCGGATCGCCCTTACGCTGCCTGTCGAGCGCAAGCCGGAAGTCCTCCAAGCCAAAGCGCCCTGCAACCGGCAGCAGTTCGGGCTCCGACGCCAGCAACGACCAGCATTCGCGCATGGCGGCGGCCAGGATTTCGGCGGAACTGCCGGCGGTCCAGGCGTCTATGCCGAAGCCTTGCCAGACGAGGTTTCGAAACAGCACGGTGCCTGCGCGGAGCTCGAACGGGCGGTCGTCGAGAACGCCGTACGAGATCAGTCGGCCGCCCGGGGAGGCGGCCGCCATCAGGTCGAGCGTCGTCGGGCCACCCACCGCGTCCAGCACGACGTCAAAGCTCGGTTGACCGTCCAGCGCCTCGGCGACGGTTGCTCCGCGCGAGACGACCTCGTCGCGCCCGCCCTGCAGCAGCGCGTAGCCGCCGCCGTCGCGCACGAGGCGCAAAAGCTCAAGGCCCCGGCGCCGCGCGAGCGCGGCCAGGATCCTGACGACGCTCGAACGCCCGGCGGTCGCGAGGATCCGCGCCCCGCGCGCCGGCCGGGCCATGTCGAGCAGGCCCCATGCCGTCGGCGGATTGAGGGGGAGCTGGCACGCCAGCTCGTCGGGCAGCGTGGCCGACACATTCGCCGGCACCGGGCGAAGCCGGGCGGCGGGAACCGCCGTGAACTCCGCCCAGGCCCCCGGGGAGCGGAAGGCGACGCGCCGCCCCGGTGCGATTCCCTCGACGCCCTTGCCTACCTCGGCCACCACGCCGGCGCCATCGAAGCCGGCGACCTGGGGAAAGCGCGGCTGCACGCGGTAGCGGCCGGCGATGAACATCAGGTCCGCCGGCTGGATGCAGCGCGCATGCACCTTGACGATCACCTCGCCGGCCATGGCGTCGGGAACCGCCATCTCGCGAAGGTCCAGCACACGCTCGGCCGGGCCGGCATGCTCGAAGACGACGGCTCTCATGTCAGTTCAGGCCCGCCTTGTCGAGGCCGAAGCCCTTGTCCTGCGAGCCCGGCGCGGTGCGGAACGCCACGTTCATGCGGTTCCATCCGTTGATGGCGACGACGCGCAGGGTCAGCCGCGACAGCTCCTCCGGAGAGAAATGCTCGCACGCTTCCGCGTAAACGGCGTCCGGCACGCCTTCCGGCGCGATTTGCGTCAGCGCTTCGGTCCAGGCGAGCGCGGCGCGTTCCGCCGGCGTGAACAGCGGCGACTCGCGCCAGATGGCGACGTGGTGCAGGCGCAGCTCGCGCTCGCCGCGGATCTTCGCCTGCTTGACGTGCATGTCCAGGCAGAACGCGCAGCCGTTGAGCTGCGAGGCACGGATGTCCACCAGCTGCGCCATCGTCTCGTCCATCCGGACGGCGGCGCTGAACTCGAAGTACTTCCTGACGAGGTCGGTGGAAAGACGCGAAGCGTCGAGGCGTGGATTGAGCGTACTCATGGTCGTGGGTCCTCGGATCGGGTTGAGGAAGGGCAGGCGTCGTTGCCTGCATACCCACTAGACGAAACGCCCTCGCGCTCTGTGACAATCAGGACAGGGCCCGCCTCGCAATCGCGAGCAGCTTGGCCGGATTCCGCTGCACGTACATCGCCGCTACGCGTCCGGGCTCCTGGGGCGAAGGCGCGAGCGCGACCGTTTCCACGAGCTGCCCGCCTTCCAGGTCGTCGAACATCAGGCAACCGGGCAGCCCGTTGACAACGGCCGCCGCGAGGCGCCAGCCGCGATGGGCGGGCATCCTCGTAAAGCCGATCAAGGTGCGCGCGATCACCTCGTTGCCATGGAGCGGGCGCGGCTGCTCAGCTGCCGGCACGTCGCCTCGCTGCGCTCGAGGTGGCGGGCGACTTCGGCATAGTCGAGATCGAACACGTCGTGCAGCAGGAAGGCCGCGCGCTCCAGCGGCGAAAGCCGCTCCAGCGCGAGCAGGAACACCACCGACACGTCCTGCGCGAAGTCGAGCTGCTTCTCGGGTCCGGGGCTCCAATCGAACAGCTTGTCATCCTCGAGCAGCGGCTCTGGCAGCCAGACCCCGACGTACTGCTCGTGCCGGGCGGACGTGGACCGGAGCCTGTCCAGGCAGAGGTTGGTCACCATGCGGGACAGGAAGGCGCCGACGTGCCCGACCATGGATTCGTCCACCTCGGCCCAGCGCAGCCATGCCTCCTGGACGATGTCTTCGGCGTCCGCACATTCATATGCTGGTCACCGACGGCGGCTTCCGGGCCGACAGCATCTTCGTCCCCTGGCCCGCGCACGACTCGACGGCCCTGACCGAAGCGTTCCGGCGCGCCGTGCTCCGGCTCTTCGTGCACCGCGGGATCATCGAGGTCGAGGACGCCCGCGCGATGCTCGCCTGGCCGCACGGTGGGTTTCACGTCCACGATGGGGTGTGGGTGCCCGACGGCGATGGCGAGTTTGCCAAACGGCTCGCGCGCTACTGCGCGCGGAATCCGGTGGCGCTGGAGCGTCTCACCTACGACGGGCCCGGCACGCCCGTGTGCTATCGCTCGGACAAGCGCGACGGGCCGACGGCCGGTACCTAGATGGTGGACCCGCTGGAGTTCCTGGCGCGCCTCGTCACGCACATCCCGAACAAGCACCAGGTGATGACGCGCTACTACGGTTGGTATGCCAACCGGTCGCGGGGCACCCGGCGCCGGGCCGCCGAGGCCGACGGCCCGCCCCCCGTAGCTCGCCCTGATCCTCCCCCCGGCTCGCGCGCCGGGGATCGGCGGCATGCCCATCGGCGTGCGCGAGGCCCGCCGGGGTTGCTCGGCACGGACCACCGCCCGCCCATCCGGCGCGCGGACGCCCGCTGGGCGCCGCCTGGAGTCCCCCATCCCGCGTACCCACGCCTTCTGGCCCGCCCCCACCGCCCTGCCCTCAGACCATACGGGGATTGAAATTCCTTCTGTGAAGCGGCGGCCCGCGTCAAGCCCCAATGAGTTCTTTCGCAGGCTTGCCGTCGCGCGTTCTTCCGTTGTCCACGCGATCCTCGAGGTGCTGCTCAGCCTTCTGTTCGCGCTCTCGGGTGGGACGCGAGGGTCCCGGCGCATTTGGGTGGTACGAAAGAGCGGACGGCGCCAACTATCCCACGACGTCGATGGTCCGTGGTGCGTCAAGGAATTTCACGCGCTCGCCGCTCCCGATTCAGTCACCTCGATTCGCGCACGGTCCGGCCGCCCCTATCCCGCCCGTTGGTGTACGGCCTGGGGCGCCGCCGGTGCCAGCGGTCGGATCCGCTGCGCGTCATATGGCACGCCGTCGCGCCACATCGCGTAGAGAATCCCCGCCAGCCGCCGCGCGAGCGCGACCACCGCGATCCGCTTGCCGCGCCGCTGGGCGATCGCAGGCGTCCAGGCGCGGAGCGCCGCCGTCTCGGACGACTTGGACCGCAGAATCTGCCACCCGGCCTCGACCAGGAGCCATCGCAGCCGGCCGTTGCCCGCTTTGGTAATGCGTCCGAGCTGGCGCTTCTCCCCGGAGCTGCGCTCCCTCGGCACCACGCCGAGATACGCTTCGAGGTCGTGCGCCGAGCGACATCGCGTGATGTCGTCAATCGTGGCCACGAACGCGCTCGCCGTCACCGGCCCGACCCCGGGCGCCGTCGCGAGGCGCGCCACGATGGGATCACTCGCCGCGACGACCGCGATGCGCCGATCCGCCGCCGCGATTTGCTCGTTGAGCGAGGCATACACCGCAAAGAGCGGCGCCAGCTCCGTGGTCAGCGCCGGCGACAGATCGAGTGCGGCAATCCGCGCCGGCACCCACGCGCTCGCGCTCGTCGGTACGCGCCACCCATCACGCCGCACGAGCGCCTTCGCCAGCGCGATGTACCGCGTCCGCGTGCGCACGAGTGCGTCGCGCACCGCGAGTTCGGCCCGCACGTGGCGGCGCGCCTCCGACAGCCGATACGCCGGCCGATACGCCCCCGTGGCGCACGCATCCAGTAGCGTCCGCGCATCGCGCTTGTCGGTCTTCGTGCGCCGCGAGCGGTTGGCATACATCGGCGCGTAGTTCGGGTCCGCCACGATCACGTCGTGACCCAGCGACTCCAAATGCCGCGCCACCCACTCGCTCTCCGTGCTCGCCTCAGGCAGACTCCGCGCGCGCGGCCGGCCCCCGAGCACCGCCGTGAACCGCGCCCGGCTCGTGACGATGCGCCGGTCCGTGATCGTCCCGTCCTCCGCTTTGATCGCCCGCTGACTCTCGCGTTTGTGCAGGTCCAGGCCTATCATCTCCATGGCGGTTGGCCTCCCGGTGGGCGCCCCGTCCGTGAACGGTGAGCGCGTTGCTATGGGTGGGGCGACTCGGCCACCACGTGACCGTGGAGGCCCAACCGCCGCTTCATACCAACTATCCCTGAGGCGAGTTAGTGCGATGCCCACGACGACTGCGATTATCCAGGCGGCAACGACCATGCTCGACGCGAGAAGCCGAGCATTGCGATGAGGCTACCGGCGCCGCATCACGACGACTAGCCGGCCGACGAGGGCGCCGCCTGCACCAAGGCCCAAGAGCGGAATTGGGTACGCAAGCACATTGAAAGAGTCGCCTGCATCGTAGCAGCCGCCGACGCCTGCGTGCCGCCACAGGGGGCTGGCAAGATAGAGCCATGCCGCGATGCCGAGTGCGTGCGCGGCGAGCCATAGCTTCGCGCCGCGTGTTGATCGGTTTGAGTCCACGATAATCGAGTCTGCCTAACGTCCAAGCTTAAGCGGCGGGCGACTGCTCTCGGTCAACACAATCATTCGACTCCCTATTGAGCGCCACGCGGACGGCATCAACTCGGGACTCGACCGCGAAGCGCCCGCCAGCTTCAAGCGCGGGTTAGGCGGCAGCCTGTGCGCCGGCTAGCGGGCCAACCCTGAGCGAACGGATGCTCATGGCGGCAAGCACCGCGGCGTTCAGCGCGTTACTGACCACCCGAACGTCGAGGAAATTGCCGGCCAGCTTCCCGACACTGAGAGCCACGGCGAGCCACGCTAGCGAGCCTGCAAGACCGAGCCATGCAATTGGGCGATCATGGGGGCGCTCGGCGCGCAGAAGGTTGATCGCGGCGACGAGAAACGCCGCGAGGGAACCCGTTAACGCCCACAAGAGAATGTTGGGCTTCGCGTGATTGGCGTTCCAGGCCCCGACCGCGTGAACGCAGCCGTTCACCACCAGGAGCCAGCCAAATACCCGATCCAGAGTCCTCATGGGGCCTCTCTAGTTGTCCGGCGCTGCCGCTAGCGCCGCGGCGCTCTGCTGCGCGGCCCGATTGACCGCACGACTTGATGCTGCATCCGGGTGAGTTGAGAGCGCAATCAGTGATGCGTGCCCGAGCCGCGACTGCAGCAACGCCTGGTTAGCTGGCGACATCTGTGATGTTTGCGTCACTGCTCCAACGGGACGCTGCGCGGACGTGGTCTACGTTGGTGGGTTGGCACGACCGGCTGAACCGATGATGCCAGAGTTCGAACCGCTTCAGGCGATTGTTCCGTGATCACCCCGCTCGCGGCAGGCGCGGAAACGCAGACCAGAACCCGCAACCGCCGACCCGCGAGAGAGTAAGAGCGCGACCAGCGCTCCTACGAAAACGGACCGATCCAGCAATCCCATATGGTGCCATGCCGATGGTCCCCCGATCCAGCCAGCAGTAAGTCCTGCGGCGAGGCCCACGTTGGTGCTGACTATCAGTCTGCCCAACGGCACGCGGCGAAGTGCACCGAACGCGACGATAGTCCCGATACAGCGCCGGCGACTCCCGCACCAACACCATATTCGACAGCCATCATCGCAACTTGGGCCGCGCCGACTGGCTCGGTTGGCGTCAACACCGTCGCGGCGATGAGCGCGGCGACTCCGCCGGCAACCGCTCCGCCGAGCGCGGTCAGGCTTGCGACGATCGCCACGACGCTATTTCGCGGAGAGTTCACCGCCACCCGCACATCTGACCAAGTCATGCTCCTTCCGTGGTAGAAGGACGATCGCCAGCTAACGCCGTGGCGCTCTGCTGCGGCGTTCTATCATAATTGCGGCCAGCGAGCGCAGCGAGCCGGCCGCTTTCTCAACCCACGCCGGTAGCAGCAGCGCCTCGTTAGATGGCCCCGGCACCAGCGCCAACTTCGCGCGCGAGCCCAGCGCCGCGATCCGGAGCCCATTCGCATATGCGTAGACGCAGTTCTTGTTCCGCTGCGGCGTCGAGGATGCGCTTGGGGATTGCAGCACCGCCGCCGTTGCCCCGGAAGAAGAGATAGAACTCGTTGTTCTCGGAGACCTTCTTGAACTCCCGCCAAGGGTATCGGGCGTTCACGTGAGAACAGCCAATGAACACGTCCTGTGGCCCAAGTTCAACGACGTGTGTTTCGCCTGAGTGCGGGTCTCTGTCTTGAATGTCTCGAATGTTGGCTCTGCCGACCGCCTGAATGCCGTAGACGGAGGCATAGACGGCCGCAAAACCCACAAGGAACGTTGTCAAATGCGACGGGGGCAGTAGCCAAGCCAGCAGCCCGACGCCACCGCAGAGGCTGAGGACGAACAACGTACCCCGCCACTTGGGGACGACCCCGCTCACGAGGGCTACGCATGAGCGCGCGCTCTCTCCAGGTGCAGGGGTGATCTCGAACCGCATCGGCTGATTGGTCATGTTGGCCA
>CAWAHC010000011.1:0-116176 GCA_963781765.1 uncultured Gemmatimonadaceae bacterium
CGACGGCGGCACCGACAACATCACCGTCGTGATCGGGCGGACGCTGCCGCCCGGCTAGCTCATCGATCCCCGCCCGCCCCGCCCGCCGCCGCCAGCCGGCGACGCAGTTCGGTGCTCCAGTTCGGCGAGACGAACAGCTGGTAGGTTTGGGAAACGACGGTGGCATAATACACGCGCTTCCCGTCAGGGGAGACGCCATATCCCGCATTCAGGAACGGGGCCGTCAGGGTTGCAACGGTATCTCGGCCAAGGATGTTGAAGTTCGGCGAGAGTGCGATCCGCGCCCCAATGACGCCGGCGTGGTGGTTGACGGCGCTGAAGTAGTACAGGCGTCGCCCGTCGGAGGACCACTTGGGCAACCCTCCGAGAGTGGTGGAGACCTGGATCTTGGTGGAGGGATCGGGATACGAGCTGGCGTACGCCTGCTGCGTCCCCGTCTCATCAGACATGTACGCCACCCACTTCCCGTCGGGGGAGAACTCCGGAACCTGATTCGAGAACTTCGTGGCCACGTACGGGCGCTCGGCGGGACTGGTGCCGGAGTCGAGCGGGAAGCGGACGATGTTCCATGAGCCGTGGAACGCCTGGAAGACCACCGACTTTCCGTCGGGCGAGAGGCTCGGGTACATCGCCGCATTCGGGTCTGCCAACAGCTTTCGCGCGGGAGATCCGCCGGCCACCGGCTGCAGCCACAGCACCGCAGCGTGGGACGCGCTGTCCGACTCGAGGTACACGACGCCGGTGCCGTCCGGTGTCCACGATGCCGAGATGACGGTTCCGATCGTGGTCAACCGTGATACGGCGGTCGAGCCGGTGTCATAGATCCAGACGTCACTCCCATGTTCGTCGGCGATCACGGCGGCAATGCGGCGCCCATCGGGCGACAGCGAGATTCCCTGATAGTCGCGAAGATCGGAGGACACCGGGTGCGTCGCACCGTCGCTTGCCGACCAGACGATCTGCTCCTCCGATCGTTGGCGCGCCGTGAGCATCGCTCCGCCGTTGGAGACGTAGATCTCGGCGTTGCCGTTCAACCCGGCGGGCACGGCGACCGGATCGTGGACCGGGATCGGCCGGCCGGTGACCCGGGTGTGGCGCAGATCGAAGGGCACCGCCATCACACTCCCGTCCGACTGAACGTAGACGAGCTCCCCGTCGACCACCGCCAGCGGTCGAATGCCCGCGACGCCGAGCAGCGTGACATGGCCGTTGTCGACCGACGCCGCCGCCAGCTTCGAGGAACCGAGGCTGCCATACCAGATCGTGAATATGACCGTGTTCGGATCTGGCGTGGCGATGGGCCAGTAGTCGGCGAGTTCCCCCTTGGCGGAGTCGACCGTCGTGAGCGCGACCGGCTGGCCGCCGGCCGCGCTCACCTTGGCCAGCCCGGGAAAGCTGCCGAACGACCCGATGATGATCTGGCCGCCGGGGGTCCAGGCGGCACCGTTCGTCGCCACGCCGCTGCTGACGACGGTCACCGGACTGCTGCCGTCGAGGCGCACCTTGCGCTCCTGCCCATTCTGCTCGAAGCCGATCCAGTCGCCGTCGGGCGAGAAGTACGGGGTGTTGGCGTTGAGGGTCCCCGGAATCGGATGCGCCTCCAGCGAATTGGTCCGGAGCGAATAGAGCATCGGGCGATGGTCCGGCCCCACTCCACCGAACACCACCGTGCCACCGTCCGGCGAGATCGCTCCGGGCCAGGGGTCAAGGTGGACCGGGGTGACACTATCGGAGGTGGCGAGCAGGAAACGGATCGGCGCCAGCGTGGACACCGCCGGCGCTGGGCGACGCGCAAGGATCGCCGCGACGACGATGGCCCCAAGGGCGAGCAACGAAGAGGCGAGGAAAAACGGATCGCGTAACCGGCGGCGCCATCCACCCCCGGAGAATCCGGGCGAGCCGGGTGCGCCGACCCCATCACCCTCGGCAAGTCGAAACGCCGGGTTCTGCAGCGCGGCCGCGAACTCCTTCGCGCTCTCGAAGCGGTCGGCCGGGAGCCGCTCCAGCGCCCTGCTCACCGCCGCAGCCACGTTCGCCGGCACCGACTTGCGCATCTGCGTGACCGGCGCCGCTTCTTCGGTCACGATCTTCATGATGATCTGCTGCGCCGAGGCGCCCACGTGCGGCGGGTTGCCGGAGAGCATCTCGTACAGCACCGCGCCCAGCGAATAGATGTCGCTGCGCGGCGTGATATTCCTTTCGGCCGTCGCCTGCTCGGGGCTCATGTAATGCGGCGTGCCGAGACTGAGCCCGGTCTCGGTCATTCGACCGCCGGCGGCGGCACTCACCGCCAGCGCGATCCCGAAGTCGGCCACCATCGGACGGCCGTCGTGCAGCAGGATGTTCTCCGGCTTGATGTCGCGGTGGACCACGCCGTGCCGGTGCGCATAGTCGAGCCCGTCGGCGATCTCGGCGGTGATCTTCACCGACTCGTCCACACCGACCTGCGTCTCGCGGTCGAGCTTGGCGCGAAGCGTCTCCCCCTCGACGTAGGGCATCACGTAGAACAGGAACCCGTCGGCGGTTCCCGAATCGAACAGGGGCAGGATGTTGGGGTGTTGCAGCGCGGCTGTGGTCTTGATCTCGGTGACGAACCGCTCGGCGCCGAGCACGGCAGCCAGCTCGGGCTTCAGCACCTTGATCGCGACGTTGCGATCGTGCTTGAGGTCTGCGGCGAGATAGACGGTGGCCATCCCGCCCTGCCCGAGCTCGCGCTCGATGCGGTACCGGTCGGCCAACGCGGCGGTGAGGCGCTCCACGCTCATCGGATCCTCCCCGGAGCGTGGAGCGCCATCGGCAGGGCCAGGCCGGTGTGCCGGCTCATCTGGCCGGACGGCTCCACGGCGGCACGACGCCGTTCATCCGGGCGTAGGCGATCATCTGGCCCAGGTGCTCGTGCGCGTGCGTTTCCAGCAGGAGGATCGCGCCGCGATACGTCATGTCCATGCCGAACTGCTTGGTGGGTTTCTCCAGATCGGCGTCCGACATCGCCAGGAGCGCGGCGCGCACACGATCGTTCGACTGCTTCAACCGGGCGACGATCTGCGCCTTGTCGGTGGTGGAGTGCTCGAGGTCGTTCTCACCAGCTACGGCGGCCTTTACCCCAACGGCGGCGAGCTGGTACTCGTCGCTCCCCGCGACGTGGAGGAACACCTCGCTCACGGAGCGCACGCCGTCCATCGGGCGCCAGGTGTACTTGGCCTGGGGGATGGCCTCGGCGAGCTGGACCAGCTTGTCGGCGGCTTCGTTGAACTGCGCCAGAATCTCGCCTCGGATTCCCGCCGGCTGCTGCGCGGACACGGCCCGAGGGATGGCGACGGCCGGGGCCGCCGCCAGGAACGCCAGTGCCGCGATACGGAGTTTGTGCATGACATCATCTCCCGTTGGTGGGTTGGAGGACCGAGATTTCGTAGCGCACAATCTGGGCATCCCGGCGCATGTGGAATCGCCATGACCGACGCCTGGTCGGATCACTTTCCCTTCTCCGTCACCCGCTCGACTTCCACGCGCCAGTTGAAGATCACGTTCAGGTCGGCCGCGTTGTCGCCCCCCGACGCCACCATCAGGAACCGCTTGCCGTCCCGAGTCACATCGTAGTCGCGATGGTAGAGATCCTGCGCCAGCGTAGGAAGCGTGAATAGCAGCTTCGGCACGCCATGCGTGAAGTGGGCCCCCAGGCTGACGGGTGTGGCGAACATCTCGCCGCGCTGGCCGCGAAAGAAGAGCTCGGTGCCGTTGCGGCTCCAGAGGGGTTCGATGCCGCCCCCTACCGATATCGCGATTCGCGCCGAGTCCACATTGGGGAAGGGGCGGACGTAGACCTCGGCGTTGCCGGACTCCTCGGAAACGTACGCGAGCCAGCGCCCGTCGGGGGAAAGTCGCATCGCATAGTGATCGAAGCGCGACTGAATGAGCGCTCGAGGCACGCTGTCCTTGCCGGGCTCCGCGACCAGAAGGTGGCGGCTGCCGATCCCGGCACCCAGGGTACGGAACAGCATCACCCGGCCGAGCGGGTCGAACGCGACCTCATCCAATTTGGGGAGGCTCGGCAGCACGGGTCGTTCGCTATCGGTTCCGTCCGCGCGGCGGATGAACACGCTCCGCGCGCCGTTCACCGTGGCCATGTATGCCACGCGCCGCCCGTCCGGCGACCAGTCGGGTCGATCGGCATTGCCGGGATCGGAGGTGAGCCGGCTGAACGCGCCGTTGGGGAGCTGCTTCACCCAGACTTGCGTGGCGCCGATGTCCTGCCGCACCACGAGGAGCTGCGTCCCATCGGGGGACAGCAACGGGTCCTGGAATCCGCCGTGCAGGGTCGTGTCCACCGGGGTGATGGCGCCGGACCGGTCCACCCACACGAGTCCCCCGCTGCCGCCGGCCTGGCGCTCGTAGAGCACCACACCGGTCGACGACACCGCGAACTGCACCGCGCCATTGCTGGCCTCCGCCTGCACGTCCTGCAGGATCGGAAGAGGGGTGCTCGTGAGGCGAGCCGACGCGACGTCGAAGCGCGCGGCAAGAACGCGGCCATCCGGCATCCCGATCGTCAGATATCCGGGCGCCACGTAGCGCGCAATCGTGCCCGCCGTGAGATCGGTGGCGCGCCCGCTTGCCACGTCGATCACCGCGATGCGTGAATTCCCGACCGATCCCCGGTAGACCATTACCAGCACCTTGTGGCCGCCGGGGAGCACTGCCGGAAAGTCGAGTTCGGAGCCGCCGGTCACCGAGTCCGGTCGCGCGATCACCGTCACCGGACCGCCGGCCGCGGACACCGAGGCGAGGTTGGCGCCGTACGTGAAATAGATCCGCCCGTCGTCTCCCCATGAACCGCCGCCGAAGAACGGGACCGAGTCGCGAACGACCGTTCGAACCACACCCCCGTTGAAGCTCACCACCTTGAGAGCGGCGTGTGTTCCGGTGCCGGTGTAGAACCCGATCGATTCTCCATCCGGGGAGAAGAAGGGATCGGCGGCGCCCTCCGTATCCGGCAGTGGATGCGCCCCGTCGTCGCCGAGCTCGCGGACCCACAGTTGGACGACGCCGCCCTTCTGGCCGACGAACGCGATGCGCCGCCCCGACGGGGAAATCGCCAGGCGCATGGTGGCGATCGCCGGAACGGTCACGCTGTCCGCGAGGCCGAGCGTGGCGTGCACGACCTCGGTCGGACCGACGCTGCCGGGATCGCCGCCGCGGCGGCCAACCAGCCAGCCCGCCACGAGCGCGGCAGCCACCGCGACCCCGGCCACAGCCAGCACCACCCGCGGCCGGCCGGCCGGCACACCGGCGAACGAACCTGCCGCCATCGCCTGCGTCGCGAACCCCGGATTGTTGAGCGCATCGGCAAACGCCTTGGCGCTCTCGAATCGATCGGCCGGCAGCTTCTCCACCGCCTTGGCCACCGCCGCGGCCACGTTCGCCGGCACGCGCTTGCGCAGCTTCGTGACCGGCGCCGCCTCCTCGGTCACGATCTTCATGATGATCTGCTGCGCCGAGTTGCCCATGTGCGGCGGCTCGCCGGTGAGCATCTCGTACAGCACGCTCCCCAGCGAGTAGATGTCGGAGCGGTTGGAGATGTCCTTGTCGGCCGTCGCCTGCTCGGGACTCATGTAGTGCGGCGTGCCGAGCGACATGCCGGTTTCGGTCATGCGCCCGCCCGGCCGCCGCGCTCAACGCCAGCGCGATGCCGAAGTCGGCCACCATCGGCCGGCCGTCGTGCAGCAGGATGTTCTCGGGCTTGATGTCGCGGTGGATCACGCCGTGCCGGTGCGCATAGTCCAGCGCGTCGGCCACCTCGCTCGTGATGCGCACCGCTTCGTCGATGCCGAGCTGCGTCTCGCGATTCAACTTGTCGCGGAGCGTCTCGCCCTCGATGTACGGCATCACGTAGTACAGGAATCCATCCACGGTGCCCGAGTCGAACAGCGGCAGGATGTGCGGATGACTCAGCGCCGCCGTGGTCTTGATCTCCACCACGAATCGCTCGCCGCCGATCACGGCCGCCAACTCGGGCTTCAACACCTTCAGCGCCACCTTGCGATCGTGCTTCAGATCCTCGGCCAGATACACGGTGGCCATGCCGCCGGCGCCGAGTTCGCGCTCGATGCGGTAGCGGCCGGCCAGGGCGGCGGCGAGACGTTCGGGGGCGTTCGTCATCGTCGGGTTACCGGTTGAGCCGCTGTTTGAGGTCGGTGAACCAGTGGTCCACCCAGACGAGCGTCGGCGAGGCGGCCATGAACCCGACCCCGGCCTGCGCGCTGACCGCGAACAGGAACGTCTTGCCATCCGGCTCGACCACGAATGACTGGTGGAAACCGCTCGCGGCGTAGTTCGTCGCGTCAAATAGCGGCTGCCGCGATGCAACGCCGAACGCCGTTCCACCTTCGAGCCGGGCTTCCACCAGCCGGCTGTCGCCGCGCAGATAGTACAGGGAGCGCCCGTCGGGGGACCACACGGGACTATCGCCGCCGTTCAACGACACCTGCCACCTGCCATCGTTGGTGTTCGGGAACGGGCGCACATAGATCTCCGACACCCCCGACTCGTTGGACGTGTAGGCGATCCAGCGACTGTCGGGCGACACGGCCGGCTCCATCTCGGAAAACCGGCTCGCCACCAGCGGCACCGGCGTCGTGTCGCCGCTGGTCCGCACGCCGATCAGGTCGCCGGCGCCCGGGCCGGCGTTGTCGGTGCGCAACACCAGCCACTTGCCATCGTGCGTCCAGAACACCTCCTGCACCCGCACGCCCAGGCGTGCGACCAGGCGGTCGCCCCCGGTGCCGTTCGCCGGCCGCTCGAATACGCCCCCGGTGGCCCCCGTATCGCGGATGAACGCGATCTTGCTGCCGTCCGGCGACCAGACGGGACGACGGTCCTGGTTGCCGAAGGTGAGCCGCGAATACGGCCCTTGGTCCAGCTGCTTGATCCAGATGTTGAGACTCGTCGGGTCGCCGTCCCCCACGGCCAGCCGGCGGCCGTCGGGCGACTCGGCCATCGAGTTGACGTGTCCCACCCACGACGTATCGAGCGGGGTGGCGACCCCGTCTCGCGTCACGCGGACGATGCGCGTGAGGTTCGCCGCGCCGGTGCCGGGGAAATAGACCGCGGAACCCGACGCCGACCACGCAAACGGCACCACGCCGTTGGATGCCTGCACGAACACGTGGTCCAGCACGGGCACGGCGGCGCCGGTGATGGTGAGGGTCTTGAGGTCGAACGGCGCCGCGAGCGCGGTACCGTCAGGGCGGATATAGAGCAGGACGCCGAGGGGGAGATACCAGGCCGACACGACGTTGTCGAGCAATGTCTTCTGTTGCCCGGTCTTCAGATCGAGTACGCGGATGCCGATCGTGACGCATCCGGACCCGCAGTACTGAAAGAGCACGCCCCGCGAGTGCGGAAGCGCCACGGGAAAGCCGATGCCGCCGCCACTCTTCGAGTCGTCATGGAGGACCTCGGAGATCGCGCCGCCGGACGCCGAGACGCGGCGCAGATCGACCTGCGCCGGCATGTCGTAGATCAACGTCCCATCGTCCATCCACGCGACGCCCCCGTAACCGCCCGCGGCGGTATCGGCCAGCGTAACTGGCGACCCGCCGGCCAGATCGACGCGCTTCAGCTTCTGGTCGGCGATGAACGCGATCGACTTTCCGTCGGGGGAGAACACCGGGTTCCACGCATTGTCCGTGCCCGGCAGGGGCACCGGATCGAGCTGCCCGCGCCGCTTGATCCAGAGCGTGCCCCCGGCGCGCTCGTTGCGGAACACCAGGGTGTTCCCGTCGGGCGACAGCGCGAGGGTTTGCGCATTGATCGCCGGATTCATGCGCGCGCTGTCGCCGAGCGTGACGTACTGCCACGAGGCCGGCTGGTTGACGGACCGGCGATACGCGAGCCATCCCCACGCCGCGGCGCCCGTCGTCAGTACGAGCGCGGCCGTGAGCCCGATGAGCATCGGCCTTGAGGCGCGCGCCGCCGGCTGCGCGGCTGCGCGGCCGGCGGTGGTTGCCGCCATCAACTCGGGCCGGGCCAGCGCTTCGGCAAATTCGGCGGCGCTCGCATACCGATCGGCCGGCAGCTTCTCCAGCGCCGTCAGCACCGCCGCTTCGACGTGCGGCGGAATCGTGTGCCGCTGCAGCGTGAGCGGGCGCGGCGTTTCCGTCACCACGCGCGCCACGATGGCCTGCGCCGTGCTCCCCGTGAACGGCGGATCGCCGGTGAGCATCTCGTACAGCACGCACCCCAGCGCGTACACGTCGGAGCGCGCCGTGATCTCGCGCTCCCCCATCGCCTGCTCGGGGCTCATGTAGTGCGGGGTGCCGAGACTCATGCCGGTCTCGGTCATGCGCGTGCCTGCCGTGCTCACCGCCAGCGCGATGCCGAAGTCGGCCACCAGCGCGCTGCCGTCGTGAAGCAGGATGTTCTCGGGCTTGATATCGCGGTGGATCACCCCGTGCCGGTGCGCGTAGTCCAGCGCGCTCGCCACTTCGGTGGTGATGCGCACCGCGTCGGCGATCGGCAGTTGCTTCTCGCGGTCCAGCCGGTCGCGTACCGTCTCGCCTTCCACGAACGGCATCACGTAGAACAGGAACCCGCCCGCCTCGCCGGAATCGAACAGCGGCAGGATGTGCGGATGCTGCAGATTCGCCGTCGTCTTGATCTCGCTCAGGAATCGCTCGGCGCCGATGACGGCGGCCAGTTCCGGACGCAGGACCTTCAGCGCCACCTTGCGGTCGTGCTTCAGATCCTCGGCCAGATACACGGTGGCCATCCCGCCCTGCCCCAGTTCGCGCTCGATGCGGTAGCGATCGGCGAGCGCCGTGGCGAGACGGTCGGGAGCCGCGGTCATTGGCCGGCCATCCGGCGCTTCAGCTCGTCGAGGAAGTTGAACACCACCACCACGTGCACCGCGTCACCCGTGGTCCCCTGGATCATGAGAAAGCGCTGCCCGTTGGGTGCCACCGCCCATTCCTGCGAGAACGCGTTGAGGAAGAACCCACCGGCGGCGAACAACACCTGCGGCTGCCCCACCTGGAACGCGGCGCCGGGAATCACCGGCACCGACACCATGTTGTTCGCGGCATCGATATAGAACAGTTCCTTGCCGGTCGGATTCCACATCGGATTCGTTCCACCCGTCGTGGACACCTGGTACGGCGTGCCCGCGGCGTCGGGAAAGGAGCGCACGTAGATCTCGCGCCGGCCCGACACGTCGGAGCTGTACGCCATCCACCGGCCGTCGGGCGATATCTCCGGCGCGATTTCTTCGGCCGGCGTGGCCACCAACGCCCGCGGCACGGTATCGACGCCCGGGCGGATGGCCAGGATGTCACCGTTCCCGTATTCCTGGTTGTCGGTGCGAAACACCAGCCATTTCCCGTCGGGCGACCAGACGGCACTGCCGATGGTGCGCGGGTCGTGCAGAGCCGGCTGGGTGACGCCGGCGTGCCCGGTGAGGTTCAACGTGAACAACCGCAGGCTCGTCGAACCGATGGTCTCCCGATCGGAGAGGTAGGTGAGCTGGTCCGTTCCGGGCCGCCAAGCGCTGCGCCAATTGGTGGTCCCGTCGAAGGTGACGCGCATCTTGGGACTGCCGTCCAGCGCCTTCATCCAGAGGCTGAACTTGCCGTCCGCTCCAGCCATGGCAACGACGATCCGCTTGCCATCCGGGGAAAGCGCCGGGCTGTCGATCCGGTCGTCGACGAGGTCGCTCGCCACCGGCGTCGCGTCGCCGTTCCGATCCACCCACACCGCGCGGTAGGACTGGACGACACCCTTGACGTAAGCGAGCGTGCCGTCCGGCGAGAGAGATAGGTCCCCGAAGGCTTGCTGCCCAATCGCCAACGTGTCCGCCAGTTCACGCGCCGGCCCGGTGGTAGTCATCGACTTCACGTCGAATGGAACCGCCCAGAGCACGCCGTTCGCCTTGGAATAGATCAGGTCGCCGGTGGGGGCGTAGATGGCGCGGGTCCCCTGCAGGAGGAGGGTCACCTTCCCCGTCCGGAAGTCCGCGGCGCCGATCGCCACCCGATCCATGCTGGTGGGATCCGACGCCGGAACGACCGAAACCAACGCGCCCCGCGCGCTTGGGAGCACCGCCGGCCAGAGGTACCGGAGATCGCCGCGTTGCGCGTCCAGGGGAACCACCACCTCAGGGGTGCCGCCGCGGGGCGAGACGCGGAGCAGCCCCTTCGGTCCGGTCACATACAACATGCCGTCCGACCCCCAGTCCACGCCGCCGCCGATGTCGGACACCGAAGTGAGCCCCGAGTCCGCCGCCGTCGCCGGGAACCCACCCGTCAGCGGGAGCACCTGCAGGGTGTGCGGAGGCGCCAGGTATGCTACCGAGTCGCCGCCCGGCGAGAACACCGAGCAGCAAGCTCCGCCCAGCGTCTGGTTGAATCGAGTCGCCTCCAGGCGATCCCATCGACGGAGCCAGAGCTGGGGCTGACCGTTCGCACCCATGCCGGAGTAGAGCAGGCCGCTACCGTCGCGGCGCAAGGCAAGCAGAGGCGCGGGAGCGCTCCCGTACTCCGGCCGCTCGCCGGATGGAAATTCCAGCATCACGCGCGTCGTGACGCGCTCGACGGCATGCCCGCGCCGCATTAATGCGACGCCCGCCCCACCGACGACGAGCGCGGCGAGCACCAGCGCCGCCACGGCCGGGAGGCCGAGCGCCCGCTGCGACTTCATGTACGCCGCGCGGCGACCGGTGGCATTCCCGACACTGGCGCCCGACGTATCCGCCAGCGCCGCCGCGAACTGCGCCGCCGTGGCGAACCGGTCGGCCGGCAGCTTCTCCAGCGCCCGCAGCACCGCCGCCTCCACGTGCGGCGGCACCGTGTGCCGCTGGCCGGTGATCGAGGCCGGCGCGGCGGTCAGCACCTTGGCGACGATCGCCTGCGCCGTGCTCCCCGTGAACGGCGGATCGCCCACCAGCATCTCGTACAGCATCGCGCCCAGGGCGTACACGTCGCTCCGCGCCGAGATCTCCTTCTCGCCCATCGCCTGCTCGGGACTCATGTACGTCGGCGTGCCCAGCGACATGCCCGTCTCGGTCATCCGCGTGCCGCCGTCGCTGCGACTCACCGCCAGCGCGATGCCGAAGTCCGCCACCAGCGCGTGTCCCCCGTGCAGCAGCACGTTCTCCGGCTTGATGTCGCGGTGGATGATGCCATGGCCGTGCGCGTATTCGAGCGCGTCGGCCACTTCGGTGGCGATTCGGAGCGCATCTTCAACCGGAAGCTGCTTCTCGCGATCCAGCCGGTCGCGCAGCGACTCGCCCTCCACGTACGGCATCACGTAGTACACGAACCCGCCCGCCTCGCCCGAGTCGAACAGGGCGAGGATGTGCGGGTGCTGCAGGTTGGCCGTGGTCTTGATCTCGCTCAGGAACCGGTCGGCGCCGATGACGGCCGCGAGTTCGGGACGCAGGACTTTCAGCGCGACATCACGGTCGTGCTTCAGGTCGCGGGCGAGATACACAGTCGCCATCCCGCCGGCCCCGAGTTCGCGCTCGATGCGGTAGCGGTCAGATAGCGCCGTACGGAAACCTGTCGCGACGTCGCTCAGGGGTTCTCCTTGGTGGACTGGACCGGCTCGCGAAATACGGAAATCGGACGCGGCGGGCGCGTCCGATCAGGGCGTGGAATTTCGAGCGGTTTGGACCCGACTGGCCAACGGGGGAAGGGGCGTTCGAGCCGGGCTTAACATGGGCCACGTCCCCCCCCCGGGCAAGGACCACTCTATAGTTGCGAATTTCAGCCGGGGGCGAACCGAAGCGCGCGAGCGACCCGGCCCTGCGCCTCGTCCAGCGTCACGAACGAAATTGCCGCGGCGTCTCCGGCCACATACAGCGCCGTTGCCAGGTGCCAGCAATCGGCGCCGCGCACGTACCCCGCGTCGAGCACGCGGCCGATCTCCGGCGAGAGGGGTCGGTCGGGAACGACCCACGAGATCGACCGCAGCGCGTCAGTCGGTCCGTCACGCCCCTCTCGGACGCAGGCCGCCCGCAGTTCGGCCTCCAGCAGATTGGCCGCGACCAGGCGGTCGAAGCCGCCGAGCCGCCGCGCCAACGCCGCCGCGCCCCGTTCACCGAACTCGAGCGCCACAAGGCACGACGTATCGACGTAGGCGACTCTCATCCGTCGCGATCGGCGAGGAAGCGCTTGAGCGCGCCACGCTTCGGCGTCCCCGGTCTGAGGACTGCCCGCGGATCCGCGGGTTCGACGAGGATGCCCCGTTCGGCGAGCGCCGTCAGCCGGGCGCTCAGGTCCTCCGACTCGGCGGCGAGGGGCCGGATCTCGACGGCCGGCTCGCCGTGCACGGTCACGACCACCGTGTGCCCTTCGCGCACCCGCCGCACGATGGCCGACAGGCGCGCCTTGGCCTCGTATAGGGAGTAGGTGTCACGCATGCCGCAAAGTAGTCGATTATGGTCAGACTAGTCAAACCATAATCTTGCGAGACGGCGCCCGGTCACGCCGGGCGGCGGCGGCCCCCTCGGGCCGCCGCCCCGCCGTATTGCCGCCCTACCGTCCTACCGCTTATCGAGCACCCGCCCGGCGTTCAGGTTGTCCCAGTTCATCAGGGCGTTGAACACCAGCGCGTAGCTGCCGATGGTCTCCCCGCGGTACACCGGGTTGTTGGCGAACATCACCACATGCCCCTTCCCCACGGGGTCGTCCACCACCACTGCCCGCTGCGCGATGTCGCTGCCCCCGCTCAGCAGGCCGGATACGAGCAGATCGCTCCGGTCGGTGTAGCGCAGCACCACGCGCGGACGCTGGTCGGGCGGGATGGTGTTGAGCGGATTGCGCAGCTGGTCGTCGCTGATCGGCTGTGCCTGCCAGGGCTCGACCTTCGGCGGTACCGGACGCTCGAACTGCGGCGCCAGCGCCGGGCGGCCCTGCACCACGTCGTGATCGTCCACCGTCCCGCGTCCCGTTTCGCGCGTGGCTCCCTCGCCGCCGAATCGTCCCCCGCCGCCACGTCCGCCGCGCGTGTTGCTCACGTTGAAAGTCTCGCCCCCGTCGCTGTACACGGTCAGGCTGTCCTCGATGCCATACGCGATCGGGCTCGCGCCGTCCACCAGGCGCGTGCGCAGCAGGCTGCCCACCACCTCCTGCCCGCGGGGCCGGTTCATGCTCACGCCATTGGCCAGCCCGTAGTTGATCGCGAAGTCGGCGGTGTTCAACGAGGTGATCAGCAGGCCGCCCTTGGCCACGAAGTCCTGCAGGTGCTGCAGTCCGTCCCAGCCCAGGCCCGGACGGATGTCGGGCGTGCTGGCGATGCGCCCCAGGTTTGGCGTCAGCTCGCTCTTCTCCCACGGCATCGGGTTCCGCCACATGGGCATCCCCTCGATGATCGACTGCCCGCTGCCGCCGGCCGGCGGGAACACGATCACGTCGTACTTGGCGTTCAGATCGGCGTCCTTCGCCACGTCCTGCGTGCTGATGTAGTCGTAGGGCACGTGCTGGGCGTCGAAGCCCAGCCGCCACCATCCCTCGGTCTGCGTGCCCTGCCAGGTGTGCAGAATCGCCACCCGCGGCGCACGCGCCGGATGCATCGCCACGCTCGGCGCCGATGCCAGCGCGTACACCTCGATGCCGAGCGCCTTCGACGCCTTGTCGAGATCGCTCGCCGACACGTTGCTCACGACGAACGACCCGCGGTTGAAGTGGTGCCCCGCTGCGCTGAACGAATCCTCGGCGGCCTGGAAGTCGGCCGCCTTGAGTTGATAGCGTAGCGTGACCAGCGAGTTCTCGCCCACGTTGTTGATGGCGTACGTCGCCCCCGTGCCGTGCACGCCGCCCGGCGCCATGATGTCGCCCGTCACCTTCTCCATCGACGCCTGGAGCACCGTCGTGTCGGTCACGCGCACGCACTCGACACCGAATCCTTCGGGGAAGGTCCAGCCGGTGTCGTCGTACGGGTGCTTCTGCGGATCATCGGGCGACCAGAACTGGCGGTCGAGCAGCGCGTCGGCGATGCGCGAATACGGCTGGTCCATGCGGATGATGTAGCTGCCGGCCGGGAAGGTGCGCGGCTCGGTAGCCGGCGGCTTGGGCTGCACCGCCGTATCCGCGGCCGAACCCGGCGCCGGCGCGTTGGCACCGCGCCCGGCGCGCGCCCCGCGTCCGTTGCCGTTGGCGGGCTTCTTCACCGGCACCTGCACCGTGAACGGCGCGGTGGCGCGCGAGATCTCCACGTGCTGCCGCCGCATCACCTGAAGCAGATCGGCCTGCGACTGCAGGCGCGGATCGTCGCCCGGCAGCACGTACGCGGCCGGCCCCTCGGTGGTGGCCTTGGCGATGGAGCGCTTGGCCTTGGTGTAGAAGTTCTCGAGGAAGAGCTGCCGGTTGTTGGCGAAGTACTGGAGCGAGACCAACAGCCCCGTCTCCTCATAGTTGTTGTTGTCGCGAAGTGACCACTTCACGTGCGGCAGCGGCGGGTCCTGCCGGTACCAGGTCTTCTCCGTCTCGCTCGGCGACAACGTGCGCTCCACCGTCTCCGCCGTGCCGCCGTTGCCGAAGGTCTCGTACAGCCGGCTGATGCCGTTGTGCATGGCGGCGATGAACATCAGGTAGCCGGGCGACCAGGTGTCGAAGTCGCCGTGGGCGAACACGCCCGGCATCCCGAACCGCGTCATCTCCTGCACGTTGTTCCAGCCGATCATCTGCCACTCGTTGGCGAGCAGCGGATCGATCCAGGCGTTGTAGGGGCCGTCGCCGATGGTGTTGTCGTAGAGGAAGGGCACCGACTCGTGCAGGTCGTGCAGCACCTGGGCGTTCCAGCCCACGTAGGTGTTGAGCACGTTCTGCGTGAGATCGAGTGTGGCGCCCATGGCATCGCGGTTGTTGTCGTGCGCCACGTAGTGCCCCCAGTAGATGAGGGGGAGCGGCGTGTCCTTGGGGTGGGCCATGTGCCAACGCACGATGTCCACCTCGCGGTCGCGGCCGTCGACCTCGACGATCGGGGTGATGAGCGTGATCAGGTGATCACGGATGTTCTTGATGTAGGGACTGTTGTCCACGGCCAGCCGGTAGGCGAGTTCCATGAGGGCCGTGGGCGCGCCGGATTCGGGCGAGTGGATGGTGCCGGTGATGTAGTACACGGGCGCCGTTTCCGGGATGAGCTTCTCGGCCGCGGCGTCGTTCATGTCGATGGTGCGCGGATCGGCGAGCTTGGCGAGGTTGGCCTTGTTCCGGTCGAGGTTCTTCCAGATCGCTTCGGATGCCACGCCCACGGCGATCATCTCGCGCCCCTCTTCGGTGTGCCCGATGGTCCAGACGCGCACGCGCGGGCTCGCCTTGGCGAGCATGCGCATGTACGCGTACACCTGCGACGAGTACGGCAGGTTGTCCCTGGCCCCGGCGATGTCGCCGAGTTCGGCCATCGGGGTGGGCACGGTCTTCGACGCCGGCAGGTAGTTCACCAGGGGCGACGAGAAGAAGGGCTCGGTGGTGTACTCGCGGATCTTCGCCGTGTACGCCGAGTCGATGGGCTGCGCCGGATCGCGGCCGGGCTTGAGCCCGTGCAATTCCCCCTGGGCCAGCGCGGCCGGGGCGGTGAGGGAGAACGTGATCAGCGCGAGCGCCGGAGCGAGCAGCCGGGTAGGAAAGCGCCTCATGGGATGCCTCGGGAGGGTGGAGCGAATGGGGAATTTCCCTGTGAAAGCTGGGCGTGGGGACGGAAGGACGCCAGTCGGGGCTCCGGTCGGCGCCTCGGAGCCCAGCGTGGCGACCGGCATCAACCGGAAGAACTACAATTTCGCGGATGACGCGGAAGGATTGATGGCAGGGGCGGAAATTTGGTTGGAGAATCCGGCACGGTCCCGCGACCATTTCTGAATGGCCGAACTCGACTTGTTGGAAGAGGGGGTGACTCGCTCGATCATCGGGGCGTTCTATGAGGTCAGCCGGAACCTCGGGTACGGGCTTCTCGAGCAGCTCTACGCCTCGGCGCTGGAACACGAACTCCGGGCCAGAGGCCACGCGGTGGCCCGTGAGGTCCGCGTCCCCGTCACGTACAAGGGCATCGCCCTTGGATGGCAGCGACTCGACATGGTCATCGATGAGCGCGTGATCGTCGAGGTCAAAGCGACCGAGAGCCTCTCCCCGTCTGCGCGACGACAGTTGCTTTCGTAACCTCGCCGCGACGCGTCTCGAAGTCGGGCTCCTCCTTCATTTTGGCCCCAAGTCCCGGTTCTACCGCCTCGTGCACTCCCACGGTCGAGCCCAACTTGCCCATCAGTATTCCGCGCAATCCGCGCCTTCCGCGAAATTGTAGTTCCCCCGGTTGATGGCCGCTCCGAGGCACGTCCAACCCGGCGGGCCGGCAGCCACACGCACCGCCCGCCCCCTTACGGATTACGTGCAGATGGCGGCGCGCCCCGGCGATATATTCCCCCACCATGCTCCTCCCCCTTCTCGGCGCGCTCCAGCTCGCCGCCGCCAGTGCGCCCCCGCAGACCGTGTATAACGCGCGGCTCGGCCAGACCTCCGTGCACGCACCGTCCATCCAGGACTCCGTCACCGTCGACGGGCGCCTGGATGAACCGGTGTGGCGGCGCGCCGCCATGCTCACCGGGTTCTCCGAATACGCCCCCGTGGACCAGCGGCCGAGCCCCGACTCCACCGAAGTGCTCGTCTGGTACTCGCGCGACGCCATCTACTTCGGCATCAAGGCCTACGAGCCGCATGGCGCCGTACGCGCCACCCTCGCCGAGCGCGACAACGTCAGTTCCGACGACAACACCGAGATCCAGCTCGACACCTACAACGAGCGCAATCGCGCGTTCGTGTTCATCGTGAATCCGCTCGGCGTCCAGGCCGACGGCATCAAGAACGAACAGGGCGGCTTCGTCCCCGGGTCCAACGTCATGCCCGGGCAGAACGACCTCAGCGCCGACTTCATCTGGGAATCGAAGGGCCGCGTCACGCCCTGGGGATACGAGGTCGAGGTGCGCATCCCGTTCAGCAGCCTGCGCTACCCCAGCACCTCCCGGCAGGATTGGGGCATCCAAGTCGAACGCAATGTGCAACACAACGGCTATCAGGAAACCTGGACCGAAGCGCACAAGGCGTCGGCGAGCTTCATCGACCAGGAGGGGACGCTGGTCGGCATGACGGGCATGCACCACGGACAGGTCGTCGGGCTCAACCCCGAACTCACCAACACCGTCAACGGTACTCCGTGCTGCGCCCCCGCGAACGACGGCTGGCACTACAGCTCCAAACCACAACTCGGCGGCAACGTGCGCTGGGCCATGGGCAGCAACTTCGTGCTCAACGGCACCGTAAAGCCCGACTTCTCGCAGGTGGAGGCCGACGCCACGCAGATTGCCGCCGACGAACGCTTCGCCCTCTACTACCCCGAGAAGCGACCCTTCTTCGTCGAAGGCTCCGATCAGTTCAACGTCCCCAACACGCTGTTCTACACGCGCACCATCGTCCAGCCGGCGGGCGCGTTGAAGCTCACCGGCAAGGTGGGCCGCACCGACGTCGCCGTGCTCTCGGCG
Organism: uncultured Gemmatimonadaceae bacterium; assembly: GCA_963781765.1. Lineage (GTDB taxonomy): Bacteria > Gemmatimonadota > Gemmatimonadetes > Gemmatimonadales > Gemmatimonadaceae > JAGWRI01. The sequence goes on from CAWAHC010000011.1 coordinate 17,519, forward strand.
CTCGATGCGTCGAGCACCACCGCCACCGGCCAGCGCCCGCTGGTCAACGTGGTGCGCCTGCGCCGCGGCTTCGGTACGCAGAGCACGTTCGGCATGCTGTACAGCGAGCGTGTGGGTGGGGGCCGCGCCAACCGCGTGGCCGACGCCGACGTGCACTACGTGTTCGGCGGCAAGTACTACGCCGAGTTCCAGGGCGTGATGAGCAATTCCACGCAGAACGGCATCACGAACTCGGCCCCCATGTGGTCGGCCGTCGCCGACGGCACCGGCCGCCGGTTCGGCTTTCACTACAGCATCCTCGGCGTCGGCAACGACTTCGCCGACGACAACGGATTCGTGCAGCGCACGGGGATCGTGTCGCCGAGCGTGATGAACCGGCTCACGCTGTACGGCGGGCCCGGCGCGCTCGTGGAACGGTTCAACGTCTATCTGCAGACCGGCGCGACGTGGAAGTACGACGATTTCTTCGCCGGCAAGAGCCTGCTCGAGGACAAGGCATCGGGAAACACCCAACTCACCCTGCGCGGAGGATGGTCCGTGAACCTGACGCCGACGCTGTCCAGCTTCGCGTTCGACCCGGCGGCGTACGCCGGCGAATATGTGGGGAGCGGCCAGCCGTTCGTGTTTCCGTTCGTGCCGTCGCCGCGCATCACGACGTTCACTACCAACTTCAAGATCTCGACCCCACAGTTCGCGACCTACTCCGCGTCGGCGGGCGTGACGGTGGGCAACGACGTCGATTTCCTGGAAACGTCGCGCGTGCGGCGACTGGACTACAACGCGAGCCTCGATCTGCGCCCCTCGCAGCAGATCCGCGTGAGCGCCACCTACCAGGCCAGCACCTTCACGCGGCGCAGCGACAACGTGCGCACGCTGTCCACGAGCATCCCGCGCCTCAAAGTGGAATACCAGCTCACGCGGTCCATCTTCTTCCGCGTGGTCACGCAGTACACGGCAACCAAGCGCGAGCCGCTCGTCGACCCGGCCACCGGCGGCCTGATCCTCACACCCGGCGCCGGCGGGTATGTACCCTACCCCGAGCAGATCGCGAATGGCCTGCGCACCGACTGGCTGTTCTCGTACCGCCCCACACCGGGCACGGTGTTCTTCGCGGGCTACGGCAACACGATGACCGAACCCGATGCGCTGCGCTTTCGTCAACTGCGGCGCGTGAACGACGCCTTCTTCGTGAAGGTGAGCTATCTATTCCGGGCGCTGGGCGGGACGTGAGGACGTGAACGGGTGAGCGCGTGACCGCCGCGGCGACGCGGCGACGCGGCGAGGACATGGGCACCCGAGGGCGTTGAAGGATTGGACGGGGGAAGCGGGGAGGCGAGGCAACCCTCCGCCGCGCACTGGTGTCCCATAGACAGCCTCGGTATCATGCATAGGCAGCCTAGGTAAACGCAGCATGATCCCGGCACCTCCGACGACCCATGGCGAATCCTTCGATCGACTTCCTCCGCGGCACCCTCGACCTCATGATCCTCAAGACCCTCTCGTGGGGACCGGCGCACGGGTACGGCATCGCGCGCTGGATCGAGCAGTGTACCGACGACGTGCTGCAGGTGGAGGAGGGCTCGCTCTACCCCGCCCTTCACAAGCTCGAGAAGCAGGAACTGATCAGCGCCGACTGGGGCATCACCGACAACAACCGGCGGGCCAAGTTCTACCGCCTCACGCCTGCCGGGCGAAAGCAGCTACGCACGTCGCGCGACTACTGGGCCCGGTTCGCTACCGCCGTGGGCAAGATCCTCGACACGGCACCCGCCGCGTCCTGACGGCGAGACGGATCCGATGCCCCACCGGCCTCCCCCATTGCCCGACGACCGGCGCCCGGAAGACCTGACGCCCGCGCCCAATGCGCGCGCCGCCGCGATGTGGCGTCGGTACCTCCACTTCTGGGGCCCGCGCGTCGAGGCGGACGTGGACGACGAACTGGAATTTCACCGCGACATGCGCGTGCACGACTACATGGCCCGCGGCATGACCGAGGCCGAGGCGCGCGATGCCGTCCAGCGCCGCCTTGGCGACCTCGCCGCCGTGCGAGCCGACTGCCTCGCCATTGACCACCGGAGACACCGCCGCGTGAATCGCTCAGCACTGCTCGATGCCCTCGTGCAGGACGTCCGCTTCGGCGTGCGCACCCTGCTGCGCCAGAAAGGATGGACGATCGTCGGCATCCTCACCCTCGCCCTCGGGATCGGCGCCAACACGGCCATGTTCAGCGTGATCAACACGCTCGTGCTGCACCCGCTGGCGTATCCGCACGCCGACCGTCTGGCGGTCGTGTTTCTGCAACCGACCGAGAACAGTGTCAGCGGCGTGAGCGTGTACCTGACCCCGAACGGCGGGCTGGCGCGCGAGTGGGAACAGGGCACGCACGCGTTCGAGGATCTCGAGGGCTTCAGCTCCGGAGATCTCATCCTGCGCCGGGGGACGGAGCAGGCGGCGGTTGTGAAGGGGGCGTCGGTACAACCGGGGTTCGCCGCGTTCGCCGGCCAGCGGCCACTCGTCGGCCGGTACTTCACCCCCGAAGACGTGCGGTCCAAGGCGAAGGTCGCCGTGCTCGGCGAGGGCATCTGGCGGTCGCGCTACGGGAGCAATCGCGGCGTGGTCGGTCAGCCGCTCTCGGTGAATGGGAAGATCTACACGGTCATCGGCGTCATGCCGGCGGCGTTCCAACTCCCGGCCGTCCTGCAGAGCTACACCGACGTCTTCCTGCCGCTCGACCTGAGCGACAACAACGTCGGCGTCACGCTGGTAGGACGTCTGCGTCCCGGGGTGACGTATGGTGAGGCGGCGCGCGAACTGGACACGCTGTCCATGCATCAGCCCGGCGCGCCGGCCAAGCTGCGGTTCGCCGCCACGGTCGCGCCGCCCAGCGACCTGATCCACTTCCAGGACACGCTCAAGCTGCTGATGGCGGCCGTGATGATGGTGCTGATCATCGCCTGCGCGAACGTCGCCCATCTGTTGCTCGCCCGCGGCGCCGCCCGCCAGCGCGAGATGGCGATTCGCGCCGCCATGGGCGCCACCCGCTGGCGGATGTTCCGGCAACTCATCACGGAGAGTCTCGTACTCGCCACCAGCGGCGGGCTGGTCGGCCTGGCCATCGGGTGGGGCGCACTCAAGGCGCTGGTGGCGCTGCGCCCGCAGTCGCTCTCACAGTTGAGCACGGCGCACATGGACGGCACGACGTTGCTGGTGGCCGGCGGCCTCGTGGCGATCACCGGCCTCGTGTTCGGGCTGGTGGGGGCGTCCCAATCGGCGCGCCTCGCGTCGCCACAGGTACTGAAGGTCGGGGTGCCCACGTCGCTCGGTCCGGCCCACGACCGGCTCCGGTCGCTGCTCGTGATCACCGAGATGGCGCTCTCCACGGCCCTGCTCGTGGGCGCCACGCTTCTCATTCGCAGCGTCGGCAACCTGCAGATGACCGACCCCGGGTTCCGGACGGCCGGACTGTACGCCGTCAGCGCGAATCTCCAGGCGACGTCCGACACGACCAACGCGCGCCAGTGGAGTTTCTACCAACGCATGGCCGAGCAGGCCAAGGGCCTGCCGGGCGTGGAAGCGCTGACCCTCGCCACCACTTCGCCCCCGGGCCGGAACTTCTCCATCGGCAACCTGCAGATCGACCAACAACCCGCGCCCACGGGCGGCAGCTCGTTCGTCGGCGTGCTCGGTGTGCACGCCGACTACTTCGCGTTCATGGGCATGCACATCCTGCAGGGCACGACGTTCACCGATACCACCGCCGCCGCCGCGCAGGTGTTGATCAACGAGGGCATGGCGCGTAAGTACTGGCCCGGCACGTCGCCCATCGGGCACCGCGTGCGCGTGGAGATGGGCGGCAATGGCAATTGGCTCACGGTGGTCGGCGTGGTGAACGACGCCGCGACGGGAGGCCTCACGATGCAGACGAGCGATCCGATCCTCTATGAGATGCCAGCGCCGTATTTCTCCCCCGTGCTCATGGTGCGCGTCACGAAGCCCGAGACAGCGCTCCCGGCGCTCCGGCGGCTGTTCCAGGAAGCCAACGCCGCCATTCCGCCGGTGAAGCTCGACAACATCGCCGACGCCATGATGTCCACGATCGCGTTGCCCCGGTTCACCATGCGGCTGCTCACCATGTTCACACTGCTGGCCATCGTGTTGGCGGCGGTGGGCCTGTACGGTGTGATGGCGTATGCCGTCACGCAGCGCACGCGGGAGATCGGCATTCGCATGGCGCTCGGCGCCACCACCGCCAACATCGCACGCAGCGTGATCGGTCGAGGCGTGGCCCTGGGCGCCGTGGGGATGGTGCTGGGATTGGTCGGGGCGCACTGGGGCACGCGGCTGCTCACCACCATGCTCACCGGCGTGACCAGCAACGACCCCATGTCGTTCACCGTTGCCGGGCTGGTGCTGTTGGCCACGGCGGTGTTGGCGTGCGTGACCCCCATGCGGCGGGCGATGCGCGTGGAGCCGGTAGTGGCGATGAAGGCGGAGTAGAGACACTCGGACCGTCGAACGACCGGACGGTGAGGCAGGCTACCGCGTACCCTCGCGGAGGAAGCGCTTGGCGAGGGTCACCATCCGCTCGTTTCCCTCCGCCTCGGCGCGCGTCATCAGCTTTCGCACGTGCGGTTTGAGCGTCTCGGCGCCCCATTTGTAGCCCGTGGCCTGCTCGGCGCTGTACGAGTTTCCCACGTCGGCACCCTCGAGAAGTGCCGAGGCGGCAGCCTCGTCGTAGCCGGGATCGTCGCGCGGCGGGAGTACGTAGCGCGGCTCGGGCTCGTTGGCGTCTTCGTTGACGAATGCGCGGGACATGTCGCACGTATAGCGAGTTTCGCCGGGAAGTGTAAGATGGGGGACCGTCGGACAGTCGGACAGACAGACGGTGAGGGCACGCAGCGCGGTGTCTCGCGGCCTCACTGCTTCGCTGGTTCACTTCCTCACCGCCTCACCCCTACGTCCCATGCCCTCCTCCGCCAGGCGCAACCTCGCGACGTACCTCGTCCTCACCTTCGGGCTGAGCAGCATCTTCTACACGCTGATCATCCGCGCCGGGACGCTGTCCGCGGGCCAGGGCCTGTACGTGCTCGGACTGATGTGGTGCCCCGGCACCGCCGGCATTCTCACGATGCTGATCAACACGCACAGCCTGCGCGGCATGGGATGGGGGCTCGGCCGGCCGAAGTGGCTCGCGCTCGCGTATCTGCTCCCCGTCGCGTACGCGGGGGTCGCCTATGGCGTGGTGTGGGCCGCCGGATGGGGGGCGTTCACCACCGCGCACCTGCCGCAGGGAACGGCGACCGGAACCTTCATCGTGAAGGCCGCGACGCTCGGCGTCTGCATGTCGCTGCTCAGCGCGACCGGCGAGGAGATCGGATGGCGCGGCGTGCTCGTGCCGCAACTCTCCCGCGTCACCGGGTTCACGGGCACGGCGCTCATCAGCGGCGGCATCTGGGCGCTCTGGCACACGCCCGTGCTCCTGTTCGCCGACTACAACTCCGGCACGCCCTGGTGGTTCGGGCTGACCTGCTTCGCCGTCATGGTGCTCGGCATCGGGACGGCATTCGCATGGATCCGGCTGCGCTCGGAAAGCCTGTGGACGGGCGCGCTCCTGCATGCCAGCCACAACCTGTTCATCCAGGGTGTGTTCGACAGGATGACGGCGGACGCCGGACACACGGCCTGGATCACCGGGGAGTTCGGGGGGGCGCTGGCGCTGTGCGCGGCGGCGGTGGGCCTCCTCTTCTGGAGTCGGCGGGCGGCGCTCGGGCCGCTGCCGGCGGAGCCGCGATCGGCCGCGTAGCCGGCCCCGGCCTCATGCGACGCGGCTCACGGACCTCGCGTCGCAGCTTCGTCTGTCCCACCGCCCAACCGGTGGCAAGAGCCCCCTACTCCCCCCGCAGCGCGTCCGCCGGATCCAACGCCGCCGCCCGGCGAGCCGGCAGCCAGCACGACAGCGCCGCGATCGCCACGAACACCAGGGCAATCGCGACAAACGTGGCCGGGTCGGTGGCGCGAACCCCCACGAGCATGCTCCGCATGGTGCGCGTGAGCACGAGCGCGGCCACGAGCCCCACCCCGATCCCGACGCCCGCCAGACGCATTCCCTCGCCCACCATCTGCCGGAAGATCCGCTCCTTGGGCGCGCCGAACGCCATCCGGATGCCGATCTCGGCGGTGCGCTGGCGGACGATGGTCGAGAGCACGCCGTACAGCCCCACGGCGGCGAGCGCGAGTGCGATCGCCGCGAACGCTCCCACGAGCGCCAGCGCGAACCGCGTGGAGGCATACGCGTCGCGCACGTAGGCGCTCATCGGCTTCATGTTGACGATCGGGATTTTCGGGTCGATCTGCGCGATGGTGGATCGCACCGTGGACTCCAGGCGCGCGGGATCGCCGGAGGTCCGCACGATCCACGTCCCGATGCCGAATCCGATCTCGCCGTCGGTCACGTACATCTGCTCGGGCCCGTCGGCGGCCGGCGAGTCACGCCGCACCTGGTCCACCACGCCCACGATGTCCACCCACTCGGGCTCGTTACTGCGGTAGCGCACGAAGAGACGCTTGCCCACCGCCGACTGCCCCGGGAAGGCACGCGCGGCGAGCGCCCGATCGACGATCACCGACGTGGACTTCGGCACGTTGTCCGCCTCGGTGAAGGCACGCCCGGCCAGCAGCTTCGTGCGCATGACGCGGAAGTAGCCGGGCGTCACGATGCCCAGGTCGGCCTCCCGGAAGGCGGCCGGGTCGTTGACGGCGACTTCGGTGCCCCAGCGCGCCGTGACGTCTCCGCCGCTGAACGGCACGGGCACGCCGGCCGCGACGCCGGTGACCCCCGGCATGCCGGCCAGCCGTTCCGCCATGAGACGAGTGAATGCCTCGCCCTGCGCGGGCGGACCGCCCCCGAGCCGCGGCGCCTGGAAGGTCAGCAGTCCCGTCGGGTCGAAACCGGGATCGGCGCGCGTCAGCACCGCGAAGCTCCGCAGCATGAGCCCGCTTCCCACCAGCAGCACGAAGGCGAGCGCCACCTCGGCGGTCACCACGCCATTGCGGAGCGCGCGCCCCGCCCCGAGTTCCGACGTCCGGCCGCTGGAACGCAGCACGCCCACGATGTCGGGCCGCGAGGCGCGCCACGCAGGCAACACCCCGAACAGCACGGCCGCCAACACGCCCGCGCCGACGGCGAACGACAACGCGATCGGATCGATGGCCACCCGGCCGATGGTCGGCAGATCCTGCGGGCCGATGGCGACGAGCAGCTTCACCCCCAGCTCGGCGAGCCCCACGCCCAGGAGTGCACCGCCCACCGAGAGCAGGAGCGACTCGGCCAGCATCTGCCGCATGAGGCGCGACCGGCTGCCGCCGAGTGCGGCCCGCACGGCCAGTTCGCGCTCGCGCCGCGACGTGCGAACGAGGAGCAGGTTGGCCACGTTGGCGCACGCAATGAGCAGCACGAACGTGACGCCGCCCATGAGCGCGAGCACGGCCGGCCGCGCCTCGGCCACCATCTCCTCGTGCATGGGTACCACGCGAAGCCGGAATCCCGCGGTCTTCTTGATCGGCACGAGTTCGTTCAGATCGGCGGCCACGGTGTTCATCTGCGACTGTGCCGCGGACACCGACACCCCGGGCTTGAGACGCCCGAGCGCGCGGAAGCCGACATTGATGTGCGAGGCAGTGGCCCAGTCGATGCGTGCGGCCAGGTAGACGTCGGGCGATCGCTCGACGCGGAAGCTCGGGGGGAAGAGCAACTCGAACCCGGGGGGCGCGATGCCGACCACCTCGCCGCGGGCGGCTCCCACGGGAATGACCGTGCCGACCACCGATCGTTCGCCCCCGAAGTGGCGCTGCCAGTAGCCGTACCCCAGGATCACCACCGGGGGTGGCGGGGGCGTGGTCGGCGCCACCGGCCGGCCGTTGGGGCCCAGCGTCACGGGCTGCGGCGTTCCGTCGGCGTCGGTGAAATCGCGCCCCGCCACCAGATGCGCGCCGAGCACGGAGAACAGGTTGGTGGTGACGAGAGCGCCGCGGATCTGCTCGGTCTCCCCGCGCTCGTTCACGGTGGGCGAGTTGAAGGTGCGAACCGCCGCGATGCCGTCGAACAGGCTCCCCCCGTCGCGCATCTGCTTGATGTCGCCGGTGGCGATCGGGAAGTCGTTCACGTCCCGGGCGGTCATGTCGGACGTGATCACGACGAGGCGGCCCGCGTCGGCGTACGGGAGCGGGCGCAGCAGCACCGCATTCACGACGCTGAAGATCGCCGTCGTGGCCCCGATGCCGAGGGCGAGCGTGATCAACGCCGTGATCGTGAATCCGGGATTCTTGCGGAGCGAGCGGGCGCCGTACGCGAAGTCGCGGAACATGGCGGGAGTCCGGGCTGGGGATGCTGATGGGACAATCTGGAGGCCCGGACGGTTCCCTGCCAAGCCTCACCGCTTCACGACGTCACCCCGTCCCCAACCGCATCCACGTCTCCACCACCGTATCCGGATTCAGCGAGATCGTCTGGATCCCTTCGTCCATCAGCCACTCCGCGAAATCGGCGTGGTCACTCGGCCCCTGCCCGCAGATGCCGATGTACTTGCCCAGCCGGTTGCACGCCGAGATGGCCATGGACAGCAGCTTCTTCACCGCCGCGTCGCGCTCGTCGAATCCCTGCGCCACGAGCCCCGAGTCGCGGTCCAGCCCCAGCGTCAACTGCGTGAGGTCGTTGGAGCCGATGGAGAATCCGTCGAAGTACTCCAGGAACTCGTCGGCGAGCAGGCAGTTGGACGGGATCTCGCACATCATGATCAGCCGCAGGCCGTTCTCTCCGCGCACCAGTCCGTGCTCGGCGAGCAGCTCCACGACGCGCTTGGCCTCGCTCACCGTGCGCACGAACGGAATCATGATCTCGACGTTGGTGAGCCCGATCTCGTCGCGCACGCGCTTCATGGCCCGGCATTCCAGCTCGAAGCAATCGCGGAAGCTCTCGGCCACGTAGCGCGACGCGCCGCGGAACCCGAGCATCGGATTCTCCTCCTCGGGCTCGTACATCTCGCCACCCAGCAGCTTGCGATACTCGTTGGACTTGAAGTCCGAGAGGCGCACGATGACCGGCTTGGGATAGAAGGCCGCGCCGATGGTCGCGACGCCCTCCACCAGCTTGTCGACGAAGAAATCCTCGGGGCTCGCGTAGCCGCGGGCCCGACGCGTGATCTCCTCGCGCAGACTCTCGCGCACGTGCTCGATGTCGAGGATCGCCTTGGGGTGCACGCCGATCACGTTGTTGATCACGAACTCCAGGCGCGCCAACCCCACGCCGGCATTGGGAATGAGCGCGAACTCGAACGCCATCTCCGGATTGCCGACGTTCATCATGATCTTGGCCGGAAGCTCGGGCAGCTTGCCGACGTCGGCGGTGGTGACCTCGTACTCGAGCATTCCCCGATAGACGTACCCGGTGTCGCCCTCGGCGCAGCTCACGGTGATCGGATCGTCTTCCTCGAGCTTGGAGGTGCCGTCGCCCGTGCCGACGATGGCGGGGATGCCCAACTCGCGGGCGATGATCGCGGCATGGCAGGTGCGCCCGCCGCGGTTGGTGACGATGCCGGCGGCACGCTTCATGACCGGCTCCCAGTTGGGATCGGTCATGTCGGTGACGAGCACGTCGCCCGGCTTCACGCGGTCCATCTCCTTGGCGCTCTTCACGACGCGGGCCGGGCCGGCGCCGATCTTCTGTCCGATGGCGCGTCCCTTGACCAGCACCTTGCCGTGCTGCATGAGCTTGAACTTCTCGGTCGTGTTGGACCGATGCGACTTCACCGTCTCCGGGCGCGCCTGGAGCACGTAGAGTTTGCCATCCTCCCCGTCGCGGCCCCACTCGATGTCCATGGCGCGCCCGTAATGCTCCTCGATGATCACCGCGTAGCGCGCCAGCTCCAGCACGTCCGCATCGGACAGCGCAAAGCGGTAGCGATCGGGTTCCGGCACGTCCACCGTCTTCGTGCTCCTGCCCGCCTCGCGATCGTCGGTGAACACCATCTTGATGAGCTTGGACCCGAGACTCCGGCGCACGATGGAGGGCTTGCCCAGGGCGAGGGTCGGCTTGTGGACGTAGAACTCGTCGGGATTCACGGCACCCTGCACCACCGTCTCGCCGAGTCCGTACGCCGCCGTGATGAACACCACCTGGTCGAACCCCGACTCGGTGTCGAGCGTGAACATCACCCCCGACGCACCCGTGTCGGACCGCACCATGCGCTGGACGCCCACCGACAGCGCAACGTCGGCGTGCGCGAATCCCTTGTGGACGCGGTACGCGATGGCGCGGTCGTTGTAGAGCGACGCGAAGGTCTCCTTCACGGCGGTGAGGATGTTGTCGTACCCATGGATGTTGAGGTACGTCTCCTGCTGGCCGGCAAAGGACGCATCGGGGAGGTCCTCGGCGGTGGCCGACGACCGCACGGCGAATGTCATGCCGTCGCCGCTGGCGGCAAGCAGTCTCTCGTAATGTGACTTGATTTCCGTTTCGAGCTTCGGCGGGAGCGGCGTGGCCAGGATCCATTTCCGGATCTCCTCGCCCGTCTCGGCCAGCGCGTTCACGTCCTCGATATCGAGGGCGCCGAGGGTCTGCTCGATCCGTTCGGCCACCCCGCCCTGCGCCAAGAAATCGCGGAACGCCGCCGCCGTGGTGGCGAACCCGCCCGGCACTCGGACCCCCGAGGCCGCGAGCTGGCCGATCATCTCGCCGAGCGACGCATTCTTGCCACCCACCTGGTCGACGTCGGTCATGCGAATGTCTTCGAACGGGATCACGTACGCAGTCGTCTTTGTCGTCATTGCCGGCAGCCCTTGGTCGTGATTGGGGGTTTCTGTCTGCGAACCACTACAATTAGTCTAACCCATCCGCTTGCGAGTCCCGCCTTCATGGCCGCCAAACGCACCGTCTTCTTCATCTCCGACGGCACCGGCATCACCGCCGAGTCGCTGGGACACAGCCTGCTGTCACAGTTCGAGGGCATCACCTTTCGACAGGTGCGCATCCCCTTCGTGGACACCGCCGAGAAGGTCCTGGACTGCGTGGCGCAGATTCGCGCCGCCCAGACGCTGGATGGCGTCCGCCCCGTCGTGATATCGACGCTCGTGAACCCCGAGGTGGCGGACCGCCTCCGCGAAGCCGATGCCCTGATCCTGGATTTTTTTTCGACCTTCATTGCCCCGCTCGAAGCAGAATTCCATGCGCGCAGTTCTCATGCCATCGGGAAATCCCGGAAGGTGGCGACCAGTCTCGACTACACCAACCGCATCGACGCCGTGAACTTCACCCTGGCGCATGACGACGGGGTCACGAGCACGGACCTGAACCAGGCGGATCTCATCCTGGTCGGGGTCTCCCGCAGCGGCAAAACGCCCACGAGCCTGTACCTGGCACTCCAGTTCGGCGTGAAGGCGGCCAACTTTCCCCTCATTCCCGAGGATTTCGAGCGGAAAAAGCTCCCCGACGACCTGACCGCACATCGGGCAAAGCTGTTCGGGCTCTCGATCAGCCCCGACCGATTGTCGAGCATCCGCCACGCCCGCCGCCCCAACAGCACCTACGCCTCGCTCGAGAACTGCCGCTACGAGGTGGAGGCCGCCAAGCACATGATGACGCGCGAGGGCATCGCGTGGCTCGACTCGTCCACGAAATCGATCGAGGAGCTGTCGGCGACCATCATGCAGGCCACGAAGCTGGATCGGCCGTCCTACTGACCGGCGGTGGCCCGGTAGGTGAAGTGATACACCTTGGCCACGTCGAACTCGAATCGGTCGAACCACGGTGTGCGGTGGATGCCCAGGCCCAGCAGCATGCCGGCGAGTGGACCAACGAAGTAGATCCACCACCCGGTCCACACGCCCGCCACCACCGCTGGTCCTACGCTGCGCGCCGGATTGGTGCTGGTGCCCGACAGCGGGGCCTCGAGCGCGACCATCAGTGCATACAGCACCGGGAAGAGCAGCGGGGTGTACGGCCGTAGCGTTCGGTGTCCGATGAAGACAAAGAGGCCCACGATGAGCGCCGCGGTGGTCACGACCTCGCCACCCAGCACTGCCCACACGGAATAGCCGGCGCCGGGAATCGTGCTGCCGAAGGCCACGCTCCGTCCCATGGGCCCCCAGAGGAGCAGCGGCATCGCGCCGAGCACCGCGCCCATGAACTGCGCCGAGACGTATCCGACCGTATCGCGAGTGTTCAGCGTGCCCCGGAGGCGAAAGGCGAGCGTCACCACCGGATTGATGTGCGCGCCGCTGATCTTGCCCACGTACGACACGGCGATGGCCGCGCCGGTGGCCCCGAACAGCAATCCCGTCAGGGCCCGGCGCAGCGGCGGATCGGGGATGGCCGCGACCACCGGGCTGCCGGCGCCGAAGTCGAGGATGACGAACGACAACCCGACGAGGATCAGCAGCGCAGTGCCGATCAACTCGGCGAGATACGCCGGCCAGCGCGTCACCGCCTCACGCCCTCACCTCCCACACCACGGTCAGTACAACCCGACCTTCCCCTTCACCGAATCGATCAACTTCTGCGGGTCGTACCCCACCCCCTGCTTGAAGACGAGCTCCACCTTGGCGATGTCGTCGATGTTGGCCGCCGGGTTGCCGTCGATCACGACGAGATCCGCCTGCTTGCCGGCGGCGAGTGAGCCGATGCGGTTGGCGCGCCCCAGATAGGTGGCCCCGTTCAGCGCGCAGATCTTGATCGCTTCGAGGGGCGTGAACCCGCTCCCCACGAGCAGCTCCACCTGCCGCTGGTCGGAATAGCCGGGAATCACACCGCCGCCGCCCGTCGGGTCGGTGCCGGCGAGCAGCAACCCACCCGCCCGCACGAACGCCATCTCCATGGCCCGGTCCTCGGCGAACAGCTTCCGGTACGGTGAGTCGGGGCGGCTCTGCGTGCGCTGATAGTTGCTCAGGAACTGCGCCTTCAGAATCGGGTCGAGCACGTCGATGCCCGGCGGCACCGGCTGGCCGGGGGTGAAGGTCTCGAACACGGTGAGCGTGGACGTGATCGCGACATGCTTGGCCACGAGGTGCTGCACGAGCGACTTGAACGCCGGGCTGCCAGTGTCCACGGTCGCAAGCGCCTGCATCCCCTCGGCCTGTCCGGGACAGAGATCCGGCTGCTTGTTCTTGACGAAATCCGTGGACACGAAGAAGCCGTGCTCGAGGTCGTCGATGCCGAGGTCGGCCGCCTCGCGATAGGTCACGGAGCAGAGATGGCCGGTGACCTTGAGCCCGCGTTTGTGCGCCGCGTCGATGGCGGCCGCCAGCTCGGGGCGTGTGATGTTCATGTACGCCTTGAACGAGGTCGCGCCGGCGTCGGCCCAGAAGTTCACGTAGCGGCGTGCGTCGGCGGAGTCCTTGAGCGCGTACATCTGGAAGAAGGGCGACGGCCCCTGCACGTACGGCGCCGTGGCGTCGATCCATGGACCAGGCTGATCGCCCGCCTTGATGGCCGAGGCCATGCGCAGGTCGCCGTAGCCGCTCACGCTGCCCGTGGTGCGCATGGAGGTGACGCCGCCCGCCAGATAGAGCCTCGGGAAGCTCACGAAGTCGCTGCCATACACGCCGGGACCCGAGGGATAGAACAGATGCTCGTGCATCATCACGAGCCCAGGGATCACCGACTTGCCGGTGAGGTCCATGACCTGCGCGCCGGCGGGCACGGCCACGGAACCGGTGGGGCCCATGGCGGCGATGTTGCCGTCGCGGATCACGACGGTCTGGTCTTCCCTGGGCGCGGCGCCGGTGCCGTCGATCACGCGCACGTGCGTCAGGGCGACGACCGTGGTGTCCACGGTCACGTACTGCATCACGTTGCGGGAGAGCGTGGGGCGCTGGGCTGCGACGGGAGCCGCAACGGCGGCGAGGAGCAGACAGGCGGTCGTCGCGGCCGTGAGGCATGCGACGCGGGGGGAACGGGAGATTCGTGTGGTAGGCATGCGGAGAGATTACCGCGCGCCGGCGTCTCCGTCCACCGCGTCCGGCGCCCTTCGTCCCCTCCCGCCGCCGTTCGTTTCGCCCTAACTTGCGCTGCCGAATCTTGGCGGCTTCTTCGCGGGCACCCGAGTTCCATGACACGCTACCGCAAGACGAATCTCGAACAGCTCGAATCCGAGGCGATCTTCGTGATGCGCGAGGTCGCGGCCCAGTTCGAGCGTCCAGTCCTCCTGTTCTCCGGAGGCAAGGACTCGATCGTCATGGTCCATCTGGCGACCAAGGCGTTCCGTCCGGCGCCGATCCCGTTTCCGTTGATGCACATCGACACGGGGCACAATTTCCCGGAGACCCTCGACTTCCGCGACGAACTGGTGGCCCGCGTCGGGGCCCAGCTCATCGTCCACCGGGTGCAGGATTCGATCGATCGGGGCCGCGTGGTCGAGGAGTCCGGGCCGAACCCCAGCCGGAATGCCCTGCAGACGGCCACCCTGCTCGACGCCATCAACGAACGCAAAATCGACGCCGCCCTCGGCGGCGGGCGCCGCGATGAGGAGAAGGCCCGCGCCAAGGAACGCGTCTTCTCCCACCGCGACGTGTTTGGGCAGTGGGACCCCAAGAACCAGCGCCCCGAACTCTGGAACCTGTTCAATGGCCGCAAGGCGCCCGGCGAGCACTTCCGCGTCTTCCCGCTGAGCAATTGGACGGAACTGGACGTGTGGCAGTACATCGCCTCGGAGCGGATCCCGTTGCCGTCGCTCTATTTCGCCCACCGGCGTGAAGTGCTCGAGCGCGACGGCATGCTGCTCGCGCACACGCCGTACATCACGCCGGTCGGCGCCGAATCCTATTCCGAACGGCTGATCCGCTTTCGCACCATCGGCGACGCCACGTGCACCGGCGCCGTGGAGTCCACCGCAGCCACCATCGAGGACATCATCATCGAAGTGGCCGCCGCCCGCATCACCGAGCGCGGGGGGCGCAGTGACGACCGGCGTTCCGAATCGGCCATGGAAGATCGCAAGCGGCAGGGCTACTTCTGACTCATGACCGGCCTCCGCGCATGACGAGCAGCGACCCGTATTTCTCCATGGACCTCCTCCGCTTCACCACGGCGGGGAGCGTGGACGACGGCAAGAGCACGCTCATCGGCCGGCTGCTCTACGACACCAAGTCCATCTTCGAGGACCAGCTCGAGGCCATCGAACTGGCCAGCCGGCAGCGCGGTGAGGAATACGTCAACCTCGCCCTCCTCACCGACGGCCTGCGCGCCGAGCGGGAGCAGAACATCACCATCGACGTGGCCTACCGCTACTTCGCCACGCCCAAACGCAAATTCATCATCGCCGACACGCCGGGCCACGTGCAGTACACGCGCAACATGGTCACCGGGGCCTCCACGGCCGAACTGGCGATCATCCTCGTCGACGCGCGCCGGGGCGTGGTCACGCAGTCCAAACGGCATGGGTTCATCGCCTCCCTGCTCGGCATTCCGCACCTTCTCGTTGCCGTGAACAAGATGGACGCCGTGGACTACGCGGAGGAGACCTTCAACCGGATCGTCGCGGAGTACACGGACTTCGCCGAGAAGCTCTCGATCAAGGACCTGGTCTTCATCCCTATCTCGGCGCTCGTCGGCGACAACATCGTGACCCACAGCGCCAACATGCCCTGGTACGAGGGTGCGGCTCTACTCCACCATCTCGAGACGGTCAACGTGGGGGCCGTCCGCAACCTCCTGGACTTCCGCTTTCCCGTGCAGTACGTGGTCCGGCCGCACCAGGACTTCCGCGGGTTCGCGGGCCGCGTCGCCTCGGGGACGATCCGTCCGGGAGAAGAGGTCGCGGTGCTTCCAGGCGGCCAGCGCTCACGCGTCAGCGGCATCGTCGGAGGCGCCGGAAACCTGAACGAGGCCACGGCCGGCGACTCGGTGGTCATCACCATCGACGACGAGATCGAGGCGGGGCGCGGTTCGATGATCGTGCGCCGGCAGAACCTGCCCATCATCGCCACGCGACTGGAAGCCATGGTCTGCTGGCTGGGCGAGACCCCGCTGCACCTCGGCACCCGCTACCTCCTGATGCACACCTCACGCCAGGTGCAGGCCATGGTCAGCCGGATTGTCTACCGCATGGACATCGACACCCTGCATCGCGAGAGCGCGCCGACACTCGAACTGAACGACATCGGGCGCCTGGAGCTGGTGACCTCGCAGCCCATCTTCGCCGATCCCTACCGGCAGAACCGCGCCACCGGAAGCTTCGTGCTCATCGACCCGCACACCAACAACACGGTGGCGGCGGGGATGATACGCGGCGAATGGAAGGAGTTGCCGGCGGCCGCCGGCCGGGCGGAATCCATGCCGGCCGCTTCTCCCAACGTGGTCTGGGAGGGATGGAACGTGCCCCGCGGCGAACGGGAGGCGAGGAACGGACACGAGGCCGCCGTGCTCTGGTTCACCGGGCTGTCCGGATCGGGCAAGTCCACCATCGCCCGCGCCCTGGAGCGCCGGCTGTTCGACCGCGGCTGCCATACGATGCTCCTCGACGGCGACACGCTGCGCCACGGACTGAACGCAGACCTGAAATTCGGGGCCGCCGACCGCGCCGACAACGTCCGCCGGGCGGGGGAGGTCGCGCGGTTGTTCTTCGAGCAGGGCGCGATCGTGCTCTGCACGCTCGTCTCTCCCTTCGCGGCCGATCGCGACGCCGTGCGTGCCAAGGTCCCGGGCGGGCGATTCATCGAAGTGTTCGTGGACTGCAGCCTCGACGAGGCCATACGGCGGGACCCGAAGGGCCTCTACGCCAAGGCGAAGACGGGTGAGATTCCGGATTTCACCGGCATCTCGTCACCGTACGAGCCCCCGGTGCGGCCCGAGTTCGTGGCCGACACGAACCGCCAGAGCGCCGAGGCGATCGTCGACCGGCTCATCGACTACCTCGTCGGCGCCGGGGTCATCCCACCGGCCTGAAGCCTGCGGGTCAGGCCTTCGCGTTCGGGTTCGGGTAGTAGTACCGGCGGTACTTGCGTCGGCCGCGCACCCCGGCGTACCGCGCGTCGCGCGCCAGCGCCATGTCGTTCAGGATCGTGCCGACGATGTGCGCGTGGACGTTGTCGAGCTGCTCCATCGCGTACGCCAGCGCTTCCGGCATCGTGGAGCCGGCCCGCACGACGACCGCCACGGCGTCGGCCGTCGACGCCAGCACCACCGCGTCGGTGACCAGATTCATCGGCGGCGTGTCGAACAGCACCATGTCGTACTCGGCGGAGAGCTTTTCCACCATCGAGCGGCACCGCGCCGACGCCAGCAGTTCGGCCGGGTTCGCGGGCAGCGCGCCCGAAGTGAGGACGTGGAGTCCGCCAGCGCCATTCGCCAACCCGATGTCGATGGCGTGGACGGCCGGCTCCCGCGCCGCCCCCTCGCCGAGGAGCGCATCCGAGAACCCCGGAACGCGCGGCACCCGGAAAAGGTCGTGCAGCGTTCCGCGGCGCAGGTCGGCGTCCACCAGCAGCACCCTGCGCCCCTGCTGCGCCAGGGTGATCGCGAGGTTGGTCGCGGTGGTGGACCTCCCGTCGCCCGGCATCGGGCTTGCCATCACGAGCGTCCGCGCCGACCGGTCCTCCTCCGCGAACGTCATGTTCGTGCGAAGTGTCCGGAACGCCTCGGACAGCGGATTTCGCGGGTCCTTGCGGCTCACGAGTCGCGGCTCCACCGGCGCCCCACGCGGCGCCCTGATGTGAGGAATGAGACCGAGGACGGGCACGCCGGTGAGTGCCGCCAACTCTTCCTTCGTGTGCACGCCCCGGTCCATGAATTCCCGAACGAACGCGGCAATGATGGCCAGGAACAGACCGAGAATCGCCGTCGCCGCAGCGACGACCGGAACGTTCGGACGCACCGGCGCGTCGTTGAACGCCGCGTAGTCCACGATCCGCGCGCTGCCGTCGGTAACCGACGCCGCGATCTCCGACTCCTGAAGCTTCGTCTGCAACAGGGTGTCGAGGTCGTCGTAGACTCTCGCCTGCCGGGTGAGCCGGGCGTATTGGATCTCCTTGGCCGGAATGCTGGCCAGCACCGCCGTGTAGCCGGTGAGCGTGCTATCGATCGCCCGTTCCTGCTGTTGCAGCGACTGCGCGTACGTGGCCCCGAGGTTCTCGATCTGGCGCTCCAGATCGTGAAGCCGGGCGTCGAGGACCTGCACGTCCGGGTCTGCCGGTTTCCGGCGCATGAGCAGCGCCGCTCTCTGATCCTCGACCGTGGCGAGCGCATTCAGCAGTTGCCCGCCGGATGGCGTGGCCAGGATCGGGGGGAAGCCCAGGAGCCGGCGGTACGGGGAGGGCGCCGACTCGGGGCCGGGCTGCGTCTGGTCCGCGTGGATGCCGGCCATCAGCGTGGCCAGGGCACTCCGCTCGGCATCGAGGGTGGCCCGGTCTCCGGCCAGTTTCACCACTTCCCCCACCTCGGTCGAGCCCTGCGTGGACGGTGCGTACAACTGTTCCCGCTCGCGGAACGACTGCAGGGCGGCGTCCGCGGCCCGCAAATGCCTGGCCGTGGTATCGAGCTGCCCCTTGAGAAACGTCACGGTGTTTCGCGCCTGCATCTGCATCGCACTCTGCCGGGAGGCAATGAACAGCGTGGCGAGCACGTTCGGCACGTCCCGCGCCAGCACGGAATCGGGATCCGTGTATGTCGCCGTCAGGACGTTGGCGTTCTTATCCGGCTGCGCGATCACCAGCGTCGAGGTCATCATGTTCGACACCACCTGCGCGCGTGGCTGCACCCGGATCCGCAGTTCCGCGTATTTCGACGCGGCCGTCGTCACCCGGAAGGTCACGCCGGGAAGCACCACCGGGGCACCCGCCACGACCGGCGCCTTGAACGCCGTGTCGGCGTTGAGATCCCGGAGATGGAACCGCCCCTGCGCGTCGTGCGTAATCGCGTACCGGCCGTTGGCGGTCGGGCTGTTGACATGGATGTCGCTCAGCACTTCCGTGCGGCTCACGCGGCGTGGGCTGGTCACCCGCACCTGCAGTTGGAGCGAGTCCATGGTGGCTTCGGCCAGGGTGCGGCTCGAGAGCATCGCCTGTTCGGTGGCGATTTCGGTGGTGCCCGGCGACGCCGTCTGGAGCACGCCCACCACGGGCGCCACCGTGCCGACGGCATCGATGCGGATGGAGGACACGCCCTGATACTGGGGCGTCGTCAGCTCGATGACCGCCACACCCACGCCGGCACTCACGACGAGCACCAGCACCACCAGCCACCGGCGCCGCCAGATCACGTCCCACACCTTGCGCAGGTCGAGATCGGTGTCCGCTGGGGTCGGGGCGGCAAGAGATGGCATCGGATTCGGATTAGTGCCGGATGTATACGGCAACGATGATGCTGGTCAACGCGGCGATGCTCGCGGCCACCACGTTTGCGTTGCGGCTGATCCACGACCGCTCCGGCACGTAGATCTGGTCGCCCGAGCGCACCGGCAGATCGGCGATGCGGTCGGAGAGGTTCAGGTGCACCGGCACCCGGATCCCATCGCGCACCAGGTAGGCGTTGGTCGGACTGCCGAGCGCGGTGGAACCTCCCGAGAGCGCCAACGCGTCCGAAATGGTCATCGTCGGATCCACCGGAAACACCCCCGCGTGCACGACCGCGCCCAGAATCGTGAGCCGCTTCAACACCGTCACCTCGATCGTTGGATTCCGGAGGTAGACGTCGTACATCGCTCTCAGCGTATCGCGCAGCGTTTCGGGGGTGACCGACGACACCTGGACGTCCCCGAGTTTGGGAAACACCGCGATCCCCAGGTCGTTCACCGGAAACTCGCCCGTGAGATCCGGCTCCCTCCAGATCCGCACCCGAACCACGTCGCCAGGACGCACGTGCTGCACGCTGTCCGCGGGTAGCATCGGCACCGGAGCGGGCGCCCGGCGCATCCTCGCGCACGCGGTCAGGCACAGCATCCCGATCAGGGCCAGGTAGATATGACGAGTCATGGAACCAGGGCAGGGCCCGCGGCGGGACACGGCGTGGAGGAAACGGGAGCGGGAAACAAAAGATGCCCCGCGTGGATACCCTTCACAAGGTCGCTTCAGACGACGTGGTCGAGCAACACGCGGCGGACGGTCTCCACCACGCGTTCCACGTCCGCATCGGTCATCCCCGGGTAGATCGGCAAGCTCACGACTTCCTGATACGCCTGCGTCGCCCGCGGGTAGTCCTCGGGCCGGAGGCCATAGTGATCGCGCCAGTAGGGGTGGAAGTGCAGCGGGATGAAGTGCACGCTCGTGCCGATGCCCGCTTCGCCCAGCAACTCGATGAATCGCCCGCGGTCGATGGTCAGCCGGTCGAGGTCCAGGCGGATCACGAACAGATGCCACGCGTGCACGTCGCCGGGTGGCGGCACGGCCGGTCGGCGAAGCGGCAGGTGGTCCAGCCCCGCGTGGTAGCGCATGGCGATGCGCTCGCGCCTGGCGCGGAACGTCTCCACCTTCCCGAGTTGCACCAGCCCGATCGCGGCCGCGAGATCGGGCATGTTGTACTTGAAACCCGGCGCGATCACCTCGTAGTACCACGACGGCTTCGATCCCCCGTACCGCTCGAACGCATCCCGGTTGATTCCGTGCAGGCGCATCACCCGCATCCGCTCGGCCAGTTCCGGCCGCCGTGTGACCACCATGCCGCCCTCACCCGTGGTGATCGTCTTGTTGGCGTAGAAGCTGAACACCGTCACGTCATCGTCCAGGGCGCCCACCATCCGGCCGCCATGCATCGCCGGCAGCGCATGGGCCGCATCCGACATCACGGACGCCCCGGCGCCCCGCGCCAGGGGCACGATGGCATCCATGTCGCACGCGAGGCCACCGTAATGCATCGGGATGACCGCCCGCACCCGCCGCGCCCCCAGCACCCGGGCGATCTCGGCGGGATCGATGTTGAGCGTATGTTCATCGATATCCACGAACACCGGATCGGCGCCCAGGTACCGGATCACCTCGGCGGTTGCCGTGAACGTGAACGGCGTCGTGACCACGGCATCACCCGGTCCGATGCCCAGCGCCTCCAATCCCAGGTGGAGGCCGGCCGTCGCGGAGTTGACGGCCAGCGCCTCCTCCCCGCCGCTCCCGCCGCCGATGAACGCCGCGAACGCGCGCTCGAACTCCCGCGCTTTGGGCCCGGTGGTGAGCCACCCCGAACGGATGACCTCCGCCACCGCCGCCACCTCCTCGTCTCCGAGCGCCGGCGCGGCAAATGGAAGGAATGGCGCGCCCCTCTCCACCGACTCCGCCATCAGATCCCCTCTCATGTGACGAGGTGCCGTCGTTCACCCGCAGGCCGCGACTGGAACCGCACCCGCTCCCCCTAGCCAACGCCTCTCCGGCCCCTCAAATTGGCGCCCGTCAGTCTGTGCCGGTAGGCCACACCGGCCGGGGCGTCCTCGGGAGCCCACTCTCGCGTCCCCTTCGATCGAGGGGCTTCAGGCCATCGGGCGCCTGTTCCTACCACCCTTCTCATTTCCCGTGGAGTCCGTTCCCGCGTGACCCTCATCAGGTTCTTCTGCGCCGTGGAACCGGGCATCCCGATGCTTCGCGACCTGCTCCCTCACCTCGCCGCCGGGGGCATGGACGTCGAACTGGTGATCACGCAGCAGGAGTACCGCGGCGGACGGGAGCCTCTGATTCCCCTGCTCGGAAAGGCCGGAGTCGTGGTCCACACGGTCCGGGTTCCCTTCTCGCGCGGCGCCGCCGGACCGCGGACCGTGAACGTTGCCGTCGGGTTCCTGTTCGGGGCGACGTTGCGGTTGCTGTTCGGCAAGCGCGCCGGCGTGAACGTATTCCTCACGCAACCACCCTTCTTCTACGTCTGGGGCGCGGTCCTCGCCGGACTGCGGCGCCAGAAGTCCGTGGTCATCGTGATGGACGTCTATCCGGACGTGGCCATCCAGTCGGGCATGCTCCGGGCCGGCGGCCGGCCGGCCAGGCTGCTGCGCGCGGCCTCCCGCTGGGGGCTGCGGAAGGTCGACGGTGTCGTGGCCATCGGGCGCTGCATGCGGGAGCTGCTGGAGCGCGAGGGATTACCGGCCGACAAGGTCTCGGTGATTCCCAACTGGGCCGACGACCGGACCGTCTTCCCGGTGCCCCATGCGGAGAATTCGCTGCGGCGGGAGTTGGGATTCGACCCCGACGACTTTCTGGTCGTCTATTCCGGCAACATGGGCCAGGTTCATGTGTTCGACGATATCTTGGAGGTCGCGCGCCGGCTGCGAGCGCAGCCGGCGATCCGGTTCGTGTTCATCGGAAGCGGATCGCGCCGCCGCGAGGTGGAAACCTTCCGCGATCGGGAAGGACTCGCGAACGTCGTGCTCCTCCCGATGCAGCCCGCCAAGCGCATGTCCGAGAGCCTGAGTATGGGTGACGTTCATTTCGTTTCGCTTCGCCACGGATTCGAGGGCCTTGTCGTGCCGTCCAAGACGTACGGGGCGCTCGCCGCGGGGCGGCCGGTCATCTACGAGGGTGCCGCCGGCGGAGAGGTGGCACGGCTGCTCATCGAATCCGGAGCGGGCGCCGTGGTCCCCGTCGGCGATCCGGACGCGCTGGAAGCGGCGGTGCTGGCCTATTTTCAGTCTCCCACTGACCGCGCTCGCGCCTCGGCCGCGGCGCTCGCGGCAGCCCACTCCACACTGAGCGCTGCCAGGCGTCTGGCCGCGTACGAGGCGCTGCTGTGCCGGTGAGCCCGTCCGCCGCCGCTCTTCGCCGCCGAGTCGCATGAGCCGGTGTCTCGTGCTGGTGGGCGCGGCACGCTCGGGAACCAAACTCCTGCGTGACCTCATCGCCGCGCACCCAACCGTGGACCGCGTGCCGTACGACGTCAATTACATCTGGCGCCTCGGCAACGATTCGGTTCCTCACGACGAGTTGGGCGTCGAGCTGGCCACTCCCCGGGTCGGCTCCCGCATCAGGCGGCACATTCTCAAGTTCGGCCGCGGGGCGCCCTGGCTGGTCGAGAAAACGGTGAGCAACACGCTGCGCGTGGACTTCGTGGATGCCGTGTTCCCCTTCCCCGATGCCCGGTATGTGCATCTGGTGCGCGACGGCCGCGACGTGGCGGAGTCGGCATATCGCCAGTGGACGGCGCCGCCGGATTGGGGCGACATCGTTCGCAAGCTCCCGGCCTTCCCCCTATCCATGATCGGCGGCTACGGCATGCGCTATGCCGCGGCCGCGCTGCGTCGCGCCGTTGGCAGCGTAGCGGTCCGCGCCGCCCCGGTTTGGGGTCCGGCGTACCGTGACATTCAGCGCGACCTGGCCACTCGTCCGCTGCTCGACGTCTGCGCGCTGCAGTGGCAGGCCTCCGTCCTCCGAGCCTTCGAGGCGTTCGATCGCATGGACGAGAACCGGGTGCTGCTCCTGCGCTACGAAGATCTGGTCAGGGACCCGGCATCCGAAGTGGGACGCATCTGGCAGTGGATGGGCCTGGAAACCGGCGCGTCCCCCTCTCCCTCCCCCTCCCCAGGGGGGTGGGCCCATGCCACAGCGTCCAACATCGGGCGGGGGGGCCTGGCGGTGGACCCGGAAGCCGGCGCCCGCATCGAAGGGCTCATGGCCCGCGGGCTGGCCCGGTGCGGCTACACGGTCACGCCGAATCGTGCTCTTTAACAGCCTCGCGTTCCTCGTCTTCTTTCCGGTTTTTCTCACCGCGTACTTCCTCACGCGCGGCCGCCTCCGGCTCGGCATCTGTCTGGCCGCCAGCTATGTGTTCTACGGGTGGTGGGACTGGCGGTTCCTCGCCCTGCTGATGTTCGACACGGTGTGGGACTACCACATCGGCCTCCTGCTCGCCCGGGTGAGTGGCCCCCGGGCCCGGCGCTGGTTGGTCGTCGCCAGTGTGTCCGAGAACCTGGTCCTCCTGGGCGCCTTCAAGTACTTCGACTTCTTCGTGGACAGCATGATCCACCTGTCGTCGCTGTTCGGTCTCGGACTCTCGGCGCCGGCCCTCCACATCATTCTGCCCATCGGTATTTCCTTCTACACCTTCCAGAGCATGAGCTACACGCTGGACGTCTACTGGAAGCAGCTCGAAACGGAGCCCGATTTCCTGCGGTTCGCCACGTTCATCGCGCTCTTTCCGCAGCTCGTGGCCGGCCCGATCGTGCGGGCCAAGCACCTGCTCCCGCAGATGCGGCGCGATCAGCCGTTCAGCGCCGCGAACCTGACGTCTGGGCTGCACCTCATGCTCTGGGGGTACTTCAAGAAGGTGGTGGTGGCCGACTCGCTGGCCCCGTTGGTTGACGCGCGGTTCGCCAATCCGAGCGCGCACGGAACGTTGTCGATGAGCATCGGGCTGCTGTTCTACGCGTTCCAGATCTACTGTGACTTCTCGGGCTATTCCGACATCGCCATCGGAGCCGGGAGAATGATGGGGTTCGATTTCGGCATCAACTTCAACACGCCATACTTCTCACGCGGATTCCGCGAGTTCTGGCGGCGCTGGCACATCTCCCTGTCGACCTGGCTCCGCGACTATCTGTACATCCCGCTGGGCGGCAACCGCCACGGCGCGGCCAGAACCTATCGCAACGTCATGCTCACGATGCTGCTGGGCGGACTCTGGCACGGCGCGAGCTGGACGTTCGTGATCTGGGGCGGCCTGCACGGCATCTACCTCGTGGTCGAGCGGTTCGTGGCGCCGCGGTACGGCAGAGTGTGCGCCTGGCTGCGCGCGCCGGAGTTCGTACGGGACGCCGTCGCCATGCTCGCGGTCTTTTTGTTGACCTGCCTCGCCTGGGCGTTCTTCCGATCACCCGACTTGCCCACGGCCCTCGAGGTCCTGCACCTGACCTTCGGGCTCGGGGCACTGCACCAGACCGCTGTTCCCCTGGCCTTCGACGTCGTCAAGGGCGCGGTGGTGATCGCCATTCTGGTAGCGGCCGATGCGTTGGGCACTTCGGCAGGGGTCCGCGAACTGATGGCGCGATCTCCGCAATGGTCGCTGACCACGTCAGCCGCCTGCCTGTGGGCCATCGCCCTGCTCGGTACGTTCAGCGGGACGCGCTTCATCTACTTCCAATTCTGACGCCGGTGAAACGCTCGTTCTGGAGGTGGCTCGTCGCCCTTGCCCTCGTCGCACTGGTTGGCGACCGGATAGCTGCGTTCGGGTTGGAGAAGCTCGTGCTGCGCAGCCAACTCCGCTTCTCGCGCCTCTACCACGGCGGGATGGACAACGAGATCCTCATCATCGGGAATTCCCGCGGGGTCAATGGCTTCTTTGCGCCGCTGATCCAGCAGCGCACCGGTGCCCGGACGTTCAACCTCAGCTACAACGGCATGTCGGCCGTCGTCGCCGAAGCCGTACTCGACGACTATCTGGACCACAACGCCCAGCCGCGGCTGATCGTGTTCGAAGTCACCAACGTGTACAGCAGCGAAGACGCCCTGAAGGACCTGGCGCTCTTCCGGTTTGCCTCGCCGCGGCTGGAGGCCCTGCAGCGGGCGTTCGATCCCGAGATCGCGGCCGCGTGCCGAGTGTCCCGCCTGATCACGTTCAACAACGAACTCTTTCTGCGGTCGCTCTACTATCTCCGCTCCACCGATCAGGGCTGGGTCAATCGGGGCCACATCGACGCCGCGCTCCTCGCGTCGGTGGACACCATGCATCGGGTCGCGCTCGCGCTCCCCCCGCAGAATGTCGCGGCCCTCGTTCGCTCCGTGAACCGGGCGCGACGCGACGGAATCGCCGTCGAACTGGTCGTCACCCCGTTCCTTCGGTCGTATCGCGCCAAAATCGCCAATTTTCCGCAGTGGAAGGCGTCGCTCCAAGCGCGTCTGGGAGCGCCCATCCTCGACTACTCGAGCGCCGTCTCGGACGATCGCGACTTCGGGGATCGACTCCACCTCAACTTCACCGGCAGCCGCGTCTTCCTGGACCGCCTGGTGGCCGACGGCGTATTCGCCCGCGCCGAACATCCATGACGCCCCCCACGCCGAACATTCGCCGGCACCGGAGCCGCTACCTTCGGTTCCTCTGGTCACATGACTCGGGCGTCCACCGCCGCGTTGTCCGGGTCGCGAACCAGTTGCTCGCGCTGGTGCCGATGCGAATCAACTACGCCGTGGGCGCGTGGCTCAGGCGCAAACGCCCCCCGTACGCCCTCCTTCGCGCGGGCGACGTCGCGGTCCAGGTAGGGGCCCCGCATGACACGCTGCGGTCGGGCCGCTCGCGCGCGTTCTACTTCGGGGTGTTCGTCGGACCGGCCGGCCGCGTCGTGGCTGTCGAGCCAGACGCCATCAGCGCGGACGCCCTCCGCAAGGCGTCCGCTGCGCACGGCCACGATAACATCACCGTGGTGGAGCGCGCGGCATGGAGCTGCGATACCACGCTCCGCATCTACATCGACGACCGCCACCCGGCCGCCAACTTCACCGCCGGATCCAAGTCCTACGACGGGCGGCGCATGGCGAGCTACCGACACGTGGACCTGCCGGCTGCCACCCTCGACCAGATGGCTCGGGAACTGAACCTGGCAACGCCCGTTACCCTCGTGAGCATCACCACCAACGGCGCCGATCGCGAGATCCTCGCCGGCATGAGCGAACTCATCGCCCGCGGCGTTTCCTACATCGCCATTGCGGATACCGGGGTCGTGCGTGACTCCGATATGGCCGCCCTCGGATACCGCCTGCTGTCGTTCGATGACCGCGGTCGCACGTACGAACGGGTGGCTGCTGCCCCCGCCGCCCCGCTCATTCGGCGTTCTCCGGCGCGCCGGCTGCTGAAACCGCTGTTCGATCGTTCGGTTGCGGCCGCCGCCCTCCTCGTCGCGCTGCCGCTCTTCGCGCTCATCGCATCGGCGGTGCTGGTGGCCAACGGCCGGCCGGTGTTCTTCCGGCAACAGCGGATCGGCCGCTCCGGACGTCCGTTCACCATGTGGAAGTTTCGAACCATGCGCGCCGGCCCGGAGCCTCAAGCGTTCCTCACCGGTCGTATGGACCTCCGGGTCACGCGGTTGGGGCGCGTCCTGCGCAAGTTGAAGCTCGACGAGCTTCCGCAGCTGTTCAACGTCCTTTCGGGACGGATGAGCTTCGTGGGACCGCGTCCCGAAGTCGCGCACTACGTCGCCCAGTACACCCCCACCCAGCGCCCGGTGCTCGACTTCCTGCCCGGAATTACCGACCCGGCCTCCATCGCGTACATTGACGAGGAGTCCATCCTCGCTCGGTTCGACGACCGGGATCGCGCATACGTCGAACGGGTACTTCCCGACAAAATTCGCCTGAGTCTGGAATACGCCGCCCGTGCCGGATTTTGGTCGGACATCTGGATCATCCTGGTGACCCTTGGATTGCTCTTCTCACGCCGGTCCCGTGATGCCGCCCCTCCGTCGCCAACCGGTTCTTCGATGTGAGTAGACCGTCCGCCATGGCGTCGCGGCCTCCGGTCCTGGCCCTGTTCATTCTCCTCATCGCCGTGGGGACGTTGGCGGCCATCGCGTACTTTCGCGTTGGCCCGTTGAATTCGCTGCTCCTCATCCTCGCCTCGATCGCCCCGGCCGTCCTCGTCGTTCCCGTGCTCGCCCTGCGACCGGATTACGACATCTTCGAACCGCTGAGCTTCGTCCTGCTCTCCGTCCTCGTCGGCGTAACCGCGCGCACATACCTGCTCGTCATGGATCCCAATCCGGAGCTGGTGGCGTTTCTGCTGCTCGGGAAGCCGCTGTCCATCCTGCTCCGGGGCATGGCAGTCATCATAAGTGGCTTGGCGGCACTGGCGCTCGGCTATTTCATCGCGATACCGCGCGTCCCGCTTGGCCGCATCCGGGCCCTGCGTGAAGATTTTCATCGCCGGCGCCTGGCCGTGGTGCTCCTGCCGATCACGGCCATCAGCGTCGTTTCGGTGGTCCTCTTCATGCGTGCCACGGGGGGCTGGGCAAGTGTGCGCGAGGGCGTGATCTCGGACATCCGTCCCGTCGCCGTGCCCGGCAGCGCGCACTGGGCCGCCCTCGGCTACTACCGCTACGGATCCGAATTGGCGCTGTACGCGTATTGTTGCGTCCTCGCCGCCATCGTGCCGCGGCGCGCCGGCCGCTCCGTGCCCTGGATCGTCGTGGCGGTGGGCCTGGGCCTGCTCGCCATGGTGCTGCCGTTCCTGGCCAGTTCCCGAACCGAAGCCTTGCTGATCATCGTCGTGACGGCGCTCGTCTTTCACTACGCCCGCGGGCGGCTGCACATCAGGC
The DNA here is from genome assembly GCA_963781765.1 of uncultured Gemmatimonadaceae bacterium. GTDB lineage: Bacteria > Gemmatimonadota > Gemmatimonadetes > Gemmatimonadales > Gemmatimonadaceae > JAGWRI01. Next base: position 45,709 of record CAWAHC010000011.1, read on the forward strand.
ACATCGCGGTTGCGGCCGCGCTCGGAATGGCGGGCTTCGCCGTCATGGGAACCCTTCGCGCGGAGGTTCGCGCACCTTCGTTTCAGACTGCGCCCGGCTTCACCGGCAAGCTCGAGCAGACCATCGGGACCCGCCACTGGATGGGCATCGACAAGACCAGCCTCATCGTGCAGGCCGTGCCCACATCTCTGCCCTACCAGTGGGGCAAGACGCTCGTCACGTGGGTGACGGCGCCCATTCCGCGAACCATCTGGCCCAACAAGGGGCTCGTGGCCATCGGGCCGATCATCGCGAAAAAGGTCTATGGACTCAATGCCCTGACCACCGGTGTTCCTCCAGGGCTCGTGGCGGAGCTGTATTGGAACTTCGGGTGGGCCGGCGTGCTCGCCGGCATGTTCCTGTTCGGAGTGCTGCTGCGCGTCTTGTACCGGTCGTTGAGGCCGTTGCTGCTCGACGGGCGCCCCGGGGCAATCGTGATCTACACCGTCGCGGTGGCGCCGCTGGCGCTGCAACTTCCCGCCACGGAGGTGTCGGGCGCCGTCATCGCCTTCCTGATGGCAGTCGTTCCCACATACCTCATTCTGGAATTCGTGACCGCGTCCGCGTCACGGTAGCCCGGCCTGTCACGCCCCTGACGCGCCACCGGCCACCCGCTTCAACACCTCCAGCATCTCGCCAGCCGATCGTTTCCAACTCAACTCCTGCACCCGCCGACGGCCCGCTTCTATCAGCGAAGCGCGAAGCCCCTCGTCCCCGAGCGCCCGCTCCATGGCCTGGGTCAGGTCATCCACGTCGTCGGGGTCGAACAGCACGGCCGCGCTGCCAGCCACTTCGGGAATGGACATGCGGTGCGACGCGGCCACCGGAACGCCTGCGCGCATCGCCTCCAGCACCGGCATGCCGAACGTCTCCATGGACGACGGGTATACGAACAGGCGTGCCCCCTGATACAGGGGCCAGATGCGCTCGTGCGGGATCGGGCCCAGAAACGCCACCCGGTCCGACACGCCGAGCGCTCGAGCGTGCGACCGCAACCGCGTCAACTGCCTCCCGCCGGGGTCTCGGCCCACGATCCTCAGTTTCAACCCGGCAGGCACCCGGCGGCGGGCGTGAAGGGCCGCGAACGCTTCGAGCAACCGGTCCACGTTCTTGTACGGAAACAGCGTGCTCACGAAGAGCACGTATCCGTCACCATCGCCGTCGGGCTCGCGGATGGCCCGTGCGGGAACGGCGCTCGCAGCCACGCCGGCGTGCACCACGTCCACCGACCGCCCGTACGCCGACGTCAGTGCATCCGCGAGGTGTTGCGAAATGGCCACCACCGCGCTGCTCCGGCGCATGGAGAGCGGCATGAAGAGACGGAAATAGGCGGCCTGCCACAGGGTAATGGTGCTCCGGCTGCGCGGGATGGCCGTTCGCAATGCCCGGACGCTCAGCGGCGCCAGCACCAGCGTGACCTGGCGGTTGCCAACCAGAACGCTCGCCACGCTGCTCGGCGTGATCAGTACCGCGTCCTTTTGCTTCGCCATCAGGCGCGGCACGGCCAGTTGATCGAACAGGATCCGGGCGACCGGCCCCCTCGGGTGGCGCGGCACCTCCCGGATGGTCGCATTCGGGAACCGGCCGGCAAACGCGAACACGGATCTGTTCACCGGCGAGCAGAGAAAGGTGTATTCGTTGACCCGGTCCATCTCCAGCAACTCCTGGAAGATCTCCACCAGATACGTCTTCAGGCCGCCGGCCGCCGGCGTGACGGTCAGCGTGTTGATCACGAATTCAGTCATGCCAGCCCCGTACCGTCTCGCGCGTCTCATGGCTCACGACGTGGGTCCTGCTGAGCTGGCGGCCCAATGCCCGCAGGTCGTCGCTGAAGAACTCTCGCAGTTCGGTGTTGAGCCGCGCCGGAAGCTGCGGGCGCGTCCCGCCCACGCCCAGGCGGCGCATGGCGTTGTGCAGAAAGCCGCTCGTATGCGCCAGGATGCGCGACGTGGGCGCCAACCGCTCCAGTGAAACCAGGATGTCCGAGAAGGCGTTGGCCTTTGGCCGCGTTGATCGCGAGGGGGGGGCGAATGTGGGATCGACCTCCAGAAAGCGGTAGATCCCGGATATCGCGGCCGCCGCGTCAGCCACGACGTCGTCATACGCCCCGACGAGCACATGCTCGGCGGGAAAGCGCTGCAGGTACTGCCCGAGCTGCCGCGCATAGAGACCCCGCGTGAGCAACTCCGCGAACGGGCTCTGCGTACCGCTTCGCGAGTCACGGAGACCCTGCTCCAGCGCGGGCAGTATTCCGATCTTGGGGATCAGCCGCTTTCGAACCAGCCAGTAGTAGGCGGAGACCGCGCGGTCCACGGGCTCGCGAACCATCGCGATCAGCTTTGCATTCGGGGCCACCCGCCAGACCTCATCCGCCGCCGCGGCGTCGAACATGTAGTCAACGGACACCGCGCCCGCGAGCTGGCCGGGACGCCACCTGGCGAACAGGCCGAAGTACCACGCTTCCCCCCGTTCCCGATACGTCGGGCCGCCGATGTAGTCCGATTCGCGCTTCTTGTCCGGGAGGCACAGTTGCGGATGATCCCGGAGGCAGTAGAAGAGCCACGACGTGGCACCCTTCTGTGCTCCGACAACCAGAAAGCCGATCGGCGGTAGAGGGTCGGGCATCTCGTGCTATTCCGTTTGAATCGCGATGAAAGCGAACGGCCGGACCAGCGGCAGGGTGACAACGTACGCATCGCCGCGCCGTCGTGCGTTCAACACGGTTCCACGCACCACATCTTGGGCACGGGTTATCGGACGGGCCTGCCGACACCAGACGTCCACGCCCGTCAGGTCGCCGGGCGCCGGCACCGCGCCGGGTACCGCCTGCCCCGATTGCAGGTGCAATCCGGAGAACGCCGTCGTCACGCCGATCACCAGTCGTTTGCCGTCCGCCGAGGCATGCGCGGCGGCAAACGGCCGGCCGGAACGCGAGGTGACCAGGAGCGGAACGGTGCCGAGGACGTGCTCCAACCGGGCTCCGAGCGCCCGTTCCGCGGCGGCCGGATTTCCGGTCCAGTCCCAGCGGCCGTCCTGGTGCACCACGGTGCCACCGTCCTGGCGGAATCTGGCGACCGCCGCCCGCTGACGATCGTGCAGGGTCGCAGGGTCCGGAAGAAAGAGGACCTTCGCCGAACCGGGCACGCCTGCCGCCAGCTCCGAATCGGTGACGACGCCGACCGGCACGCCCAGGTGCAGCCCGGTCACGAAGGCCCCGATTTCCGGAGCGATGACTTCCCGGCAGGCGCGCTCGATGTCCGCGCCCCGTGCGTCTCGCGCCCGTTCGGACACGTGAACCACGAGCCACCGCAGCGGGTGCGTCCCTTCCAGCTGCTCGGACAAGCGTCGTCCCAGCGCGAACGCCGCCGGAATGCCGTCACGCTCTGCCTCCGTACCCCCCGTAGAATCGTTCAACAGCGGCTCGGGAAGGTTCACGGCCGCGATGCAACCGAAGGCGAGAACCGCAGCCACGAACCGCGGGTATTCCGGTGCCGCCAGAAAACCGGGGGCCCACACGTGTGGCGGCCGCCCGGCGCCGGCATCCCGCAGATAGCAGTATCCCATCACCAGCCGCTCGTCGGCGCCCACCCACCCCAGCGGTTTCCCGCGCTCGAACATCCCCAGACTGAGTTGCGGCCGTACGGCCACGTAGAACTCCGTCTTGGGTGAGTCCGCCGCGCGTACCAGATCCGTATTCATCCGATTCGACACCAGCGACGGCAGGTACGTCGCGCTGATGATGAACAGCGTGTCGGGGGAGCGGGCATGCACGCTGGCTTTCCAATCTTCGAACGTCGCCGCGACACGCCGCGCCGTGTATCCCAGAAACGCGTGGTACGCGGGCTCGTCGTCGCGGACCGCGTTGCGCGGTATCGACGGGCCTCCGTCGCTCGTGAACGTGCGCTCCAGTTGCGTATCCAGGCACCCCGCCGGTGGCAGGTGCATGTAGTCGAAGTAGAACCCGTCGGCTCCGAGGCCGGCCATTTCGTTCAGACGCGCCTTGACCAGCGTGCCGTAACCGGGGTCGGTGACGTCGAGCAGCCGCCCGCGAACCGGATGGCTGGCAATGTCCCCGTTCGGCATCCGGCAATAGACGTCGGGGTGGGTGGCGGCATATCCATCGTCGCCTTCGTGCCAGTAGTACAGAATGAGCCGGACGCCGTTGTGATGCGCTTCCTCGATCATGGCGCCGACGGTCTGCTTGCCGGTGGGCGTGAGCAACCCGGCCGGCGACCAGAACGGCGCCGTGGCATTCCATTTTACATATCGGGTCAGCACGGTCGCGCCGAGGGCTCGCGCCGCGGCGCCCGTGCGCTCGAACACCGGCCTCGACGTCCACACGCCGCCCATTCCCGTCAACGCCTGCACGCGTGCGCGTTCGAACCACGACGGCAATGACGGCGCGCTTGGACTGGTGCCAATGCCCGGAACGCTCAGGCCGTCCCAGTTGAGGAACGGGACCTGAACCAGGCCGCCGCATAAGACGACAAAATCGCGCCGCGAGAGCATGCGGCCTAGGGGTAACGACCCAACCAGAGAGGCATCGGCGTCCACAGCCCGAGCTTGCGGCGGACCACCGCGACCCGCAGCGCGTTCCCGAGCAGCTCGCGCAGAATGGCCGCGGCGGCCAGCCCCATGGCGCCGTATTCCATGGCCGCGAACACACCCACCGTAACCGAGATCACCGCTACCATCACGGATATCTTCATCATTTCCACTTCGTGCCCGGTCATCAGCAGTACCAGTCCGCACGATCCGCCGAACACGTTGACCATCTGCGAGAGCGCCAGAAGCAGAAGGATCGGCCCCGCGGCCGCGTAGTACGCCCCGAAGATCGTGGCCAGGATGGGGCGTCCCCAGAAGCTCACGATTGCCAGGGCGAGCAGACTCGGAAGCCCGGTCACGAACGCGGATGTCCGCAACGTCCATTGCAGTTTGGCGTGCTGATTCGTGGCGTGTAGTTCGGCGATGAACGGCGGCAATACGGCATTGGCTACCATCAATGGGGCGGTGACGAACAGCGTCAGCTTCAACGCCGACCCGTAGAGCGCCAGGTCGCTGCCTCCGCGAAAGTGTCCGAGGATGGCCAGATCGAACTGGTTGTTCAGGACGAGGTTGGTCAATCCGGTCGCGAGTATCGGCGCCCCGATTGCCAGCAGGGCCCGTGACCCGATAGCCGGCGTCGCCGGTCTTGGCCCTTCGGTCACTCCGGCTCGGCGCTGCCGGACCAGCAATCCGATGGCCAGGCAGGCGCTCAATCCCACCGCCATCATCGCGACCAAGGTGACGTTCCAGAGGCTGTACGCGCGCAGCCGCCAGATCAGCGCCAACAGCACGATGAAGAACACCGACGGGGCCAATCCGTCCGTCGTGTAGCCGAACATCGTGGCCAGCCCGATCCGGTGGAATCCCCTGAACGTTTCGCCGAGTATGCGTTGAACGGACAGGAAGAAGATCCACGCCACCACCAGGGGCGTCAGCGTTGCCAGGGCCGGATTGTGAAACACCGACAGCGCGGCCCAGTTTCCGAACACGGCGTACAGCGTCGCGGTGCCAAGGGCCGTGAGCGCGCCTACCCGGATCGCGACACGCGTGATGCCCGCGGTTTCCCCGGCTCGCCCCAACCCCAACCGCTCGGCCACGAGCCTGGACGTCGCACGCCCCAGGCCAAACTCGCCCACCGTGCCGAGGGCGGTGACCAGACTGGCGCCCAGGAAGTACACCCCGGCCTGATCGGGAGCGAGCACGCGCGCCACGATGCTGGTGGCGGCCAGATACGCCAGCCCCCCCGCCAGGCGCATGCCGAACGCCCAGGCGCCCCCCCGGATCAGCCGCTCGCCTAGCGAGCGATCGCCGAATGGCGGGCCGTTATCGTGCACCGTATTGGGCCGACCATTGGGCTTCGATCCACCGGTAGGTGCGCTCCATGCCGTCCCGCAGCCGCAGCGAGGGCTCCCATCCCAACAGCGCCTTGATTCTGGTATTGTCGGAGTTACGCCCGGTGACCCCCTTGGGCGCCGACAGGTTGTACTCGCGGTGCAACTTCACCCCCGCGATCTCCTCGGCGATGTCCACCAGCCCGTTGATCGTCACCAGTTCGTTCGACCCGATGTTGATCGGCTCGATGACGTCCGAATGGAGCAGCGTCATCGTGCCGTACAGGCAGTCGTCGATGTACATGAACGACCGCGTCTGATGGCCGTCCCCCCAGATCACGATCCTGCCCGTCTTGCGGTGCTTCGCCTCGATCACTTTCCGGCAGATGGCCGCCGGCGCCTTTTCGCGCCCTCCCTCCCACGCCCCCTCGGGCCCGTACACGTTGTGGTAGCGCGCCACCCGAGTCTGGAGCCCGAAATCCTCGCGGAAGTGCCGGCACATGCGCTCGCTGAACAACTTCTCCCAGCCGTATCCGTCTTCGGGCATCGCCGGGTAGGCATCCTCTTCCTTCAGCGCCACCACGTCGGGCGAGGTCTGCTTGTCGACGTTGTACACGCAGGCACTGGAGGAGTAGAAGAACCGTTCGACCCCCGCCCGCTGCGCGCCCATGAGCATGTGCGTATTGGTGAGCACGGAGAGCATGCACCTGGCCTTGTTGGCCTCGATGAACCCCATGCCCCCCATGTCGGCCGCCAGTTGGTACACTTCGCTGGCTCCGACGCACGCCCGTTCCGCCGCGTCCTTCACCGACAGGTCGGCCACCACGTTCTCGACGTCGTCGAATACCTGGTGCCACTCGCCCAGCGGTTTGATGTCCACGGCTCGGACCCGAGTCCCCGTGCCTCTCAGCTTGGCCACGAGATGTCCGCCAATGAATCCACCACCGCCGGCAACGACTACGAGCGCTTCCGTCACACGGCTACCCCGGATTGAGGGTTCGATGCGGAATTTGGGGCGCGGGGTAGCCCGTAGCTACCCGGGCCGGCCCGCAGGCCGTCAGAGCGCTTCCAGTTCGTCGAGGCTGAGCGAGATGTCGGTGGCGATCACGATGTGTGATCCGATGATCGGCATCGAGACGCCGGTGTAGCGCCCGATCGCCGCCGTCTGCACGGCGAACGCCGCATCGTAGCCCGGGTTGTCCGTGGCGGGCGGGCTGAACGTCGACCCTCGCCCGTTCAGCGACTGCTCACACGTGCCGTTGCCGAGCGCGTCGAACCGTCCCACGATCCGGCAGTCGTCCCCGATATTGGGGGGGGTCGTGTCCCCGCTCACCGACACGGCCGTCGTGGTGGTCAGCCGGGTATGCGTGCCGTTGTCGAGGCCCAGGTGGATGAACTGGCCGGCACTCACTTCCGGAGCCCCGATTCCGAGATACGGATTGAACCGGTACATCGGCGTCCACGTGCGCCGCATGTAGATCGCCATCGGGCCGGGCGCGTTGGTGAACGACCACGTGAAGAACTCCCCGATGCGTTCCGTCGTGCCGTTCGTCGCGTTCGGAACGGGGGAGGTCTCACACACGCTGGCCTCCACTTGGGGCAACAGGAACAGCACCACCTGGCCGGGATCGGCGCTGATGCACAACGTCCCAGCCGCGGGGGCGGCCAACGCATTCCGCGACACGACGGTGGTGTACTGCGCGGAGGCCCCAAACAGGGTCTGGCCGAGGACGCCGGCCTGCCTGATGAAGATGCTGCCGGCGCCACCCCGCACCTGGACGTAGAACGAATGCGCCTCGGCCGACAGCGTACCCAACGGGACGGAGGCCTCGGCCGCCGTCCCGCCCGCCGAGTTGTCGAGTTTGAGACAGGCGGTGTCGCCGGCCAGCAACTGCAAGCCCGCCGCCGTGATGGCCGCCGCGTCGTCGACCACCGAGAGCGTGGCCGCCCCGTCACTCGCCAGGCTCCACCCACTCGTGCCGTTCTTCGCGAACCCGCAGCCGTTCGGGGCGATGTTGACGGCCCCGGGTTCGGTGATGAATTGGCGACCGGTGTACACCGAGCCTGCGGGATAGTGATTGTCGCGCCAGACGCCGGGACCGACGGAGACCCAGGTGCCCGTGTGATCCCGCTGCCAGGCAATCCCGTTCCGGCGGACGCTGGCGCCGAGCACTTGCATGTAATCATCGCCCGCGTGGTAGTTGGCGTACACGCCAGCGTGGGTAGGCGGGGGCGGTTGGGTCGTCGTGGTGTCGGATTTGCCGGGGGCCGCCGGACTGGAGCCGCACGCCTCGAGGAGAAACGCTCCGACGGTGGCAGCGGATGCCTTCAGAAAATCGCGTCGACGAAGCGCTTCAAAGAATATCACGGGCTCTCCCGGACACGATGTTCCCGCCGTGATGGTTGGCGGACGGGGGCCATGGAGGTCGAACGCCCTGGGCGATGGAGTCGAACCAACGGCGCGTGACAACGGGGCGCTCGGAGGCGCCGACTCCGGCGGTGTAGTCTATCACGCCCCAAGGCCCGTCGCAATGCGGCCTGCGACGCTACCGCTCCGGGCCGGCCGTCACGGGCTCTCCGCGCAAAAAGCGCCCGATCTTGTCGTTGAGGAACTCGAGGTCCGCCGGGCTCGCGCCCGCGCCCGCGGGGTGCCCCCAGAGCGACGGGATGGGCACGAACGACACCGTGCGCATGAACTGCTTCTCATACCGTGCGTCGGTGATCGGGAAGTACATGTCGGTCTCCGACGGCATATACAAGAAGGGCACGCGGATCGACCGCAGCGCCGCTTCGACGCTGCCGTGGAAGCCCGGTGTCTGCCCCACGTCGTGCCGCTGCCAGGTGCGCGCCTGCAGGATCACGTCGTTGGCGTCGGCACCCTTCAGGAAGTTGGTGCGGAAGTTGCTGACCACCTGCTCGAACGTGGTGCCCGGCGGAGAGTTCGTGCGCCACAACTCGCGGCGCCACCACTCCTGCGAGTACAGCCACCCGGCCCAGACCATGCCGAACGCCTCCATCCCCTTGGCCGGTTCGGCGGTATAGTCGCCGCCGTTGAAGGTCTGGTCGGCGGTGATCGCGGCGATCTGCCCCTCCAGCCGCACGATCCCATGGCCGTACGTCTTGGCCGTTCCCGACGTGGCCACCACGCGGTCGGCGAAGTCGGGGTAACTCACCGCCCACTGGAACGCCTGCTGCGCGCCCATGGAGAAGCCGATGACGGCGCGCACGTGCGTGATGCCCAGCCGTTCGGTGAGCAGCCGGTGCACCGCATCGACATTGTCGCGAATGGTCGTCACCGGGAATCGCGGGCCGTGATACGGCTCGGGCGTGTTGCTCGGCGACGACGAGTGGCCGTTGCCGAACAGTTCGGTGGCCACCAGAAACAGGCGTGTGGTGTCGAGCGCGCGGCCGGGCCCGATGAGCCACTCGTAGCCGCGGTGATTGGCCATGTAGTGCGACGGCAGCAGCACGGCATTGTCGTGCGCGGCATTCAGATGCCCGTACGTGCCGTACACCACGTGCGCCGACGGGAGCACGGTGCCGCTCTCGGTGCGGAAGTTCGCGATCACGAACGTGTCGACCGTGGAGGGGTCGGGACGCTGCTGCGCGCCGGCCACCGACGAGCACAGTGCGACGAGGGAGGGAACGGTCAGTCGAATGAGGCGAAGCATGAGGAGGGGGCGGCAAGAGGGGGAGCGGCCGGGAGGCGAAGCACCGGCAGCGTCTGGCGCGCGACGGCACGGCGCCCCAATTTGGCGGGGTTCCCTCCCACCCGCCACTGTCCGGACAACCCCTCCCTGCCATGATCCCCCGCCTCTCGATCTCCACCCTCGCCGCCCTCGGCGGACTGACGCTGCTGCCGGCGCGATTCGCGCCCGAACCGGCCCCCCTGCGCGGTTTCACCGCCGCGACGTCGCGCATCGAGCGCGGTTGGGAAGCCAAGTTCGACGCCATTCCCGACCCCGCCCGCCTGCGCGCCAACTTGAAGCTCCTCTCGGCGCGCCCGCACCACGTGGGCTCGCCTTACGACCTGCAGAATGCCCAGTGGATCCTGGCGCAGTACAAGTCGTGGGGCTGGGACGCGCACATCGAGACCTTCGACGTGCTCTTCCCGACGCCGCGGCAGCGGCTGGTGGAGATGATCGCGCCCACGCACTACACCGCCAAGCTGCAGGAACCGGTGGTGCCGGCGGATCCGACCTCCAACCAGACGGCGGAGCAGCTCCCCACCTACAACGCGTACTCGGCCGATGGCGACGTGACCGGTCCGCTGGTGTTCGTGAACTACGGCATCCCGTCCGACTACGACGAGCTGGCCCGGCACGGCATCTCGGTGAAGGGCGCGATCGTGATCGCCAAGTACGGCGGCTCGTGGCGCGGCATCAAGCCCAAGGTGGCCGCCGAGCACGGCGCCGTGGGCTGTCTCATCTACTCCGACCCGGCCGACGACGGCTACGCCGGCGGCGACGTGTTCCCCAAGGGGCCGATGCGTCCCCCGCAGGGCGTGCAGCGCGGCAGTGTGGAGGACATGCCCACCTATCCCGGCGATCCGCTGACGCCCGGCATCGGCGCCACCAAGGACGCCAAGCGACTGCCCATCAAGGACGCGCCCACGCTCACCAAGATCCCCGTGCTGCCCATCTCGTACGGCGACGCGCAGCCGCTGCTGGCCGCCATGGGCGGCCCGGTGGCGCCCGCTTCGTGGCGCGGCGGACTGCCGATCACCTATCGGCTGGGCTCCGGCCCGGCGCGCGTGCATCTGGTGGTCAAGTCCAACTGGGATCTCAAGACGCTGCACGACGTGATCGCCAAGCTGCCCGGCACCACCGAAGCCGATCAGTGGATCATCCGCGGCAACCACCACGACGGCTGGGTCAACGGCGCCGCCGATCCGCTGTCGGGCCAGGTGGCCGAGTTGGAGGAGGCGCGCGCGCTGGGTGAACTCTACAAGCAGGGCTGGCGTCCCAAGCGCACCATCATCTACGCGGCGTGGGACGGCGAGGAGCCCGGGCTGCTCGGCTCCACCGAGTGGGTGGAGGAGCACGCCAACGAGTTGGCGCAGCACGCCGTGGCGTACATCAACACCGACGGCAACGGGCGCGGCTTCTTCCACGCCTCGGGATCGCACTCGCTCGAAGCGTTCGTGAACGCGGCCGAGAAGGACGTGATGGACCCCGAAGCACATGTAAGCGTCTGGACGCGCGCCAAGGCGGAGCAGGCGGTGCGTGCCGCCGAAGCCGGTGGGGGTGCGGGACGCGGGAGTGCCGGCGGCGACGGCGGGCCAAACGCAGACATCCGCATCGGGGCGCTCGGCTCGGGCTCCGACTACACGCCCTTCCTGCAGCACCTGGGCGTCGCCTCGCTCAACCTCGGCTTTGGCGGCGAGGATCAGAGCGGCATCTACCACTCCATCTACGACGACTTCTACTGGTACACCCACTTCAGCGACACCTCGTTCGTGTACGGCAAGGCACTGGCGCAGACCGCCGGTCGGATGGTGATGCGGCTGGCCGATGCCGACGTGCTGCCCTTCGTCTACACCAACCTCGCGCAGACGGTGCAGCGGTACACCGCGGAGCTGCAGCAGCTCCGCGACCAGCGGGCGCGCGCCATCGAAGCCACCAACCGCGCCATCAAGGCCGGCGACTTCGCGATGGTGAGCGATCCCGAGGATCCCACCGGCGCGCCGGCGGCGAAGGTGCCGCCGCCGCAATTCAACTTCGCGCCGCTGTTGAATGCGGTGGACACGTTGAACGCCGCCGCGGCGCGATTCGAGAAGGCCTATGGCATGTGGGGCGCCGGCGCGGACACGGCGGAGGCCGCGTTGCGCAGCGTGAACGAGCAGCTGCTCAAGTCGGAGCGCGACCTCACGTCACCCGACGGGCTACCCAAGCGGCCCTGGTACAAGCACCTGCTCTACGCACCGGGCTTCTACACCGGATACGGCGTGAAGACGATGCCAGGCGCGCGCGAGGCCATCGAGCAGGGCGAGTGGAGCGATGTGAACGCGCAGATCGCGCGCATCGCCGACGCCCTCAGCGCGGAAGCGGCGTTGGTGAACGACGCCGCCTCCACACTGGAGCGCGCGAAATGACGAACTAGAACCCGAAGCCGACCAGCACCATGAACGTGCGACTCTTGTAGCTATCGGTGCTCTGCACCGTGGCCAGCTTGAGGTCGGTGAGGCCGTAGACGTAGCGGCCCTCGAGCGTGAGCCCACCCATCAACCGTACGCCGGCGCCGATGACGCCGGCGTACGTCGTTTTCGGACGGCCGGTGTCGGGGCAGTTGGAGCCGCCCGCGTGGCACGCCATCTCGAACGAGGCCTGCGGTCCGGCATAGGCGAACGGCGAGATACCCGGCACGGGCATACTCAGCCGCAGATAGACCGGGACGTCGATGTAATTCAGCTCGCGCGAATCACCCGGCGTCGTGCTGGTCACGCCCTGCTGCGAGTACAGCCCCTCGATGCCGAGTCCGAGCGGCGAACCACTCTCGTAGGCGAGCCCGATGGCATAGCCGGTCCGCGACTGCAGGGCCCCCGGCAGCACGCCGGAGCTCGACACAGTGCTGAACGATGCGCCGCCCTTGATGCCCAATCCGCTCTGGGCGTGCGCCGCCGGCGCGACGCTCCCGATCAATGCGGTCACGACCGCCATGCTAACGAATGCACGCTTCATGCGACTCCTCCGTTGCGGGTTTCGGGGGGGGTACCCCCACATCGGGACGATTGTTGCACGTGCACCGATACGAAACCCATCAAACGAAGGTATTGCGAGTTGCCGGTCCGATTGTGACGTGGACTACGCCGCGGTGAGGATCAGCGGCCGTCCCTGCCGCACGACGATGGTGTTCTCGTAGTGCGCCGACAACACGTGATTGCGCGTGCGAATCGTCCACCCGTCGCGCTCTTCCACCGTGCGCACCGGCCGCTCGGTGATGATCGGCTCGACGGCCAGCACCATCCCGTCGTGCAGGATCGCGCGATCGCGCGGATCCTCGTAGTTCAGCACGGTGGGCGCCTCGTGGATGGTCCGGCCGACCCCGTGCCCGGTGAGTTCGCGCACCACCGCGAAGCCGTCGCGCACCACTTCGTGTTCGATGGCGCGGCCGATGCCGCGGACGGGAAGGCCGTCGCGCGCGTGCGCCATGGCCGCCGTGAACGCCCGCCGCGCGCACCGCATGAGGCGTCGCGCCACAGCGGGCGCCCCGGGCAGCGCGATGGTGCGCGCCGCGTCGGCCACGAATCCGTCGAGTTCCACGGTGATGTCCAGCTTCACCAGGTCGCCGCGCTCCAGCACACGCGCCCCCGGCACGCCGTGCACGACCTGGTCGTTGACGCTGATGAGATTGAATCCGGGGAACCGATACGTGAGCTGCGGCGCAGATCGACCGCCGCGCGCGCGGATGAACTTCGCCCCGCGCTCGTCCAACTCGGCGGTGCTGATGCCGACGGCCACGTGCTGCGCCAGAAACGCGTGCGCGTCGGCCACGAGGCGGCCCACGCGTCGCATACCCTTGAGATCCGCCTTCGACCCGAGGGTCATAAGGGGCCTCCGAGTTCGCGGTCCCACGCCGAAAACGCCCGTTCCACGAACGTCTTGCCGAACATCGCCCAGTCGCCGGTGGACGCCGGGATGGTGTACGCCGCCGCCGCGTCCTTGGCGCTCGTGCCGGCGGCGTGCGCCTGGCGCGCGGCACGTTCCACGTCGTCGATCATGGCGGTGTAGCGATCGAGATCGGCCGGCGTGCCCACCGCGCCGTGGCCCGGCACGTAGGTCGCCGCGTTCCGTGCGCGCAACACACGCACCGATGCCGAGAGCTTGCTCGGAATGGCGTCCACGTAATTCGGAAACATCGCGTTCCAGAACAGGTCGCCGCAAAACACGAGATCGGCATCGTCGAGTTCGAGCGCCACATCGCTGTCCGTGTGGCCGAGTTGGGGAACGATGCGGATGCTGCGCCCGCCAAGATCGAGGGTGGTGACGTCGGTGGGCGACATGAGCACGGCGTCGCCGAGCGCGGCCGTGCGGTCAGCATCGGCCGGCTTGTTGCGGGCGATCGCCTCGTCGCGCGTGACTTGCGTGACCCGCATGACCGGGTGATGGTCGGGCGTGACGTACCCGGCGACGCCGTTGGAATGGTCGGAGTGATAGTGCGTCACGAGGACGTGCGTGGGCCAGCGCCCGGTGAGTGTCCGCGCCTGTGCGGCGAGCCACGCGGCACCCTTCGGCGTCTGGAATCCCTCGATGGCCAGCACGGCGTTCCGGCCGGCGATGATGCCCCCGTTGGAGACGGTGGTGTAGTCGCCACCGAGCGGAGTCGACACGAGCGCCCAGATGTTCTCGCCCACGCGTTCGAGCCGGCCGAACGGTTCGGTGGCGACGATCGGCCCCCTGGGGCGCGCCGCCCACAATTCGCGCAGGAGGCGTGGGGACACGGCGGCGGCGAGTGCCAGATGCGCGGCACAGCTGCCCGAGGTGGCGAGGAATTCCCGACGGGTGATCGAAGACATGGCGGCGCCGACTACGAGGGGTCCGTGTAACTCATCCCCGGCAGCCCGGCGAGCTTCCTCAGTACCGAGAGCTGCCCGAGGTGATAGGCGTCGTGCTGCACCATGAACGTCAGCAGCGCGAATGTGGTCTGTTCGAACAGCGGAAACCGCGCCTCGACGGGCGTGCCCAACTGCGCCGCGGTCATCGCCGCCAGCCGGTCGCGCAGGGCGTGCGAGGCATCGGCCCAGGCGGCGAGCACGTCGGCCACCGATGGCCAGTCGTGCACCTCGTCGATGCTCTTGGCCGCCAGCAGCGCCGGCGGCAGCGGATTCGGCCGCTCCGCCCCGAGCCACTTGAGCAGTCCGTAGCGCGCCTTCACCATGTGCGCCGCCACCCACAGGGCGCTGTTGGACTCACCGGAGGGACGCGACTCCGCCTGCGCCTGGCCCATCCCGTGCAGGCAGTTGCGGAAGAGCTTGGTGTTGATGCGGAGAATTTCGGCAGGTGCGACGGCACGGGGATCCATGGCGTGGCTCACTGTGAAAGTCGGTGCAACAGAACCGCCGCGCGCTTGGTCAGCCGCGGCAGCCATTGAAGATACGCGGTTTCCTTTTCGCTGTGGTCGTCATGGCCCGACAGGCCGATGCCGTCGATGACCATCGGCACCTGGTCGGCCACGAACGCCACGTCGGCGGCGCCGGCGCGCGACGGATCCACCGCCACCACGCCGCCGAATCCGAGGTCCCGACTCGCCCGGTCGTACGCGGTCAGCAGCCGGCGATTGCCGTCGGTGGGCGCCATGGGCGGATAGCCGTCGTCGAAGGCGATGGTGGCGTTGGTCTGCGGCAGATGGTGCGACACAATGTTGCGCATGGTCTGCTTCGTGGCGGCAAGTTGCGCCGGCGAAAGTGTTCGGATGTCGCCGCTCACCGTCATGTGTTCGGCCACCACGTTGTGCTCGCCGGCCGCCCGGCCGGCCGCGGCATTGCTGTCGAGCGTCACCGTCGTGCCGCCGAGCGCGAGGCCCGGATTGAAGGTGAGGTACCGCTCGCCGCGAAGCTGGGTGTAGAAGGCATCGAGAATGCGCGACGCCTCGAACACCGCGCCGGCGCCGATGTCACTGCGAAAGATCTGGGACGAATGGCCGGCGTTGCCGGTCGTGGTGAGCGTCCAGCTCCCCGCCCCACGGCGCGAGATCACGGCGGTCTTCGGATCGCCGGCGCCGTCCTCGAATCCGATGGCGGCCTTTGCCCCCGCCGCCGCGTCGATCAGCGCCTTTCGCGCGGCCGACAGCGGCGCGCCCGCGTTCTCCTCGTCGCCATCGAACACCACGGCCACGTTCATCCGATCCAGTTGGCCTGCATCCTTGAGCGCGCGCAACGCATAGAGGATGATGACGTCCCCACCCTTCATGTCGATGATGCCAGGGCCGGTGGCCGTGGAATCGTCGAGCTGCGTCCAATGCTGGAACCGGCTGGTCACCGGGAACACCGTATCCATATGACCGATGAGCAGCAGCTTGGGGCCCGGCCCCGGATGCTCGGCCACCAGGTGCCCCGCGCGGTCGAACGACGCGCCGTCCACCCAGCGCGTGCTGAACCCGAGCGCATCGAATTGGGGACGCAGCACGTCCGCCACCTGCCGCACCCCGGCAAAGTTCATCGTGCCGCTGTTGATGTTCACGATCTGTTTGAGCAACGCCAGCGCCTCGGCGTTGTGCGAGTCGACCGCATTCGCGATGGCGCGTTCGCTCGCCGAGAGACGCTGGGCCGTCAGCGAGACGGGCGCGAGCGTGAGGACGAGAAGACAGACGGAGATCAGAGCGGAATGGCGGCGCATGAGAGATCAGTTCGGCAGTGGGCAGTGGGCAGTGGGCAATCAGCCGTCGGGATGCGTCATGATGTACGCGAGCATTTCGACGTTGCCGGGGCTGTACCCCGCCCGGCGGATGCCCGCCACGACCTGCGCGCGATGGTGCGTGCCATGGTTGGCCACGTGGAAGAGCATCTGCCAGAGCTTCGACCGGCCGCCGGGGCCGCCGGGAATCTGCCATTCGCGATACTCGTCGATCGTCTCGTCATTCAAGCTGTCCAGATACGCGTCGGTTTGCGCGCGTACCGCCTCCCAGCGCACTCTCGCCCCGGCCACCGTGGCCAACTCGTCGCCCGGAATGCTATGCGCGGGCACCTCGGCGATCGTGATTTTCCCTTCGAACCAGAGCAACCATACGTGGTTCGACGAGATGCAGTGCGCGAAGGTGTCGCGGATCGATCCATGCCCGCTGCTGCCGGGTGCCGTGTACTGTTCCGGGCTCAACTGGTCCATGGCCGTCAGCACGACGTCGGTGGCCCAGGTGTTGTAGCGGTAGGCGAATCGGATGAGGTCGTAGGAGGTCGACATATTTGTAGGAGTGCGGTCGGCGGTCGGCGGTAGTCCCCTCTCAGCGGATAGTACCGCTTCCCGCATACGGCGACCAGTGAGGCGGGCCCCAGCTGCTGTCTCCGTTCGATCCGTTCCGGTCCGTTCAGTCCGTATCCATTCTCGTAGACGCCTGCCCGGTTGAGCCCCACGGACGCCACCGGCACCTCTGCCATTCGGCATTCTACGAATTGGATACGGACCGAACGGAGGACCACGGACCTGAACGGAGAGCTTGAGGGTCACTCTGCACGGTGGTCGCCGGCCGCCGAGGCAGCCCGCTGACGCCGCAATCGTCCCGACGTATCTTCAGCCCATGCGCCGACTTCTCCTGCTCTGCCTGATTGCCCTCGGTACCACGGCCCGTGCCCAGACCGGACCGTTGGCCGCCGACTCCGGCCACTTCGTCCTCGACGGCAAACCCTTCCAGATCATCTCCGGTTCCATGCACTATGCGCGCGTGCCGCGCGAGTACTGGCGCGACCGGATGGAGAAGGCGAAGGCAATGGGGCTCAACACCATCACCACGTACGTGTTCTGGAACTTCCACGAACCGACGCGTGGCCACTACGACTTCTCCGGCCAGCGCGACATCGCCGAGTATCTGCGCACCGCGCAGCAGGTGGGGTTGCACGTGATACTGCGCCCGGGACCGTACGTGTGCGCGGAATGGGAGTTGGGCGGCTACCCGGGGTGGCTGTTCGCGGACACGAGCATCGTGCTGCGCAGCACCGACCCGAAGTTCACGAAACCCGCCGAGGCGTGGCTCGACACACTCGGCAAGGTGGTGACGCCCTTCCTGGCCAGCCGCGGCGGCCCCGTCATCGCTGTGCAGGTGGAGAACGAGTACGGCTCGTTCGACAAGGACAAGGACTACCTGCGCTGGCAGCTCGGGGCGCTGCGGGATGCCGGGTTCAATGACGTGTACCTGTTCACGGCAGACGGCGACGTGCAGTTACCCAACGGCACGCTGCCCGAACTGCCGGCGGTGGTGAACTTCGGCCCCGGCGAGGCGGACAGCGCGTTCGCCCGGCTGGCCCGCTTCAAGCCCGGCGAGCCATTGATGAGCGGCGAGTACTGGGCCGGCTGGTTCGACCAGTGGGGGCAGCCGCATCACACCACCAATGCGGCGCGTCAGACGAAGGAACTGAGCTGGATGCTCGACCGCGACCATTCGGTGAGCATCTACATGTTCCACGGGGGCACCACGCCGGGCTTCATGAACGGCGCCAACATCGACGGCGGGCACTACCACCCGCAGACCTCGAGCTACGACTACGACGCGGCGCTCGACGAGTCGGGGCGGCCCACACCCAAGTACTACATGTTCCGCGACGCGATCGCGAAGGCCACGGGGGTGACGCCGCCGCCGGTGCCCGAGACGCTGCCGCCGATAGTGGTGCCGCAGTTCACACTGGACGAACAAGCCTCACTCTGGAGTGACCTCGAGCGGCCGGTACACGTCGAGCGGCCGCGCAACATGGAGAGCTTCGGCCAGTCGTATGGGTATATCCTGTACCGCACGACGCTGGCGGACTCGGTCAGCGGCGAGTTGGTGATCCGTGACGTGCGCGACTACGCGCAGGTATATGTCAACGGCGTGCTGAAGGGCACGCTCGACCGGCGTCTCGCTGAAGACAGTATGCCGCTGTCCGCCCCCGCCGCCGCCCGCCTCGACGTTCTGGTGGAGAACAGCGGGCGGGTGAACTTCGCCAAGCCGCTGCGCACCGAAGAGAAGGGGATCACCCACTCCGTAACCCTTGGTGGACGCGAGCTGCTCGGCTGGGACGTCTACACGTGGCCGATGACCGCACGCCCCAGCCCGCGCTGCCGGCCCGCCGCCCGCTCCGGCGATGTGGATGACGGCAACCGGTGCTGGACCACGATCGGCGATTGGACGCCGGGCAAACGGTTCATCACGATTGCGAATCCCGGATACTACCGTGGCACGTTCACGCTCACTCGCACCGGCGACACCTTCCTCGACATGCGCGACTGGGGCAAGGGCACCGTCTGGGTGAACGGTCACCAGCTCGGGCGATTCTGGGGCATCGGCCCGGAGCAAACGCTCTACCTGCCGGGACCATGGCTACGAGTGGGCCGCAATGACGTCGTCGTGTTCGACCTGCTCGCGCCTAAGCATCCCACGCTCCAGGGCCTCGATCACCCGATCCTCGACGACCTGCGTCCCAACGATCGTTCGCACTGAGCGCGACAGCCGCGAAGGCGACCGCGCCGCCGCCCGGCATACCCTCCTGGCGGGCCGCCCCCGTCCGCGGCTACTCTCGTAGTCTCGTACTCTCCTCCCCTCCCACTCGTGTCCCCATGCGCTCCCTCGCCGGCGCCCTGATCCTCGCCTTCACCCTGATCTCCACGGGCGCCGCCGCCCAACGTCCCGAAGCGCTCTGGTACGCCACGGGCGGCGACTCGAGCACCGTACACTTCCTCGAGCACGCCGCGCAGATGGACATCGTCTCGCCGCAGGTGTTCGACCTGCAATCGAATGGGCGCATCACCGGCCACCTCGACCCGCGGGTGGTCGCGGCCGCCCACGCGCACCATGTGAAGCTCGTGCCGCTGGTGATGAACCCCGGGTTCAGCCAGCCGGCCATTCATCACGTGCTCACCAACCGGACGGCCTGGCGCCGCGCCCTGCGCAGCCTTGCCGCCCTGTGCCGCTCCCAACATCTGGACGGCATTCAGTTCGACCTCGAGAACGTGCACGTCTTCGACAAGCATCGGTTCACGGCCTTCGTGCGCGAAGCGGTGGACTCGGTGCATCATGCCGGTTGCACGCTCTCAGCCGCCGTGGTGCCCCGGGCGAGCGACGACCCCGGCACCAACAGCTACGACCGGTGGATCTTCGCCAACTGGCGCGGCGTCTACGACTACAAGGCGCTGGCCGACACGCTCGACTTCCTCTCCTACATGACGTACGCCGAGCACACGGGTGGATCGCCCGCCGGCCCGGTGGCCGGCTACCCGTGGATGGAGGCCTGCCTGCGCCACCTGCTCGCGCTCGGCGTGCCGCCGTCCAAGATCTCGCTCGGCATCCCCTCGTATTCGGATTGGTGGTTCCCGTCGTACAGCGAGAAGGAAGGTTCGCGCATGCGCGGGCGCGACGTTCCCTACGTGCGCGCCGAGAGCTTGCTCACGGCCAACGGCGTGGGCGCGGCGTGGGACAGCGTGCAGAAGTCGCCGTATGCGGTGTGGAGTGAGAACGGAGTATTCCGCTATCTCTGGATCGAGGATACCCGCGCGTTCATGGCCAAGCTGGCGCTCGTTTCGCGCTACCATCTGCGCGGATACTCGGTCTGGGTGCTGGGCACCGAGGATCCCACCTTGTGGTCCGCGCTGGCGCGGAAGGGGTCCACCCCCCAGTTTTGAATGACGCGGCCCGCGGTGGCCGTAATTCTGCCCTCGACCGGGGTACGTCCGATGCGAATTCTCGTTGCAGAAGACGACCAGGTGACGTCGCATACCGTCTGCGCCATCGTGCGCGGCCTCGGGCACCGACCGATGCAAGCGTTCGACGCCATGCAGACGCTGATGCTCGCCATGCGTGAGCCGCATCCCGACGCGATCCTGCTCGACCTCAATATGCCGGGCGGCACCGGCATCGGCGCGCTCGAAAAGTTGCAGGCGTCCAGCAGGACCGCCAACATCCCGGTGATCGTTCTGAGCGGCACCACCGATCCCGAGGCACGGCAGGCGTCGCTCGACGCCGGGGCCGCGGCCTTCCTGCACAAGCCGGCCAAGGCGGAGGAGTTGAAGGCGGTGCTGGATGCAGTCGCCGAGACGGGCTGACCGCCGCGCACCCGCTGCGTCGCGCTAGACGACGGTCCCGAACAACCGTCCGACCCCGGCCGTGATTCCCATGGCGAGCGCCCCCCAGAACGTCACGCGAACGGCGCCACGCAGGACTGGCGCGCCTCCGGTGCGCGCCGCGACGGCTCCCAGCACTGCCAGAAACAGCAGCGAGCCCGCGATCACCAACGGGATCACGCGCGTCACCGGCGCGAGCCAGGCGGTGAGCAGAGGCATCGTCGCGCCTACCGCGAAGCTGCCCGCCGATGCCAGAGCCGCCTGGATCGGCTTCGCGGTCACGACCTCCGAGATGCCAAGCTCGTCGCGGGCATGGGCGCCGAGCGCATCGTGCGCCATGAGCTGGTCGGCCACCTGACGCGCGAGCGCCGGCTCGATCCCCCGCTTCACGTAGATGGAGGCCAGCTCGACGTGCTCCCCATCCGGGTCGCCCATCAGCTCGGCCCGCTCGCGCCCGAGATCGGCCGATTCGGTTTCGGCCTGCGACTTCACCGAGACGTACTCGCCGGCGGCCATCGACATGGCACCGGCCACGAGTCCGGCGATGCCCGCCACCAGAATCTCGGCATGTCCCGCATTCGCCGCCGCCACACCCACCACCAGACTCGCCGTGGACACGATGCCATCGTTGGCGCCGAGGACGGCGGCGCGCAGCCAGCCGATGCGGTCGGTTCGGTGCTTTTCGCTGGGGCGATCTGGGGGGGGCATGGTTGTGGCCTCGGGTCTGGCGTCCCTTTCAATATGTAGTACCGCGTGGTATTTCTGGTGCACCCGGCGTTCCGGCCGGGCTCGCGATGGACCCCCGATCAGGAGTTTCGATGCGCTCACGACCCTTCGCCGCCCTGGCCGCGCTGGGCGCGCTGGCGGCCCTGCCCGCCGCCGGCCTCGCTCAGGCGACCCCGAAGTACCCGGAGCGTGCCATCCGGCACGACATTCCGATGACCGACATGATCCAGCGCGCCTTTGCCGCCGGCACCCGCGACAGCACGGGGCGCCCGGGCCCGAACTACTGGCAGCTCTGGACCGACTATACGATCAACGCCCGCTTCGACCCGGCCACGGGCCTCGTCACCGGCCACGAACAGGTGGTGGTGAACAACAACGGCCCCAACGAGATGCGCACCATCACGCTGCGGCTCGATCAGAACCTGTTCGCCGCCAACGTGCCGAAAGACGAGGTGGTCACCGACATCACCGACGGCATGCAGGTCACGGCACTCAGCGTGGACGGACAGCCGGCCGCCCTCAACACGGGAGGGCCGCCGCGCCGATTCGGCCGCGGTGGGCGCGGCGCCGCGCCACCGCCGGTGGAACTCGCCGCCTACAACCTGTCGCAGACGGTCGCCACGATCACGCTCCCCACCCCCGTGCCGGCCCACGGTCGCGTCACGCTCGACGCCGATTGGCACTTCACGGTCCCCAAAGTCGTCGCCCCGACCCGCGGCATCCGCATGGGCGCCTGGGGCGACACCCTCTATCAGGTGGGCCAGTGGTACCCGCGCGTCACCGTGTTCGACGACCTGCGCCAGGGTGGCTGGGACACCGACCCGTATCTCGGACCTTCTGAGTTCTACAATAATTTCGGGCACTTCGACGTGAAGCTCGACGTGCCGGCCGGCTGGCTGGTGGGCGCCTCCGGCATTCTCCAGAATCCCGACCAGGTGTACACGGCCGCCGAGCGCGCCGGCCTGCAGCGGGCTCTGAACGCCGACTCCACGGTGCGCATCCTGAGCCCCGAGCAGTTCGGGCCCGGCACCGCCACCGCGGCGGGCGACCGACTGGTGTGGCACTTCGTGGCCGACACGGCCGGCGACGTGGCCTGGGCCACCTCCGACAAGTTCGTCTGGGACGCCTTTCATGCGGTGATCCCCGGGTCGGGCAAGAACGTGCCCATCAACATCATGTACCTGCCGGGTCACACGGCGCAGTACGCCGACGCCGGACCAACGGTGAAGCACGCGTTGCAGTTCTACTCCAAACTCTGGATCCCGTACGCCTTCCCCACGATGACCATGGTGGACGGCCCCGAACTCGGCATGGAGTACCCGATGTTCATCATGTCGAGCACCGGTGCCTCCGATCACGAGACCGGCCACGAGTGGTGGCCGATGACCCTCGGCACCAACGAGACCTGGTACGGCTTCATGGACGAGGGCTTCAACCAGTACATGAACATCCTGTCGCGCGACGACCGGCAGGGCCAGCCGGCCAATCTGGACGGCCCGGGCCAGCGCTACGGCCAGACGAGCGGCAACGAGCGCGAGGCGCCGCTGATGTGGGACGCCAACTACGGCGGCCCCATGTACTCCTTCCAGGCCTACAGCAAGGCGCCGATGATGCTGTCGATGCTCGGCGGCATCGTGGGTGACAGCGCGGTGTGGCACGCGATGAGCGAGTACGCGCACGCCTGGCGGTTCAAGCATCCGTCGCCGTGGGACTATGCCTTCTTCATGGACAATGCCCTGCACCGCGACCTCGGCTGGTTCTGGTATTACTGGCTATTCACCACCGACGCCGTGGACGGATCCATCCAGAACGTCAGCGCCATGAGCGGCCGGACCACGGTCACGGTGCATCAGGCCGGGCAGATGCCGTCGCCGGTGGTGCTCAACGTGCACTTCGCGCCCGGCGGACCGGCGCTACGCCACGTGGCGAACGCGCAGATGGTCGACGACACGACGGCCACGATCGCGTATCCGGCGGATGTGTGGTTCGGCGGCAGCCGGACGTTCAAAGCGACCTTCGACTTCGGCCCGCGCCGGATCGAGCGCATCGTGCTCGATCCGCACTGTCGATTCCCCGACCACGACGTGGAGGACAACACCTGGCCGCGGCAACCGGCGCCGGCCGAGCCCGCCGACCGCGGATTCGGCGGCCGCTTCGGCGGCGCGGCATGCCACGGATAGCGGCACGCTGAGCATTGCGTGAACGCGGGCGGTGACTCACGGCGAGTCGCCGCCCGCGTTCGTTTCGTCCCCGCGGTTGCATCCGCCGGTCCAACGGCCCATTACTCCGACGTCGCTCCACGTTCCCGTCTCGCCTGCCGGAGGTGCAATGGCCGATATCCTTCACCCGTCGTCCCACTGGATCTGGTCGCTCGTCGTCGTCGTCGCGGCGCCGCTGTTGGCCCTCGCCCTACACGCCGTGCTCAACCGTGTAGCGCTCCGGCTCACGCGGCTCACTGCGACCAAGTTCGACGAATCGATCGTGAACCACGCGCGACGCCCCACGCGCGTGATCTTCCCCCTGGCGGCGATCCTGTTCGTGCTGCCCGGCCTGCAACTCTCCGCCGCTATGGAGGCGGGGCTCCGGCACACGCTCGGCGTGCTGCTCATCGCCGCCGGCGCGTGGCTGTTGATCTCGATGTTCTCGGTAGTGGACGACCTGGTGGCCGAGCGCTTCCCGATGGACGTGGCCGACAACCTGCGCGCGCGGAGCGTGCTCACGCAGATCCGCGTGCTCCGGCGCATCGCCATCGTGATCGTCACGATCGTCGCGATGGCGATCATCCTCATGACCTTCCCCACCATTCGCCACATCGGGGACAGCATCCTGGCATCGGCCGGGCTGGCCGGCCTGGTCGTGGGCCTCGCGGCGCGGCCCACGCTGGCCAATCTCATCGCCGGCGTGCAGCTCGTCCTCACCGAGCCCATTCGCATCGACGACGTGGTCATCGTCGAGGGCGAGTGGGGCCGCATCGAGGAGATCCTCACCACATATGTGGTAATCCGGATCTGGGATCTGCGCCGCCTCGTGGTGCCCCTCAGCTACTTCATCGAGCACCCGTTCCAGAACTGGACGCGCACCAGCGCCGACATCATCGGCAGCGTGTTCGTGTACACGGACTACCGCGTGCCGGTGGAGGAGGTGCGACAGGAGGTGCACCGCATCCTGGGTACCACCGATCTATGGGACCAGAAGGTCTGGAACGTGCAGGTGACCGACTCCAAGGAGCACACGGTGGAGATCCGCGCGCTCATGAGCGCCTCCGATTCGTCAAAGGCGTGGGACCTGCGCTGCCTCGTGCGCGAGCAACTCGTGGCCTACCTGCAGGAACACCACCCCGAGAGTCTTCCGGTGGTGCGCGCCGAAATTCGCGGCCAGCTCTCCGCATGATGTCGCGCCGCGGGCGGAGCACCCGCGGCGCGGGGACTCCCGGCGAACCGGGAATCCCCGGCGACGCTCACCCGCCGTGGTGGCTGAGGGTGAACACGTACGCCGCCACGGACTTGATCTGATCGGGCGTGAGTTGCGCGCCGCCCATGGGCAGCATCGGCGCCGTGTACGGCGCGGTCGGCGTGGGCATGCCCTCGGTCACGCGCTTCTGAATGAAGGCGTAGCTGCCGTCGCCAGTGAGCCAGGCGGTATCGGTGAGGTCCGGAGCCAACGGGCCGCCCTTGGCGTCCGCCCCATGGCAGGTGAAGCAGAGTCCGCCGGCCGCCTGGCCGTGGAAGATGCTGTCGCCAAGGCTCACCATGGCCGCCGTCGCGCCGGCCGGCGGCGCCCCCATGGCTGGAGCCGCGGCCATTTGACCAGCCGCCGCCGTGGTGTCGGCGGGCGTCGCCATGGCACTCGTGGTGTCGGTGGCCGCGCTCTTCTCGCCGCCGCCGCACGCGCCGAGCGCGAAGAGCATCACCGTCGTCGCCGCGATCGCCCCCGTCAGACGACCGCGCGTGAACGCGTTTCGATCGAGCCGCATTCCTGCCTCCCATGTGTTGAATCGAAATCCGATACGGGACACCCGCAGAACGCCACCGGGAGCCGGAGTCAACCTGGCCCCCGAACCTCCGGGTTCGCGCGCCGGAGAACCCAAGTCTTGGACGTTAAGCGATTCTTCGGCGGACTGTAAAGGACCGATTCCCCGATCCGCCCCCCCGTTCCCCCGCCCGCCGGCGGTTGCCGCCTATTTCAGCCGGGCCCGCTCGAGGTGCACGGCGCCCGTGCTGTCGCTCACCCCCATGTACACCACACCCTGGCCGAACCCGGCGATGGTGCGGAAGGCGGGGAGCTGCACGCGGTCCACCAGCACGCCCTGCTCGTTGACGACGTCGTACACCGGGCGTCCATCGCTCGCCTGTGACGTGCGGATCCAGAGGTTGCCCTGCAGGTCGCACTTGGTGGCGCCGGTGCCGAATGCCGGCCGGTAGTCCGGCAACTCATACGGCGGCACGAACTGCATCGGGGGCAGCGTGACCTGCTGGTTCGATCCGCCGCGCATCGGAGGCGCGGCCCCGCCGCCGGCGTCGCCGGCCCCCTGCCGCATCACGATCACCATGCCGCCCATGCCCGCGCCCCCGGCGTCGCCGCCGGCCGAGGCCGTCACCCGATGCTCACTGCCGCCGGCACTGGTGGCCGTGCGCGTCTCGGTCAGCGCGGCCATCCGGTCGGCACGGCGCTTCTCGAACACCGCCTTCGCCGAGTCGATTAC
The DNA here is from genome assembly GCA_963781765.1 of uncultured Gemmatimonadaceae bacterium. GTDB lineage: Bacteria > Gemmatimonadota > Gemmatimonadetes > Gemmatimonadales > Gemmatimonadaceae > JAGWRI01. The sequence goes on from CAWAHC010000011.1 coordinate 71,790, forward strand.
GGCAACTTTCTGGTCGTCGGTGAGCCGCTGCCAGTCGAACGGGATCTTGGCCGTCGAGGTCCTGGTTCCGTCGGGATGGATCCAGTCGATGTGGAAGTCGCGGCCGCGGACCACGGCCACAGTGCCGTCGGGGAGTAGCGCCCAGTCATCCACCACCGGCATCGGGTTGATGGTCGAGGTGGCCACGAATCCGTTGTCGGTGCGTTGGACCGACATCTTGGTGGGCGGGATCTTGAAGTACGCCACCGTGTCTTCCACGCGCGTGGCGAGCGTGACGCGCACGATGGGGGCCGAGTCGGGGAACTGTGGGAGCATGGCCGCCTTATCTGCGTTGTCTCCCTTGTCGGTCTTGCCGGTATCGGGTCGCACGCGCATCCGCAGGGTGTTGCCGCGATACACCAGCCGGCCGGCGGGGTCGAATCCCGAGCTGCCGAAGGGACCGCCGATGAGGAAGATCGCCTCGTCGGGGCGCGGCACCGACATCACGCGCGCGATCTTGCCGGCGTCGTCCAGCACGAGCATGGAGAGCGAGGCCGGATCGACGAACAGCGTGGAATCGCCGCGGTAGGGAATGAGCCCGCCCGGCATGTTGCCGTAGGCGTTGGCGGTGCTCGACGTGGAGTCGGCCACCGCCGTGCCCTTTGTGAGCGTCGAGTCGAACAGCAGCACGCGATGGTCCACGATGTCGTTCACGAGCACGCGGCGCCCCGGCAGCTCGTGCACTTGGGAGACGGCCTTCATGGGCGCCGTGGTCACGTGTTCGATGGGCCCGATGGGGCGCACCGGCGGCAGCGCCTGCTGCGCGCGAACCGCGGGGGCCATGGCAAAGATGGCGACGCCGATTGCGAGGGGGATGCGACGGTTCATGGCTGACTCCGGTGAATGCGGCGCGGCGCCCGACGGCGCCCCGTGCTGAATCTACTTGCTGATGACCACCCGGACGGCACCGCCCTCGATGAACGGCACGCCCCCACCCGATCCGAAGCCCGACCCGCCGGCCGTGCCCGAGCGGATGGCCGACAGATAGCGCGGATCGAGATAGCTGGCGACGATGGAGGGCAGCCGGCGACGCTGCGCATCGGTGAGCAGCCCCGTGATCTCGGGGCTGAGCTTGAGGAGCAGATCCACCGACGCCTCGCGCCCGCGACGATAACGGTTGTACGCTTCGCCCTCGTCGAAGCGATCGGGCAGCGCGGCGAAGTAGTTGGTGATCGGCGTCCAGATGGAATCGAGATGCACGATGTACCAGCGATTCATGGTCGCCACACTGTCGGCCTGCACCACCGTGAGCTGCAGCGTGTCCTGCTGGCGCAGGATCACCGACAGCGGATTGGTGAGTCCCCCGCTTCCATACAGCGCACGGAGAATGGGCTGCGTGAGCCGGATCCCCTCGTGCGTGCGCCCGCGGTCGAGCTGCTGCACGAGCAATTGCCGTTCCCGCGTGGGGCCGACATCCACGCGCAGCATGGCGGTGAGTGTCACCGGCGATCGGAAGGTGGTGAGTTGCGGATTGGTGGCGCCGAACCGCTGGTTCACCTGGTACTGGTACTGCTGCGTCTGCGCGTCGAAGCCGCGCACGTACAGCAGCGATGCATCGGGCACCGCCGACTGCCCCCACCCGTGGGTATGGTTCTGCCCGTGGAGCAGCAGGTCGGCGGCGCCCAGCGGGTTGGAGATCTGAAACGACAGCGTGGCGCGCTGCGGCATGTGCACCTTGATCGGGTTGAACGCTATGGACATGCTCGCCGAGCTGGTCCACGGGCCCTCGCAACTGTTCCGCCCCGCCACCTGCCCCAGCTGCCGCTCCAGGCACGACCGCACGCGCCCCGATGACCCGGCGAGCAGCGACTGCATGGCGGAGGCGAGCGTGGGATCCGTGGTCTGCGCGGGATCGAACACGAAGGCGCGATCGTTCGCGTAGCCGTCGCCATTGATGTCCCCCGCCACGAGCGGCGTGAACGGCGTGCCCGACCGGAAGTTGCCGTACCAGTTCACGCGCACCCAATCGAAGAAGTTGTAGCCGAGCGAATACTGGATCTGGTGGCGGGCGTCGTAGCTGGACCGGCTCGAGGTGACATCCAGCGGGTTGCCCGCGGTGTTGCCGCCGCCGAAGCCGTCCCCGAACCCGCGCACGCGGTCGCGGACGTTCTGGTAGGTGTACGACAGGCTCCAGCTGTAGTTCGTATTGAATCCCGTGGGCGCCAGCTGCACGCTCAACTGCTCGCTCTCCGAGCGCATGTCCGAGCGCATCTGCGTCACGCGGTTGAAGGCGCTGGACACGTGCGCGTCGCTGGAGGCGATGGCGCCGGTGGCCGGCACGATGCTCGCCGGCTGCACGAACACCGGCCGGTTGCCCTCGGCAGGCAGACGGAAGGCCACAACGGGATTGAAGTTCAGATCCACCGACGACTGCTGATTGAGATTCATCGAGTACGTGGCCCCGAAGGTCGCCTGGAAGCGATTGTCGAGGATCGGGCCGCTCCACTGGAGGTTCGATCGCAGGCTGCGCGGCGCGTTGTAGTCGCGGGCGAACAGGATCACGTTGGGCGCCGAGTTCGAGAACACGGTGCCGCTGCCCCCGCCGGCGCACTGGGTGGGGATCGTCGAGGGATCGCTCAGGTACTGGCTCCAGTCGGGCACCGGAGCCGCCGCGCCCACGCAGGTGAGTTGCTGCAGTCCGGTTGCCAACCCGGTGTTGTCCACCGCTGACCCGATGTCGGTGACGCGCCCGACGTTCTGGAACAGCCCGATGCCGCCGCGCACCACGGCGCGCGGACCGCGCACCGCGCCCAGGAATCCGCCGATCTCCGGCGCCACGCCATAGCTCCACGAGAACCCGATGCGCGGACTCACATACAGCCGGTTGGGTACGAGGTCGTTGCGCACGCCGAAGGTCTGCTGCACCTGCGGATTCGCCTGCGGCGTGCCCTCGTACCGGTTGCCGTCCAACCGCACGCCGTACTGTACCTGCAAGTCGGGGCTGTACCGGTACGAATCGCCAAGCGACAGGCCGCCAACCCACTCACCGCCGCTGCGCGTGCGTGGCAGGAGTGTGCGCGTGAACGTGGCCGGCGCACCGGCCTGGAGGTCGGACAGCGAATTGAAGGTGAACGTACCCAGCCGGTTGCCGGTCTGATCGAGCGAGTACGCGTCGCGGCGGATCTCGGTGGCGAGCTTGAGGCGGTGCTTGTTGTCGAGGCTGAACCAGGAGAGCTGGTTGCGCAGGTCCACGCTCCGGCTGGCGTTGCTGGTGTTCAGGAACTGACTCCCACCGAACGCCACGTCCTGCAGCCCGGCCGTGCCGTTGGCGAAGTCGGAGTTCACGCGCACGCTGCCGCTCGGCAGGTTCAGATAGGGCGTGCCGTAGCGGCGCGACGCGCTCACCGAGAGTCCGGTCTCCGTGAGGATGCCGAATCCGAAATAGGCCGTATGGCGCGCCTGCACACCGGCGTTCCAGTTGGTCATCGAGCCGCTGTGCGCCGGCAGCTCCGTGGGGCCCATGGAGAGCGGGTTGAACTTGAACCAACCCGCGTTCACCGTGAGGTTGAGCGCCTGACCGGTGGTCGAACTCGGCGGCGCCCAGTCGAAGCTGCCCAGCACCAGTCCCTGATCGGTGAGCTTCTGACCCGGCACGCCGCGCATGGTCGCCGGCACCTGGTCCTGCCCCAGGATGCCGAGCAGCCGGCTCACCGAATCGGGCGCGATGCCCGCGGTCTGCAGGCCCAGCGCGTCGGTGTTGAGCAGCGAGTGCCACGGGTTGGACCGCCGCCCCAACTGATACGAGAAGTTGTAGAACGACTTGTCGAACTGGATGGGGCCCGACAGGCCACCGCTCAGATTCAGATTGGTGTACGGCTGGCCCAGCGCCCGGGCCGCGGGATCGGTCCACTGCAGCGCCGGCGCATCCATCACCAGACTCGCCGAACGGCGGATGAAGTTGGTGCCCGACGACGTGCTGACGTTGAACTGGCCGCCGCTGAACCCGCCGCGTGAAACATCGTACGGCGCCGTGACCAGCGAACTGCTCACCTGCGCGTCGCGCGGAATGTTCGACCCGCCGAAGTCCATGCCGTTGAGCGTATTGCTGTTCTGGCTGCCGTCGAGGCCGAGCACCGAGAAGCCCGATGGATCGCCGTTGGAGCCTGGCAGGAAAAGCACGCCGGGCAGGGAGGCCGCCATGGCGGCGAGATCTCCCTGCTGATCGGCCGTGAGCGCCTGGCTGTTCACCGGCCGCTCGGTGCCGCCGATGTCGGGCTTCACGTCGTCGCGCTTCGGCCGCGCGCGCGATCCCTGCACGCGCACCGTGTCGAGCGTGGTGAGGTCGCGCGTCAGCTTCGTGTCGGCCACGAGAATGTCCTGGTCGGCCGTGCGCTTGACCTCGAACCGCTTGAGCGCGAAGCCCGGGTGGTTGAACGCCACCATGTAGTCGCCGTCGCCGTTGGGGAAGGTGATCGTGAACCGGCCGTCGCCCCCGGTACGCGCCGTGCGCGTCACGTTGCCGGAGATCGACGTGGCCGACACCTGCACGTTGGCCACCGGATTCGAATCGGGATCGACGACGCGGCCGCGAATAACATCGGCACCCTGGGCACGCGCGGGGCGGGCCAGCGCCAGCGTACCGACAATCGCACCAACGATGAGGAGCAGACGACGAGAGATCACGGACGGGGTGGCGAGAGGTGAGGCAGGGGGCGCCGCAACGCCGAAAGATGGGCCATCACTCATCAGAACGTGAACCGAGCGCTCGGCAGAATCCCCGATTCGCCGAGTTAGACCCGCCCCTCGCTCCGTGGGTTTACGCACCGGCACCCATGGGGCTCCTTCTACCGGATATGGCGAAGGTTCGCTCCCGGCCACAGCTTGGGAGCATGCGCCGACGCCAATTTCTTCGCTCGCTGGGGGCCTCCGTGGCCGGGGTCGCTCTCGCCCCACGGCTGGGGCACGCGCTGGGGCTCCCCCCGCGCCGGCTCGCCCGCGTGGGGCTGGAACTCTACTCGGTGCGCAACGCCATGAAGCGCGATCCCGAGGGCACGCTGGCCGCCGTCCGCGCCATCGGCTACGACGACGTCGAGCTGCTCTGGAGCTTCGACAACTTCGGCCGCACGCCCAAGCAGGTGCGCGCCACGCTCGACCACCTGGGACTCCGGGCACCCTCGGCGCACATCGCCCCAGAACTCCTGCTCGGCGACTGGCAGAAGAGTCTCGACACGGCGAACCACCTGGGCCAGCAGTATCTCATCGTTCCCAGCCTGCCCGACGAGACCAGGACCTCGCTCGACGCCTGGCGCGAGTGGGCCGACCACTTCAACACGGCCGGCGCCGCCGCCCGCCGCCAAGGGCTCTGGCTGGCCTTCCACAACGAGCCCGAGCACGTGCATCCCATCGACGGACAGATCCCCTACGACCTGTTCGTCGCGCGCACCGACGCTGCCGCCGTGCGGCTGCAACTCGACTTCGGGAACATGGCACAGGGCGGCGGCGATCCGATGGCATACCTGAACCGGTATCGCGACCGCTACTGGACCTTCCATGTGAAGGACGTGGTGGCCGACCACTCGCACGACACGGAACTCGGCGCCGGCGTGCTCGATCTCAAGTCGCTCCTCGGCGCCATCCCCGGCCTCGACGACAAGCCCTGCTACGTGGAGCAGGAGAACCCGAAGGACGAGCTGGTGAGTGCGCGGGCGAATTACCGCTACCTCTCGCAGCTCGCCTTCTGATTACCCGACGGTTCTCTGCTATCCCCCGCACCCCGGAAAGCGGAACGCGCCGATCCGGCTGGAGTAGTTCTCGGCGCCCGCCTTGTAGTAGTCGCCCACGTACCAGATGGTGCAGTCGTCGCTTGGGTCCACCGCGGTCTGTGTGTAGTCCTCCCACCGCAGCGTGTTGGTCTGGGCGCCGGCGCCCTCGGCGAGTACCGTCTCGCGCAACGTGAGTTCGCCCTTGGGATCGCCGGCCAGGCGTCCGGCAAAGCGCTGCCCCGCATAGAAGGGGGTGCCGCCGAACGAATAGCCGATGCCGATGTCGCCGCGTCCGTCCATCGCGGCGCTCCCCATCCATCTATAGGAACTGTCGGGAGCATACGTACCCTGCTGGTAGAGCGAGACGTTGCCGCCCGCGCCCAGCCGGAACTCGTACCACCGCACACCGCCGGCGCCCTCGGTGGTGTTCACCGAATGCACCGCGACTACGGACTGCTGGTCGCCGATTCGCCGATAGGTGAGCCGCGCCATCAGCTTGTCGCCCTGCGCGTCCAGCCGCCGGTCGGTGCCGGGCTGCGGCACGCAACTCGAGAGCTGCCCGTCGCAGAGGTAATGGTAGGGCGCCACGGCGATCTTCTCGGGGCCGGTGAGACTGGTCAGCGCCGGATCGTCCCAGTTCACGTGCATCCGCCACACGCTGATCGTGCTGTCCGCCATGACGCCCTTCAACTGGGTGCCGCCCGCGGCCATCACGATCTCGGGAGTGCCGGGCGTCGGGAGCTGCGTGCCGTCGAGGTCGGCGATGTTCAGGAAGTTCGCCCCGTCCACGATCACGCACTGCTCGGTGGCATCCTCGCCCAGGAGCATGCGCGCGCGGTCGGCCACGCAGGCATGCTTCTGGATCACCTGGTCGCCGGTGCTGGTGGGCACGTAGTAGCCGTCGGGCCAGACGGCCGGGCGCGGGTAGTCGGGGAAGAGCGTGCGCAGGAACTCGTACCGATAGTACGGGCCCATGGGACTCGGCCCCTGACTCACCGCGTAGCACATGGCGTAGTGCGCCGAGTCGCCCGGCGAGTGCACCGCGGGTTCGTCGGTGGCGTCGGCGATCTTGCGGAAGATCGGCATCACGATGAGCCACCGCTTGGCGAGTTGGTCGTAGCGCACCACGGCGTCGCCGTTGGGCCGCGCCTCGCACGCGCCGCCGAAGCCGCGGAAGATCTCGTTGGTCGGCACCGGACCCACGAGCACGCGGCCCGTGGTGTCGTACATCGCGCCCTTCTTCGTATAGATGGCGAAGCGCGTGTTCACGATCTGCACGATGTGATCGGGGCCCACGGCGAGCGAGTTGTCGGACGGATTGCGCAGGCGCGCCGTGCCCTGCGGCCCTACGAATCCGACGCCGAGTCCGTCGAAGGCGGCGGCGAGCGCGACGGCGGACCGCGGCCCCTGCGCGCGCTGCTCCACGACGCCCGATCCGGGCGGTGTGGTGATGGTCGGCACCGCTGGTGTGTCGGCGGCCAGCGCTCCGATGGGCGGCGGGGCCAGGGCTCCCTGTGGAATCGCGTTCAACTCGAGGCCCGGCTCCTCGTCATCCGTTGGTATCGCGGCCGCCGACGCGATCAGCACGGGCGACAGATCGTGCCGCACCGCGGGATGGATGGCGAGCGCGTTCATCGACGCCCGGAAGCGCGCCACGGCTTGCTGCGGGTAGCGGGCCGTGTATTGATCCGTGGCGGCGAACGACGCGACCGCGAACGCGAGGGCGGCGGTGCCGATGGGTGCGAACTTCCGGTGCATGTGATGGGTCCTGGCCAGGCGTGCCGAACGGGAGCGAGTGGGCAATTCTAGCGGCCCTGTCCGCCGGTCGCGAGCGGCACTCGATCCGCCGGAACCGCGCGCCCCTTGCCAGGCTTCCTAGATTGGCTGGTGCGACCCCGTTCCGGGGCGCAGGACCCATGGAGGAGAGATGTCGATCAGACCGGTGAAGCGAATCGTCGAAGCCACGCCCACGCTGGAAGGTGCCGGGGTGAAGCTCCGCCGTGCCTTCGGGTTCGGGAAGACCCAGGAGTTCGACCCCTTCCTCCTGTTTGACGACTTCCGCAACGAGCGCCCCGAGGACTTCCTCAAGGGGTTCCCCTGGCATCCGCACCGCGGCATCGAGACCATCACCTACGTGCTCAAGGGCACCGTGAACCATGGCGACAGCCTGGGGAACACGGGCGCGCTTGGAGCCGGCGACGTGCAGTGGATGACCGCCGGCAGTGGCATCATGCACCAGGAGATGCCCAAGGGCGATCGCGAGGGGCGGATGCACGGCTTCCAGCTCTGGGCCAACCTGCCGGCGCATCAGAAGATGGTGGATCCTCGATATCAGGACATCAAGTCGCCTGACATTCCGGAAGTCACCGACGACGACGGCACCGTGGTGCGCGTGGTGACCGGTGAGTTCTGGGGCAAGAAGGGTCCGGTGGACGGCATCGCCGCGAACCCGAGCTACCTCGACGTCTCGGTGCCGCCGGGCGTGCGGAAGACGCTGCCGGTGGACACCTACCGGCATGCCTTCGCCTACGTGTTCGAGGGGAGCGGTAGCTTCCGCGACGCATCGGAGCCGTTCGGCGCACTCACCGAGCGCGTGGGTGACAACGGTGCCACCGTGGCCGAGGACACCGTGCGTGACATGGCGGGCAACCGCTCACTGGTGCTGTTCGACAGCGGCGACGAAGTGACCGTGCAGGCCGGTGACGAGGGGATTCGCTTCCTGCTCGTGTCGGGCAAGCCGATCTCGGAGCCGGTGGCGTGGTACGGGCCGATCGTGATGAACACGGAGGAGCAGCTGCGCGAGGCGTACCAGGAATTGCAGAACGGGACGTTCATCAAGCACGGGTGAGGCCGCAGTCGGACACGCGGTCCGGTGGCGCGAGAGGCGCTGCCGGGCCGTTTGCCGTCATTGCCGCTGTGTCCCCCAATTCGGGAGACACTGAAGCAAGCACTAGGACCTGTGGTACGCCAACCGGCCCCCCAGTGCTCGCCCGTCAGACCCCACGGGGATTCAAATTCCTTTCCCTGAAGAGACAGTGAGAAGGTGAAAATATATGAACGTGAAGAGGTAGGATTTCGGAATACGAGAGAGGGCGATGCGGATTCGCATCCCCTCTCACGCATTCCCCGTCCGACGTTCCCACCTTCCTACGTGTTCACGTTCCGCATTTGCGACAACACCCCTTCGTAGTCCTTCGGCCCTTTCCCGTTCCAGTCGAGCGCGCCGTGCTCGGCCCACCCAAGCGGCGTGCCGCCGAACCGACCATCCACCGCCGTGACATCGGCGGAATGGTCGAGCAGCAGGCGCACCATCTCCGCATCGCCCTTGTACGCCGCCCAATGGAGCGCCGTCGCTCCCGATTCATTGGCGACCGAGGGCGGCCATCCAGCTCCGAGCATGCGACGGACGGTTCCGGTCTCACCGCGTTGCGCCGCCGCAGGCAGACGCATCAGGGTATCGGCGGGAAGCGCCGCGACGGCGTCGGGGTCCGCCGCGAGCAACTCCGCAATATCCGCATCGTCACCCGACTCGCAGGCGATCGCCAACAACAAGTCGTCAGGCGTTCGAGCCATCAACAGCTGCGACACGTCGTCGTGCGCGAACACCCGCGCCACCGCGTGCGCGCTCATACCGTTGCCCAGCACCCAATTGTAGATCACGCCACCCGCTTGCGGGTTGCTCATCGGGAACCACCGGGGCGAGACGACCGTCCGCACCGATTCGGGATCCGCGTCGAGATGCCGCCGCACGAGCTCGACGTCGCCAAGCGCGCATCCTATGAGAATGTCGGTGCGACACCCGCGCGCCACGAGCAGGCGCACCACGTCCTGGCGTTCGCGAATGAGATACTGCGCCGGCGTCGATTCGTGGTCCACATCCAGCACGTCGATGTCGGCACCGTGGTGGAGGAGGAACTCGGCGATCTCCACCGTGGCCGCCACGTGCAGCGGCGTCTGGCCGTCGCCGAAGCGTGCATGCACCACCGACGGATCGGCCTCCACCAGTTCGCGCAGCCGGTCCAGCATGCCCAACCGTGCGGCGGCGTGCGCGTCCACCGTTGCCCCGCGCGCCAGGAGGTGCGCGTTCATTTCGGGGGAACCGCCGAGTACGCCGAACGACCCCGCCCACCAGTGCGATCGCTGGTCGATGTTCGCGCCGGCGTCCAGCAGCACATCGACCATTTCGTGATTGCGCTGATTGACCGCGGCAATGAGCGGCGTCGCGCCGAAATCGCCCTCGTGCATCGCCTCGTCCAGACGCGTCTTGAGTGCTGGAAAACGCGCCAGCACGTCGCGCACGCGCTCGGCGTCGTCCAGTCGAACGGCAGCAGCGAGCGCCGCCGCCGGATCGTCACCGGTGAGCGACTCGACATGCTGCTTGAGTGTGGTCCAACTCGAGAACCCGTACAGGCGCGCCAGCGCGTGTTGCGCATCGGCGAGCTTGGGAGCGGGTGCGTTGGCGCGCCGTGGGGAAAACGCGGCAACGGCGTCGGCGTCTCCAGCGGTGAACTCACGAAGCAGCGCCTTGGCCTGCTTCTTCAAGTGCTCGAGACTGGGACGCGCGGGGAGCGTACGAGACATCATTCCTCCTTCCGTAACGCCCGGGGTCCGCTGGCTTCGGGCAGAAGTGAGGTCGATGCTCGGTACCGCGAGTACGACTCAGGTGGGATGATCCCTTTCCGCGGACGGGGTGCGGCCTGCGCCGCGCGCGGAATTATATTTGGTGCGGGTCGGAAGGCAAGTCGCACCCAACTTCGCGGCATTGAGACTCACGACCTCCTGTCAGGCGCTGGGCCAAGCTCCTGCGGCGCATCTTATGATGTGGACCCGCGGGCGTGTCCGGCCTGTGGCGGCGCGATGCGCATCCTCGTCTTCACGACCGATCCCTGCGGTGGCGCCAGAGGCGCTGCCGGGCCGTTCGTCGTCAATCCAGCCGGAGACCGATGGTGACCGGATACACGTACAGCCTCGTGCCCGGGGTGCTCACCGTCAGCAGTTGGACGCCGCAGACGAACCTCACACGGCTCGCGCCGCCGAAGACGAAATCGAGGTCACCCGAAATGCCGAGTCGATCCGACGACCCTCCGGGCGATGTATGCACCGCTCCCGCCCCGGCGTCCGCTTCGAGCATGGCGAACGGTGCAATGGGCTGCCGGACGCCGAGGTGGGCGCCGAAGTACCGAATGTTGGGCGCCGACGGCGGCTGGGGCGGATAGCATGGCACCGCCTGGCCCGCGGTATTCACGCACAACATGGGTGGTATCACTTGAGGCTGATGGCCGCCGTACCAGCCGCCTGATGCGCCGAGAATGAACTGGGTGGCGCCGAGCGTCGCGATGCGGACATCGATCCGGCCTCGCCCGCCGATCCGAGAACGGTCTCCATACCATCCCCCGCCCACGTGCGCGAAACCCAACGCCGCATCTACGGACACGGGGGATGACTGCGCGCGCGCCGGGCTCGGCGCTGCCGCGAATACGAGCGTGAGGGCGGCGAGCCCCAGGTATGGCAACGTTCCGGTAGCCATAACAACCCTCCTATTGGCATAACCCTATGGCACGCGCTTCGGTCACCCATGGGCGCCGAGCGCGCGCCCGTCAGGCCAGCGAGATCAGGTGCCGTCCGTGCTTCGCGTCATAGAGCATCCGATCGGCGGCCTGGAGCAGCGCTTCGGCGCTGGTCCCATCGCGCGGGCAGACCGCGATGCCGACGCTGACCGTCACCGGCGGCTCGTCGCGACCGGCGGAGATGCGGCGCGTGATGCGATGCGCCGCCCGACGGGCCGTGATTTCCTGCGTCTCGGGCAGCACGACCGCGAATTCGTCCCCGCCGTACCGGGCCGCGGTGTCGATGACGCGGCTGGACTCGCGCACGACCTCGGCCACGCGGCACAACACCTGGCTGCCCACCAGGTGTCCGAACTGGTCGTTGATCTGCTTCAGGCCGTCGACATCGAGGAAGAGCACGGCGAACGATCGCCGCGTGCGCCGCGCACGACGGATCTCCGCCGTGAGAACGGTCATCAGTTCCCGGTAGTTGACCAGTCCGGTCAGCGGGTCCAGCCCGGCCAGTTCCCGCAGCTCGTCCTCGGTCTTGCGCCGCTCCGTGGCGAGAGCACCGAGAACGAGGCTCATCACGACCGTCACGCCGATGAACGCCTGCAGCAGGAGCAGCGACGCGGGTAGCGGACGTCCACCGAACGGTCCGTGTCCGTGCAGCGTTCCCCAGATGGCGATGCCCGCCAGTCCGGCTGACGTCAGGGCCACTTCGCGCTGGCCGAACCGGTACGCGATCCACACCATGAACGGGATGCTCAGGAAGGCCAGTGGATCGTTGGCAACGCTGGCGATCGACCGGCCGCTGAAGAGGAAGAGCGCAACCGCGAGCGTGGCGGCAAACAGCACCAGCGCTTCCACCGCCCGGCGGAACCGCCAGCGGATGGCCGGCTGGTCGGCCCACGAGAGCACCATCGGCGCCACGACCAGCGCACCGACCGAGTCGCCCACCCACCAGGTCATCCAGACCGCCGGCACTGCGTGCCAGGGCGCGAGCCCACCGGCGACTAGCGTCGCCGTGCCGACGGATGCACCGATGACCGTGCTGAGCAACCCCGCCAGCACGGCGAACCGTACCACGTCGTCCGGCCGCTGCAGTGCGTACCGGCCGCGGGCGAAGCGGACGACCAGCGCGCAACCCACCACCACTTCCAGTGTGTTGCCGGCGGCGATCGCCGCTGAGGTGAAGACGGTTCCCGCCGTCACCATGTTCGCAAGGAAGGCCCCCGCGAATACCGCCGGCCAGAACTCCACGCCCAGCAGGAGGAGGGCCGCGAGCGCGATGCCGGTGGGGGGCCACACGGCCGTCACGCTCGGATTCACATACGCCAGACCGAGGCCCAGCCGTGCCGCGAAGAAGTACGTCGCGGCCAGAGCGGCGAGCGCCAGGAGGCGCACGACACGCGAGCTGTTCCAGATCGACCGAGTATCCATGCGGCGAAGGGTGAAACCCCACACGACTCCCGTCGAATGGGGGTTTCTCCCATACCCTGATCCCCGCGATCAGGTTCCCGCGCCCTCTACCATTCTCAGCTTCCCGTGCACCCCGACACCACGTGCGTCACGCGGCAGTATTGAACACCACGTCGACCACCGACGACGCCACGCATTTGACCGAGCCGGCCCGCCGCGCTCGCCCGTCCGGCCATACGGCGCCATGCAACATCAGACGTCGGGCAATTCCGTCCCGCGGATCTTCCCCGCCAGCCACGCGAACAGGATCAGCGCCGCCACTCCCGCCAGCGCCTCGGTGTACAGCATGCCGTTGGTGTGCCAGGCGTCGTGCGCCCACCCGTCGGCGCGCAGCATGCCCAGTGTGAACAGCGTGTTGAGCGCGAAGAACAGATTGAGCTTCGTGGCCGCCGCCGTGTGCCCCACGATCGCGAGCGCCAGCCCCGTGAACGAACCCGCCACCATTCCGAGCGTGAACGTATAGAACAGCGTGGACACCGCGTACCCGGTCACCGTGCGCGGCGACCAGGCCATCACCACGCACGCTACGAGTCCCAGCGCACAAGCGGTGGCGTACGCCCACGGCTTGTTGATGCGGTCGGCCAGCCGCCCGCCGGCAAAGCAGCCGAGCACGATGGCGATGCCGCCCCCCAACCCAAGCACCAGCGACACGGTGTCCGCCGGCACGCTCCACTCCGGCCCCAGCGACCCGAACAGATCCTTGGCCGCGCCCGTGCCGATGGGGAGAATGGCCAGGATGAGGCCAATGCGGCCGGCGCGCGACCGCACGACACTCACGAGTTCGCGCCAGGCGTCGGCCACGCGCATGCGCACCGACGCCCCGCACAGCGCCCGCGGCGGTTCGCGCACCAGCAGCAGCGGGACCGCGCACACGAACAGCACGACGGCGAGCCCGGCCCCCGCCATCCAGGGCTGCGGCGAGTGCCGCATGAGCCAGAGCGCCAACCCGCCGCCGGCCGTCTGACCGAGGTGGTTGCCCGACTGGAACCACCCCGCCGCCCGCCCGCGCGCGGCGATCGGGGTGTTGTGCACCATCAGTCCTTCGGTGGCGAACGCCACGAACGTCGCCGCCACGCTCGACAACAGCACGAGCAGCGAGAGCAGCGGCATCGTCGCCTGCGACAGCGGAACCAGCGTGATGGCGAGGAAGCCCACCGACACGGTGGCGATCGCGATCAGGTACCACTTCTTGCGCGAGAGCGTGTAGTCGCCAATCGGCGCCCACACGAACTTCCACCCCGAGGCGAGCAGGGTCATGCCGACCACGCCGGCAATGGCCGACACGGACACGCCGGCCTTGACCGCCAGGTAGCCCAGCGCGATGGACGGGAACCCGAACGAGAGGCCGAACGGGAAGTACAGCACCGCCCACACCCAGGGATGCCGCGCCGCCGGGGCGGTGTCGCGCCCCGGGTCCTCCGCCGGCGACGGTGGGAATGCTTCCTCGGGAACCATCGATTCGGCGGACGGCATGATCGGCCAACTTACCTACCGGCCACGACCGGCGCGAATGGTCCCGCTCTGAGGTTTCGAGGCGATCGTCCGCCCCCCTGTACGCCGGCGCCCGGTCGACGCAGTTTCTCTGGCCATGCACCTCCTCGCGATATCCGGAAGTCTCCGCACGCACTCGTCCAATACCGCGCTCGTCCATGCGGTGGCCCGCGTGCTTCCCGACGGCGCGACGCTGAGCATTTACGGAGGGCTCGCGCTCCTGCCGGCGTTCAATCCCGACCTCGACACCGATCCCCCGCTGCCCGCGGTGGCCGAGTTCCGGACCGAGCTCGCGCATGCCGACGCGGTGATCATCTCGAGCCCCGAGTACGCGCATGGCGTGCCGGGCGTGCTGAAGAACGCGCTGGACTGGACGGTGGGGAGCGGCGAGTTCGTGGGCAAACCGGTGGCGATCGTCAACGCGTCGTCGCAATCTCAGTACGTGACCGAGCAACTGCGCGAGACGCTCACCGTGATGTCGGGCCTGGTGGTGGTGGCCGAGTGCCTGCCGCTCACCTTTCGCCCGGAAGACGCGGCCGGACTGCTCGCCGACGCCGCCGCCAATGGGGCGCTGCGCCAGGCGGTCTCGACGCTGGTCCAGGCGGCCACCCCCGCGACGTGATGGCTCCGGGCCCGGCGGTACACCTGATCTCCCTGGTCTGGCTAGTGGCGGCCGGCGTCTCCGTGCTCATCGTGGCCGGCGACCTGAGCGCGGGCCACCAACAGCAGATGTGGATCATGAACCTGGTTTGGCCGCTCACCGTGCTGTGGAGCGGACCGATCGGTCTCGCGGTGTATTTCACGCTGGGCCGTTCGGGTACGGCCGAAGCGCTGCGCGCGGCGGCGCTCCGCCACGAGCCGCCGCCGGGCCATAGCCGCCCGTTCTGGCAGACGGTGGGGTTGGCCGCCACGCACTGCGGCGCCGGCTGCGCCCTGGGCGACCTGCTGGCCGAGTGGCTCGTGATGGCCGTGCCGGTGGCGTTTCTGAGCAGCGCGGTGTTCGGCACCTGGCTCGTGGACTTCGCCCTGGCGTTCGCGCTCGGCATCGTCTTCCAGTACTTCACCATCGCGCCCATGCGCGGGTTGAAGCTCGCGCCCGGACTGACGGCGGCCCTGAAGGCGGACACGCTCTCACTGGTGGCCTGGCAGGTGGGGATGTACGGCTGGATGGCCGTGGCGCTGTTCGTGCTCTACTCGACGGCCACGCTGCCGAAGTCGGGACCCGAGTTCTGGTTCATGATGCAGGTGGCCATGTGCGCCGGGTTCCTGACCGCCTACCCCGTCAACTGGGCGTTGCTGCGCCGGGGAATCAAGGAACCGATGTAGTCGCGGCGGCGCTGGCGACCCCGGGTACCGCGCCGTAGAATCCCCCCTGTCCCCCGACCCACCGCCGTCTCAGAGGAGTGTCATGCGCGCTACACCGTTCATCGCCGCCACCGTCACGCTCGCCCTAGTGCTCGCCGCCGCGCCCGTCACGGCGCGGGCCCAGGACCAGGTCCAGGAGGGCGGGTTCGCGAGCCGTGACAGCACGATCACGCAACTCGTCGGCCGCCTCAGCCTCGACCGCTACAAGGCAACCATCAAGGGGCTCACCACCTTCGGCGACCGCCGGCAGGGCACGGCGCGCAACCGCAAGGCGGTGGACTGGATCGAAGCCCAGCTCAAGAGCTACGGGTGCAGCGACGTCCAGCGGCTCACCTACATCTTCACGCCGCGGCCGCGAGTGGCGCGCGGCGCCTTCCGCGGGCGGGGCGCGGCCCGAGGCCGGGGTCGGGGCCCATCGGAAATCGCCTCGGGCGGCGGCCGGTACCGCGGCCTTCGCGCCCGCACGGGCGTGAACAACGACTCGCTCCTCCAGCCCGACGCGGCCATTCGCAAAATGGACACCGAGCAGACGCCGGACACGGCGGGCGAACGGCAGGAAGTGTACTGCACGAAGATCGGCACCACGCACCCCGACGAGATGTACATCGTCGGCGGCCATATGGACGGCATCGGCTGGGGACAGGCGGCCAACGACGACGGCTCGGGCGCCGCGCTCGTCATGCAGCTCGCTCGTGTATTCAGCAGCCCCGACGTGAAGACCGATCGGTCCATTCGCTTCGTGCTCTGGAACAACGAGGAGTCGGGGCTCAACGGCAGCCGCGCCTACGTGGAGCAGCGCGCACCGCTGCAGGGCAAGGAAGATCCCCCGGGCTCGGGCAAGTTTCCGGAACCCAAGTGGCTGGGCATGATCCAGCATGACATGATGCTCTGGGACCATGGCATGCCACGCGCCGACGGTACGGTGAGCAAACAGCAGCGCCCGGCGGCCGACGTGAACATCGAGTTCCAGTCGAACTCGAAGATGGCCGCGGCCTCGGAGAAGCTGGCCTGGGTGTTCGAGGACGCCAACGAGAAGTACGCCACCGTCTACCCGGCGCAGGTGGGCCGGCACATGACGAATACCGATTCCGATCCGTTCAAGGATCTGGTGCCGGCCATCAGCCTGCGCGAGAATGAGCGCGGCACGCAGATCGGCGCCGGCTGGGACCCCAACTGGCACCAGCCCACGGACGTCTACACCACGTACAACGACAAGGACTTCATGCTCGGCCTCAACGCCGCGCAGACCACGCTCGGCGCGGTGGCGGAGCTGACGGGGGCGACGATCAAGAAGTAGTTGTGGGCGGCCCGCAGTCCGCAGGACGTCGAGAGCGGTTGGGAGCGCGGCAAGCTCCCGGCCGCTCTCGTTTCTTGCCTCATGTCTTGATCTGTTCTGATCCGTTCCGGTTCGTTCGATCCGCATCCAGTTCGTTGACGCCTTCCCGGCCGAGGTGCACGGGCGCCACCGCACCGTTCAAGTCCGGACCGCTCGTGCCTGCCCGGCCGAGCTTTGCAGGCGCCGCCCGTGCGGCTCAACGATGTGGAGTGGCAACGAATGGTGATACGGATCGGACGGAGGCAACGAATCTGAACGGATGACTGAAGGTGAACGGCCCGGGCTGCTGGAAGCGGAGCGTACGCGCTCGATAATCGGCTGCTTCTATCGGGTCTACAACGGCCTCGGCCACGGCTACCGAGAGCACATCTACGGACTGGCGCTCGAACGAGAGCTGGCCGAAGCCGGTCATCACGTGGATCGAGAAGTGGCCGTCATGGTCTACTACCGTGGGCGACCCCTTGCGCGGCAGAAACTGGACATGATCGTCGACGGCAGAATTGTCATCGAGGTCAAAGCCGCTGCGCACCTCCCGCCAGACGCGACAGCCCAACTGTTCAGCTATCTGTGTGCCACCGATCTGGAGGTGGGGCTACTCCTGCACTTCGGCCGTGAGCCCCGCTTCCACCGCGTGCTCAGCGAGAACCGACTGCGAGAGCCGGACCGGTTAGTCGGAGTCGCCGCCACGTCTGAGCCGAACGCAGGTCCCCACCCCATATCCCGATCCGTTCCGATCCGTTCGATCCGTTCGATCCGTTCGATCGGCGTCCAAAGCGTTTGCCTCCGAACGGCTGAGCTGCAAGGGTGGCGCCCGGGCAACGAACAGGCCGGAGTAGTGCCGCAGACTTCCGGCCGCCAACTGCCCGCTGCTGGTGCTCAGCCGTCTCGCAGGTGCTTCTTCACCTCGGCCAGCCCGCCGCCGTCCACGACGCGCGAGTAGCCGGCGCGCTTGAGCGCCTGGACGGCGCCCGACGACCGGGAGCCACTGGCGCAGTACACCAGGATGCCAGCGTCGCGCGCGATGCCGCGCTTCTCCAACGCTTCGTGGCTGACCTTCTGAACCGGAATGCACACCGCGCCCGACACGTGGCCGAAGAAGAACTCCAGTCGCGATCGCACGTCGATGACGACGGTGACCGTCTTGTTGCGGTACTTCATGGATTGACGACTCGCTAGTGATGGACCGGCGGCGCGCGGAAGAGTCCGAGATCTATCGACTGTGCCATTGCCGCGTACCCGGCGTCGTTCGGATGGAGATGATCTCCGTCGTACGCCGGCAGGAAGCGGGTCTGGTGGCTCGGATCGCGCGCCACCGCGTCGAAATCTATGACGCCCTCGAACGCGCCGCCGGTCCGGATCCAGGCGTTCACCGAATCGCGCCTGGCCTCCGAGGCCGCCGAGTAGTAGCCGTAGGGTTCCGGCGCCTGGAAGGGCGTGAGCGTGGCGCCGTACACCACCAGCCCCCGCTCATGCGCCCGTTCGGCCAACTGGGCCAGACCGAAGATGACGTCCGCCGCGCTCACCGAATCGGCGCCCCGCTTCGAGAAGTTGGCCAGCCCGATGTCGTTGATCCCTTCCAGAATGATGACGTACCGGGCGCCGGGCTCGTCGAGCACGTCGCGGTCGAAACGCTCCAGCGCGCTCGGCCCCGCTCCGGGGTTGAGCACGCGGTTGCCCGAGATCCCCGCGTTCACCACGCTGAGCACCGGGGCGCCGGGCGTCGTGAGCAGCCGCCGCGCCAGATCGTCCGGCCACCGGCGGTTGGAGTCCGGCGTGGAGTGGTAGCCGTCGGTGATCGAGTTCCCGAACGCTACGATGGCGCCCGCCGCCGACGGGTTGGTCACGTCCACGCCGGTGAGGAAGATCCACTGCTGCACCGTCGTGTCCGTCGGGAAGGACGGGTCGCGGGCGTGATCCCCCTCGGTGGACACGTAGTTGGTCTGCAGGCCGAGCATGTGCCGCGTGGACGTGCGCGCCGAATCGGACAAATAGAGACTGATCGCGAGGTCGGCAAGTTGCGGCACGTGGTAGGCGATGGGGTCGCTCGTCACCGTGGCGCCGGCGCCGATAGTCACCGCCGGCCGGCCGCCGAAGGTGAGGGCGCGATCCGTCCCCGGTTTCGTCTCGGCGCCACCCGCCCGCAGCGCGATGCGCGCCTCGCCGATGGAGAGCGGGCGGTCGCCGTACTGATTGGAGATCCGGATGCGCACGCTGTCGCCGCCGATCGTCGTGTGCACGATCTCACGAAGCGTGCGGCGAGCCCAGGTCTCCACCCGGTCGGGCTCTCCGTCCACCGGCCGCGGCGGCATCGCCGACGCGCTCGGGCTCCAGGTGGCGATCCAGTGCGGGCGGGTAGTCTGCTGTGCCCCAGCGGGGATCGCGACCAGCGCGGCGACGACGATCGCCGCGTACGGACGAAGGCATCGATGGACCATGGCGGCGCCCCCGGATCAGTTGGTGAGTATGAAATCGATGGTCGACACCACGCGCACCGTCTTGTCGATCTGGCTCGCTTCGGTGATGCCGTCGGCATGGTCGCGGGGCAGGATCTCGAACACGCCCTGACTGGCCCGCAGGATACCGCCGACCGTGGCATGCGAATCGCGGGCGAACTGCTCCGCCCCCTCGCGGGCACGGCTCGTGGCCTCGCCGATCATCTCCGGCTTCAACTTGTTGAGCCCCGAAAAGACGAACGTCGGCCCGCCGGGCCCGTATTCGGCGCCGGACGAGAGCACCACGCCGGCGCTCACCAGCTCGGCCACCCGCTGACTCGCCGCCTGCACCGCCGCCGGATCGGTGGAGCGCACGATCAGCGTCTGGTGAATCACGAATCGCGACTGCGGCCTGGCGCTCGATCCGAACTGGTTCGTCTGCGCGTCGGCCACCGAGAATTGCTGCACGCTCACCTGCGAGGTGTCGATGCCGTGCCGGCCCAGGAATTGGCGCACCTTCACCACGCCGCGCTGGATCTCGGCGTTGGCGCCGGCCAGGTCGTCAGACGCCGCCACCAGGTGCAGCGGCCAGATGGCGAGGTCGGCGCGCACCGGTCGTTCGGCCACGCCCTTCACGGTGACGTAGCGCTCGGTGGCGCGCACGCGGGTGAGGCCGTACCCCACCAGCGCGCCGGCCACGACGATCGCCGTGCCCAGGATCAGGGCGCGGCCGATATCACGATCCATCCGCATACGCGACTCCGGAACGATGATGTTTCGAAGCTAGTCTGCGGAGGCGCCTTCCGGGAGCGGTGGGCCGCCGGCCATCTCCGCCGCCGCCACGCGCCCGTGCGAGAAGCGCGTCTGCAATTCGTCGAGGTACGTGTAGAACACCGGCGTCACGTACAGCGTCACGAGCTGCGAGAACGCGAGGCCGCCCACCACCGCCACGCCCAGCGGCCGCCGCGTGGACGCGCCGGCGCCCCACCCCACGGCAATCGGGATGGCGCCCATCAGCGCCGCCATCGTCGTCATCATGATGGGCCGGAAGCGCACGCTCGCCGCCTCGAGAATCGCCTCGGCGGGCGACTTGCCGCTCTCGCGCTGCGCCTCGATGGCGAAATCGATCATCATGATCGCGTTCTTCTCCACGATGCCGATGAGCATGATCACGCCTACGAACCCATAAATGTCGAGGTCCAGACGGAACAGCCAGAGCGTGCTCAGCGCGCCGAACGCGGCAAAGGGGAGTCCGGTGAGAATGGTCACCGGGTGGATGAAGCTCTCGTACAGCACGCCGAGGATCACATAGATCACGAACACGGCGAGAATGAGCAGCACGAGCAACCCCTGCTGCGTGTCCACGAACGCCTGCGCGATCCCGGTGAAGTTGCCGGCCACCGTGCTGGGCAACACCTGCGCCGCCTGCGCGTTCACCTCCTTGAGCGCCGTGCCGAGCGACACGCCCTCGGCGAGGTTGAACGACACCGTGGCCGACGGGAGCTGGCCCGAGTGGTTCACCGTCACCGGGCCCACCGAGTTGGTGAACCGGGCCACCGTGCTCAACGGCACCAGCGGGCCGCGCGACGACCGCACCCAGAGTCGCCCCAGCGCGTCCACATCCGACTGGTACTCGGGCATCAGCTCCATCACCACCCAGTACTCGTTGGTCGACGTGTAGATGGTGGACACCTGCCGCTGCCCGAAGGCGTCGTACAGCGTGTTCTCGATCTCCGCGGCCGACACGCCGAGCTGGCCCGCCTGCTCCCGGTCGATATCCACCGTCACCTGCGGGTTGTTGATCAGCAGGTCGCTGGTCACGTCGGTCAACATCGGCAGCTGGCGCAGGCGATGTTCGAGCACCCGCGCCGTGCTGTCCAGCTGCGACATGTTGCCGCTCTGGAGCGTGTACTGGTACAGACTCTTGGATGCCAGGCCGCCGATGGAGATGGCCGGCGGGTTCTGCACGAACACCGTGATGTCGGGCACGCCGGCCACGCGGGCCGTGATGTCGCGCGCGATCTCCTGGGCGCTGCGATGCCGGTCGCCGATGGGCTGGAGGTCGATGGTGAGCTGGCCCTGGTTGGCCGCCGGCGTCGTGCCCACCGACGACGTCACCGACCGCACGTCGGGGTCCTGGGCCACCACCGCCGCCACCTGCTGCTGCCGCTGCGTGAGCGCGTCGAACGAGATGCCCTCGGCGGCCTCGGTGGTGGCCAGCAACTGCCCCGTGTCGTCGGTGGGGAACAGCCCCTTGGGAATGGCCCAGAACAGCCACCCCGTGACGACGAGCGTGACGAACGAGAACACGAGCGCGCCGCGGCGACGCTGCATCACCCAGGCCAGCGACCGCTCGTAGATGCCCAGCCACCAGTTGAAGAACCGCTCCGTGGTGTGGTAGAAGCGCCCGTGCTCCCGGTCGTGCTGGCTGCGCAGGAACCGGCTGGACAACATCGGCGTCAACGTCAGCGACACGAACCCCGACACCAGAATCGCCACGCCGATGGTGACCGCGAATTCGTGGAACAGCTTGCCGATGATCCCGCCCATGAACAGGAACGGAATGAACACCGCGGCCAGCGAGAAGGTCATCGACAGAATGGTGAACCCGACCTCGGAGGCGCCGTCGATGGCCGCCTGCATCTTGGGTTTCCCCATCTCCAGGTGGCGCACGATGTTCTCGAGCATCACGATCGCATCGTCCACCACGAACCCCACCGCCAGCGTCAGCGCCATCAGCGACAGGTTGTCCAGACTGTAGTGCAGCAGGTACATCACCGAGAAGGTGCCGATGATCGACATCGGCAGCGCCATGCTCGGGATGATCGTGGCCGAGGCGTTGCGCAGGAACAGGAAGATCACCATCACGACCAGCGCCAGCGTCAGTTCGAGCGTGAACGTGACGTCGTCCACCGACGCGCGGATGCTGGACGAACGGTCGTAGAGCGTGGAAACCTTGACCGTGGGCGGCACCTCCACCTGCAGGCGGGCGATGGCCGCCTTCACGCGATTGGCCACGTCCACCGTGTTGGTGCCCGGCTGCCGTTGCACGGCGAGCACGATCGACCGCTGTCCGTCGTACCAGCTGGCCGTCTTGTTGTTCTGCACGTCGTTCGTGATCCGGCCGAGCTCGCTCAGATGCACCGGCGCGCCGTTGCGGTAGGCGACGATCACGTCGCGGAACTGGTCGGCGTCCGAGAGCTGCCCGGTGGCCTGCACGGTGAGGGCCGTCTTGGGCCCCCACAGCACGCCGGTGGGCATGTTCACGTTCTGATTGGCGATCGCCGTGGCCACGTCTTCGAGCGCGATGCCGCGGGTGGCGAGCTGGGCGGGGTCGAGCTGCACGCGCACGGCGTACTTCTGCGCGCCATATACGAGCACCTGCGCCACGCCGCCCACCATCGACAACCGCTGCGCCAGCGTCGTCTCGCCGATCTCGTCGAGCGTCGAGAGCGGAACCTCGGTGCTGGTGAGCGCCAGCGTGAGGATCGGGGCGTCGGCCGGGTTCGACTTCTGATACGACGGCGGCACGATGCCCTGCGGCAGACTGCGCGTGGTCTGCGCGATGGCGGCCTGCACGTCCTGCGCGGCGGCGTCGATGTTCCGGTCGAGCGAGAACTGGATGACGATCTGCGTGGCGCCGAGGCTCGACGTGGACGTCATGTTGTCGATGCCGGCGATCGTGGAGAACTGCTTCTCCAGCGGCGTCGCCACGGTAGCCGCCATCGTCTGCGGGCTCGTGCCCGGCAGGGTGGCGTTCACCGTGATCGTCGGGAAGTCCACGTTCGGCAGGTCGCTCACCGGAAGCTGCCGGTAGGCCACGATGCCGAACACGAGGATGCCGACCATGACCAGCGTGGTCATGACCGGGCGTTTGATGAACAGGGTGGTGAAGTTCACAGCGTGATCCGGGGGAAACGGGGGCCGGGCAGGAGACGGGCGCGCATCAGTCGCCCGCCACCGGGACGGGTTCGCCGGTGGCCCGCGCCGTGAAGCGCGAGAACACCCGGCCGCCCCAGGCCTGGAGCTCGTCCATGTACGAGTAGAAGACCGGCGTGACGTAGAGCGTGACGATCTGCGAGAAGGCGAGCCCGCCGACGACGGCCACACCCAACGGACGACGCGACGCCGCGCTCGCGCCCACGCCGATGGCGATGGGCAGGGTGCTGGCGATGGCCGACATCGTGGTCATCATGATCGGCCGGAAGCGCACGCTCGCCGCGTGCACGATGGCCTGTGCCGGCGTCAGATGCTGGTCGCGCTCGGCGGCGATCGCGAAGTCGATCATCATGATCGCGTTCTTCATCACGATGCCCACGAGCATGATGATCCCCACGTAGCCGTACACGCCGAGTTCCACGTGCGTCACCGAGAGCGCCAGCAGGGCCCCGAAGGTCGCGAACGGCAGCCCGGTGAGGATCGTGATCGGGTGAATGAAGCTCTCGTAGAGGATCCCGAGAATGATGTAGATGATGAACACGGTGATCAGGAGCATCAGCCCCATGCCCTGCTGCGAAGCTTCGAACGCCTGCGCTGCACCGTTGAAGCGCGCCGTGATCGCGGCCGGCAGTGTCTGCCGCGCCATCGCATTCACCTGGTCCACGGCCGCGCCCAGCGACACCCCGGGCGCGAGGTTGAACGCGATCGTCACCGAGGCCATCTGCCCGGAGTGCGCCACGCTCAGCGGCCCCACCGTGTGCTCGAAGTACGCGACGTCCGACAGCGGAATCATCCGCCCGCCCGACCCGGGCACGAAGAAGCGCGACAGCGCGTTGGCGTCGGTCTGCGCGCTCGCCACCGTCTCCATGACCACCCAGTACTCGTTGGTCGGCGTGTAGATGGTCGAGACCTGCTGCTCGTTGTAGGCGTCGGCCAGCGCCCGCTCGATCGCGGCCGGCGTCACCCCCAACGAGAGCGCCCGCTGGCGGTCGATGTGCACGCGGAGAATCGGCGCGCGATTGGCCAGGTCCGACGTGACGCCGGTGAGCTGCGGGAGCTTCTCGAGACGCGCCATCAGCTTGCCCGCCTCGACGTACAGCGTGTCGATGTCGCTCCCCTGCAGGGTGAACTGATACTGGCTCTTGGCCGAGCGCCCGCCGATGCGAATGGCCGGCGGATTCTGGAAGTACACCGCCAGCCCGGGGATCCCCGATTCCAGGTTGGTCAACTCGGCCACCATCGCGTCGGCCGACGGGCGATGCCCCTCGGGCTTGAGCGTCACGCTCAGCCGCCCCTGGTTGGACGACCCGAACCCGCCCCCGATCGACGACCGGAACGACACGATGTTCGTATCCTGAGCCAGTCGCGCCATGGCGATCTTCTGCAGGCGCAGCATCTCGGGATACGAGGTGCCCTGCGCCGCCTCGGTGGTGCCGTCCAGCTGGCCGGTGTCGTCGGGCGGGAACAGCCCCTTGGGGATGACCGTGAACAGCACCCCGGTGAGCACCAGCACCAGCGCCGAGAATCCCAGCGCGTACGGACGGTGCTCCATCACCCAGCCCAGACTCCGCTCGTACGCGTGCAGCGTGCGCTGGAAGGCCCGTTCGGTGGCGTTGAACCAGCGCCCGTGCCGCCGCTCCTCGCTCTTCGCCTTCAACAACCGGCTGCACAGCATCGGCGTGAGCGTCAGCGACACGAAGCCCGACACGAGAATGGCCACCGAGATCGTGACCGCAAATTCCTTGAACAGCCGCCCGATCTGACCGCCCATGAACATCAGCGGGATGAACACCGCCGACAGCGAGAGCGTCATCGAGAGGATGGTGAACCCGACCTCCCGGGAGCCGTCGAGCGCCGCCTGCATGGGCGGTTTCCCCATCTCCAGATGGCGCACGATGTTCTCGAGCATCACGATCGCATCGTCCACCACGAAGCCCACGGCCAGCGTGAGCGCCATCAGCGACAGGTTGTCCACGCTGAAGTTGAGGATCGCCATGATCGAGAACGTGCCGATGATCGACATCGGCAGCGTGAGGCTCGGGATCATCGTGGCGACCACGTTCCGGAGGAACAGGAAGATCACCATCACCACCAGACACAGCGACACCACGAGTGAGAACTTGACGTCGTGCACGGAGTGCTGAATCGACACCGACCGGTCGAACTGGATGACCACCTTGACCGTCTTGGGGAGTCCCTTCTCGATCTGCGCCAGCTCCGCCTTGACGGCGTTCGCGACCTCGACCGTGTTGACCCCTGGCTGGCGCATCACGGCCAGCCCGATGGCGCGCTCGTCGTTGTACCAGCTCGCGCCCTTGTTGTTCTCGATGTCGTCCCGGACGGTGGCCACGTCGCCCAGCCGCACCGCTCCGCCGTTGCGGTAGGCGATGATCAGCTTGCGGAACTGGTCGGCGTTGGTGAGCTGCCCGGTGGCGTTCACCGTGAGCGTCCGGTTCTTGCCGTACAGCACCCCGGTGGGGAGCATGACGTTGTTGCTGCGAATGGCCTGCGCCACCTCCGACGGGCCGATGTGGCGCGCCGCCAGCTTCATCGGATCGAGATCCACCCGCACGGC
Source organism: uncultured Gemmatimonadaceae bacterium (assembly GCA_963781765.1). Taxonomy (GTDB): domain Bacteria; phylum Gemmatimonadota; class Gemmatimonadetes; order Gemmatimonadales; family Gemmatimonadaceae; genus JAGWRI01. The sequence goes on from CAWAHC010000011.1 coordinate 97,697, forward strand.
GTACTTGGCCGAGCCCCACACCTGCACCTCGGCCACGCCGTCCACCATCGACAGCCGCTGCGCGATGTCCGTCTCCGCGAACTCGTCCACCGTCTGCAGCGGCAGGTCAGCCGAGGTGAGCGCCATGAACAGGATGGGCGCCGCCGCCTGGTTGTGCTTGTACATCGACGGCGGGTGAATGCCCGCCGGCAGCGCCGCCATGGCCTGCGAGATGGCCGCGTTCACGTCCTGCGCCGCCGCATCGATGTCACGGTCGGGCGAGAAGGTGAGGCTGATGCTCGTGCGGCCCAGCGAGCTGTTCGACGTGATCTCGTCGATGCCGGCCACGGCGCTGAACGCCTTCTCCAGCGGCGTCGCCACCGTGGCGGCCATCGTCTCGGGGCTCGCGCCGGGCAGGCTGGCGCCCACCCCGATGCTCGGCGAGTCCGTGATCGGCAGATCGCTCACCGGCAGCTGCCGGTACGAGAACACCCCGAACACGACGATGCCGATCATGAGCAGCGTCGTCATGACCGGCCGGCGGATGAAGAGCCCGGTGAGGCTCATCTTACTGCTTTCCGTTCGCTCTCCCACCATTCCCGCCACGCCGAGTGCCCTGAGCCGAAGTGCTGCCCGCCGGGGGATCGCCCACCGTGCGCAAGCTCGCCGCCGCGCCCGGAGTGAGCCGCGACTGCCCCTCCGTCACCACGCGATCGCCCACTGAGACTCCGGCTGAAATCACCGCCAGATTGTCTGCCGTCCGCTCGACCACCACCGGGTGCTGCTCCGCCTTGCTCTCGGCGTTGAGCGTGTACACGTACGTGCCCTTCTGGCCACTCACCACGGCCTGCGCCGGAATCACCAGCGCGTCCTTCTCCACGTACAGCCGCATCCGCATGGAGGCGAACTGCCCCACCCAGAGGTTGCCGTCCTTGTTGGCGAAGCTGGCCTTGAGTTGCACGGTCCCGGTGGTGGTGTCCACCGCATTGTCGATGAAGGTCAGCGTGCCCCGCTCGGGTTCGGCGCCGGCCCCCTGCTGGGCCGCCAGCGCTTCGGCCAGCGGCGACGACTCGGCGGCCCCGGCCTGCTGCGTGGAATCGAGCGGCGACGTCGACGCCGAGCCGCCGCCCGGCACGGCGGTCACCGGCAGGCCGCCGTTGGGCGCGTACCGCAGCAGCTTGGGCAGCTCCGACGAAGGCACCGAGAAGCGCACGTTGATGGGCCGGATCTGGTTGATCACCACGAGGGGGCCGCTCCCCGACCGCACCAGGTTGCCCACGCGCACCAGCACACCGCCCGTCTTGCCGGCAATCGGCGCCCGGATGGTGGCGTTGTCCAGGTTGAACCTGGCCGTGGCCACGCTGGCCTGATCGGCGCGGAGCACGGCCGCGGTGGTGGCGGCGGTGGTCTCGTACTGCTGCGCCTCTTCGGGGGTGATCACGTTCGCGGCCACCAGCTTGCGGTACCGGTCGCGCTGGGCGGCGGCGTTGGCCGCCGTGGCCGAGTCACGCTCGAACGCGGCCAGCACTTGGTGGTAGGCGTTCTCGTAGGGCCGCGGATCGACCTGGAAGAGCACCTGCCCCTTGGTCACCTCCTGGCCTTCCCGGAACTCCACGCGTGTGACGATACCGTCTACCTGCGACGAGATCGCCGCCGACTGGATGGGCGTCACAACGCCGTTGGCATCGAGGAAGTACGGGATGTCGGCCCGCCGGGCAACGGATACGGCCACCGTCACCGGGGCGCGGACCGGGCGCGCCTGAGGCTTTGAGCATCCGGATGCAAGGACGAGCGCCGCGCACAGCGCCGTGGGGGCGCGGAGGCCGCGCGAAGACTGCAGCAGAGAGTGCATCGAGCGTGGAACCGAAGGTGAGGGTCGAGTAATAGCAGGACGCGGCGCGCCGAACCCGCCACCCGGGCGGGAACCGACCCGACCGGTCCGATCCTCCGTCCATCATACGGGCCAACCCCCCGAGACGTTAGAAAATTCCGCCGGCCGTAGGCGAGCCGTTACCGGACCGGTAATTCAGGAAAGGCAACGGGTTGGACAGCCATTCCCGGCGTCGGGGTTATCGGTGGCGCGGAGGGTTGTAAACCTCCGTGTCGGCGGCGGCCAACTTGCCCCGCCAGAGGTCTTCCAGCGTCCGGAGGTCGTCGGCGGGGTCATAGCCGGGCTCATCGGGCGGTTCGAGCGTGTCCAGCACGTCGAACGCGAACGCCCCGTCGCCGAGCGCGTTCCAGTCGGCCTGGAGGGCGCGGTCGGCGTGGGCGCCCATCCGGAGCTGGGCGCGCTGCCGGTTGAGCATCGACGGGAGGTCCACACTGGTGCCGATGTACGCCTTGCCACTCGCCGTGTTGCGCACCTGGAACACCCCGATGGGTCGACGGGCCTCCTTGTACGCGCGGATCGCTTCCTTGCGGTTCATGGCCGGAAATCTACCGCCGCTGCTTGGCCGCGCTACGCTTCTTGGCGGGCCGGCTCCTCTTGGCCGCGCTACCCTTCTTGGCGGGCCGGCGCTTGGCGACCGTCCGCCGTTTGGGGGCGGCGCGGCGTTTGCGCTTGGTGGCCGGCGGATCGGCCAGAAACTGGACGTTGATCGCCGCCAGGTCGTCGGCGAACCAGGCCACCAGCCGCCCCATGAACTTCTCGGCCAGGTAGAACAGGTCGCGCGGCGCCTTGGGCACCACCTGGGCCACCACCACGCCCCCCGCGTTGGCCACGTCGATGTGCCCGTCCGACTGGATGTGCTTGAGCCGCGACTTCTTCTTGTTGGCCCAGTCCCAGGTAGCGGCCTCGTGAATCACCTTGCTCCGCAACAGCGCGTACGCGTTCACACCGGTGCGCGGGACGACCTGAATCTGGATCATGGCGTGACCTCCCGGATGAGTGGTGGTCCAACAGCGCGGCGCTACACCTCTCGCTTCGGACGTTTGGCCCGCGCCGGCTCGGGGTGCAGCGTCTCCCCCCTCGCCAACATGGCGACGAACTGCTTCAGCCGGCGGGCGCGCGTCTCGGCCCGCACCGCGGTCTGCAACCGCCAGAGAATTGCGTAGCGGTTGGTGCTGCTCAGCGTGGCGAAGAACTCGCGCGCCTTGCCGTTGCGGGCGAGCGCGGCCCGGAGATCGTCGGGCACGGTGGCCGTGGAGTGGGAGTCGTAGGCCCGGTCCCACTGGCCGTTGGCGCGCGCCTGCTCCACGCTGCGCAACCCGGCCGGCTTCATCGAGCCGTCGGCCAGGAACCGCTCCACCTTCTCGCGATTCACCTTCGACCACACACTCCGCGCCCCGCGCGGCGTGAACTTCTGCAGGAACGACTCGTCGTCGCCACGCTTCTTCTGACTGTCGATCCAGCCATGACGGAGCGCGACATCGAGTGCCTCGGGGTAACTGATCGACTCGAGCGCGGCGGCCTTCTTGGCAATCCGCATCCAGACGCCGGCCGACTCGCCGTGACGGCTCAGCCAGCGCTCCCACTCCCGCGTCGTCCGGAACAGCAGGGTCGGCATCTCGCCCGCCGCACCCGCTCCCCTGGCTACCGCGCCGCCGCGGGCCGGGCTCACGGATCCACGCCCACCTGATCGTAGTACGCCACGATGCGATCGCGCGCGCCGGCTCGTGTATATACATCCGGCCGCGGTGCCGCGATCACGCCGGCGATCACCGCCGCCACCTCCTCGGCACTCTGCGATTCGCCGAAGGTGCGCGAATCGGGCCCGCCGTGGCGCGCGTTCAGCCCGAAGTCGGTACGCACCACCCCCGGCGACACCAGCGTCACATGGATGTTCGGATGCTCCGCCTGCACTTCGGCGCGGAACGTCGCCGTGAGCGCATCCAGGAAGTGCTTGGCACCGCAATACGCCGACCGGAAGGTGGCGAAGGGGATCCGCCCCAGCATCGACGAGACGTTCACGATCTGCCCGGTACCGCGCTCCTTGAAGTGCGGGAGCACCTCCTGCATGCCGTACAGCGCCGACTTCACGTTGGTGCGCATCATGTCGTCGACGTCGTCGTCAGTGAGTTGCGACGGCAGGCACGTGATGCCCTGCCCCACATTGTTCACCCACACGTCCACCCGTCCGAAGCGGGCGAGCGCGTCGCGCATCACGCGGCGCACCTCGTCGCGCCTGGTCACGTCGGCCGGCACCACGATCACCCGGTCGCCGCACCGCGCGGCCACCGCTTGCAGCTCCGATTGGCGGCGCGCCACCAGCACCAGCGACGCGCCCTGCACGGCCAGCACCTCGGCCAGGGCGGCGCCGATGCCGCCACTGGCGCCGGTGACCACTACCACGCGGTCAGGCATGTCCATTCCTCGCCGTCCGGTTCAGGCGCTCACAAGCTTGGCGTCCAGCGTCATCGGCACGGCCGCCAACGCGCGCGACACGATGCAGCCGACCTTCGTCTCCTCGGCGACCTTCTGGAACTCCGCCTCCGACACCCCGGGCACCACGCCCCGCGTCACGAGGTCGATGCCGCTGATCGAGAAGCCCGCGTCGCCCTTGGTCAGGTGGACGGTGGCCGTCGTGCTGACGGTGGTCGCCGGATGGCCGGCCTTCTCGAGCGACGCCGAGAGCGCCATCGTGAAGCAGCCCGCGTGCGCGGCGCCCAGCAGTTCTTCGGGATTCGTCCCGCCGCCCGATTCGAAGCGGCTGGCGAACGAGTACGGCCCGCTGAACGCGCCCGACCCGACCGAGAGGTTTCCGTTGCCGTTCTTGAGTCCACCATTCCAGCGCGCTTCGGCCTTGCGATCCATGAACCTTCCTCCGTGAGTGGTGATGCTCGAAAGTTGTACCGGGCCGTCGGAAGCGCCGTGCCCGGGTTCCGTCAATGTACGGTGCGCGACCTAGTGCGCGATCCCGCGCGCATACCCGGCCACGGCCACCAGATGGCAGGCGCTGCCGGCGAGGACGAACAGATGCCACACCAGATGCGCGTACCGCATGCGCGGATGCGTGTAGAAAACTACGCCGGCCGTGTAGCAGATGCCGCCGGCCAGCAACCAGGCCAACCCCGCCGGTCCCACGGCGATGGCCAGCGGACGCACCGCGACCACCACCAACCACCCCATGAGCAGATACACCGCCGTGGATAAACGCGGGTAGCGGAAACCCACCCCCGCCTTGAGCGCGATGCCGGCGAAGGCCAGCGCCCAGATGGTGCCGAGCAGACTCCAGCCCCAGGGGCCCCGCAGCGCGCCGAGCGCGAACGGCGTGTAGGTGCCGGCAATGAGCAGGTAGATCGCACCGTGGTCCACCACGCGCAGCGCCTGCTTGACGTGCGATCGCGCGGGCACGGCGTGATAGAGCGTGGACGCGCCGTACAGCATGATGAGCGTACTGGCATATACCGCGCCCGCCACCACCTGCCACACATCGTGTCGCCGTACGTTGACCATCACGAGCAGCGGCAGCGCCGCGATGCTCGCCAGCAGCCCGGCGCCGTGACTCACCGAATTGGCGATTTCCTCACCCAGTGTCTGCGGCCGACTGGCCATTCCACCTCCCCTCTTCCCATGGATGCGGGGCGCCGGCCCTCAGCGCCGCCACTCATGAAGCATAACGCATCCTGCCCCGCGCGACCGACCCGGGGCCCCCTCAGCGCGTCACGGCGTAGTAGATCACGTACAGCCATGAGAAGAAGCCGTGAATGATCGCCCACAGGATGGAGTGGGAGACCGACCACGAGATCGTGATCGCGAGCGCCGTGCCGAAGCCGATGCCCGACTTGGCGACATCCACACGCGTGAAGCTGCCCCTGTTCCCCATGAGTTCCTCCGCTGGGTGGTGAGTTCCCGATGGTAGGAGGCTGACGGAGAACCGGCCACACGTCAACAGGCGGGCCAGCCGGCGCTACTCGCTCCGCAGCACGCGCATGGGGTCCACCCGCGCCGCCCGGCGCGCCGGCAAGACGCAGCCGGCCAGCGTCATCGCCACGCACAGTACGATCACCGCCGCGTACGTCGCCGGATCGTACGGCGTCACGCCGAACAACACGGCCTGCATGGCGCGCCCGGCCAGATAGGCGATGGCCAGCCCGGGAATGATTCCCGCGACGGCGAGCCCCGCGCCGCGCCGGAGGATCATTCGCATCACATCGGCGCCGCGGGCGCCGAGCGCCATGCGGACCCCGATCTCCTGGGCGCGCTGCGACACGGCGAACGACAGCAGCCCGTGGATCCCCACGCCGGCGAGCAGGAACGCCAGCGCCGCGAGCATCCCGAGCACGCGAAGCTGCGCCCGCCGCGATGCGGTCTGCGCGGTGACCAGCTCCGCGATCGTCTGCACGTTCGAGATCGGCTGATCGGGGTCGGCGGCATGCACGAGGCGACGGATCGCCGGCATCACAGCCGACGGGGGCAGCGCCGTTCGGACCGCCAGGTCCTTGGGCGCGTAGAAGATGAGCGACGTGTCCGTCACCTGCGTGGACGGGAAGTACACCTGCGGCTCACTCGGCCGGTCGAGCCCGCGCACCTTCACGTCGGCCACCACGCCCACCACCTCGCGCTCGTCGAACGCCATCGTGAACCGCTTGCCGAGCGGCGAGCCGTCGGGCCAGTAGTGCCGCGCGAACGACTGGCTCACCACCGCCACGTACGGCGAGCGCTGCGTGTCGTGGTCGTTCACGTCGCGGCCGTCGTGGATCGCAATGCCCATGGTGGCAAAGTATCCGGGCGTCACGTAGCGGATGCTCGCCGAGCCCGACGACATCCGGGTCACCGTCGCGCCCGGCGTCTGCACGGGCCAGATGCCGCCGCCGAACGCCAGCGGCAGCCACGATACGTACGCCGCATCCGTCACTCCCGGAATCGCCCGCGTGCCGTCCAGCACCTGCCGGTAGAAACGCTCGCGCGCCGCCACGGTTGCGTATTGGGGAAAGGGGAGCGCCGTGCGGAGGGTCAACACTCCGTCGGTGCGGAACCCGGGATCGACCGTGTTGATGCGCGCCACCGTCCGCAGCAGGAGCCCCGCCGAAACCAGCAGCACCACCGACATCGCCACCTCGAACGTGACGAGCAGCGCGCGCACGCGTTCGCTGCGTCCCCCGCCGGAGCCGCGGCCATCCCGCAACGCCGCCAGTCCCGACCGGCGGTTGGTCCGCCAGGCCGGAAAGATCGCGAAGGCGAGACTCGTGATCAGGGTCAGCGCTCCCGCCATGGCGAGCACGCGCGGATCCACGGCCGGCACCCCCGCCACCGGAAGCGTGTTGGGCACCAGCCGGGCCAGCAGCGGCACCGCCGCGATGCCGACGCCGATGCCCAGCGCCCACCCGCTGCCCACCAGGAGCAGCGTCTCGGTGAGCATCTGGCGCACCAGCCGCTCGCGGCCAGCGCCGAGCGCCGTGCGCACCGCCAGCTCGCGACGGCGGGCCACGCCGCGCACCAGCAGCAGGTTGCCGAGGTTGGCGCAGGCGATGAACAGGATGCACAGCGCCGCGCCCGATAACGTGAGAAGCAGCACCCGCGACTGCTGCGAGATGTCGTCGCGCAGAAGCACCGCCGTGGCCGATGTCTGCTTGTTCGCCACCGGATACTGATGCTCGAGCCGCGACGCGATCACCCCGAGATCCGCGCGCGCCTGCGCCACCGTCACCCCAGGCGCCAATCGCCCCACCGCATACAGGTAGTAGTTGGTGCGGTCCTGATAACTGGGCCCGGCCTTGTCGAACCGGAATGGCGTCCAGAGTTGCACGCTGCGGGTCGGGAACTGAAAGTTGGCGGGCATCACACCGATCACCTGGTAGGACTCGCCGTCCAGACGCAGCGATTGCCCCACGATTCCGCGATCGCCGCCGAACACCGACTGCCAGTACGCATAGCTGAGCACCACCGTGCCCGGCGCCCCCACCCGGTCGTCGGCCGCCGAGAACCCACGCCCGAGCACCGGCTGCACGCCCAGCGTCGTGAACAGGTCGTGCGTCACCCACGCGCACTGCACCCGTTCGGGTTCCTGCGACGACACGAGATTCGCCGCGAACTCGCTGTAGGCCGACATCCCGGCAAACGACGTGCTCATCGCCTTCCAGTCGGCGTAGTTGGCCGGCGAGAGCTGCAATTCGCTGTATCCCGGCACCCGTTCCCACAAGTTGACCAACCGGTCGGGCTGCGCGAACGGCAACGGCTTGATGAGCACGAAGTCGCTCACCGAAAACGCCGCCGCGGTGGCCCCCACGCCGAGCGCGGTGACGACGATGGCCGTGACGGCGAAGCCGCGGGCGCGCGAAAGCGACCGCCGCGCGAACCGGAGATCCTGGCGCAGGATGTCCCAGTGCACCGCCGCCGCGTTTCCGAACACTTCCGGCAGCGTCTCGAGCCAGAGCAGCAATATCCCCGGCAGGCCGGCCGCCTCGCGCCGCCGCTCGGCGAACGCCTGACGCAGTTCGGCGCCGTACTCGCGGCGGAACGACGCCGGATACAGGTGCAGCAGCAGTCGGTAGAGGCGCATCAGGCGCCCTTGGGCACGAGGCCGCTGGCGCGTGCCATCCGCACCAAGTCGGAGAGTCGCGCCGCCTCGGCGCGCGCCACCGTTAGCCCCAGCGGCGTGATGCGATAGTAGCGTCGGCGCTCGTCATCGAGTTCCGGCGCCGGCCGCGTGCGCGGCTCCGTGAGCAGCCCCTGATCCAGCATGCGCTGGATGGAGCGATAAAGCGTGCCCGCGCTCAGCCGGAGCTTGCCGCCGGTGCGCGCCTCCACATCCTGGATGATCGCGTACCCGTGCCGGTCCTCGTCGGTCAGCGCCATGAGGATGTGGAGCGTGGCCGTGGGCAGCGGCAGGAACGCCTGGACCTCGTCGTCGGATCGTCGCATCCCCGAATATAGCCACAGTGGCTATATGCGCAACGGGTATACTCGCCGCGCTAGGGGGTCAGCTTCGTCGGCCAGCTCCCGTACACCGCGTTCGGCAGCACGAAGTAGCGCCGTCCGAACAGCGCCATCGCATCCGGGTCGTCGCGCGACGACTGCCCGAGCATTGGAAAGTCCTGGATGTTGTCCCCCAGCCACTCCACGATCGTGAGCGGCGGCAGCGCCGACGACGCGGTTCCGTGCTGTACGGCCTCGAACCGCGGATTCTTGTCCGACTGTCCGGGCGGCTGGCAGAGCACCAGATCGGCATCCACCCCCACCTGCCGCAGGTTGCCGCGCGTGGGCCCGCACAACGAATCGGCGCGGTTGGTCACGATCACGACCCGGCCGCCCAGTTCGTGCACCCGCCGCGTGAACGCCACGGCCCCCGGCACCGCCGGCGCCGCCGCTTCGCGCACCCACGCCGACCAGCTCGGCTCCGTGTACGCGCTGTCGAGGGCGGCGCGGCGGAGCTCGTACGTCGTGTTGTCCAGCACCGTTTCGTCGGCGTCGAGGATCACGCCCCACGCGCTGCCCGACATCGCGGGCGCCAGGTCTTCCAGCCGCGTCGTGGCGGCGGCGTAGGTCTCGCGGGCCAGCGCGCGGTACTCGGCGGACTGCCACATCCACGCCAGCCCGGCCGGCAGTGTGCGCGGTGCGGGTGCCGTGCGCGGCGGTGTGGTACACGCGCCGAGTGCGAGAACGGCGGCAACCAGCGCGAAGCGCGCGCCGGCCGCTGCCCGACCGATGCGGCGGAAGTTTGGTGGCGAGAACATCATGGTTTCCTGCCGTTGAGTGTGGACGAATCCCCATCGACGACGAGCGCCAGCGCAAACCCGTCGTAGCCCTTGCCGCCCACCGTCTGGATCGTGGTGACGCTTACCCGGGGATCGGCGGCCGCCAGTACGTTGAACTCGCGGACACCCCGGATCGCGGCATCGTCACGCTCCGACTCCAGAATCCGACCCCCGCGCACCACGTTGTCGACGATGATCAGCGCGCCGGGCCGCGACAACTCGACCGCGCGCGTGAAGTACTCCGGGATGTTGGGCTTGTCGGCGTCGATGAACACCAGATCGAACGGCTCGGCGCCATCGACGTCCAGCCCGGCGAGCGTCGCGAGGGCCGCCCCGACGCGCAGATCCACCACGGACGCCAGGCCCGCGCGGGCGATGTTGGCCCGGGCCACCGCGGCATGCGCCGGATCGATTTCCAGCGTCACCAACTGCCCCCCGGGACCGAGCGCGCGGGCCAGCCAGATGGTGCTGTAGCCGCCGAGCGTGCCGATCTCGAGCAGGCGCCGGGCACCCACCGCCCGGGCCAGCAGGTGCAGCAACTTTCCCTGGGCCGGCGTGACTTGGATGTCGGGCAGTCCTGCGGCCGCGGAGTCGGCGATCGCGGCATCGAGCGCCGCGTCGGGCGGCGCGAACAGCGCATCCAGATAGCCGTCAACCGCCGCCCATTGGTCGCGCATCGCCTATTCGATCACTGGAGTCGTGAAGATGGTCCAGTCATCGGCGGCGTGGCCGGCGGCGAGCCACTTGTCCATCTCCGTGGCGGCGGCCCGGATGACCTTGAGCGCCTGGCCGCCGTGGTCGGCGGCTTCGATCATCAGGCGCGTATCCTTGCGCGCCATGGCGAGGTTCCACGACGCGTGCTCGAAGTCGGCCTTGAGCACGCTCTGCATCCGCGCCGGCAACTGCGCCCCCGGATTGAACGACTCGAACAGCCCCACCACGTCCTTGCCCGGAATGCCGAGCGACTTGGCGAGCGCCAGCACGTCGGTGATGCCGGCCATCATCGCCACCAGGAACAGATTGCCGAGCAGCTTCATGCCGGCGGCGCGCTCGGGCACCGGTCCGAAGTAGAGCAGCTTGCCCGTCATCTTCGAGAGTGCGGGCTCGAGGCGGTCGAACAGCGCGCGGTCACCCGATGCGAGCATGAACCCGGTGCCGTCGAGCGCATTCTGCGGTCCCATGAACACCGGCGCGTGCTGGAACGCCACCCCGCGTTCGGTCCATCGCTTCACGCGCGCCGCGGCCCCCGCCGGCGACGTGGTGGTGTGGTCCACGAGGATCACCCCTTCCGCGAAGCCAGGGCTGGTGAGTTCGAGCACGTCGTCCACCGCCGAGTCGTCGGACAGGCAGAGGTGCACGACCTTGGCGTCGTGCACCGCCTCCGCCGGATCGGCGAACGCCTTCGCGCCCTCGGCCTCCAACACCTGTGCCTTGCCCTGCGAGCGATTCCAGACGTGCACCTCCTCGCCACGCTTCAGCAGCGCGCGCACGAATCCGGAGCCGAGCAATCCTGTCCCGAGCCATGCCACCATCGTTCAATTCCTCGTCGTGAGTGCCGATTCGCAATCTCGACGATTGGGCGCCGCGATTCCAGTCGTCGCCGGCCCCGGGGATCTCAGGCCGGCGGCTCAGCCCGCCGCGCGCGCCGCGCGCCGGCGCCGCGCCGCACGGTAGATCCCGATCCCGATCATGTTGGTCGCCACCACGGCGACGATGATCTTGATCGCGAATGACCACCCGCTCTTCACGTCGATGATCGGAAATACGGACATCACGATGTAGAGCAGCGTGACCACGAATCCCGACACCGCCGCGAGCCGCAACCAGAACGGCGCGTGCGGGAATCCCCGCATGCCCAGGATCGGCAGGGCGAACATCGCGAGGTAGCAGACCGCGTACAGAACGCCCGCCGCGTTGTCGAGCAACTGGAACGCCTCCTGCAATCCGACCCCCACCAGGCTGAACGCCCCGAACACCAGCGTCACCGCGCCCACGAACAGAATCGAGTTCAGCGGCGTCCGGTAGCGAGGATGAAGCCGCGTGAACCAGGCCGGGAGCAGGCCGTCCCACCCGGCCACCATCGGCAGGCGCGCGTTGGCCGCGAACAGCAGGTTGACGTTCGCGATGTGCCGCACGAGCAGGAGCATCGTGAGTACCGGCACGATGTACACCGCGAAGCCGAACCCGCGGAGGCCGTACATCAGCGCCTGCGGAATGGGCGCGATGAGATCTATCTTGTCGATGGGTGTTGCCGCCAGCACGGCGCTGGTGCCGAGAATGAACATGAGGGCGATCACCGGCGTCGCGATCATCACCGAGCGGCCGATCGCCTTGCCCGGGTTGCGCGTCTCGCCGGCGAGAATGGCGACGAACTCGAACCCGGTGAGCGCGCCGAGCGCCATCTTGCTGAAGATGTTCACGGACAGGAGGGTCGGCTTCGGGATCGCCGCCGCGAACGGGTGCGGGTCGGCCACCGTCCCCCGCCAGAAGGCGATGATCGGCATCAGGACCAGCGCCGCGAAGGTGAGCAGATGCGCCGTGCCCCCCGCGTCGTGCACCCACTTCCCGATGCGCAGCCCGTACAGCGAGACGAGGATGATCATCGCCACCACGAATCCGGTCACGGCCCCGTCGTACCATTTGGTACCGGTCATCCATGCGGCACTCGGCCCGAGGGCGTAGCTGAACGTCTCGGCGATCACGAGGCCGTACGACGACAGCAGGATGAGCGCGAACACCCACAGGTTCCAGGCGACGAGGAAGCCCACTCCGTCGTTGAAGCCGATCTTCGCCCACTGATAGAGCCCGCCCTCCAGCGGCATCAGCCGGTTCAGATGGATGACGACCGCGGCCTGCGGCAGGTAGAACAGCGCCATCGCCAGCAGCCAGTAGACCACCTGCTCGTGGCCGAGCTTGGCCGCCGTGCCCACCCACTGGGCACCGACGATGAACATCACCTGCGTGAGCACGAGGTCGAACAGACCCAGTTCGCGCTTCAGTTCAGTGCTGTGGGATTCGACGAGGGCTTCGGCCGCTTCGGGGGCGGGGGCCGGGTGGGAGGAATTCACGCCCCAACGCTACGACGCGAGGAGGCCCGGCGGAATACCCGCCGGGCCTCCAGGCAACATCGGTGCCCGCGCACCGCGCGCCGGATCGCCCGGCACGCGATGGATCAGCCGCGACTCAGCAGCCGGTCACGGCCGGCATCGGCTTCGGCGCCGCAATGGCCGGTACGCCCGCCCTGGTCAGTTGCGCGTTGAACGCCGGCAGCTCCTTCGCCGTCAGCGCCCGCCAGCTCGCCACCGCGCTCTTCAGCTCGCGGCAGCTCGCCGCGTAGCCCGCTTCCATGGCCGGTGTGGGCGCCATGTCGCCGCCGTCGAGCAGATCGAGCTCGCGCAACATCGAACCGTTCACGCCCTTGAAGTTCGGCGGACCCGCCGGGCCGCGCCCGCGGAAGAATCCGCCGCGGCCGCCGCCGCGTTCCAGATCGCCGCTCACCGTGTCGATCTTCGCCGCGAGCGCCTTGGCCGCATCGGACACCGCCGCGTTCGACGCGGCCTTCGCCACCTCAGCCTTGAGCGCGGTGGCCTGCTGATAGCCGTCCCAGGCCGCCCCCGCGCCGTCGTACGCCTGGAGCTGCAGCGCGAACTGCGCCCGCACCGCCGCCGCAGACGCCGGCGAGCGCGGATCGTTCACCACCGTCAGCGGCTGCGAATACTGCTTGCCGTTCACCGTCAGGCGCAGCGTGTAGATGCCGGGCGGCACCAGCGGCCCCTCCGGCGAGGCCGGCGTGAGCCCCGGATTCGCGTTGATGCCGAACGAATGCGAGAACGCCGGCGGATTGTCGTAGCGCAGATCCCAGTTCACCCGATTCAGGCCCACCTCGGCGGGCATCGGCCGCGGCGTGGCCAGCCAGAAGCTCGGCTCGGGCGGATGCGAGGCCTCCTCCACCGGCGTGACCGGCGCGCTGGACAGGTGGCGCACCACCCGCCCATGGGCGTCGAGCACGTTGAGCGAGATGTCGCCCGTGGGGTGCTCACCCAACGAGTAGTAGATGAGCGCGCCCGGCGGCGCATTCAGCGAATGCGGCACCTCGGGTGGGAAGGGCGTGTCCTGATTCACGTTTCGCCGGATGCGCACCGCCTCGCCCGGCTTGAACAGGTGCGCGGGCGCGTTCTCCACCGATGCCGTCATCTGGCGCAGTGGCGAGATGTCGTCGAGGATCCAGATACCGCGGCCGTACGTGCCGACCACGAGATCGTTGCCCTTGACCACCGCGTCGCGGTACGACGTGAGCGGCAGGTTGAGCTGCAGCGACTGCCACTGGTCGCCGTCGTTGAACGACACGTACATCCCGCTCTCGGTGCCGGCGAACAGCAGCCCCGCCTTCTTCGTGTCGGCGCGGATCACCCGCGCGAAGCTGCCGTTCACCTGGTCGGTGGGCAGGCCGTTCACGATCTGCGTCCACGTCTTGCCATAGTCGCGCGTGCGGTAGAACGCCGGCGCGTAATTGCCCACCGTATGGTAGTCCACCGCGACGTACGCCTCGGCCGGGTTCGTGTGCGACCCGTCGATTGCATCGAGATCGGCGTGCTCGCGATCGGGCAGATCGGGGATGCTCGCGTCGACCCACGTCTTGCCGTTGTCGCGCGTGAGCTTGATGAGCCCGTTGTTGGTGGACACCCAGATGAGCCCCTGCGACGCGGTCGAGGGCGAGATCGCCTCGATGAGTCCGCCCGCGCGGCGCCGCTCCGCCGCGGCCGCCCCGTCCACCGCGGCCGCCTGCCTCGTCTTCCGGCGGCGGTGTCACGCCCTTCGGATAGCCCAGGTCGGGACTGATCTTCCGCCAGTGCGCACCACCGTCGGTGGTGGCCATCACGAACTGGAACCCGACCAGCAACTCGTGCTGGTTCCACGGCAGCCACACGAGCGGCATCGTGGAGGCCTGCCGCAGGTGCAGGCTCGCATCGACGCTCGGACTCACGTTGATCACCTGCTCGCTGGGATAGGTGATCTTGAGAATGCCTGCACCACTGGCGTACACGACGTTCGTGTTCAGCGGATCGGCGACGATCGTTCCCCACTCCCAGCCGCCCACCGGATTCCAGTCGAGCGGCGTGATCTCGCCGAAGTTGCCGCGGCTGCGTACGCGAATGGCGCCCGCGTCCTGCTGCGGCGCGTACACCCAGTATGGGAACGAGTTGTCCACCGACAGGTGATAGACCTGCTCGGTGCTCTGGTTGTACCAGGTGCTCCACGTCTGTCCGCCGTCCAGCGTCACCGTGCCGCCCTGGTCCATGCCCAACAGCATGCGCTGGCCGTTGGTGGGATCGATCCAGAGCTGCTGCGGATCGTCGCCGCCCGGCGCGCCCTTGAAGCCGGTCCAGCTCTTGCCGCCGTCGCGCGACACGTAGCTCGACGTGTTGATCACATACATCACGTCGGGATTCTGCGGGTCCACGTACACGCCGCAGTTGTAGCCGCCCTGCCCGTTGTGAATGCGGCTGTCGTCGGCGCCGATCTGATGCCAGTTCGCGCCACCGTCATCGGAGCGATAGAGGCCCGTGTTCGTGACGATGAACATCCGCATGGCATCGGTGTGGTTGGCCACCGCCACCGAGGTGCGCCCGTTCAGCTCGGGCAGCCCGTGGCCGCTGATCTCCGTCCAGGTCACGCCCTCATCGGTGGACTTGAACAGGTGCGTGCCGCTCGGCCCGCCAAAGGCGCCGCGCGCCGTGGAACCGGGGGGCACATAGTGCTCGTCGGTGGTCGCCAGAATCACGCTCGGCTTGTCGTGCGCGTAGGCCAGCTTCACCGCGCCGATCTCGTCGTTCACGTACAGCGTGCGCGTCCAGGTCTTGCCGCCGTCCGTGGAGCGGAACACGCCGCGCTGGTCGCTCTTGGCGTGCACGTTCCCCTGCGCCGCCACCATCACCAGATCGGGGTTCGCGGGATCGACGATGATCGACGGGATCTGCTTGGTGGCGTCGAGCCCCATGTGGGTCCACGTCTTGCCGGCGTCGGTGGACTTGTAGACGCCGTTCCCTTCATTGATGGCGCCGCCGGTGATGATGTCGCCGGTGCCCACGTAGATGATGTTCGTATCGGAGGGCGCCACCTCGATGGCGCCCACCGACGACACGTCTTTGACGTCGTCGGTGAAGACCTGGTTCCAGGTGATGCCCGCATTCGTGGTCTTCCACACGCCGGCCGACGGCGAGCCGAAGTAGAACACGCCCGGCTCTCCGATGGCGCCGGTGACCGCCGCCACGCGCCCGGCGCGCAGGGGCCCGATGTTCCGCCACACGAGGCCGGCCAGCATGTCGGGCCGCACCGGCGGATGGGCCGGCGGACGGGCGCCGAGAGTGAGCAGACCAACGGCGGCGAGCCCCACGCTCGACCACCGACGATGTGACAGAACGCGCTTGAGCATGATGGAGAACCCCCTTCCCGGTAGGCAGAATGTCTCAAGCTTATCCGCCGGGCGCCGGGCGAGACAGTCCACCGCTCCGGCTGCGTCGTTGATTTCTTACAAAGGTTGCGGCGCCGCCTAGATTCGTGGACGTGCACCTCGCCCTCTATGCCTGGCTCGTTGCGCAGACCGCGGTCGCGGCCGTCGTGCTGCGCCGTCTGCTTCCCGGCATGCGCCGCCGCCCGCCGGCGGAGCCGCGCGACCAGGGGCCCGCGGGCGCCGTCACCGTGATCGTGCCCACCTATAATGAAGCGCGCCGTCTGGCCCCCTGCCTTGCCGGGCTGGCGCGCCAGGGCGACGTGCTGGCCCAAGTGCTCGTGGTGGACAGCCACTCCACCGACGGCACGCGCGAACTCGTGGCGCGCGCCGCCCAACGCGACCCCCGTCTGCGCCTGCTCGTGGATCCGCCGCGCCCGCCGGGGTGGATCGGCAAGGTGTGGGCGCTGCAGCACGGCCTCTCGCAGGCGCGCACCCCGTGGGTGCTCGGCGTGGACGCCGATACCGTGCCCGACCCGGGCCTCGTGGCCGGCGCGCTCGCCGCCGCCCAAGAGAGCGGCTACGACGTGGTGTCGTTCGCGCCCCGCTTCGCCGGCCTCGCGCGCGCCGAGCGCTGGCTGCAGCCCGCCATCCTCGCCACGCTCGTGTATCGAACGGGCGTACCCGGCCGCGACGACCCCGAGCGCGTGCTCGCCAACGGCCAGTGCTTCCTGGCCCGCCGGCGCGTGCTCGAGGAGGCCGGCGGCTACGAGGCGGCGCGCACCTCGTGGGCCGACGACGTCACGCTGGCCCGCACCCTCGCCCGGCGCGGCGCGCGCGTGGGGTTTCTCGACGGGTCGCGGCTGTTCGACGTGCGCGCCTATGCCTCGGCGGGCGAGATGTGGCGCGAGTGGGGACGGTCGGTGGACCTCGGCGACGCCACGCCGCCCGCGCGCCAGTGGGGCGACCTCGCCGTGCTCGCGCTCGGACAGGCGGCGCCGCTCTGGGTCGCGATCGCCGCCGCGTTCTGGCTCGCCCAGCGGCGCGCCGGCCACACGCCCCCTCGCCGCGGCGCTGCTCGGCGTGAACGCGGTGCTGCTCATCGCGCGCGGCGCCCTGCTCCGGGCGCTGCGGAATTCGTACGCGGAGCGCGGCCTGCTCTACTGGCTGTCGCCGCTGGCCGACCCCGCCGCCGTGTTCCGGATCTTCCTATCGAGCGTGCGCCGTCCGCGCCGCTGGCGCGGCCGCGAGTTCGCGACCCGCCCCGCCGGGGAGCACGGATAACCGCTCCGTGGGCCGAGGCACCACACGCTCCAGCACCTTCGCCGAACAGAGCACCCCGGGCACCCCGCCCCCCGGGTGCGTCCCGGCGCCGACGAAGTAGAGCCCCTCCACATCCGGCGACCGGTTGTGGTAGCGGAAGTAGGCCGACTGCCGGAGTATCGGCTCCGGCCCGAACGCCGCCCCGTCCACCGAACGCAGCGTGTGCTCGAAGTCGTGTGGCGTCATGGTCTGGACCGTCACCAGATGGTCGCGCAACCCGGGGAGCAGCCGCCGTTCGAGCGATCCGAGAATGCGATCCAGATAGGCGTCGCCCTCCCGCGCCCAATCGATGCCGCTCCGCGTGTTCGGCACCGGCGACAGCACGTAGAACGCTTCGTGCCCCGGCGGCGCCATCGAGGGATCGGAGCGCGTGGGCGCGTGCAGATAGAGGGAGAAGTCGTCGGCCAGCACCTTGCGACGGAACACATCGTCGAGCAGGCCCTTGTAGCGCGGCCCCATGGCAATCGTGTGGTGCGCCAGCTCGGGATACGTGCGCGACACGCCGAAGTACGCCACGAAGAGGCTCATCGACTGGCGCGTGCGCGCCACTGACCGGTCGCTGTGCCGTCGGCGGTGCCGCGGGTCGATGAGCTTCGAGTACACGAACGACGGATCGCCGTTGCTCACCACCAGGTCGCAGGGCAGCCGCACGCCGTCGGCGGTGCGCACGGCGCAGGCCCGGCCGTGCTGCACCTCGATCTGTTCCACCGGCGCGTTGCAACGCACCTCCACGCCCAGTTCGTCGAGCAGCCGCACCAGCGCGGCGACGATGGCCCCCGTGCCCCCGCGCGCGAAGTGCACGCCCCATTTCCGCTCCAGCCAGTGAATGAGCAGGTAGATGGACGTCGTGTCGAACGGATTGCCGCCCACGAGAAGTGGTTCGAACGAGAACGCCTGCCGCAGCCGCTCGTCGTGGATGTAGCGCGACACCATCCCGTACACCGAGCGGTGGCTGCCCAACTTCATCATCTCGGGCACCACGCGCATCATCGTCGAGAGTCGGTCGAAAGGCTGGTCGGCGAGTTGCGTGTAGCCCACGTCGAAGATTCGCCGCGCGTGCGCCGCCAGGCGCCGGTAACCGTCCACGTCGCGCG
>CAWAHC010000012.1:0-33175 GCA_963781765.1 uncultured Gemmatimonadaceae bacterium
GCGTGTGAGGGCAACGGGTCCCAGACAAGCACTGCAGTCCCGAACTCACCTTGTAGACGTTCGACCGGGGTCGGTTCGGGGGAGATCCTCGACTCGGCACACATCGTGGCAGCGAAGCGTCTGTACGGACCCGGAGGATGCAGCAACGAGGGGCTCGGCGGGGTGAGCACAGATACGCGCGGACGATCGACGTCACCTACGGAATACGGATCGCACGTGAACGCGAACGACTTTCCGGCCACGGGAACAATCCGATTCCCCGTGGGAGTGCTGCGGACGCGACGTCAGAGGTAGGCTGGGTCAACGAACGCTGGCGGATCTGGTTGGCCAAGACCGGGGGACGCCGCTACGTCCGCGCCGACTTCTTACACGTCACCCGGTGCGGTTGATCGGCATCCGGCCCCCTCGCTTCTTCAGATACTCCATCTACGAAACGAAATCCCGCTCGAACTGCGCGCGCCCAAGTGTTGTAGTGGCGGAATCGGTATGCCCTTCTGCGATCCGCAGAGCCTCCGGCACCGCGGCGCGAACGAAAACTCCAGTGAACTCCTCGGACAGTACCTGCCCAAGGGCACCGTTGGGACATGGGCGTCCAAGGACAGAGGCTTCATGGCGAACGGCCGGCTAACTCGCTGACGGTGCCCGCCCCCGCGGTAAGGTGCTTCGGCACCTTCCGGCGAGTTGAGCCGGACCGGGCGTAGGACACATGGGCGGCGGCCCGGGCCACGGCGGCCCCATCTGTTCGGTTGCGTGGGCGAACCGATCGAGAGCATCGGGCAGGACAGCGGCTAACCGAAATGCCTGATTACCATTCTCCCCCGTCCCCGGGTCCGAGAAGTCCTCGTCCGGCCCGACCCCGCCATCCTACGGTTCCGGTCGCGACCGGCCCTGCACTGCGGCGGCAGCCCGCCGGCGGAACGGATCGAGGCTCGCCAGCTCCGGACGCGACGTGAACCAGCGACGCCGGCCCGGCGCCGCGGCGCAGGCGCGCTGTTCCCACTCGAACGCGCGGCGGGGATCGCCCAGCTCCGCGTGGGCTTGCGCGACCTTCAGCTCGGGGGGGATCAGCAGGTCGCCGGCGTTGTCCGACCGCTGCTCGAGCAGGCGCGCTTCCTCGGCGCGCAACCACGCCGACAACTCGTCGCGCCGCGCGGCGCAGTAGCCCTCGGGCCCCCCGGCGCTCCAGGCGCGCCGAAAGACGCGGGCGGCTTCGGAGTCCTGCGACTCGCGCAGACTCAGCGCCTCCTCGTACCGCCCGGTCCGTTCGAGGGTGCGCAGCAGGCGATCGCGCGCGGCACCGTACGCGGGATCGAGTTGCAGCGCGCGCCGAAGCTCGTCGATCGCGGCATCCAACTGCCCCGCCACCATGTACGCGTCGGCCAGCGAGTTCCGGAAGATCGCCATTTCGGGTTCGAGTCGGACGGCTTCCCGGAGCTCGCGAATCGACTCCTCGCGGCGGCCCATGAATCCCAGATACACCCCGTAGAACCGCCGCCCTTCGGCATAGTGCGGTTCCAGCGCCGCGGCGAGCGCGAATTCTCGCCCGGCGCGCTCCCAGTCGCTCTCCAGAAACATTGCCTGCACGCCGAAATGGACGTGCGGAACGGCCAGCGACGGATCACGGACGAGGGCCTGGCGGCTGAGCTCGATGGCCCGGCCGAAATGCTCATGGAACGGCTTGAGCATGTTGCGCGCCGCGCCGGACGCGTAGTAGTTCGAAAGGCCGGCGAGCGCGAGCGCGAAATCGGGATCTCGCTCCAGCGCCTGCTCGAAGTGCGACCGGCTGGCGTGCAATTCGTCGGGGTGGCCGCCATGCGCGGCGCGGAGGAAATGATAGGTTCCGCGCACGTACAGCACGTAGGCCTGTGCGTCGACCGTCGGGACGGCGGGCGCGCGCCCGCGGACCCGGCCGGCCAGCGCCACGGTCTCCGGCGCCGGCTCGGCG
Source organism: uncultured Gemmatimonadaceae bacterium (assembly GCA_963781765.1). Taxonomy (GTDB): domain Bacteria; phylum Gemmatimonadota; class Gemmatimonadetes; order Gemmatimonadales; family Gemmatimonadaceae; genus JAGWRI01. The sequence goes on from CAWAHC010000012.1 coordinate 1,946, forward strand.
TCGTATTCGGCGCGCAGCCGGCCGGCGAACGCCTGGTAGGTCGTCAGCGCCGCGGCACGATTGCCGCTGGCGTCGAGCAGCTCGACCAGTTCGCGGAGCGCCCGCTCGTTGTCCGGTGCGATCGCAAAGGCGCGCTCGGCGGCGCAAACCGCACCCGGCAGGTCACCGCGTGCGCGGCAGGCGATGGCCTGCGAGCGCGCGGCCGAGGCGACGTCCTCGGCAACCCGCCGGCGAAGATCGGACAGCCAGTCGTCGAACGCGGGGGCGCCCGAAACGTGAAATCCCTGAAGGATCTCGCCCTCGTATCGTGCCAGAGCGGCGTCGAACCGGCCCGCAGCGAGCTCGGATTCCAGGTCCAGCAGATCGCACCGAATACGACCGGACTCGACCCCGACCGCGCCGTGCCCCGCGGTGCGGATGACGTCGTCGCCGAGTCCCTGGCGCAGGGCATGGAGCGCGTTGCGCAGCGCCCGCCGGCCGTGCTCCTCCGTTTCCCGGGGCCAGAACATCGCGATCAGTGTGTCGCGTGCGTGCATCCCGCGCGGCCGGCCCAACGTGAGATATGCGAGAATGGCCAGCCGTCGCGGCTGGAGGACCAGCCGGGGGTCGGCGCGGCCGTCGGGCACGACGAGGGACGGGGCGCCGAAGACACGAAATTGGATGGGCGCGTGCATTGGGGGCACCGTCCGGTTCCGGAGGTGCCCCAAAGTAGACGATTTGGAGACGGATTGCACCTACCGTCGGGGGGCGCCTTGGCCGGCAGGCGGTATCTGGGTTCCCGAACGTTGACCGGCGGAGGAAGTCGCATGCCACAGACGCCGCAACATCAGACCGTCGGGCGAGTTGGACCGTACCTCCCGTTCGCGCGCGGGGCCGGCCGCCGGACGATTCCGTCGCGCGCCGCGGCGGCCTGCCTGCTGGGAGTCCTGTGCCTTGGCGGAGCCTGCGGTAACCCGACGCAGCCGGCGAACGGTCCCGACGACACGCCGCCCTGCTGTGGCGGCCCCCCCGTCGCATCGTTCGGACTGGCGGGGCCAGGGGAGGTGCTCGTGAACGATCAGGCCACGCTGGCCGTCACCGCCAGCGACGCGCAGGACCATGCCCTCAGCACGGTGGGGCGCGTCGCGTTCACGTCGAGCGACCCGACGGTGTTGCGGGTATGGGAGAACGGCGCGGTGCAAGGGCTCCGCCGCGGCAGTGCCACGATCACCGCACGCATGGGCGGCGTGACGTCGGCGATCACCATCCACGTGATCGCGCGTGTGGTCGTTCTGCAGGACGGGCCGGGGTACTGGCTGGACTGGCCGGGATACTGGCCGATGGCGATCGGTGACACGCTCCGGTTCAGGGCCGTATACGAGGACGTCAATGGCCTCCAGCTCGCCGACCGGCCGGAATCGCCCGTGTGGAGTTCGAGCGCTCCCGACCAGGCGCGTGTGGACGGCACCGGCCGCGTGTCGGCCGTGGCGCTCTCGAACGCGCTCATCCAGATCTCCGCGCGAACACCGGACGGGATCGGTTCCACGAGCGTGTTGGTTCCCGACTACGACTCCGGGCCGCCGGCCGCCATCCGCTTTGCGCACGCCGCCAAGGGGGTGGGACCGATCACCTTCGTTCCGAGCAAGGGCGATTCGGTCACGCTCGCCTACGGTGAATTCGTGGACCGGGAGATTCGGCCCGGCCCCATCGAGGTGCGCGTGGACGGGCTGCCGATCGGGGAGTATCAGGTGCTCGGAGGCAGCAGCATGTACCCCGGCTTCATCGAACCCGATCGCCGTCTCGCCCTGTATCTGGTCGGCGGGCCGGGAGGCGCGTCGGTCGCTCACGTGCCCTCATACGCGACGAACGTTTCGGTGGATTCGGGACTCGTGAGAATCGTTCCCGGGGCGACTGAGTTTCCGTCAGTCTTGCTCCGGCCGTCGGGGGCCCCTCCGTCCGGATCGTGCGATCTGTGCTATTTCGGCGGAGACGTGTCCACGTATTTCTCGCGGCCGGCAGGCACGTTTGACCTCCTCGTGGGAACCAGATACCCATCCGACCAATTCGTGCGCCTGCCGGCCACGGCCATCGCCGGCCGGGCCGTCACGCTGGTGCTCACCGGATCCACCGCGTCCGATGTCGGCGTTCTCGCGTTTCCGGATCCGTAGCGGAGTGGGCGCGCCGATGCCGCAATCGTCACCCCTTCGCAGGTGCGGCCGGGTCCGTCCCGCGAGCCTCCTCCTGCTGTTCTGGCTTGGCGGCTCCTGTTCCAGTCCCACCCGGCCGGAGACCGATAGCACGACACTCCCCGGAGGAGGACATCCCGTCTCGCTCCAACTCACCGGGCCAGCGTCGATCGTGGTCCGCGAGCAGGTCCTGTTGGACGTCACCGCTGAGGACGTGTATGGAAACCGGCTCGTCACCTCCGGGCGCGTCGCCTTCTCGTCGAGCGACCCGACCGTGGTGTCGGTATCACCGAGCGGGGTGGTGTTGGCGCTCGGCCGCGGCAGCGCCACTATCTACGCGCGCATCGATACCCTCGTCGCCGCGATCGCCATCCGGGCGGTCGCGCGAGTCAGGATCGTCCCGGCCCCCCCGGCACAATGGCCGGGAGCCTGGCCGATGGCGATCGGTGACACGCTTCAATTCTCCACGGAATTCGTGGACATCAATGGGGGCCACCTCATCGACCTGCCGGACTCGACCGTGTGGAGTTCGAGTGTGCCGGATCAGGCCCGGGTCGAGGACGGCGGGAGGGTGGTCGCGCTTGCGCCCTCGTCGGGCGCCGTCCTGATCTCCGTCTGGACCCCCGACGGGTCCGGCTACACGTATGTAGATGTTCTCGATATTGACGGGTCGCAGCCTGCCACCATCCGCTTCGCGCACGCGGCGAAGGGCGTGGGGCCCATCACCTTCGTGCCGAACAAGGGCGACCCGGTCACGCTGTCGTACGGTGAATTCGTGGACCGGCAGATCCGCCCTGGCCTGGTGGATGTGCACGTGAACGGCCTGGTGGCGGGGCAATATCAAGTCCTCGGCGGCAGCAGCACGTATCCGGGGCTCATTCGATCCAACGACCGCCTGGCCCTGTACGCCGCGGGCGGGCCCGGAAACGCGTGGGTCACTCACGTCTGGTACCACCCGATGGACGTTCCCGCAGATTCAGGGGCCGTTCGTCTCCTGCAGGGCTGGAACCAGTTTCCGGTAGTCTCGCTCCGGCCCACCGGGGCACCTCCGTCCGGCATTCGCGAGCTGTGCTACTTCGATCCCGGGGAGGAGTCCAGCTCCTTCATGCGGCCGGCGGGCGCCTTCGACCTCCTGCTGGAGACGAAATACGGCAGCTACCAGTTCGTGCGTCTGCCGGTCACTGCGGTCGCCGGTCAGGGGGTTACGCTGGTGCTCACCGGGTTCTCGGCGGCCGATGTCGGGGTCCTCACGTTTCCGGACCCGTAAGGGCGGAGTGTTCCGGTTTCGCGTCGTGATCCCGGGGCTGTTCCTCGTAGCGTGCACGCGCGGGGCGGGCGACCCGTCGAGCAAGGCGCCGGCGCCATGCGATCCGGTGCTGCCGACCCCGCGCGACGCCTACTCCGCGGCCGACGCGCCGCTGCCGCGGCACTTCGTGATATCCAGCCCGGGCGTCGTGGTGTTCTCCGACAACGTTCCGGTCGGGAACTCCATCACCAATGCCGGCGCCACGCTGGGGCGCGTGCTGTTCTACGACCCCCGGCTGTCGGCGAACGACCGGGTCTCCTGCGCCACCTGCCACATTCAGCAGTTCGGCTTTTCCGACACGGCACGATTCAGCGCGGGCATTCACGGCGACCGGTCGAGGCGTCACACCATGGCGCTCGCCAACGCCCGCTTCAATGCCCACGGCCGCTTCTTCTGGGACGAGCGCGCGCCGACGCTGGAGGCGCAGGTGCTGGCGCCCATCACCGACAGCGTCGAGATGGGCATGCGGCTCGACACACTTGAACTCAAACTCTCCACCGTGCAGGTATACCGGAAATTGTTCGCCGCCGCGTTCGGGTCACCGGAGGTGACACGGGCGCGTATCGCGGCCGCTCTGGCGCAGTTCGTTCGATCGCTCGTGTCCACCCACTCGCGCTACGACGCGGTGTTCGCCACGGGGGGCGCTCCGGATCCGGAGCGGCTCACCGCCGCCGAGCGCGACGGGCTTCGCCTGTTCGAGCGGTCGGGGTGCGCCGGCTGCCATCGCTCCGTCGTGCAATTCGCGGACCAGGCCACGAACAACGGACTGGACGTGGCACCGGCGGACACCGGGGCCGGAAAGGGACGCTTCAAGCCGCCCTCGCTGCGCAATGTGGCGATGCACCCGCCGTACATGCACGACGGCCGCTTCGCCACGCTGCGCCAGGTCGTGGAGTTCTACGCCCACCGGGTGCAGCCGAGCCCCTTCCTGGACGCGCGGCTCCGGAGCGGCGACGGCACGCCGCGGCGGCTCGATCTCGATTCGTCGCAGGTCGCGGCGCTCGTGGCGTTTCTCGAAGCGTTGACGGACTCGAGCTTTCTCAGCGCCGAGAAGTTCTCGGATCCGTTTCCCTGCCACTCGCGGCCCCGGCTCCGGTAGCGGCCGGCGGTCGATGGCGGGCAGCCGCACCGGAGCGCGGCCGGAATCCCGAACGCGCGTGCGACTTCACACCAGCCGCGTGTCGTCGGCAGATTGGGCCGTTGCCTCGCGGCTCACCGGCTCGCAGCGGGATCGGGTGTGCCGTCCGACCACCGCGATACGGGAATCATGAAGATCGTGAGGCGGTCGGGCGCATCGTCGCCGGAAAGAACCGGGGAGCCGGGCAGGTTGGCACCCCAGCTCTTGGCCATCGAGTACGGCACGAAGAACATCAGGTGGGGGTGCCAGCTGCCGGCCTGATCGTTGAGGAACTGGTTCTTCGACAACATGTAGCTCATCGCGCCCAGTCCCATGGCGGGCAGCTGCTTCCGGCGGAAAGCGTCCTGAATCGCCGCATCGATCTGCGCCTGCGATCGGCCGGCCAGGGCCAGCCGTGTCTTCATGAGCACGATGGGGAGATAGCCAGCGGCAGCGGCGTCGTTGAAGCAGTCCGGACCGCGAATCTTCGGGTTCCAGAACTCAGGCGCCCCCACCGCGGCATCCCAGGACCGTTCCACCAAGCAGACGAAATGATTCGTCCCGCGGACGGCGATCTCGTAACCGTTCCGTCCGAGAACCATCACCTCGGCATTTGCCGAAATTGATTCCGGAGCGGCGCTCCGTGCGAGCGCGATTTCGGTCGCCCGATCCGCGATCAGATACTCCTCGGGGGGCGCCATATGGGGGTACCGCGTCTGGCCGCTCTGGGCCAACGCCGGCAGTGGACCGGCAGCCGAGGCCGCCAACACCAACACCAACACCATCCCGATTCGAGTTCGCCGCACGGCCTTCCCCGTTCCTCCGCCTCCGACGGGCTTCCGCATTGTGTTGGCCGGACACCCGGAGCGGTGAGGCGGAGCACGATCCCGGGCGATGCAGGCGAACCTATGTGGTCACGGGTGCGCCCGGCAACCCGAATCGTGCATGCCTTTTGTAAGCCGCCGATGGTGAGAGGTGCCGCCGGGATCGGCACCAGTTCCGCCGTACGCGCCCCATCCCGCTTCGAGGCCGGCGAGCAGTCGCCGGCCCGGCTGAATGGGATATACTTCGCCGATGACGAGACTTGAGCGAAAAGCGGAAGCGTTCCGCGCCCTGCACGCGGGGGCCCCGTTCGTGATTCCCAATCCGTGGGACGCGGGCTCGGCGCGTGTCTTCGAAGCGCTGGGCTTCCACGCCCTCGCCACCACCAGCTCGGGCTTTGCGTTCACCCTCGGCCGGCTCGACGGTCGCGCCACGCTCGACGAGGTCGCCGCCCATGTCGAGGCCCTTGGCCGCGCCAGCGATCTCCCGATATCCGTCGATCTCGAGAACGGTTACGGCGACGAGCCGGAGAGCGCGGCGCGTGCCATTACGCGCATCGCGTCGGCCGGCGCGGTCGGCGGTTCAATAGAAGACTGGGACGGCGCGCGGAACCGACTCTATGATCGGTCGCACGCCCTGGAACGGATCGCCGCTGCCGTGGAAGCGGCGCGTGCGCTCCCCTTCCCGTTCACCCTCACGGCGCGCGCCGAGAACCACATTCGCGGTCATCCCGACCTGGACGACACGATCGCCCGGTTGCGCGCCTTCGAACAGGCCGGAGCCGACGTGCTCTATGCACCAGGGCTGACCACGCTGGAAGACATCCGGATCGTCTGTTCGGCGTTGACGAAGCCGGTGAACGTGCTCGCCAGGCCGCATTTCTCGTTCGACCAGCTCGTGGAGGCCGGTGCCCAACGCGTGAGCGTCGGCGGTGCGCTGGCGTGGGTGGCGGCGCGGGCGATGGCCGACGCGGCGATCGCGATTCGCGATCACGGCGACTTCTCGGCGCTGTCGGCGCGCGTGCCGCTGGGTGAGTGGTTCGCGTCCTGAGATGGGAACACGGATACGACGCGCGAAGATCTACGAGCGCGGCGTGCGCCGATCTCACTGCCAGAGATACACGTCCGGATAGCCCGACCGCATGTCCGTGAAGAGGACTACCGGCTGCGCGCGGACGAAGCCCACGAAGAACCCAACCTGGTGCATGCAGGTGCCGATCGTCTTGGCCGGGGACCACGCCGCAACGCCGTCTCCATCGAAACGGTTGGCGATCAGACACGGCCCGCCGTCGCCCCTCGTGCGTGCGACCGCAAACACGCCCGAGCCGTCACTCGCGAGCTGTGGGGCGCCGCCGGTGCCGAGTGCTGCGGGCGCGGCCCACTTCGGCTCGCCGGACGCGATCACGCGGACGATCTCGCTCGTTTCCGATCCCGACGCGTATCCGACGTACACGCCACCGCTGCTGTCGGGCGCGAGCGTCACCGGCATGTACAGCTGCGGGTCGCGGGCAATCTCGACGCCGTTCGCCGTCCAGCGAGCGGCCCCCGTCGCGTCGAGCGCCTGCACGAAAGCATCGGCCGCGTTGGCGTGACGCCTCGCGTCCGACCAGGCGACGAACACGCCCCCCGCGCCATCCTCCGAGATCATCACGTGCTTCTTGACGCCATAGACATTCGTGACCGGCGCCGTCCACAGGAGCGTGCCGTCGCGCCCCCACTTCCGCACGGTGACCTGATTGCCTCCCGTGACCGCGAACACGTTCGCCTCGTCGTCGGTCGCGATGGCAACTTCGCCGGCTGATGGTCCCGCGTCGAACGGTGGCGTCGAGAACACGAGCCGTCCGTGGCGGTCGACGCGTTTGAGCACGCGCCCACGGTTCGGGTACGGGAGAAAGGCGACGTACACCCCGCCTGCGCGGTCGTACGCCGTGTGGACGCCGCCGCCGGCGGACTGTCCCATCGAGTACGAGTACTCCTGGGTCCCGGCGGCGTCGTACCGGATCACATGCTGCGGCGAGACGGCGAGCACGCCGTCGTTCCCGGCCACGGCCACGCCGCGGTTCGACCCTGAATTGAACGGCACCTGCTTCAGCCACAGCAGGGTTCCTGCAGCGCTCAGCTTGCCGAGCTTCGTGCCGCTACCATCGACGTAGGTGAAGTACATGGCGCCGGTGGGATCCACGGAAAGGCTCGTCGGCGTCTGCGGCCCGTCGTCGGTGACGATGCCGCGCTCGGTCATACTACCCGCGGCCGCGGATGCGGGCGGCGCGTTCGGCGCGTCCAACGGCACGTCGCCGGACGCGCCGGCATCGCGGCCCCCCGAGGGGGAAGGGGAGGGCGGTAGGCGGTGCGGCAGTGGGCGCGTCGGGACGGGGATCTTGCCGGGGTCGAGCACGCCCGGGACTCCACGGTTGCATTCCGCCAGCTGCGCGGCGCTCAGGGTCTCGCCGGCACGTCCGTAGCTCCGCAACGGGCCGACGACTCGCGCCAGTGCGTTGCAGGACTTGACGCTCGGCGTGACCCACGGTCCACCGGTCGAACAGCGGTTCCCCTTGCACTTCCACGTCAGGTTTCCGACGCGCACGGTGCCCTGCTTGGTGCCCTGCGGGGCCGCCGTGGTCGCGACGTACAGGTATTGCGCATGCAGTGCCCTCGGCGCCGAGAGCCCGGCCGCGAATCCCAGGATTGCGCAACTGGCAAGTGCGCCGCGTCGCAAAATCTTCATGAAAGCACCACCTCGGTCACAGGCATCGTGATTGGTCGTGGGCCTACGGCGCCCGCAGGAGATCCAGGCGATAGAACTGCCAGCAGCATACGTTCCGCGAGACGGAGACTTCGTAACGACCCGTACGCACGGTCCGGACCACGAACAGCAGGTGGCCGTCTTCAACACGACCCTCCTGGTTCGTCGATCCGTCCGGCCCCCTCACGAACACTTCGTAGGTCCCCTGCGTCAAGTACGGACTGGTGTCCTCACTGATGTACAGATCGATGACGAACCGTCCGCCCGCTGCACCGTCGAACGCGAACACCAGTGTCCCGTCGTTCGTGGAGAAGGTGGCGACTGGCGAGGTCGGCCTGGCGTCGATGGATACATGGAAGAGCGCCGCCCAGACACGGCCCGCCCGGAGCCGCGTGGGTGTCAACGTCGCGGTCGCACCGCTCGGGAGAACGGCCGGCAAACTGCGGTCGATGATGCGCGCCCGTTTCGCTCGCTCGGCGGCGGAGAGCGCCTTCGGAAACGCGATCTCGACCGGCGCCGGTATGGCGTGCGGGGTGAGATCGGCGCGGCGCGTGACGGGCGGCGAGACCGGCTTGGTTTGGGCGCCCGCCGGCCGGGTCAGGAGACCGACGCCGAGAACGGAGGCGATCAGGAGCGTCGAGAAGGCGGTGCGGAGACGTGACATGGGGCTCGCTCTCGCTGAGGTGCGGGGTGTGAACGGACGATGCGTGGCGCGAGTCGGTCGCTCCAAGATGCCGCCGCCTGTGCGGTGCCGACATCGCACGATCATGTGAGCCGCCGGGTCCGCACCGTCCATGGCCGCCCGCATCTGCGGTCACACGTTCATGCGATGGTGCCCGACGCACGCGTTCGGCATGATCGAGTGCGCGCTTCGCTTCGCGCGCGTCGTGCAATGCAATCCCGCCCCGCATGGAGGCACCGGCATGTCATCCACCTGCTTCGCGCGCCCGTCCCGGCGTATGCTCCTGGCCGTCATTCCCCTGCTGCTGGTGGGCGAGATGCTCGCCGCGCAGACGCCGCCGTGCGCCCGCCTCGATCGCGGGAGCGGACCGCCGCCGCCGTCATGGCGCCTCACGCTCGATCAGGTGCGCGTGGATCATCAGCGCGAGTCGGGTGGCGACCGGCCCTACTTCATGACGATCTGGTTCCGATCGCGGCTGTTCTGCAGCCGATCGACCGCCGTCACCCTGATCGAGCGCGAGCCGCACGACTGGGTGAGCAAGCGCGAATATCAGGGGGGGCGTCGGCTCCGTCGTGGCGATCATCTGAGTCCGGGTGAGTCGCTCCCGATTCCGGGGTGGATGGGAACGATGACGTGGGATTCGCTGCCCGTGGTCGCGACGAACGCCGCCGGCGTGCCGCTCGACACCCCGTGGCTGTTCGGCGCGGTGATCCTGGCGTTCGACAACAACAACACCCCGCCGCACGAGATGCGGCGTCTCGCGCAGCAGGTGGCCGACAACCTCCGTGGGGTGCTCGTCGACAAGGTGGAGCGTGGCACGGCGCTGGCATGGGTGAATGCGGGCATCCCGCGCGACCAACAGGACTCACTCGCCAGGACGCTCACGGCCGGACTCGTCGACGTCGGGCGTGTGCTCCAGCTGACGATCGGCTCGACGTTCCAGCCGGATCGGATCACCGGCATCCAGGCCTTCGTGTGGCCGGCCGTCCGCGGCCTCGCGAGCTCCGATTCTCGTCCCGTCGTGCGCCTTGCGCAGCCGACCTCGTCGTTCGTGCTCGGGATCCATCAATCGAGTCCCGCCGCGTTTCGCCGGGAGTTCGCCTTCGAAGGGAGCGGCGCGCACTACACCGTGCCCGCGCGCTTCGAGCAGGTGAGCGCGGCCCTCACCCCGACCCGCACCCTTCGTACGCTCCGGCTCCAGCTCACGACCGGCGACGACGATTTGCGGGACGACAGCGAGGTGCAGCTCGTCGTGGAGTTTCGCGATCCACGAAGCGGACGCATCGCGCAACTGCCGTTCGCCGTGAACCGCGAGCGTCGGGGCTCGCGCGTCGTCCGGTTGAGTTTCGGAAATCGTCAGGAGTGGAGCCGGGTCGAGAACATCGCGACGCGCGGGCTCCGCGTGCGGGACATCCGCCGCATCGGCGTGCGGTTCGTTCAGGGTGGCGGCGGCACGAACGGCGACAACTGGAACCTGGACGCGATTCGCGTGGACTTTCAGTTGACCGCGACGGGGCCCGGACCGGTGGAGACGGGATTGTTGCTTCAACGCCAGGGACGACCGCTCCATCGATTCACGGGCACGCCGCGCCCGAACGAGTGGTGGTCGGGGGTGTTGCCGACTTTCGGTGGCTCATGAGCCGCGGCGGCGGGCTTCTACGGCCGGCCGCGGAGGCGCTCCAGGACCCAGTCCACGGGGCTCTTCTGGAGCGCACGCGCCGGAAGCCTGAGATAGCCCGGCGGCAGTCGGCCGTCGTAGGCGTCCGACTCGGCCCACGCCCCGCCACCGGACACCCACCAGTGCACCGGTGCCTCGCGATAGGAGGGAAGTGACGGCACTCCTGCTTCCGGGATGTCGCACGAAAGACGGCGACGGATCACGCCGATATCCCGGATGCCGTCGCGATTGACGTCACCCACGAGGATCGTGACGTCCCACGCCTGCCAACACCCCGCCGCGTGGGTTCGGCCGCGCGTCACGCCGAACGGCGGTGCGAGCGGAGCGAGCGCGTCGGTGTTGCGGTCGAGCACGAGCACCGCGTCGCGGCCCAGCGCGGTCGCCGAGGCGCCTTCCGTCGAAATTCTGTAGGCCATCAGGTGAAGGCCCACGCGGTGCGCGTCCAGCGCGAACGCGGTGACGCCGGCCTCGAAGGGGCCGGCGCCCGCCTCGCCGTCCGTCGCCAGCCAGTCGCCGGGAATGGATTTCCGCACCATCGGTCCACCGACGTTCCAGTATCGCAGCTCGTAGCCGCGCTCGGTGCGTGCGAGGAGGTACGCGATGGTATCGATCCCGGCGCCACCCCCGAAGGGCGGTCCCTGCGCGTGGAGGGGAGAAGCGCCGAGCACCCCGACGATCGACACGGCGATCGCTGCGCGCAGGAAAGGGGGCGCCACGGTCAGATCAACCCGCGCTCGAGCGCGACGCGCACCGCCTGGGCGACGCTGCGCACACTGAGCTTGCTGTAGACATGACGGACATGCGTTCGGACCGTGTCGATGCTGATGTCGAGATCCTGGGCCGTTTCCTTGTACGACAGACCCCGGACCAGGCAGCGCAGCACGTCATGCTCGCGCTGGGTGAGATCGAGCGCCGATGCGGGCTGCGGGCTTGCGGGGAGCCCCACCCGACGCAACGTCTGCACGCGAAGGAGGTCGAGCACGGTCCGAGCCACTCCTGCCGAGAGTGGAGCACCGCCCGCGAGCACGCTGCGGACCTCTGCCAGCACCTCGTTCGCCGGGATGCGCTTCGCGAGGTACCCGTCGGCTCCCGCGCAGATGGCCTCGAGCACCCGACGCGGCTCCTCGAACGCGGTCACCACCACCACCGGCACATCGGGGAGCAGATCCTTCATGCGCCGCGTCGCCGTGATCCCATCCATGGCGGGCAGGGCCAGGTCCATCAGCAGCAAGTCCCACAGCGGGCGCCTCCCCCGGACCTGAGCTTCCGCCGCAACCGCCACGGCGGCCTCGGCCGTGGCGAACGCGGCCGTGAACGCGAATCCATCGGCGTGCGAGAAGAGGGTCTCGAGGCTCGATCGGTAATGGCGATCGTCCTCCACAGCCGCGACGCGGACGGTCATGGTGTGCGGCTCGTGCATTGCGCAGGGAGCAAGGGACACATCCACAATCTAGAAACGACCCGGCCCACCCGCCCTCGCATGATCGTGTGATCCGCGTTCGAGAAGCGCGGCGTCAGGGCCGGGCGAGCGCGCGGCGCGGCACGGTCAGGTGGACCCTCGTGCCGCGCTGCGGGCGCGGAGCGACCTCGAGGATCGCGCCGATGTCCGCCGCGCGGCGTGCCATGCTGGCGAGACCGCGACCGTCCCCCGTGTGCGCCTCCGGGCGTGGCACGCCCGCGCCGTCGTCCTCCACGGTGAGCGCGACCTCGTCCGCCGAAACGGCGATCGTGAGGGTCACGCGGGCCGCTCCCGCATGGCGCGCGACGTTGTGGAGCGCCTCCAGGCCCACGAGCAGCAGGCTGCGGCGCGCGCGCGCGCCGAGCGAGAGCGCCGGCCACGCCTCGGGAAACCGAACCTGAAACGTCGTGGCGCCTCCCGAGAAGAGACGCGTGCCGTGCTCGCGCAGCCGCGAGGCAAGCTCGGCGAGCGTGCCTTCGCGGGGATCGAGCGACCAGACGATGTCGGAGAGCCCGGTGCCCAGCTCCTGGCTGATCGCCATTACCTCTCGCGCGAGGCGCACCCGCTTGGCGGGGTCGGCCCGCCCCTCGGCCAGCACGCCGCCGAGGATTCCGATCGCGCCCAGACCGGATCCCAGTTCGTCGTGCAGATCCATGGCGACCCGCGCGCGCTGGCGCTCCATTTGGAGGAGCACGCGCACGCGCGCGCGATACGTCAGGATGGCGGCGGCAAGCAGGACAGCGGCCGCGAGCGCCAGAACGTGCGGCGTGAGGTACCACGGACCACGTACGGAAAAGACGAAGGCGGCGGGATGCGGCGACCAGTCGATTCCATTGAGCGACGCCCGGACTTCCGCCCGGTAGTGGCCACGACCGAGATCGATCCAGCGAAAGGTCGGCTCGCCGCGCACGTCGGTCCACACGGTGGACGGATAGAGCCGCACCTGGTAGCGGAGCAGCGCGGGGGCGCGGTAGCTCAGGGCTGCGAATCGGACTTCGACCTGATGGTGCCGGAAGGGAAGGTCCGGAGTGGCCGCCGTGGAGACCACGGTCGTGTCCACGCGCGCCTCCACCAGCGCCACCCGCGGTGGCGTCGCGGGGATCGACCGCGCCGCCGCGGGCACGCGTGCCACGCCGAGACCGGTGGCGAGCCACAGGGTCCCATCGTGCTCTTCGAGCACGTCGGCGAACTGGTTCACCGGCACGCCCTGCCAGGCGGTAACCGACTCCAGGACTCGCCACCCGGCGGGGAGCGAGCGGTCGGGTTGCACGCGGAGGGCCATCCCGTGGCCGTACACCCACACGCCGCCCGAGGGCGAGGGCTCGAGTCCGAGCACGGCGCGCGATGGCAGGTCGCGGTTGCCGGGCAGCGGCGCCCACCCCCGCGCACTCCGTGCATACACCCCGGTCCGCGACGAGCTCAGCCAGACGGTCTCGTCGGCCAACTCGACGATCCCGCTCAATTCTACCGCGCCGGGCACTTCCTCGCATCGCCAACGCGCCGCGTCCCATGTCGCGAACGGCCCGTCCGAGTGGCAGACGTTGGTTCGGCCCACGACCCAGACGACGCCGGCGCGGGTGCGCAGCAGCCGCATGACCGGTCCGCCGGTCGGGGAGGGAACCAGGTCGCTGTCGTCCACGCCGCCCGCGCCCGGGCGCACCGTCGCGATGCCCTGTTCGCTCCCCACCCACACGCCGCCACCCGGCGCGAGAATGCTTTCGTGATGCGCGATCCCGTGCCACGGATGGCGGGCGAGCAGCCGCCCGTTCCGCAACTCGATCAGCGCGGCCGGCGTGGCCATCCACAACACCCCTCGGCTGTCGACGACCATCGGCGTCGCGGAGAACCATTGCGGGGCCGTCGCGGCGCGCCATGCCCCGCCGGTGCCGTCGACGTAGCCGGTGCCCTGCCAGGTCGTAACCCACATCCGGTCGCCTGCTCGGGCGAGGTGGAGCGCGTATGCAGACGGCAGGCCATGGCGGTCGGTCCAGAGCAGTGTCTCGGGTTCCGGGAAGTGCAAGACGCCATTCACCGTACCGATCCAGAGACTCCCCTCGTGATCCACGAGCAGTGGACCGGCACCTTCGGCGATCTCGTCGGGGCCGGCAACCATCGGGCGGGTGCCGTCGGCGACGCGCACCAGGTAGCGGTCGTACGCCGCGTACACGGCGCGACCGCGCCGTACGAGGTCGATTCCCCGCGCGCGAAGGTGGTAGACCTCGACCGGCGTTCCGCCGTGGAGGCGCCAGAGCGATCCCGCGCGGGACAGCACCAGGGTGTCGCCGGCGGACGAGCGGACCACCGCCACCGGACGATGGATGCGCGCCACGATCCGGCCGTGTCCGGCGGAATCCACCAGCCATAGCGCACTGCGCGTATGGAGCCAGACACCGTCCAGCGTCTCGTCGCGGAGCACTTCCGGGATCTCTCCGAGCAACTTCCCCGGCAGAACCTCCGTCCACCCGTTGCGCGGATCCCGCCGCCACACGCGCTCCCAGTTTGCGACCCAGAGGCGGTTGGCGGCGTCACAGGCGATCGTGACCGGGCCGGTGGCGAGGTCGGTAGTCGGTGGCGCGACGCGTTCGACTCCGCCCTCCTCGACCTCCCAGAGGCGTCCCGGTTCCTCGACCGCGAACAAGCGGCCGTTCGGGCAGGTGACGAGGAAGTTCACCCAGCCCCGGATCTCGTCGGGAGCCCACCGGCGCAGTTGCACGCCATCCCAACGGTGCAGCCCCCCGACGCTGCCGAACCACAGGAAGCCGCTGCTATCCTCGGCCAGCGAGCGGACGGCTCCCGCGAGCAGTCCTTGCGCGGCGCCGATCCGCTCGACGAGTCGCGTTTGCGCCTCGAGCCCGCGGGGCACGCCCACGCAGAGGCCGGCCAGCGCGGCGAAACCCGCGAGGATGGGGACGCGGAACGAACGACGCATGACGCAGCTCTACTCGCCGCCGCAGGTGGGACACACGTGCTTCATGGAAGCGGTGCACGGTGCGCAGCGCGTGCACTCGTACGTGCGGACGTATGCCTCGCCATCCGGTGCGAGCGCGGTATCGCGGCGTTCGCATCTCGTGCCCATTTCGAGAGTCACGGAAGCCTCCGTTCGTCGTGTCTGTGCGGGAGGTGATTTACGGACGCCCCATCCGCCCCCGCGCCGGCCGTCGCAACACCGGTGACGCGCCACGACACCGCCGAGCCTGGCCTGGCGGCCGTGGGTCGACGGAAACGAGTCCGTTGAGCAGGCACATCATAGCTCCGCACGCAATCCCCTCGCCATACGGGGATTCAAATTCTCATCCCGGCAAGGGGCCGTCCTGATCTCGAATCCGTGGGCGCCGGCGGAGTAAGCGAGCGGTGTTGTTTTGGCTGGCCCGACGAAAGGCGACGCGGAGCACGTGGTCGCACGGCAAGTCGGCACGGCTCAGGACATGGCCGAGCGCCCTGGTCCAACTCTCAGCGCAGGAGGTTGGTCGCGGGTTGACCCGAGCCGGGCTTCGCCCGAGTTCGGTACGCAGCGCCGAGGACGAAAGTGATCGGCAGAACGCCGGATCTGGTGTATTTTGGCAAGTCGGGATGCGTGATTCGACGCAATTCCCCTCGAAATGGCGACGAAACCCTCGTTCTCACTCCAGTCGCTCTTTCGTAAGTTGCTGTGCGATAATGGCTTCTGGCGCTGGATTTGACTCGATCGACCCGACTCCTGAAGGGTGGAACCGGGCATCTCCGACACCGACGGTGATGGCAGGATAGCTTCAGCGCTCGTACGGAGCGCATCGGACGGGCAGGGCGAGCAACGCGGGAGATTTCCGGACGCCTGCCGCCTCACGGCGTTCGTCCGCTCAACATGATGACCTCTTGTTGCAGAGCGGGTTGTGTCGATACTACGGGCAGTGATGCGGAGCTGGATCGGTACTCCTTCAACTTCGAAGTGACACCTGCTTTCTCCTGACCTGCGCGACCAGCTTCAGGCAACCCTGAGTGGAAGCTACGCACTCGAGCGCGAACTCGGCGGCGGTGGAATGTCGCGCGTGTTCGTCGCCGAGGAGACCGCGCTCGACCGGAAGGTCGTGATCAAGGTGCTCCCGGCGGAGACCGGGGCGCAGGTCTCGCTCGACCGTTTCAAGCGCGAGATCCTCCTTGCGGCCAGGCTCCAGCACCCACACATCGTGCCGCTGCTCACGGCGGGCGAGTCGAACGGACTGCCGTACTTCACGATGCCGTTCGTGGACGGCGAGTCGCTGCGGGTTCTCCTCGCGCGGCAAGGCGAGTTGCCCGTCACCCCGGCCATGCGCATGCTGCGCGAAATCGCGTCTGCGCTGGCGTATGCGCACGAGCACGGCATCGTGCACCGCGACATCAAGCCTGACAATGTGCTGCTCTCTGGCGGCAGCGCGATGGTCACGGATTTCGGCGTCGCAAAGGCGTTGAGCGCCTCGAGCAACGCCGAGCATGCCGGTGTGACGTCGCTGGGCATAGTCCTCGGGACCCCGGCGTACATGTCGCCCGAGCAGGCGAGCGCAGATCCCGCGGTGGATCACCGGGCCGACATCTACTCGTTCGGCGTGCTCGCATACGAACTGCTCACGGGGCAGCCGCCCTTCACGGGCCGTACGCCGCAGCACTTGCTGTCGGCGCATGTGACCGAAGTGCCCGAGGCGATCAGCAAGCGGCGGGCCTCTCTGCCACCTGCCCTCGCGGCGCTCGTGATGCGCTGCCTGGAGAAGCGTCCGGCCGATCGCCCGCAGACCGCGAACGAGGTGGTGCACGCGCTGGACGACATCGCGACGTCGAGCGAGGGAATGACGCCAACCGGCACGCGGCCGCTCGCGGCGGCGGCATCGTCGAGGGCAGCGTCACGCAACGGTCTGCGCTTCTGGGGTACGATTGCGGTGGCGGCCGTCGTCATCGTCCTCGTGGGCTGGCTCCTCGCACCGCGAACCACCCGTGCGGCGAAACTGCGCAGCATCGCCGTGCTCCCGACGGATATCGGGGCCGACACGGCACACGCCTTTCTCGCCGACGGGCTGTCGAGTGACTTGACCACCAAGCTGTCGAAAATTCCGGGGCTCTCGGTGCGGGCCTACGTCCCGTTGAGCGTCATGCACGGACGCACGGTGCGCGAGGCGGGGCGGGAACTGGGCGTCGGGGCCATCGTGATGGTGCGGATGGCGCGGTCCGGAACGCGGCTCCGCGCCACCGCGTCGCTCGTCAACGCCGCGAACGACGACCTCCTCTGGTCGGATGCGTTTGAAGCGAGCGACCAGGACCAGTTCGCGCTTCAGGACCGGCTCGTCTCCGCCATCGCGGGTGCGCTCAACGTCTCCCTGTCGCCCGCGACTACCGTCGCCGTGCGTGCCCGCGGCACACAGAGCAACGAGGCGCACCAACTGGTCCAACGCGCGCGGTTCGAGACGGACCAGTTCACGGCCACTTCACTCGCATCCGCCATCGTGCATGCCGAAGCCGCGATCGCACTCGACTCGACCTACGCCGACGCATGGGCGGCGCTCGCCGAGGCGTGGGGCTACCGGGCCGATGACTTCGTGCCGGCGGCGACGGCGGGTCCGCAAGTACGGCGCGCCGCCGAGCGTGCACTGTCGCTCGACCCAACCCTTGCCGATGCGCACGCGCAGGTGGGTTTGTGGTGGATGACCTACGGCCATGATCCGGCAGCGGCATCGAAGGAGATGGAGCAGTCGCTGAAACTCGATTCCGCCAACATTGCGGCGGGCGGGTGGTACCCCTTCCTTCTCAGGTATTACCTCCATCTACCGGACTCCGCACGCGCTGTCGAGCAGCGGGCGCAGCGGCTCAATCCCCTGTCCTTTGGTGTCTGGCACCCGTTCTTCCTTTCGCTCGACTTCTCAGGACTGTCGCCGGATAGCGCCCGGGTACTCTGTGCCCGCGCCGCGCGCATGCAGGAGCGGCTGGCAGCGGAATGCGAAGCCTTCCGAAGCCTGGCCGCAAACGATCGACGCGGAGCGGTCGCAGCGTGGCGGCGCTGGACCGGCCCCACGCCAAGTGGACGGGATCTCGCGTACCTTGCGGTCAACCTCATTACTGCGGGCGACACGTCGGGTGGGCGTGAGGCGTTGCAGCAGGCGCTGGTGCGTTCGAACACGGAGTACGTGCGGGAGGACCTGATCGCCAACGCGTTCATGCGGCTGGGCGACCGGGAGCCGGCGATTCAGTGGTTGCTGAAGGGCGCCGCATCGAACGTCGGTGGGATCGAGTTCACGCTGGAGGACTCGCTCTTTGCTCCCATTCGATCCGACCCCCGCATCCAGGCCGTCATGAAGCGGCTGAGGGGGGGGTGAGCGCGTTGCTGTGACGGCGCAGCGCTCGACCGTCGGGCCATTCGGGGATGCAAATTCCCGTCGCTCCATAAGAAGCCCATGAGTTGCGAGCTATAGCCTCCCACCTCTGAGCAACCACGCCGGAACAAATCGGCCCTCCCTCCTGAAAGTTGGACCGGGCGGACTGGCGGAATGCCGAAGCCAGCGGGAGAACTGAACCTCGGACCAGAGTGGACAGCCGCTTGGCGGTGCGACCTCGTTCGCCCGAGGACGGGCCTACCCCCGCACCAGCTTCCGATACGTCACCCGATGCGGCTGA
This sequence comes from uncultured Gemmatimonadaceae bacterium, assembly GCA_963781765.1. Taxonomy (GTDB): domain Bacteria; phylum Gemmatimonadota; class Gemmatimonadetes; order Gemmatimonadales; family Gemmatimonadaceae; genus JAGWRI01. Next base: position 20,529 of record CAWAHC010000012.1, read on the forward strand.
TCGGCATCCGGCCCCTTCCGCTTCTTTAGATCTTCGATATACGTCTGGAAATTCCCCTCGGTACAACCGACTTCGCGGTGTTGTTTTGGCTGGGCCAATTGGAAGGCGATGCGCAGCATGGGGTTGCATGCCAAGTCGGTACGGCTCGGGATTGGATCGAACACCCGGGTTACAAATTCCGATTTGTATCCGGCCGGGGCCTTGCGGCGATATACCTTTGACGGCATATTCCTCCCATGGCATGGGACGTCGAGTACACCGACGAATTTGGCCAGTGGTGGACCGGCCTCGACGACGGTGAGCGAAGTTCCGTCGCCGCGTACGTCGGCTTGTTGGAGGAACGCGGCCCGCAACTCGACTTCCCGTACAGTTCGAAGATCGTGCAGTCGCGGCACGACCACATGCGGGAGCTCCGCGTGCAGCACAAGGGACAGCCGTACCGTGTCCTATATGCGTTCGATCCGCGACGGTCTGCCATTCTGTTGATTGGGGCTGACAAGACCGGACGTGACCGCTGGTACGACGAGATGGTGCCGGTCGCCGACCGGTTGTATGACGAACACGTAGAGACCCTGCGCCGGGAGGGATTGATCTGATGGCGAAGAAGTTTCGAGATCTGGCGGCGAAGACCATGTCGCCTGATGCAAGGGCGCGCGCCGCCGCGCGGACCAAGGCCATGCTGGCCGAGATGCACCTTCAGGATCTGCGACGCGCCCGCCAGCTTTCCCAGGAAGACCTGGCCGAGCGACTCGGCGCGTCGCAGCCCGAGGTGTCGAAGATGGAGAGTCGCGCGGACATGTACGTCAGCACCGTCCGACGGTACATCGAGGCGATGGGCGGTGAGCTCGATATTGTCGCACGATTTCCGGACGGGTCGATTCGGATCAATCAGTTCCATGACCTGGAGCCGGCGGATACGTAGGCGCCCGTCGCTGATCAGCCGCGCCGGCTTCCGCTCTCCTTCAAGGTCCGCCTCCCGTGTCTCGCTCCGCGCCGGGTCCGCCACGTCTCAGGTGAAACTCGGCGGCAGGACGATGGATCGCGTTCCACGCAGCGATGAGTTCGGCGAACGTATGCGAGTAGTGCTTGCGATGCGGATCGAGTTCTAGGCTCGTGAGGCGCGGCAGCGCGAGCACGGGCGACAGGTCGCCGTCGAGAACGTTGGTCCTTGTCAGGTCCAGGTTAGTGAGCTTGGTGAGCGCACATAGAAATCGAATGTTGGGCAAGTCCGGGCCCCGATCGATGCTCAGTAACTCCAGCGACCGGATCTCGGCCAGGCGCTCCACCTCGCGAAGGCACTGAAAGCCCTTCTTGGGGCCCGCACGGAATACCATATGCTTGAGCCCCGGCATCCGTGTGAATGGCGCAATCGAGCATGGCGCGCCCACCATATCGGTGCTGTTAATCGCAAATGCCTCCAGCCGCGGCGACCCCTCGAGGATAGAAAAGTCCACGATTGGCGGACCGCTGCTGACCGCAAACGTCTTCAGATTCGGCCAATCGCCGGCCGCTGCCAGGTCTCCGATGCTGCCGCTCCCGGTCAACAGAAAGACCTCTAACGACGGCATGCCGCGTAGTGCCGCCACGGATTTCAGGCGGCGGCAATATATGAGATCCAGTAGCTCCACCGTGAGCGCCCGAATACCGTCCAGACTGGTCAGGGAATCAACTTGCCGCAGCGTCAGGCGTCGAAGGGCGGCAAATGGCGCCAGCATCTCCATCGTGCGCAGCGGCACCGACCACAGATGCAACTCGGCCAGGGCCGGCGCTTCCCACAGGCGACCCAATGTCTTGATGGGCTTGTGGAGATAGCACTTCTCCAGATGGACCAGTTTTCTGAACGAGGGACCGTCCGTCAGCTGGTCTGACGAGAGCTTGCGCAGCCCGGTCAGCTCGGAGATGAACCCGAGGTCCAGCTTCGGCGTGCCGGAAATATGTAGCTCCTCCACGCGTTCGCCGAAACGGGCGAGGCCCAAGAGCGACGCCGGATCGTCGTCAAATGCGCTATCGATGGTGACGTCCAGAGCACTGAAGCGCGACAGCGCCTCTTCAAGCTCTCGTGACCATCGTTTCATGCGAACAAGCGCCGGCGCGCCATCGCCAAGCTGCTTCAGCGCGAATCCCTGGTCGCTCCCGCCCGCGGTGACAATAGGCATTGCCGCTCTCCCTGCCGTCGGTGAAGCCACCAACTGGCATGAGCGTTACGGTATCGTCTGAAAGTCCATTTGTCCAGTAGTATGATCACTAAGCTGTGCCCGCCCTACCCCCTCACCAGCTTCCGATACGTCACCCGGTGCGGCTGATCGGCATCCGGCCCCTTCCGCTTCTTCAGATCTTCTATATAAGCTTGCAAATTCCCCTCGAACTACGCGCGCGAAGCCGTGGTTATGACGGGATCGGCGTCATCTTCATAGGGGAAATGGCGGGAGGCCGTGTGGTTCACCCTTGTCACGAGCACCCGGTCGTGACAACGCCTCTTGTCACGGATCCTACCGGAGGACTGGCAGCCACGACATGGACATCGGTGCTCGCCCCGGGGTGGGATGCGTTTGAACGATAGGCCCGGCAACGCCATGGTGACACGCGTCGGGTGATCCAGGCATCGCTGCGGGACACGCTGGGACCGAGACGGTCTTATTCCTGGCGCCCCTGGTCATCCACATCGCCAACAAGCACCAGGTAATGACGCGCTACTACGGCTGTTATGCCAACCGGTCGCGCGGCGTCCGGCGCCAGGAGGCCCTCGGCGCGGGCCACGCAGACGGACGGCCGCTGGCCAGCCGCCCCCAACCGCCCAACCCCCCGCTGGGGTCCACCGGAAGTCCACGAGGCCGCCTGCCTGGCCGGCTCCCAGCGCGCTTCCCTCAGACTATACGGGGATTGAAATTCTTATCCCTGATATTACTTGGCCTGGAGGCATTAGCCGAGAATTGCGGCCAGGTAGTTGAAGTCTTCATCAACAACGACTTGAATATCGCGACCGCCAACTTGGTGCTGCCCATCAAATACGATGTATCGGCTTGTTCCCACCTTCAACACCCATACCGGTCGGGCGGTACCGCTATCGCTGCTGAAGCTGCCGAAGAACGCCGCGGCGGCCAGCGCGCAAATGCTGTCCGTGGCGACGAGTGTGACTTGATCAGTTCCGACCGCTGGCAGGTGAAAGGCTGTCCGCAGGCGCGCCGATACACTGTCAGCTCCGCTCGCCACGCTCGCAGCATTTTGCATTACGTGATCCGAATAGGCGTTGGCGGCCAGGCATGTAGCCCCTTGGCCAGCCGCCGGAAGAGCTACAATTATCTCGATGCCAACTCCCAAGATCAGACTCAGGAACTTCGCCATGCTATTAGCCTCGTTCAAGCGGTCACAGGATATGGCAGCCACTGCCGTATCGCTTCCAAGCCCTCTGGTTCGCCGTCACAGACGCGGTATCCGGAATGTCGGAAAGTAGATTCCCCACTTGTACCGTGTGAAAGGTAATTCCAGGCCCCGCTCGATAAATGGAGACGCTATCGAACGCGTAGACCGGGTGTTTGGGGATGACGGCCCCCTTCCCTGTTAGTTGGACCAGGGCGACTGGCGGAATACTGGCCGGATGATCTCGAACTGATCGACCTGCCCTGGCTCTATCAGCGACACTGACACTAGTGATCGGCGCCGAGGGCAAGTGCCTCACGTCCTGGCGGGACCGCCGCCCCCTACCCCCGCACAAGCTTCCGATACGTCACCCGGTGCGGCTGATCGGCATCCGGCCCCTTCCGCTTCTTCAAATCTTCTATATAGGCCTGGAAATTCCCCTCGAACTACGCGCGCCAAAGCGTGGTTATGACGTGGTCGGCACACGCTTCATAGCGGCAATCGTGTCAGGTGGTGTAGTTCACATTTGTCACAAGCGCACGCTCGTGACAATGCCCCTTGTCACGGCTCCGGCCATACGATGGGCGGCCACGATTGGGGCCTCGGCGAATTGGCTCATCCGCATCGACCGCGTCCCTCCAGAGCTCGGCTCCGATCCGGTGAATCACTTCAATGACTCCGTCGCTCAGCCAGTCGCATTTGATCAACTCGCGGGGAGGGGGCCCCTACATTGCAAGCAGGCGGCCGAGCGTCTCTTCGAGATCTGACCATGCGGCCATCCAGACTGGCCGAACACCAAGGTGAGCGAGGGCGGATTCCGTCCAACGTGCCAAACCGTCATTGGCTGGATACTTGGCGACCCAGTAGTGCGAGGTCGATGCTGGCGGCGAACCATACAGTTTGCCGAGTTCGCTCAATCGCGCCTGGTACGCCCACGCAAGCCAACGCCGCATATTCGCATCTGAGAGCGAGACTCCGACGAACACAATGTGCTCGGTACTGGCCGCGGCAAGAAATGCAGAGGATTGCCATGCGAATGATGTATTTGCAAGCTGGAGGTACTCCGCTTCCGAAAAGACAAGTTTATCGGGAGACGAATGACCGTAATTCCTCTTTGCCGGGTCCGGCACCGGCAACAGGCCATGGCAGAAGATGTACGGTATCCGATCCATGTTACGGCGCGAGACACTATGAGTGACGTAGTCAAAGACCATCTTGCGATCACCGACGCGTGGATGCGGATCACCACGGGCCTTGAAGCGCTCGACCTGAAGTGCGTTTGTCAGCGCGAGTAGCAGGGGCTCTGCATTGAAGGAGAGTACGGCTCTAGGAGCGCGCGACGAGCGTGCGATCTCGCTGAGCACGTTGGCGATCGCCAAACTAGAGCAGCTCGGATAACGCGTCCGCACAATCTGCAGGAACGTCATCCAGTTCCTGACGACCCCGAAGGCCGGCCGATCCATGGCGAGCACGTCGCAAAACACCGCGAACTCGTTCGGCGTGAGGTATGCTGCCACGTCTGCATACAACTCTGTCACAAGAAGCCGGCGGAATTCGTCATCTGTGAGATGCAAGCGGTCTTGAGCGGCCTGGATCACGGCGTCAGGCGAGTAGGTGAGAAGGAGATCGGCTGCCAGGCCAACGTGACCAGAGAAGGCGGGATCGCGCCCTACGAGGCGATCGACAAGTTCGGCCCAGGTCGGGAACAGCGGCCGCGAGACACCCGCCCCAACGCAGAGAACCCATCCTTCTTTGTTTGACAGATCAGCGAGAATCGCCGGTACTGTCGTCGCGTCAAAGCCGGCTTTGGCCACGGTGTGAGTGCGTAGTAGGTTGTTGCGTTGGCGTCAAACGGCGCGGAGATCCGCCGCGGCGACTTACAACAGTTGCGGTTTGCGAGCGTGGCGAGTGTCTCGCTTATCTTCCCGTCGACGGCAGCAGCGCCATTTTACGCATCCGATGCGCGCAGCTTACGGATAATTAGCTTCGCTAGATCAGCAGGAGTGCGCTCGCCCACATCCAAATACCCAACAGTTGCGGGCAAGCCTGGCAACTCGACGGCCGAAAATCTCGCAGGCAATACACTGTCATCCATACGTTCCATGCGGCCAGCAAGGGCATGCTGACGCTCCAGATTCGGCCAGGCTTTGTCGACGTATTCTTGAGATACGAACACGACGACATAGCGCGATTCTTTTCGGTAAACGCGTTCAAGTTCCTTTGTGAGATCCTTTCCCCAGAGATCGGCGAAATCATCATAGAAGACGTTGACACCTGCATCACGAAGCGTTGCAGCCACCCGCTGGACAAAGGGCCTCTGTTCCCCGGCGAACGAAAGCGCAACTTCGTACGGCGTTCCGGCGCGCGTGCGTCCAGCGCCGCTTGTCAATTTGGCCTCAAATGCCGGAGGGAATTGTGGTAGCGCCGAGTAACGCCCGACGGCGTCCCGCTCCCAGCGCGAGCCGATTCCCGTAAACGCGGCTTGGTCGAGCTCCTCCACGCTTGCTCCCAAGCGCCGCGCTTCCCATGGTTCCAGGCGGGAGGGTTGGACTCTGAACCGCCAAGCCCAATAGATCTTGCCCTCGACGTACTCGCGGAGTTCCTGGTCGGTTGGCTGATCTTGGGTAAAGATGTCAAACAGATAACTCGTTATTGGCAATTGGAAAGCATAGTGGTCAGCCTCCGGTGATGCCGGCACGGGGTTATCGTCAAGGTATTCGCCAGCCGCAATTAGGGCGAGGTCCTGCCTCGCCAACGCGAAGTCCTCATCCCACTTGCGGGTCTGGCCTTCGAGGCTCCACATCACCCTCAGGCTGTCACTGACCTTGAATTGTGCGGCGAACTTCTGTCCTCGAGACTCAAGCCGAACAGCCACTTCGAATCTCGAGCCGTCCGGCGACGGTTCGAAGAATGGCCCAACAAGCCATTGTTCAAGGCTAATGGCGCGCTGGCCATCGCGAGACACAACGATCTGTGGAAGGGTAACCGCCATCTTGCTATCAGTGGATGCCTTGTATCTAGCTCTTGAGCAAAGTTTGCACAGATTCTGCGTGGGGCGCCAGTTCGATGGAGTCTCGGCTCAGAATCCCGTGCGCTAGCTGTAATTGATCAGGAGGTTGTTCACAGGTCGTAGCGGCACCAAGCTGGGGTTGTCGGGACACTCAACCGGCAACTGCCAGAGGACCTGTGAACACCCACAAGAATGCACGCCTGAGCTATGCGCGGCGAGTCGAACTCGTCGAGCGGATGCGCCGCCCCCATGGGAATCAGTCGGAATTGGCCCGCGAATTCCAGGTCTCCCGGCAGACGGTGCGGAAGTGGCTCGCGCGCTACGTCGCGGGCGGCCTGGACGGCCTTCGGGATCGCTCGAGCCGCTCGAACCGCTCGCCCACGCGGTTGCGTCGCGTGCACCGCCGCCAGATTGAACGCCACCGGCGCCAGCGCTGGAGCTCGCTGCGCACTGCCCGCGATCTCCGGCTCTCGGTGGCCACGGTCGTGCGGGAGCATCGCCGCCTTGGCCTGGAACACGTCAGCCGGCTTGAGCCGCCCCGCCCAGCCCCCCGCCATGAGTGGCCCGCAGCGGGAGATCTCCTGCACCTCGTTGCTGTGTACCCCAATTCGGGAGACACTTTAGTTAGCCATTAGGACCTACGGCGACCAGGGTGCTGCGGTACTGCTGGGGGGACTGAAAGCCGAGGGCCGAGTGCGGCGCGACGGCGTTGTAATCGGCGATCCAGGCCGGGATCTGGTCGAGCACGGCGGCCGCCGTCGAGAGGTCCGCCCCGACGATGTAGTCCCGCCGCAAGGTGTTCACGAAGGCCTCTGACATCCCGTTGGACTGTGGACTCGCCGCCGGCGTGGTGATGGGCACGAGGTGCAGCCGTTCCGCCGTGATGAGCGTATCGAGCGCGGTGTAGATGCTGCCGTTGTCTCTGAGCCACTGGATCGGCGCGCTGGGCCGCTCGTGTTCGCCAAACCGCGCGGCCACGGCCCGGTGCATGAGTGTCTGGATATCGACCGCGCAGAGATCCCGCGGCACCGCCACCGTGGCCAGGGCCTCGCGATCGTGACAGTCCAGGGCGAAGCCGAGCTGCACGAGCTCGCCGTTCCAGCAGGCGATCTCGAGCCCATCACTGCACCAGCGCTCGTTCGACACGTCCCGCTGCACCCGACCCGTGTGGGCACGCCCGGTCCGCCGACGCGTCGCCCGTGGCAGCTTCCAGCCGTTGAGCTCCATCACCCGCTGAATGCGCTTGAGGTTGTACGCGGTCGCAAACTCGCGATTCACGAGCGCCCGCACCCGCCGGGCGCCGTACGAGGCGCGCGTGCGGATCACCGTGCGAATCTGGGCGGTCACGATGCGATCATCGGCCCGCGCATAGCGCGCCGGCCGGCCCACGCTCTCGCGGTACGCACACGCCCGGCTGATCCCGAGCGTCCGGCAGATCGGCGCCATCGCCTGGCCCGTCATCGCTTGGACACCCCGTAGTAGCGCGGTCTTTTTTTTACCTCGTCCCGCGCGGCCTGGAGAATCTCGATCTCCATGGCCTTCTTCCCAAGCGCGCGCTCCAACTCCTTGATGCGCGCCAGCGCCAGGCGGAGTTCACTCGCCGGCACCACGTCCTCGTTCGCCCCGACGGCCGCCGCGCTCCCCGCGGCGCTCAGCCGATGCCACCGTCGCACGACCGACGGCGAGATCGACAAATCGCGCGCCAGCTCCGCCAGCGTCACTTCCTGCCGTTCGACCCGCGCTAACTGCTCCCGCTTGAACTCCGCGGTAAAGAGGCGACGGCCATCCGTCGCCCGCCGGTGTTTCTCCATCCGACGACCCTCCGTTGAGAAGTCAAACTACGCTTCCCAAAGTGCCTCGTCGAATTGGGGTACACAGCATGTGGGTTCAGGTCGACCCGGGCATTCGCAATCGATCGCGAAAGGCTCTCAATGGAGCCGGCCGGACCTTTGAGGGTCAGGGCGTGAGCCCAGTACTGGCTGTGGTAAGGGGTGCTCATTCGGTGCGTGGGGCGAACTGGGCCTGCGAGGAGGAAAGCGAAGTTCGGGCCATTTCGATTGAACGTTCAATTTGCCGCCACATAGATCTGCTTCAGAAGACTCGCAGACACCGCTGGAGCTTCTCGTCGGAATATAGAACCGAGCAACAACATGGTAAGACTGCAATACCTAAGGGGGCGCCGACCGAGCGAGCCGACCCGCGGACTCTGCATCGAGCGTCGTAGGTGATTCTACGCGGGTGCGTCCGGCGATTACCGTCGATACGCGTCGGGCTGGCAAGGGCGTGATCGCAGTGTTGGAGCAAGTCACGACGAGGTGTGCGCTCCCCCTCGGCCCCTGTCTGCGGCTACGGCTACGGCTGCGAGCATATGAGTCCGGCGTTCGTCGCGTGAACGCACCGACGCAATCCCCGAGGCCGTCGCTACGGCGTTCGCCCAAGCTGCGACTTCAACCGACTCATAGTACGGACTTCTCAAACGAAGGGCAGGTCAGGTAAAGTTCGAGCCCGGTCACGCGAAACGCGTGACCGGGCTCGATTGCTGAACGCTTTCTTCATCTCACGAATTGATATCCGTTATAGGAAATCTGAAAGCCGGATCTGGAGCGCCTGCTTGCTCACTTTGAAACGGTATGCAAGTTCGTCCAGCGGTCCGTTGTCCGATTCCTGAGCGTATTCAAGATCCAAGTTCGCCAACTCTTCCGACAACAACTGCCCGGGCATCAACAGCTCAGCGGCAAACTGATTCGCCTCGATCTCCTCGACGACCGATCCATCGTAATCCATCGTAGCCCGAAAGCGTACGCGGAAAGCGGTATCGGCATGTGGCGCATCAAAATTGTGGAGGAGCAGGTGACCCAGTTCATGTGCGATCGTGAAACGCTTCCGCACCTCGGCATGCGAGCTGTTGACCACGATTACATGCCTGCCGTGTTTGCCGGCGAGACGTGCAGGAATCAGCATTCCAGATACTGAATCCATCATGTCTTGCTCGACGATCTGTGCGTGAGTTCGAGCGAGCTTCTTCACGTCGACTGGAGCTCTGTCAACGCCTGCCTCCGCAAGCATCCTCTTGGCGGCTTGAATGGCGCGTTGGGCTTTGCGCATTGGGCTAGTCGGTTCTCCTCACCCGGGTCTTGCCGTTTCTTTGGCTCGGGCGCTTGTCGGTAGCGATCTCGGTCAGCACTCGCGCCACTTCATCTGCGACGCCGTTTGGGAGCGGCGAGTCGGTGGCGGTGCGAACCGCGGGAATCGCATATATGTCGCGAAGGTCTGGGAGGAGCGAATCTACCGAAATTGATAGAACATGGGCCGCGTGGAACACCTGATCGAGGTAAAGCCGCTGCGTGCCGCGCTCAATGTTGCTTATTGTCGTGCGCGTTAGACCCATGGCAGCGGCCATGTTCTTTTGCAGGAATCCTGCGTTCTTCCTGGCCTTCTGGAATCGCTCACCGAATTCTTTCTGGATTCGATCGCAGATCGCGAGGCGCTGGCCGTCCCGTTTCTTGCCCACGACCGTAGAAGATACACCCGAGCGCTGCTATGTCAAATGCGACGCGACACCAAATGAGACCTAGGCCTACGATGCCGCAATGTAGTGTCCGACGCGACATGAACAGATGTTGCATATAGCGGACCTGGCGTATAAACTGCTGATTAGGGGAGTCGAGCTTGGCGGCCCGGCAACCCGCAGGCGGAACAGTCCGCCTGCAACGGCTTCTTCTTGAGGAACAGCACCATGGAAACCGAGACGATTCACGAGCACGGCGACCCCCGCCACGGGGAAGGGCCGAAGTATCACGTCAACATCGAGGGACAGGTCTTCGACTGGAACGAGGACACCATCACCGTGCCGCAGCTTCGCAAGTTGGGCGGCCTACCGCCCGGCACGCCGGTGGAGATGATCGACCTCGAGACCAACGACCAGCGGACACTCGGCGAGTCGGAGGTCGTAGCACTTCGGCCGGGCTTGGGCTTCTCCAAGAAGATCAAGTTCAAGCGCGGATAATGGACCGCATCGATCAGGAGCTTGAACTGCTGCGGTCGATATTTCCAAACCTGGAATGCTCCCCCGACAGGCGCTTCGTGCGCCTGCCGGGGCACCGGGTCCCTCAGCAAGGGAACTGGAAAGTCGATCGGGCCACCGTCGCGTTTCAATTCCCCGTTGGGTATCCGGGACAGAAGCCGTACGGCTTCTTCGTCAATCCGCCGCTTGAGCTCCTGAGCGGCGGGACGGTCAACAACGCGACGCAATCGACAGAGCCGCCGTGGCCGGGTCCATGGCAAAAGTTCTCCTGGGATCCTCCCGAGTGGGCACCAACAGAGGATGTTCGGCTCGGATCCAACATGCTGAACTTCGTGCTCACATTCGTGGACCGCCTGCGGGAAGGGACTTAGCCATGGGACCGTCGATACGGATCGATGAAACGCTCTGGACGACCGTGCGCGCGCACTTGCTACGCGATGGCATGGAGCAGGCCGCAATGATGTTTGCAGCCGTTCACGAGACTGACGTGTCCCTGGATTTCAGCGTCCGGGAAGTGGAGTTGTTGCAGGGTTCCGACTTCGACCACCAATCAGCAATCCACATCAGTCTCACCGACGAAACCAGCGCACGCTTGATTAAGCGGGCATGGAACTCGCGCCTCGCCATGATAGAAGTCCACTCTCACCGCGGCCGGCTCGCGATTCCGGAGTTCTCGCCCAGCGACCGGAGGGGATTCGTCGAGTTCGTACCGCACGTGCGCTGGCGCTTGCGGGGAGCGCCCTACGCGGCGCTTGTCATCACAGAGTCCGGCTTTGATGCACTCGCCTGGATCGGCACCGGCACATGCCCGGTGCAGGTTCACCACGTCCATGTCGGACATTCGCAGCTCCAGCCGAGCCGGTTGACGATGGGCCACAAAGAGGGCGCGTCATATGGTTGATCATCGGTATTCTCGACATGGAGCGTTTTTCGGAGCGGCCGGACAGGCCAAGATCGCCGCCACCAGCTACTGCATCGTTGGCTTGGGTGGGACCGGTAGTCACCTCGCGCAGCAAATCGCATACCTGGGCGGCACTAAGTTTTGGCTTGTCGACCGGGATGTCGCCGACGAAACGAGTCTGAACCGCTTGGTGACAGCCATGCCCGGCGACGAAGGAAAGCTCAAGGTCGAACTGGCGGCCCAGCTGATCCAGCGGATCCAACCCGCCGCTGAGATCAATCGGATTCCGAAGAGCTTCATCTCCGACGAAGGATTCGCCGCTATCAGAAACGCCGGTGCAGTGTTCGGGTCCGTTGATCGCGATGGCGCCCGATTGGTTCTCAATGAAGTTTGCCAAGCCTACCTAAAGCCGTACCTCGACATCGCCACCGACATCGATGCCCAAGATCCTCTCAGCTTCGGCGGGCGCATTCACTACTCGGTCGGCGGCGAACGCTGCGTTCATTGCGATCAACTGTTGGACGACGCCGCCGTCCGGTACGACCTTGGAACCGACACCGCGAGAGCCGACGACGACCGCATTTACGGTGTTCCGCGCGGGGATCTCGACCGGACCGGGCCGTCCGTCGTCTCGCTAAACGGACTGCTCGCTTCCGCCGCTGCGATGGAATTCATGGTGGACCTCACCGGGCTCCGGCCCGCCCAACGATGGCTCGAGTACAACGGAGTTCGTGGCATCCTGACCCGAAAAATCGATCCGCCTAAGGACCACTGCCCGTACTGCAAGGGGTCGCTCATTCGCGGCGCTGGCGCCGCGGCGGACGTCGAACGCTTTATCCGAAGCGGGCTTGGGGATCGGTTGTAGTGACGCTCGCCACTTGTCGGCTGCCTCAGTCGCCCCCAGATTACATGGCACCGGCGAGTCGTCTCGACAATCCGGTTGACGGGGGCCTAAGATGCGCCAACATCTCCCCGCCTCAAGAAGAAGTGCCGCCCCCAGCCGAAGGTTGGGGGCGGTTTCTTTTCTTGGTGCTTCCGAACATCTCTTGGCGTCGCATCGCCGATGGTCTACTGGTTTGGTGCGGCCTGCCCGGGGCTAAGGACTCGATCTCGTGACAAAATCCGTGACAAATCCGGGTCGCGACCGGCTCCGAGATTGTCCTGGACAGTGTCACGCCATGTCGCGATCACCTGCACCAAACTCGCAGGACGAAATCCGCTAACTACCCACGCGTCAACTTCTTATAGGCTAGACGATGGGGCTGGTCGGCATCCGGTCCCTTCCGCTTGCGCAGGTCTTCGATATAGGAATCGTAGTTCCCCTCGAACCACACCACCTCGCTGTCCCCTTCAAA
>CAWAHC010000013.1:0-13269 GCA_963781765.1 uncultured Gemmatimonadaceae bacterium
GTTAGGCGGACCCGCATCCCGAGCTTGGCACGAACAGACCCCACCTGAGGAGCGTCGAGTATGGTCGGACCACCGCGAATCGGACACGTTGGGCTGCTGCTTGTCGCTTTGCAGCTCGTATCCCTCGATCAACTGCGAGCTCAAGACCCGGACACCACTGGTCACGACCACCTCACCGAGGTTGCTTGCGTCGACGTGCCCCCGGGTGAGGCGCGTCCGACGTTCGGTTGCTTTAACGTCGCGGTTGTCACCGGACTTCACTTCGGCGACGCATCGGTCTTCTGGCATTTGCGCGCATTTCCGAACAGAAAAGCGGCAGAGGACGCGAAGAGTGCGACGGGAATCGTTGTGGAGGAAGACGGGCAAGTGTGGCTCTCCGAATTCGGACCTCAACACGCCCATTACAGTGGCGGAACGGCGATCGCCATCGTCGGACCGCTTGTGCTGCCCTCGGCATCTGGATACACGGCGGTGCTCTCATACGCCGTCATGCGTCCCGGCGACAAGTCCCGCGTGCATACCCACTCGGGGCCAGAGGGCTGGTACGTACTCACGGGAGAGCAATGCCTAGATACGCCGGCAGGGGCGAAGAGAGCTCAGGCCGGCCAAACCATGACCGTGCGATCGCATACTCCCATGGAACTGAATGTCACAGGCAAGACGCTCCGTCGTGCGTTTGCCCTGGTCATTCATGATTCAACTCAGCCAAGGGGCACGCGGTCAGATTGGAAACCCACTGGCGGCTGCACTCAGTGACGGCCGCATCTCTCCCGGGGCCGGGCCGCCTAACCAGCGCATGAAGCTGGCGAGCGCCCCGGCAGCTGATGCGCCATTCGTTGGCCGGACAAACCTTCGACTCTCCGGTACCACATGCCGTGCTGCACCGGCGGACCGGCTCGCGGATGAGCGCGTAGCCAAATGCCCAACGCGAGGCGAAGCATGAGTGTACGCGCCGCTGTACCAGGATGATCACGGGACGGTGGGGAAAGCCTTCCGAAGTGCTGCTCGACCTGGTAGTCGAGGAGGGCGGAGTGGTCCGGGGCGTTGCCAATCCCGGGCGGCAGAACGCGCCGATTCGCCGGGGACATTTTGACGCCGGCTCCGGTGCCGTCAAACTCGAGGGTGAACACGTCATGCGCGATGGGACAACGCTGCCGTTTCGCATCGAGGGGCATCTTAGCGGGCGCACGCTTCAACTCGGGTACCAATTCGGTGAGGTGACGGGCACGATCGATGTGGTACGTGTGGAGGAATACACACCGGCACCACTCACCTTGCTGGATCGATTGAAGTCGAGCATCGCAAACCTCAAGCGCAGGATCAACGCGCGCTCCCGACCAACGGGTGAGGACAATGCCCGCAGCCTGCGTGCCCGAGGCGAGTCGCTGGACTCGATCATCGTCCGCGACGCAGTTGCGACCGACATTCCGGCGCTGGCCGAACTGCACGTCACGACGTGGAACGCGACCTACAACACCACGCGCGGGCCGACGATCGCGACGCGCACAGGGCAGTGGAACCAGGTGTTCGCGAAGGAAGACCGGCGCGACTTCGTGCTCGTACTGGAGGACCGGAGCGGGCGACTGATCGGATTCGCTTGGGGCAAGCCGGATGAGGGGCAGTTCGAAGGCCAGCTAAGCAAGATCTACCTGCGCTGGGAGTACCACGGGCTTGGCCTGGGCCGGCGGATGATGGAGGAGGTTGCGCGGCGGTTTCTCAAACGCGGCATCCATTCGTTCATCCTCTTTGCGGAGCTCAGCAACCCGACACTGGGCTTCTACGATCGCATGGGAGGTGAGCGGATGCTCGACGATCGCGGGCAGTTCGGCGGCGCGTTCGCGTGGCGTGACGTGAACACACTCATTACGTGAGCGGTCTTGTCGACAGCGCAGCGCCGAAGTTCCCATCGCGCCGTCCGCGGGTGACTGAACGTGGAGGCCCATGACCTCGTCTCCGCTCGCGCCTCGCACACTGACCCCCGTGCGCTGCTGGCTAACCAACGATTGCAGACTGACAGCGGACCTGGTGGCTGCGCGCTGCGCGCGCATTATGGCATGCGGCTGCCGCTGAATCGTAGGCGCCACTCAGATGATCGCTCCAACGCTGCCCTTGCCGCATGCGCTCTAGTTGAACGCCGCCACGAGGGCGCGTATCGCAGCCGGGTGCGTCACCATATCCGAGTGACCCATACCGGGAATGATCGACACCGGCACATCGGAACGCTGCGATTGAAACTCGCGCTCCAGCTTCTGGGCATCGAGGAGTTCGTCTGAGCCGCCCACGAAGACCTGCATAGGGCGAACGGCTCGACGAATATCGGCAAGATAATCGTCGTCGGCTCCAAAGTTCTTGAACATGCGCCACGAGTATGTGCTGGTCGTCGCCTCGATATGTGCAGGTACCGGAAAGGCAAGTACGGGCAAACCATTCCAGATATGCACACGCCAGCGATTGAGCATGGAGAGCCCAATAATGCGACCCACGGACGCGGCCGCCCAACTCTGCGGCGCTGCGGATCCCGGCGTTGGGTGTCGGACCGATGGAGCGTCGTAGCGCAGGTAGGGTGACACCAGGACGTACCGGTCCACCAACGTGCCAGCCGGAGTTTCGGCCGCAAAACGCAATGCAAAAGCGGCTCCCGATGAGAACCCGAGGATCGTCCACTTCGATTTCAAGAACTCTGGCTTCTCGTGGTTGATGAAGTCCGCCAGGTCATCATCGAGTTGCCCGACATACGTGACGTCACCGTGTGGACGGTTTGCGCCATGCCCCCGCAGGTCCGGTACCAGCGCAGTGATGCCCGCACGTTGAAGCGCCAGCGCAAGGGGATGCATGTCGACACTACTACCTGCCGAACCGTGCAAGAGTACGGCGACGCTGTTGCCGGATGCCCGGTACTCGCGGAAGGACAGGAGCGCTCCGTCACGCGCCTTGTACCGGAGCAATTCGGGCAACGCCTGGGTGTCAATGTCGGAGAACGGCTTCGTAATGGCGGGACTCACAGCCGGTGGTGTTGCGGTGCCAAAGGCAATCAGCCCCGCAACGATCGCGGCATACACGACCAACGCGATCCCAACCCCGCGTACAATGCGCGTCAAGTACGGTTTCATAGGTGTACAATGTACACTCCCCCTTTCCGCGATGCAATCGTGTAGAATTCCGCTCATGCCCCAACGGAAAGAGACGTCGACCCGTGAGAGACTCCTCGCCGCCGCGCTCGAGCTCATGGAAGGCCCTGACGGTGTTGACGGCGTGACCATGCGCGCTGTCGCCGCTGCCGCTGGCGTTACGACGATGGCGACTTACAAGCACTTTCAGAATCGGGACGCCCTCTTGCATGCCGCGACGGCCGCCGAGTACCGGCGGATCGCCGGCTACTTTGCCCGTGCAAATGCTCGGACTGGGGTTCCGGGGATGCGGGGAATGCTCGGATACCTGAACTACGCGCTCGATCACCCACAAATCTTTCGGTACATGTATTCGAGCCCTCGTGCTGACGCGCTTGTATTCCCGCACGACCTCAAAGAGGGCAAATCGCTGACTTTCAACATTCTGCTTGGAAACGTCTCCGAACTGATGGAACGTCAGGTCCTTCGATCGGACGATGTCGCAGAGACTGCGCTCAGCATTTGGGCGCACGCGCACGGATTGATCACCCTGTATCTGTCCGGGCGGATCGCGGCACCACGTGCGGCGTTTCGAACGCTGTACCTGCGCTCGTTGGACCGACTGGCACGAGGACTGGCCGAGCGCGGCCAGGGTGAGACTCCCACGCTGTGACCCTTTCGGCCAGCGTCAGCACGTGGGCATTTCGCCAAGGCCTCGATCAACGGTGCCCTGATCGCTCCGTGAGCGCGTCGCGAGCCTCGCCCCGACCGACGGCCTGCTATCCGGACCCGAGGAAGCGCCCGACGAGTTCCGGCAGCATCGGGTCGACGGGGATCGTGTAATGGGTGGTGTTCGGAACGATTGCGAGCTCGTTGGCGGGCCGCAGGGAGCCATCGAGCCCGGCATCGCGCCGGCCGCCTCCCAACGCCTTCCAGAACTCGACCATGTGTTCGGGCCGGATGGCGTCGGCGTCGGCGAAGACCAGCAGTGTGCGTGCCTGAAGCGTGGCGACCTCGGCGCTCCAGTCATAGGGCCGTTTGGTCAGATCACCGACCTTCCTGAAGAGGTTCGTCCAATCGACCTCGGGATAGGCCTTCCCCAACGGCGATGCCTTGACGCCAGCGCCGAGCGTGGCAGCGTTGGCCTCCAACTGCTCGAAGGCCGCCACCCCGTCCGGATAGAAGCCGTCCTGCCGCATCGCCGCGGACACAAGCACGAGCCGGTTGACCACTTCCGGATGGCGAATGGCGGTCTGCAGCGCGACGCTGGCGCCCAGAGAGTAGCCCATGACGTCGGCCTTGCCGAGGTTCAGATGGCCGATCAGCGCAGCAATGTCGTCACCCATCGTTTCGCTGCGCAGTGGCCGGTCGGTGTCCGGCGTGCGCCCATGTGCCTGGAGATGGGGGGCGATCACCTGCCGGCCCCCGGCCAGTCCGGCCAGATTGCTCCCGAAGCTGTCGGGGTCGATGCCCCCGTGAAGAAGCATGAGTGGCTTGCCGGCGCCATGGACGCTGTAATAGATGTGCTGGCCATTGACGTCGGCAAAAGTCGCGTGCGACATGGCGGGGGTCTCGTTGGCTTGGCCGGGAAGCGTCGACGGCCTTCGCGGTGAGCCGCTATCGAGCGAGCGCCCCCTCGCCGCGCTGCCCGCATCGCATCCAACCGCAGTCAGCACGGCGCTTGCTGTGGCAGTCTTCAGGAAATCGCGTCTCAGCATCTCGTCCTCACGTCGCGCCGCCGTGGCGGGCGGAAAGCATGCCGTCGAGGCGGGCGTAGCTATACTCCATGCCGTCGGTCATGCCGGTGGAGACGGCGCCATCACGCGCTTCCTTCGACACGTACGTCAAATTGCAGACGAGCGTGGTGACGCCGTTCCGCTCACTGAATTCAAGTGACCCGATGCAGGGGTCGCCGGCTGGCATGGCGTCGCCGATATCGCCCGGGCCGCCGACATCGCCCGGGTCGAAGTATTCTTCCTGGACAAGCTTCGACGGTCCGTTGACTTCGGTGTACGTGCCGAAGAACCCGAACTGCTTGCCGTCCTCGCGGCTTCTCCACTGCCACCTGTACTTGCCGCCGACCCGCACATCCATGTCGCACACCGGCATATCCCAGCCGTCGTAGCCGCACTGCCATTTCTGCACGAGTTCGGGCTTGGTATGCGCATCCCACACCAATTGGCGGGGCGCATTGAACGTACGGGTGACGCGAACTTCGCGATCACTCGGCAGCGTAACTTCTGCGGGCTTGGGCATTGTCTTCTCCCTGGTGCTTGATCGTGATTGCGCGCCGCTCCGAGGACGAACGGGCGCACGGCGCGCCGAGATGTCGGCGCTATTTCCTTGTTCGTTTGCGCCTGGACGGCTTGGCTTGGAGTTCTGCGAGCAACGCATCGAGCCGCTGGTAGTGCCGTTCGAAGATCTCGCGATAACGTTCGATCCAATCCACGGCCTCCTCCAAGGCCTTCGGTTCCAGTTTGCGTGGACGCCGTTGCGCATCGACGTCCACCGAGATCAGGCCGGCGCGCTCGAGTACTTTCAGATGCTTGGAAATGGCGGGCTGGCTCATCTCGAACGGCCGGGCGAGTTCCATCACCGTGGCTTCCCCCGTCGCCAGCCGCGCCAGGATGGCGCGGCGGGTGGGGTCGGCCAGAGCGGAAAAGGTCAGATCGAGGTGTTCCGAAGTGTGCATAACCGCCTAGTTCCATAAAGTACTGGTTATATACAACGGCAAGACACGGCAGTCAAGGCTCTTGGGTCGGGTTGCTGAGGTTTCAGACTGCCGCGAATTTCCGCGCCGTGGCGGGCGGTCGGTGTGCGGAAAGCAGCGTCCTACCGGAACCCATCCTCATACAGATCCGCCAGCTTCGCCAGGCCGCTGAAGTCGCCCGTCCGCTCAGACGTCGAGATGATCTCTGCGAACTCTGGCGTCATGTGCGGACACCCCGCGAGCGTGGTCGCGATGGACTGCGTGGCGAGCTGCCGCTCGCCGATGCGAGACACGAACGATTGAATATCCGGGCTCGCGGAGGCGTCGGCGGCAAGGAGCAGCGCACGCGGCAGTGAAAGCCCGGCCTCGATGGCCGTCGCGAGCGCCCGCGCCATCCGCGCCCGCACCAGCGCCGGCGTCCGCCCGTAGTGCGCCGACGCGGCAGCCACGATCGCTCCCGACCCGAGCAGTACGGCCGCGATGCCACTGGCGGCGACCGCGAAGTACGCGCGCACGTGCCCGAAAAACAGCAGGGGAAAGGGCGCGATGAGGCACGCGAAGAAGCCGGTGAGGAAGGGATACGCCAGCTTCTTCTTCACCCAGATCATCAGTTGGTGCTTCTTCGTATAGAAGACGCCCAGCAACCGCAGCGACTGCTCCAGACGCCCCGACTCCTCGCCGAGCGTGAGCAGCGCGCGCTCGAACTCCTCGAAGCGCGCGCCACCCGCCTTGACGATTTCAGCAATCGAGCGCCGCCGTTTCGTCCCCGCCAGGAGCCAGAGCCGGATCTGCTCGGTGAGGGCCGACTGCCGCACCCCCATCGTCTCGAGCGACTTGGGATGCGGAAAGCCGGCGGAATACATCGTCCGCCACATCTCGTAGAACTCGGCGCGGTGCTTGCCATCGTCCAACGAGCCGTGTGCGATGATCCTCAGCGTTCGCACGTCCACCTCATTCGCTCGCGTTCGGAGCCGCCGGCATCGGGAAGTGTTGCTGGAGCCACGCCTCCCACACCGGCGTCTCGCGGGCGACCGTTGCGTCGGCGTGATCTCCGTAGAAGTAGAAGGTCAACGTCGCCATGACCGTGTCGCCGAACTCGATGGTGCCCAGGGCCGCCGTGCCGGGCCCCGGTTCGTCGAGCCGCAGCAGGACGCCGTACGGGGTCTCGCTGGCGTACTCCACCACGCCGGCGAGCGCCGGGCCGCCCGCGCCAGCGCGCCAGCGTTGTCCCGCGTCCACACCCTTCAGCTTCAGTACCGAGGTCAGCGTCGCCCAGGCCTCGGCTGCCGTGCCCGCGACGGGAGCCATGAACTGCATGATAGCAGCGTGCTGGCCGCGGAAGTGCGCGAGATACAGGCGCAGGATGCGGAAGATGCCGGGCCAACCCTCTTCGGCCCCGGTCAGCTGGCCGTCCCAGTCGTCCGAGCTGGAGAACAGGCTCTGCACCACCCGGACGACGCAGATGCCGCCTGAGCGCGCTTCGACGCTGAACTCGGTGGCGATCGGCGGCGAGCCCGGAACCCAGCCTGAGCCTTCCCTGGCGAAAGTTCGCGGCGGATCCCAGGCCGTGACGACGGAGCGTGACTCCTGGCCCGGGCCGAACTCCAGTGTAACCGCGACGGGCTTTCCGTCCTGCTCCTCGAACGTGGCCGGCACGAACCACGACGAAATCCCCCGTGCGGTGGCGATGGCCTGCCAGACTTCCTCCGGCGTGCCGGGGACCTCGACCTCGACCTGGGTGGAACGGCGACCGGAGGCTTCCTTCTTCACGCTCATAACGGCTCCTGGGGTTGAGAGTGCTGGGGGAGGGGATGCGCCACGACCACCAGGCGATGCGCGCGGCCGCCGGGGGCGGATTCATCGTGATACTTCGCGACGAGGCTCGCGATGGCATCGGTGAGTTCAGCGCTGAAGGCCGCCCGATCCGACGCCGAGCGGAAGCGCACTTCGGTATCGATCGCCAGCGTCGCCAGACGCTTGCCGCCCGCCTTCGCGCGACGAACGAGGCCGCCCACTTCGCGAATGAGCCGGGCGCCGAGGGCGATGAGATAGCCGGCGGACAGCCGGTCGATTTCCCGATCCGGATCGACGCCGACCGAGCCCAGCGCACTGGGCGAAACGACGTAGGACGCCGCCGTGGCGACGAGCAGCCGTTCCGTCAGCCCGCCCCACTTCCGTTCGTGCGCCAGCCGCACCAGGCCGTGGGTCTCCAGCGAGCGCAGGTGGTAGTTGACCTTCTGCCGGGTCAGGCCGACGCGGGCGGCCAACGTGGCCGCCGAGGCGGGGGCGGCCAATTCGGAGAGGAGCCGGCTGCGCACGGGCTCCAGGGCGACCGTCGCCGCGGTCGGATCGTCGATGACTTGCACGTCGAGCATGAGGGGATGGTAGCATTGACAAGTTTTGTTGTCAAGCCTTCTCCGAGCTTCCTCTCCACCCGCCGTGACTGGCCGCCTGAGCGCCTCCCTCGCGAACGCCGGCCCGTTTTCTCTTGACATCCGGGAGAAGCTTTGGCACCTTCCTCCCGTCATCCGGGAGGAAGCCATGCCCAAAGCCACCGGTTCCGAGCAGGTCCTGCAGGGCACGCTCGACATGCTCATTCTCAAGACACTCTCCCTCACGCAGATGCACGGTTGGGGACTCACCCACCGCATCGAGCAGCTTTCGCACGAGGCGCTGCAGGTGGGGCAGGGCTCGATCTACCCGGCGCTCGTGCGCCTGGAACAGCGCGGCTGGATTGGAACGGAGTGGCGCACCACCGAGAACAGCCGGCGCGCCAAGTACTATTCGCTCACCGCGGCCGGCCGGCGCGCGCTGGGGCAGGAACTCGCGTCGTGGAACCGGTTCGTGAGCGCTGTGGGCCTCGTGCTTGGCGCCGAGAACTGACGCAGTGCGCGCTCGCATCCACGCCGCGCTCGCTCGGGTGGCCGAAGTGTTCCGCCGGCGCTCCCGCTCAACCGCCGAGCAGAGAGACGAGTTCGCGTTTCACGTCGAAATGCAAACGGCCGAGAACATCCGTCGGGGCATGAACCCCGCCGAGGCCCGGCGTGCCGCGATGGTTCGATTTGGCGGCGTGCAGCGCTTTCGCCAGGAAACGCACGATGCGCGCGGTCTGGTGGCTATCGACCATGTGGTTCGAGATACGCGGTTCGCCTTCCGACGCCTCCGTCGCGCACCGGCGTTTGCCGCCGGTGTGATCGCCACGCTCGGCGTGGGTGTGGGCGCCGCCGTGGGAATCGGCTCCATCGTGTACGGTGTGCTGCTGCGCGACCTGCCGTACCACAATCCCGGCCAACTGGTGCGGGTGGGATTCCTCACGCCCGGTATCGCAGGGCAGGGCGACCTTCAATCCGCCGCCACGTATTTGCATTTTGCCAGGAGCGCACGTTCATTTTCCGCGCTCGGTATGTATTGGACCAGCGACGAGCATTACGTCACCGGCGGCGACGCACCCGAACGCGTGACGATCGCCATGACCACGCCGAACGTGTTCACGCTGCTGGGCGTGCGCCCGCTACTCGGCAAGCTGTTCGCGCCTGGCGACTCATCGTGGTACGGCGAGAGCCTCCTCCCGGTTCTGATTTCGGAGAGCTACTGGCGGCGTCACTACGGCGCGGATTCGTCGGTGGTTGGCCGCCGCATCGTCACCGACGTCGGCTCGCGGATCATCACCGGCATCCTCCCGCAGTCATTCGCGTTCCCGATGCCGTCGGTGGACCTGTACTTCCCGTCGCCGGTGCCAGTGAATCACCCACAGATCAGCGCTCGCTCGGTGAATGTGGTCGGCCGGCTTCGCGACGGAGTGAGTGCCCGGGAGGCGCAGGCGGAACTCAACGCGCTCGTGCCGGCGATCGCCGCGCGCTTTCCCACGATCACCCACGACATGCTGGCGAGTAGCGGAGCGCGCGCGTCCGTTGAATCGCTCAAAGCCGCGACGGTGGCACCGGTGCGCGATCAGCTCGTGGCGCTCGGTGTTCTGGTGGCGGTTGTGCTGCTCATCGCCACAACCAACGTGGTGAATCTGTTCCTCCTGCGGGTGGAACGGGCGAGCACGGAGAATGCGATCGCGCTCTCGCTTGGCGCCGGCCGACTGGCGCTGGCGCGGCGGTTCGTGCTCGAGGGCATCGTGCTCGGATTGGGCTCGGCCGCGGTCGCGCTTCCCGCCGCGGGGTTGGCACTGTCCACCAGGTTCGTCTTCACCGACCGGCAGATTCCGCGACTGCACGAGGTGTCGTTCACCGCCGGCACGGTGGCGCTGGTGCTTCTCGGCACCGTCGTCATCGGTGCCGCCGTGGGACTCGTCGCGGTGTCACGCACGCGGGTCTCCGGCGTGTTCGATAGACTGCGCGCATCGCGCTCGGCGTCCACTGGCGCGGGGCGCCGCGCGCAGGACGGGCTGGTCGCGTTCCAACTCGCCACGGCGTTGGTGCTGCTGGTGGCGGCGGGGCTGCTGGGCCGGAGCTTCTGGAACCTTCGGAATGCCGACATCGGCTTTGAGCCCGGCGATGCGATGACGTTTCAACTGTCTTTGCCGTACGGTCCGGATGGGTACGCGCAATACGCCAGGGGCGCGGCCTTCCACGCGATGCTGGCGGACCGGCTGATTGCGCTTCCCGGAGTGGCGTCGGCGGGCGCGGCCGAGCGCATTCCACTGGCGAGCCGACGGGAGGCCGAATCTCGACATCCAATTGCGGGCGGCCGACGGCCGCGGCGGAGCGCCGATTGAAGCGGCGCACAACATGGCGACCGCCGACTACTTTCACGCAATCGGAATTCCGCTGCGCGCCGGCCGGACCTTTCGCGCGGGCGATCTGCGCGGGGCGCCGGCGGTGGTGATCAGCGCCACGGTGGCCCGGTTGTTGTTTGGCACGGCGGGCGCGGTTGGCCGGCAGGTACTGGCGACGCCGGACGCGGGTACGGCGCCGCGGACGTTCAGGATCGTGGGCGTGGTGGGCGACGTTCAATGGGGGCGGATCGAGGACGGCGACGTGCCGATGATCTACTTTCCCATTCTGCGCGACGGCGATGGGCTTCCGGCGGACAGCAACGCGGTGTGGTATGAGCCGATGCACGTGCAGTATGTGGTTCGCGGCGCGCAACTGCCGTCGGCAACGGTGATTCAGCGCATCGTCACCAAGCTCGACATTCGGGTGCCGGCGGCCGGCAGTCGCACGCTCACGTCCATCGTAAGCGACGCGACGGCGCCGGTGCGGCTGACGCTGATGCTGATCGCCGTGGCCGGCGCGGCCGCGTCGTTGCTGGCCGCGATCGGGGTGTACAGCGTGGTGGCGTACGCGGCGGCCGCCCGCATGCGCGAGTTCGGGATCCGATTGGCGCTGGGTGCCGCGCCGCGGCGCATTGGCGGCATGGTGTTTCGTGAGGGAATGTGGCTGGCAGCGATCGGGACGCTGGCCGGGTTGGTCGTGGCGTTCGGCGCGGCGAGATTGCTCCGCGGTTTGCTGTTCAATGTCGAGCCGACGAGCCTCGCGGCGTATGGACTCGCGGCGATTCTGCTGGGGCTCGTGACGTTATTGGCGACATGTCTGCCCGCGCTCCGTGCCGCGCGCACGCACCCCTCCATCGTGCTTCGCGGGGAGTAGCGGCATCCGGGCGCCTTGCACTTGGTAGCCTTTCGCCGGCGCCCGTGTGAGCGCTAAGATCCACTCCGCATATGGACGCGATCTTCAACGCAGTGATGAAAGCCCCGGATGCGGTAGCTCAGCGGCTTCGCCTGGCGCCTGAGTCGTGCCGCGCGTCAATCCGGCGCGACCGACTCGTGGCCTCCATTCCGCACTGGCTCTACGTGGGCGACACGCCACTCCATCTCGCGGCGGCGGCGGTGCGCCTTGAAGGAGCGCTGCAACTGCTGGATGCGGGCGCTGAAGCCAACGTCCGGAATCGCCGTGGCGCCACGCCGCTCCACTACGCCTGCGATCCTCGGCCGAATGCGGGCGCTGTCTGGAGCCGCACGGGGCAGGCGAAGCTCATCCGCGCACTGGTCGAGCGCGGGGCTGAGTTGAACATTCCCGATCGGAGCGGCGCCACTCCGCTCCTCCGGGCAGTGCGCGCCCGGAGCCCCGGTGCCGTTCGCGAGCTGCTGAGACTGGGCGCGGATGCCCACCTGCCACATCCGAGGAGTGGCGCCACTCCGCTCGATGTCGCCCATCGCCCCAGCGGCGCATCGGGGACGTCGGCCACCGCCGCCGAGCGCGCGGAGATCATTGCGCTGCTCGGCGGATCGGGCGCGAGACCGCGGCGTGACCACGCCTAACCCTCGATCGCCACGCCCATGGACCCCTTCCTCCGCGCCGCCATCGACGAAGCCCACCACGGCCTCGCCGCCGGTGGCATTCCCATCGGCTCGGTGCTCGTGATCGACGGCCGCATCGTGGCCCGGGGCCACAACCAGCGCGTCCAGAAGGGGAGCACGGTGCTGCATGCCGAGATGGACTGCCTGGAGAACGCCGGCCGTCTGCGCGCGGCGGACTACGCGCGGGCCACGCTCTACTCCACGCTCTCGCCTTGCGACATGTGCAGCGGCGCCGCACTCCTCTACGGCATCCCGAAAATCGTCGTCGGCGAGAACCGCACCTTCCAGGGCCCGGAAGCGTACGTGCGCTCCCGCGGTGTGGAGGTCACGGTGCTCGACGACCCCGAATGCCGGGCCCTCATGGAGCGGTTCATCGCCGACCATCCGGATCTCTGGGACGAGGACATCGGCAAATAGTCGCGTGGCGCACGCCTGCAGCATTTTGCGCTTGACTCGGCAGCCGAGCCGAGCGTATGCTCGGCGTATGCAAGCCTCCAACCGTACCGGACGCCTGATGACGCGGGACGAATACCTGGCGTTCGAGAACGACAGCCAGATCCGGCACGAGTACGTGGCAGGCGAAGTGTACGCCATGACCGGTGCGACCAAACGCCAGAGCCTGATCACGCTGAACCTTGCCGCGGCGTTCAAGGCGGCAGCACGTGCCCGCGGATGCCATGTGTTCGTCAACGACGTGAAGGTCGCGGTAGACGACCGGGTCTACTACCCCGACGTCGTCGTCTCCTGCGAGAAGGATGCCGGCAGCGGGCTGTTTGCCGAACAGCCGGTCCTCATCGTCGAGGTGACCTCGCCCGGCTCCCGCGCCACCGACCGCCGTGAGAAGCTCGAGGCCTACCGCCGGCTCCCGTCGGTGCAGGCCTATCTCATCGTATCGCAGCGGCGTCGCCAGGTACTCATGTACCTGCGCGGCCCCGACGACGTCTGGGTGCGCGCCGAGTTCGCCGGCGACGAGGTCATCCCGCTTCCCGTGATCGGGTTGCAGCTCGGGCTCGACGACGTGTACGACGGCATCGATCTGCCCCCGCTCGCCGTGGGTGAGGGCGAGCGTGAGGAGATGGACGAGTTCGCGGATTGGGAGGCGGAGGAGTACTAGAACGCGGACTCACAGGGTGGCGCGCCCCGCC
>CAWAHC010000014.1:0-20748 GCA_963781765.1 uncultured Gemmatimonadaceae bacterium
GGGAACGGTTGTCGATCAAGACTACTGCCGCGCGGGTTCGCTGTCAATCCGGCGCTGAATTCTCCACGCCTTGCGGCTCGCCCGAACCTGAATCGCCCCGGGTTTTCCGGAGACTCCGTCAGTTGAGTGCCGCCACTCCGTCGTGAGTGGTCCGGGCCGTGTGATACTGCGCTTCGTACTCCGCCGGCGGCAAGTAGCCGAGCGGTTCCATCAGGCGCTGACTGTTGTACCACGCCACCCATTCGAGCGTGGCATACTCGACGTCCTCGAGCCCCCGCCACGGGCCGAGATGGTAAATGACCTCCGTCTTGTAGAGGCCGTTGATCGTTTCCGCGAGCGCGTTGTCGTACGCATCGCCGCGGCTCCCGACGGACGACTCGATGCCGGCGTCGAGCAGACGATCCGTGTACCGGATCGCGAGGTATTGCGACCCGCGGTCGCTATGATGGACGAGCGGCCCCTCCAGCGCGCGGTCATACAGCGCCTGCTCCAGCGCGTCGAGCGCCAGGTCGGTGCGCAGCGTCGTGGTGGCCCGCCAGCCCACGATGCGCCGCGAGAAGGCATCGGTGACGAAGGCGACGTACACGAAGCCACGCCACGTCACGACGTACGTGAGATCGGACACCCACAGCGGATTCGGGCGCGCGGCCGTGAAGTTGCGCTGGACCAGGTCCTGCGGCCGGTGCGCGAGAGGCTCGGGCACCGTTGTGCGCACGCGCCGGCCCCGCAGGACCCCGCGCAGGCCCAGCGCCCGGTAGAGCCGCGCGACCGTGCACCGGGCCACCACGCGGCCTTCGCGCCGGAGTTCCTTCCACACCTTCTTCGCCCCGTAGCGGCGGCGCGTCGCTTCCCACACCCGCGTGATCTCGGGCCGGAGGGCCGCATCGCGCTGCGCGCGCGCCGGGAGCCGGGCCGGATCGCGCGTGCGGGCCTGCTGCTCGTAGTAGGTCGACGGAGCGATCCCCACGACGCGGCAGATCGGCTCGACTCCGTAGCTCGCGCGGTGCGCGTCGATAAACCGCACCATCACCGCCCGGGGCGGTCGAGCTCCGCCTGGGCAAAATACGCCGATGCCTTCTTCAGGATCTCGTTCGCGCGCCGCAGCTCGCGGTTCTCCCGCTCCAGCTGCTTGAGGCGCTCGCGCTCATCGGTGGTCAGCCCCGGCCGTGTGCCGACATCCCGCTCGGCCTGGCGCACCCAGTTGCGCAGCGTTTCCGGGTTACAGCCGATCTTCCCCGCGATCGAGGTGATCGCCGCCCACTGGGACGAATGCTCCGGCGTGTGCTCGAAGACCATTCGTACCGCCCGCTCCCGTACTTCGGGGGAGTACTTCGTGGAATGTCGCATGACTCCAATTCTCCCAAGAATCGGAGCCTTCGGGAATCCCGGGGCGATTCAGTAGGCGTGTGGGATCGGGTAAGGAGGAGGGTTGTGCAGACACTGATAATTGTACTAGTATGGACCCACCCGATAACACGCCCATCGGCATAAGGGGAGGGAGAGGGAGCGCACTGGGCGGGCAACGATAGTGTGGGGTGGCCAAGGATGAACGTGATTGGGCTTGTCGACGCACGGCGCCGGCCCGAATTGCAACTAGCGATTCCCCGGCGATGGCGCTTAATGGATACGGCCGCCGTAGGCGCGGCCACCGCGTGGCTTGCGGACCCCCATTGTGCATGCGATCTAGTGATCGCTGATGTGAGTTCTGTGCGCGAGGATGCCTTTGGGCGCTTCCTCGAAGCTGTGCGGCGCCACGGATGCCCGTTGCTGTTCTGGATGGAATTGTCGAGAGTCAGTGTCGACAGGGCACTGCGAGCCGCCCAAGAAGTTGCGACGGAGGTCGTCTTTCGTGACTTCGACCACCAATCCCGATTGCTAAGAGCGCTGGTAAGGGCAGAGGCCCAGAGTAGTGCCACTGCTCTTGTGCTCGGCAGTCTTTCTGGACGGATTGCTCGACTACCGACTGATATCCGAATTGCAGCTACTAGGCTGTTCGGGTGGGCGCCCGTGCCGTCATCGGTCGATGGGTTGGTGCGTTTGACCTTGCGAAAGCGCCGATCCGTTGAGCGGCATCTGGCCAAGGCCGGCCTCCAGAGCGGATTGACGACCATTCAGGGGGCGCGGGTTGCGCGCACGTGGGCTGCACTGACCTTTGGCAATTCGAATCTCGACGCCGTTGCAGCGGCCGCGGGCTATGATAGCGCGCGAACATATGGACGCCAATTTGTCAGTTTCGTAGGCGTCTCGCCTCGCAAAGCCGCGAGTACTCTCGATACAGCTGCATTTGTTAGCCGCCTCGTTGTCCGAATGACGACGTGAGTACGAGCGGGACGCCAATGCTTTGACGCAGCACCGCGGCGAGTCGCGGGGGCTGTCCGCAACACGAAGTTGCTGATACCGTGCGCGATTGGGAGGGCGGCGACGCAAAGTGTCCCGAACGAACGCGATGCGGCGCGCGTAGCGCAGTTCGCGATCGCAAAGTAGACCCATGAAATGCGCGATCGCAATACGTTGTGGGCCCGAGGATCCGACACGCTGTCGCGGCGAAGAATGGGTAGGGTGGCGTCGAGCATTTTCCCGACGCACCGCAATCCGCGCTCCCAAGTGGCCGCCAAGGTCAACTTGGGTGAGGACGGGCCGAGCATACCTCGTCCTCTCGTGTTGCTTCGCCGCGGTCGCTTGCCAAAGACGGCTCACTCCGGCGGGAGAAATCAGCGTTGCGGGCAGAGATAGCGCCGGTGTTGCGGTCATACGACTGCCCCTCAGCCTCGCGGCGATTGCCGATGGACACATCGCTGCTGACACGCTCCAGCCGGACCTCGTGATCCGGGTCGGCGCGGTGAGCGAGACGGGCTACGCGGCCGATGTGGCCACGCTCGATGACGGAACCATCGCGGTGCTCGATCGGCTTAGGCAGGACGTTCGCCTGTTCGATCGGGCTGGGCATCCCGTCGACACGGATGGCGGTGCAATGATCGGGCACGGCCAGTTGCATCAGCCGATTGCCCTGGCTGCCGTTGGTGGAGCTCTAGTAGTGATGGAAGTGTGGCAGCGACTCGGGCTCCTGGCGTTCGACCGAAAAGGCAGGTTGCTCTCTGCTATCCCTCAAGACGGGGGGACGGACTGGCGCAACCTGCTGATGCGTGGGCCCTTGGTGTTCTTCTCGCAACGGGTTGGGGAAGGACCTGAACCGTACTTCGAGCGTCTCGCGCGATTTGATGACGCCAGCGTAGTCGTAGAACTCAAGGGGGAAGGACCGGGGGCTTCAGCCTACTTGGTGCGATACCCATTGGCGACGGGGAGGGCCGATACGCTGTGGAGTCAGCGAGGGGCGGGATACTCCTTCGAGAAGCAGATTGATCGCCTTCGGAGCGAGGAGCCAGTCTACGCGCCATTGATGAAGTGGGCGCCGTCTGGTACCGGCGACGTGGCGATTGCCGCGCCAGGCGAGGCACGTGTGCAAATTGTTAACGCGGCCGGCGATGTGCTTAGCCAAGTAGAATGGGCGCCTGCGGCAATCGCGCTCGGAAAGAAGGAACGGCTCCGGGCAGCGCAGTGGTATCTCGAATACACACTGTTGCCTAGTAGCGTGGCGCGAGCGCGTTGGGCGGCGTTCTCCAACACGAGACGTCGGGATCAACTGCATCAGTTTGCCGAGACGCTACCAATCGCGCCAGAAGCTCCTGAGGTTGAGGGCCTATTTCTAGCAGGCAACTGCCTTTGGCTCTCCGGATGGAATGCGGCAGATGCCCTAAACGGTGCGGCGTTGACCTGGCTCGTTCTCAATTGGAAAGAAGCGAGCGTCGCCGGCGTCGTCCGGATACCGTTGGCGCGGAGTCGAGTCCAGTACCTAAACCGGCGGGACCTGTACACGACGTCGCTTGACTCGCTCGGCGTATCGTACGTCGAGCGGTATCCCATCACATCTCTCGGCTGTTAGCCGACCCGGTGTGAGCATTCACTACCCCGATCACGGAGTGTGGAAGATGAGAAAGTTCGTCATCAGGGCCCTTGTGTTGGCGGCTCTACTCGCAGGGAACGCGGTGTTCGCCACCGAAGCCCACGCGACCGACTATCCGTCCCGTTGCGTGTGGGTGCAGACCGGAGGCGGTGGCTGTGCACAGGGTTGCGAGGGTTGGCTTGTGTGGGATTGTGGGCTTGGTGACGTATGCTATGATCCGACCGGACACTGTACACCGCAGCAGCAGTGACGTAGAGGGCCCCTCGCGCGATTGGGCGCGAGGGGCCGTTCTTCATAGAGCAACACCGGACTGGAGGGGTAACGATGGGACGTGCGAGCCGCACAGTCATGTGGGCGTACCGTGTTGCGGCGGGCACGCTCTCCCTGCTGATTGGCTTTCGCGTGGCAAGCGCGAGAGCACATAGGGATGTGATGCGCGATGGCCCTGTGAGCACCGTCGCGGTCGGGGACACTTTGCCCAATGAGGCGCTCGACGTCCATGACGGCGGACTGCGAAGCCAGTGGTTTCTAACCGCGAAGACAACGAACCTTAAGGGGCTGGCCGGCACCGGGTGTGCGATCGTGATCTTCTTCGAGTCCACGTGCCCGGCGTGCGAACAAATGGCGCCGAGGTGGGTCGGCTTACGTCAGTTGCAGGTTGGCGATCGCAGCGCAAGAGTTGTGTGGGTATCGGTGAATCGGGAGGACCGGGGCGGGACCCAGTTCTTGCGCGGAATGCATGTAACTGGCTCGTGGTATGCCGTCCGCTCGTTGGAGCAGGTACACGCGCTCGGGGTCAGGGCATGGCCGACGATATACATCATAGACTCGTACGGGCGGTTGGCTGGGCTAGGCGATACGGATCCCGCACGGGTCAAGACGCTCCCCAAAGCCTGCAAAGACACTCTACAGGGCGCCGAGGTGACGAAGGGTGGAGTGCGTCTCCCCGCCGGCAGACAAGGCTCCTGATTCGCCGCCAGGACTAATCGGAGGGTACCGTGGATAAGCGCCGTGCCTGGGATACTGCTCAAGTTGTTGGTGCGTTATTGCTCATGTGGCTTGCGACCGTGTATGCGCGCGGCGGTGCTGCCGACCGGGCTCCACAGCCGCGCCGCGCACCAGTGAAAGTCACGCATTGGCGTGAGGCACTAACTGGTGGCCACAGAAGAGGGGCGGCGCAACCTGCCGTCGAGATCGTCGAGTTCGCAGACTATGAATGTCCCTACTGCGGAGCACTCGAATCACATCTGGAGCGTGTCGTCGCCAAGTATCCGGGACGCGTGGCCTTGACCTTTCGGAATTTCCCCTTATCTGGCATCCATCCATACGCTCGTGCTGCTGCCGGAGGCGCCGAATGCGCAGCGCAGCAGGGCAGATTTTGGCAATACCACGACGCGCTGTTTGCCAATCAGAGTGAGCTAGGCGTCTGGTCGTGGGCCAGATTTGCGACTATGGCTGAGGTTGCGGACAAACAACAATTCAATGCATGTTTGGCAAAGGATGGCGGGAGGCGTCGCATAGCGAGTGATTCGGCAACCGCGGTTGAACTGGGCGCGCCCGGCACGCCGACCGTAATAGTTGATGGGTGGATGATCGACGGCACTCCGACAGAAGCGGGACTGGACTCCCTCGTTCAGCAGCGCTTGGCAGCGCAGAAAAGCACACCGAGGTAATGTGGATTACAAGCAACCGAGAGATGGCCGGGACCCTGCCGCGAGCGGAACGCCCTTGGGATGGCGGTGTTGGATATCTGGCCAGTCCATAGGTCTATCTGGCCGAGGGGCAGGCGCCTATCTGCTGGCGCTCACCATCGCGATGTCAGCGGTACCGCTCCGCGCTCAAGGGCCAGCGGTCGCCTTCGACACCCCGGACCACAATCCGCAGATCGTCATCTACCCCGACCAACTCGAACGCATCGACTCGGTTCAGGTGCGCGGTTTCACGCGATGGTCATTCACCACCCCGCCGGAACTTGAAGAGGTGGCGGGCTACAAGATCGATCACGAGATCATCCGTGTGCAGGTGAACTGCCTGACGCAGACGTCCACGATTGCCTCCGCTATCGCCTATCCCGCGGACACGAGCCATCGCCAGCGCATGATGTTCGGGAAGTACCCAACCCGCGGCGTGCCGAAGCCCTGGGACATGCCGGCGCCGAAGACTGCCCCGTATAGGGCGATCGCCAAGGCGATGTGCAAGGCAGCAGGGCTGCCGGAACGTCCTGCCCACCGGCGCGAACTTCCCGCGCACCTCTGAGACTGCGTATGACCGCCCTTCGCGCCATCCTCCGACGGCTTGTCCGCAGCCCTGCCTTCCTCGTCACCGCGGTCGCCAGCCTGGCCATTTGCTTCAGCGCCAACGGCGCGCTGCTCGGCTTCCTCGACGCGCTCGTGCTCCATCCGCAGCCCGGCATCGCCGACCCGGGCTCGGTGGTGCGCGTGTTCCAGTACCAGACCGGCGGCGAGCTCCGCTATCCCACTGACGACTGGTTCGCCTCCCTGCAGGCGCTGAATCCCAGCTCCGCCCGGCTCGCCTACTATGCGCCGGCTCTGGTAGACGTGTCGGGGGTCGGTCCGGCCCGCCACGTCGTGGTCGACGCCGTGTCGCCCTCCTACTTCACCGTGCTCGGCGCGCGCATGAGCCTGGGACGTACCATCGCTCCGGCCGACTCCAACTTCCCGATCGGCGCCGCGCCGGCGGTGATGAGCTGGCGGTACTGGAAACGGGAGCTGGGCGGTGACTCGGCGGTGCTGGGGCACGTCCTCCGCGTAAACGGCAACCCGGCGTTCCGGATCGTCGGAGTCGCCGCGCCCGGGTTCGTGGGAACCGAAGGGCTGATGCAGGCAGATTTCTGGCTGCTCGACACCGCCGAGCCGGGGCTCTCGCCATTCGGACGAATCGTGGGGCGGGTTGCCAACGCCGCACCCGCCGCCCTGGCCGCCGAGTTAGGCGTGCTCTCCAAGCGCATCGCGGCGCACTCCACCGAGTCGGCCGATTTATACGCCCGCAAAGTCGGCACGCGCTTCCAGGTGGAACCGCTACGTGGCGGGCTGCATCCGGAATTCAACGCCGTGTTCAACCGTACCATCGGTGCCGCGTTCGCCGTCTGCCTTGCGGTGCTGCTCCTCACCTGCGTGAACGTGGGCGGCCTGCTGCTCATCCGCACGGTCAACCGCCGCCGCGACATCGCCATCCGCCGAGCGCTCGGGGCGGGGCGCCGCCGAGTGGTGCAGGAGGTCCTGGTCGAGGCCACGCTGGTCTGTGTGGCGGGCGGCGCACTGGGAATGGCGCTCGCGCCCGCGGCGGCCGGGCTCCTGGCGCATGCAATGAACATCGGCGCCACCTTCGACGTGCGCGTGCCAGTGGACCCGCTGTGGAGCGCCGGCATGATGGGCGCGGCGCTCATCACCGCCCTCGTGTGCGGTGTCGTACCGGCGCTTCGCGCGTCGAACCTGGACCCCGAGGCTGAGCTGCGGGCCGACGCCGTCGCCTCCACCGGTGGACGACGGCTGCGAATGGTCCAGGGCGTGTTCGTCGTCGCGCAGGTGGCCCTGGCGCTCCTCATCGTCAGCGGCGCAACGGTGGCGACGCTCAAGACGTGGCAGCACCTCCATGCGCCACTCGGCGTCCAGCACGAGGAGCGGGCATTGGTCACCGAGCTTCCAGGCTCGGCATTCTCGCCCCCGCCTTCGAACGCGGAACCGATCGCTACCCGAATCGAGCGGCAGCTGACGACGGATTCGCGCGTCGCAGCCGTCGGCTGGGCGGCTGTGGCGCCGGGCGAGCCCTCGCTGCCGCGCATGGCTATGCGCGCGCAGGACAACACGGCGAAGGGCAATGGCCCGATGACCGCCGTGAACCCGGTGGGAGGCCAGTTCCTCTCGGCGGCGGGAATCCCGGTGATTGCCGGACGTGGGCTCGACGCCCGCGACGACAGTCTGGCCCAGCGGGTTGTGGTGCTCAGTCGCTCGCTCGCTGCGCGGTTGTATCCGCGTGGCACCGCACTGGGGCGGAGCGTCGTGGTGGGCGGAAACGTGAAGAGCCCCTACCTGGTGGTCGGCGCCGTCGGCGATGTTGCCTACGCGCTGGACAGCCGCGATCCGCAGCCGGTGGCGTACCTTCCGGCGTCGCAGCTCCGGCTGCCCATGCAGAGCGCTTCCCTCGTGGTGGGAACCGTCGTTCCGGCGAGCGACGCAATCCGGTCTTCCGTGGATCGCATCATTCGCGGGGCGGGGGTGCTCGCGTCGCCGAGCGTCACCCTGCGCCAGATCGTGGCGCACCAATCGTCACAGGAGCGCACGGTGAGCCTCCTCCTCGCCTACGCTGCAGCGCTGTGCCTGCTGATCGCGGTGATCGGTACGTATGGGCTCACCGCATTCGAGGTCTCTGGTCGCCAGCGGGAGATCGCCGTTCGCATCGCGCTGGGTGGCACCCCGGCGGGCGTCGTGATGGTGTTCGTCGCGAGAGGCGCGAAGTTGGCCGCACTCGGCCTTCTCAGCGGCGCCGCACTCGGATATGCGGCGCAGCAACTCTCGGGGGCGCTGCCGTTCGGTCAACCCGGTACGAATCCCGCTGCCGCGCTGGCGGCGGCCGCGATCATCCTCGTTGCCACTACTGCTGGCGCAGTGATCGCTGCCTTCCGTCGGGCGCGGCTGGATCCGAGCGTGGTGCTGCGGTCGGAGTGAAGGCAGTCGTCCGGATCGGTTCGATCTCCGGACGACTCCACGACCGCCGCAGCACGCGCCCCGCGCCGTGCGGGCGACCGTCGGACCCGAACCACCGCCTCACTCCGGCCGCAATGCCATCTGCGGGTCGAGGCGCGACGCCCGGAGGGCCGGGAACCACGCCGATGCGACGGCCGCGACGAGTAGTGCCACCGCCGCCGCCAGGAACGTCGGCGCGTCGAGCGCGCTGACGCCGAACAGGAGCGACGCCATGGCGCGCGTCGCCATCGCCGCACCGACCAGTCCGGCGATGATGCCCGCCCCGGTCAGCCGCATGGCCTGGCCCACCACGAGTCGCACGATGCCGGCGGGGTCGCCGCCGATGGCCAGCCGGATGCCGATCTCGCGCCGGCGCTGCTGCACCGAATTGGCCAGCACGCCGTACAGCCCCACCGACGCGAGCACGAGGGCGAGCGCCGCGAACAGCGCGAACAGCAGCGTCTGGAACGACCGGCCGGCCAGCGAGCTGTCGATGGTGGCGGTCATCGGCTGCAGCGCCACCAGCGGGGCTGACGGCGCGAGCCGCCGGACGGTCTGCTGGACCATCGGCATCACCGCGCCGGGGTCGCGCGCCGTCCTCACGAAAAATGTCGGGGCGCGCATCATGCTGGCCGCCTGCGACGTGTCCTCTTGCGCGGCGGGAAGCCAGAACTCGGCCTCGGCGGGCCGGTCGATCGCAACCTGCCGCACGTCGTGCACGACGCCGACGATCGTGAGCCACGGGCTGGGCGATCCGGCCGTCCCCCACTTGATGCGGTGCCCGATGGCGTTGGCCGGGTTCGCGCCGAAGTACTGTCGCGCCAGGGTTTCGTTCACCACCGTGGTGGGCAGGCTCTCACGCACGTCGCGCGCGTCCAGCGGGCGGCCGGCGGCGAGCCGAATGCCCGCGGCGTCGAAGTACGAGGGCAGCACGAGCCCATAGACCGCCAGGGGAACGGTCGGCCGCGCATTGCCCTCGACCGAATACGCGGCCCGGCTCAGCCCCTGCAGCGGCGGGTCGTTGGTCGCCGACACGGCGGTGACGCCGGGCAGCGCGGCGAGCGCATGGCGGAGGCGGTTCTCGGTGCCGAGCACGTCGGTTGCCCCGGGGTAGGTGGCACGCGGCAGGTCGAGCGAGAAGCTGACGAGATGCTCGGGGTCGAACCCGGGGTCGGTGGCGAGCACGCGTTGGAAGCTGCGCAGCATCAGCCCTGCGGCCGTGGTCAACATCAGGGCCAGCGCCACCTGGGCCATCACCAGCGCCCGTCGCCCGCGTTGGTGCACGCGCCCCGCCGTCGTCCGCGCGTGCAGGCGATACGTGACCGCGCGCCGCCCGAGCCCGAGGGCCGGCACCACCGAAAAGAGCAGCGTGGCCGCCGCCGCGACCGCTCCCGTGAGCGCCAGCACCCGCAGGTCGATGCCCCCCGCGTAGGCGCGCACCACGTCGGATGGCTCCCGGCGCGCCAGCAGCCGGGCCACCAGCATGGCAAGCGGCACGCCGAGCGCCACGCCGAGCGCCACCAGAATGGCGCCTTCGGCGAAGAACTGGCGCAGCAGCCGGCCGAACGACGCGCCCAGCGCTTGGCGCATGGCGATCTCCTGTTCGCGCGCTGCGGCACGCGCGAGCAGGATGCTCGACACGTTGATGCACGCGATCAGGAGCACCAGGGCGACCGCCACGAACAGGATCGTGAGCGGCCCGCGCGCGTCCTTCACCGCGTAGCCGCGCAGCGGAAAGACGTCGGCGACGGTCTTCCACGTGGACGGGTAGGACTCCGGATGGACCCGCGGCAGGCTGGAGGCCACCCGCGACACGGCGCGTTGGGCGCGCTCGCGCGTGACGCCCGCCGCCAGTCGCGCCACGAGCCAGGTGCCGTACGAGTTCCCGCGCAGCGCGTTGGTGGCGGCGGTGAAGCGAAGGGGCACGAACAGGTCCGCGGCTTCCCCGCCGGCGCCGGGAAGAGGGAAGTGGAACCCCGGCGGAAGCACGCCGACGATGGTCGCCGGGTGTCCATCCACGTCCACCACGCGCCCGAGGATCGACGCATCGGCGCCGAAGCGCGTCCGCCAGAGCGCGTCGCTGATCAGCGCCACGGCCGCGCCCGCGGTGTCGGCATCGGCGGCAGTGAAGCCGCGCCCCCGCGCGGGAGCGACGCCGAGCACGCCCAGGAAGCCGACGGTAACCTGCAGGGCGCTCGCCCGCTCCGGGGGGATGCCGGTGGCCGAGAGCGCGTAGCTGGCCGACTGGTACGCCGCCGACCCGGTAAAGACGTCGCCGTCCAGGCGGCGATAGTCGGCGTATTCCGGGAGCGAGATGACCCCCATGTTGTGATCGCTGAAATCCGGGAGTCCCTCGCCCACCAGCACCAGCCGAGCCGAGTCGTGGA
The DNA here is from genome assembly GCA_963781765.1 of uncultured Gemmatimonadaceae bacterium. Taxonomy (GTDB): domain Bacteria; phylum Gemmatimonadota; class Gemmatimonadetes; order Gemmatimonadales; family Gemmatimonadaceae; genus JAGWRI01. The sequence continues at coordinate 11,052 of CAWAHC010000014.1, forward strand.
AGGGGAGCGGCCGGAAGAGCACCGCATTGACGACGCTGAACACCGCCGTGTTGGCGCCGATGCCCAGGGCGAGGCAGAGCACCGCCGCCATGCTGAGCGTGCGCATGCGGCGGAGCTGCCGCGCTGCCACCGTGACGTCGTGCACGAGATCCTGCCACCACATGGTCATGCGCTGGCGGAAGGCGGACGAAGCGTCCACCTCGAGGCAGTAGTCCCTGAGGTCGCGTTCGTCGCCCAGCCGTCGGCGCGCCTCGGCTTCAGCGTCGCGCTCGTTCATCCCGCGCGCCCGCAGCTCTTCGATGCGCATCTGGAGGTGGAACTGCACCTCGTCGTCCAGATCGCGGCCCATCTCGGGCCGGCTCCAGGGCAGCCGCAGCACCCGCCGCACGCCCGGCGGGAGTTTGTCGGAACCGAACAGGCGCGTCATGGGGTCTCCAGCACGCCGGACACGGCGGTGACGTAGCGCTTCCACGTGGAGAGCTCGGCCTGGAGCTGCCGCCTGCCCTTGGCGGTGAGGGAGTAGTACTTGGCGCGGCGGTTGTTGTCGGAGACGCCCCACGCCGAGGTGATGGAGCGGGCGGCCTCGAGCCGGTGGAGGGCCTTGTAGAGCGCGGCGTCGACGATCTGCAGTTCGTCGCCGGAGTGGCGCTCGATCCAGGTGGTGATGCCGTAGCCGTGCATCGGGCCCCAGGAGAGGGTCTTGAGCACGAGGACGTCGAGAGTGCCGTGGAGGAGATCGTTGGCGGTGCGGGGCATCGGATCCTCTACCAACTAGGTTAGGGGAGAAGATGGCGGGGCCTGACCGGTGTGTCAACAACCGGTTGACGGGGTGGGGCGCGGTATCCCTTGCGCCGCGTCCAGTGCGCAACCAACATACGAGTCCGCTCCAGTCCCCCCCGAGCCTGAGCATGCCGATCGACGAAACCACGGGAACCCGTCGCTGCCCGGCCGCCGCCTCGCCGCGCGTCGCGTCGAGCGTTGCGCGCCTTGCCCTGGCCACGCTTCTGCTCGGCGCCATCAGTTGCGGCGACGCCACCACCGCGCCCCGGTCGGTCAGCATCAGGTTGTGGATCAACACGACCAACGGGCCGGTAATATCGACGACCCAGGACAGCTTGCCGCTGATCGATTGCACGTGGGGCTTGGGCGCGACCGCCACCGGAACAGACACGGCCACCTGGTCTGACGGGAAGATTAGATGGTATGCCGGCGTCGATCGATTGACGCCGTTCGACTCGGCGGCCCTGTCCGCGTCGGAGATCCAACAGTACTGGGGGAATACGAGGATCCAGCCTGGCCAGACTCAGGGTTCGCAATGGGAGTTGGCGGTCACCGCGCCGTTTCACGCCGACCTTGAGCTCCACTACAAACCCGACCACGGCGACATCAAGACGGCCGACGTGGGGCTCGACTGCGGCCCTATCGTTCCGTCGGGCACACCTGCCCCCACGATCGACACGGTCTTCGTGCAGCTTGCGCCGGGCGCGATCCAGCCCGGCGACACGCTGACCGTCGGCTACGCCGTGTCGAGCCCCGTCGGCATCTTGCAGACAGCCGTCGTCCTGTCGGGACCGTGCGTCGTTCAGCAGTTGGTCGCCGAACGGCTGCAAACGAAGGTCACGGGCTCGGTGCGCGTCCGTATCCCCGCGACCTGCCAGCTCGGCGTTCCGCTCACCGTGACCGTCTTCGCGAGAGATGCGGGCCTTCAAACGGCCTCCCAGGGGCTCGACACGCAGGTCGCGCTGGTGGACGCCACTCCGCCGCAACTCAGCGGGGCGTTCACGAATGAGGCACGCGTTCCCCCGGTCGTGTTCACCGGGGACTCCATAGGAGTACAGCTCAGCGCATCGGACAACCACGCACTGGCAGCGGTGGTCTGGGACCTCATCCCGGACAGCGTCGGAGCCGAGGTGGTGGACTCCCAGGCGATCAGCGGCTCGAGCGTGAATGGGAACTTGTTCATTCACCTGCCGGCGGGGCTGCTGGGTCCCGCCCGGCTCCGCCTCTACGCCCGGGACGCGGTGGGACTCGTCAGCGACACGCTGACGTCCACGTGGCAGGTGTATCCGACGGTGGACCTGCCGGCCGCGTCGGCGACCGTGAGTGGGGCGGTTATGGACGCGATACCTGATCCCAAGCGACAGGTGGCCTACCTCCGGCAGGCGGATCGCATTCTGGTGCTGTCCTTGTCGACGATGACGGTGACGCACACGATCGCGTTGCCCAAGGGGCCGAGTGACTTCGACATCACCCCAGGCGGCGATTCGTTGGTGGTCGCCATGCCGGATACCGATGCGCTCGGCATTGTCGACCTCCGACAGCCGTCCCCGGCGGTGAGCCTCCTGCCGCTGGCGTCGGTCGATTCCGGGATCCCGCCGATCGCCGTGAGCGTGAAGGCGCTGTCGAACGGGAAACTGTTCGTGTGGCTGTACGCCGGGACGGTGCTGGATGAGATAGATCTCACCACCGGCACACAGCGCGCGCGTCAGCACTACGGCGGCTCCGAAATCATCGGGCCCATGATCTGGCGCTCACTCGACCATTCGGTCATCCTCGAGGGCCCCGACAACGACCTCGACCGCTACGATGTAGCGACGGATCAGTTCGGCCCCGTCGCGGGGCTGCCCGGGAATCCCGCGCTCGACTCGACGGGGCGGCGTGTCGCGGCCGGCGTCAACATCTATGACGCATCGCTCCAGCTGATTCGCCAGGCGGTTCCCGCGGGCCCAAACTCCCTGCTATCAGCGCTGCTCTCCCCGGACGGCAATACGTTGTATGAGGTATCGACAGACGGTACGATTGCGAGAGCCCGAGTGAGCGACGGCGCCATCGTCGACCGGATTATGAACCCCAACACCGATCTGCACGGGTTCGCGCACCTCTCCGATGACGGAACGCTTCTCATGACGACGCAAGGACCGGGGCAGGTGAGGATAAGCAGGGTGAGCGTGATCCACCTGCACTAGATCACGAGCCGCTTGGCTGGGCTGCGCCACCAATCCCAGTACTTACCGCGCTACCCATCACGTTGCAGCAGAGAAGGCCGTTTCACGCTGCCGTGGGAGCCATGCAGAACTGCGCAATGAAACACCAGTACTTCGGCGACATCAACGATTATCGGAAGTACGGACTACTTCGAATACTTCAGCAGCGCACCGAGCTCACCCTGGGGGTGTGGTGGATGCTCACACCCGAGGGCGAGCGCACCGATGGGAGGTTCATCGATTATCTCGCCCAGCCGGCGCCGTGGCGCCGGTACGATCCGATGCTATTTGATTCGCTGGCTGATGCCGTACCACGGGGGCGCAGCCTCGAGCATGTGGGCCGGCTGAACTTGCTTGCCGGATCTCGACTCGTCGCCGACGGCGTACCGGATGCTCTCAACGCGCGGGAGGTAGCGTTCCGCGTGGTCCGGGATGAACTCCGACACGTCGATCTCGCATTCCTCGATCCCGACAATGGCGTCGAGGTGCCATCATGTCCGCCGGGCCGGCGTGGCTCCAGCAAGTACGTCCGATGGCAGGAGATTGAGGCCTTGTACGGGGATGGCATGTCGCTAATCGTCTACCAACACTTCCCTCGGGAGGAGCGGCAACGGTACATCGCGCGTCTCGCCGACGCGTTGATGCTCCGTACGGGGGCGCCGATGGTCGGGTGCCTCCGAACCGCCAGCGTGGCGTTCTTCGTCATTCCGCAGCCGCGGCACCGCGACGCGATTGTTCGCGCGGCACTGGCGGTTGAACAGGCCTGGATGGGCCAGATTGCTGCGTGGTTCCCTGGGTCTGGCACATCGGGGCGCGTCGGTGCTACTTAGGGGTTCCGGAAGACTCCGTGGATAGTCTCCATCCCGCCGTGGAGTGCCAGACACCGACCAGCAGCTTCGGCTAGCAGCCTTCGCGTGGCTCGCCACGCAGCGCGACCTGTACGGCGATGTGCTTCGTCGACAGCTGCTCGCCGATGGCTTCGAGTTTCGGGGCGAGCGAGTCCCGCTACTCGGCCCCCAGGGCATCTTCAAACCGCGGCTGTGCGAGTTGCCGCTCTCGATCACCACGGCGCCGAACGGTCCGTACGACGACCGATTCTCGCCCGACGGCCTGCTCGCCTACCGGTATCGTGGGATCGATCCGGCGCACCCGGCCAACGTGGGCCTGCGGACCGCCATGGCACGCAGGATCCCGCTCGCCTATTTCAACGGGCTGGTCCCCGGCCGCTACCTGGCCACGTGGCCCGTGTTCATTGTCGGAGATCGGCCGGAGGCTCTCACGTTCACGGTCGCCGTGGACGACGAGGCGAGAGCGTACGACTCGATGCAGGCGTCGACCGGAGAAGGGCCGGACGCCCGCCGAGCCTACATCACATACACGGCCCGCCGCCGGCTCCACCAACGGACGTTTCGCGAGCGCGTCCTAAAGGCCTACCAGGAGCAGTGCGCGCTCTGCCGGCTGCGGCACTACGCACTTCTCGACGCCGCGCACATCATCCCCGATGCCCACCCCGACGGCGAGCCCACGGTTCGGAACGGCGTCGGACTCTGTAAGCTGCACCACGCCGCTTTCGACGCGATGATGGTTGGTATCCGACCCGACTACGTCGTCGAACTCCGTCGCGATCTGCTCGAGGAGATAGACGGACCCATGCTGCAGCACGGACTCAAGGAAATGCACGGGCAGCGGCTGGTCCTGCCGCCCAATCGGGCCTCGTGGCCCGACCAGTCGGCGCTGGAACAGCGGTTTGACCAGTTCCGGCATGCGTCGTAGCGGTGGACCAGCGGCCTCGGGCGTCGTGCCCAGCTCGCGGAGACTTCGGAAAAGAAGTATTTGCGCGAACGGGAGCCGGACCAAGTCCCGCGAGCACCCACATCCAACTTGTAGACCCCCGGTCGCGCAACAACGTCCGGATTCGAGCCGACGCTCCCCGGGTTTCGGTGCACGTAGCCCCGAGCTACTAAGACAGTAGCGCCGAGGAGTGAGTGGTAGGATAACGGAAGGCGTCCGCTCTGCGGGCGCCTTCTGCGATGTTTGCCGAGCGCCCAAACAGTGAGCAACTCCATGGCAAAACTCGTCCGCCATTTCAACGATCATGTCCGGGGCCTCGCGGGCGTGGGCTACGGCCGGCGCATCTACGAGATGATGCGATCGCAAACTGAACGGCGACATCGATGGCGAGATCGACGTCGCCGGCCCCGGCCTGGCCGCCAGCCTCACCGCCAGCGCGCTCATTGACGGGTATCGCCTCTGCTTCAGCCCGTTCGCACTCGGCGGTGGTAAACCGTTCTTCGCCCGGCAGCGGCCGACGAGCGCCCGTAACCGTCGGAACCGGGCCGAGGCGGCGCCGGGAGGCCGGTAGGCCGCCTCACCGTACCGCCGTGGCGCCTAGTGCTTCCTCGCAACGACAGGCGTTCCGTCCGACCATTGACCCACGGGAACGTTGAACTCGATCACCGGCGCCGGATCCCAGGACACGAAGAAGTCAGGGTTGAACGATGCTTCGGTGCGTGGGAGCTCGAACATCACATGAGCCAGGTTATGGCCACCCCGATCGGTCAGGTATGCTTCCTTGGACATCATGTAGATCATGGAGCCCAGCTCCGGAGGACCCAGCTCCTTCTTCGAGACTGCGCTCCTGATCGCATCGACTATTTGGGCTTTGGAAGCGCCGGCCAACGCCATGCCGACCTGCTTCATGGCGTAGGGCAGGAGCGACCGCGCGGCCGGTGGATTGAAGCACATGGGGCTCCGATTCTTCGGATTCCAGAACTCCGGGTTGGCCAATGGCCCGCCAAACGCTCGGCCCACCAGGCAGACGAAACCGTTCTTGCCCTGGACCGCGACTTCGAAGTTCCGCTGGCCCATCACCATGACTTCGGCATCCTGCGATATCGACGCCGGAGCCCCGGTGCGGGCGAGCGCTATTTCCGCATCCCGGTCCATCCGGTATTGCGCGATCGGAGCCATGTTGGGATAGGGCGACCTGGCATCCGGCGCCTCGGTGTTCTGTGCCTGGACCGGCCACGCAGCGCCGAACACGGCGATGAACGCCACGCCTTCCCAACCGATTGCTCTGCCTATGTTTCGGAACATTGTCTGTGCCCCCTGTGATGTGAACCTCGCCCGTAGAGCGCCCGCAGCGGCGACGAGCGCCGCCTGGGAATGAGTGCCCCCGGACGCTGGAACGGTTGGAACGCGCCCCTGGCCAGGACCCCCCGCTCGGACATGACACCGCACTACCACGCCCTCCACCGAAGCGGATTCCAACCATTTGCCGCGCCAGCGCTACTCACTAGGCTGGCAACCTCAACGATGGCAGGGCTCATCGTGGTCACGCGCGATCGTGTGGACCCCATGCTGATTCAATGACCGACGACCTCGCGCTCGTCGAGCGGTTTCTTCGCGGGCGCGGGGAGGACGCGTTTCGCGTGCTGTACCGCGCCCACACGCCGGCGCTGTACGCACTGGCGTTGCGCCTCACGGGCGGTGACCGGGCCGAAGCGGAGGACCTCGTGCAGGAGAGCTGGGTCCGCGCGCTGACGGCGTTGCGAACGTTTCGCGCGCAGTCGGCGCTCCGCTCGTGGCTGTGCGGCGTGCTGGTGAACGTCCGCCGCGGACGCATCCGCGCCGACTGGCGCATGGTCGACGGGCCCGACGTCGAGCCGCTCACGGACCCGACGGGCCCCGATGACGCGATCGATCTCGATCGCGCGATCGCCGCGCTCCCGGAAGGGGCACGCGACGTGTACGTCCTTCACGATGTCCACGGGTACACGCATCGCGAGATCGCCGAGCTGATGGGCATCGTCGAGGGCACGTCGAAGAGTCAGCTCAATCGCGCGCGGGCGCTACTCCGGAGCTCGCTCCCATGACGAATCTTCCAAAGGAAACACAGCCGGACCCGGCGCTGGAAGCGCGCGTCGTGTCGACCCTCGTCGCGGCGGGGCTCGTGCGACGCCGCCGCGCATGGCCGCTGTGGGTGGCGGCGGCCGCTGCGGTGATCGTATTGGCGTTTGGGATCACGCGCTTCCGTCCGAAGCACGCGCCGGCGCAAGACAATACGTATGTGGTGCTGCTCTACGAGGACTCGACGTACCGGCCTGCGCCCCCGGGGAAAGACGCGGAGCGGGTTGCCGTGATCGCGCGGTGGGCGGACAGTCTCGATGCGGTTGGGAAGTTCGAACGCGCCGGCCGTCTCAGCGGGACGGGGCCGCTCGGCGGATTGATCCTCGTACGGGCGGCGGACGATGCCGACGCGGCGCGGATTGCGGCGTCGTGTCCGTTCACGCAGTGGGGAGGGCACATCGAAGTCAAACGGTTCCTGCGATGACGGGGCGTCAACTCGTCCATGCGCATCTGGAGGTGAAACTGCACCTCGTCGTCCGGATCGCGGCGCATCTCGGGGCGGCTTCAGGGCAGCCGCTGCACGCGCCGCACGCCGAGGTGACGGAGCGGGCCGCGGTATCCCTTGCGCCGCGTCCGGTAGGCAAGCAGCATACCAGTCCGCTCCAGTCCCCCCGATCCCGGGCATGCCGATCGACAATACCACGGGAACCCGCCGCGCCCTGCGCATTCTCCTCCCCCTGATCGTCCTCGGCATCGCATGCGGCGTAGTTGCCGGTGCCTTCGATCAGCTCCCGCGCACGGTCACACCCGGCCAGCGCATCGAAACCGCCATCCAGTATTTGGCCGGTGTCCTGAGCCTTCTCGTCGTCCTCACCTGCTTCTGGCGGCGTCGCGCGGCGCGTGCGGTCCGCGTCAGTTGGGCGGCCTCGCTGGCCGCCACGGCGGGCCTGTCGTCGCTGGTCTGGGGGCCGCCGATGCTGACGATCGCGCTGCTGTTCTCTGCCATTACGATGCTCATCGCCCTGGCAATGATTCGGGCGCTCCGGTTCGCATTCGCGGAGCCGTGAACGCCGGCGCGGCCGGCGATGCGTGCCGCACCGGCGCGATGGCTCCCCAGGATCACCAGGGGATCGGGCCATCCTCGTTCGAAAAGGCGTCGGTCGGACCGTCAGCTCCACGGAGCGCGAGGCGCACCGGTTCGCGCGCGCCCAGCTCGCCGGTTCGCGTGCCTGGGAAGTTGTTCAGATCGGTCGCCACGATTCCCAGGCTGGCCGCATTGACCTTGATGTTCGTATCGGCGAGCTCGATGGCGAACGAGAGCATCACGGCGTTGAGCGCTGTCTTCGACGCGGAATAGCTGGGACCGAACAACGCACGGCGCGAATTCTGCGGGTTCGAATCCGTAGGGGACCCAGCAATCCCAGCACCGCCCCCCTCCCGCCCCCCGCTCCCACCCCATAGCTTCGCCCGCATGGTTGGCTGACCCACCCCCGACCGGGCACTGGCGTGAACCCGTCACGACCGCCCAACATCCGCGGCCCTCACGCATGACGCTCCCCCGCGCCCTCCGCTGGTTCGACGCTCCCGTGCTCGCATCCCCGGAGGCATCGCGCCGCGCGCGGGCGCTGTGGAAGCTCCAGTGGAGTTTCCTGGGCGTCGTCGTCACGCTGTTCGGCGTTGCCACGGTTCTGATGCCCGAGACATTCGGCCGGCGCGCGGTGTCGATCCTGGCCATTGCCGCACTGACGCTCGTGATCCATGCCCTCAACCGGGGCGGCCGCACGAACTTCGCGAGTTGGCTCCTGGTGCTCGGCCTCACCGCGGTGCTCACCCAACGGGCGTGGATCACCGGCGGCGTGCACTCGCCGGTGGACGTGTTCTACCTGCTGTTCGTGCTCATGGCGGGCGGCCTCCTCGGCACGCGCGGCAGCGTGGTCACCGCCGCGCTGTGCCTGCTGTGCGCCATCGCGTTGGCGGTCGGCGCGCCCACGGAATTCGCGCCTCCCATCGGCGGACCGCGATTGATCGGGGTGTATCTGCTGGTGATCGTCCTCGGGCTCGCCGGCACGCTGGTGGCCCTGACGCTGCTCCTCAAACAGGCCAGGCGGTCGGCCACGGACGACCTGATCCAGATGTTCGTGCACGACATGCGGTCGCCGCTCATGGTCATCGGCTCCAGCCTCGAGCTGCTCCGCGACGACGTGCCCCCGGGTTCGGAGACGGCCGAACACGTGGACGCCGCCCGCGCAAGCGCGAGCAGATTGAACGTACTGGCCAACAACTTTCTGGACGTGCACCGCATGGAGGCGGGATCCATGCCCGTGCGTCGTGAATCGACGGACGTGGCCGCGCTGGCCCAGGACGTCGTCGCCGGTCTCCGCGTCCTGAGTCCCACCCGCGGGATGGAGGTCCGCGCGCCCCGCCCGGCGGTGTGTGACTGCGACGCGCAGCTCATACGCCGAGTGATCGAGAACCTGCTCGGCAACGCGCTCAAGCACACGCCGCCCCACGCGGCGATACGAATTGACGTATCGGCCGACGATGCGCACGTGCGGGTGGCGGTGCGCGACGAGGGGCCGGGCATACCGGCGGACGTGCGCGCCGGCCTGTTCGAACGCTATTCGACGTCCGCCATCACCGTGGACCCCGGCGCGCACTCGGCCGGGCTCGGGCTGGCGTTTTGCGCGCTGGCCGTCAAAGCGCACGGGGGCTCCATCCGCGTGGAAAGCGGGGAGCCCCGTGGCAGCGTGTTCGTCGTCGAGCTTCCCACGAGGGCCGACGCGTAGTCTCGCCGGCCCTCGGCGCGGGTAAGGCCCCGCCGTCCGGCTACTGTCCCCCTCTCGACCGCGGCGTCGGCACCGCCG
>CAWAHC010000015.1:0-679820 GCA_963781765.1 uncultured Gemmatimonadaceae bacterium
CATGATCGGCACGATGATGGCCGTGCTCGACTCGAGCATCGTCAACGTCGCGCTCCCCGACATGCGCGGCACCCTCGGCGCTACGGTGGACGAGATCACCTGGGTCATCACCGGGTACATCCTGGCCAACGTGATCATCATGCCCATCGTCGGCATGCTGAGTTCGCGGTTCGGGCGCAAGAATTTCTACATGGCCAGCGTCGCCGGCTTCACCGCCGCCTCCATGGCCTGCGGCGTGTCGCACACCCTGGGCGCGATCGTCGTCTGGCGCGTCATCCAGGGCATCGGCGGCGGCGTGCTCATCACGGTATCCCAGGCCATCCTCCGCGAGACCTTCCCCGCCGAGGAGCAGGGCCTGGCGATGGGTATCTATGGTATGGGCGTCGTGCTGGCGCCTGCGTTCGGCCCAACCCTCGGCGGGTGGATCACCGATCAATACTCCTGGCCCTGGGTGTTCTTCATCAACGTCCCGCTCGGCGTCCTCAACCTGTTGATGATCAACCGGTTCATCTTCGACCCGTCGTATCTGGAGCGCCGCAAGGGGCGCATCGACTGGGCGGGACTCGGCCTGCTCACCGTGGGGTTGGGCGCGCTGCAGTTGATGCTGGAGAACGGGGAGAAGGACAACTGGTTCGACTCCGCCTTCATCACGCGGCTCGCCGTGATCGCGACCATCGGCATGATCCTGTTCGTGTGGCGCGAATTCAGGACCGACAGACCGGCGGTGGACCTGCGCCTGTTCAAGAACGGCGCCTTCACCTCCGCGACATCGATCGGTGGCATCCTGGGGCTCGGCCTGTACGCGGCGTTGTTCCTGCTGCCGCTCTTCCTGCAGAGTCTACTCGGCTACAGCGCCATGGAGTCGGGACTCGTACTCATGCCGCGCGGGCTCGCGATGGCCGTGCTCATGCCGTTGGCCGGGCGCGCATACAATAGAATAGGGCCGCGTGTGCTCGTGGGCGTCGGGCTGGCCGTGAGCGCGTATTCCTTCTGGGCGCTGTCGCATCTCACGAGCAGCGTGGGGTTCTGGGATCTGTTCTGGCCGCAGCTCTGGCAGGGGGTGGGCTTCGGGTTGATCTTCGTGGCCCTCAGCACGGCGGCGCTCGCCACCGTGGAGAAACCGCGCATGACCGCGGCCGCCGGTCTCTACAACGTCGTGCGCCAGGTGTTCGGCAGCGTCGGTGTGGCGCTGTCGGCCACGCAGCTCACCAGCGGCATCTCGCGCTACCACGACATGCTGGGTCAGAAGCTCACGGCGACGGACCCGATGACGCAGGCCTGGCTGCACATGGTGATCGGCGGCATGCGCGCCGCGGGCTCCGACGCGTTCACGGCCAGCAAGCAGGCGATGGCGCTGCTGGACGGAACGGTGTTCCGGCAGGCAGCGGTGCTCTCGTACAACCATGTGTTCGTGCTCATCGCGGTGCTGTTCGTGATCTGCCTTCCGCTGGTGTTCTTCCTCAAGGGGGTGGAGCACGCGGACGGGATGCCGGAGTTCATTGGGGAGTGAGGCGGCGGTAGGGGGGAGTTCGGGGACCCAGGCGGCCACTCGGTCTGGGAAGTGCATACGAAATGGATACGGATTGAACGGAGAGAACCGACTGAACGGAGGAACAACAACCCCATGTTGTTGTGTCGGTTCCAGTCCGTTCCGGTCAGTTCAGTCCGTATCCTATTCGTTGGTCTCCACCCCGCCCGAGGCCCCGGGTGCCAGCCGGAAATAGAACCGTCCGCTACTCCACCTGTACCAGCTCGAACGTGACGTCCGCATGGTAGTGCGGTTGGGTCCACGTCCACGACGCCTTGCGCTGGTCGCCCACTTCCGCCCGGAACTCGATGTCGTCCAGGGGCGATGACTTGATCCTGGAATCGCGGGCGGGGAAGGGGATGTCCACCGGGACGGTGCGCCCCTCGCTCACACAGCTCGCGTTGATGGTGACCGGGCCTCCGGTCCAGCGGAGCGCGGTCGTGATGGTAGTCGGGTGGTCGGGATCGTCGAGCTTGCCGCTCACGGTCCACGTCACGGACTGCGACGCTGCCGGCGCATGACAGACGATGCCGGTGAGCGTCACGTGCATCGGGGCGATCGCTCGCGTGAGTCTGACACTTCCCGAGATCGCACCGGAGTCACCGATCGTGATCGGGATGTCGCCCGTCTGTTCGGCGTCGAAGTTGCCGCGCACGGCCCCGTGCTGGATGATCGGGAACTTCTCCTTGATCCTGAGGCGAAGCGCGTACCGGATCGGCTTGCACCCGCACGACGGTCCGCCCACGAAGCGGGCGCCGAGCGCCTCGACCCAAGCGTTCGCCTCCTGCGTCAATACTGATTTCGGAATACCCGGCGGCGCGGGGTGGTACGGCTTGCCGGCCTTGGCCAGCAGCCCCTTGGCAAAGGCGTTCAGCCCGCGCGTGCCGGCGAACGCCGTGGCGATGAACTGGACGCCTCCATTGTCGTTGTGCATGTGCCCCAGGAACTGGCTCGGGTCGCTGAAGCGGAGCTTCTGCTGCGCGCAGAGCGCCGGCGCATCCTTGCCCGTAAAGAACAGCGCGCGCGGCGCCTCGCGCCAGCCGGGAAGCCCACTGTGGCACCCCTGACAGGGTTGGAAGGTGGCTTTCACGTCGACATCGCCCGGGTCAGTCGAGTTGGCCTTCCCCGAATCCATGACGGGTTTGAACTGCCCGCCGGCGTGCGTCTCATTCGCGTTGGCGGCAAACGGGTCGATCCCGCCATGGCAGTTCGCGCACCGCGGCTCGGTGGTGAACACCTTGGCGATGGGCCGGAATGCGGCGATGGCCCGTCGCGTCTCGGCTTGCGACAGCGGACAGAACGGACCGGCAGCCGCGCTGCCGACGGTCGTGTGCGGCGCGGGGGCGGGAATTTCCGAGGCGCCGGACCGTGCGGGCTCTGTCTGCCCCGACCGCGCCGACGCCGCGAAGAGGGCGCCGACCACCGCGAGGGCCGATACGAGCGCGGCGCGGGTCAGCGCCATGCGACTTCCGGAGGGGCAGTGCCCCGTCGTGAGCGGGGAGCGATCATTGCTTCACCAGCTCCACCCGGCGGTTGTTCTGCCGGCCTTCGGCCGTGGCGTTGCTGTCGATCGGCTTGGTGTCGCCGTACCCCTTGGTGGTGAGGCGGCTCGCGTCGATGTGGAAGTTGGCGACGAGGTACGTCTTGACCGCCGCGGCCCGTTGCTCCGAAAGCGTCTGGTTGGCGGTTGCGGCGCCGACGTTGTCGGTGTGGCCCTCGATGAGGAGCTTGAGATCGGCGTGCTGCGCGAGCATGTCGCCGATCTCCTTGAGCGTCGGCGTGGACTCGCCCCGGATCACCGCCGATCCCGACGCGAACAGAATGCCGTGCGTGGCCACGCGGCCGCTCTGCGTCAGTGCGTCGTACAGCGGCTTGCCGCCCGCCGCGATCCGGATGTCGGTGAGCAGCGTGGCGTGCGCGTCGTCGGGCCCGCCGGGCACTTCGAACTGGACCTTCGTGGTGCGCGTGAACACGAGCCCGTTGAGTTGGGCCACACGCTGCGCGTTGATGTACGCCTTCACGTATCCCTTGTCGAAGGTGTACCGGCAGTGCACGAAGGCGTCGTCGCCGATGCCGGTGGCCTTCTGTTCGGAGTGCTTCTGGCCATTGGCTCCGCTGCCGTCGATCCCGCCGTCGTCGTGATAGCAGAAGACGTCCATCGGATTGTCGGAGTCGCTCCCGATGTAGATGTTCATGGGGTGCACGCCGCCCGGATCCTGGAAGTAGGTCACCTCGAGGGTGAATCGGTCGGGGAGCGTGTCGGGGAGATTCACGTAGAAGGTCGCGCCCGTTGTCGTGCGGAAGTACTTCTGTCCCTTGATGGCGACGATCGTCGCGTTCCCGTCCGTCAGGTCCTCGTGCGTGGGCAGATCGCCGACGTGGTCGTTCGCGAAGTCGTCATAGAAGAGGGTCTTGTCTCCCGGGATGAAGTCGTAGTTGAGCCAGGCCCCGGCCCCGGGAGGCGCGCTCGTCGCGTCCGTTCCCGCGCCGGCCGAATCTGTGGGGGCGGACGCCGCGGTCGTTCCCTGCAGATCGGGCTGATTCGCCACCGGCTTGCCGGAGGCGTCGACGTACTGCACCTGCTTACCGGCCGCGTGCACCTTGTCGATGCAGTTGTGGTCGGTGACGAGGCACTTGATGACGTGCTCGCTCCCGTTGATCAGGGAATCGAGCGCCTCGTCGGTCCGCTGGTCGATGCGGTCGGTCACCTTCTGCGCGGCCGCCTGCTTGAGCCGGTGGAGGAATCCCTGGGCGCGCAGGGGCGCGGCGAGGGTGAGCGCCAGCAGCGAGACGGCGGCGAGCGGGCGGAGGAGCCGGCGCAGCACGCGCGGCCATTGGTTCTGCGTGGCGCCCATGGCGCGAAGCGAGCGGTGTTCAGTCATGGTGTTGCCTCCCGGGATGCGAGACCGATCGTTCCGTGCTCGCGGTCGTGAAGGACGCGGTAGGTGAAGGAGGGGAGCGTTCCGTCGAAGCTGATCGGGCTGGATGCACCGGTGTCGAGACGCCGCCGAGTGGCAGCGCGCGGCACAACGTACGACGTGGGGTCAGACCCGCCTCAACTGGTGTCAATCGTCGTGACCGCAATGCGTTAGCGCACCGCCCGCGCGACCACGCAAACGCACCACTTGCCAGCCCCCGGCGGGTGGCGCCATGATTGGCACCCGAAACGTGTGACACCTGGCCCGCGCCGATGCGAGACCGGTTGGGGCGGATCAGACTTCTTTCAACCGGGCTCGACGACTTGGCCGACGGAACCCACAATCTGGTCACCCTGGGGGCGCTGGCGCTCCTCGACGACGCCGGGCGGCCGGCGATGCCGCTGTCCAGGCATCCGCGCAAGCTCGCGGTGCTCACCGTGCTTGCACTCGCCCGCCGCCCAGTGGCGCGAGACCTGCTGGTGGGCCAGTTCTGGGGTGAGCGACAGGAGCGCCTCGCGCGGCATTCGCTGAGCGACGCGCTCTCGGAAATCCGCCAGCTGCTGGGTCCCGACGCAGTGTCCGCGCGCGGCGACACCGTGGCGCTGGCGCCCGATGCGCCGCTCGCGATCGACGCGGTCGCGTTCCAGGCGGCGTGCGGGGTGGGTGACTGGGCGCGCGCTGTCGAGCTGTACGGCGGTCCGTTTCTGAACGGCGTCTTCATCAAGGACGCGCCGGATTTCGAGATGTGGTCGGGCAACGAGCGGGCTCGTCTGGAGCGGCTCTTTCTGGAAGCGTGCGAGCGTCAGGTGGCAGCCCTCGTGGCGGCGGATCGCCAACCCGAGGCTGCCGCCGTCGCTACCCGCTGGCTCGACGCCCAGCCACTGTCCGCCGAGGCGGCGATTGCTCTGCTCGCGGCGGTCCGCGCGCCGGGCACGGCGGCCGTCGACCGGGCGGCGCTCGCTACGTACGATCGCCTGGCGGCGCGCCTGGACCGCGAATACGAGACCGCACCGGACCCCGTCGTGGTGGCGGTGGCGGCAGACATTCGCGAGAATCTTGCCGCCGTGCCCGCCGAGCGAACGCCATTCCCCCTGTCGGTGGCCCCGGTCGCTGTGCAGCGGGCGGTGCGCCGCGTGGGGCTGGGCTGGATCGCCGGCGGCGCGGCCGTGCTCGCCGCGGCCACGGCGGCGTATGCGATGCACGCCAGCGACCGGGCGGTGCCGCCGGCCACGCGACCGGTGGTCGCGGTGCTGGGCGTGCGCGATCTGCGGGGCGATACGACGTCCGCGTGGATCGCCGACGGCCTCACCCAGATGATCGCCGCGGACCTCGCCCGCACGCCGGCTGTCGAGATCGTCGCGCCGGAGCGCGTCCGCCGCGCCGCCAGAATGTTGGCCGGGGAGGCGAGCCGCTCGGATGACACCGACCGACCGGTGGTCGACCCGAGTACCCTGGCGCAGTCCGTCGGCGCCAACTGGGTGGTGACTGGTGGACTCACGAGGGGTGACACGACGTACGTCCTCGACGTGGAGTTGTACGATGTGGCGCGGCACCGATCGCTGAGCCTGTACACGATCACGAGTGGGTCGTTGCCCGTGCTCGCGGACCGCGCGGCGGCACGCGCCCTGGCCATGGCGAACAGCAACCGTCCCGGTCCGAGATTCGCCGATGTGGAGACGGCGAGCCTTGAGGCGTACGAGCATTTCGTGCGCGCCGAGGAAGCCAAGGACGAAGGGCGCTTCGGCGACGAGCGCACCGAGTTGGACCGCGCCATCGCGCTCGACTCCGGCTTCGTCACGGCGCTGGCCGAGCGCTTGCGGCTGGCGCAGATCAGTGGCGAGCCGGTCGTGCTCTCCCGGTTGAGCGCGGCGTTCTCCAGGGCGAGTGCGCGCGCCACCCCGTGGGACCGGCTGGACCTGGACGCGTACGCTGCCCTCCACAGCGGCGAGCGGCGTCGCAGCGAGGCGCTGGCCGCCCAACTCGTTTCGCTGTATCCGCACGACCCGCGGGCGTACGACTTCCTGGCCCGCCTGCTGCGACTGCGTGGCGACTGGGACGGGGCGGACTCGGTGATGCGGCGCGCGTTGGCGCTCGACTCGCTGGATGCGAGCCCGGTGCGCGGCCCGTGTGCCCCATGTACCGCCTACCTCGGGCTCGCCACCGACGCCATGCAGGCGGGCCGTCTTGCGGACGCGGCGCGGGCGGCGCGCAGTTGGATCTCCCTGCGACCCGACTACCCCGCGGCCTGGTCCACCCTGGCGTCGGCGCTGGAGGCCGACGGAAAGATGCAGGCTGCGCTCGTTGCCGCCCAACGCGCCCGCTTCCTCGCGCCCACGGAGGGAGCGTACCAGGACATGATCGTGCGGCTGTTGCTCGTGTCTCGCCGGTACGCCGACGCCGACACGGCCATCGCGCGCATGAGCCACTCGACCGATGCCTCGATGAGGGGCGACGCCTTCGATCTGCGGGCGTTGCTCCAGCGCGAGCACGGGCAGTTCCGGGCTTCTGCCGCCACCATCGAGACTGCGGTTCGCCGGTATCCCGAATTCACGACCCTCCGATTGGAGGAAGCCAATAGCCTCGCCCGCCTCGGAGACTACGCGGCCGTCGTCCGGCTCGACGATCCGCTGGCACACTGGCGCGGGATCCCGCCGGAGGTGGAAACCTCCGTGACCCCAGTGAGCGGGCTCGCCGCCGGCCAGGCGCGACAGTTCTGCTGGGTCCGTGCCCTGGAGGCGGAAAGCCTCGCGCCCACGCGAGACACGGTCGCTGCTGCACGCGTTGGCCGACTCCATCGCGCAGGAGGCGACGCGCAGCTACTACGGGCGCGACCTGGGCCTGGCCGATCACGTGCGCGGGCTCATCGCCGAGATCGGCGGGCAGCTCTCAGTGGCCGAACGCGACTTTCAGAACGCACGCTGGGGGCGCGCCGGTTGGACCTCCACCCTGGTCCGCCTGGCGCGCGTCCAGCTCGCGGAGGGACACCCCGCCGATGCGATCGCGAGCCTGCGCGACGCGTACACCGCACCCCTCGACGCGATGGGCCGCTACGTGCCGAGGAGCATGCTCGACTTCTGGATGGCCCGGAGCTTTGCCGCCGCGCAGCAGGCCGACAGCGCCGCGTTGTACGAGCAGTACGTGCGCCGCGCTTGGATTCACGCCGACCCCGAGGTGAAGCGGCTGCTTGCCGTGAAGTGATTGGCGCTCACGCAGTTGACACGCGTTGATGCGCGTCTGATGCCGGCCCGTATGTTGGCCGGCATGCACCACCCGTCACCAGGCACGGTCGTGATCGACCACGCGCTCGACCGCGGTCTCACGCGCACCGGCCCCTCCCGCATCGCGGGCACCGGCCTCTTTGCCAGGCGGCCCATCGTCCGGGGCATGCGAATCATCGAATACGCCGGGCGGCGGCGGGCGTTGCTCGACGTCATCGCCGAGGAGGCGGACCGCCCGCCGAACCCCTATCTGCTGCGCCTCGACGAGGAGACGGTCATCGACGGCGCGGTGGAGGGGAGCGACGCCCGCTTCGCGAATCACAGCTGCGAGCCCAACTGCGCCGCCCTCACCATGAACGCGCGGGTCTACCTCTACGCCTCGCGCGACATTCCCGCCGGCGAGGAGTTGACTCTGGACTATCAGATGCGCTCGGCGATCGACGTCGCGTGGTCGGCGAGCGAGCTGGCGTACTACGCGTGCAACTGCGGCACTCCGAGTTGCCGGGGCACGCGGCTCGCGGCCGAACAGGCCTCGAGCGATCAACCCCCACACGGAGCTCCTGAGGAGCGATCATGACATCCAAAGATTCGCGCGGCGCCAGGGTCCCCAAGATCGTGTTGGCCGCCACCGTGCTTGCGGCCCCGGTCGTGGCCGCAACTCCCGCCGCCGCCCAGCGGCCGGCTTCCGTCGCCCGCCCGCCGGCGCTTCGTCCCATCCTGCTCAAGTTTCCGTCGCCCGTGGTGGTGGCGGGGGAGATCGGCGGCCGCACCGTGTTCAAGAGCTCCGCCGGGACGCTCTTCTACGTGGATCCGAAAACCGGCGATGAGCGGGTCGTGGCCCGCGCCTACGCATCCAAGGCGATGAAGCACGCGGCGTGGAAGACCACCGCGTATCCCATCGAGCACGGAACCGTTCCCGTCACCATCGTCGGCCTGGACGCCAAGGGGCACACGGTGATGCAGAACGCGAAGGGGGAGCAATTCTATCTGGACGCGAAGACCGGCGACATGGTCTTCATGAAGTGATGATGGAATCCGTCGCGAACCCGGCCGGCCCACCTGGGGGCGGCACCCCATCACATCTGAGGAGGACCGGTCCATGATCCACGACGCTGCGACACCCAAGCGTGCACGAGCCGTTCTGTTTCTCGCACTCGCACTCGCACTGGGTGCGGTGGGCGCCGCCGCGGCCATTGTTGATGGACCGGCGGCGCAGCTGTTGGCTTCGATCGCTCCCCCGGCCGCGAGCGCCACCGCGGCGGCCGCCCAGTTCAGGTGGACGGTCACCCCGGACGTGGGGGGAACCTCGCCGTGCGCCAGTGTGGCTCGGGAATGGGCCTTCGCCTCCATCGGCGAGGCAACGAGTTGTCTCACGGCCACCGTCGGCACGGGTCCCCTCGGCACGGGTTTCTCGGCGCTCGCGCGGGCCCGCGCCGCCGTCGACAGTGGGCTCCACGCGGTGGCGAACCGGAACTCGAGCGCCACGGCCGCGGCTGCCCCGCCGGAGCTGGCGCGCGCGATGACCGACACCGCCTCCGCGGCGGCGTTTCAGAAAAGGCTGGCCGGGATGACCGACGCCCAGCGCGAGGCCTATGCCATGCAGCTCGCCCAGCAGATGCAGAAGGGGCGGCAGCAGCAGCTGACGGCGCAGATGCAGGCCACCGCCCAGGCGAGCGACGCCGATCGCGCGCTCTACGACTCGCTGTCCAACGCGGCGGAGGCCGTCAACGTCCTTCAGATTCGAACGCAGCTCGGCCTCCAGATTCAGATGGGCGCCCTGGACACCGTCACCGCCAACTGGGAGTCGCCGCACGCGGCCATCCAGCAGGCCGAGAGCCGCGCCCTGAAGACGGTGCCACTTTCCACGGCCGACGACGCGGGCGGCGGCTGCTACAGCGCGGCCAACGCCGCGCGGGTCCGGGCGATCGCGCTCAGGTTTGCCGATCGGCAGATCGCCCGCGCCGACACCGACCTGGCGCAGGGTCGCGGCTGGGCGATGGCGGTGCAGGCCCAGCTGCCGCAGTTCGTGAAGGCCGACGACCGGATGATGGGATTCTCCACCGGCATCCACGACGCGACCCTGCGGCAGCGCGCCGCGTCACTCACCAATCCCAAGCAGCGCACCGTGCTCGACGATCTCCAGCACTACGCCGACGGCGTCCGCAAGGTCGACGAGGCAGCGGGCGTCTGGGTGGCGTGGAAGGCGAAGATCGAGGCGCAGCCGGCGACCGCCCTTACCTGCGGGTCAGGCTACGCCGGCGGATGAATCGAGCGTTCAGTACTTCGCCATCGTCGGGTCCACGTCGTCGCTCCACGCCAGAATCCCGCCCACCAGATTCCGTGCCTGCTTGAATCCCGCGCGCCGCATGGCTCCCACCACCTGGCCGCTCCGCGCGCCCGAGCGGCAGATCACCACGATCTCGCGCTCCTGGATCGAGCGTCGGCATGGCGGCCGGCGAACTGACCCATCGGAATGAGCCGAGCGCCGTCGATCTTCGCGATGTTCAACTCCTGCGGCTCGCGCACGTCGATGAGATCGAAGTCGTCGCCGCGCTTCAGCTTCTCGGCGAGTTCGGTGGGCGTGATGTCTCCGGCGGGTGTCGGCACTGGCTCGGTGGGGTGAGGCGTGGTTCCCGGAATGCCGCAGTACTCCTCGTACTCTTCCAGGTGGGTGATGGTGCGCGTGCCGCAGGCCGGACAGGCCGGGTCCTTCTGCACGCGCACGGTGCGGAACTGCATATCTAATGTATTGATCAGCAGCAGGCGACCGGCCAGCGACGTGCCGATTCCCAACAACAACTTGATGGTCTCGGTAGCCTGAATGGTTCCGATCAGACCGGGCAGCACGCCCAGCACGCCGCCCTCGGCGCAGCTCGGCACCATGCCCGGCGGGGGCGGCTCCGGAAAGAGGCAGCGGTAGCAGGGGCCGTCCGCCGTGGCGAAAACGCTCGCCTGTCCTTCGAAGCGGAAGATGCTCCCGTACACGTTCGGCTTGCCCAGCAGCACGCACACGTCGTTGGTCAGATAGCGCGTGCCGAAGTTGTCGGTGCCGTCCACGATCACGTCGTAGTCGCGGGCGATGTCCAGCGCGTTGTCGGCGCGGAAGGGTACGTCGTACGTCTCGACGTGCACGTGCGGGTTGAGGTCGTGCAGCCGGTCGCGCGCGCTGTCCACCTTGCGATGCCCGATGGTGGAGGTGCCGTGCACGATCTGGCGCTGCAGGTTGCTGGCGTCCACCACGTCGAAATCGACGATGCCGATGGTGCCGACGCCGGCCGCGGCCAGGTACAGGGAAGTGGGGCTGCCCAGCCCTCCGGCGCCTATCAATAGAACGCGCGAGCCCTTGAGCTTGCGCTGTCCGTCCAGGCCGACGTCGGGGAGGAGCAGGTGGCGGGCGTAGCGCTGCACCTCGTCGGAATCGAGTTCCGGCAAGCTGTGCGCCGTGTCGTGCTTCGAGCCGATAGTGGATGCCATAGCAGGTGACGAAGGGATACGGCTGCCCCCCGTCGTCGCGCAAGCGGGGGCCCAGCCCTCGCCCAACGGGCACGTCGCTGTTACCCTCAACGTGCAGGCGCCTGATGGCCGGCGGGAGGCTGGGGGAGCGCTCAACGGACCCAGGGGCCGGATCGTAGTGAAAGCCAGGGAGGGATACGTGCGCAAGGTCGTCTGGCTCGCGGGCGTGCTGGCATTGAGCGCGTGCAACACGCCATTCAACAACGCCCTGCCGCCCGGGAGCCTGGCCGGCCTCTGGTCGGGCTCGTTGTCGTCCGCGGACACCACTCTCGGATCGCTCCGCCTGTCGCTGGTGCCCGCCTCGGCGTACATGGCCCCGACGCAGGGTAGCGTGGGCGGGTGGACGATGACCGGGAGCTGGTCGATGACGCTGGCGAGCGCCGCGGACAGCGGCACCGTGGCCGGGGACGGCGTGGACGGGTCGTTGGCCATGCACTTCAACCTGCGAGGGGCCAGCGGCTGCGTCATCGATCTGAACGGATCGCGATTGGGCTCTTCGTTCATCGGGGTGTACACCGCATCGGCGTGCGCGGTGCCCGGCAGCGGAAACTTCACCATCACGAAGCAGTAGCGGCGCGGGCCTGCGTGGCCACCGCCTTGCCGAGCTTGAGGTCGTGCGGGATGACGATCCAGGCCGGGAGTCCGGCGCGCGTGGAGCGATGTCGCGCTCGGGCTTCGCACACCGGTTCAAGGAGCCCGCCGAGTCGTCGCCGATGGAGTACCTCACGCGTTGGCGCATGCTGCTGCCCGGCGACCGGCTCACGACGTCGCGCGAGCAAGTCTAGGCGGTCGCGTGGTCGCTCAGCTACGAGTCGGAGAGCGCGTTCAGTACGGCGTTCAAACGGGTGATGGGGGTGGCGCGCCGGAGGTATGCAGGAGGGCGGCCATAACGCCCTCGCCGTACCCCTTTTCCTCGATGCGCACGGCGGCGTGACCTGCGTCTCTTGCGCCGATTCTGATCCCCATGCACCATATGAGTCCCCTCCATTACGCTCCCGGTAGCAAGCATGCCGAACTCCGTATTGAAGGGGTCCCCTTGCCCGGCAGACGCTGCCGCTTGGCGAGGCGCGTGGCGCCTTTCCCGCCTCCTGCTGGCCGCGCTTCTGCTCGGCGGCGTTGGCTGCAACGACCTCACCGGCCCCCGGTCCGTGAACGTCGCGATCTCGGTCACGAAGGTTTCGCCAACGGTGTCCGCGACAACGCCGGACAGCATTCCCTCCATCAACTGTACGGTTGACCTCAGCGCGAACGCCAGCGGGAGGGGTTCGGCTATTTGGTTCGGCGGCAAGATCCTGTGGTACGTCGGCGCCGACCGATCGGTGCCCGTCGACTCCCAGACTCTGTCGCTGCAGGACGTCCAGGGTTCGTGGGGGACTGGCGAGATCGCGACCGGCCAGACGCAGACGTCGAGTTGGCAGGTGAGCGACGCCGTTCCCTTCCACGCGGTCATGGAATACACCTACGAACCCTCAAGTGGCGGTGAGAAGACCACCAGTGTCGGGTTCGACTGCGGGCCGAAGGTGTCTCCCGGTACGCCCGCGCCTTCGATAGATACGATTACGGTGCAGGGCGGGTCGGCCAGCGTCCAGCCGAGCGACACGCTGACCGTCAACTACACCGTGAGCAGCACCATCGGTGTCTGGCAAACGGCGGTGGCCCTCTCGGGGCCCTGCGCCACACAGGAGATATTCCCCGCGAAGCTGCAAACGACACTGACCTACTCGGCACGGATCCCGATTCCCGCCGCCTGTGAGCTCGGGGTCCCGCTCATCGTCACGGTGGCCGCGCGGGATGCGGGCCTGCAAACCAACTCGCGGTCGCTCACAACGCAGTTCGCGCTGGTGGACAAGACACCACCATACGTGATGGCGAGCTACAACGGGCACCAGTTCTACCCTGGCGGTGCGGCGACACCCCTGGGAATCTTCTTCGGCGATGATTCCATCGTCATTCACCTCATTGCGGGTGACAACCATGTTCTGCGAGACGCGGCGTGGGACGTGCTGCCGTCCGGCACTGGCGTGGAAGACTCCATCACCGTGAATGACCAGGGCGTGGATCGATTCGTGTGGATTCACCTCCGGCGCGGAGCGTCGGGCCCCATCCAACTGCGCTTCTTCGCACGAGATGCCGTGGGCCTGTCCAGCGACACGCTCATCACGCCGGTGGGTGATTTCCAGGTCTATCCAACCGCTGGTCTGCCGACCGCATCGGCGACGGTTGACGGCAACACGCCGGACGCGATTCCCGACGTCCGGCGTCAACTTGCCTATCTGCGGCAGCCGCAGAACAAGCGCATCGTGGTGTTGTCGTTGTCGACGATGAGCGTCATCCAGACGATTCCTCTGCCGGCGGTGCCGACCGATTTCGACGTGACGCCAAGCGGCGATTCCCTCGTCGTCGCCATGCCGAACGCAGGTGCGCTCGGCGTCATCGACCTCCGCACTCCGCCCCTGACGGTATCTCTAATTCCGCTCAACGGTCTCGATTCGGCGACCGAGCAGCGCCCCGAGTTCGTGCGCACGCTCTCAAATGGGAAGGTATTCGTGTCGTTGTTCGCCTCGACCGCCAGGGCCGCCATGCTCGACGAGATCGATCTCGCAACGGGTGCTCAGCGTATTCGCACCGACGCCGGCGACAGCGGGAGCGTCGGTGGCGCCGTTCTCGGGCGGTCGCTCGATCACTCAGTCGTCGTGCTGAACGCCGGAGCGACCTACTTTCAGCGCTACGATGTCTCCACGGATCGCTTCGGACCGCGCCTGTCGTCGAGCGCCCCCCAGGCCACACCGACGCTCGACTCCACCGGCCACTACGTCGCGGTCGGATTTACGATTTTCGACGCGTCGCTCAGCGCACTCCGCGACGCGGCCTCTTCCCTGCCGGGGCCACCGGCGATTCCCACCGTGCTCTCGGCCGATGGCACCACGCTGTACGAGGTGCTGCCAGACGGGACCATCGTGCGAGTCCGGGTGAGCGACGGCGCCATCGTCGACCGCGTCATGAATCCGTTTGCGAATATCTACGGGAAGGCGGAGATCTCCGATGACGGGACGCTGCTGATGACGACGCAGGGCATCGGCGCCCTCGGAGATCCAAACGAGGTCGGAGTGATTCACCTGCACTAGGGCGGCGGTCCGTACCTTGCACCGGTTAGCGCCCCATCTCAGCATATGGCTCCAGGCCCCACCTTCAGCAGGAGCCCCTTTCGCCAGGTCCACGTGATCGTACCGCTCACTACCTTGCCTACTTTACTGTCGACCCGTTCACGCCGCCCGCCGTCCCGCCTCGTGCGCTTTCTGCTCGCCGCGCTCCTGCTCGCCGGCGTCAGCTGCGGCGGTGCATCCAGCCCGGAGCAGCCTCCGCCGCCCCCGCCTCCTCCGCCGCCCTCGTCCCCGACAGACACCGGGCCGCTGAGCCTCGCGATTACGGCCCATCTTTCCGCGGCGGTCAAGACGGTCGGCATCGACAGCGAGCCGGTCCTCACCTGCGCGGTCCAGGTGAGCGCGGTCGCGAGCGGCAAGGGCGTGGCATCCTGGACGGGCGCCAGGTTTCTACGGTACTACGGCCTCAACGCGGCGCCGCTCGACTCCCAGGTGCTGTCGGCCTCGTACCTTGGGGGCGCGCTGGGCCAGGTGCAGATCAGCGGCGGTCAGACGCAGACGGGGAACTGGAACATGCAGGCCAACATCCCCTTTCGGGAAACGATGGTCTTCAGCTACCAGGTCCCCGATAGCGGGGTGAAGGCGGACAGCCTGAGGTTCGATTGCGGGCCTCAGGTCCCTCCGGGCACCGCGCCTCCTTCCATCGACAGTCTCGCCGTCCCGGGCGACACCGGCGCCGTCCAGCCGAGCGACCTGCTGATCGCTGACTTCACGGCGACCAGCGGCGCCGGCATCTGGAAGACAGGGATCCGGCTTTCCGGCGCCTGCGATGCGGAGCAGACCTTCCCGTCGCCGCAGTTCCCCAAGAAGCTCACCGGTTCGGCGTGGATCCGCATTCCTGCTACCTGCCCACTCGGCGCGCCACTGAACGTCGCGGTGATCGTGGAAGACGACGGTCTGCAGACTACCGTGAAAGCGTCCGCGAAGTCGATCACTTTGGTGGACAGGATCCCGCCCACGCTCCAGGCGTCGTTCTGGGGGCGCGGCGGCGCCAGCGCGGGGCGGAACGACTCGAATCCCGTCGGCATCTTCTTCGGCGGCGACTCCGTGGAAGCATACGTCAGTGCGTGGGACAATCACATCCTGCGTGACGTGGTGTGGGAGGCGACGCCGGCGGGCGCCGTCGTGAAGGATTCCCTCATCGTCGACGCTCCGCGTACGGATGGTAACGTCTGGATCCACCTGCCGTTCACCGCCACAAATCTCACCCAGCTTCGCCTGTACGCGTACGATTCGTCGGGGAACGTAAGCGATACGCTCTTCAAGCAGACCGACTCCCTCCACGTCTACCCGACCACGCTTGTCGCGGGCGACTCGACGACGGTTCAGGGACCCGTACCGGAGGCGCTCCCCGACTCTCGTCGGCAGGTCGCCTATCTTCGACAACCGGACTTCGACCGCCTGCTGGTATTGTCGCTGTCCACGATGCGCGTCACCGATACGATTGCGCTGCCGGTGTCGCCGACGGATTTCGATATCACGCCCGGCGGCGATTCGCTCGTCGTGGCGTTGCCGGATGCCACCGCACTCGCCGTCATCGACCTCCGGCAGTCGCGGCTCTCGGCGTCGATTCTCCCCTTCCTGCCGTCGGACACCGCGCATACGCAACGCCCCGTGTTGCTGCGCACGCTTTCGAACGGGCATTGGCTCGTGTCGACGAGTGGGGGCCCGGCCGGTGTGCTGGTGGACGTGGACCCTGCCACCGACAGCCAGCGCGTCCGCACCGATGCGGGTGACACCGGCAACACCGTCGCCTCGTATCTCGGCCGGTCGCGCGACCACTCGGTGGTCGTGCTCGACAACTCCGACTACGCGCAGCGCTACGATGTGTCCACGGATACCTTCGGTCCCCACGTGCCGTCTCCCACCCTCGGCACCTGGCCGAGGCTCGACGCCACCGGGAGCCACGTCGCGCTGGGGTTGTACATCATGGATAACTCGCTCCACGTGGTGGGGCAGGCGGACTCCGTGGAGCAGGGGGCAGGAAGCATGCTGTCGCCGGACGGAGCCACGCTCTATGAAATCTACTGGGACGGCACCATCGTGCGCGCCCGCGTGAGCGACGGCACCATCGTGGACCGCATCCTGAATCCGTTCGTCGGCATCGGCGGGAAATCCGAAATGTCCGATGACGGGACGCTCCTGATGACGACGCAGGCGGCGTGGTCTGCGAGCGACCCGAACCGGGTGGGAGTCGTTTACCTGCACTAGCCCAACTTCCCGTGGGCGTCCCTTGCGTCCCTTCCAGGCCCCGCCCAGCATTTGAGGCTGTTACGCCCTTCTGCTCCCTCATTCCCCGACCGAAGTGCCATGAGCTGCCATCGACCGACACCCGTGCTCCCAGCGATCTTCGCGTGGGCGTTTTCGCGACTCACGCTTGCGGCGTTCCTGGTAGTTGTCGGGAGCTGCGGCGGCGCTAGCACGGCCGCGCCTTCCCCGAGCCTGGACGTGGCGACATCGGCCGCGATCGCGACAGGACCGCAAATTCTCTTCTACGCTGACAGCTTCCGCGTGGCGTGCGGGGTCGACGTGACCGTCACGGCCACCGGCACGGACACGGCGACCTGGGTGGACGGCGAGATGCGATTGTACTATGGCACCGATCGCTCCGTGCCGCTCGACTCGATGCCCGTGTCGCTGTCGGACATCCAGGTGGCGGGCGGGAAGTCGCCCATCGTGCCGGGCCAGATTCAGACACTGCGGTTGTACCCGCAAAGTGGTGCACCCTTCTCGGCGGACATCGAGCTCCGCTACAAGCCCTTCCATGCCGGCAACAAGACCGCTACCGCGTCGCTCGACTGTGGGCCGAAGGTCCCGCCTGGCACGCCTGCACCCACGATCGATTCGATCAGCGTAACACACGCGTCGGCCAGCCTCCAGCCGAGCGACACGGTCACCGTTAACTACAAGGTGACGAGCCCCGTCGGTGTCTGGCAGACGACCGTAGACCTCACGGGACCCTGTACGATTCATGAGAAGTACCAGAACGACCTGCAGACCACGCTGAATGCCTCGGTCCGCATCCCGATTCCGGCGGCGTGTCAGCTCGGCGTCCCGATCACGGCGACGGTCTCGGCCACGGACGCGGGCCTTCAGAACAGCTCGAAGCCGTTCGCGACGCAAATGGTCCTGACCGATGTCACGCCACCCAAGCTCACCGATTCGTACACGGGCGACTCGCGAGTACCGCCCGTCGTATTCGACGACGACTCCATCGGCGTGCACGTGAGCGGGTCGGACAACCGCGCCATTTCGGTGGTGGTGTGGGTGCCGGAGCCGGCGGGCAGTGGCGTCGAGGACTCGTTGGTCGTCAACGCCCCGACGGTGGATCAGAATGTCTACATTCACGTGCCAAAGGGCGCGTCCGGGCCGTTCCAGCTTCACCTGTTCGCGCGGGACGCGACGGGGCTCGTCAGCGATACCCTGACGTCGGCGTGGAATATCTACCCGACGGTGAACCTCCCAGCCGCGTCAGCGACGGTCAACGGGCTGACGGACGACGCGATCCCTGATCCCCGCCGGCAGCTCGCCTATCTCCGCCAGCCGAACGACAATCGCATCCTGGTGTTGTCGTTGTCGACGATGACGGTGACGCAGATTGTCCCGTTGCCCGCGTCGCCGGGTAACTTCGACATCACGCCTGGCGGCGACTCACTGATCGTGGCTATGCCGGATTCCGGCGAACTGGCGGTGATCGACCTCCGACAGACACCGATGACGGTGACGCTCGTCCCAATCGAGCCGCTCGTTTCCGGCGTCACCCCTGTGCCCGCGGGCGTGAGCACGCTTGCCAACGGCAAGGTCTTCGTGTCGCTCTATGGCGTAGGTCCCGCGCTGGAGGAGATCGACCTCGCGACCGGCACGCAGACCCCGCGAACGGACGACGGCAATGGCGGTGTGCTGGGTTGGGTGCGCGGCCGCTCGCTTGACCATTCCGTCGTGTTCCTGAATGTCGGGACCAACAGCGGCCTCGAGCGATACGACGTGTCGACGGATCAGTTCGGCCCCGTCGCAGTGGTCGCGGACGCGGGACGCGTGGTGGTTGATTCGACCGGGCAACATTTCGCCGTTCACCGTTACATCTATGACGGATCACTTCAGCTCCTCCGTCAGGCAGATCCCCCGTTCCCAGGAGCCATCCTGCCCACGGTGCTCTCCGCGGATGCCACCACTCTCTACGAGATAACGGTGGATGGGACCATCGTGCGGGCACGCGTGAGCGACGGCGCTATCGTCGACCGCATTGGCGACCCGATCAGCGATGTCCACGGCGGGGTGCGCATCTCCGATGACGGATCACTCCTGATTCTGACGCAGGGTGCGGGACACCTGACCACGAGCCAAGTTGCGGTGATCCACCTGCACTAGCTCGTCCGCGGGCGCGGCGGTGCCGTCATCGCCGGGGGAACACCACGCCCCGCTCGGACTTCACCAGTCGAGCGGGGCGTCCCCATCCGTCGCATCTCCCATGAGCCGCTACTCCGCCGCCTCCTCCTCCTCCTCATCCGGCTTCCGACTGTCATCCCGCGGGATGTCCGTCGCCGAATCGTCGTCACTCCCGCCCCGGAATCCATCGGCGAAATGCTCGGCGGTGTCGCCGGCGAACAGCGCGCGCAGATCCTCCTCCGACCCGCTCGCGCGGCCCGTCAACTCCTCGGGCAGGGGAGTGCCGCCCTCGAGTTCCGGCGTGTCGGGACGCGAGGTGCCCGCACCACCGATGTGGGGACGTGTGCGGTTGCGGGTCTTCGGATGCTTGGACATGTGGACCTCCGGTCAATCCGCTCGGGGTGTCGGCTGCCCGGCCTGGTTCCGGTTGGAAGCCTCGCTGTAGCGGTCGGTCGCAGTTGCCATATCCATAAGGTACGCACCTTTCGAATCTCGGGCATTGCCCACCAGGGGAATCCAGTGGGTATTTCCACTACGTTCCGGTGTCCACCGCTCCCGCAGACGCGTGCGGTGTTCGCCCGATCTCCCAGCTACCGCCGCCCATGATTCGCTGGCTCCAACGTCGCCGTCGCGAAGAGATCCGCCGCCGTCCGTTTCCCGCGGCCTGGCGCGCGATCGTCGATCGCAACGTGCCCTACGTAGCGCTGCTGCCACCGGCGGACCGCACCGAACTCGAAGGGCACATCCAGGTGTTCCTGGCCGAGAAGCACTTCGAAGGTTGCGGCGGGCTCGAGATGACCGACGAGATTCGCGTCACGATCGCCGCCCAGGCGTGCATCCTGCTGCTGCACCGCGCCACCGACTACTTCTCCAAGCTCGTGTCGATTCTCGTCTATCCGTCGGCCTACGTCGCCTCGGGCGAGCGGCACCTGGAGGGCGGGCTGGTGAGCGAGGAGCGGGACGTGCGGCTCGGCGAGTCGTGGGTGAGCGGCGTGGTGGTGCTGGTGTGGGACAGTGTGCGCACGGGCGCCGCCGACATCCACGACGGCCAGAACGTGGTGCTGCACGAATTCGCGCACCAACTGGACCAGGAGACGGGCGAGGCGGACGGCACGCCGGTCCTGCCCCCGCACTCCAGCTACGTGGCCTGGGCGCGCGTGCTCGGCCACGACTTCGACCAACTGGTGCAGGACTCCGAGCATCAGCACCGCACGCTCATCGACGAGTACGGCGCCACCAACCCCGCCGAGTTCTTCGCCGTGGTCACCGAAACGTTCTTCGAGAAGCCGGTGCAGCTCAGGTCGCAGTACCCGGAGCTGTACGAGCAGCTCCGGGAGTTCTACCGGCAGGACCCGGCGGCGCTCGCCGAGTCCCACCGGTCGCCCTGAGTCCCCGTCCTGCGGGGCAGGGCGGCCGCTAGCTGTAGATGATCAAGACGTTGTTCACAGGGTAGCGAGCTTCTGCCGGGGCGTCAGGCCGTGGATCCCCATCTGGGGGCGGGCCGTGTTGTAGTAGTCGAGATAATGTCGGAGAGCGTGGGTGCGCGCCAAGCTCGTGCGATAGGCTTGAGCGTACGCCCATTCGGCGAGCAAGGTGCGGATGAAGCGTTCGGCCTTGCCGTTGGTGCGGGGGGTGTAGGGCCGCGTGCGCAGGTGGCGCACCTGGTGGGCCGCATACGGCAACGGCGCACGCAGTGAGGATGAGAACGCGGCGCATCGCGAACCCTCCTTCAATGATCGAAGAACGTGCGGATGGAAGAACGCACGTTTCGCATACTTGCCACCGCGCGACGGTGCGAAGTGACCTACGTCACTGAACGGGTGGCTGGCCCACCTTGCCTCGGTCGCGTTGAGGGCGCACTTTCTGCGCGGCGCCGTCGACTCCCGATGCGCCGCCCGCCGACGAGCTTCTCACCGCTCCCCCCCCAACAACGTCTCGTCACGCCACCTTGCGGTCAGCGGTCGCGGGGAACCTCTTCACGTGCCAGGAGCCAACCGGATGAAACGTATTCTGAGCGTCACCCTTCTCATCACCGCCGCGCTCGTCGCGGCCTGCAAAGGACCGGCCGGCGCCACCGGGCCCCAGGGTGCCACGGGCGCCGCCGGGGCGCAGGGACCGCAGGGACCGCAGGGGCCGACCGGAAATGCCAACATCATCTCCGGCGCTGATACGGCGGCCGAGGCCGATTGGTCGGCCTCGTGGGAACAAGTCCAGTTTTCCACCAGCACGTACGGCACCGCGGGCGGAGACGAAGCACGCTACATCGACTTCCCGGTGCCGGCGGATACCGGCGCCACCTTCAACTCCGGCGCCGTGCTCGTGTGGATGCAGTCGGATCCGGTGCTCAGTCCGACCAAATACGTTCAATTGCCGTATAAGTTCAAATTCGTACTCAGCCCCACCGAGTACAACTACGAACTCGAGCTCACGCCCGGTAACATCCGCGTCTGGTTCTACATCGTTGACCTGAACAATCCGACCACGACGGTCGATCCGACGACGGTCCCGCAGGCCACGCGCATCTTCCGCTGGGTGATCATCCCCCCGGCCGCGGCGTCGATCGCTCCGTCGCTTCAGCCTGCCGATGGCCCTGACGCCACGATCTCGGTGCTGCGGAAACACGGCTTCAACGTCGAGCCGGGTCGCATGCCCTGACCCCGACGAGCGGACCATGGGCGCCGGCGTTCCGGGGGAGTTTGCGGAACACCCCGGGCGCCGACGCTACCGCACAGAATCCGGCGGCGCTCGGCGTTGCTTGACGCCACCCGCCGGCGCCGGCAGCTTAGCGATTTCGGATAGCGCCTCGGCAACTCTTTGGGCCGCCGACGCATCAAACCGAACGGCCCGCAATGCCGCGGTCGTACCTGATCGGGAGACCCATCATGTCTCGGTTCCGCATCCCCCTCGTGCCGGGCGCCCTGCTCGCTCTGCTCACGCTTCCCGCCGCCGGCTCGGCCCAGATCAACGCTCGCATGCTGCAGCAGCCGGACGTCTCGGCCACGCAGATCGCGTTCGTCTACGCCGGCGACATCTGGATCGTCCCCAAGACGGGCGGGGTGGCCAACCGGCTGAGTTCGCCGCGCGGGGTGGAGTCATTCCCGCGATTCTCTCCCGACGGCCGCACGCTGGCGTTCACCGCCGACTACGATGGCAACCAGGACATCTACATCATGCCGGCCATGGGCGGGGAGCCGCAGCGCGTCACGCATCACCCGATGGCGGACCGCGTGCTTGGCTGGTATCCCGACGGCAAGTCGCTGCTCTACGCCTCGGCCATGGAGAGCGGGCGGCAGCGCTTCGACCAGTTCTACCGTGTGGCCGCCACGGGCGGCATGCCCACCAAGCTGCCGGTGCCCTACGGCGAGTTCGGCGCCGTGTCGACGGACGGCCAGTGGCTGGCCTACACGCCCAAGTCGCGCGCCTTCCGCAACTGGAAACGCTATCGCGGCGGATGGGCGCCCGACATCTGGCTGTTCAACCTGCGCACCCAGCAGTCCAAGAACATCACCGACAATCCGGCCAACGATGAACACCCGATGTGGCACGGCGACACGCTGTACTACCTCTCGGACCGCGGGCCGGACGAGCGCGCCAACGTCTGGGCCTATGACGTGCGCACGGGCAGTACGCGGCAGGTGACCAAGTACGCGGACTACGACATTCACTTTCCGTCCATCGGACCGTCGGACATCGTGTTCGAGAAGGGCGGGCGCCTGTACCTGCTCGACCTCAGGAACGAGCAGGCGCACGAGGTGCACGTGCAGGTGGTGACCGACAATGCGACGCTCCGCCCCCGCGTGGAGATGGTGGGCGCGCTCATCCAGTCGGCGGCAATCTCGCCCACGGGGCAGCGCGCGGTGTTCCAGGCGCGGGGCGATGTGTTCACCGTCCCGGCGGAGCACGGAGTGGTGCGCGACCTCACGCAGACGTCTGGCGTCGCCGAGCGCTGGCCCACCTGGTCGCCCGACGGTTCCACACTGGCGTACTTCAGCGACCGCTCGGGCGAATACGAGTTGACGCTTCGCCCCGCCGACGGGTCCGGCGCCGAGACGAAGCTCACGTCGCTGGGCGCCGGCTTTCGCTACCGCCCGCAGTGGTCGCCCGACAGCCGCAAGCTCGCCTTCATCGACAAGGCGATGGACGTGTGGGTCTTCGACCGCGACACCGGGAAGGCCACCAAGATCGACCGCGCGCTGCGCTACTTCGAGGGCGCGTTGGAGGGGTTCACCGCCAACTGGTCGCCGGACAGCCGGTGGCTGACCTACGCCGTCGACCTGCCAAACCAGCGCAACGCGATCGTCCTCTACGACACGAAGAGCGGCCAGCGGCATCAGGTGACGTCGGGCTACTACGACGACCATTCGCCGGTGTTCGACCCCGAGGGAAAGTATCTGTACTTCGAGACCACGCGCAGCTTCGACTCGATGTACAGCGACTACGACAATTCGTGGATCTACGCCAATGGCACGACGATCGTGGCGGTGCCGCTGCGCGCCGACGTGCCGAGCCCGCTTGCGACGCGCGATGATTCGGAGGCCGTGCAGCCCGCCGGTGGCGCGGGTGCGAAAACCCCCGCGGGTGACACCACCCATGCCATCCGCACGGTGGCCCCCGTGGATATCGACCTCTCCGGCTTCGAAGCGCGTGAGGTGACGCTCCCACCGGCCGCCGGCAACTACGGCGGGCTCGCCGCCGCGGCCGGCAAGGTGATCTACCTGCGGCAGCCGCGCACGGGATCGGCCGACACCACGGGAACGCTGGTCTACTACGACCTCAAGGACCGGAAGGAGCACCCTATCGCCGAGGGGGTCGGGCAGTTCAAACTCTCCGCGGACGGCAAGAAGCTCCTCGTCGGCCACGCCCACCGGTTCTACGTCATCGACGCCAAGGAGAAGCAGAAGTTCGAGCACCCGCTCGCCACCGACCAGATGGCGATGTCGGTGGATCCGCGCGCCGAATGGCGGCAGATCTTCGCCGATGTCTGGCGCTTCGATCGCGACTACTTCTACGACCCGAACATGCACGGCGTGGACTGGAACGCGATGCGCAAGTCGTACGGCACGCTGCTCGACGACGCGGTCACGCGTTCCGACGTGAATTTCGTGATCGACAATCTGATCGCGGAGTTGAGTTCCTCGCACACCTACAACAGCGGAGGGAGCGGGCTGGACGTGGGGCCGCGCCGCGGTGTCGGCCTGTTGGGCGTGGACTGGCGGTTGGAGAACGGCGCGTACCGCATCGCGCGCATCATTCGCGGCGCGCCCTGGGATGCGGCCTACGCCCGCTCGCCGTTGGACGTTCCGGGTGTGAACGTGCACGCGGGCGACTACGTGCTGGCGGTGAACGGCATTCCGCTCGACACGTCGGCCGACCCGTGGGCCGCGTTCGAGGGTCTGGACGATCGCACGGTGTCGCTGACGGTGAATTCGCGTCCCACCCTGCAGGGCGCGCGCGACGTGCTGGTGCACACCCTCTCCGATGAGACGCAACTCCGCAACTACGCGTGGGTGGAGGCCAACCGCGAGCGGGTGGACTCGCTGTCGCACGGACGCGTGGGGTATATCTACGTGCCGAGCACCGGCGCCGACGGGCAGGAGTATCTGGAGCGTCAGTTCATGGCGCAGTACGACAAGGACGGACTCGTCGTCGACGAGCGGTTCAACAGCGGCGGCCAGATTCCCGACCGGTTCATCGAACTGCTCGACCGTCGTGCGCTCTCCTTCTGGGCGGTGCGCGACGGCCGGGACTGGCGGTGGCCGCCGTACGGCCACTTCGGTCCGGAGGTGATGTTGATCAACGGGTGGAGTGGGTCGGGCGGCGACGCGTTCCCGTACTACTTCCGCGAAGCGGGGCTCGGCCCGCTCATCGGCGAGCGCACGTGGGGCGGGCTCATCGGCATCAGCGGCGTGCCGCCGCTGATCGACGGGGGCAGCGTGACCGTGCCGACCTTCCGCCTGTACAACCCCAAGGGGGAGTGGTTCCCCGAGGGGCGCGGCGTGGAGCCCGACATCAAGGTGGTGGACGATCCGACGATCATGGCCAAGGGCGGCGACCCGCAGCTCGACCGCGGCATTCAGGAAGTGCTGAAGGAGATGGCGGCACATCCGGCGCCCCACCCGGCGCGCCCGCCGTATCAGAATCGGTGGCGGCCGGGCGGGGGAGGGTAACCGTCCGCGCCAGGCCTCGCCAACGCACCACGCCCCGCGCAACCTGATGGCTGCGCGGGGCGTGTGTGCGAACGGGCCGCGTGAGCGGCCGATTCGCAATCAGCCGATCTTCGTCACGTTCTCGGCCGCCGGACCCTTCTGGCCCTGCACGACGTCGAACGAAACCTTCTCGCCTTCGGCCAGCGACTTGAAGCCGCCGCCCTGAATGGCGGAATGATGCACGAAGCAATCCTTCGAACCGTCCTCGGGCGTGATGAAGCCGAAGCCCTTGGCATCGTTGAACCACTTGACTGTGCCGGTCGTACTCATACTGAAACTCCTGAAATGTGGTGAGTCGGAGTCCGGTATTGCCGTACTGACCGACGAACCTGTGTGTTCGTGATTCACGCCGTCACGACGGCCTCCCGACGGGAGTTCCCGCAAGCAAAAAGGACCCGACAATTCGCGGGTCCTCTCATACCCTTGGGGTGTTCGGCGCCAACCGGCGCCGTTCCTACCTCCTGAAGGGTAGCCTGGCACCCCCCGGGACGCAATCCGGGGGGGCGCCGTTTTGCGGCCGGAATCCGGCGGCGTCGGCGCCCCCCCATCCCCCGCTATCGACTCCCTTCGGCCGTTCCCTCGGCGTCTTTCCCGGCCTTCTCGAAGTGCGTCCCGAACCAGTCGAACATCCGCGTCCAGTGATCCCGGAAGTCGGCCTCGGTGCCGTTGCGCCCAGCGCCGTGCCCGGCATGCTCGTACTGCACCCACACCGCTTCCTTCCCCAGTCGCCGTAGCGCGTAGTACATCTCGCGCTCGTTGGTGTAGGGCACGTTCCAGTCGTCCTTGCCGGTGAGCATCAGCAGCGGCGTGTGGATGCGATCGGCGAACATCACCGCCGAGTGCTGGACGTACTTGAGCGGTGCCTCCCAGAGCGTGGCCCCGATGCGGTCCTGCCCCTCCTCGGCGGCGTTGTAGTTGCGCGTGCCGATCTTGGGGCTGTCGCCCAGGAAGGAGATGATGTCCACCTTCCCCGAGATGTTCACCGCCGCCGCGAAACGGTTGGTCTGCGTGATGAGCAGGTTGGTGGCGTACCCGCCGTAGCTCGTGCCCTCCACGCCCAGCCTGGTGCCGTCCACCAGACCCTTCTGCTCCAGACTGTTGATGCCGTCGGTCACGCCCTTCACCCACGCCTCGCCCGGGTAGCCGATGTGCAGGTCAACGCTGGGGTGGAACACGAACCACCCGCGCGCCGCCAGCAGGTTCATGCTCTCGTTGAACCCGTTGTCGAAGAAGGTCTCGTAGATCTCCGCCACCAGCGGGTACTTCTTGCCGGGCTGGTAGTCGTACGGATAGTAGAGCACGCCGTACAGTTTCTTCCCGTCCACGTCCAGGTAGCTCACCAGCTCGGAATGCGTGAGTGCCACGCCGTCGAGCTGCGGGTTGAGATGGATGAGCGCATGGGCGTCGGACAGGTCGCGGCCGGCGGTATACGGCTCGTTGGGACGGTCGCCGTCGGAGCGTTCGAACACGAACCGCGATCCGTCGTCGGACACGTGCCACGAACTGTAGACGTTGGCGTCGCTCGCCAGCTCCGTGGCCTGCTTCGTGTCGAGATCGTAGCGCTCGATGCCGCGCGCCCAGTGATCGCGCGCCGAGCGGGAGAAGTAGAGGTAGCGCCCGTCTCGGCTCCATCCTTCGAGAGCGAGCTTGGGCCGCGCGGCGGTGTCGGCACTCTGGGGATAGACCAGCGTCATGGAGTCGCTGCGCGCGTCGAGCAGGTGATAGCCGTCCTGGGCGCTCACCAGCAGCGCGCCGCCGTCGGGGCGCCACGCGACTACCGAATACGAGAACTTGGTCGTGTCGGTGGCCGAGACGGGCGTGCGATACTTGGTGGTGAGGTTGCGCGCGCTGTCGGCGTCCACCCAGCGTACGAACACGTTCCCCTTGTTGGCGTACGCGAACGCGCTTGCGGCCTCGTTCCATTCCGGCGTGAGCCGGTGTTCGGCGGGCTTCACGAGCGTGTCGGGGGTGCTGCCGGCGGCGAGCTTCAGCCGGAAGACGCCGTAGTCGGTGCCCTTGCTCCGTTCATACGCGGTCTTCACCGGCACCGCGGTGGAATAGGCCAGGTACGAGCCGTCGGCGGAGAACTGCGGGCCGCGCATATCCGTCTCGGGCAGGATCTCGCGTACCGCGCCGTCGGACAGGGTCACGACCGCGGGAATCATCCGGTCGCCGATGTTGCGCACACTGTCCCAGGCCAGGAAGGGGAGCTTGGCGTCCTGGACCACGATGTCGCCGTCGGACAGGTGCAGGAACGCGGCGCGTGCGCCGGCGGCCCATCCCTCGGGGCGCAGCGCGAGGAGCAGCGACTTGCCGTCGGGCGCCCAGACGAGCGGCGAGTTGGACGCGACCTCGCGGCTCGTGCGCAGGGCGACTCGCCGCGTGCGGTGCGCCTGGACGTCATGGATGTCGAGTTCCCATGCGTCGCCCTGGCGCAGGAAGAAGGCGAGCTGGTTCCCATCCTTGCTGAAGGTCGCGGCGCGCACCTGCACCTTGCCGGGGAAGATTCCCCAGCTCCGACCGTTCGTTGCGTCGAACAGGTCGAAGTCCAGATGCGCCGGCGCCACGTACGTCGGGTCGCCGAAGCGCCCGTTGTCGATGCCGAGCCGGTCGCGTCGGGTCTGCACCGTGAGCGCCACCCACCGACCGTCGCGCGAGACGTCCTCGATGCGGCCGGCGCGCACGTTGAGCGCGTCGTCGATGGTGAACGCGCGCCCCCGCTCCTGCGTCTGCTGCGCCAGGGCCGGCGCGCCGAGGGCGGTGAGGGCGGCGACGGCGAGCAGCGCGTGGGTGAGCGTGCGACGGGTCGTGGAGCGGAGCGGGGGTCGCGACATGGGAGGGCTCCCTGCGGGGTGGGATGGGCGGTCGGGCAGGGGAGAGTATGCGGGGCGGGGCGGAGGCCGGCAACCGGCGTGTGAGCAGGACGTTCAGCCGGGTTGATCTGCCGTCGGGTCCCGGAGCGCATCGACGTTTCCCGCACACAGCGCCGCCACATTCCGCGTCACCGTCGCGGCATCCCAGTCCCACCACTGGAGTTCGAGCAGCCGTGCGATGGTGGCATCGTCGAAGCGGTAGCGGATGAGCGCCGCGGGATTTCCGCCCACGATCGCGTATGGGGGCACGTCCTTCGTGACCACTGACGCGGTGGCGACGATGGCGCCGTCGCCGATGCGCACGCCCGGCATGACCGTGGCGCCGTAGCCGATCCAGACGTCGTTGCCGACCACGGTGTCACCCCGGGACGGCCACTCGGGTGCGGTGGGCAGCTCCCAGCCGTTGCCGAAAACGGGGAATGGGTAGGTGGTGAGCCACGCGGTCGGATGGTTCCCGCCATTCATGATGAACTTCGCTTCGGCAGCGATGGAACAGTACTTGCCGATGACCAGACGGTCGCCGATGAAATCGAAATGGTAAAGGACGTTGCTTTCGAAGTACTCTGGACCCCGTGGATCGTCATAGTAGGTGTAGTCGCCCACGGTGATGTTGGGCCGCGTGATGAACGGCTTGAGGAACCCGGTCCGGGTCACGTCTGGGATCGGGAGGCGGGTGTCGGGGGATGGGCCGTTGGGCATGGGGGACCTTTACTGAGAATGAATGCGATGGGCGGAACGCCCGGGGGCCACGGGGAGTATTGACCCCCGGCGGGAACACGCGAAAGTTCACCAGGCAGCGCCGCCACTCGCCGAACAGCTCGGGGTGTGTCGGCAACAGTATATCGATCCCCGACCGTACGCGGAGTCTCCATCTCGACGAAAATTCCGGCCCGAGTCTACTGGGCCACGCGCCTTGCGTATGTTGCCGTGGTGGCGCTCGCCACGCTCACGAATCTGCACCTCTCGAGCGACATGGCCGCGGCGGCGCACCGCCTCGCGCGTTCTATAGATCCGACACTCGGCTGGCGGGACGCGATCGATGGGATCAGGAACGTGCTCCTCTTCGCGGGATTGGGGGCCGTCTGGGTCTCTACGTCGGTGTCCGGCAACGTTCGCGCCGAGGTGCGGAGGGCGGTGATGATCGGCTGCCTGCTCAGCGCGATCGTCGAGGGCACGCAGGTATTCTCGCCAAGCCGCACCGCGAGCATCATGGACCTGGCGACGAACACGCTCGGCGCCTACCTCGGCGCCATCGCCATTGCGTTGCTGATCGCTGACATCGCGAAGGCGAAGGGTTCGAAGTCGTACCTCGGGATCCCCGCCTTCCTGATCGCGGGCGCGTATGTGGCGGCGGTGCTGTGCGAAGTGATCACGCCGCTGTTCGCCAACGACATGGACCTCAACATGGGCGCGGGCCCGGTGACCTGGCTGAAGATCGCGTTGCACGCGTCGCTGCCGCTTTCCTTCGCCCAGATCCCGATCACCGATTTCTTCCTCTTCGCACCCGCCGGTTTCGTGGTGGTGATGATGCTGGGTGAACACGGGGTGCAGCAGGCGTGGCGCCGGGTAGCGGTGATCGGCGCGCTGCTCCTGCTGGCGGGCGACGTGGGCCACGGGCTCATGCGACTCCCCATCCGATGGGAAGCGGTGGGCGTGCACATCGTGGCATGGAGCTTCGGTGCGTGGGCGGCGCACCGCTGGCTGGGGGCCATCTCGCGAGAGCTGCGCGGCGCCGATCGGGCGCGCTTCGCATTCGCCGCATACGCGGTGCTCCTCTTCCTCTGGGGATGGCGTCCCTTCCTGCCGGAGATGCGGGGCGCGGTGATCGCGCAGCAGCTCACGCTGGGTCACTTCATCCCCCTGCAGGCGCTCGCGCAGCGCGTGGACGTGTTCAGCGCCCTCCACATCGCCCAGCAATTCTTTCTCTACTTCCCGGCCGGCTGCCTGCTTGCGGTCTGGCCGCTGCGGCTGCGCGGCCCCTGGGCGCATCTGTGGTCCGGCGTCTGGCTCGCGGCCGCCGTCGAGGTGGGGCACATCCTCGTGGAAGGTCGCTTCTTCGACGTCACCAACTTCATCGTCGCGTGCGCGGGGCTGGGCATGGGCTGGCTGCTGGTGCGCCGTGTCGGGTACCGGCCGTATGGGGAGGCACTGGCGCCGGCGGTTCGTCGCGCCAAGGGGTGACGGCCGCCCGCGCCGCGGCAACCGAATCGACGTCCCGCAGCGAACATCTCCTCGGGGGTGGTCCCATGAAGCGTTCCGCGATCTTCATCGTGTTGTTGCTGGCCTGGTCGGTGTCGCTTCCGGCACAGCAGGCCACGGTCGTCCACAACGTCAACCTCCGTTCCACCCCCTCCACGGCGCATCCGCCCCAGGAGCTGCTGCGCGCGCCGCAGGAGGTGACCCTGGTGAAGCCGGCCGCCACGTCGGGGTACTATCACGTCCGCACCGTGGACAACCGGCTCGGTTGGGTGTGGGGACGGAACATCGTGATGGCGAGCGTGCTCGCGGCAGGCATCAATCCGGCCGGGCCGCCGCTGCCGGCGGCGGGCAGCTACGCCGTGGACAACGCATCGTGTCCCGCCGTCGGCGAGCACACGGTGCACGGCGCGCTGGCGCCGTATGCCGACACCAGCGACGCCGGCCTGCGCAATATGGCCAAGCGACACATCCCCGTGGGCGCGGTGGAGGTAACACTCACCATCGCGTCCTTCCGGACCCTGCAGCACGACGTGGACACCAAATTCGCCGACGCCCACCACACCAAGACAACCTTCCATCCGAATCGCGACGGGCTGACCAGGCTCTCGGTGAACGGCGACACGTTGAGCGAGGGGCGCCTCGTGCAGCTTGCCGCGTATCTCAACGGTGTGCGGCCGCAGGGCAACGAATCGGTGAACTGCGCCGGCACCGATGGCGACGACATTCATCTCAACGTGGGGCCCAAGGGCGGCACCGAGTGGGGTGGCGTCGTGGTGGAGATGATCCCGCAGCTCCAGCGGCCGGCGGGATGGGACGCCGCCACGCTCAAGCAGGTGATGGACGCGAAGCTCCAGGTGCTGGTGCTCGGCGGGCTCACGTACGACAACGAGCATCTCGTGAACGACGATGCCGCCCACCCCAACGGCACGCAGCCCAAACGGGTGTCACTCTGGGAGATCCACCCGGTGACGGGATTCTACGTGTGCGCGGCCGGGACGTGCGATCCGGCGAAGCCGTCCGAATGGACGACGTTGTCGTCGTGGGCGGCGTCGCACTGACGGTGATCGCTGGCGCCCCGGCGCCGGTACGGGCTATCATCCGTCACCCGCCCGGACGCCCACCTGCCGCACGCCAGGACCACCCACATGCCATCTGCCGTTCTCCGTCTTCGCGCCCTCCGCGCAATTGTCGCTCCCCTGTTAATCTCCGCCCCGGCCGCGCTGTTCGGGCAACAGATCGTCTCGCCGCGCCCCGCTGCGCCGCAGCACGCCGACCAGGACGGGCGCACGCTGCTCCCCATGCAGGTCGCGCGGAGCATCTCCTTCCGCTCCATCGGGCCCGCCGTGAGCGGGGGCCGGGTTTCGGCCGTGGTCGGCGTGTCCGGGCAGAACGACACGTACTACGTGGGCACCGCCGACGGCGGCATCTTCCGCACCGTCAACGGCGGCATCACCTGGACGCCGGAGTTCCAGCACCAGCACGCGCTCGCCATCGGCGCGCTGGCGGTGGATCCGGTGAATCCGGAAGTGGTGTGGGCCGGCACCGGCGAGGGAAACGTCCGCAACAACGTCTCGTTCGGCGACGGCGTGTTCAAGAGCACCGACGGCGGGGCGCACTGGACGTACATGGGACTCAAGAACACGCTGCAGATCCCGCGCATCGTCATCGATCCGAACGATCCGAACACGGTGCTCGTGGCGGCCATGGGCAATCCGTGGAAGGACGACGCCGAACGCGGCATCTTCCGCACGCAGGACGGCGGGAAGACCTGGGAGAAGGTCCTCTACATCTCGCCCGACGTGGGCGCGTCGGACATCGCCATGGATCCGGTGAACCCTCAGGTGCTCTACGCGGCGACCTACAAGTTCCGGCGCACGCCGTGGAGCTTCTCTGACGGCGGTCCCGAGGACGCGATCTACAAGTCCATCGACGGCGGTACGACCTGGACGCGGCTGGTGGGGCACGGACTGCCCACCACGCCGATCAGCCGCGTGGGGCTGGCGGTCGCGCCGAGCGAGCACGACCGCGTGTATGCGGCCATCGGCAGCACTGAGGGCGTGATCTGGCGCTCCGACGACGCCGGGGCCAACTGGACGATGGTGAGCGACGATCAGGAAGCGGACGTCCGCTCCTTCTACTTCTCACGCATGGCCGTGGACCCCACCAACCCCGAGCACGTGTTCTCGCTCTCGATGTTCCTCATGGACTCGCACGACGGCGGCAAGCACTTCACGCCGATCGCGACGCAGGACCACGTGGACAACCACGCCATCTGGATCGACCCGTCGGGGTCGGGGCGGATCATCGAGGGGAACGACGGCGGCGTGATCCTGTCGCGTGACGACGGCGCGCACTGGCAGTTCCTGGACAACATCGCGATCGGGCAGTTCTACCACGTCACGGCCGACGATGAGTTCCCGTATCTCGTATGCGGCGGACTGCAGGACAACAGCTCCTGGTGCGGACCCGGCTGGACGCAGGATCCGTCGGGCATTCTCAACCGCGACTGGTTCGCGATGAACGGCGGCGATGGCATCTACGCCATCCCGGCGCCCGACAACCCGAAGCTGATCTACAACAGCACGCAGAACGGCTTCCTGATGACGTACGACCGCACCACGCGACAGATCCACGACATGGAGCCGTACCCGTTCGACTTCGGCGGCGACGGGGTGGCGAAGGTGAAGTACCGGCAGGACTGGGAGGCCGGCTTCGCGCTGTCGCCGCAGAATCCGGCGGTGCTGTACGCGGGCGCCAACGTGGTGTTCAAGAGCGGCGACCGCGGAAGCACCTGGACGCCGATCAGCCCCGATCTGACGCTCGACGACAAGAGCAAGCAGGGCTCCTCGGGCGGCGACGTGATGAAGGACAACTCGGGCGCCGAGGTGTACGACGCGATTCTCATCGTGTCGCCGTCGCCCGCCGATTCGAATACGCTCTGGGTGGGCACCAACGACGGCCTGGTGCAGATCACGCGCGACGGCGGCAAGCACTGGACCAACGTCACCAGCCACATTCCCGATCTGCCCGCGTGGGGGCGTGTGGAGTCGATCAAGCTCTCGGCCACGCATCCCGGCCACGCGGTGATCGCCGTGGACCGCCACTTCCTGGGCGACTTCACGCCGTACGTCTACACCACCACCGACTACGGGCAGAGCTGGCACTCCATCGTCGGCGACCTGCCGAAGGACATCTACACACGCAGCGCGATGCAGGACCCGCGCAACCCACACATGTACTACGCGGGTCTCGAGAACGGGCTCTACACCAGTTGGGACGACGGCGCGCACTGGTACCTGATGGGGTTGGGGCTGCCCGGCGTGTCGGTGTACGACATGTACATGCAACCCGAGCGGCACGACCTCCTTCTGGGCACGCATGGCCGGTCGGTGTGGGTGTTCGACGACATGACGCCGTTCGAGGAGTACACGCCCGCCATCGCGAAGTCGCCCCTGCACCTGTTCCCCATTCGCATCGCCTATCGCTACTGGCGCTGGTCGGAGGTCGAACCGCTGGGCGACGGCGCGTTCTACGGCCAGAACCC
Source organism: uncultured Gemmatimonadaceae bacterium (assembly GCA_963781765.1). Lineage (GTDB taxonomy): Bacteria > Gemmatimonadota > Gemmatimonadetes > Gemmatimonadales > Gemmatimonadaceae > JAGWRI01. The sequence goes on from CAWAHC010000015.1 coordinate 33,547, forward strand.
GGAGTTCGGCGCCACGATCACATACTCCCTGGGCGACTCGGCCACCACGCCGGGCAAGCTCGTGATCACCGACGCGTCGGGGCACGTGGTGCGTACCATGGAAGGCATGCGCGAACTCGGGCCAAACGAGTCGGCGCCGGACGAGACCGCGCCCAGCGGCGAGGCCAATCCACCACTGCCGAAGCCCGACACCACCAAGCAGACCGGCGCGCCCTGGGTGCCCACGAACGCCGGCATGCACCGCATCTATTGGGATCTGCGCTCCGAAGGGCCGGTGCGCTGGACCGGCACCAAGGATTTCAACAAGGGTCCGGAGAGCGGCGCGCTGGTGCCGCCGGGCACCTACACCGCCACACTCTCGGTGAACGGGCACACGGCGTCCACCAAGTTCGAGGTGGTGAACGATCCCCGCTCGCACGTGGCGCCGGCGGTCCTGGAGGCGCAGTACGCGTTCAGCGCGGCGCTCATGCACGAGATGTCGCAGCTCGATGCAGCGCTCAACCGGTTGGACGGGATGCGCGCGCAGGCCAGGGCGCTCGAGGGGGCGGTGAAGGGCACGCCCACCGCCGACGCCGTGAGCGCCGCGGTAGCGAAGCTCGACGCCGCGGTGGATTCGGTGCAGGCCGGGATCACCAGCAACCCGCAGGCCATCGAGTCGACGATTCGCTATCCCGACATGATCCGCGAACATCTCCAGTTGCTGATGGGCGGGGTAGAGGGGAGCGACCAGGCGCCCACCGCCGCGCAGGTGGAGCAGAAGGCGGTGCTCGATCCCGAATACCGTGCGGCGGTGCAGCGGTTCAACGACCTGCTCGGGGGCGAACTCGCTTCGTTCAACCGGGCGATGTCGCAGCACGGTCTCACGGGCGTGGTGGCGGGGGAAGCGCTGCGACCGTAACCAACCGGCCGTCGCGGTGACATATTCGTCGGCATGACCAACCGACGAGACTTCATTCAGCACAGCGCCGCCGCGATGATCGCGACGGCGCTGCCGCTTCCGCGCTTCCTCCGCGACCTGCACCAACCCGCGCAACTCGTGGATCTGATGCGGCCTCCCGACCGCGTCGCCGTGGCGACGGCATCGGGGTTGCAGCCGCTCCGCGCCGTGCCCGGGGGGGGCGGGCGCTGGGAGGGCGCCGGCGTGGCGGTGCGATTGCGGGGTGTGACCGGTGCGACGCGCGTGCAGCTCTCGGCGCCGAGCGCGGGCGTGATCCGCGTCGGGTTGCGCTGGAACGAGCGGCTGGACGCCACGCGGCTCATGCTGGGCGACGCGTGGGAGCGCGGCTACGGCGACCTCGAGTGGCGTGGCTTCGTGCCCGACCGCGTGATGCCCTGGTACGTGCTTGCCTTCGACGGCACCCGCACCGACGGCTACGGGGTACGCACCGGCGCCAACGCGTTCTGCTTCTGGCAGGTGGATCCGGAGGGAATCAGCCTGTGGGCCGACGTGCGCAGCGGCGGCACGCCGGTGCAGCTCGGCGCGCGCACCCTCGACGTGTGTGACGTCGTCTGCCGGGCGGGGACGGACGGGGAATCGCCCTTTGCGGCGACGCACGCCTTTTGCCGCCAGATGTGCGCGCATCCGCGCCGGCCCTCGGCACCGGTGTACGGACACAACGACTGGTACTACGCCTACGGCGACAACAGCGCCGCCACGATGCGCGCCGACGCCGAGCACATCGTCGAGCTGTCGCCCACCGGCGGCAACCGCCCGTTCGTGGTGATCGACGACGGGTGGCAGCCGGGGCGCGGGGCGAGCAAGGCGGGCGCGGGGCGTTGGGATCGCGGCAACGAGAAGTTCCCCGACATCCCGGGACTACTGGCCGACGTGAAGCGCACGGGCGCGCGTCCCGGCGTGTGGATTCGTCCGCTGCAGGCGCCGGCCGACGCGCCCGACAGTTGGCGGCTGCCGCGCGAGCACGAGGTGCTCGATCCCACCGTGGCCGGCGCGCGCGAGAAGATCGCCGCCGACATGGCGCGGCTCAGCGCTTGGGGGTTCGAACTCATCAAGCACGACTACTCCACCTGGGACATCTTCGGCCGGTGGGGGCGGCAGATGGGTTCGGCGCTCACGAAGGACGGGTGGACGTTCGCCGAAGGTCCGGTGCGCACGAGCGCCGAAGTGATCAACGCGTTGTATGCGACCATTCGCCAGGCGGCGGGCGATGCGATCGTCATCGGTTGTAACACCGTGAGCCATCTGTCGGCGGGTCAGTTCGAGATGTGCCGCATCGGCGACGACACCAGCGGCACCGAGTGGGCGCGCACGCGCAAGATGGGGGTGAACTCCCTGGCCTTCCGCGGCGCGCAGAGCGGCGCGTTCTACACCGCCGACCCCGATTGCGCGGGCATCACCACCAGGGTGCCGTGGGACCTCACGCGTGAGTGGCTCGATCTGGTGTCGCGCAGCGGGACGATGTGCTTCGTGTCGCTGGCTCCCGATGCGATCGGCGCGGCGCAGAAGCGGGATGTGCGCGCGGCGCTGGCACGCGCCGCCGTGCAGCAGCCGGTGGGCGAGCCGCTGGACTGGCAGCGCACCGCCGTGCCGAGCCGCTGGAGGTTGATGGGCGAGGGGCGGACGTACGACTGGGGGTTCGGCGAGCTGGAGGTGCCGTAGCGGGCGCGTCACTCCGGGAGGTAGAACGCAACACGCCCCGCGCGATCCGAGATCGCGCGGGGCGTCTTGCGTCCGGGCCGCCGAAGCGGCCAGGTCGGCTTAGTGGCCGAGCTTGACGACGTTCTCGGCCGCCGGGCCCTTCTGGCCCTGCACGACGTCGAACTGAACCTTCTCGCCTTCGGCCAACGACTTGAAGCCGCCGCCCTGGATGGCCGAGTGGTGGACGAAGCAATCCTTGGAGCCGTCATCGGGGGTGATGAAGCCGAAGCCCTTCGCGTCGTTGAACCACTTGACTGTGCCGGTCGTACTCATGTTCGAACTCCTGAAATGTGGTGTGTCGGAGTCCGGTATTGCCGTACTGACCGACGTACCTGTTTGTTCGTGAATGACGCCGTCACGGCGGCCTCCCCACGGGAGATGCCCTTTAGCAAAAGAAGACCCGCATGCGGGTCCTCGTTCACCCCAGGGATGTCCGACGCCACTCGGCGCCGTTACAACTCGGCTTAAGATAGCATAAAGGCCGTTTCCGCACAATCTCCAGTTTGGCGGCCGATGATCATCGGCCAGGTCGGCCGACGCCCTTCCAGTCAACGTCCCACCGCGCGGTTGCGGAGGGCACCGCGTCACACTGGAAGGGAGGCAAAATGTCGCAGCAGTCACGTTGGTTGCGGGCTTGGGGGCTGGTGCTACCCGTCGTGGCGGTCTATGCACTCGGGGCCTGCGGAGGGGCCGCGGACGCCACCGGGCCGGGAAACGGCAGCGGGAACAAGGGCCAGCCGTCCTCAAACGATCTGTACGTGAGCACCACCACCGGCAACAACGCCGGCGCCGGGACGCAGGACCGCCCCCTGTTGACCGTCGCGTCGGCCATCGCCATCGCCGATTCGGGGCAGACGATTCGGGTGGCCGGTGGCATGTATTACGAGCGTCTTCTGCTCAGGTCGCATCTGCAGATTGTCGGAGGGTACGACCCCACCACCTGGCAGCGCGACAGCGCGCGCTTTCCCACGATAATCGGCGACTCCACGGGAACGGTCAGGGGTACCGGGGTCACCGACGTGGTGCTGGACGGTCTCCATCTGACCAACCTCAGGAGTAGCTACTACGGCGTCGTGATGCTGGATTCGAGCGACCACATTCAGATCCGTGGTAGTACGATCACGGCGCCCATCGGATGGAACGGCTCGAGCGGCTTCACCTGGGAAGCGGCGGCCAATGGTGGGGGAGGCGGCGCACCGGGAATGCCGGGGGCCACCTGTCCGCCAAGCCGGACCGGCGGCGTGGGCGGGAACGATACGTGGGCGGGCGGGAAGGGGGGAACGGGGGGCACCGGCGGACTGGCCGGCGGCTTTGCGGGAAGCGCGGGCGCCGGGGTGGGCGGGGGCGCCGCCGGCGCGGGCGGTGCTGCGTTCGCCACCGGCGCGGCCGGAAAGACGCCGACCGCGGTGGGAGCGAAGGGCGACGACGGGACGGGCGGAGCGGCGGGTTTCGGGCAGTTCACGATGCGGAGCGGATACGTGCCGGTTTCCGGCACGGAGGGCCAGGTCGGTGCGAGCGGCGTGGGCGGTGGCGGTGGCGGCGGTGGTGGCGGAGACGCCTTCCTGGCCCAGTGCGGCGGGGGCGGGGGCGGTGGAGGCCAGGGCGGCGAGGGTGGCTGGGGCGGTTACCGCGGAGTGGGCGGGTATGCCTCGATCGGCGTCGCGCTCGGCAGTACCAGCCGGCTCGAGTTGGACAATTCCGTAGTGATCACGGCGGGTGGTGGGAAGGGAGGTAACGGTGCCGGTGGGCAGGCCGGTGGCGCCGGCGGTGCGGGCGGGAAGGGGGGGGCGGCGAGCGTGGGCACCGGCGCGGGGGGGACTGGCGGCGCCGGGGGGGTTGGAGGACCTGGCGGTGCCGGGGGCGCCGGAGCCGGCGGCCCTTCGATCGGCGTGCTGTTGCTCGGGAACGCCGCGTTGACTGCAACCGGGGTGACCTACCAAATCGGGCCTCCCGGCGCTCCCGGCTCAAGTCCGGTTGCCGGCGGTGCCGCCGTGGCGGGCGATTCGGCTTCGGTCAAGGTGGTCACGGCAAACTGATTGATGCACGGGGTGGACGAACGGCCGGGTCGATGATCATCGGCCCGGCCGTTTGGCGCCCTCCCTGACGAACGCCTCCACCGCGAATCGCGGGCGCGAGTTCTTCAACGGAAGGAAGGTTCGATGTTCCGAGACATACGCACGCCGCGAATACGCGACCTGGCACTCTGCGTCGTGGCCGTCTGTGTGATGGCGGCCTGCGGCGGCGCCGACGCCACGGGCCCCGGTGGAACGGGTGGAAACGGGGGCGGATCCAGCTTCCCGGCCACCGACGTCTTCGTCAGCGCCGCGACGGGGAGCGACGCGAACCCGGGCACGCAGCAGGCGCCCGTCGCCACGATCATGCGGGCGCTCGCGATTGCGGATTCGGGGGCGACGGTGCGCGTGGCCGGCGGTTCCTATCGCGAGCAGGTGCACCCCAGGTCGCACGTGTCCATCGTCGGCGGCTACGACGTTGCCTCGTGGACCCGCGATACGGCAGGACATGCCACGACGATCATCAACAGGAGCTTGGCCGTGACGGCGGTGGGCGTGCACGACGTGGTGCTCGATGGGCTCCACCTCGCCACCGATTCCGCCGGCCAGTACGCCGCCGTATCGCTGGACTCGAGTACGGGAATCGTGATTCGCGGAAGCACGATCTCGGCGGGCCGGGGATACGATTCGCCCGGCACGGCGCAGGTCATACCGGCCGTCTCCGATTCGGGTCGGGACGGGGAGCAGGGCCAGCAGGCGAACTTCTGTCCGCCGAACATCACCGGAGGTGCGGGCGGCTTCAGCGCCACCGGCGGGAAGGGCGGAACGGGAGGCACCGGTGGCGCGGTGACCGGCTATTCGGGAACCGCCGGCTCCGGCACGGGGGCGGGGGCCGGTGGTGCCGGTGGCGCCGTGGGATCCAACGGAGCTTCCGGGAAGCCGGGAAAACCGGGGGCGGCGGGCGCCGACGGCACGGCAGGCACCGGGTTCGGCGCATACGGCATGAGCTTCGGGTATGTGCCGCCGCGTGGCGGACTCGGGGTTCAGGGAAAGCCGGGGGGTGGGGGCGGCGGCGGGGGCGGTGGCGGCGGGCCCGTGATCTCCCCGATTTGCGGTGGCGGTGGCGGTGGGGGTGGCGGCGCTGGAGGGGGCGGTGCGGGCGGTGTCGGCGGAATTGGCGGGGGCGCGTCAATCGGGATCGTGGTCTCACCGTCCAGTCAGTTGGAGTTGGACTCGAGCGTCGTCATCACGGCGGGCGGCGGAAGTGGCGGCGAAGGCGGTCTGGGCCAGTACGGGGGGCCCGGCGGCCGCAGTGGCCCCGGCGGAGCGGCGTCCGGCCTCACGGGCAATGGTGGCACCGGGGGCGCCGGCGGCGACGGCGGGGACGGTGGATGGGGAGGCGGTGGTGTTGGCGGGCCGTCGCTCGGCGTTCTGGTGTGGGGCGGGATGAACTTCACCGCGAACGGGGTTCAGTATCGAATCGGTCCCGGGGGCGTCGGCGGCAAGGGCCGGACCTCCGCCACCGACGGAGTGGTGGGCGATACGGCTTCCGTGAAGATCCTGCCAGGGTGAGCACCGTGCGCCGATCCGTGCGGGGGCCTGCACGTCGATGGTGGTGTGGCGGGTTCCGGGGGGCGAGGCTAATTTCGCCCTTCGGAACCGCTTCTCCTCATTCCGCCACGCGATGCCGCAGGACCACGCCGAAATCACGCAACTGCTCGCTGCCTGGAGCGCCGGCGATGCGTCGGCGGGCGACCGTCTGCTGCCGCTGGTCTACGCCCAACTGCACGACATCGCCAGCCGGTACATGCGCGACGAGCACGCGGCGGCCACGCTGCAACCCACGGCGCTCATCAACGAGGCGTACCTGCGGTTGGTGGGCAGCGACGTGCAATGGGAGAGCCGGCGCCACTTTCTCGCGATCGCGGCGCGCACCATGCGCCGCGTGCTCGTGGATCACGCGCGGTCGCGCATGCGCGACAAGCGGAGCGGCGACCGCGTGAGCATCACGCTCGAGAATCGGCCGGACGGCGGCCAGGGCGATCCGATCGACGTCATTGCCATCGACGACGCGCTCGAGGAACTCGCGGCGCTCGACGAGCGCAAGGCCCGCGCCGTGGAATTGCACTACTTCGCCGGACTGGAATACGACGAGGTCGCACGCGTGCTCGGCGTGTCCACGCCTACGGTTACGCGCGATCTCCGATTCGCGCGCAGCTGGCTGTACGATCGGCTGGACGAGGCATGATGGCGATGGACGCGCACCGCCTGGCCCGCATGCAGCAGGTGTTCGATGCGGCGTTGGAACGGCCGGTGGACGAGCGCGACCGATTCGTGGACGAGGCCTGCGCCGGCGATACCGACCTGGGTGAGCGCGTGAAGCGGCTGCTGCGCGCGGGTGAGGCGTCGCCCGCCGGCGAGTTCGTGAGCGCGGCGGTGCGGGCCGCCGCGCTCTCCTTCGGCACCGCCGGCGACTATGCCGGTCGCATGCTCGGCCCCTATCGCCTGGTGCGCGAACTCGGCCACGGGGGCATGGGCACGGTGTGGCTGGCCGAGCGGGTGGACGACGCCTATCGCGCGCAGGTGGCCATCAAGCTGGTGCGCGGGGGTTTCGCCAGCGAGGAACTGGCGCGGCGGTTCCGCGCCGAGCGGCAGATTCTTGCCGACCTGCACCATCCGCACGTCGCCGCGCTGCTCGACGGCGGCGAGGCGCCGGACGGCACGCCGTACCTGGTGATGGAATACATCGACGGGTGGCCGATCACGGAGTGGGCAGCGCAGCGCCACCTGCCGCTCGACGACCGGCTGCGCCTGTTCCGCCAGGTGTGCGAGGCGGTGCAGCATGCGCACGGCTCGCTGGTGGTGCACCGCGACATCAAGCCTTCGAACGTGCTGGTGGGGGCCGACGGCGTGCCCAAGCTGCTCGACTTCGGCATTGCCAAACTGCTCACGACTGACGAGCACGCCGAGACGACGGTGATGGAGCGACGGCTCACGCCGAGCTACGCGAGTCCCGAGCAGCTACGGGGCGGGCGCATCACGGTGGCCACCGATGTGTACTCGCTGGGCGTCCTGCTGTACGAGCTGGTGGTCGGCGCTCACCCGTTCGCCGACGCCGACGCGTCTACCGACGAGGTGCGGCGGCGCGTGCTGGAACTGGAGGCGCCGCGCCCCAGTGACGTGCTGCGCAAGCGGCCGACCGTCGGGGTGAGCGCGCGGGCCGTGGCCGGCGACCTGGACAACATCGTCGCCAAGGCAATGCGCAAGGAGGCCGAGATGCGCTACGCGTCGGTGGCGCAGCTGGCCGACGACGTGGATCGCATGCTCGCGGGCCAGCCCGTACTCGCGCGCTCGACCTCGGTGGCGTACCGGGCGCGCAAGTTCGTGGCCCGGCACAAGACGGCGATGGGGGCCGTGCTGCTGCTGTTCCTCTCGCTCACGGGTGGGCTGGGCGCCACGTTCTGGCAGGCGCGGCGCGCCAACGCGGCGCGCGCCACCGCCGAGTCGGCGCTCACCGAATCGAACGCGGTGAAGGACTTTCTCACGAACCTGTTCCAGGCGAGCGATCCGAACGAGAACCGCGGCGCGACGGTCACCGCCCGCGATCTGCTCGACCGTGGTGTCAAGCGCGTGGATTCGTTGAGCGCGCAACCGAGACTGCAGGCGGACTTCCTGCACGTGCTCGCGGGCGTCGAGCGGTCGGTAGGCGAGTACCGCACGGCCCTGAAGATGTATGCGCGGGAGATCGCGATCGTCCGATCGCTTCCCGGCACGCCTGACTCGACCATGGTGGACGCACTCACCGGACTCGGCAACGCGTACGACGTGCTCGGCGTTCCCGACTCGTCCGCCGCTGCGTACGAGCAGGCGATCGCCTACGGCCGGACGCACGGCGGGGTGGCGCAGCCGTCGGTGATCGCCGCCATCAGCGCGGTGGCCGACGAGTACTCGCGGCTGGGACAGGATGCGAAGGCGGAGGCCGCGTTCCGGCAGGCCATCGACCTGCAGACCAAAGTGCTCGGCCCCACCAGCACCGACCGCGCATACACGATGAACGATCTCGGGCTCATGCTCACCACGCAGGGGCGCTACACGGAAGCCGAGCCGCTCCTGCGCGAGTCGCTGCGCATGTTCCGTCAGGCCGACAGCGGGAGCGTGAGCACGGCCGACGCCACCGACAACCTCGGGATGATGCTGCGCGAGGCCGGGCATTACGATCGAGCCGAGCCATATCTCCGTCACGCGTACCAGATCCGGCGCAAGGTCCTGGGCACCGACGCGCGGTTCATGGGTGAGTCGTACTTCTCGCTGGGCTATCTGCTGGCGCTGCGCGGGCGTCCGGACGACTTCGCCGAGTCGGACTCGCTGCTGCAGGCGGCGCTCGACGTGTTCCGCACGACCCTCGGGCCCACGCATCGCGCCGTGGGCTACGCCGAGCACGCGCTCGGCGTGCTCGCGTTCCATCGGGGAGATCTGCCGCAGGCGGAATCGTGGCTGCAGCGGGCGAAGACGCTACGCGAGTCGACCAAGGGCGACTCGCCGCGCGAGACGGCGCGCACGCTCGTCCGGTTGGGGCAGGTGCAGATGGCGCGTCATGAGCGGGGTGCGCTCGCGACCTACCGCGAGGCGGATTCGCTGGCGCGGGCGACGCTCGACTCGCTGGACCCCGTCCGCAGCCGGGCCGCGGTTGGCCTGGCGATCGCGCTGGCCGGGCGCGGGGAGCGTCCGATTGCCGATACCATGTATTCCCGCGCCGTGGCGGCGCTGGCAGGGCGTATCGGCGCCGAGCATCCGATCGTACGCGAAGACTGCGCGGCGGGCCGCGCGGTGGGGCTGCGCGACGACGCATGCGCGAGCGGCAGCTAGCACGGCGATCCCGAGCGGGCGTCAGCTCACCGGCGGTAGATGCACCCGGCCGACGAGGGCCTGAAAGTCGTGGTTGCCGTGGTACTTCTTGAAGACGGGGAACACCGCCAGTTCCCATACCTGCCAGTCGCGCTCCTCGACGGCGTGGGTGAGCCAGGACAGCACTTTGGCGTCGTCGTTGAGTCCAGCGTAGCCGATCGCCATCTGGAAGGGCGCGATGAATTCGCCGCGTGCCGCGCGGGCCTCCCAATCCCGCAGTGCGGCGCGAGCCGCCCCGGTGTCGCCGCACCGCGCCTTGGCGTAGATGTATGTTCCTTCCCGACCCGGTGCGTTGGGGGCCGATCGGGGCCGGTTGCGCAACAGGGTCAGCGCCTGGTCGCATCGGCCCGAAGCCGCGGCCAGCAACATCATCTCGACGCGGGCGGGTTCGAAGTCGGGTTCACGGTCGAGGACCGCACTCACCTCGCTGGCGGCGGCTTCCACCGAATCGGAGAAGTCGAGGATCGTCCCCACCCGAGTGCGAATGATACTCGAGCTTGGATCGAGTTCCTCGGCGTGGCGCACCGACGCGCGCGCCGAGTCCAGACGCCCGAGCGCCACGTAATACCACGCGTGGAAGAGCCAGATGTCCGCTTTCGCCGGATCCAGCGCGAGCGCGCGGTCGAAGGCGGCCCTCGCGCGCGGCCAATCCCAATCGGCGATCAGGTGCAGGAACCCGAGCGTGGTGTGCGCGTCGGCGAGCGTGCTGTCGAGGAGCAGCGCCCGGCTGACGGCGGCGCGCGCCGGCACGAACTCGTTGATGCCGCGCGCGCAGAGGAACGCGGCGCGGAGATCGTGGGCCTGCGCGAGGTCCGACCAGGCCTGCGCGTATCCGGAGTCGAGATGCGTCGCCGTGGTCAACAGCGCCACGGCCCGGTCGAGCGACGCGCAGTCGCGCTTCTCCGAATACCAGCGCGCGCGCAGTAGAGAGTCGTGCGCGGCGGGGTTCGTGGGGCGTCCTCGTGGCGCGCCCGCCAGCAGCTGTCGTGACGCCGCGCCCACCCGCAGCCGCGCGCCGAGCGCTCGCGACATACTGTCCTCGAGACCGAACACGTTGGTCGTGGCCGACGTGTACGTGACCGACGGCAGGTAGGCGTTCCGCGCCACATCATACGGCCGCACAGTGACCCGAATGGAGTCCCCCTCTGGCAGCACCGTGCCGGTGAGAATGACGTCGGCATGCAACTCGCGGCCCACGGAAGGCAGGTCAGGACGAAGTCGGTATCGCGGGTCGCGGGGCATCGGGCGCACGGCCAGGTCGGGCGCGTTCGACAGCGCGGCGAGCAACTCCTCGGGAATCCCGTCGGCCAGGTAGGCGCTGGCAAGGGAGTCGGGACCGAAGTTCTCGAACGGCAGCGCGATCACCGATCGGGTCGCCGCCGGCGCCGAGTCGCCGCCGGCAGCCGGCCTCCGAGCGGCGTCGGCGCGGTGGACGGCAACGTAGGCCGCGCCGCCGAGTAGCGCGGCTCCGATAAGGCCGGCAACGATCCGTGCGCGGCGCGCCTGACGCGTCGTGTCGCGCGCTGGGACCTGATTGGAGGGGATGGCCGCCAGCGCGATCTGCATCTCGGCGGCCGAGTGAAAGCGGCGGCCGGGCTCCCGTTCGATGGCCCGCATGACGATCGCGTCGACACCGCTGGGCAGATCGCGGCGGTGCCGCGAGGGGGGAACCGGCCGCTCCGAGATGACCCGGGCGATCACGGCGGGCGCGCTGGGTCCCGTGAACGGCGGCACGCCGGTGAGCGCCTCGTACAGCGTGACCCCCAGCGCGTAGATGTCGCTGCGCGCGTCGGGCGCATGCTCCCCGAGCACGTACTCGGGGCTCATGTACTCCGGCGTGCCGATCGACAGCCCGGTGCCAGTCAGGCGGTCCGCCTCGCTCGCGTCCATCGCCACCGCGATGCCGAAGTCGGCCACCAGCGCCTGATCGTCCTGCAGCAGAATGTTCTCGGGCTTGATGTCGCGGTGGACCACGCCATGGCGATGCGCATAGTCCAGGGCGCTCGCGACCTGTCCCATGATTCGCACCGCGTCGCCCACCGATAGTGGTCCCCCGGTGCGCAAGCGTTCGCGCAGCGTGACACCGTCCACGAAGGGCGTCACGTAGTAGAGGGTGCCGTCCGCGTCGCCCGAGTCGTGCAGGGGGAGGATGTGCGGATGCTGCAGCCCGGCCGTGGTGCGGATCTCCGCCAGAAACCGCTTGGCGCCGATCACCTCGGCGAGTTCCGGCCGCAGCACCTTGATTGCCACCGGCCGATCGTGTTTGAGATCGTGGGCCAGGTACACGGTGGCCATGCCCCCGGCGCCAAGCTTTCGCTCGACGCGGTAGCGACCGCTGAGGGCCGCGGCAAGGGAGGGGACCGGGGCGTGCATGGGAGTCTGCCATAATATGAAACGGCGGCGGGGACGGAAAGTGCTCCACCGGGCCCCCGGCTCCCGAGACGACATCCGCGGCCGTATCATTGCTCAGGCTGTCGGCCCCCCCTTCGCCGCGCCTCCCATGGTCGAGCCCTTCACCCACCCCGCCATGTACCGCCGATCTCTGATCCTCGCGCTGCTCCCGCTGACGCTCGTTCCGGGTTCTGTCATGTCGCAGCAGCCCACGGTGGATCCCCGCTTCGAACTCTCGTTCCCGGCATCGGCCCACGCCGGCCCGATCACCGGCCGCGTGTACGTGGCGCTGTCGCGCACCAACGACGGCCGCCGCACGCCCATCGATCAGACCGGCGAGGACGGCGTGCCGCTGTTCGCCGTGGATGTATCGAACCTCTCGCCGGGACAGGAGGCGACGATCGACGCGTCGTCGGTCGGCTACCCCGTGAAGTCGCTGACCGACCTTCCCGCCGGCACGTACTGGGTGGAGCCGTTCGTGAACGCGTTCACTGAGTTCCACCGCGCCGACGGGCACACCGTGTGGATGCACATGGATCAATGGGAGGGGCAGAACTGGAAGCGCTCGCCGGGCAATCTGTACGCCGCGCCGGTGCAGATTCACTGGGATCCGAAGTCCTCGACGCCCATCCGGCTCGTCGCCGACCGGGTGATCCCGCCGGTGGTCGTGCCGCCCGACAACGAGTATGTGAAGCGGTTCCGCATCCAGAGCGCGATTCTCACCAACTGGTGGGGCCACCCGATGTACCTGGGCGCCACCGTGCTCCTGCCCAGGGGCTACGACACGCACCCCGACGTGAAGTATCCGGTGGTGTACGACGAAGGGCACTTCTCGCTCCGCGCGCCGGGCGGTGGCGCGACGCCGGCGTGGCTCAGCGACACCACGCCGCGCGTCATTCTCGTGACGCTGCAGCACCCCTCGCCCTTCTACGACGACTCGTACGACGTCAATTCGGCCAACGAGGGCCCGTACGACGACGCGATCATGCAGGAGCTGATTCCCGAAGTGGAGCGCCGCTTCCGCGTGATCGGGCAGCCGTGGGCGCGATTGCTCACCGGCGGATCCACCGGCGGATGGATCTCGCTCGCTCAGCAGGTGTTCCATCCCGACTTCTACGGCGGCACCTGGTCGCTCTGTCCCGACGCCGTCGATTTCCGCTACCACCAGATCGTGAACATCTATGCGGACACCAATGCCTACTGGGTGAATCACGGATGGATGCGGGTGGAGCGCCCCGACGTGCGCCGTCCCGACGGCAACATCGAGACGATGATGAAGGACGAGAACTGGTACGAGCTGGCGGTGGGCGATCACTCGCGGTCGGGCGGGCAGTGGGACATCTGGGAAGCCGCATATGGACCCGTGGGGGCCGACGGCTATCCGCGTCGCATCTGGAATAAACGGACCGGCGTGATCGATCATGCGACCGCCGAGTACTGGAAGCAGCACTTCGATCTGCGGAACTATCTGGAGAGCAACTGGCGCACCGTCGGACCGAAACTCTCCGACAAGATCAGCGTATATGTGGGCGACGCCGATACGTATTATCTGAACGACGCTGTGCATCTGCTCGATGACTTCCTGAAGACGACCACGGCGCCAAAGTGGACCGGCGAGATCGTGTTCCAGCCCGGCGCGCCGCACTGCTGGGGGCCGCCGCTGCCGGCGTTGCTGCAGAAGATGGCCGCACACATGGAGCGGAGCGCCCCGGCCGGCGCCGACACCAGGAGCTGGAGGTACTGAGCCATGTTCTGGCCGATTTTCATCGCCGCCTGTTCGTTCTGGGGCGCCGCGCTCGGCGGCGCGCTGTATCTCGGCCGGCGCTACGTGCGCGCCCTCGAACGGATTGCCGACTCCAACGAACGGCTGGCGATGCTGCAGCAGAGCGTGGAGTCGCTCAAGCGCGCGGCGGAGGAGCTGCCCCGGATCGCGTCGCAAGAATTGCACAAAGGGTGATCTGGCGCATCGCTGCCGGCCGCCCTGCACGTTACTTCAGGGAGCCTACAACCGCCGGAGGTCCCAGATGAAGAAGGTTGCCGCGGCCATTGCGCTGGCGGCCACGCTCGCCGCGTGCTCGCACAACCCGCCCGATCCCACCGCGCAGTTCTCGGTCGTGGGCTTTTCGCTGCAGTTGCCGTCGGGAATGCAGGCGGCGCTCGATGCCGCGATGCCCGGGTTCCGCATGATCACGCCCGACAAGTTCCGCTCCGACGTGGCGCAGCAGTCGGCGCTGGGGAGCGGCAAGATCGATCCCCTGTTCGCCACGATCGCAGACTTCGATGGCGACGGCACGAAGGACGCGATCGTCGAGGGCACAGTGCCCGGTGATGCGGCGCTGCACGTGGTGGCGATCATGAACGGCGCCAAGCCGCACGCATTCCCGGTCACGAGCATCCCGGTGTTCGACGGCGACGCGGTGGGGGTCTATCTGACCGAGGCGCCCGACGGAAAGAAGGGGGCGTTCGAGTTGGTCAACTATCCCGACGCATCCACGCTGTACACGTACCGCGGCGGCACCTTCGTGGGGTCGAAGATCGGAAACTGACCGCGGTCAGTTTCCGTGGACCACGCGGATCATCAGCGACGCGGCGGCCAGGGCTCCCGCGTACACCGCGGCCACTGAGGGACGCAGCCGGATGGGCACCGGGGCGCGGCCGTCGGTGCCGGTGCATTCGTAGACGAACGCCGGCGGCGTATTGCGGATGGTGAATCGCACCCCGACGTCGGCGTAACGGCGCGCCAACTGCTCGTAGTGGCTCAGGCTGTACTGGTACTGGTGGAAGCGCCCGTCGGGACGGAGCGATTCGCGGCTCACGTCGAGAATGCGGTCCACCACCCCCTGATCCATGATCCGGAGCGGGAGGCTCGACACCACCGCGTCCACGCCCTCGATCCCCTCTTCGGTGAGAAGCAGCGGCAACGCACTCGCGCAGGCGTTGCGCAGCGTGAGGCGCGGATCGGGCAGGCGCTGCCGCGCCATCTCCACGAACTCCGGGTTGATCTCCAACGAGATGAGCCGCGCGTCGGGGTGCATGCGGCGCAGGATTTCCCGAGTCACGCAGCCGGTGCCGACGCCGAGTTCCACCAGGTGCCGGGCGCGCGCGAAGTCGATGCCGCGCAGCAACCGGTCCACCAGATAGCGTGAACTCGGCATGATCGTGCCGGACGTGCGGATGCTCGTGATGTGCTTGATCAGGGCGTACTCCGTTACGAGGCGGGAACCCGACAGGGGCAGCGCCGGACGAGAATCCGCCCGGATGGGGATAGGGACGCCGTTATTCAATTTCGCCCCGGTGCTCGGGTTGCACCAGCCCCGAGTCCGGGAGCGTGAAGATCCTAGCGGGAAGCGATCGGCAATCCGGGTTGGCCCCTCCGATCGGGAGTTCCCGGTGCGGGCCGGCCAACGGCCCGGAAGCAAGTCGCCAACCGTTCCAGGCCGCGATCCAGCACGTTCTCGGGTTGGAGGTAGGCGATGCGCAGGAAGCCCTCGCCCCCGGGCCCGAATGCCGTACCGGGCAATACGGCCACATCGAATTCGTCCAGGGCCCGTGTGGCCACGTCACGCGATGTGAGCCCCGTGTCTGCCACCAGCCGCCGGAGATCGGGGAAGGCATAGAAGGCACCGCGCGGCGTATGGCAGCTGACCCCCGGGAGCGCGTCCAATGTTCGGGCCACACGCTCGGCCCGTGCCGCGTACCGCGTGCGCGACGCCTCCACCGCGTCCGTGGGCCCCGTGAGCGCCGCCAGCGCGCCCAGCTGCACGAAGGTGGACGTACATGAGAAGTTGTGTGTGACGAAGCGCTCGAACGCCGCTCCGTGCCCGGCGGGCACCAGGGCGTACCCCAGCCGCCATCCGGTCATCGCGAAGTTCTTGGACAGGCCGTCGACGACGATCGTCCGCTCGGCCATCCCCGGCAGCGCTGCCAGGCTGGCGAAGTCGCCGTCGAACTGCAGGTCACCGTAGATCTCGTCGGTAATCACCGTCAGGTCGTGGCGCCGGACGAAGTCGGCAATGGCGGGCAGCTCGTCGCGCGCGATGATGCCGCCGGTGGGGTTGTGCGGCGCGTTGAGCATGAGCACGCGCGTGTTCGGCGTGACGCGTGCCTCGAGGGCGCTCACCGTCACCGCGAATCCGTGGTCGGCGTCGAGATCGTAGTACGTCACCCGGCCGTCCAGGAAGCGTGTGATGTGCGTGTACGCCGGAAAGCCCACCGATGGCGCGAGCACCTCATCGCCGGGGCGGATCACGCTTGCCATGGCGGCAAACAGCGCGGCCTTGGGACCGGGGGTGATGATGGCCTGTTCGGCTGTGGCGGGCACGTGGCGGCGCACCATATACCGGGCCACCGCGTCGCGGAGTTCGGGGAGTCCGGCGGCGGGCGCGTAGCCGGTTCGGCCGTCGCGCAGTGCCCGCAGGGCCGCTTCCACCACGTGCGCCGGCGCCCCCACGTCCGGTTGCCCGATCTCGAAGTGGACCACATCGCGGCCCATCGCCTCGCGGGCCCGCGCGGCCGCAAGCGTTTCGAACGCCGATTCGGCGCCCAGATGGGAGAAGCGGTCGGCCAGCGTGAATGGCATCGGACGCTCGGGTGGTGGAATCCCCAATTATAAGGCGGCCAGGGCGGCGGCACAGGTGGCCGCCGGAACTCGTTCTTTCCCGATGGACACGACGCCCGCGCCGTGCCATGATCATCGAGGCGGCCGGCCGGACGCCGTGGACGGGCCCGGCGGGAGTGGCAAGCGTCGAGCGTACTCTCAGGAAGGAGGGCACGATGGCCGGTGTCCGCAAGGGCGGATCGCGAAAGGGGAAGAGTGCGCCCCTGCACGGGGCGCTCGACGTGAACGCCATCGTCGAGGCTTCGGTCGACGCGATCATCGGCCATGATCTGCATGGCGTCATCACGCACTGGAGCGGCGGGGCGGTGCGCATGTTCGGGTATCCCGCCGCCGAGATCGTCGGCCAGCCGATCGCGACCATCATCCCGCCCGATCGGATCGACGAGGGGGAGCGGATTCTCGCCGCCGTCGCGGCGGGCGAACCGGTGGAGCCCTTCGAGACCCAGCGGGTGACCCGCGACGGTCGCGTCATCGACACTTCGGTCACCGTGTCCCCCATCCGAGCCGCCGACGGGTCGGTGATCGGCGCGGCGAAGGTGATCCGCGACCTCACGACGCAGGTGGCGCAGGCGCACGCGCTGGAACGACTGGCGCGTCTGTATGCCGCGTTGAGCCAGGTGAACCAGGCGATTGTCTGGACCCCGGGCCGCGACGAGTTGCTTCGCAAGATCTGTCGAGTGCTCGGTGAGTATGGCGGCTTCAAGATGATCTGGGTGGGATGGCACGATCCGGAGACGCAGCAGTTGCTGCCGGTGGCGGTCTGGGGCGATGACGGCGACTACGTGACGCGCATCCAGGTGTTCGCCGACGAGCGCCCCGAAGGGCGGGGGCCCTCGGGCACGGCGTTCCGCGAGGGGCGCTCCGTGATCATCAACGATTCGCTCAACGAGCCGTCCACGCTGCCCTGGCGCGACGAGGTCCGGCGGCGGGGCTTCCGGTCGTCGGCCGCGTTTCCGATTCGCATGCAGGGCGTCGCCTGCGGCGTGCTCAATGTGTACTCCGACGAACTGGACTTCTTTCTGGAGCGGGAGGTGGCCCTGCTCAACGAGGCCGCCACCGACATCTCGTTCGCGTTGGACAACATCGCGCGCGACGAGGAGCGATCGGCGGCTGAGGCGGCCGCCGAGAGCGAACGGCAGTTCTCGGAGACGATGATCGAGAGCACGCCCGGCGCCATGTACTTCTACGATTCGCAGGGGCGGTTCCTGCGCTGGAACCGGACGATGGAGGACGTGACGGGCTACTCGCACGACGAGATCGCGCGCCTGCATCCGCTGGACTTCATTGTGCCGGCCGACCACTCGCTGGTGGAGGCCCGGATCGCGGAGGTGTTTACCGCCGGACAGTCATCGGTGGAGGCCGGTCTGGTTCGGAAGGACGGGACCGTGGTGCCGTACTTCTTCACCGGGCGCCGCGTGGAGTACAACGGGGAACCGTGCCTGGTGGGCGTGGGCATCGACATCTCGCGACGTCGGGAAGCGGAGGATGCGCTGCGGGAGAGCGAACGCCGCTTCAACGAGTTGGCATCGAACATCAACGAGGTGTTCTGGATCGCCAGCGTCTCCAAGTCACGGGCCGTGTACGTCAGCCCGGCCTACGAGCAGATCTGGGGGCGGCCGTGCAGCGAATTGTATGCGTCGCCCGAGAGCTGGATGGAGAGCATCCACCACGACGATCGCGAACGGGTGCGCGTGGCAGCCGCCACGAAGCAGCTCGCGGGGGAGTACGACGAGGCGTATCGCATCGTGCGCCCCGACGGCACCATTCGCTGGGTGCGCGATCGCGCCTTCCCCGTGCACGACGCCGCCGGCCAGGTGGAGCGAATCGTCGGCGTGGCCCGCGACATCACCGAACGCCGGGAATTGGAGGAGCAGTTCCGGCATGCCCAGAAGATGGAGGCGGTGGGCCAGTTGGCCAGCGGGGTGGCCCACGACTTCAACAATATCCTCGCGGTGATCCAGCTGCAGGCGGGCATGCTGGCCGGACAGAGCGATCCGGCGTCGGTGACCGCCGAGTACGCGCGCGAAATCGAGTTGGCCGCCCAGCGTGCGTCGAACCTCACGCGGCAGCTCCTGCTGTTCAGCCGCCAGCAGGCCATGCAACCGCGTGCGCTCGATCTCAACGACGTCGTCACCCGCATCACCAAGATGCTGCAGCGCGTCCTGGGCGAGCACATCCGGATGGAACTCACCCTCGCGTCTCACCCGCTCTACATCCACGGGGATGCGGGCATGCTCGATCAGGTGCTGCTGAACCTGGCGGTCAACTCGCGCGATGCGATGCCGCGGGGCGGCACGCTGCTCATCGAGACCTCGATCGTCGAGATCGACCGGGCCACGGCGGCGCGCTCCGCCAACGCGCGCACCGGCTCGTTCGCCTGCCTCTGCGTCGCCGACACGGGAGCGGGCATTTCCGCCGCCGACCTGCCGCGGATCTTCGAACCGTTCTTCACGCGCAAGGACGTCGGGCAGGGCACGGGGTTGGGCCTGGCCACCGTGTTCGGGATCGTGCAGCAGCACGAAGGGTGGATCGAGGTGGCGAGCGAGCCAGATCGCGGGACCACGTTCCGGATCTTCCTGCCGAGCCAACTCGTCGGCGCGACGGCAGTCTCGGCCGTCCCCGACCGGCCCACAGCGCCGGGTAGCGGCGAGACCGTGCTCCTGGTGGAGGACGACTCCGCCGTGCGTGCCGCCGCGCGGACGGCGTTGCTCCACCTCGGCTATGAGGTCATCGAATCGCCCAACGGCGTCGATGCGCTCCAGGTGTGGGCCGAGCATCGCAACGACATCCGGTTGGTGCTCACCGACCTCGTGATGCCGGGGGGCATGAGCGGTTCGGATCTGGCGCGCATCCTCAAGCAGGACCGACCACAGTTGCCCGTGGTATTCATCACGGGCTACAGCGCCGAGGTCGCCGATCCGGGCGGTTCCATGCGGGAGGGCGTCAATCTGCTGCACAAGCCGTTCGACGCCGAACGACTGGCGCGCATCGTGCGCCGGCAGTTGGACGCCCCATCGGGGTGAGCGGGGGCGCGGCGCCGTCGCCCGCCCGCCCGCGCCGCGCCGGCGCGATCTGCTACGGCACGGACGCGCCCGCCTCCACCACCTGCACGCGGAAGTCGCGTCCCTCCCACGCCTGCGTTGCGGTCCACCGGAAGGTGAACACGATCTCCCGCGACGCCGTTGTGCCGACTGCGGACGCGGGGATCGCGAACTGGTGGACGTCGAGCTCCGTGGGCTGCGTGGCATCGTCGCGAACCGACGTCCAGTGGTCCACGCTCCAGTGCACCACGGCGGCGGCCGGCAGCAGGATGAGCAACCCCTTGCCCGCCGCCAGTTCGCCGATGGGCGCGGCGGGACTCCAGCACCACCACTCGGGGTCGGGCCGCTTGCCCTGATACCGATTCCAGGCCGCGGCCACACGGTCGAACGGGCGACCGAGCCGGGTGCTGGCCGCGAGCTTCACGTATTCGGCGTGCGTCCACACCAGCGGCATCGCCGACCCCGTGGGCCGTCCGGGATAGAGGCCGCGGGCGGGGATCGGCGCCCGGTCCCACACCTGCTCGGGCATCAGTCCACCGGGGCCGGTCATCTTCGCCATGGTCTCGAGGTACGGACGCGGGTCCTCCCCCGCCGCCAACGCGTAGTGGCCGCGCTCACCGGTGAGTAGCGGCCAGGCGCGGCCGTCGCCGGTGCCGTCGAACGGCGCGCCGTCGTCGTGCTCGCCGTAGCCGTCGCCGTTGTAGCGGTGCCAGGCGGGTCCGTTCGGCGTGTCCACGCGGAGCAGCGCGTCGGCCACCTTCACGCTGTCGCGGATCACCGGATCGTCGGCGCCGCGTAGGCCCAGGCGAACGAGTTGCAGGAACTCGGTGCCCACCTGGTCGTCGGCCGGCAGGTTGGGATCGCACGCGAGATTCTTGATCGCCAGCACCTGGTACAGGGCGTCGTGCGACGACAGCACCCGCGCCGGCGCCACGCGCACGTAGTACCGCGAGACGCCGAACCGCTCGCACAGCCCGCTGCCGCTCACCGTCGTCCAGGCCTCGGCGCGCGCATTCCAGAAGTCGGCCAGCCGGAGCGCCAGCTCGCGGTCGGCGCCGTCGAGGACGTCGGCGCCGCACACGAGCGCGGCGATGCATACCGCGAGCGTGAACGGGCTCACGCCGCTGTCCTCCTCCCACCGGTCCTGGTCGCTCGACGGGCCGGCCAGCGCGATGAATCGCATGGCGCGCCGCACCATCGGCGCTATGTGAATGCCGTCGAGCGCATGGCGTTCGTGCAGCGCACTGGCGAGGAGCAGCGGGAACGCGGCTTCGTCGAGCTGGACGCCGCGCCAGTAGGGCGTGCCCCCCAACCACTGGTTCTGGAACCAGTGGCCGTCCTCGTTCTGCGTGGCCACGAGGTAGCGCATGACGTCTCGCGCCTCCTCCACGGCACCGAGCGCGAGTAGCGCACCCGCGCTCTCCACGAGGTCGCGCGGCCAGACCAGGTGGTATCCGCCCAGGTCGTCCTTGCTGCTCCCCCAGGGCACGCTGAGGCTCGCCACCATGGCGCCGAGGAACGTCTTGTCGCGATGGACATGCAGCACCATCGCCGAGGTGCGCCCGGCGTCGCGTAGCCGGTCGGCGCCCAAGCGGAAATCGCCCTTGCCGTCGGTGCTCGTGCGCGCGTGCCAGGCGCGCCAGCGGTCGGTTTCCCCCGTCCACACGGCGTCGAAGTCCTGCTGCAGCGCCGAGGCGGCGAGCGTAGCGGCCGACTCGCTGCTGGAACCGAACCCCAGGGCCAGCGTCGCCGAGCGCGAGAGTTCTGCCAGCAAGGCGACGTTGCCCGGGCCGGCGCGCCCGTGCGTCCAGGTCATCGCGCCGTTGCGGTCGAAGTCCTGCCACCCGTCGCTCGTGCCCACGTAGCCGGCGCTCGCGCGGGCCATCGCATCGCGGCCGGCGTCGTCGCGTGCCAGCAGCGCCAGCCCGAACGGGCCCTGCTCGGCGCACAGCGCGTTGCGGCCGCGTAGCGGGACCGCCGTGGCCACGTTGTCGCGTCCGGTGCCGCCCAGGTGCGGAGCCAGCAGCACGTACGGACGCAGCGTATCGTCGCCGGTGAGGCGCAACGACAGCAGCAGGACGTCGCGCACCGGATCGGCGACGAGGCGCAGCGCCAACTCGAAGCGTTCGTGGTGATGGACGATGTCGACCACCGGAATGCCGGCGTCGGGGAGCCGCAGCTCGTAGCGCTGCATCCGCTTCACCTCGACCCAGAAGCCATGGCCGTCGGCGACGATGAAGCCCAGATCGCGGATCTGGGGGATGTCGATGCGTGGGGAGTAGACCTCGTTGACGATGCCGAAGCCGGTGGTGAACCAGAGCCGCGAGGGGCCGAGCGAGCAGCCGACGATGTCCTTGGCGCTGCTGGTCCAGGTGGGGCCGATGCCGGGGGCGCCCGGCGCGTCGGGGAGCGGCTGGTTGTCGGACATGCAGATCACCTTCCGTGAAGGACGGCCGCCGTGCCGGACGGGGCACGGCGAACCATGGCCTCAACTTACCCCGGGAGCGCCTCCTCGGTTCGCGTTGGCACCGGTGGTGGCCGGCGCCGCGGGTGTCGACCATGGCGCACATGCGGCCTGCCTCACGGGCGCCAACGACGATCCTTGGCTACAATGAAGAGCGTCGGCCGCACGCGCCCCGACGCCACCGCCCCGCGCAACCAGGAGGCTACGCACGCATGTTCTTTCGCAAGCGACATCCGCCGGCGGGTTCCCGTCCTGGCACTCTGGTGATTCCGGCGGGCGCGCTTCCACCCAAGATCCACGTGATCGACTACGGGCCCGACGCCGTCGAGGAGCGGGAGGTGGCCGACGTGGAGGACCTCGTCGAGTTCATCGACCGCGACACCGTGACCTGGGTGGACGTGCAGGGGATCGGTGACGAGGCCGCGATCCGCCGGATCGGCGAGATCTTCGCCCTTCACCCGCTCGCGCTCGAGGACGCCATCAACGTGCCGCAACGGCCCAAGGCCGAAGCGTACGAGCGCTTCCAGCTGTTCATCACCCGGATGACCCGCTGCGAATCGGGTGCCGATGTGGAGGTCGAGCAGCTGAGCATCTTCCTCGGCGGAACGTTCGTGCTCACGCTGCAGGAGCGGTACGGCGACCTGTTCGATCCCGTGCGAGACCGCATTCGCAGCGGGGTGGGGCCCATGCGGCGGTCGGGGCCGGACTACCTGGCCTACGCGATCATCGACACCGTGGTCGACGGCTACTATCCGGTGCTCGAGACGATCGGCGACTTTCTCGAGGATCTCGAGGAGGAGACGCTGGAACACGCGCGGCCCATCCATCTGCGCCGCATGTACGCAGCCAAACGGCAGCTCCTCGAGCTGCGCCGGGCCATCTGGCCCCAGCGCGAGGCCATCAATGCGTTGATCCGGACGGAACACCCGCTGGTGAGCGAGATGGTGCGGCTGCATCTGCGCGACTGTTACGACCATGCCGTGCAGGTCATCGACGTCGCCGAGTCCTATCGCGAACTCGTCGGCACGCTGATGGATCTGTACCTGTCGATGATGGGGCAGCGGACCAACGAGGTCATGAAGGTGCTCACGATCACGGCCACCATCTTCATCCCGCTCACCTTCGTAGCCGGCGTGTACGGCATGAACTTCGCGCACATGCCGGAATTGGCGTGGCCCTGGGCCTATCCCGCGGTGCTCGGCGTGATGGGGCTGACGGCCGGTGGGATGGTCGGCTACTTCTGGCGGAGGGGCTGGCTGTGGGAGCGGGACGACACGTGAGCCGAGGCGAGTCGCACGGCGTGCGCGGTCGGGCGCCGCGCGACGCGCGACGCGCGCGGACGGTACTGAGATTCTGGAGGGAGTTCGCATGACACTATTCATCTCCCGTTGGCGTCCCGGTCACCTGCTCGCCGCCTGGTGTGCATACTGGGCGGGGCTCGCCGCGGTCACGCTGACGCCCATCGTGTTGGCGATCCTCCGCGCCACGCGCTCGGGCGGCGCTCCCGGAACGGCGAACGTGTCCGCGTCGTTCGGCGACGCCGGCCTCGGCGTGACGGTCTCGCGGGCCGGACACACGTTGATCGAACGTTCGGCGGGGCTGCTGCCGATCGCGCTCTGGATTGCCCTGCCGCCACTGGCGCTGTGGGGCGCATGGTTGTTCGCCCGGTCGCGCGCTCTGGGGAGCGCCGAGCCGCCGCGTGTGGGCGAGACCGCGTCGCCCGATCAACTTGGCGCGCCGGCCCCGGAGTGGAAAGCGCGCGTTCGCGACGAGACTCGACAGAAGCGGTAGGCCGGCGAGCGCTACGTCGGTGGGGTCGAGAGTGAAAAGGTGGGGGGCCCGCGTTCGCAGGCCCCCCACCGTTCACCGCGCCGATTCTCCGACGGTCTACTTCTTCTTTGTCGGGATCGGTGTGCCCACCGCCGAGTCGCCCGACGGCACGGCCGGCACCGGTGGCATCACGTTCATGCCCGGGAAGTAGTCCTGCAGATTGAGCGCCGTGACGATCTTGCGCGTGTCGGTGACGATGCGCGGCGCGTACTGCGACTTGCCCACCGCGTCGAGCGTCTGCTCCAACTCGACGCCGGTGGCGATGTACAGGTACGGGATGCCGATCGACGGCTTGTCCACCCAGCCGTTGCGCTTGGCCAGCGACTTGGGGGCCTGGAAGACGCTGTCCCATAGCGTGAGGGTGCGATTGACGTCCATGTAGCCGTCGCCCTGCACCATCACGGTGTCGGGCCCCATGTTCTTGGTGGGGATGAACACCTTCTGG
The DNA here is from genome assembly GCA_963781765.1 of uncultured Gemmatimonadaceae bacterium. GTDB lineage: Bacteria > Gemmatimonadota > Gemmatimonadetes > Gemmatimonadales > Gemmatimonadaceae > JAGWRI01. Next base: position 57,909 of record CAWAHC010000015.1, read on the forward strand.
GCGAGCCCCTGCGTGATCACATTGTTGCCAAGCCCCAGCGTCTCCGCGTAGTTGCCCGCGGTACGGCTGATGTAGATGGGCCGATCGTTGTACGAGTCGGCGATCATGCGCAGCACGAACACGCCGGCGCGGTCCAGATACCCGGTGCCCGCGTCGTCCTGCGGCAGGTTCTTGGGGTTGATCGTCGCCTGGATGGGCCCGAGGGTGTATGTGGTCGGTCCCTTGATCGGGAAGTACGCCGGCACCGCGTCGGCCTGGTCCATGGTCATGTGGAGCGGCGGCGTTGTCGGCTTGGGCCAGTCCTTGTCACGATAGATGGCCGGTCCCTTGGCCTTGTCGTACGAATAGATGGGCCGCCGGATCAGCTGCCGCACGTACCAGTCGGTGTTGAGCAGCGAGGTGTTGGCCACCACGACGTCGCGGCGGATGTGCAGCACGTCCTGCGCGAACCAGAGGGGGAAGGTGTCGTTGTCGCCCACGACCACGAGCACACCGTACGGCTCCACCGAGTTGAGCATGTCCACCGCGAAGTCGCGCGTGTCGGTCTGGCCGGCCCGTGAGGCCCATTGCCAGTTGGCGAACAGCGGGATGATGGCGATGAGGAGCACCGGCGATCCGGCCCACCACCCGTTGCGGGTGGGCGTTTCGACGGTCTGGCCGCCGAGCTTCACCCGCTCGGTGCCGAACAGCGACCCGATGGATTCCCAGACGAACATCAGGCCGAGCGCCGCCCATACGCCCCACGGCGAGAAGCTCCAGATGAAGAAGTAGTCGCGGTCGCGGACCTCCCGGGCCACACTACTCCCCAACTGCGGTGACTGCGACGCCCCGTACTTGAAGTTCAGGTAGAAGATCAGACATAACGAGACCGTGAACATGAGTCCCGCGAAGTACCACCAACTTCGTCGGTCACGTTTGTAGTGGACCCAGCCGCCGAACAGGCCGAGCACCAGGAACACGGCGGCGAGCATGCTCTGCATGGCCGGGCTCTGGTCGAGCGCGTCGCGCATCCACTGCCACTTGAAGTACCACCACCACATGCCCACCTGGCCCTGAATGAACGGGGCCTGGCGGTCCATCAACGAAGGCTTGCCGTACTGCCCCCGATTGAAGTTGTACATGAACGCGTCGTACGTGCCCTTGCTGAACGTGCAGTCCCAGTGCAGTCCATCGCGGCACGCGGTGGGCTCGCCCTCGTTCATGGCCGGGTAGTAGGCCGCGCGAATGGGCTGCATGGCGAAGGGCGTGATGCCGAAACCCAGCGCGAGCAGCGACGCGAGGATCAGCTTCCAGCGCAGGAGATAGCGCGGCCGGCGCATGATGATCGCCAGGCCGACGGCCGGTGCGGCGAGCATCCCCGCCATGTGGTTCGCGTAGCCCAACCCGAGCAGGTAGGCCACGAGGATGATGACCTTGTCCGCCTTCGGGCCGTCCGGATCGTCCGACCAGCGGATCATCAGCCACGAGATGATCGCGATGCCGGCCAGCGAGATGGTGTAGACCTTCTCGTTCACCACCGACTGGTTCCACACCGTGAACGCCGTGGCGCCGATGAGCGTGGCGATGCTCGCCCCGACGATCCGGCGCCACCGTTCGGGGAACCAGCTCACCAGCACCCGCTCGGTGGTCAGGAACCACATCGCCGCGGCGACCGCACTGCACACGGCGGCGAAGATGTTGATGCGCATCGCCACCGAGCCGGCGATGGGCAGCAGCGACATCACCCGCCCCAGCAGCACGAACAACGGATTGCCCGGCGGATGCGGAAGGCCGAGGGTGTACGCGGCGGAGAGGTACTCGCTCGTGTCCCACATCGCCGTGCTCGGCGCCAGGGTCACGAGGTAGAGAAGGAACACCAGCGCGCCCGCGATCGTGGCGGCCAGATAGGAGGGGCGGTAGTCGAGTTCCGGCTTCGAAGTGGTCGCCATGTCGGTCGATTGGGAAACGGACAGCACGCGCCCCGCCGAGAGGCAGGGCGCCGACAAGATACTCAAAGATGCGGTGGGACCAAGAGTTATGAAAGGGAAGCCGGCGTCAGGAGAACGCGAGGAATCCCCGTCCCACAGCGTTGGTCACCGCGATGCGCCAGCGTTGTTGTTTCGGCATCTATTCGGTATGTTTGAGGCGCGTCGAATCCCGCGTCCATCTCAACCCCGGAGTCCCCCAATGAGTGCCAACGCCGAGTCGCCGAACCTCAAGCAGTTGACGCCCGTCATGGTGGTGGATCGAGTGGAGCCCTGTCTGGCCTTCTGGTCCGACCGGCTGGGGTTCGCGGTCGAGAATCAGGTGCCGGGTCCAGACGGCGCGATCATCTTCGCCAGCGCCAAGCGCGGTGCCATCGAGGTGATGTATCAGACGCGCGCCAGCGTCGTGGCCGAGACGCCGGCGCTCGCGGCGGAACTCGACGGGCATTCCGTGACCCTGTTCATCACGGTGGACGACTTCGACGCGGTGGAACGCGCGCTCGACGGCGTTCCGGTGGTCAAGCCGCGACACGAGACCTTCTATGGAAGCACGGAGATCTACGTGCGGGAGCCCGGCGGCAACATGGTCGGCTTCGCCGCGTTCAAGTAGTGGGCGCGACAGACCGGCATCAAGAACGGAGCTTGGAACAAGATGATACGGGATACACCGGATCGAACTGATTGAACTGCGGTTTCCTCTGGGGTCTTCGGAGGAAAGTTCCGGCTGCCATGCGGGCTGAGCTTCCTGCCGAATCCCCTCAAAGAGAAATCGGTTTCATCAGTTGTTTCCGTTTCATCTTGTTCGTTCCCTCCGTTCTTGATGCCAGTGGTTCGGGCCCGTTCTCGAGCCTAGTGCCGGAACTGCCGCTTCCCGGTGAACACCATCGCCATCCCGTGCTCGTCTGCGGCCGCGATCACCTCGGCGTCGCGCACGCTGCCGCCCGGCTGGATGATCGCCTTCACGCCGGCCTCGGCGGCCTGATCCACGCCGTCACGGAAGGGGAAGAACGCGTCGGAGCCCATCACCGCGCCCTGCGTGTCGTGCCCCGTAAGCCGCGCCTTGTGCGCCGCGATGAACGAGGCGTCCACGCGCGACATCTGACCCGCGCCGATCCCGATGGTCGCGCCATTGCGCGTGAGCACGATGGCATTGCTCTTCACGCTCGCCACGGCCCGCCAGGCGAACAGCAGGTCGGCCAGCTCCTCCGACGTGGGCTGGCGCTTGGTAGGCACGGTCCAGCCGGAATCCTCGATCACGCTCGACGCCCGCTCCTGCACCAGCACGCCGCCTCGCACGCGCTTGTAGTCGAAGCTGTTCGGGGGCCACTTGGCGGTGCCCTCGAGCACCCGCAGGTTCTTCTTGCGTCCCAGCGCGTCCACCGCCGCGGCGCTGAACGACGGCGCCACGATACACTCCACGAACAGGCTCGCCACCACGTTGGCGGTCTCCTCGTCCACCGGCACGTTGAAGGCGATCACCGAGCCGAATGCCGACACGGGGTCGCAGGCGAGTGCCTTCTCGTAGGCCTCCCGCGCCGTCGCGCCGACCGCCAGGCCGCACGGCGTGGTGTGCTTGACGATCGCGCACGCCGTCTGCTTGCCGAATGGTTCGATGGCGAGCAACGCGCCTTCGAGATCGATGAGATTGTTGAACGACAGCTCCTTCCCGCCCTTCTGCTGCAGCGCCGAGAGTCCCACGCCCGGCCGCTCCACGTAGAACGCCGCCGCCTGCCCGGGGTTCTCCCCATAGCGCAGCGACTGCGCCAACTCGAAGCTCATCGTCACCGTGTGGGGAAACTGGTCGCCACGCTGCTCGGCGAACCATGACGCGATGGCGGCGTCGTAGCTCGCTGTGTGCGCGTACACCTTGCCGGCCAGCAGCCGCCGGAGGTCGAGATCGTCGTCGCCCGACTGCACCGTGGCCAACACGCGCGCGTAATCCGCCGGATCGACCACCACGTACACCGACGCGAAGTTCTTGGCCGCCGAGCGCAGCATGCTCGGCCCGCCGATGTCGATGTTCTCGATCACGGTTTCGGGGGTGACGCCGGCCTTGGCCGCGGTCTCGCGGAACGGGTACAGGTTCACGACCACCAGATCGATGGGCGCGATGTCGTGCTCCGCCAGCGCCGCCATGTGCTCCGGCAGGTCGCGGCGCGCCAGCAGACCGCCGTGCACCACCGGGTGCAGCGTCTTCACCCGCCCGTCGAGCATCTCGGGGAATCGCGTCACCTCGCTGACGTCGCGCACCGCGATCCCCGCGTCACGCAGCGCCCGGGCCGTGCCGCCGGTAGAGATGAGATCCCAGCCGAGTGCGGCGAGACCCTGGGCGAATTCAACGAGACCTGACTTGTCCGAAACGGAAAGAAGAGCGCGAGGCATGGGAACCTGAAGGTGAGATGGAGTGACGGGAAACCAGGGTGAACGTGACGGCGTCGGAGCGCGGGACTACCGCGCCGGCGCCACGGCCACCGCCGCCACGAGTTGCGAGAGCGACCGGATGTCGCGCAGGTCGATTACCTCGGCCGGCGAATGGCTGTAGCGCAGCGGCCACCCGATGGGCACGTCGGGCACGCCGAAGCGCACGAACTCCGAGCCGTCGTTTCCGCCGTTGGTCGTGCCCCACTGCAACGGAATGTGCCGTGACTCCGCGATGCGCACGAGCCGCGCGAACTCCTCGGGCGGCGTCACGCTCGAGTTGTCGAGCATCCGCGCCACCGCGCCGTCCCCGATGGGCGTATCGGCGAACCGGTGCGGCTCGAAGGGCGTGTCGGACGACACGAAGGTGTCGATGGCGAGCACGCGCTGGACCGACACGCCGAACTCGGCGGCCAGCGCCGCCGCGCCTTCGAGCCCGATTTCCTCGCGGGTGGAGAAGGCGAAGATCACCTTGTGGGTGAGCGTCCTGGGACTGATGGATTTCATGGCGAACAGGAGCGAGGTGTCGCCGGCGCGATCGTCGATGGAGCGCGCCGTGAACCGGGTCGGGCCCAGGCGCGTGGCGCACTTGAATCCGGTGACGGTCATGCCGGGCCTGATGCCCAGCGCGGCCGGGTCGGGCCCGAACCAGGCGTAGTGGAGCGCCGGGGCGCGACGTCCGCCGCGACCGCCGGCTGCCGGTGCCGCCGTCGCGTCGGCCACCAGGAACACGCCGCGCGTGGACGACGCGCTCGCGGCCATGCAGTTGCGCGTCGACGTCGATCCCTGCGCGTCGCCGTCGCGGTGCAGCAGCGCCGGCTCGCCCTCCCACAGCGTGGGGATGAATCCGCCCGCGTTGCTCAGGGCCACGCGGCCGTCGGGCTCGATGCCCGTCACGTTGAAGCCCACCTCGTCCATGTGCGCCACGATCACCACGGTGTCGCGGTCCGGGCCGGCGGCCACGTACAGATTGCCCGCCGTGTCCTGCGTGGCGAGCGGTTTGGCCCACGCCGGCAGGTTGGCCCGCACCAGATCGCGTACCGAGGCTTCGTGTCGCGACACGCCGTAGCGGTCGGTGAGCCGTGCCAGGAGATCGGCGTACGGGGTGAGTGCGTCGTGCGATTCGGCGACCGTGGGCAGCGCATCGTCGGGGCGCACGAGCTTCGTGGTCGCCAGGTCGACGTCCGCATGGGCCGCCACGGCGCGCATCAGATCCATCAGGTCACTGCCGCTGATCCGCTCGACGAGCGTATTCGGGTCGTCGCGACGCACGGTCACGGCCATCACCGGCCCCGCGTGCACGGCGGCGGGGAAGGGCAGCTTCATCGGCGACGTGCCGACGGCTGCGTCGCCTTCGGGCGCCGGTGCCGAGGGCGGGCCGAACACGAACACCGAATCCACCGACGGGGTCCGCGCGATCACGCCGAGCAGCCCGGCGTAGCTGAACGCGCTCTGCGCCGAGATCACAAAGATGCTCGTGCCCGACGCGGGCGTCCCGCTCGATGCCGCGGCGACCATGGCGCACCCCGCACGCGATTCGGCGTCGGGGCCGGTCACGTACCCGCCAACCGTCCAGGGCACGAGATCGCGGAACACCGGGTCGAGGAGCTGGATGCCCATCCGCTTCACGTCGGCAGCGCTCGCGGCGCCGACGTCGAGCCAGAGGTCGCTGATGTTGGTGAGTCCGTCATGCACCGGGCTTCCGCGCAGCAGGTGTACGCTCTTCACGCCGAACACGCCGGGCACCATCTGGACCTTGGCCGGCGTGGCCCGGTTGCCGGTCATGATGAGCACCCGCTGGCCTTCATTGAACTGATCCCGAAGCGGTTGGCGCGGACCGTTGCCGGCCATCTGGACGCGGAGGTAGCCGTCGTCGCGGATCTGGCTCACCACGTAGGCGGGCGCGTCGAGGCCGCAGGCGACGACGCGCACCGGGGCGCCGTGCCCGCGCGTCTTCACCAGGTTGCCGAGTGCGTCGCGGGTCCATCCCGGATCGGCGGCCTGGATCCGGTCGGTGGCGAAGCGTTCGTGCCCGGGGGCCACGGGGAGGCGGATCCACGCCTGCACGGCGTCGACGGCGGGCGGCGCGCTGCGGCCGTCGGCGTGGCGGACGTTCGGTTGCTGCGCGCCAAGTGGCGCGACGAGTGCCACCAACAGGGCGACGCCAACTGGCTTACACATCCAACGCATTCTCGATCTCCTGAGCGATTGGTCGAACATCCGTCCCGGCGGTGAGGTCGTGCGCAACGCGGCCGGTCCGCGCCGGCTGTCCCGGGTGTAGTTGGCCCGCGGCCAGCGCCTGCACCACGCGCGGGTAGAGCAGGTGTTCCACACACAGCACCCGCGCGGCCAGTGCGTCGGACGTGTCGCCGGGCAGCACGGGCACCGTCCACTGCGCGATGACGGCGCCATGGTCGAACACTTCATCCACGTAGTGCACGGTGGGACCGCTCTCGGCGGCCCCGGCGGCGATGACAGCGTCGTGTACGCGGTGTCCGTACATCCCCGCGCCGCCGAACGCCGGCAGCAGCGCCGGGTGGACGTTCACGATACGGCCGGCAAACGCGCGCACGACCTCGGCCGGCACGAGGCGAAGGTACCCGGCCAGCACCACGTAGTCCACCCGCGCATCGCGCAGTGCCTGGAGCAGGGGCGCGCCCTCGGGCTCGGCGCTGGTGCGGAGCACCACGGTGGGAATGCCCCGGCGCCGGGCGCGCTCCAGGGCGCCCGCGCCGCGGCGGTCGGAGGCCACGAGCACCACGTCGCCGGCACGCCGCTCCCCGAGCGTATCAAAGTAGTCGAGGATGGCCTGCAGGTTGGAGCCGCCGCCCGATGCGAGCACGGCCACGCGTGCTCTCACGCGTCCGCTCCGAGCCACGGCGCCACCGCGTCGCCCAGCGTGGCCACCACCGACGCACGGCGGCGCGCCTCGGCGATGTCGTCGGTCGGGGTCTCGTCGTTGGGCACGAGGATGCCACGGCCCCCGAGCGCGAGCCCGGGTTCGACGTCGCGGAACCGGTCGCCCACGAACACCGACCGGGTCACGTCGAGGTCGTGGTCCCGTGCCGCGCACTCAAAGAGCAGGGTGCCCGGCTTGCGGCAGGCGCAGGCGCCGCTGAAATCCGGATGGTGTGGGCACACGTAGATGTCGTCGTAGTGGGCGCCTTCGGCTACCAGCAGCGCCTGGAGCCGCGCGTTCACGCGCTCCGCGTCGGCCATCGTGAAGAAGCCGCGGGCGATGCCCGACTGGTTGGTGGCGACGATCACGGGCACGCCCGCGTCGTTGAGGCGCCGCACGGCGCGCGCCGCGCCACCGATCAGAATCACGTCCTCCGGCTGATCGGTATAGTGAAAGTCATACATGATCGTGCCGTCGCGGTCGAGAAAGGCGGCGCGCGTTCCACTCATGCGTCGCCGGTCCGGGCGATGGCGTCGATGAGGACCGCGTCGTCGCGCGGGGGAATGGCGCGGAGGTCGAGGAGCAGGCGATCGTCGCGGATCCGGCCGATCACCGGCGGGTCGCCTTCGCGGAGCCGGCGTTCCAGCGTACGAACGTCGCCACCCAGGGACACGGCGGCGGAGGGAATCGCGGCCAACGGAAAGGCGCCGCCGCCGACGGCAGCTTCGCTGGTCGTGACGCGCGCGTCGAACCCCGGCGGAAGAGCGGCGCGGATGGCCTCCGCACGCTCGAGCAGCACCTCTGCCGGCGTGCCGAGCATTCGCAGCGTCGGGATCTCGGCAAAGGCACGGTCGGGCTCGCGGTAGATCGCGAGCGTCGCTTCGAGTGCCGCGAGCGTGAGCTTGTCCACGCGCACGGCCCGGGTGATCGAATTGGCGCGGATGTCGGCGATCGCCCCGGCGGTGCCCACCAGGATGCCCGCCTGCGGCCCGCCCAGCAGCTTGTCGCCGCTCATCGCCACCAGCGTCGCACCTGCACGCACCACGTCGCGCACGGTCGGCTCGCCGGTGAGTCCGATGCGGTCGAGCGGCATCAGCAGCCCGCTGCCCAGGTCGTGCAGCACCGGCACACCGTGCGACGCGCCCAGCGTCACGAGGTCGGCCACGGAGACGTCGGCCACGAAGCCGTCGATGGCGAAGTTGCTCCGGTGCACCTTCACCAGCACGCCGGTGCGCGCGCTAATGGCGCGCGTGTAGTCGGCGAGGTGGGTGCGGTTGGTGGTGCCCACCTCCACCAGATGCGCGCCGCTCTTGGCCATGATGTCGGGCACGCGGAAGCTGCCGCCGATCTCCACCAGTTCACCGCGCGAGAGGATGGCGTCGCGGCCGTCGGCGAGCGTGTTGAGGGCCAGCATCACCGCGGCGGCCCCGTTGTTGACCACGATCGCATCCTCGGCGCCCGTGAGTTCGCGGAGCAGTCCCACGCAGTGCACGTAGCGGGAGCCGCGTGCGCCCGCGGCGAGATCGTATTCGAGATTGCTGTAGCCGGCGGCCACGCGGTTCATCGCCTGGATGGCGGCGTCGGGCAGTGGCGCGCGGCCGAAGTTGGTGTGCAGCACCACGCCGGTGGCGTTGAGCAGCGCTCGCAGCGAGGGGCGCCGGGCGATGTCCACGGCGTTCGACACGCGGCTCTCCCACTCGGCGTCGCTGGCCGGCGGCGATCCGCCGTGCCGGACCTCGTCGAGCACGCCGCGCACAGCATTCACCACGAGGTCGCGGGGGTTGGAGGCTGCGAGGTGCTGCAACTGCGGGAGACCCAACAGCGTGTTGACGCTGGGGAGCGCGCGGCGCGGATCGGTCACGGCCGTCCGCCTCCGGTCCTCGGCAGGGGTGGGCGGGCGGCCGACGTGTCGGGCGGCACCCGCACCTTGCTGGTGTCCGACTTCGTACTGTCGGGCGGCGGTGCCGGCTTCGGCGTGGCGAACACGCGCGTCGACGTGCCCTTGTACCCGAGCAGATTCACGAGGTCGGTGGCGGTCACGCGAATCTGCGTGAGCGGCGGCAGCGTGGCGTCGGGCGCGAGCTGCAGGACCACGTCGAGCGGCGGTGCGGGACGCGAGGGTTTGAGCGCCGACGGCGAGGTGGTGTCGGCCGGCGGTGGAGGCGCGGGCCTCGGCAGGGCGGGGCGGCGGCGCGCCGTGGTGTCGCGCAGGGCGGCCAGCGAGTCGGCGCGCGCCGCGGAGTCGGCCCTCGCCTGCGCGACGGCGGCCTGGTAGTCCGCGAGCGTCTGTACCGCGGCGATGGTGAGCGGCACCGAGTCGCCCCTGACCACCCGGAAATTCGACGGGGTGATGGGCGCATCGGGACTGAGCGGCTTGTCGAACGTCAGCCGGATCGTGAGGCTGTCGATCTCATCCGCCGTGGCGATGCTCGGGCCCACGGTGTCGCGATGGGCCGCGAGCATCTCCAGATACGGTTGCGTGGTCGTGACGTGCACCAGCGTGCTGTCCCACAACTCGCCGACGTCGCGCTTGTGATTGCGGTTGGGATCGATGTACGCCACCACCGCGTACGTGCCGCTGTCGAGCGGCCCGAGTTGGAACTGTCCGGTGGAGTCGGCGACGTCGACGTAGACCACGCTGTCGGCGCGCTGCGTGGCCGTGCTGTCGATGCGGCGAATGGCCTCAACGATGGCGTTGGGGGCGATCCGTTGCGCGCTCCAGTCGAACACGCGTCCGAGGATGCCGAATGGCGGAATCGCAGGGCCGGTACTGAAGACGAACGAGTACGTGTACTTCGTGATGTTGTTGCTGAGGTCGGCGAGCCCGGGCAGCATCGTCACACGGTAGGCGGTATTGGCCCGCCAGCGGCCGCGCGGGCGCACGTCGATGTGATCGCGGTGCCAGTTGATGCGGGGCGCCCCGTCGCTCGGCGAGATGAGGAACAATCCGTTGAGGTCCTGCGTCGGGCCCGATCGGTCGCTCACCACATCGTCGAACCGAAAGTCCACGGCATCGTCGTGGAAGTTCACGGCGTTGGTGTCGGGGGTGACGCGAACGAGTTTGGGCGGGGTGTGGTCCTCGGGCCCGCCGGGAATGGGGGCCATGGAGGCGCACCCGGCGAGCACGACGAGCGCGATCAGCCGCCGCACAGCGCCTCGACTTTGGCGCGCAACTGGTCGCGCCGTGCCGTCCAGTCGCGGAGCTTGTCGCGCTCGCTCTGCACCACGTGGGCCGGGGCCTTGGACGTGAACTTCTCGTTGTTGAGCCGACCTTCGAGCGCGCCCATCTGCTTCTCGAGTCCTGCGAGTTCCGCCTGGAGTCGCGCGCACTCCTGGTCGACGTCGATGAGGCCGGCCAGCGGCACCACGAGTTCGGAGCCGTCGGGGAGAATCGTGTGCGCGGCCGCGCCTTCGGGTGCGCGTGTCGCCACCGATGTCGAGGCCTTGGCCAATCGACCGATCACGGCCGTTTCGGCGCGCAACACGGCATCCGGGTCCACACCGTCCCGCGCCGCGGCCGGTACGGCGATGACGTCCACGGTCTTGCCGGGCGGCACCGCGTATTCGGAGCGCACCTGCCGGACGGCTGCGACGGCGTGGCGGACGAGTTCGAACTCACGCGCCGCGGCGGTGGCGACGTTTCGCGCCGTCGGCCACGCGGCGCGCATCAACAGCGCACCCTCGTCGCGCGACGGCAGCCGCTGCCAGATGGCCTCGGTGATGAACGGCACGATGGGATGGAGCAGCCGCAGCGCGTGGTCGAACGCATGCACCAGCACCGCGCGCGCCACCTCGCCGTCGTCGCCGCCTTCGGCCAGCCGTCCCTTGATGGCTTCCACGTACCAGTCCGCCAGCTCGCTCCAGACGAAGCGCCGCGCCGTCTCGGCGTATTCGTTCAGGCGCATGCCCTGGGTGCGCTGCTCGGAGCGCCAGGCCGCGGCATCGGGTCCGCCATACGGCTCCGTCGGGCGCAACGGGCCGAGCGCCGCGTCGCAGTCGGCGATGGCCGCGTCCAGCCGCGCCAGGATCCAGGCGTCGGCACGCGTCAGCCGGCCCGGCGCGATCGAGTCGAGCGTCGGGACGGGGGCATCGCCCACGTTCGCCAGCAGGAAGCGTCCGATGTTCCACAGCTTGGTGGCGAAGTTCCGCCCGGTGGCGAACGACTTCTCCAGATCGTCGGGATCGAGCATCACGTCGGTGCCCAGCCCCATGCCCGAGATCAACGTCCACCGCAGCGCATCGGCGCCGTACAGCCGGATCACGTCCAGCGGGTCGATGCCGTTGCCCAGCGACTTGGACATCTTCACGTGGTGCATGTCGCGCACGGTGCCGTGCAGCAGCACCGTGTGGAAGGGCGCGCGGCCCATGAACTCGTACCCCGCCATGATCATCCGGGCCACCCAGAAGAAGAGGATCTCCGGGGCGGTCGTGAGGACGTCGGTGGGGTAGAACGCTCGCAGATCCGGCGACGCCTCGTCCGGCCAGCCCAGCGTGGAGATGGGCCACAGCCAGGACGAGAACCAGGTGTCGAGCACGTCCTCGTCCTGCCGCACCGGACCACCGCAATTCGGACACGCGGTGAGGTCCTCGCGGCTGGCGAAGGCGTTGGGTGGATCGCACGCGTCGCAGTACCAGACGGGCACCCGATGGCCCCACCAGAGCTGCCGCGAGATGTTCCAGTCGCGGATGCCCTCGAGCCAGTTCACGTACACCGCTTCCCACCGCTCGGGCAGAACGCGAATGGCGCCGTCGCGCACGGCCTGGAGGGCGGGGCGGGCCAACGGTTCCATCTTCACGAACCACTGATCGGACAGCCGCGGCTCCACCGCCGTGCCGCACCGGTAGCAGTGGCGCACATTGTGCGTGTGCGGCTCGGTCTTCACCAGCGCGCCCGACTGCCGCAGCGCATCGACGATCTTCTCGCGCGCTTCGGACCGGTCGAGCTCGGCCAGCCACGCCGGCACGCGCCCCTCGGCGTCGGCCACCTCGGCCATCCGTGCCGACTCGTCGATCACCACCGGCATGGGTAGCCGGTGCCGGCGGCCGACCTCGAAGTCGTTGGCGTCGTGCGCGGGGGTGATCTTCACCACGCCGGTGCCGAACGCGGGGTCGGCGTAGGCGTCGGCAATCACCGGAATGTCGCGATCCACGATCGGAAGGTGCACCGACTGGCCCACGAGATCGCGGTAGCGCTCGTCGTCGGGGTTCACGGCCACGGCCACGTCGCCGAGCATCGTCTCGGGACGGGTGGTGGCAACGACGAGGGTGCGCGACGGATCGCCCGACACGGGGTACGCCACGTGGTACAGCGTGCCGGCTTCCTCCTGGAACTCCGCTTCCTCGTCACTGAGCGAGGTGAGGCAGCGCGGACACCAGTGGATCACCCGGTGGCCGCGATAGATCAGCCCCTTCTCGAACAGCCGCACGAACGCCTCGCGCACGCCGCGCGAGAGTTCGGGGCTGAACGTGTACGCCGTGCGCGACCAGTCGGCGGAACAGCCGAGGGCTTCCAACTGCCGGAGGATGGTCCCCCCGGTTTCGGCCACGAACGTCTCGGTGCGCTGGAGGAACGCTTCGCGCCCCAGATCGAAGCGCGTCCGGCCCTCGGCGACGAGCTGTTTCTCGATGACGTTCTGCGTGGCGATGCCGGCGTGGTCGGTGCCCGGCACCCAGAGGGCCTCGGTGGCCGCCTGCATCCGCGCCCAGCGGGTGATGACGTCCTGCACCGTGTTGTTGAGCCCGTGCCCCATGTGCAGAATCGCGGTGACGTTGGGGGGCGGCATGACCAGGGTGTACGGCTCACGGTCGCCGCCCGCGCGCACCGAGGCGTCGGCATCCGCGGCGAACGCGCCGGCGTCGCGCCAGCGTCGGTAGATCTCGTCCTCGGTGGCGGCGGGATCGTAGCGGTCGGGGAGTTCGGAGAAGTGCGGGCTGGCCATCGGTTCAGCGTGCGGGTGTGGGCGCCGGAATCCTGAAAGCTAACCTTCCGCGGGAGGGGCATGAAGAGCCACGCCGCGCCGCCTACGCCTGGCCGAGTGGCGTTGTGTCGGCGTCGAGGATCTCGCGGATCTTCCGGGTGAGCGCGCCCACCGTGTAGGGCTTGGCCAGGAACTTGGCCGTCTGGGCCGTCACGCCGTGGCGCAGCACGGTGTCGTCGGTGTAGCCCGACGTGAAGAGGACACGCAATCCGGGGTGCCGCGGCGCCACCTGCGCGGCCAGTTCACGGCCACTGATCCCGGGCAGCACGACGTCGGTGAGCATCAGGTCCACCTGCCCGCGGTGGCCGTCCAGGATCGCGGCTGCCTCCTCTCCCGTGGCCGCGGTGAGGACGACGTAGCCGGCCGCGCTGAGCGCTCGTGCCGCCAACTGCCGCAGCGCGGATTCGTCCTCGACCACCAGCACCGTCTCGGTGCCGGCATGCGCTCCCGGGACAGACGCCGGTGTGGGGTGGACGACGTTCGCGTCCACGCTCGGCAGGAAGATCTTGAACGTCGTCCCTCGGCCGATCTCGCTGATCACGCTGATGCTGCCGCCGCTCTGCTTCACGATGCCGTACACCGTGGACAGGCCGAGTCCCGTGCCGCGTCCCAGCTCCTTGGTCGTGAAGAACGGCTCGAAGATCCGCTCGCGAGTGGCGTCGTCCATCCCGAACCCGGTGTCACTGATCGCCAGCAGCACGTGGCGTCCGGGCTGCAGGGTGGGATGGGCCGCGGTGTTGGCGTCGCTGGACTCCACGTTCCGGGTCTCGATGGTGAGTTTGCCGCCCTGCGGCATCGCGTCGCGCCCGTTGACGACCAGGTTCAGGATCACCTGATCCAACTGTCCCGGATCGGCGCGCACGAGGTCGAGGTCGTCGGCCAGTTGGAGCTCCACGTTCACGTCTTCGCCCACCATCCGGCGGAGCATCGCGTCCATGCCGCGCAGCGACGTATTCAGGTGCATCGGCTCCGTCTGCAGCATCTGCTTGCGGCTGAACGCCAGGAGTTGGCGCGTCAACTGCGCGGCGCGATTCCCGGCGTTGGCGATCGTTTCGAGGTCGGCGGCGTTGGCGTCGCCGGGCCCCGCCTGGGTCAGCAGTATCTCCGCCGTCCCGTTGATCACCGTGAGCAGGTTGTTGAAGTCGTGCGCCACCCCGCCGGCCAACCGGCCCACCGTCTCCATCTTCTGCGCCTGCAGGAACTGGGCTTCGAGTTCGCGCTGGGCGCTGATGTCTCGCTTGACGGCGACGAAATGGGTGATCGTTTCGGAGGAGGCGCGCACGGGAGTGATCGTCTGCTCCTCCAGATACCGCGTCCCGTCCTTGCGCCGGTTGGTGAGTTCGCCGCGCCAGGCACGGCCGGCCAGAATCGTCTCCCACATGTGGCGGTAGAACGCGTCGTCGTGCGCGCCCGATTTCACCAGGGCGCGGGGATTCCGGCCCACGGCTTCGTCGGCCGAGTAGCCGGTGAGCGCCACAAAGGCCGAATTGACCCACTGGATCGTGCCCCCGCGATCGGTGATCACGATCGCGTCCGCCGCCGCATTCAGCGCCGAACTCTGCAACTGCAGCTCGGCGTCCGACCGCCGGCGATCGGTCACGTCCCGCGTCACGCCCAACAGGGCTTCGACGTCGCCGTTCTTGTCGCGCAGCGGCACCGCGTGCGTCTCCAGCCACCGGGGTGTGCCCCGGAGCCCGACGACCTCGAACTCCAACACGCCGCTCTCGCCGGTCATCACGCGCCGATGGAGCGCGCGAAAGGCGTCCCGGTGCGGGGGCAGGATGTAGCTCTCCAGCGGCTGCCGCCGGACGTCGGCCAGCGAGTCGGCCTCCAGCATGGCGAGCCCGGCGGTGTTCATTTCCAGTATGGCGCCTGATCGATCCACGACCTTCACGCATTCAGGCTCGGCGTCGACGATCGCGCGCAATCGCTCCTCCCCCACGCGGCGCTGTCGCTCGCTCTCGTACAGCGCGCGATACGCCGCGGCCTGCCGGTGCCGGTACTCGTGCGCCACGCCGGCGCCCGTGAGCAGAATCAGGATCGCGACCGCGACCACGACCAGCACGATCTGCCGCCGGATGGCGGCCGTCTGCGCCTCCGCGTGCCCCCAAGTGACCAGAAACCATGGCGATCCCGGAATCGGGCGCATGTCGACCACCATCTCGCCCGTGCGCCGGCTGCGGCTCTGGTAGATGCCGCGCTTGCCCATAACCGCCTGGACCACGGCCACGTTCGTGTGGCTCATCGGCACGAGTTCCAGCGGCGCCGTATCCGGCGAAACCAGTCGGTCGGTGAGGACGAGGACGCTGTCGCCGGCCCGTTCGACGACGTAGCTGTCGATATCACTGTAGGCCTCGGCGGTTCGTGGGGGCCGCGGCGTGAGGCTGGCGCGCGCATCGCTGCGCAGCAGCACGGCTGCGACGGCACGGCCCGAGGCTGTCCGGATTGCCGCGGCCGCATCGAGACGGGCCACGTGATGGGTATCGAGGAAGAAGCCCGACAGCGCCCCGGGCTCGCCGCCGAATACGGCGGCGATCGCGCGGCGGCTGGCGGGCGTCACCAGCGGCGCGGGATCGTCGCCGACGCTGGCGAGCACCTCGCCGTTCGCCGCCACGACGAGCGCATCGGTTCGGCGTGACGGCGTGATGCCGATCCGGAGATACTCGAGCAGGCGGGCGCGTTCGACCTGCGACGGGCCACGGCCGGCGATCGCCGCCACGCTCGCGGCGAATCCGGGGGTCTGCGCGAGCGTTGTGACGGCGGCCAACTCATCCCGCCGCCACTGCTGAATCTCCTGGGCCTTCACGGCGCCGATGGTAGCGAGGTTCCGGTAGTCGCTCTGGCGGATGGAGGCCGTGGCCACCCGGGCGTACTCGTATCCACCTCCGGCCAGCGCGATCGCGAGGATCGCGAACACGGCCAGGAGCGTGCGGCGCACGCGCGGCGCGTGCGTGCCGTCAACCGTCATCGGGCCGCCGGGCGTGGCCTATCGGCCCGTGGGACGCCACGCGTTCGGCTTCACGCCGAGCCGCGTGACCACGTGATGCACGCCGGGCACGCCGCCGGCGATCGTCGCCGCGTAGTCGACTTCCGGCGCGGCGTCCACCTGGCCGAAGAGTTCGATCGTGCCGGCCGGCCCGACGTCGATGTCGATGGCGCGCTCGGCCAGCGTGGGATCGTTCCGAAACGCTTCGAGTACGCGCTCTCCGAGCAGATCGTCGATCTCGGCGCTCTCCCATGCATCGACCATCTCGTCGTCGGGTTCGTCCTCGGCGCCCTCGAACCCGGGTACGAAGCCGCCCACGTCGTCCACGACATCGCGGAACCGGGCCACGATGCCCGACCACCCGCCGAAGGCCTGCGCCAGCACCAGGCCGACGGCGACGCCGGCGACGCCGCCGGCCACCGCGCTCGCGACTTGCGATCCGGTGGTTGAGCGATCGGAGTGATGGCGCGGCGTCGACATAGGGGCGTGCCCGTGGCGGAGGTGCAGAGAGAACGATAACTTCAAAGCCGGCGTTCAGCGATGGCCCCACTTCCGAAATCGTCTCCACCCCCGCCCATGCGCGTCTCCGAAGTCGTCAAGAAACAAGTGGAGGTCGAGCCCGAGGTCGTCCCGGCCTCGCGGCTCGTGCCGTGGGCCGTGGTCGCGGTGCTGATTCTGGCCGGAATCGTGTTGTACTTCCGGTACGGGCCCCTGATGACGCCGCTCCTCTAAACCGAATTCGAACGATGATCGATCGGCCTTCGGACATGCTGACACTCACGCTGCCCGACGGCGCGACACGCGAGGTCGCGTCCGGTACCCTTCCCGCGGAAGTGGTGCGCTCCATCGGCGAGGGGCTCCTGCGGGCCGCGCTCGCGGTGGAGGTCAACGGCAGGGTGCAGGATCTGATGACCCCGCTGCGCGAGGGGGGCGAATTTCGGGTGCTCACCGCCCGCGACGCCAAGGCGCTCGATGTGCTGCGCCACTCCACCGCCCACCTGCTCGCTACCGCCGTGCGGCGGGTGCGCCCCGAGGCGAAGATCGGCTTCGGCCCCGCCATCGACGACGGGTTCTACTACGACTTCGAGGTGAGCAGCCCGTTCACCCCCGATGACCTGGCGCGCTTCGAGCAGGAAATGGCCAAGGTGGTCAAGGAGAAGCTGCCCTTCGTACGCGCCGAGGTGACGCGTCGCGACGCGGAGCAGGTGTTCGCCGAAGATCCGCTCAAGCTGGAGCGCCTGTCGGAGTTGGCCGAGGACGAGGTGATCTCGACCTACACCGACGGTCCGTTCGTGGACCTCTGCCGCGGTCCGCACGTGCCCGACACTTCGTACCTCAAGCACTTCAAGCTGCTGCACACCGCCGGCGCCTACTGGCGCGGCGACGAGCACCGCCAGATGCTGCAGCGCATCTACGGCACCGCCTGGTTCAAGAAGGAGGACCTCGAGGCCTACCTGCATCGCATCGAAGAGGCCAAGCGGCGCGACCACCGGCTGCTCGGCAAGCAGCTCGACCTCTTCCTCTTTCACCAGTTCAGCCCCGGCTCGGCGTTCTGGACCGAACGGGGGACGACGATCTTCAACGCGCTGGTGGGATACGTGCGCGAACTGCAGCGCGAGAAGTTCCAGGAAGTGCGGACCCCCGTGCTGTACAACAAGGGCCTGTGGGAAATCTCCGGGCACTGGGGCAAGTACCGCGAGAACATGTTCCTCGTGTTCAACAACGAGACCGAGGAGCACGACACCTCGCTCAAGCCCATGAACTGCCCGTCGCACTACCTGCTGTATCAGGCCAAGAAGCATTCGTACCGCGAGCTGCCGCTTCGGTTCGCCACCTTCGACACGCTGCACCGCAACGAGGTCACGGGCGCGCTCTCGGGGCTCACCCGTGTGCGCCAGTTCCATCAGGATGACTGCCACGTGTTCCTCACCGAAGCGCAGATCGCGGACGAGGTGGCGTTCCTGGCCAAGCTGATCCTCGGCTACTACGCGACCTTTGGCCTGACGGCAACGGTACGCTTCGCGACACGTCCGGAGGTGCGCATCGGCGAAGACGCACTCTGGGATCGCGCCGAGGGAGCGCTGCGTGCCGCCCTCGAGGCCACGGGGATGGAGTACGAGTTGAAGCCGGGCGACGGGGCGTTCTATGGCCCGAAGATCGACTTCGACGTCACCGACTCGCTGGGGCGGCTGTGGCAACTGGGCACCATCCAGTTGGACTACAATGCGCCCGAGCGGTTCGATCTCGAATACGTGGGCGAGGACAACACGATGCACCGGCCGGTGGTGATTCACCGCGCCGTGAGCGGAAGCTTCGAGCGCTTCATCGCGATTCTGATCGAGCACTTCGCCGGCGCGTTCCCGGTGTGGCTCGCGCCGGAGCAGGTGCGCGTGCTGCCGATCACCGATGAGTTGGCCGACGGGGCCCGCCAGGTGGTGGCGCGGATGCGCGAGGCCGGAATCCGGGCGCATCTGGACGACCGCAACGAAACCCTCAACTACCGCATTCGCGACGGCGAGATGCTGAAGGTGCCGTACATGGCGGTGATCGGAAAGCGTGAGGCCGAGGGGGATACGGTGGCGGTGCGCGTGCGGGGCGCGGGGAAGAAGCAGGAAATCGTGGCGGTGGGCGACTTCATCGCCAAGGTGCGCGGCGAGGCGGAAACGCGGGCGTTGACGCCGTAGCGCCGCCGCCGGGCGCGGCGCCGGCCCGGAACCGTGCCGCACGTGGCAGGGCCGGGTCTCGGTTGCGCCGGACCCTGCGCCGTTTCGGTCCCGCGTAGTATTGTTCTTGCGTAGCTTCGCGGTTTCCCCCCGTTCCCTCAATGGATAGTTTTGATTCCATGTCTGACCCCAAATTCACCCCCGTCATCATCGCCGCCGCGCGCACCCCCATCGGCAAGTTTCTCGGCGGCCTCGCTCCGCTTTCCGCGCCCGACCTCGGCGCCGTCGCCATCAAAGCGGCCCTCGAACGCTCCGGCGTTCCCGCTGCCGAGGTCCAGGAAGTCATCATGGGCAACGTCATCCAGGGCGGCGTGGGACAGGCGCCGGCCCGGCAGGCGCAGCTCAAGGCCGGCATCCCGGCCGGCGTGTCGGCGCTCACCGTGAACAAGGTGTGCGGTTCCGGGCTCAAGGCCGTCATGCTCGCCGCCCAGGCCATCAAGGCCGGTGACCGCGACGTGATCGTGGCCGGCGGCCAGGAATCGATGTCCAACGCGCCATACTATGTATATGGTATGCGGAACGGCGTGAAGCTCGGCGACCAGACCATGGTGGACGGCATGATCAAGGACGGGCTCTGGTGCGCAAGCTGCGACGTCCACATGGGCGGGCACGCGGAGTACACCGCGCGCAAGGCCAAGCTCACGCGGCAGATGCAGGACGAGTTCGCCGCGAACTCGCACCGCAAGGCGGTCGCCGCGATGGAAGGCGGCAAGTTCAAGGGTGAGATCGCCCCGGTGAGCGTGCCCGGTCGCAAAGGCCCGACGGTTGTCGACACCGACGAGGGACCTCGCAAGGACACGACCGTCGAAGCATTGGGCAGGCTCCGCCCCGCGTTTCCTGGCGAGGACGGCAAGACCGACGAACTGACGGTGACCGCCGCCAACGCGTCGAGCCTCAATGATGGCGGGGCCGCCCTGGTGGTCACGTCGGAAGCGTACGCGAAGGCGCACGGCCTGCCGATCATGGCGCGCATCAACGCCTACGCCACGGGCGCCGTTGAGCCCGAGGAACTGTTCTTCGCGCCGATCTTCGCCGTGAAGAATCTGATGAAGCTGAGTGGAACGAAGATCGGCGACTACGATCTGATCGAAGCGAACGAAGCGTTCGCGGCGCAGGCGCTGGCCGACGGGGCAGGGCTCGGGTGGGACTGGGACCGGGTCAACGTCCACGGCGGCGCGATCGCGCTCGGACACCCAATCGGCGCCAGCGGCGCCCGCGTGCTCACCACGTTGCTGTACGCCATGCAGGATCGCGGCGCGCACTCCGGCCTCGCCACGCTCTGCCTCGGCGGCGGTGATGCGGTGGCCCTCAGCGTCACCCGGGACTAATTCGATGAAATCCAAGACCCTCGTTGAAGATCGCAGCCTGGCCCTGCTCGGCACCGTCGGATTCGCCGCGGCCCTGGCCGCCGCCTCGCAGGTGGCCATCCCGCTCCCGTTCACGCCGGTGCCGATCACCCTCCAGCCGCTCCTGGTGGTGCTCGCCGGCATGATGCTGGGCCCGGTGCTCGGGGCCGCCAGCATGGTGCTGTATCTCGCGGCCGGCGCCATGGGGCTCCCGGTGTTCGCGCCCATGGGCGCGCCCGGCATGCTCCGGCTGGTCGGCCCCACGGGCGGCTATCTCCTCGCCTACCCGGTGGCGGCCTATCTGGCCGGCCTGCTGGCGCTCCGCGCCCGCGACTTCGCCGGCCGCACGCTCGCGGCCGGTGCCGGCGTGCTGATGCTCTATCTGGGTGGACTGGCACAGTTGGCCATTCTCACCGGCAGCCTCACCCGCGCCGCGCTGCTCGGGGTGGTTCCGTTCGTGGCGCTCGATGCCGTCAAGTCGCTCATCGCGGCTGCCGTGACGCGCTCGCCGGCGTCCGACCGGACGCGTTGAGCCGCTCGAAATTCCTCTTCGCGCCCAGCGGGGCGCTCCGCGCGCCGTGGCGCATCACCACGTTCCTGGTCGTGGCGTTTGCGGCGTGGGGCGTAGCTGCCGCGCTGCTGACCCCGCTGTTCGTCCACCTGTCCGTCGCCGCCGGCGTTCCCGGGACGTCCGACAGCGTGGTGGGGGTCGTGGCGTTGCTCGTGGCGACCTTCGTGTGCGTGCGGTACGTCGACCGGCGGTCGTGGGCCTCGGTGTGGATGGGGCGCGACGCGGCGCGTCCCCGGGCGCTGGTCGAAGGCTGGCTGCTCGGGGCGCTCGCCATCGGCCTCCCCTGTCTGGCGCTGGTGGCGACCGGGCACCTGCACTTCGCGCCCGCCACACCGGGGGGATGGTGGAGTGCCGCCGCACGGGTCACCTGGTTTTTGCTCCCGGCGGCGCTCCTCGAGGAACTCCTCACCCGCGGCTATCTGTTCGCGGTGTTCCGCGACGCGCTGGGGTGGCGGAGCGCCCTCGCCGTCACCAGCCTGATCTTCGGCCTCCTGCACATCCCCAACAACGGGGCCACGGTGGAGTCGATCACCATGGTCACGCTCGCAGGGGTGTTCCTCGGAGCCATCATCCTGGCCACGGGCAGCCTGTATGCCGCCTGGATGGCGCATGTTGGCTGGAACTGGGCGATGGCCGTCCCCTTACATTCCCCGGTGAGCGGATTCCCGCTCGCCACGCCAAATTACCAACTGCTCGATGCAGGACCGCGCTGGTTGACCGGCGGTGCGTGGGGTCCGGAGGGCGGGATCGCGGCCGCTGTGGGCATGATGGCGGGACTCACCTATCTCTACGCGCGACGCGGTAGTCGCGAGGAGTCATAGCATGACGGATCGGATTGCGGTGCTCGGCGCCGGCCAGATGGGCAACGGCATCGCGCACGTCTTCGCTCAGGCCGGCTATCCGGTGGCGATGATCGACATCTCGAAGGCCGCGCTCGCCAAGGGTCGCGAGACCATCGGCAAGAACCTCGACCGGCAGATCAAGAAGGGCGCGCTCCAGGCCGCCGACAAGGACGCCATCCTCGGCCGCATCACCGACCACGACGCCCTGGACGCGGTGAAGGACGCAACGCTCGTCATCGAAGCGGTCACCGAGAACCGCGACCTCAAGGCGAAGATCTTCGCCGAGATCGATGCCAAGGCCCCGGCCGGCGCCATCCTCGCCACCAACACCAGTTCCATTTCCGTCACCGAGATCGCTGGCCGCACCACGCGCCCCGCGTCGGTGATCGGCATGCACTTCATGAACCCGGTGCCGGTGATGCAGCTCGTGGAGATCATCCGCGGGCTGGCCACGAGCGACGCGACGACGGCCAAGGTGGTCGAGCTGAGCAAGGCGGTGGGCAAGACGCCGGTCGAGGCGAACGACTATCCGGGATTCATCGCCAATCGCATCCTCATGCCGATGATCAACGAGGCGGTGTACACGCTCATGGAAGGCGTGGGCACCGCCGAAGCCATCGACACCGTGATGAAGCTCGGCATGAATCACCCCATGGGGCCGCTGACTCTGGCCGACTTCATCGGTTTGGACACCTGCCTCGCCATTCTCGAAGTGCTGCACGAGGGGTTGGGCGATCCCAAGTACCGGCCGTGCCCGCTGCTGCGGAAGTACGTGGCCGCCGGCTGGCTGGGACGCAAGTCGGGTCGCGGCTTCTACCAGTACTGACCCATGCCCTGGGCTCTGACCCCCCTCACCGAAGAACAGCGCGAAATCCAGCAGCTCGCTCGCGATTTCGCGCTCGCCGAGGTCGCGCCGCACAGCGCGGCCTGGGACCGCGACGCGTACTTTGAGCCGTCGCTCGTGTCCAAGATGGGCGGGCTCGGGTTTCTCGGGATGATGATTCCCGAGCAGTACGACGGCCTGGGCCTCGACACGCTCACGTATCTCCTGGCGCTCGAGGAGATTGCGACGGTGGACGCGTCGGTGGCGGTGATGATGAGCGTCCACAATTCGCTGCCCACCCAGATGCTGCTGCGGTGGGGCACCGAAGCGCAGAAGGAGCGATACCTGAAACCGATGGCGCGCGGCGAGATGCTGGGCGCCTTCGCGCTTTCGGAGCCCGATGCCGGTTCCGACGCGGCCTCGCTCCGCACGCAGGCCGTCCGCGACGGCGATCACTGGGTGCTCAACGGCACCAAGGCCTGGGTCTCGAGCGGCACCAAGGGCGACGTGATCCTCGCCATGGCGCGCACCGACTCGCCAGACGACCGGCGCGGGGCACGCGGCATCAGCACCTTCATCGTCACCCCCGACATGCCGGGCTTCCGGATGGGCAAGAAGGAGGACAAGATGGGCCTCCGCGCGTCGCCCACCGTGCAGTTGGTGTTCGACAACCTGCGCGTGCCGGGCTGCAATCTGCTCGGCGAGGCGGGCAGCGGTTTCATCTACGCCATGCAGTCGCTGGACAACGGGCGGTTGGGCATCGCCGCGCAGTCGGTGGGCATCGCCCGGGCGGCGTTGGAGCACGCGGCCGCCTACGCCGCCGAACGGCGGCAGTTCGGCAAGCCGATCAAGGAATTCCAGGCCATCCAGTTCAAGCTGGCCGACATGGCCACGCGGGTGGCGGCGTCGCGGGCGCTGCTCCACGCGGCGGCGACGGCCAAGGACCGGGGCCAGCCCGTGACACAGTTCGGTTCCATGGCCAAGTTGATGGCCAGCGAGACCGCCATGTGGGTCACCACCCAGGCGGTGCAGATCTTCGGCGGGTACGGGTACGTGAAGGACTATCCCGTCGAGAAGTTGTTCCGCGACGCGAAGGTGACCGAGATCTACGAGGGCACCTCGGAGATCCAGCGCATCGTCATCGCGCGCGAGTTGTATTCCCAGCTTGGTTCCTCTTCCCTCTGATTCCGAGCACCTCTCATGAAGATCTTCGATACCATCGCCGGCATGGGTCACGAGCAACTGGTGATGTGCCAGGACTCGGCCTCCGGCTACCGCGGCATCATCGCCATTCATAGTACGACGCTCGGCCCCGCACTCGGCGGCACGCGCTTCTGGACCTACGCCTCCGACGAGGACGCCATCGTCGACGCGCTGCGCCTGGCCCGCGGCATGACCTACAAGAACGCCGTGGCCGGCCTCAACCTCGGCGGCGGCAAGTCGGTGATCATCGGCGACAACAAGACGACCGACCGCGAGATGATCTTCCGCGCCCACGGGCGCTTCGTGGAGTCGCTGGGCGGCCGATACATCACCGCCGAAGACGTGGGCACGAGCACGGCCGACATGGACTTCGTGCACATGGAGACGGACTACGTCACCGGGCTCGCCGGCCGGTCGGGCGATCCGAGCCCCGTCACGGCCCACGGCGTGTTCCGCGCCATCCAGGCCTCGGCCAAGGAGAAGTGGGGCGCCGACGACCTGTCGGGCAAGACGGTGTCGCTGCAGGGGTGTGGCCACGTGGGCTACTACCTCGCCAAGGAACTGCACGACGCCGGCGCCAAGCTCATCGTCACCGACATCGACGCCGAGCGCGCCAAGCGCGTGGTATCGGAGTTCGGGGCCCGGGCCGTGGAGCTGGAGGAGATCTACGCGGCCGAGGCCGACATCTTCGCGCCCTGCGCGCTCGGCGCCGTGATCAACGACAAGACGCTGCCGCAGCTCAAGGTGGAGATCGTGGCCGGCGCCGCCAACAACCAGTTGCTCGAGGAGCGCCACGGCGACGCGCTCGACAAGAAGGGCATCCTCTACGCGCCGGACTACGTGGCCAACGCCGGCGGCGTGATCAACGTGTACAGCGAGCTCGCCGGCTGGACGTCGGAGCGGGCGTTCCGCAAGGCCGACGAGATCTACGACACCGTGCTCCGCGTGTTCCACATCGCCAAGCACGACAAGCTGCCCACGTACGAGGCGGCCGACCGCCTCGCGGAGATGCGCATCAAGGCCGTGGGCTCGATGGTGCGGACCTGGCCGCAGTGGCCCAACAAGTGAGTCGATGACCGACGATCGACGAATCGCGATCGCCTCCGACCACGCCGGCTTCGAGCTGAAGGCCAAGCTCGAAGCCGCGCTCGGGGTGCTGGGATACGAGGTGGAGGACCTGGGCACCGACAGCCCGGACTCCACCGACTATGCCGACTACGCGCATCCGCTGGCCG
This sequence comes from uncultured Gemmatimonadaceae bacterium, assembly GCA_963781765.1. Lineage (GTDB taxonomy): Bacteria > Gemmatimonadota > Gemmatimonadetes > Gemmatimonadales > Gemmatimonadaceae > JAGWRI01. The sequence continues at coordinate 82,897 of CAWAHC010000015.1, forward strand.
AACGGGTGGCGGACGGCCGTGCGGCGCGGGGCGTGTTGCTGTGCGGCACCGGACTCGGCATGTCCTACGCGGCCAATCGCCACCCCGGCGTGCGGGCCGCGGTGTCGTGGACGCCCGAGATCGCCGAGTTGGCCCGCCGCCACAACGATGCGAACGTGCTCGTGCTGCCGGCGCGATTCGTCAGCGACGACGCGGCGGTGCAGATTCTGAAGACGTGGTTGGAAACGCCGTTCGAGGGCGGCCGTCACGAACGGCGCGTCGAGAAAATTGAACGGCCACCTCTTGCCGGTGAAACGACACCATGAATCACTGGGTGGATTGGGACCGTTGCCCGCCGGGCGCCGTGCTGCGCGCCACCGACCCCGAGATCGCCGGTCTCATCATGCAGGAAATAGCGCGGCAGAACGACGGCATTGAACTCATCGCCAGCGAGAACTTCGTGTCGCCGGCGGTGCTCGAGGCGATGGGATCGCCGCTCACCAACAAGTACGCCGAGGGGCTGCCCGGGAAGCGTTACTACGGCGGCTGCGAGATTGTGGATCAGGTGGAGCAGCTGGCCATCGACCGCGCCAAGCAGCTGTTCGGCGCCGAGCACGCCAATGTGCAGCCGCACGCCGGTGCCCAGGCGAACATGGCGGTGTTCGCGGCCGCGCTGAAGCCGGGCGACACCTTCCTCGGCATGGCGCTGTCGAACGGCGGCCACCTCACGCACGGTTCTCCCGTGAACTTTTCGGGGCTGCTGTACAACGCCAAGTCGTACGGGGTCACCGATGAGGGCCTCATCGACTACGACGAGGTGCGCGCCAAGGCGCGGGAGCACAACCCGAAGATGATCATCGCCGGGTACAGCGCCTACTCCCGCGTCGTCGACTTCGCGGTGTTCGAGACGATCGCCAATGAAGTCGGCGCGCTGCTGATGGTGGACATGGCGCACTTCGCCGGACTCGTGGCCGCTGGCGTGTACCCGTCGCCCGTGCCGCATGCCGACTTCGTCACCAGCACCACCCACAAGACGCTACGCGGCCCACGTGGCGGCCTCATTCTGTGCAAGGCCGAGCACGCCAAGGCCATCGATAAGGCGGTGTTCCCAGGTACGCAGGGCGGGCCGCTGGAGCATGTCATTGCCGCCAAGGCCGTGGCGTTCCGCGAGGCCCTCGATCCGACGTTCCGCGTCTACTGCGCGCAGATCGTCGCCAATGCGCGCGCGCTCGCAGCGGCCATGATGGCCCTCGGATTCCACGTGGTGTCCGGCGGCACCGACAACCATCTCATGCTCGTCGATCTCCGGAACCGCGGCGACGCGCTCACGGGCAAGGTGGCGGAATCGGCGCTCAACGCCGCCGGCATCACGATCAACAAGAATACGGTGCCGCGCGAGACGCAGTCGCCGTTCGTGACCAGCGGCATCCGCATCGGCACCTCGGCCGTGACCACGCGCGGGATGAAGGAACCGGAGATGGAGCGGATCGCCGCGTTGATCGACCGCGTGCTGCGCTCGCCGGACGACCCCTCCACGCGCGACGCCGTGCGCGCCGAGGTGCACGAACTCGCCGGCGCATTTCCGTTGTATCCGGCGCCCGGGATTCCCGCGCCCGCATGACCGAGTCCACGGGACGGGGCGCGTTGCCGAGGCGCCTGGGTTTCTGGAGCGCCGTCGCCGTTCTCGTGGGATCGACCATCGGGTCGGGCATCTTCCGCTCGCCCGCCGGCATCGCCGACCGGCTGCCGGGCCCGCTCCCGCTGGCCATCGTCTGGGTGGCCGGCGGGCTGTTCGCGCTCTGCGGCGCGCTCACGCTGGCCGAAGTCGGATCGGCCTATCCGGAAACCGGCGGCGTGTACGTGTTCATCCGCGAAGCGTTCGGGCGCCTGCCCGCCTTCCTGCTTGGCTGGTCGGAACTGACCGTCATTCGCGCGGCGTCGCTTGGCGCCATCGCCATCACGTTTGCCGAGTACGCGTTGCGCGCCGTGGGCTTCAACCCGGCGCTCGCGCCGTACGACGGCTACGCCCACTATCTGGCGGCAGCGGCGATCGCCCTGTTGGGACTGGTGAACATCGTCGGCGTGCGGTGGAGTTCGTTCGTGCTCAACACGACGACGCTGGCCAAGTTCGGCGCGTTGCTGTTCATCATCCTGTTCGCGCTCGCCATCGCCCTGCCGCGCACCGGCGGCCACTACACGCCAATGGCGCCGGCGGGGAGCTTCGCGTTGCCCGCGTTCGGGCTGGCGCTGGTGTCCACGCTCTGGGCGTACGACGGGTGGGCCGACCTGAGCTTCGTGGCCGGCGAGGTCCGCGATCCCCAGCGCAACATTCCACGGGCGCTCATCACGGGCACGCTGGCCGTGATCGGGATCTATCTGCTGGCCAACCTCGCGTACCTCGCGGTGCTGCCGGTGGAGCAGGTGCGCCACTCCCCGCTCGTGGCCGCCGATGTGGCGCAGCGCCTGCTGGGCGAGCCCGGCGTCGCCTTCGTCGGCATCACGGTGATGCTCTCCACCTTCGGCACGCTCACGGGCTCGCTGCTCACGGCGCCGCGCATCTTCTTCGCGATGGCCGAGGACCGGCTCTTCTTCCGGTTCGTCGCCCGCGTGCATCCCCGCTTCCAGACACCGTACGTGGCCATCGGGTTGAGCAGCGCGCTGGGCATTGTGTTCGTACTGTTGCGCACCTTCGAGCAGCTGGCCGACACATTCGTCATCGGGATCGTGCCGTTCTATGCGCTCGGCGTGGCGGCGGTGTTCGTGCTGCGGCGGCGCGCCGGATACCGGCCGCCCTTCCGCGTGCCCGGCTACCCCGTGGTCCCGGCGCTGTTCGTGCTCTCCACGGTGTACCTGTTGGGCAACGCCCTCTGGTCGCCGTCCAGCCGGTGGCCCACCGTGGCCGTGTTCGGCGTGATCCTCGCCGGTATTCCCGTGTACTTCGCGACGGTCGGCAAACGCGCGTGACGATCGGTTGCCACGGCCCGCAACACGGTCGCGGCCCGTTGCACGATCCGCGCCACGATCCGGTCACCGCGGGAGTTGTGAATGTCGGCGAAAGGGCCCATAATGTGCACGTCGGGCATGGGGCCCGGCGGGTAGGGTACTGAACGCCATTCCTGAACGAGCCTGTGAGTGAGCTGACGTTCCGCGACGGCATCATGGACCGCATTCTCATGCGAGAACGGCGGTTCGACGAGCGCGCCTATCTGTTCGTGCTCGCCGCGCTGGAGTTCTGTCAGCAGCGGTTGCCGGAACGCCGGCACATCTCGGGACGCGAACTGGCCCACGCCTGCCGCGATCTGGCCATCGAGCGGTTCGGCGTGATGGCGCGCCTGGTGCTCGAGCACTGGGGTGTGCGGAGCAGTGGCGACATCGGAGACGTGGTGTTCACGCTCGTCGGGCTCGATCTGCTGCTCAGCCAACCTGACGACAGTCGCCAGGAGTTCGTCGACGCGTTCGATTTCGACGACGCATTCGAACGCGGCTACCCGTGGTGCGGAGCGATTCACGCATGACCACATCCAGCATCGAATGGCCGAGTTGCCGGAAGTGCGGCGCCGGGGTGCTGCTCCCGCTGAGCGACTACGGTCGCGACGGCGCCCCGATCATGTACAAGGCCTGGGCCTGCAGCAATCCGGATTGCGGGTTCAACGTTCGCATCGACAACGGCGAACTGAGCTACGGCCGTACCGTCGGTACCTCGCAGAAGTAGCGGCCGGGCGCGCCGCGGCGCGCCCGCGCGCCCCCGGCCTCTCATGACATCGTCCCGTCTTCTGGTTCGCGTCGTCAGCGCCGCCCAGGCGTCGGCTCGGGATGCGGCCGCCATCGCCGGCGGCACGCCGTCGTCGCGGCTCATGGAACGCGCCGGCACAGGCACCGCGCGCGAGATCGCGCGGCGCCTGGGACCGCTCGATCACCAGCGCGTGCTCGTGCTCTGCGGTCCGGGCAACAACGGCGGCGACGGATGGGTGGTGGCGCGCGTACTCGCCGCCGCCGGTGCCCGGGTGGACGTTTGCGAGGCCGTCGCCGCGAAGTCGGACGACGCGGTGGCGGCGCGCGATCGCGCCCGGCACGAAGCCGGCGATCGGATGCGCGAACGCCCGCTCGCCGACCTGCAGGACGTGGCATACGACCTGGTGGTGGATGCGCTGCTCGGTACCGGAAGCACCGGCGCGCCACGGGGCGCCATCGCCGACGCCGTAGCCGTGCTCGCGGCCCTGCGGAACACGGGCGCGCGCATCGCGGCCGTGGATCTTCCCACCGGACTCGACGCCACGAGCGGTGGCGACGGAACACGCCGTGCCCGCCCACCTCACGCTCACCTACGGCACCGTCAAGCGCGGTCAGCTCGTGGCGCGCGGCGTGTGCGGCGCGGTGGTCGTGCTCGATATCGGCCTCGGCGAGTTCGCCGCCCTACCCGACGACGCGCCCCGGCTCGTGGACGAACCCTGGGTGGCCGAGCATGTACCGGTGATCCACGCCGACGCCCACAAGGGCACGCGCCGGAAGGTCGTGATCGTCGGCGGCGCCGACGGCATGTCGGGCGCCGTGATCCTCGCGGCGCGCGCGGCGCTGCGCAGCGGCGCGGGCATGGTGAAGGTGCTCGCCGATGGAAGTTCGCTCGACGCAGTGCGCGCCGCGGAGCCCGCCGCGCTCACTGCCGGCTGGCCGGAGTCCGACGCCGACGCCGATCGCGACGTTGGGGACTGGGCCGACGCCGTCGCCATCGGGCCGGGGCTCGGCAACACCGCGCGTTCCCGTGCGCTCGTGGAACGGCTACTCGGGCGCTGGGGCGGGCCGGTGGTTGTCGATGCCGACGGGCTCAACGTCTTCGACGGCGATCCCGAGCGGCTCGCCGAGCTGTTCGCCGGGCGCAGCGCCGTGATCACGCCGCACCCCGGCGAGTTCGCACGGCTCACGCACACCACGATCCCCGAAGTACTGGCACAGCGCTTCGACATCGGGCGGCGGCTGGCGGCGCGCCTCGGGGCCGCGGTGCTGCTCAAGGGGACGCCGACGGTGGTGTACGCACCCGACGGCACGGAGCGGTTGGTGAGCGCGAGCGGGAGTCCCGTGCTCGCCACCGGCGGAAGCGGCGACCTGCTCACCGGCATCACCGTGACCCTGCTGGCGCAGACAGGCCAGGCCACCACGGCGGCGGCCTGCGCGGCGTGGGCACACGGCCGCGCGGCCGAACTCGCGCAGTTTGGGCGCGCCGACGATGCCGACGACGCGTTCTCCGCCGACCTCGATGAGTCCATCGCGGACGACGACGATCGTTCGGGCGTCCGCCGCCGCACTCGAATGGACACCGTGGCGCGACGCGACGCGCGCGGGCTCACGCTGGACGACGTGCTCGCGGCCCTCCCCGACGCATGGCGCCTGCGGCGCGATCCGCCGCCGTCGCCGGTGTTGGTGGAGCTGCCCGCCGTGGAAGCGCGCGGGTGAGCGACGCCCGGCACGTGAACCTCGGACCCGGCGCCGAGTTCGATGCCATCCGCCGGTTGCTCCACCACTGGGGGCCGCTCAGCAGCGGCGCCGGCGACGACGCGGCGGTACTCGACCTCCCGCCCGGCCAGCGGTTGGTGGTCAGCGTCGATGCCGCCATCGAGGATGTGCATTTTCGTCGCGGGTGGATCACGCCGGTCGAGATCGGATATCGCGCCGTCACCGCCGCGTTGAGCGACCTCGCCGCCATGGGCGCCCTGCCGCTCGGTGTGCTCACCGCGTTCGTGCTGCCGGAAGCGTGGCGCGCACGATTGCCCGAGATCGCCGAAGGCATCGGCATGGCGGTGGCGCAGGCGGGGACGGCCGTGGTGGGAGGGAACATCTCGGCGGGGGCCGAGCTGAACGTCACGACGACGGTGCTCGGCCACGCCGCCACCGTGTTGCATCGCGATGGCGTGCACGCCGGCGACCACCTGTACGTCACCGGACGGCTCGGCGGTCCGGGCGCGGCGTTGGCGGCGCTGCTGGCCGGACGCGTCCCGCTTGCCGCGCACCGCGAACGGTTCGCGCACCCGTCGGCCCGGCTCACCGAGGGCCGGTGGCTGGCGGCGGCCGGCGCCACGTCGGCGGTGGACATCTCCGACGGATTGGTGGCCGACGCGGCACATCTGGCTGCCGCCGGGGGCGTGGGGGTGGAGTTGGAACTCGGCGCCATTCCGGTGATCGAGGGCGTGGCTCCCGCCGACGCCATGGCAAGCGGTGAGGAATACGAACTGCTCGTCTCGACGCCGGGCGCGTTCGATGCCGCCGCGTTCGCGCGCGCGTTCGGGCTGCCGCTCACGCGGGTGGGGCGGGCGGTGGCCGAGCATCCCGGAGCGGTCGTGGTGCTGGAGGGGGAACGTCGCGTTGCGGGGGGCCGCGGGCACGACCACCTTCAGAACTGATGCGAACCATCTACGCGCTGATCGTCCTCGGGCTGGCCACCGCCGTGCTTGGCCCCGTGGTGCTCGTGGCGGGGCTGTTCCGGGTGCAGGACCGTCCGGGCGGCATCTACCAGCGGTGCATGCGTCTCTGGGCCCGCCTGGGCTGTCGCGCGGCCGGCGTGCGCATCGTCATCCACGACCGGTCGCGCATGAGTCCGGACCATGGCGTGGTGTACATCGCCAACCATGTGAGCTGGTTCGACGTTTTTGCCCTCGCCGCCACGCTGCCGCGCTACAGCTTCATTGCCAAGAGCGAGTTGCGGAAGATCCCGCTGTTCGGCCCGGCGGCGGCGGCGGCGGGCATCGTGTTCCTGGAGCGCGACAACCGGAAGCAGGCCTTCCAGTCGTACCGGGGCGCGGCCGAGCAGGTGCGCGATGGCCGGTCGGTGGTGGTGTATCCGGAGGGGACGCGGGGGCGCGACTATCCGCTGCGGCCCTTCAAGAAGGGGCCGTTCGTGCTCGCCATCGCCTCCGGGGCGCCCATTGTGCCCACCGTCATCCACGGCGCCCGCGAGGTCATGCCCCGGGGGTCCTTCCGCATCCGGCCGGGCGACATTCATGTACATTTCCTTGAACCGATTCCGACGAGGGGACTGAGCTACGACGACCGGGGAGCGCTGATGACGCGCGTCTGGGGGCGCATGGCCGACGCGCTGCACGACCTCTACGGTGTCGCAGACTCCGAACGTCCCATTGCCAAGCCGAACGAACGCGTCATCTGAACGAGCCATCGCCACTATGATCACGATCTCTCACGTCCACGCCCGCGAAATCCTCGACAGCCGCGGCAATCCCACCGTCGAAGCCGATGTGTTCCTTACCAACGGCATCAAGGGGCGCGCGGCCGTGCCCAGCGGCGCCAGCACCGGCGAGAACGAGGCCGTGGAGTTGCGCGACGGCGACGCCGAACGCTACGGCGGCAAGGGAGTGCTCACCGCGGTGCAGAACATCGAGGAGACCATCGGCCCCGCGCTCGCCGGCATGGATCCCACGCTGCAACTCGAAGTGGACGCGGCGATGGTCGAGTTGGACGGCACCGAAAACAAGGCGAACCTCGGGGCGAATGCGATTCTCGCCGTGTCGATGGCGACGGCCCGGGCGGCGGCGCAGTTGGCGAACCTGCCGCTGTACCGGTATCTGGGCGGCCCGTTGGCCCGGGTGCTTCCGGTGCCGATGATGAACGTCCTCAACGGCGGCGCGCACGCCGGGAATACCGTGGACTTCCAGGAATTCATGATCGTCCCCGTGGGGGCCGAGAGTTTCACGGAGGCGCTGCGGATGGGCGCCGAGACCTTCCATGCGCTCAGGAAGGTGCTCGCCAAGCGGAAGCTGAGCACCGGCGTGGGCGACGAGGGTGGATTCGCGCCGGACCTGAAGAACGATGAGGAAGCGCTCAAGGTCGTGGTCGAGGCCATCGAGGCCGCCGGCTATGCGCCGGGCACCGAGGTGGCGCTGGCGCTCGATCCCGCCAGCAGCGAACTGTTCGTCGACGGGACGTACGTGTTCAAGAAGAGCGGCGGGCACAAGAAGGACGCCGACGCGATGATCGAGTTGTACACGCGGTGGCTCGACGAGTATCCCATCGTCTCGATCGAGGACGGCCTGGCCGAGAACGACTGGGACGGGTGGCAGAAGCTCACGGCCGCGCTCGGCGATCGCTGCCAGTTGGTGGGCGACGACATCTTCTGCACCAACCCGGAACTCCTGGCGCGGGGCATCGAGAACGGCGTCGCCAATTCGATTCTCATCAAGGTGAATCAGATCGGCACCCTGAGCGAGACGCTCGAGACCATCGACATGGCGCGCGGCGCGGGCTACCTGTCGGTCATCTCGCATCGCTCCGGCGAGACCGAAGACACCTTCATCGCCGACCTCGCCGTGGCGAGCGGGGTGGGCCAGATCAAGACGGGCTCGGCCAGCCGCACAGACCGCATCGCGAAGTACAACCAGCTCCTGCGTATCGAGGAAGAGTTGGGTGGAGCGGCGGAGTTTCCGGGCGGGGCCCTCTACGGGCTGTGAGCCGTCCGCGTCGTCCGCGCCGTCTGCCGCCGGGCGTTCAGAAACTGCTATGGGCGATGGTGGGGGTCGTGGCGCTCGCCTTCGCCGTGCAGGGCGGCGAGTACAGCACCATCGATCTGTTCCGCCAGCGTCGACAGACGGCCGAACTGCGTGCCGCCATCGATTCGCTCCAACGCGAGGTCGACTCGCTGAGTCGCTATCGTGACCGTGTGTTGCACGATCCCAAGCTGCAGGAGCGCATCGGACGCGAAGAGTTCGGGTGGGTGCGCGGCGACAAGGAGCTCCTGTACCGGTTCGATGTGCCGGACAGCGCCGGTCGGTAGCCGCCGCTCATGTGGGGAATTGCCGCACGAGATCGGGGGAATTTCCGGGCAGAGGACCGGCGATTCCGCGACAGTGTCCCGGCGCGCCGCCACGTAGCATACGTCGCGGACCAGAGCCGCGCGTATCAGGCTACCGCTGGAGGACCGATGACCGCCACAATTCAGGCGCCACCCCACACGTATTCCATTCTGCTCCTGGCCAGCGACGGGTCGCCGGCCATGGAATCCACCATCGTCATGGCCGGGCTGATCGCCCGCCACGACCAGGCGAAGGTGCAGGTGGTGACGGCCGTGGAGCCGCTGCCGATGGTGACGCCCGAGGGGAATCTCCCCTTCACGCCGGAGCTCGAGGAGAGCCGCCGCCAGGGTCTCGAGAAGCAGGTGCTCGACCAACTGGCCCAGTTCGCGCCGGAGTCGAAGGACTGGCCGGTGCAGCAGATCGACGGACATCCCGATGCGACGATCGTCCGCGTGGCCCGCGAGGCGAAGGCCGACCTGATCGTTCTCGGCCTTGGCCAACATGGGATGGTCGATCGGTGGTTTGGCGGCGAGACCGCCCTGCGCGTGCTCGGCCTCTCCGACGTGCCGGTGCTCGCCGTGGCGCCGTCGTCGGACGCGCTCCCGACGCGCATCCTCGTGGCCATGGACTTCAGCGAGACCAGCGAGCGGGCCCTCGCCGCCGCCCTCCCGCTGCTCGGCGAGGGGGCCAAGCTCACGATGGCGCACGTGGTCCCGCGCGATATTTCCATGGGCGTCTGGCCGGCGTGGGACGACGCCTACGAGAACGCGGTGAAGGCGAGCTTTGCGGAACTGCGCGGCCGGTTGCAGATCCCCGACTCGATGTCGGCCGAGGAACTGGTGCTGTACGGGGATCCGGCCCGGGAGCTGCTGCACCGGGCGGAGCGGATGCAGGCCGACCTCATCGTGGCCGGCACGCACGGGCACAACATCATCGCCCGCGCCCTGCTCGGTCGCGTGTCCACAAAACTGATCCGCGGTGCGGACTGCTCCGTATTCATCCTGCCGCCGGAGTCGCGTGCGCACTGAGTTCCTGAGAAGTCGGGCCGTCGTGCTGCCGCTGGCCACCCTGGTGGTCATCGGCGTGGGAACGGTTGCGCTCGCATCCGAGGACGGCGGCGCCGCGAGCCACTGGGTGTGGTTGGGCGGCCTTGTCGTCGTCGGCGCGCCGGTGGTCTGGCGCACCCTGCGCGACGCCGTGCGTGGCCACTTCGCCACCGACCTCGTCGCCATGCTCGCGATCGTCGGCGCCGTGCTGCTCGGGCAGCCGCTGGCCGGCCTCGTCGTGGTGCTCATGCAGACGGGGGGCGAGGCGCTTGAGCACTACGCCGAGGGCCGCGCCTCGCGGGCCATCCGTGAGCTCGAGGCGGCGGCGCCGCGCACCGCGCACCGGTTGGAGAACGGGTCGGTCGTGGACCTCGCGGTCGATCAGATCGACGTGGGCGACCTGCTGCTCGTACGCCCCGGCGAACTCGTGCCCTGCGATGCCGTGGTGACCGATGGATTCTCGTTGGTGGACGCCTCGCGGCTCACCGGCGAAGCGATTCCCGTCAGCGCCGAACTGGGCGTGTCGCTGATGAGCGGCAGCGTGAATGGAGACGGTGCGCTCACCATTCGCGCCACGGTGCTGGCCAACGAGAGCCAGTACGCGCGCATCGTGGAACTCGTGCGTCACGCCCAGGAGAGCAAGTCGCCCCTGCAGCGGCTGGCCGACCGCTACGCCGTCTGGTTCACGCCGATCACGCTCATCGTGTGCGCGGTCGCGTTCCTCACCACCGGCGACTGGGTGCGGGTGTTGGCGGTGCTCGTGGTGGCCACGCCCTGTCCGCTCATCCTCGCCACCCCCATCGCCATCATTGGCGGCATCAACGCAGCCGCACGGCGCATGGTGATCGTGCGGAACGGCGGCGCCCTGGAGCAGTTGAGCCGCGTGAACACCGCCGTGTTCGACAAGACGGGCACGCTCACCGTCGGCACGCCCGAAGTGAATCGCGTGGTGCCGGCGTCTGGGTTCACCGAGGACGAGGTGCTGCGGCTGGCCGGCGCGCTGGAGCAGGGGTCCGGTCACTTGCTGGCCCGCACGATCGTGCGCACGGCGGAGGAGCGACTCGGTGTGCTGCCCACGGCGCGTCATCTGCTCGAGTCGCCGGGACGCGGGCTCTCCGGTGACGTCGACGGGCACGAGGTCGCCGTCGGCGCCCGCGCCTATATCCTCGAACAGCCGGGAGTCTCTGCCGATGCCGTTGCGGCCCTCGAACACGGCGGCAGCGGGTTGCGGGCGTACGTGGCGGTGGATCGCAAACTGGCCGGGATCGTGGACTACGCCGATCGACTGAGACCGGGCATCGCGCAGGTGTTCGCCGACCTTCGGCAACTCGGCGTGGGGCGCGTGCTCCTGCTCTCGGGCGATCACACCCCGAACGCGCGAGCCGTTGCCGCCGAGGTGGGCATCACGGAGGTGCACGGTGACCTGATGCCCGAGGACAAGGTGGCAGTGGTGAACCGGCTGCTGCACGAAGGGTCGCACGTGGTGATGGTGGGCGACGGCACCAACGACGCGCCGGCCCTCACCGCGGCCGACGTCGGCATTGCGCTGGCCGGGCACGGCGGCGGCATCACGGCCGAGGCCGCGGACGTCGTGATCCTGGTGGACGAGCCGGCGCGCGTGGTCGAGGCGGTGCGCATTGGACAGCGCACGATGCGTGTGGCGCGGCAGAGTATCTGGGTGGGGCTCGGCTTGAGCGCCGTGGCGATGGTCTTTGCGGCGCGCGGGTACATCATCCCGACCGTGGGGGCGCTGCTGCAGGAAGGGATCGACGTGGCGGTGATTCTCAATGCGCTGCGGACGAGTACGAACGCCAACCGCTAGGGAAACCGCGGAACGACGAGCTGAGAGGGGATGGCTTGACGCCCCGCCCAGGAGGACTACTTTTCAGGCACTGACGCGGGGTGGAGCAGCCTGGTAGCTCGTCGGGCTCATAACCCGAAGGTCGCGGGTTCAAATCCCGCCCCCGCTATGCGCCGGCCGGTCCGCAAGGGCCGGCCGGTTTCTGTTGGGGCGGCACGCGATTAGCTTTCGCGGCCGGTGAGAAAGTGGGGCAGGGTAGCTCAGGTGGTTAGAGCACGGCACTCATAATGCCGGGGTCGTGGGTTCGAGTCCCACCCCTGCTATCGATTCGCAAACGCCTGGTCGGTCTACGCCGATCGGGCGTTTTGTCGTGCGCCCTCCGACCCCTGGCATTCCCCCGCACCAGCGTGGGCCATTCCCCGACATCAAGCGCTTCCACTCGGACCTACATTCAAAGGGGACCTGCGGCGCCGCACCGCTTCGGTGCGGCGCGCGTTCGTTGTTCCCGGGTCCAGGGCAAGGCTCATTACTGTGCCGCGCACCATCGCGCTCCATCGCCGCGCCACCGCGCCGCGTTCCGACGTCGCGATCCGGAGGTGCGTCCCATGACCGTCGAGCCCACCCCGCGGTTGGCGCCCGTGACGCCGACGGGCCTCGCTCCCGCCCCGACGCCCGACGCCATGCTCGATACGGCCCCCGATGCGGTGCTCGTCGTCGATCGCGCGGACGGCACCATCCTCGCCGCGACCGACGAGGCGTTGGCGCTCTTCGGCTACACGCGTGAAGACCTTCTCGGCCAGTCCATCGACCTGCTCGTGCCGCCCGACGGGCGTCCCGCCGGCGCCGCCTCGCCGGTGGAAGAGAGCGCCGGCCTGCTGTGCCCGCCGGCGACGCACGACCTCGCGGTGCGCGGCCGGCGCCACGACGGCACCGAATTCCCGGCCGAGTTTCACTGCTCGGCCGGCGAGGTGGGCGGCACCGCGGTGATTCTTGGCACGGTCCGCGACACCACGGAACGCAAGCGGCGCGAGATGCGCTACGAAGCGCTCTTCCAGGCCAGCCCGGTGCCGGCGTGGGTCTGCGATCCGACCACGGGCAAGTTCCTGCGCACGAATCCCGCCGCCACACACAAGTATGGGTACTCGCGCGAGGAGTTCCTCGCGATGTCGATCGACGAACTCCGCCTTCCCGACGCCGCCGGGGCCTTCGCGCCCTCGGTGCGCGCGGCCGGATCGGGCCCCCCGATGGGGGCGGGCTACTGGCACCACCGGCGCAAGGACGGCACCGTGTTCCAGGTGCTGGTGAGCGTGGAGCGCATCGCCATGGAAGGGCGGCTTGGGTTGCTCGTGCAGGCGCGCGAGCCGGAGGCCGATGTTGCGCTCGCCGCCGGGAGCGACCGCGAGCGCCAATTGGCCGAGGCGCAGGCGCTGGCCCACGCCGGAAGCTGGGAGTGGCTCGTGCCCGCCAACCACATTACCTGGTCCGATGAGTTGTACCGCATCTGCGGCGTTCCCCTCCGCTCCCCCGTGAATTTTGAATTGTTCATGGAGCGTGTGCACCCCGATGATCGCGCGAACGTGAGTCGCGTAATCAACGAGGGGATCGCGGAGCACCAGTCCGCGTTCGACCACGAATTCCGCTTCGTGCGTCCCGATGGCGAGGTGCGCGACGTGGTCAGCCATTACACCGCGGAATTTGCGCCCGACGGATCGCTGGTGCGCATGGCGGGCACGGTCCTCGACGTCACCGATCAGCGAGAAGCGCGGGCGGCGCTGATCGAGAGCGAGCGGCGCCATCGCGAGCTCATCGAGAACGCGTCCGACTTGGTGACGGTGACCGGGGTCGACGGGACGATCGAATACGAGAGTCCCTCGGCCATGCGGCTGCTCGGCTACTTGCTCGACGACTTGGTGGGGCACAACGTGGCCGAGTTCATTCATCCGGACGATCTACCGGCGGTCGGCGCCGCCATGGCGCGAGGGGTCGCGTTGCCCGGCACCACGCAGCACGCGGAAAACCGATTCCGCAACGCGGCGGGCGAATGGCGGGTACTCGATTCGGTCGGCCAGGCCTACGAGGAACCGCTGGGGGTCCTGCACATCGTCATCAACTCGCGTGACGTGACCGACCGTGTAGAGGCCGAGGCGCGCCAACGGGAGTTGATGCACGAGCTGACCGAGGCGCGCCGCGTCGCCGAGACCGCCACCCGCGCCAAGAGCGAGTTCCTCGCCAACATGAGCCACGAGATCCGCACGCCGATGAACGCCATTCTCGGGCTCACCGAACTGCTGCTCGACACCGAACTCGCGGCCGAGCAGCGCCGGCACCTGACGATGGTGCGCGACTCGGGCGACGTGCTGCTCGCGCTGCTCAACGACATTCTGGACCTGTCCAAGATCGAGGCGAACCACATCGAGTTGGAGTCGCTGCCGATCGGGCTGGCCGGACTCGTGCACGCCACCGCCAGCCTGTACGCGGTGTCGGCGCGCGAGCGCAACGTCGAACTGCTGGTGGACGTCGGCAACGACCTGCCGCGCTACGTGCGCGGCGATCCCACACGCATCCGCCAGGTGCTCACCAACCTGATCGGCAACGCCATCAAGTTCACGCACGCCGGTGAGGTGGAGGTGTCGGCGGAGCTGCGCGGGGTCGACGACGGGCGATCCAGCGTTCGGTTCACGGTCCGCGACACGGGCATCGGCATTCCCGCCGACAAGGTCGAGACCATCTTCCGCGAGTTCAGCCAGGTGGACGCGTCCACCACGCGTCGCTACGGCGGTACGGGCCTGGGGTTGAGCATCGCCAGGCGACTCGTGCAGTTGATGGGGGGCGAGCTGACGGTGGAGAGCGAGATTGGGAAGGGGAGCACGTTCAGTTTCACGCTCGCGCTCGCGGAGGAGCCCGACCCGTTGCCCTACGCAAAGGCGGCGCCCGTGCGTCTGGCCGGCGCGCGCGCCCTGTTGGTGGATGACAACAGTACCAATCGCCGCATCGTCCACGAGATTCTCGCCACCGTGGGCGCGGCGGTGGACGAGGCCGAGGACGCCGCCGCCGCTCGTGCCGCCCTCGACCGGGCGCAGGCCGAGGGCGTGCGGTATGGCGTGGTCATCCTCGACGCGCAGATGCCCGGTCGCGACGGGTGGAGTCTGGCGAGCGACATCCGCCAGGATCCGGCGCTGTCCAACACGCCCCTGCTCATGCTCACCTCGGCCGGCGAGCGCGGTGACGGGGAGCGATGCCGCGCCCTGGGCATCGACGGCTATCTGCTCAAGCCGGTGGCCCGGAGCGATCTGGTCGAGGCCGTGGGGCTGGTCCTCGCCGGCAACGGCACGCGCGGCGCCGTGGTGACTCGGCACGCGATGACCGAAGCGCGGGCACGGCTTCGCATCCTGCTCGCCGAGGACAACCGCGTGAACCAGGAAGTGGCCGCGGCGATGCTACGGAAGCGGGGCCATCAGGTGACCATAGTGGCCGACGGCGCGAAGGCCGTGGAGGCCGCGGCGGGCGGGACCTTCGACGTCGTGCTCATGGACATCCACATGCCCGAGATGGACGGCCTGGTCGCCACCGCGGAGATCCGCAAGCTTCCCGGCGGAGCCGAGCTGCCGATCATCGCCGTCACCGCCGACGCGCTGGCGGGCGAGCGCGAACGGTGCCTCGCGGCCGGGATGAGCGGCTATCTGGCCAAACCATTCAAGTCGCACGACCTGTTCGCGATCGTCGAAGGTTGGGGGGCGCTGGACGCCGCGTCGGACGCCGCGGCCGGAGGAACGCCGGTTGCTGCACGAGCACCCGCGCCAGCATCAGCATCAGCATCAGCACCAGCACCAGCACCGACACCAACACCAACATCAGCACCCGCGCCAACATCAGCATCAACACCAACATCAGCATCAGCACCGGCCGTCGCGCCGGTCGATGACGGTCCGCCAGTCGATGTCGAGGGGTTCCGGCGCTCGATGCGCGAGGCGGGGGCCGAGGCGGCGGCGGATTTGGTGCTCGACACCTTCGCCGGCGATGTCCCGAAGCGCCAGGCTGCGCTCGCCGCAGCGATCGCGTCGCGGAGCGGTGACGACATCCGCTCGGCCGCGCACGCCCTCAAGTCCGCGGCCGGCGCCGTCTCTGCCCGTCCGCTGGCTGCACTGATGCTCAAGATCGAAACTGCCGCCAAGCAGGGCCGTGTGGACGATGCCATCGTGCTCGCCGCCGGCGTTGCACCCGCTGCCGACGCCGTCCTCGGCCAACTGCGCGCCCGCCGCGCGGGAGAACCACCGCATGCTTGAAGCGCCCCGCCGCAGCCACTGGTTGCTCGACGTCGTCCAGGACGAATCGGTGATCGGCGGCGCGGAGGTCGCGATTCCCGCCAACGCGCCGCTCGTCGAGGCCTGGCGCACGGCGGCGCGGGCCTGCGGCGTCACGCAGCTGCAGTTCGCCACCCGAGTGGCGAAACACTTCCACCTCGCTCTCGCAGACTTCAGCAAGGCCCAGGCCCACGCCAGCGACCTCGTGCCCGAGAAGCTCGCCCGAGCCCGGCTGACCTTCCCGCTGCGTGAGACCGACCGCGAGCTGGTGGTGGCTGTAGCGGACCCGCGCGACATGGAGACCGAGCAGCTGTTGGCGTTCGCCTCGGGACGCACGACGGTGTGCGAGATCGCGCCGCCGGGGCAGATCCAGGACGCGATCGACGCGCGCTACGCGCCGGACCGCGCCGTGGAACTGCTGCTCAACCGCGTCGGCGCCGAGATGGATACCGCCGTCCGCGTGGTCCACGAACGGGAGCCCGAGGCCGTGGGGGAGCACGAAGCCGAGGCGGCGCCGATTGTGAAACTCACCAACCTCATCCTCGGCGACGCGGTGCGCGCGCGGGCCAGTGACATTCATCTGGAGCCGGCCGGCGACGGTGGCCGCGTGCGATTCCGCGTGGACGGCGTGCTGCAGCCCTACACGCATGTGGCGCTGCCGATTCTCAACCGCGTGGTGTCGTGTCTCAAGATCATGGGCCGAATGGACATCGCCGATCGTTTGCGACCGCAGGACGGACGCGCGCGCATCCAGGTGGACGAGCACCCCATCGATCTGCGGCTGTCCACCGTGCCGACGCGTGAATCCGAAAAGGCGGTGGTCCGCCTGCTCGACCCGCGCAACGCGCGCCGTCTCGAGGACCTGTCGCTCACGACCGCGGAGCTGGTCCCGCTGCGCGCGCTCATCGGCCACCGCGACGGCATCGTGCTCGTCACGGGGCCCACCGGGTCGGGCAAGACGACGCTACTGTACGCGGCCCTCCGCGAGATGCCCGCCGGCGAGATCAACGTGATGACGGTGGAGGATCCCATCGAGTACGAACTGTCGGGACTGACGCAGATCCAGGTGGCGCCGAAGCAGGACGTCACCTTCGCCACCGCGCTTCGCTCGATTCTCCGCCAGGATCCCGACGTGATCTTCATCGGCGAGATTCGCGACGAGGAGACGGCCGCCATCGCCGTGCAGGCGAGCCTCACCGGACACCTCGTGCTGGCGTCGCTGCACACCAACGACGCGGTGGGGGCCGTCGCCCGGTTCGCGGACCTCGGCGTCGAGCGCGGCGAGATCGCGAGTACCTTCCGCGGCGCCACCGCGCAGCGGCTCGTGCGCCGCGTGTGCCGGAAGTGCGTGGAGCCGATCACCGGTCCACTCACCGAAGTCGAGACCAGCCTTGCGGTGCGCTACGGCGTGGAACCGGTGGTGCGGGCCGTGGGGTGTCCGGCGTGCATGCAGACCGGCTACTACGGGCGTGTGCCGCTGCTCGAGATCCTGGCGGCGGGTCCGGCGTTCGAACTGGCGATCCTGGAAGGCGCTTCCTCGGGCCAGCTGCAGAGCATCGCCGTGGCGTCAGGCATGCGCCCGCTGCGCGGCGCGGCGATGGAGCGCGTGCGGAGCGGCGAGACCACCCTGGAGGAGATCGACCGCGAACTCGGCGAGTCCGACGCGGCGCCGGTGATCCCCGCCGGCCCGCCGCACGTGTTGATCGCCGAGGACGACGCGGTGACCCGCGGCATGGCCGCGGCGCTCCTGGGAAGCAACGGATTTCGGGTGTCCGAGGCCGCCGACGGAGTGGAGGCCCTCGAGCGGATCGAGACGTCGCGCGACGTCGCCCTGCTCGTGCTTGATCTCGACATGCCGCGCATGGGCGGCGCCGAAGTCCTCCGCCATCTCCGATCGTCGATCTCGACGACCACGCTCCCCGTGGTCGTGCTCACCGGCGCCACCGACGACCGGACCGAGATCGGGATGATCGAAGCCGGAGCCGACGACTACGTGCGGAAGCCCCTCGATCCCAAGTTGTTCATCGCCCACATCAAGGCGGCCCTGCGTCGCGCCCAGCACTAGGCGTCGGTTCGATGCTTGTATCGTCCCACCGACGGCGCTCGACGCCCGTGGGCCGTCATTGCAGGGTGATCGTCTGCATCATGCCGTGCATGAAGTGCGGCTTCCCGTCCCGCGAGTCGGGTACGAAGCAGATGAGCAGGTAGGTGCCGGCCGTGAGATCCGCCGAGAAGTAGGTCGTCTTCCCGGGGGATTCGAGCGAGGCACCACCCAACGGCTCACCCGGCGCCGGACCTTCCTCCTTGGCGAACCACGAGGTCAGATCCTCGGCTGTCTTGCCCGGAGCCAGTTTCACCAGCTCGAGTTCGTGGGGCTGCACCCCCGCATTCGTGACGGCGAACGTGTGGTGGCCGATGGTGAGCGGCTTCGCCAGTTGGAAGCCGTACTCCACCATGGTGATCGAATCGTCGGCCACGGGAGCGGCGGTCGCGCCCGTGTTCGCCGTGACGGTGAGGTTTCGGAACATCCCCTTGGTGAAGTGTGGAACTCCGCCCGGCACGTCCACGAAGCAGACGATCACATACTCGCCCGGCGCCAGCGACAGTGTGGCATTGCTCGACGCACCCGCGCCGACCGCGTTCGGGCCCCCGAACAGCACCGCCCACGCCGGCATGGGGCCGGGGTGCTCCAGGGCTGTGATGAGTTCGCCGGCCGTCTTGCCGCTGTCGAGTCGGACGACGGCGGCATGGTGAATGCCGGGACCGTCGTTGACGAGCGTGAACGCCACGTAGCCCGCGGGGATCGAGTCGGGCGCCTCGAACGCGAAGTCCTTGGCGTGGATCGTCACGGGCGTGGGCGCAACCGCTGCCGGCTGTTGCGGAGGCGGTTGCGTCTTCGAACAGGCGGCGACCGCGCTCAACGCAGCGGCCACGGCGGCAAGCGTGATGGGGACGCGCACGTCGAATCCTCCGACGGTAGGAGAGGGGGCCGGCTGCAGGGCAGCCTCCCTAGTATGCGGGCATCGCGCAGGCTGAGCAAGCGGGGAACCGCACCCGTCCACTCCGAAAACGCATGGCCACGCTCACGCGGGCAGGCGTCGCCGAGCAACCGCCGGATGCGGGAGCCTGCGTGCCCGCAAATGGATGGCTAGCGGCCGCCCCCGGCCAGCGCCCGCTGCACGCGATCGTACAACTCCGTCTCCAGCTGTCCCGTCGTGCCGCACGGCAGGCGAGCGTTCGTCGTCCCGGTCATGTCCACCGCCACCGGCTGCACATCGGTGCTGAGTCTGGTGTGGGTGGCATCCACCGCCGTCACGGTCGTGATCACCGAGAAGTACACGCGGCTGGTGTTCGCTCGCGGGCCGGTGGGGCCGACGCCGCAGTCGGCGTAGGCCGACAGCGGGTGCCCGTTGAACTGCCCGCTCGCGTGGAAGTTCGTGTTCCCCATGCGATGGGTGGGCGGGTCATTCACCACGATCTCGATGCCGAGACCCTTGTACGCGCTCGCCAGCGCGGGCCACACCGTGGTGGCCGGTGCGTCGAACGCCTGGTCCGAGCCGCGCACCTCGCTGGCTTGCATCACGCGCCCGTCGGTGACGATGACGTCCCGCTGCGTCGCCGGTGTCTGAGTTCCGCCCGACGCGCAGCCAGCGACAGCAACCAGCGCGACGATGCCAACGACCGAGAGTCGGCTCATGTATCCAATCCTGTGTCCGTTTGGGTTGCGCCACGATGTGGATCGGACCATCGCGAGTCAATCCACAATTTGAGAATGGACCGGGGAATGGACCAGCGATGTATTGGATATTCCATCGTCAGGTCGAAATGTCCGACAAATGTGATCCGATCTATCCAATAACGGTAAGTTTGGCCTATAAATCGGTACATATGTCACTGTATACCACCTTCTATACACAGTGTAGTGTTTAAACAATTGACACTTATTCGGAATCGGCGAGTGTTCTCCATGTAGCGCGCAACGCCACGCGCCACGCAGGCGAGCCATCCGCTCACTGGGCGAACTCGGGACTCGACGATGTTCACGCACTCACTGGACCAGAATCAGGACCGCGCCGCTGGCGAAGCCCGCACGGTAGGCGAACGCCTCCCCCTCCGCTCGGTGCGGAAGGTGGCGACGTGGGTGTCGGTCGCGGTGCTCGCCTCCACGGGCGCGTGTGTCTCGCTGCCCCTCGGCGGTGCCTCGTTCTCGTCCGCCGGGTACTCGGCGCTCGCGCCGGCCGGCGTCTCGTTCGCCTCGATCTCGTCGTCCGGATCGCCCGCCGTCGCTCGGCGCTCGTCGCTCTACGCGCCGAACATCGCCATCGGCGATTCGCTCCTGGCGGCCACGGTCACGAAGCTGCGTCGGCTCTCGCCGGCGTTCGACTCGGCCATCGTGGCCATTGAGACCTCCGGGATCCCGGTGGTGATCGGCACCGCAGCGCAACTCCGCGACCAACTGCCGCCGGGATATCGGTACGTGGGTGGGTGGCAGGCCCTGACGGCGGTCTACCCGCTCACGTCCAACGGCGAGCGGGGCCGGCCCATCGAACACGTCGCCGTCATCGTCCGCCTGTCCCAACTGCGGACCGCCATGAAGACCGGCACCACCAAGGCGGACTCGGCGCTCTTCGACCGCTTCGTGGAGCGCGTCGTGGCGCACGAGATCTACGGACATCTGATGCCGCAACTCGCGTTGGGAAAGACGGCGCCGATTGCCTGCGACGATCCGACCAGCGCCGCCAACTGGTTCAGCGCCTGCGTCATGCAGCGCGAGCGCCACGTCATGGCCCAACTCGCCGAGGCGCGCGGCACGTATGCCTCCCTCGGCACGCACTGACCCGGCCGCCGGCGGTCCGCCGGCTCAGCTCCCGATTCAGTAGGTGGCTTTGAGCAGGAATACGTTCGTGGGCACGGTGCGCGCGACTCGTCCCGGGGCCCGCGGCCTGGGAGCGTGCATCGGGGTTATCCCGGCAAGTTCAGGCCCAATCCCCGATGTGCGGCCTCCCCCGGCGCGAGCAGATTTCCCTGCGAACCCATTGGAGGTGCCGCCATGATTCCCGATCCGCTCCATCCGGCCGTCGTGCACTTCCCGATCGTGCTGATGTTTCTCGTGCCGGCGGTGGCGCTGGTGGCGCTCTGGAACATTCGCCGCGGAGTGCGTGTGTCGCGCGCCTGGTTCGTGCCGGTGCTCTTTGCCGGCGCGCTGGCCCTCAGCGCCTGGGTTGCGCTCGAGACGGGCGAGGATCAGGAAGAGCGGGTCGAGCGCGTCGTCGCCGAGGGCGTGATCGACGGGCATCAGGAAGCTGCCGAGACGTTCCTCATCCTCTCGGCCGCGCTGTTTGCGGTGTCGGCCGTCGGTCTGGTGCGGGGCCGAGTGGGGGCGACGGCCCGGTGGGTGGCGACGTTCGGCGCCGTGGGCGTGCTCGCGGTCGGCGTGCGCGTGGGACATAGCGGCGGCATGCTGGTCTATCAGCACGGTGCCGCCAGCGCGTATGTGACGCTGTCACCGGGCGGCGATCCGCTTCTGCCGGCGCCAAGCGTCCGCGGCGTGCGCGACGGCGAATAGCCGGAATCAGCGACGGCGCGCATCGAGCCCGCCGGCTCAGCTCCCGATCCAGTAGGTGGCTTTGAGCAGGAACACGTTCGTGGGCACGGTCCGGAAGATCGCGCCCACGTCGCGACTCGTCTGGAAATCGCCCACGGCCTGGTAGCCGCTCCGCTGCTGCTGCCATACCAGGTAGATGGTCGAGCCGGGACGGTATTCCCACCGCAGCACGGCGTTGCCGCGCAGGCTGCGGACGTTGAAGTCGGGATTCGCGAGGGTGAACGACGCGGTCGGTCCGGCGGCGTCGGGGTCCACGGTATAGAGGCGCCGGCCGGCGTCGTACGCGATCGTGCCGCGGTCGCGCCCGTACACCGCGAAGTCGAACGTGCCCGGCTGCGCGAACTCCTTGAACGCGGAATATGCTCCGGAGGACACGAAGGGCTGGATGTACGTCTGGAGGCTGAGTTGCGGGGTCAGCGTCCATTCGATGCGCGTGTCCATGGAGAGGGTGGTCTGATGCAGGTTCGCGAACACGTAGCGCGTGCCGTAGGTCGCCATCGCGTTGGCATCGGCCACGGCGGCGACGTACTGTGCGGTGCTGCGCGCGACGGACAGTGAGGGGCCGAGCGTGACATGCACTGTAGTGCTCGGGCGCATGTCGAAGCCCAACGTGAACTGCGGACTCTCCGCCCCCGACGCGTCGCGCTGGTAGTACACCTTCCCGCTCACGATCACGGGCCACCGGCTATCGGAGCTGAAGTTGACGAAGCCGCCCCACAACGCGGGTAACTGAGCCAGCGGGCCCCCGCGGAGCAGTCGGTCGGAGTACGCCGACAGGCTCCGGGTGAAGCCGGCGCCCGTGGTCCAGAGATTATTGAAGGTGACGCTTCCGCTTCCCGCGAACGCCCGGTAGATGGCGGTGCCGCCGAAGTTCCAGGCGTTGTTGCCGTACAGGAACGCGTTGTAGCTGCGCACGTGGGCGCCCGCCCGGTAGTCCTGGTACCCCACCAGGCTGGACAGGGCACGATAGTCGCCGCGCCCGATGAAGCCGAGGTCGTTGATCTCGAACGTCGGATTCATCTCCTTGTACGCCACCGACCCGAAGACGCTGCCCGACTTCTGGAGCGCAATCTCGTCCATGTACCCTGTGAGAGACGTGCGCGTGGGATCGAAGGTCAGGTAGTGGGCGTCGGGGCGCTGCAGGTAGTGCGTGCTGTTGCGCTGCGTGCGGGCGATGGCCGACGGCGATCCGGCAACGCGACTGCCCGCAAGGAAGCCGCTGAGGATCCAGGTGCGCCGGCGCATGCCGTGCTCGAAGTCGATGCCGCCGAAGGTGGCGTTGTCGTGGAGCGCCGGACGGAACACCGAATCGGCCATGCTGCGCACGGTCGAGGTGAGCATGGCGCCGACGAACGACGCGCCCTGGTCGAAATCGTGCTTGACCCGGCCGGCGAAGTAGTTGGTGAGCGGTTCGACGGGCGCCGTCGTGCGGAGGCCCGACGTGAGTTGAACCCGCGCGTCCGTCTGTGTCGTGACGCCGTCCAGCAAGCCGACCGTCCATGGCCCCGCCTTGCCCGTGACCTTCGCGGCGCCCGCAATCGTGGTCTGGTCGGGCACGTCGGCGTACTGCACGCCGGGGCCGCCGGCGCTCAGTTCGGGGGCGCGGCCGATGCGGCGCGAATAGAAGAAGTACTGTCCGTTGAAGTCGTTCTGCCGCTTCACCTGTCCGAAGTCGAAGATGTCGGCGCCCTCCAGGAAGAAGGGGCGCTTCTCGGGAAACATCGTCTCGAACGCCGTCAGGTTGACGACCGCGGGATCCACCTCCACCTGCCCGAAGTCGGGGTTCACCGTCGCCGTGAGCGTGAGGCCGGCCGGCAGCCCGTACCGCACGTCGGCGCCCACCGACGGCTTCACGTCGGTGGCGTGGTAGAACGGGTCGGCCGGGTTGCCGGGCGCCCGCGTGACCGTGGAACTCGCGTACGGGAGAATCTCCAGCCGCTTGGGGCTCGGCAGATCGCGCAGTCCGGTGAGGTCGCCGAAGCGCGAGACGAAGCCCGGACTCTGCCGCGTCCACGGCGACCACGAGTCGCGCTCGTTGCGCCGCGCGATCTCGCGCATCACCTGGAATCCCCAGGTGCGATTGCTGTCGGCGGGCTCGGGGCCGAATCGCAGTTGGGAGAGCGGAATGCGGTATTCCGCCACCCACCCCAGCGAATCGACCCGCGTCCCAACCTGCCAGACGGCGTCCCAATTCAAATCCTCGTTGCCGTCGTTCGATTCGTACACATCCTTCTTCACGCCGCGCGGATTCACGCTGAACCGGAACGCGGTGCGCCGGTCATGATAGGAATCGACGATCACGTGCACCCAGTCGGAGTAGATGCCGCTGGCGTCGCGGCGCGCCAGCTGGGCGGCGATCGAGTCGGGATGCGCGTCGTACATCCGGACGCCGACGTAGAGCGCCGCGTCGTCGTAGAGCACCCGCACCCGGGTGGAATCCACGGGTGCCTGGCCGGGGTCGGGATAACTCTGCGTGAAGCCGCCCGACGCGCGGGCCTTGCGCCACGCCGGTTCGTCGAGGCGTCCGTCGATCACGATCGGGCCCGAGCGTCGCGCCGCGTACATCACGCGAACGGTGTCGCGAGCGCCCGGCCACCCCGGGTGGGCAGGCGCGCCGCGCTGGGCCACCGCGCCGCGTGGGGCGGCAAGGGCGAGGGCGACGGCCAGGCGGAGAGAACGGGTGCGGTACCGGGCGGTGGGTCGGCGCGGAAGGGCGAAGGGCATCGTCAAGGAACGGAGAAATCGGTGGGCGGATCGTCGGCCGAGAATGATTGCGCGTTAGCTTCCGATTCGACACCCCCGGAGTTTCGAAAGGTTGTCAGGGTTTTGTCGTCGCGCGCCCTTTCCGTTCGCGCGATGGCCATGCATCTTCGCCGCACCCGCGGTTCCCGCTCGCGCCGCGGATCGTCATCACTGCACGGGCCGCCGGCGGAGGGAGGTTCCACGTGGAGTTACGAGGAGGGAGGTCGGCATGCGCGTCCTGATCGTGGAGGATGATCCGGAGCTCGCGCACGCGCTGCGCGACGGGTTCCGCGACATGCGCATCGAGGCCACCACGGCTGCCACTTTCGCCGAGGGCCATGAGCGCGCGCTGCTCGCCTCGCACGACGTGATCGTGCTCGACGTGATGCTGCCGGGCGGATCGGGGTTCGACCTGTGCGCGCAGTTGCGCGAGCGCGGGGTGGACACGCCGATTCTGATGCTCACGGCGCGGGACGGCGTGGACGACCGCGTGCGCGGGCTCGATGCGGGCGCCGACGACTACCTGACCAAACCGTTCGCCTTCAAGGAGCTGGCGGCGCGCGTTCGGGCGTTGGTGCGGCGGCCCGCGGCGGTGGCGTCGGAGCGCGTGCAGGTGGCGGATCTCACCGTGGACCTCGCCACCCGCCAGGTGCAGCGGGCCGGGCGCGAGATCGAACTGACCGCCAAGGAATTCGCGCTGCTCGAGGTGTTCGTGCGCCACGCCGGCCATGTGCTCGACCGCGCCGCGATCACGGCCCATGTCTGGGACGAGAACCACGATCCGTTCACGAACGTGCTCGAAGTGCTGGTGCGCCGGTTGCGCCGCAAGATCGACGACGACTTCGAGCCGAAGTTGATCCACACCCTGCGCGGCGCCGGTTACCGTTTCGGTCCCTGACCGTGGCCATGCAGCCGCTCACGGCGCTGCGGTTGCGCCTCACCGCGTGGTACGTCGGAACGCTGGGCGTCATTCTCGTGCTGTTGGGCATTGGCCTGTTCGTCGTCGTCCGGCATCAGTTCGCGCGGCAACTCGACGTGTCGCTGCAGCAGGCCACCCTGGAGTTGGAGCGGGCCGCCCGCATCCGCGAGCAGGAGAGTAGGGCGGCCGCAGGCGCCGTGGTGGACGCGGTGGATGAGCTGCACATTCCGGATCGCCAGCTGTACCTGTTCGATACCACGGGCGCCCCCGTGAAGCCGCCCGTGGCGCCGGCGTGGATTCGCGACGAAGCCCGCCACGCGGCGGACGCGGGAATCGTCGACGCCCGACACCATGTGCGACACCAGGCGGTCGTGCGCATCCATGCCGAACGGTTCACGCTGCCCAGCGGTACGCCGATGGTCGCCGTGGCGGCTGCGGATCAGGTGGAGCTTGAGGACCAATATGCCGCGCTGATCGTCGTGTTCGGCGGCGCGGCACTGGCCGCCCTCGTGCTCGTCGCGGCCGGCGGTTACTTCCTGTCGCGAAAGTCCACCGAGCCGGTGGAACGGAACATCGCCCACATGCGTCGGTTCATGGCCGACGCGGCGCATGAACTGCGGACGCCGGTCGCGGTCATGCGCACCACCGCCGAGGTCACGCTGCAGCAGGAGCGGGGCACCGCGTCATACCAGAACGCCCTGGGCGTGGTGGAGCGCGAGGCCGAGCGGCTGGGCGGGATCGTGGATGACCTGTTGACGTTGGCGCGTGCCGACGCCGGGGAGCGCGCCGTGCGGCGGCAGCGCGTGTTCCTCGATGACATCGCGCTCGACGCCGCCGACGCGGCGCGCACGCTGGCCGTCGCCAAGGGCGTGGGCCTCGACGTCGGCACGTTCGAGGAGGCGGCCATCGAGGCCGATCCGACGCTCATCCGCCAGTTGATCATGAACCTCGTGCACAACGCCATCAAGTTCACGCCGTCGGGCGGTGAGGTCCGGGTGGATGTCGAACTGCGGGACGGTCATCCCGTGCTCGTCGTGGCCGACACCGGCATCGGGATCTCGCCCGAGCACCTGCCGCACGTGTTCGACCGGTTCTTCCGCGGCGATCCGGCGCGCGTTCGCTCCGAAGGCGCCGGGCTCGGCCTGTCCATCGCGCGGTGGATCGCCGAACTGCACCACGCGGAGATCACGCTCGAGTCGTCGCCCGGCACGGGCACGCGCGTGGAAGTCGTGTTCCCGAGAATTCCGAAAGCGCCGGTGTCATCCGTCTGACAGGTGGCCGCATTAGCGTTCGGGAGTTTCCCTCTTCACAAGACCATGCATCGACTCTCCCTCGCCGCAACCTGTGCGGCGATCGTCTTGATACATCCCGCGACCGCCGCGGCGCAGCACGCAGTCACGCGGGCGGACGCCGTCGCGGCGGCGCTCGCGCACGGGCCGGCACTGTCGCTGGCCGCGGCCGATACTTCGGCGGCGCGCGCCGCCCTGCTCGGCGCCCGGGCGTTCGCCAACCCGACGCTCAATCTCAGCGTGACGAAGGACGCGCCGCAACGCCATATCTACGCCGACATCCCGCTCGATTTTCCATGGCTTCGGAATGCGCGCATCGCCAGCGCCAGTGCTGCGCGTGCGTCGGCGCTCGACCGGTTCGCGCTGCAGCGTGCCGCCGTCACGTTCGACGCCGAGACCACGTACGTGAGTGCGGTGGTGGCCGACGCCCGCGCGCGGCTGTCGCGGCGCAACGCGCAGGACGCCGATTCGCTGCGTCGCATGGCGGTGGCGCGCCGCGACGCGGGCGACGCCAGCGATCTCGATGTGGAACTGGCGACCATCGCCGCCGGTCAGCTCGACAACGCCGCGCTGTCCGATTCGCTCACCGCCACCGCCGCGCTGCTCGATCTGCAAACGGTGATGGGCGAGCCGAGCCGGCAGGTGGATATCACGCTTGCCGACACGCTGTCGCTCACCGACACCACGGAGGCGGCCGGGGGGACCCCGTATGGGGTGCGCGCGGCCCGACAGGCCGTGACGGCCGCCGACGAGGCGCTCACCGCCCAACGCCGCAGCGTGTGGGGTTCGGCCTCGGTGCAGCTGGGCGTGGACTTCCACGACAACACCCAGAGTGGCTATCTGCCGCTGGTCGGCCTGGCCATCCCGCTGCCGCTGTTCAATCGAAACGGGAGCGGGGTCGCGGCGGCGCAGGCGGAGCGAGATCGCGCCCGCGCGGAGCTGCGGCTCGTGGAGCTGGAGAGCCAACGCGATATCGCGCGAGTCTCCGAGGCGCGCGCCATCGCCGTCCAGCGCGTGGCACGCGACCGAACTCTGCTCGCGAGTGCCAATCGCGTGGCGGCCATGGCGCTCACCGCCTACCGGGAAGGCGCGGCCTCGCTCGCCACCGTGCTGCAGGCGCAGACGAATGCGCGCGATACACTCGGCCAGTACATCCTCGACGTCGGAGCGGCCAACGGCGCCGCGGCGGCGTTGCGACTCCTCACGGCTTCGGCACCCGGCACTCCATGATGAAATACGCCTCCTTTCTTCTCGCGCTCGCGGTGTGCGCATCCTGCGGTGGGTCCGCCGCCGATCACGGCGAGGGCACCTCGGGCGAGATTCAACCCGTAGTCGGCGCGCGCACGGCGGCGGTCGGCACGCGGGCCTTCTTCGAGACGGTGGACGCGATCGGCACGGTCACGCAGCGCCCCGGCCACTTCGCGGCCATGGCGGCTCCCACGCCCACGCGCGTCGCCCGGGTATTCGTCACCCTGGGGCAGCGGATCCGGGTGGGGGATCCACTCGTGGAGTTCGAACAACAGGGCTTCGACGCCGATCTCAAGAGCGCCGACGCCGCGCTGGCCAACGCGCAACAGGCGTACGAACGCCAGCAGCGGTTGGCGGCGGAGGGCATCGCCGCCCAGAAGGACGTGCAACAGGCCGAGGCGTCGCTGGCGCAGGCCAGGGCGGCCCAGGTCGCCGCGCACCGTGACCAGCAGCTTGCGACGCTGCGCGCCCCGCTGGACGGGGTGGTCACGGTGATGGACGCGGTGGTCGGCGCCTCCGCCGATCCATCGCGAACGCTCGTCGAGGTCACCGACCCGCACGCGCTCGATGTGATGCTGCAACTCACCGCGGATCAGGCGGCGGCGGTGCGAGGCGGCCAGGCCGTGGCGCTCACCGCCGGCCAGTCGCTGCACGGCGATTCGCTGGGCACGGGACGCGTGGCCGACGTCGGCGTCGAGCTGGATTCTGCGACGCGCACGGTGCCGGTTCGCGTCACGGTGGGCCGGCCGGGGCGCCCCCTGCGCGTCGGGGAGACCGTGATGGGGCACATCGTGGTCGGCACGCACCCGCACGGACTCGCCATCCCCACCGAGGCGTTGGTGCCCGAAGGGGAAGGGTATCGCGTGTTCGTGGTCGACTCCGCCGGAATCGCGCATTCGCGCGCCGTCACCGTGGGAGCGCGCACCGAGGGGTACGCCGAGATCCTGACCGGCGTGAAGCCGGGGGAGACCGTGGTGAGCTACGGGGCCTACGGGGTCACCGACAGCGCGAAGATCGTTCGGGAGAAGCCGTGAGCGGTCCCCGTTCCGTGTTTGGCCTCGTCGGCGGCCAGCGGCGGTTCATCTATCTGGCCGTCACGCTGCTCAGCGCCGCCGGCGTGTGGACCGCCACGCGGTTGCCGTCGGCCATCTATCCCGAGCTGCAGTTCCCCCGCGTCACCGTGCTGGCCGGCGGCTCGTCGCTCAGCGCGCAGCAGGAGGTGTTCGGCGTCACCCGGCCACTGGAGGAGGCGCTCAGCACGGTGCTGTACGTGCGCCGGGTCGATTCGAAGTCGATCCGCGGGCAGACCGAGATCCAGATGCTGTTCGCGCCGAACACCGACATGATCTACGCGCTGCAGCTCGTGCGCGCCGCGATCGCGCAGGTGCAGCCGGATCTTCCGCCGGGCGTGACCGTCACCGCGGACCGCATCACCCCGTCCGTCTACCCCATCCTGTCGTACAACGTCGAGGGTGGCGATCCGGCCCAGCTCTACGACATCGCGCGCTACCAGATCAAGCCGATCATCTCGCGCGTCCCGAACGTCGGCCAGGTCGAGGTGCAGGGCTCCGACGTACGGGAGGTCGAGGTGGTCGCCGATCCGACCCGGCTCGCGCAGCACGGCATGAACTACGACCAGTTCGGCGCGGCCATCCGCCAGGCAATTGCGGTGAACGCCATCGGGCGCGTGGACCGCAACTACCAGCAGTACCTCGTCGTGACGGCGAACGAGGCGTATACCGTCGACGACATCGCGAACGTGGTCGTGGCGCCCGGCGTCCGGGTGCGCGATCTGGCGAGGGTCGCCCTTGGTACCGAGGATCACACCACCGTGATCGCCGGGGATGGGCGCCCCGCGGCGCTCATCAACATCACACGGCAGATCGGGGGCAACACGCTCGCCATCGCCGACAGCGTGGCGGGCGCCATGCACGCCATCTCAGCGACGCTCCCGCCCGGCGTGCATCTGAAGGCCGTGTACGATCAGTCGGAGCTCGTGCGCGACGCCGTGAAGGCGGTGCGCGATGCCATCATCATCGGTGCCGTGCTGGCCATCATCATCCTGCTGATCTTCCTCCGGCACGTGCGCATCACCGCGATCAGCGCGGCGTCGATTCCCCTCACGATGATGATCACGCTGTTCATCATGGGGCTGCTCCATCAGACGCTCAATCTGATGACGCTGGGGGCCATGGCCATCGCCATCGGCCTGGTGATCGACGACGCGGTGGTGATCACGGAGAACATCGTCCGGCATCTGCACCTGACCGCCGATCGGACCACGGCGATTCGCGAGGCGGTGCAGGAGCTGATCTGGGCGGTGACCTCGTCCACGCTCACCACGGTGGTCGTCTTTCTCCCGCTGGGGCTGCTCGAGGGCGTCGTGGGCCAGTTCTTCAAGGCCCTGTCGCTCACCCTCACCATCGCCGTGCTCGTGTCGCTCGTGCTGGCGTTCACGATCATCCCGCTGCTCAGCGAGCAGTTCGTCACGGAGCGCGACGCCGAGTTCGAGCCGGCGGCGGGGACGCCGGCCGGTCGCGGCGTGCTGCACGCCATCGGGCGCGGCGTCGATGCCCTGTCGGACGTGTACGAACGCGCCCTGCGGGTGGTGCTGCGGCACCGCGTGTGGGTGTTCGCCGCCGGCGTGGCCTTGGTCGCCGCCGGCTATCTCGCGTACCGCGGGGCGTCCACGGGCTTCCTGCCGGACATGGACGAAGGGTCGTTCATCCTCGACTACTGGCTGCCCCAGGGCACGTCGCTGGCCGAATCCGATCGCGAACTCCGCCAGGTGGAGCACATCGTGGCGCAGGTCCCCGAGATCGCCGGCACGTCGCGCCGCCTGGGCGCCGAGCTGGGGCTGTTCGCCACGCAGCAGAACCGCGGCGACATCTCGGTGCGGCTCGTGCCGCCCGGCCAGCGCAGCCGGACCATCTTCCAGGTGATCAATCAACTCCGGGACACGCTGGCCATCGCTGCGCCGCAGGTGCGGATCGAATTCGTGCAGATCCTGTCCGATGCCCTGAACGACATGGCCGGGGTGACCAACCCCGTGGAGATCAAGCTGTTCGGCGACGACATCGATACGCTGGAGACCTACGCGACCTCGCTCCAGGCTCCGATGGCCAACGTGCCGGGGGTGGAAGACCTGTTCGACGGCGTCGTGGATCCGACGCCGGAGCTGGCGGTCCGCGTGCACGAGGCCGAGGCGGCGCGGTTGGGCCTCACGCCGGAGGACGTGGCCACGCAGGCGAGCGGCGCCTTGCTCGGTGTGCCGGCGGGGCAGCTGTATCTCCAGGACCGCGCGATCGGCGTGCGCGTGCGCGCGCCCGATTCGGTGCGCTACAACCCCGCCGATCTCGCCGCCGTTCCCATTGTCCCGGCCGCGGGCGGCGCCGCGACTCCGCTCGCCTCGCTCGCCTCGATCTCGCGTATCGAATCGCGCAGCGAGCTCACGCGCGAGAATCAGCAACAGGAGATCACCATGACCTCCGACCTCGGCAGCCGCGCCCTCGGCGACGTGATCAACGACATCAAGAGCGTGCTCGCGGCGCATCCGGCGCCCGCCGGCGTGCGCATCGAGCTGGCCGGCCAGTACGAGAGTCAGCAGAATGCCTTTCGCCAGATGCTCCTCGTGCTGGCCCTGGCGGCGGCGAGCGTCGTGGCCCTGATGCTCCTCCAGTTCCGCTCGTTCGTGGAGCCGTTCGCGATTCTGCTCGCGGCGCCGCTGTCGTTCGTGGGTGCCATGGTGTTGTTGCTGCTCACCGGCACGGCGCTCAACGTGTCGTCGCTCATGGGCATGATCCTGCTGGTCGGGTTGATCGTGAAGAACGGCATCATCCTGCTCGACTTCACGCGGTGGCGCATGACGCACGCGGGGATGGAACTGGAGTCGGCGATCCTCGACGCGGCGCGCGTGCGCCTGCGTCCGATCCTCATGACCACCCTGTGCACGCTGTTCGGCCTCCTGCCGCTGGCCCTGGGCCTCGGGGCGGGCAGCGAGCTGCAGAAGCCCCTGGCTCTGGCTGTGATCGGTGGCCTGGGGCTCTCCACGCCGATCACCCTGTTCGTCGTGCCGACGCTCGTCGTGGCGATCCGCGGTCGCGGCTATCGGTTGAAACCGGAAATGGAATAGGGGCTCCGCCGCTGGCCGCTCCGGCGACCCCTCCGTACAATTCAGGGGAGTAGACGTTGACCCTCCCCCCGAGGAGCATTCCATGACCGAACCAACCTTCCGCGAGCTGACCTCGGAGGAGTGCGAGGCCCTGTTGGCCGTGAACCACGTGGGGCGGCTCGCCTTCTCGTTCAAGGATCGCGCCGACATCGAACCCATCCACTACGTGTTCGAGAGTGGGTGGATCTATGGTCGGACCGCCGAGGGAAGCAAGCTGACGACCATCGGCCACCACCCATACGTCGCATTCGAGGTGGACGAGGTGCGCGGAATCTTCGATTGGCGGAGCGTGGTGGCGCACGGCACGGTGTACGTGCTCGAAGCGGGCGACGGCGTGGCCAATGCCGCCGAATATGCACGGGCGGTGCAATTGCTCCGGCGGTTCCTGCCCAAGACGCTCAAGGCCGACGATCCGGTGCCGTTCCGTACGGTGCTGTTCGGCATTCACGTGGACGAACTGCAGGGGCGCGAGGCGCGCCAGGTGAAGCGCCGGCGGGTGCACCGCGACAAGAACGCCGAGAAGACCGGGAAGTAGCGCCTGCCCGACGCGAGGGCGGCGGCGTCCGGCGGTCGGGCCCCGCGGGGCACTACCATTTGGTCCCGTGCCCGTTCATCTTGCAGGGTACACACGAGGGGCCGGTACTCCGTGCCGCGTCCGCGTAGCCCACCCGTTTCTCGACGCTCATGACGAAGTCCAAGTCAGTCACGGCGACTGCCGACCCGCCCGTCTCCCTCCTCAGCGTCGCCGATGCGCTCTGCCGCTCCGCCACCGAGTGCTGTCGCCAGCACGATCGCGTGGCCCGCATCGTGGAACGCTCTGACGTCGATGTCGAGGTGAACTTCGCGCAGGAATTCTGCGAAGTGATCCACACCGGCCTGGGCAAGTTGCTCAGCGTCTACGAACGGGGGGCGGCGGAGGAACCGGGAAGCGGCGAACCCTGGCGCCAGCGCTCCGATGCGCTCCAACACGCCGCCCGCGACTATCTGCGGCGGCACAACGAGTGCGATCAGGCGGCGCGCAAGCTGCACCGCCACGATTCCCAGCTCCTCGCGACGCTGGCCATGGAGTTCGAATTCGAGGCGTCCGCGCTCCTGACGCTTCGCCACGCCACCGAGGCGTACCGGAAGGAGCGGCCCGAGGCCGCCTGACGACCATCCCGCATCCCGCTGCATTGAATGACGAAACGGAAATTGGCGAAGCGGCGCCCGAACCCCTGGTTCCGGCTGCGCCGCTCTCGTATTCAGGGCACCGGCGCGTTTGCCCACGTGGACATTCCCACGGGCACCCGCCTCATCGAGTACGTGGGGGAGCGCATCACGCCGGCCGAGGCCGATCGACGCTATCCGGATGACGACCAGTCGCGCCACCACACGTTCCTGTTCACGCTCAACCAGCGCACGGTCATCGACGCGGCCCACGACGGAAATGCGGCGCGGTTCATCAACCACTCGTGCGATCCCAACTGCGACGCCGTCATCGAGCGCGGGCACATCTGGATCTACGCCATCAAGGACATCCCCAAAGGTGCCGAGTTGGCGTACGACTACCAGTTCGAGCATGTACCCGACTACACCGAGGCGGATCTGGCCCTCTACCTGTGCCGGTGTGGGAGCGCCAACTGCCGGGGGACGATCGTGAAGGTGGATCGGCGGCGGAAACTCACCCGCCGGTGGGAAGCGAAGCGGCGCGAGGCCCATCATCACGCGGCCAGCCGTCACGCCAGCCGGACACCCCACACGTCGTGACTGTCGCGCGTTCCGTGGCTCCGGTGCTCGGCGCGCTCCTCGAACGCGCGGTGGACTACGCGGGACTCTTCCCGCCAGCCCGGCTCGGCATGGAAGCGGCGATTCGTGCCTACGCCGAATATCACGGCGGGCTCGACGCCTGGATGCTGGGGCGGTTCGTGGTACCCGCGTCGCGCCTCGAGGAGTTCGAGAGCGAGGGTGGGGCGCTGCTTCCGGATAGCGCGTCCACGTCGTGGGCGCTGAGCGCGCTCGTGGGCACCGACCTCGAGCGCGACGTACACGCCATCGAGCGGTTCAACGCCCGGCACCGCGACGCGCGTCGTGGCGCCGTGCACGTGGACACCCTGGAACTGAAGGCGGCCACCGTAGCCGACATCCGGCGCGCCGGCGAATTCGTCGGTGGCTTCGACGCGTTCGTGGAAGTACCCGTGGCGGCGGATCCGGATGCGCTCGTCGCCGCCATCGGCGCCGTCGGCGCGAAGGCCAAGATCCGCACCGGTGGCGTGACGCCGGACGCGATTCCGGAGGCCGGGCATGTGGTGCGCTTCCTGCGGCGTTGCGAGCAGCGGAACGTGGCGTTCAAGGCGACCGCCGGCTTGCACCACCCGATGCGCGCCGAGTATCCGCTCACCTACGAACCGGACGCACCGCGGGGCGTGATGTACGGATTCCTGAATGTCTTCCTGACGGCGGCCTTGCTGCGCCGTGGCATCGACGACGCGGCCGCCCTCGACCTGCTCCAGGAACGCGACGCGTCGGCCATCCAGGTGGACGGCGACCGGGTGCGGTGGCGCGGCCACGAGGTCACGGCCGACCAGGTGCGCGCGGCGCGTCACGACATCGTGGCCTTCGGGTCGTGCTCGTTCCGCGAGCCGGTGGACGAACTGCGCGCGCTGGGGCTGGGATGAGCGCCGTCATCGATCACACGCACGATCCCGCGTTGCGATCGTGGGTGCCCGGCGCCGACGAGCCCGGCGGCGAGTTTCCGATCCAGAATCTTCCGTTCGGCGTATTCCGGCGGCGTGGGGACGCGTCCTCGCCACGGGTGGGCGTCGCCATCGGCGACCGGGTGCTCGACGTGCCGGCGCTGGTGGAACTCGGGCTCGTGGGGGGCGACGCGCTGGCCGCCGCGCGCGCGGCCGCGTCCGATTCGTTGAACGCCCTCATGGCCATGGGCCCTGCGCCGGCGCGCGCCCTTCGGCATGCGTTGGTGGAGCTGCTGCGGGTGGGGGGGGCGGGGCAGGCCCACGCCGACCAGATCCTCGTTCCGCTGGCGGATGCCGAGCTGTTCGTGCCGGCGCGTGTAGGCGACTACACCGATTTCTACGCGTCCATCTACCACGCCACGAACGTGGGCTCGATGTTCCGCCCCGACAATCCGCTGCTGCCCAACTACAAGTACGTGCCCATCGGGTATCACGGGCGCGCGTCGTCGATCGTCGCCAGCGGGGCCGGGGTGCGGCGTCCGTGGGGGCAGACGCGCAACGCACCCGATCAGCCGCCGCAGTATGGCCCCTCGCGCCGGCTGGACTACGAACTCGAAGTCGGCATGTACGTGGGTCCTGGCAATGTGCTCGGCCAACCGGTGCCGGTGGCCGCGGCCGAGGACCATGTGTTCGGCCTCGGGCTCGTGAACGACTGGTCGGCCCGCGACATCCAGACCTGGGAGTACCAGCCGCTGGGTCCGTTCCTGGCCAAGAACTTCGCCACGACGGTCTCGCCGTGGGTGGTGACCCTGGACGCGCTGGCGCCCTTTCGCGCCCCGGCATTCGCGCGGCCGGCTGGCGATCCGGCGCCGTTGCCCTACCTGGCGGGGCCGTCCGAGGCGGCGGGGTTCGACGTGACCCTCGAGGTGTGGTTGAGCACAGCGGCCATGCGCGCCGCCGGCGTCGAGCCCATGCTCGTGAGCCGCGGCAGCTTCACCAACATGTACTGGACGGTGGCCCAGCTCGTGGCGCACCACACCAGCAACGGGTGCAACCTCCGGCCCGGCGACCTGCTCGCCAGCGGCACGGTCTCGGGGCCGGAGAAGGAGTCCCGCGGCTGCCTGCTCGAGCGCACGTGGAAGGGTACGGAGCCGCTGCAGCTTCCCGGGGGGGAGACACGCGCCTTCCTCGAGGACGGTGACGACGTGCTCGTGCGCGGGTATTGCGAGCGCGCCGGCCGCGCGCGCATCGGGTTCGGGGAGTGCCGCGGCCGGATCGTGCCGGCCGCGGCCTCGCCCGGCTAGTTCATCCGCTCGATCTTGGACGTGGCCTTCGTCCCGATGTCGTACGACACGCCGGCGTCGGTCAGCGTGAGCTTGGCCTTCACGTCTTCCTGGCCCTGACCGCCGAGGAAGTTCCCGTCGTGCGACAGGAAGACCACACCCGTGCCGGTGGACGTACCATCCATCGAGGCGTTCTGCCCCTGAATGTTGCCCAGGCCCGACGTGGTGGACGTCGAGTTGCGCGTGATCTTCCAGGCCGTCGCCGTGCCGATCGTGGTGTCGCCGACTACGGTGAACGTGGAGATCACCTGACGCTTGACGGTCAGGCCGCTCTGAACCGTCGACATGGTGGTCGTGTCGGTCCAGGTCGAGCCTGCGGCCAACGGATTGCGGACGCGCGGCAGGACGTGCACGAGCTGATCGGCGACGCTCTCGAGTGCGGCAGCGGTGTCGCCGACGACCCCCTTGGAGTAGAACTCACCGGTCGGAGAGAGCAACGCCTGCACCTGCTTGCCCATCAGGCCATCGAGTCCCGGGGTCGGCCCCATGGACGTCGTCTGGAAGATCGAATCGATGGTGACCGTCATCGCGAGCGTGTCCGGCGCCTGCTGGGCCAGCGCCATCGTGAACTTCTGCCCGGAGTTCAACTCGGCATCGTTGGTCTGGCCCATCACCGTCTGCGTGATCTTCGCGTCGACGGTCATGTGGTAGTGGGACGTGCCCGGCGCGTAGTGGAATTGCTGAGCCGCGGCCGTGCCGAATGGAAGCATCAGGGCACAGGCGAGCGCCGCGGGGGTGATGGCGCGAACGAACATGGAGTCTCCCGAATCGTGAATTGACGTCATGGCAAAGCGCGCACGGGAGTGCCGCACGCGCCGACGCCCGAAAGGTAGTGTCCCGCCACGCCGTGTGCCATTCGGAAAGCTAGAAGCGCCCCGTCGAACCGAAGCCTTCCCGCCCCGATCCGTCGGCATCCAGAGGCGCTGTGCGCATCATCACAGGATGCGCGCACAGTACGAAGAGCAACTGGGCGATTCGCTCGCCGTGTGCCACCACGATGGGGACCCGGCCGTCGTTGCGGAGCATCAGCTTGATCTCCCGTCCCACGTACGCCCGGTCCACGAGTCCGGGAGAATTCCGAATCGTCAGGCTCCGCTTTCCCGTAGAGGAGCGTGGCAGCACGAGCATCGCCACGTGCTTGGGGAAGGTCCGGGTCACGAACAGGCCGCTCCCGACGGTCGTCTCGTCCCCGGGCTGCAGGGTGACGGATTCCGGGGGGGGGGCCGAGACGGCCGGCCCCGTCGCCAGGCAGCAGCGGACGTCGTATCCTTCGCTCTCGTCGGCGGCCGTCGGCAGCCACTGGTCGTCGTCGTCGCGGGTCGAGAAACCGAGGTCGAACTGAATGAGCGAGTCGAGAGTCATGGTCGTTCGTCGTTGGTGGAGGTGAGAGCGTGCCATCTGCGCCATCGTCCGCAAAGGTAGCGTCCCGACGCCAGTCGTACTGGGCGGCCAGTCGCTCGCCGCGCTACAGTCTGCTGTTCGCGCTTCCGCTGCTCCTGTTCTACGAGGGGCTCGTCGTGGCGCGTCCGGCACGCGTGGGCGATGCCCAGATCCGGAACGGCGCCGACGTGCTGCTGCACGAGCTGTCGTACGCCCTGCTCGGCCCCTGGGGGCCCCTGGCGATGATGGGGGTCGTGATGCTGGTGTGCGTGGTGCTCGTGCGCCGCGATCTCAAGCGCGGCGGCGGGCTGCACGTCGGCACCTTCGCCCTGATGTTCGCCGAATCGGCGGTGCTCTCGGTGGCGTTCGGCCTCGTGGTGGGCACGGCAACCGCCGAGTTGTTGGGCCAGCTCCGGGCGCTCTCCATGGGCCCCATCCAGAACATGGACGCCACCACACGGCTGATGCTCTCCCTGGGCGCCGGACTGTACGAGGAGCTGGTGTTCCGCGTCTTGCTGGTGGGCGGACTCGCGGCCGGGGCCCGCGTGGTCCTGGGCCTGAGCCGAGTGACGGCGGGCGTCGCCGCCACGATCATCGGTGCGCTCGCCTTCTCGGCGTTCCATTACATCGGACCCTATGGCGAGCCGTTGCAGCTCCAGTCGTTCGTGTTTCGGGCCATCAGCGGCGTGGTCTTCAGCGCGCTGTACCTCACCCGCGGATTCGGCATCACAGCCTGGACGCACGCGCTGTACGATATCGGGGTGTTACTGGGATAGGAGCACGGCATACTGCACACTGTCGACTGTGAACTGCCGCTTTTTGACAGTTCGCAGTCGGCAGTCAGCGGTCACTCTTCAGCGCCTCGGCGAATGCCCGCACGACCTGCCCGGCCGGCTCGATCTGGTGGATCTGCGCCACGCTCTTGCCGGCCTGCCAGTAGTCCTCCGCTCCCTCGTCGGCGTTCAGCGACTTCTTGAGCTTCCGCAGCGATTGGAGCGCGTAGATGGTCCGCATCCAGTGCTTGGTCCGCCGGTGCCGCAGCATCCAGCGCGCGAACGGCCCGGCCCGGGTGCCGAGGCGCCGAACGTAGGCGTTGTTGATCACGGCCACCGGAACCCCCGTCAGGCGCTCCGTGAGCACGATGTCATCCTCGCCGGCGGCGATGATGGCCTTCTTGTAGTCGCCAGCGGCGCTGCACTCCGTGGTCGCGATGAATCGGGTGCCCAGTTGGGCACCCGCATACCCCATCTCCAGGACCGCGCGGAAATTCCGGGGTTCGCCGATGCCACCGGCACAGACGAGCGGCAGCCCCAGATCGTGCAGTTCTTCGAACAGCTGCTCCGGGGTCTTCTCTCCCGCATGGCCGCCGGCGCGGTTGTTCACCGCGATCAGCCCGTGAACCCCGCCGTCCACCGCCTTCAGCGCCCACTTTCGCTCGGTGACGTCGTGGTAGACCAGGCCGCCCACCGACTGCACCCTGTCCACCACCCATCGTGGATTGCCCAGCGAGGTGACGAAGAAGCGAACACCCTCCTCCAGCGAGATGTCGATCCAGCGCTCCATCCGCTCCCGGTACATCCGGCTGGACTGCTCGATGAGCGCGTTCATCCCGATGGGCCGGGTGGTCAGACTCCGGATGTACCGCAGTCCCTCGCGATAGTCGTGCCCGTGCACGTAGGTCAGCGAGATGGGCTGGACCACGCCGATAGCTCCTGCTTCCGACACGGCAGCTACCAGTTCGGGGTTGCTGCACGGGTACATGGCACCGCAGATCAGGGGGACTGCTATCCCCGTCTCTCGCGTGAAGGCATTGTCTGCCAGCGACTTAGCCATCTTGTCCAGGATTGGTTGGAGTGGGAGCGGGGGCCAGGCGCCAGATGACCGATGCCGTGGCGACGGGCTCGCCCGAGGCGTCTCGAATCGTGGCCGTCACCGTATAGTCGGTCTGCTCTGCTACCGAGAGGGGCGGGGCACAGCGGCACTCGGCCGTCAGGGTGCCCCGGGCCTTCTTGAGGTACTCGATGGAAAGACCGCGGACGATTCCGCGGGTCCCGGCCGGCAGCGCCGCCAGCATTGCAGTGCCGCTGGCCACCTCGGCCAGATTCACGAGGGCCACGGCATGGACCGAGTTGAGGTGGTTCCGGACCCGCCGCCGGTCCCGCAGCGTCCACTTGGCGTATCCGGGCTCCAGGGCGACCACCCGCGCACCGATGGTTCCCGTATACGGGGCCATCCAGCCGATCATCCGGCTGAACAGCCACCGGCCACCCGGCAGGCCATTGAGCCGGCGCCACGCGGCGATGATCCGGGCGCTCGGGGCGTCCATCGAGGCAGGCATCTGGTGGCCGTCGGGGTGGAGTTTGAGGGGGCCAGACGGTCTGGCTTCTCCCGCGCCTCGGATGGTAAGTGGGTTCCACAGGCCGGGCAAGGATGCTGGGCCGAGCGACCGACGGGCTAGGCGCAACCTGCGATCAATCGTGGCCACGCGCGATCCTGATCGTCCACGTTATGCCAATATGACTCGTAAGAATTCGACTGGGTGGTGACGGCCGATCGGGCGAATGCTGCGGTCGATGGGAGAAAGGGGAGGAGAGGTGGGCGGGGCACATCGGGAGGCGCCGACGAACGCTCGCTCCATGCCGATTGTCCCACTGGGGTTGGTGGCAACGGTTCGCGTGAGGGCGAGGCAGTGGACGGATGGACGGGTGCCGGGCAAACTCGATGCGAGGGATCCGAGGCAGGAGCGGTCCATTTCGATGCGAAAGGACGCGTCGATCACGTGGAATTCGCTGAATAGATACTGTTGATAACAGTCATCTCATGTACATTCTCACGTGCAGTATAAGCATCAGTTATTTATATCTTTGAGTAGTACATCACAAATCGTTTGACCCCTTGAACACCGGCGATATCGGCCGATTTCCGGCCGTTTGTGGAGCCGCGGTGGAGCACCGTTTGCCTGGTGATCGAGTAGCGAGAGATGAAGCCTCGAGATCACACGGCTCAAGGTTTTCCACAGACCCAGTCCTCACCCGTCCGCAGCTTGCAACGTGCGAGACTCGGCTCCGGAACCAGCGTGGCGATCGCCATCGCCATGAGGTCTGCGCGACGCGACTCCGAGCCAATCCGTTGATCCGGACGACGGATGGACCAGGGTGGTGTGCTCGCCAGCGACGGCCGGCGCTCACGGTCCAGTACCGTTCCGCTGCCATATCGTCACGGTGGTTCAGGGCGACCCATCGTCAGGATAACCGCTCAGGCCGGCCCGTCAGGGGCGGACAAAACGGGGGGCGGCCAGTCCAGGCCGCCCCCCGTCTTCCTTTGCCTACTCAGGTCATCGATGGCTCACGGCACGTGGCTCACCGAAGTCCCGTACTTGGCGTTGATCACGTCGATCAGATCGTTGGCGATGGTGATGTGGGTGGAGTTGCTTGGGTGGACCCCATCCAGGGAGAAGGCGGTCCCGAAGGCCTGCGTGGGACTGGCCAGGTTCGGGGGGTAGTTGATGGCGCCTGGGGTCTGAGCCAGCGCCGCCAGCGCTACGTTCGGGTCCCAGTAGGCGAACCCGATCGCGTCGGCCTTGCTCTGGATATAGGCGTTGTACGAGTTGATCAGGTTGTAAACCTGCAACTGTTCGGCGGCGTCCAGCACCAGATAGTCGCCCACCGGGGCGGCCACGTCGCCCTTGACGCAGGCAATGATGGGCGGATGCAGCCCGGCCTTGATCGCTCCCACGATCTGGATGTTGATGAGCGATTGGTTGCCCGGCGCCGTGAAGCAGTCGGGATGGATGGTGATCGTGGTTCCGGCCGCCACGTCGAGCCCTCCCACGAACTGCGGGCTCTGGAGGGCCGCTGCCGGGAAGAGCTGGGGAGCCGCCGCTACCTGAACCACGCCGATCAGGACGCCCTTGAGGTTCGGCGCCCCGGCCGTCAGCTGGCTGATCATGGCGTCGTACGCGGTCGTGAAGTTCGCCAGGGTCGTGGCGCCGTCCGGCTGCCCGGTAAGGGCGGGGCCGAGGACGTCGTTGTTCCCGATCCAGATGGTGGCAAAGGTCGGCTTGGCGACCAGCGCCCTCTGAGCCTGGGTCAGCCCACCCAACACGAAGGTGGTCAGGGGGTTCGGTCCGCTGGCCCCGCTCGGCGACGTCAGGTCCGCGACGTTGGCCCCGGGGACTGCCACGTTGTTCAGTACATCGGTGATCGAGGTCTGGGT
This sequence comes from uncultured Gemmatimonadaceae bacterium, assembly GCA_963781765.1. Taxonomy (GTDB): domain Bacteria; phylum Gemmatimonadota; class Gemmatimonadetes; order Gemmatimonadales; family Gemmatimonadaceae; genus JAGWRI01. The sequence goes on from CAWAHC010000015.1 coordinate 124,400, forward strand.
GCGCAGGTAGCAGCTGGTGCCCGTGCTGGCCGGATATCCCGGCGGCGTCACCCGCGTCTGCGTCTGGAAGTTGTTGATCGGCGGCGGGCACCCGGGGTTCTGCAGCGCCGGATACGCGAACCGCGTTCCGAACTGCTGGGCCAGCAGCACGGGATAGGCGTGGCTCTGCGTCGAGTCGTTGATCCCGCCGGACTGATAGCCGGCGGTCAGACTGTTGCCGAGGGCGACGTAACTCTTGAAGATGCTGCCGCCGGCGTACGAAGGCCCGACGGTCGAGTGCGGCATGTCGCAGCTGGCCAGGACCCCGAAGAGCCCGGCGACCGCGACACCGCGAAGGAGATTCATGGTGCGAGACATCTCGTATTCTCCAGGTGGGTGGTCTTAGAACGAGGCCTTGAGGCTGATGGACAGGATGTTCGCGGAGAGCGTGAACACGCCGTCGTTAAGCTGGGAAGCGGTGTAGCTGCGGGAGGGACGATCGACGATCCGGCCGCGACGGCCCGGCGTCCAGACGTAGGCGTAGGCCGCATCCAGCGTGATCGCGTGCGTGAGCGGGATGCCGAGGCCCACGGTGTAGTTGGCGCGGTCCTGGTCGGGCAGAATCGGCGTGACGGTCACGTCGGGGGCCGGCGTGGCCACGCCCGCGTAGCCGAACCGATACTGCCACTTGTTGCCGGCGGTGTACTGGGCGCCCAGTCGAATGGCGGACGAGTTGTTGTAGTCCTCGAACTGGGTGTGCGTTCCCAGCGCCGGGTTGGCGAAGTGGATGTCGAGTTGATGGAACCGCTTCCAGCCGATCCAGGCGTAGTCGGCGCTCAGCAGCCACCGGTTGAAGCCGTCGTACGACACGCCAACCTCGGCCTGGTCTGGGTGCACGAGTTCCGTGGTGCCGCCCTGCGACACGAGCGCGCCGCTCGTGAACTGGCTGGCTACGAGGCCGTCCACGGCGGTGCCCGCGGGGGCCCCGAGCGCGTTGCCGTTGGCGAGCGTGAGTCCCGTCGGAACCTGCTTGAACGTGGCCTTGCCGTTCTTGTAGTTGAAGTTCAACGACGACAGGTAGCGACCGCCCACCGTCCAGTGGTCGGCGATCTTGCCGAACACGCCGACCGTGACGCCGTACGAGTACGCGCTGCCCTTGAGCGTGCCGCGCGCGAACTCGGTGCCCTGGGCGATGCCGAGCTGCCCGAAGGTGATCGGGTTGCCGAGTGGATCGGCCGCCGCCACCTGGGTCGAGAGGTCGACCGACTGGATCAGTTCAACGTTCGAGTGGCCGACGATGGGCCCGCCGCCGATCATCCAGTTGTCGTTGATCTTCCACGCGATGTTCGGTTGGAAGTAGAGGGTTTTGATGGATGCCTTGAGGGCCAGAAACCTTCCCGGGAAATCATCGCGCCACTGCGACGTTAGCCCGTAGGGCACGTAGACGCCGAGGCCCCAGGACAGGCGGTCGTTCTGCCGATGCGTGAAGAACAGGTGCGGGGCGTACGCGGTCGGCACATCGCCCGGGTACCGGCCCAGCGAGCTGTCGCGTCTGAACGCACCGGTGACGGCAATCGATGCGCCGCCGACGACCAGCGAATTTCCAGACAGCGCGGCAGCGTACGCCGGGTTCCAGTAGATGGTGGACGCGTCCTGACAGGGCGCACCCGTGACGGCATATCCGCGCCCGACGGCGCAGCTGCCAATTTCGTTCAGACCGAATCCTTGCGCGAACGCCGTAGCCGGAAGCGCGAGGAGCGCGGCGGCCACGCAATGCCGCGTGAAACGGTGAACACTCATCTCCATCCTCCTAATGATTCTGCGCTCGCACGATGGGCACGAGCACATCGGGAAGACTGCGAACACTCATGCATCACCGCCGCGGCGCGCGAGCGACTCGACAACCGTCGTGGTCGTGCACCACGGCACTGCCATTCGGAACAAAAGTGTACAACGGATTTACCCGAAGGATAGAGGGTGTTTTCCGCAACACTGATGGGGACTATCGGGATTCGCACCCGCCGTACGCGACACGCGCCCGCTCACCCCCTCAGGGGATCAGTCGAACCTCGGAATACACCGTCGTCCGTCCCTGGTATGGCGCATCGAGCGACCGGGAAACGCCGAGGAGCAGCGAGAAGCCCGGCAGATACGCCGCCGGAATGGTGTTGCTGCGCAGCGCCATTTCCACCCCCACCACGCGGTGCCAGCCGTCGGGGGGAGAGCCGGTGCTGGCACTGACGCCTTCGTAATACGGCGCCAGTATGCCCATGGGAATGCTCACCTTGTAGGTGAGGATGCCGCTGCTCCGGCCCGGGGTGGCCGGTACCACGGCCCCGTTGGGGAGCCCGGGGACGGCGTAGCGCGCCGCGTCGAGGCTCGAGTCCACCAGTGGCGAAGGCATCCCGCCCGCGGCGAAGCGCTCGAAGGCCAGCGCGCTCCCGGTCATCTGGCCCCAGCTTCCACCGGCGATCACCGGGAATGGGCCGACTCCGCTTACGCCAAGCGCTCCCCGCACCACGATTCGCGAGACGCCATCCGACCCGGTGTTTCCCACGTCGCCATGCACGGCGATCTGCTCGAAGGCGGCGCGCCGTCCGCGCGACTGCTGCACGGTCCCGCTCCATTCCCCGAACATCAGCGCACGGGTTCGGCGGATTTCCGGTGCCCCCAGCGAGAGGCGTTCGGAGCCGACGCCCCCGCGGAGCCGCCACCGCCACTGGTCGCCCGTGGCGGTGAAGGCCGCGGCCACCAGGCCACCGCGGCGCGTGGCGTCGTACCGGCCCCCGGTGGTGCCGGCCACGGATCCGTACGTCGGTTGCTGGCGTGCCGAGTGGAGCGCGGCGTCGAGTTCGATCCGGGATCCGCGCCAGGCGAGACCGACGGTGCCCCCGCGCCACTGGGGACGCGCGCCGAACACGCCGCCTGCCATCGCGTCCAGGCGTCCGATCACGTCGATGTTGGTGAGGTAGACGGTGCCCGCCAGGCCGTCCGGCCCGTAGCTCTCACCCGGCAGCCAGCGACCATGGCGCGGTCCGAGGCCGTAGGGCCGGGGCGCGCTCACGAGGTTCGTCGGTAGGGTGTCGCGCGTGACCGGCGCCGGCGGGGCCGCGGCGCCGTACGCTCCCACGATGCTCACCACGTGGCCGGCGGTCGTGTCCGCGCTCAGCCGCCGGACGTCGTACCCGCGAGCCTGCAGCGAGAGGAACCAGATGGACCCGTCGGCCGGATCGACTGCGGGGGCGACGGCGGCCCCCGTGACGCGGGTGAGCGCGTGCTCCTGGCCCGTCGCCGGGTCGAACTCGGCCAGGTTGATCACGCCCCCGCGGTCGCTGGCGTACACCAGCGCGCCACCGACGCCCCGGAAGGAGGCGTCGAAGCGGTTGGCGTCATCGTCCGGACCGACGAACGAGAAGCCGGTGCCGTCCACGTTGGCCGTGGCCAGGCGCCACCGGCCGCCGTCCGACGCGCTCACGACGAATTGGCGGCCGCCCGGCGCGTAGCGCGGGCGGTAGTAGGAGCGCACCGGGGAGCCGCGCAGAACGGGGCGCACCGCGCCGGTGGCCAGGTCCACGCGAACCACCTGGCAGGTACCGGCCGTGCACCGTGTTCCCAGCGCCTCATGATCGTCGGGAGACGGATCCGCGTCCTGCACGGCCCCGTCCACGGTCACGCGCCGCACGGACTGTTGGGTGGGATTCCACAGGTAGAGGTCGGGGCGGAACGAACCGTCGCTCTGGCGCGTGAGCCGGTCCACCAGCACCTGCTGGCCGTTGGAGAGGAAGCGGGGATGGACGAAGCCGCGCCCGCCCACGGCCTCCAGGGTCGCCCCCGGCATCCGCGGTCGGGGATAGAACTGCGTGGCCGCGACATCCTCGGGGTCGCGCTTCAGCATTTCGCGCCGGCGCCGCTCAGCGGCGGTGTCGGGCGATGGCGGGGTCGTGGACCAGATCACCAGCCGCGACGGCGCGGCTCCCGATCGAAGGACGATCGCCACCTGCCGGCCCTCGGGCGCGAATGCGGGGTCGCCGGTCTGCCAGGCCAGGTGCTGTATGAGCGTTCCCTCAACGACGCCGGAGCGGCCGAGCGCGTGCGCGGCGTCGGTGGCCTGCGCCGTCAACTGGGCGGCGAACCGGCCGTAGAGTACGCGTGGCGAGTCTCCGTACACGCCGGCAAACGCGTCGTCGAAGGTGCGCTCGACGCGGGCCGACGCGCGGCGCCACACGTGCACGAGACTCGAGTCGCCCTGCCGCGCCACGAGCCAGTCCATGAACGCCGAGCCGGCGAGGTACGCGAAGTCACCGCCGTCGAAGGCGCCCCAAGCGCTCATCTGATCGTAAGTGGGGAGGTGTCCTTCGAGCGCCCACTGGCGCAGCACCGTGGCGCGCCAGGCGCCGTTGGGCCGGCCGCTTCCGGTGACCCGTCCCTCCACGTACGTCGCGTACCCCTCGATGGCCCAGCGCGGCACCTTCCGTGGCAATGGGCCGACGTCGGCGGGCAGCAGTTGCCACACGAGCGCGTCGAGCGGGTTCCGCGACGGGCGGGTGAGGTGCGCCAGGTGAGCGAACTCGTGCACCGATAGGATCTCGCCCCAGGTGCGCCAGTTGCCGATGTTGTCCCTCGGCGTGGGCGGTACGGGCCAGAAGGTGAGCACGGGCGAGCGGATGAACGGGAGCGCCGATCCGTTGGGCTCGCCGTACGGATCATCCACCACGACGTCCACGCGGTGCGTGGGCGAGAAGCCGACCAGGGCGCGGACGGCCGAATCCACCGCTTCCATGTGCGACGCGGTCCGTCGCGTCCACTCCCCGAGCCGGGCGGGGTAGTGAAATCGGAAGTGCGTCGTTTCCAGGGTTTGCCAGTCGCCGTATGGGTCGACGGGCCCCTGCGCGCGTGCGGAAGACGGGACGGCGGCGAAGACGAGCACCGCTGCCAGCACACGGATACACGAAAGGGGCGAGCCGTGGAGCCTCACCCCTCGAATGCTGGGCAACCCGCGGCAGGTCACGGCAGCCGGTTCAGCCCTGGCCCCCGGCGCCGGGCTTCTTGCCCTGCGCGATTTCCATCACCCAGGTGGCGGGGATGACGAAGAGCGGCTGCAGGAACATCGGCAGCAGCGTGTTAATCCATACGAGCGCGATGTAGAACGCGCTCAGCGCGATGCCGACGTAGAGTGTAGCGAGCGGGCCCTGGGTGTTCACGAAAGCTCCTCGGTTCGAATGATCGAGCGGCAAGATACCACGCCGGGCGCCGGGGTTCCAGAGGGTGCTGGCTCCGCGTTCGGGCGGCGCTACCTTTTCCTCGATGCCTTCCTCTGCCCTGGAGCTCCAGGTGCTTCGCGAAATCCGGCGCCGGCTGGCGTCGGTGAAGGGGCCGCTGGTGCTCGCGGTGTCCGGCGGGGCCGACTCGATGGTGCTGCTCCGCGGCGTGCACCGCGTCGCTCCGCGGCGCGTGGCCGCCGTGGCGACGTTCGACCACGGCACGGGCGCGGCGGCTCGGCTGGCGGTCCAACTGGTCCGCGACGCAGGGGCCCGCCTGGGGATTCCCGTGGTGGCCGGCGGCGGCCGGTCGGTGGGCACGTCCGAAGCCAAATGGCGCGCCGCCCGTTGGCGATTCCTGCGCCAGGTGGCCGCCGGGTACGCCGCCCGGGTGGCCACCGCCCACACGTGCGACGACCACAGCGAGACGGTGCTCATGCGCATCCTCCGCGGCAGCGGGGCGCGCGGCCTGGCCGGGTTGCTGGCCGAAACCGACATTGTGCGCCCGCTGCTCGCGCTCGACCGTCGATCCGTCCGCGCGTGGGCCATCGAGGCGGGCGTGGCATTTCTGGACGATCCGACCAACGACTCGCGACGCTACCTCCGGAACCGGATCCGGCTGGAACTGCTGCCCGCGCTCCGTCGCGTGCAGCCCGGCATCGACCAGACGATGCTCGATCTGTCGCGGCAGGCGGCGGTGGTACGGCGTGGGCTCGACGAGGCGGCGCGCCGGCTATCCGACGCGTCTTCCCAGGGGCGCCTGGCCGTTGCGACCGCGCAACTCTCCGGGTATTCTCGGGAATCGCTCGCGTCGCTCTGGCCCGCCCTGGCGGCCCGCGTCGGCGTGGCGCTCGACCGAAGGGGAACCGAAAGGCTCGCGGCGTTTACCATAGATGGGCGCGTGGGCGCCCGGGTGCAGGTGTCCGGAGGGTGGGAGCTGCATCGGGGGCATGACCAGCTGGAATTTCGCCGAACCGTGTCCCCCCCGCTGGAAGAACAGGCGTTGGGCGGTCCGGAGCCGGTCCGGCTCGGGGCTTGGCGGTTCACGCCGGGGCGAGGGCGGGCCGATGACCCGTGGACGGCGGCGCTGCCGGCGGAGGCGGAGAGCGTGGTGCGGCCGTGGCGGCCGGGGGATCGGATGATGGCGGCGGGCGCGCGGGGGCCGCGCCGTGTGAAGCGTTTTCTGAGCGAAGCCCGGATCACAGGGCCGCACCGGTCGCAGTGGCCGGTGGTGGTGTCGGATGGGGTGGTGGTCTGGATCCCTGGGGTACGCCGCAGCGATGCGGCAACCGCCCGGCCCGGTCGGTCGGAAGTATCTTATGAATGTGAATTCGACGCCCGTGGCTGATCCGCGACTGATGGGTCGATCCGTCAGGCGGATTGTGTTTACCGAAGCCCAGATCGCCGAGCGGGTGCACGAGCTCGGCGAGGAGATCACGGCGGCGTATCCCGACGGCGAGTTGCTGGTGCTCGGTCTGCTGAAGGGAAGCTTTATATTCCTGAGTGATCTCGTCCGGCAGATCCGGCGATCGCTGCAGGTGGACTTTCTCGTGGCGGCCAGCTACGGGGACGGCACGGTGTCGAGTGGCGCGGTGCGCCTGCTCTACGATCCGGAGACGACGCTGGAAGGAAAGCACATCTTGTTGGTCGAGGACATCGTGGACACGGGGCGTACGCTCCGGCGACTGATGGAGCTGCTGGGTCAGCGGGGCCCGAAGTCGCTGGACATCTGCGCGCTACTCCACAAACACATTGCCGAGGAGCTGCGACATCCCACGCGGTTCATCGGCTTCGACGCGCCGAACGAATTCCTCGTGGGGTATGGTTTGGATCACGCGGAAAACTTCCGGCACATCCCGTATATCGCGAGTTTGCAGTAGATGCCACCAGCCACGCCTCCGAACAAACCGCAGAAGGACGGCAACAATTGGGGCCGCCTTTCCAAGACGATCTCGTTCTGGATCCTCGTCCTCCTGATCCCCGTCGCGTTCCTCGAGTTGTCGGGCGGCCGCGGCGACCAGGCCACCGAGGTCTCGTACACGCAGTACAACCACGAGCTCGCCAGCGGGAACATCAAGGACATCGTGATCACCGCCGGCAAGACGGGGGTCGGCGACTTCGTCCAGCCGGTGACGGTGAAGGGCCAGCAGGTCTCCAAGTTCAGCGTCTACTACCCGGCCATGAATTCCGAGGCCGAAGTCCAGAAGCTGAACGACAAGAACGTCGAGATCCGCGCCCAGGAGGAGAAGCCGTCGATCCTGTCGATGATCGTGACCTTCCTGCCGTGGCTCCTGTTCCTCGGCATCTACATCTTCTTCTTCCGGCAGATGCAGTCCGGCGGCGCCAAGGCGTTCTCGTTCGGCAAGTCCAAGGCCAAGCTCCTCACCGGCGACACGCCGAAGGTGACCTTCGCCGACGTGGCCGGCGCCGATGAAGCCAAGGAAGAGCTGGAGGAGATCATCGAGTTCCTGCGGGATCCGCAGAAATTCACAAAGCTCGGTGGCCGGCTGCCCAAGGGCGCGCTGCTCGTGGGACCGCCGGGGACGGGCAAGACGCTGCTCGCACGCGCCGTGGCCGGCGAGGCCGGCCGTCCGTTCTTCTCGATGTCGGGGTCCGACTTCGTGGAGATGTTCGTGGGCGTCGGTGCGAGCCGCGTGCGCGACCTGTTCGAGCAGGGCAAGGCGCACGCGCCGTGCATCATCTTCATTGACGAGATCGACGCGGTGGGGCGGCACCGCGGGGCAGGGCTCGGCGGCGGACACGACGAGCGCGAACAGACGCTCAACCAGCTCCTCGTCGAGATGGACGGCTTCGAGTCGAATGACGGGGTGATTCTCATCGCGGCGACGAACCGGCCCGACGTGCTCGACCCGGCGCTGCTCCGTCCGGGGCGCTTCGACCGCCAGATCGTGGTGGACGCGCCCGACCTCAAGGGGCGTGAGGGCATCCTCAAGGTGCACATGCGGAACAAGCCCATGGCCCCCGACGTCAACGTCACCACGCTGGCCCGCGGCACGCCCGGCATGGCCGGCGCCGACCTGGCCAATCTGGTGAACGAGTCGGCGCTGCTCGCGGTGCGCCGCGGGCACGACAAGATCTTCATGGCCGACTTCGAAGAGGCCAAGGACAAGGTCATGCTCGGCGCCGAGCGCAAGAGCATGGTCATGAAGGAAGAGGAGCGGCGGCTCACCGCGTACCACGAAGCGGGGCATGCCATCTGCGGCATCAAGACCGCGGGCAACGATCCGCTGCACAAGGTGACGATCGTGCCGCGCGGCCGCGCGCTGGGGTTGGCGTTCACGCTCCCCGAAGACGACCGTGTGTCGATCACTCGCCAGCAGATCGAGGCGGGATTGGTCATGGCATTCGGTGGGCGCGTGTCGGAGGAGTTGATCTTCGGCCACGATCGGGTGACCACCGGAGCCGCCAGCGACATCCAGAAAGCCACCTCCATCGCGCGGCGCTACGTCACGCAGTGGGGACTCTCCGACGCGATCGGTCCCATCCTCGTGGGCGACAACGAACACGACCTGTTCCTGGGACGCGAGATCCAACACCGGCGCGAGGTCTCCGAGCAGACCGCCCAGTTGGTGGATGCCGAGGTGAAGCGCGTGATCAATCGCGCCTACGAGCGGGCCAAGGAAACGCTGCAGGAGAACATCGACCTGCTGCACGTCGTGGCCGCCGCGCTCCTCGAACGCGAAACGCTCACGCGCGACGACATCGCGGTGTTGATGCGCGGCGAGAAGCTGCCCCCGATGTCGCCGCCGCCGGCGCTGGTCGTACCGACGCCGACGCCACCCGTTGCCGCCGAGCCGCGGCCGAAGAAACCGCCGCTGCTCGGAGGTCCGGAACCCTCGCCGGCGTGACCGGCGCGGGCTTTCCCGCCGCGCCCACCGTAGTTCGCGCGTGGCGGGTCCGTGGGGCGACGCTTGTCCTCGACGCGCCCCGCCTGCTCGGCATTCTCAACGTCACTCCCGACAGTTTCAGCGACGGGGGTGACTTCTTCTTGCCCGATGCGGCCATCGCACGCGGCGAACAACTCGCCGCGGAGGGCGCCGACGTCATCGACGTCGGTGGGGAGAGCACCCGCCCCCAGGGGGCCGAGCCGGTGTCCTCGGCCGACGAGATGACCCGCGTGCTCCCGGTGGTGCGCGAGTTGGCGCGCCGCCTGCCGGGTACCCTCCTCTCCGTGGATACGGTGAAATCGGAGGTGGCGCACGCCGCCCTCAGCGAGGGGGCGCACGTCATCAACGATGTGTCGGGGGGCCGGCTCGACGACGCCATGGCGGCGACCTGCGCCCGACACGGCGCCGGGTTCGTGATCATGCATTCGCGCGGGTCCGTGCGGGACATGGGCACCTATGCCCACGCGACGTACGACGACGTGTTGCGAGACGTGATCTCGGAACTGGACCTGCGGGTACTCGAGGCGCGCGCCGCCGGCGTCTCGCCCGACTCCATCGTGCTCGATCCCGGCGTCGGCTTCTCCAAACGCAGTGCCGATTCCCTGGCCGTGCTCGCGGGGATCCCGCAACTGGCCGCGGCGGGCTACCCCATTCTCGTCGGGGCCTCGCGCAAGCGGTTCGTCGGCGAGTTGAGCGGGGTGACGGCCCCCGCGCAGCGCGTGTTCGGCACCGTGGGCGCGCACGTCGCGGCGCTGATGGGCGGCGCGGTGCTGTTCCGCGTCCACGACGTGCGCGCGGCCCGCCAGTCGCTCGACGTGGCCTGGGCCGTCCTCGCCGCACGTCGTGCCGGTACGCGGCAGGAATCCGGCGACGGGGTGCCCGCATGAGCGTGCTCGAAGACCTGCGGCTGCTCCACCCCGGTTGGCGTGACGTGATCGAGATTCTGATCGTGGCCGTCGTCGTCTACCGCATTCTGCTGCTCTTCCAACGGACGCGCGGCGTGCAGATCATGTTCGGGGTGCTGCTGCTGTTCGCGGCCTACGCCGTCGCTTGGCTGCTCAAGCTCGGCATGATCGTCGAATTGCTGCAACTGCTGTTCTCGTACGGCGTCTTCGCGGCGCTGGTGGTGTTCCAGCCGGAGCTGCGCGCCGCCCTGGCGCACCTCGGACGCACGCCAATGGCGCGCTTCCTGCCGCGGCTCGAAACCACCAGCGCGGCCGATGAGATCGCCGACGCCGTGGAACGGCTGAGCCAGGCGCGGCTGGGCGCCATCATCGTGGTCGAACGCAAAGTGCCGCTGGACGATTACATCGACACCGGGTCCAACATGAAGGCGCGCGTGTCGGCGGATCTGCTCGTGACGATCTTCACGCCCCATTCCCCGCTGCACGACGGCGCCGTGATCATCCGCCGCGATTCGATCGTCGGCGCGGCGTGCATCCTGCCGCTCACCCAGCACGCGCTGCAGGACCGCTCGCTCGGCACGCGCCACCGCGCCGCCATGGGCATTGCCGACGAGACGGACGCCGTGGTGATCGTGGTGTCGGAGGAAACGGCGCAGATCGCGGTGGCGGCGCAGGGCCGCCTCTGGCGCGACGTGACGCCGCGCTACGTGCGTGACCGGCTGTCGGGTGTGGCGGTGGAGGACGGCTTCGACACGGTGCTGCCGGAAGCGGCTGTGTGAGCACGCGCCGCGCGGCCGGCCTCGGTGCGGCGGCCCTGCTGGCGGTGTATGCCGCAACCCTGGCGCCGGGCGTCACCTTCTGGGACGCCGGCGAGTTCATCGCCGCCGCCCACTCGCTGGGCATTCCGCATCCGCCGGGGACTCCCCTCTTCGTGCTGTTGCTGCACGTATGGGCGGCGGCCTGGGGGACGGTGCTCCCGTACGCCGAAGCCAGCAACCTGTTCTCTGCCTGCTGCACCGCGGCGGCGGCGGGCGTGGCCGGATGGTTGGTGGCCCGCGCGCGGGAGGTCGATGCCCCCGCCACGGCATTCGCGGCCGCCCTCGGTGTGGGCGGCATGTCCACCATCTGGTTGAACGCCACCGAGACCGAGGTGTACGCGGCCGCGCTGCTCCTGGCGGTGCTCACGCTGGCGGCGGCCGATCGGGCGTCCCGCGAATCGGGGGCGCGGTGGTTGGCGCTCACGGCGTTTCTCGTGATGCTCGCCGTTCCGGTTCACCTGAGCGCGCTCGTCGTGACGCCGGCCGCGATCATGCTCGTCGCCCAGCGTCGGGGGGGCGCAGACTCCGAACGCGCGCTCGTGCTCGGCGGCGTATGGCTGCTGGCCATTGGCGCCGGTCGCGTGAGTGGGCCGCTGGCAGCCGCCGGACTGGCGGTGATCGCCGCCGCGGGTGTGGCGTGGAGATGGCGGCGCGGCACACGACGCGGCGTTCTGGTGGCCGGGGCGCTGGTCGGCGTCAGTGTGGTGGCGCTGTCCGGCGTGCTCTTCATGCTCGTGCGCGCACGCTTCGACCCATTCATCAATCAGGGCAACCCGTCCACGTGGGCGGCGCTCCTCGACGTCGTCGCGCGCCGGCAGTATGACGTCGCGGGCCTCTGGCCGCGCCAGGCCCCGGCGTGGCTGCAATTGGCCAACGTGGGACAGTACGCCGACTGGCAGATCGCGCTCGGCCTTGGCCCCACCGTGCTGCCGAGCGTCGGACGCACGCTCGCCACCGTCGCATTCCTGGCGCTGGGGGTGTACGGCGCCGCGCGTCACCGGCTGGACGATCCACGCACCTGGCGGGGCGTGCTCACGCTCCTGATCTGCGGGTCCATCGGTGTGGCGGCGTACCTGAACTTGAAGGCAGGGCCCTCGATCGGCGCCGGTGTGTTGCCGGCATCGGCGCCACACGAGGCGCGCGAGCGCGACTACTTCTTCACCTTCGCGTTCCTGGCGTGGGGGGTGTGGATCGGGTACGGCGCGGTGGCGCTGGCCCGGCGGGGGCGGCTTCCCGTGGGAATCGGACTGATCGTCGCGGCGTTGCCCATCGCGCTCAACTGGTCGGCCGTGTCTCGCCGTGCGACGCCGGACGCGCGGCTTCCCGTCACGTGGGCGCGGATGCTGCTCGACGCGACGCCGACGCACGGCGTGTTGATGGCTGCCGGCGACAACGACACCTATCCGGTCTGGTATCTGCAGGAGGTCGAGGGCTATCGGCGCGACGTGCGCGTGGTGACGCTGCCGCTCATGCCGGCGGCGTGGTACCGGGCCGAACTCCACCGTCGCGGCAATCTTCTGCCGGCCTCGGCGGTGGTGGAGTGGGACGCGGACGACGTGTCGGCCGCCATGGAGATCGCGCGTCGTGCCGAGGCCGAGGGGCGTCCGGTGGCGGTGTCGCTGTACGTGGATCGCTCCGATCGGGAAGCGATCGGCAGCGCGTGGCGCGCCAACGGGATGACCTTCGTGCTCGACCCCGCGGCGCGGGAGGCGGCGGATGCCGACGTCATCGTGCCCGACACGGCGTGGGCGGCGAGACTGGCAACGGTTGCGGCGCCGGTGCTCGGGCGCGTAGCCCGGCCTTCAACGGACCCGGCACCGGCATATTTTCAGTCGTTGATGCGGTGCCCGGAATACCTCGTGAAGCGGGCGCGCGGAGCCGAGTCGCCGTCCCTTGATTCACTATGTAACTTCCGGTAAATTCGTGTGTTATGCCATTTTCGGACCTGTCTGAACGCGTGGCGGAGGTGCGTGGTCGGATCGCGGCCGCGGTGGCGCGGGGCGGACACGGCCAGCGCGTGACGTTGGTGGCGGTCACGAAAACGCACGGGCCCGATGCGGTGGAAGCGGCGGTGCGGGCGGGGGTGCCCGACGTCGGCGAAAATCGCGTGCAGGAGGCGTTGCCGAAGATGGATGCGGTGACGGTCGATGCGCGCTGGCACCTGATCGGGCATTTGCAGCGAAATAAGGCGAAGGCGCTCACGCGGTTCGTGTTGTTGCATTCGTTGGATCGGCCCTCGTTGGCCGAGGCGGTCGACGGGTTGGGCCGATCGATGGGGCGGACGTTCGACGTGCTGCTGCAGGTGAACGTGTCGGGCGAAGCGAGCAAGGGCGGGTACGCCCCGTCCGACTGGGAGGACGCCGCCGAACGGTTGCGGGGCATGAGTGGGCTGCGGGTGCGGGGCGTGATGACGATGGCGCCGCTGGAGGCCGTCGAGACGGAGCTTCGATCGGTGTTTTCCGGGGCACGGCGGGCCGGCGAGGTGTTGCGGGCTGCGGGACACGACGCGGGGATGTTGTCGATGGGGATGTCGAACGATTACGAGATCGCGGTGGAGGAGGGCGCCACCTGCGTTCGCCTGGGAACGGTCCTCTTCGGAGCCAGAGCGCATGATCGATGAAACCTTTCATCTGACGCCACTCGACGTACGGCGCTACGATTTCGGTCGGGCGCTGCGGGGCTACGACCCCGAACGGGTCGATCAATTCCGGGAGCAGGTGGCCGAGGAGTTGGAGCGGTTGACCCGACTGAACCAGGAGTTGGAAGCCAAAGCGAAGGGGTTCCACGAGCAGCTCCGTGCCTTCCGCGAGCGTGACAAGGCGCTGAACGACGCGCTGGTGTCGGCGCAGCAGCTCCGCTCCGAAATTGCGGAGCAGGCGGAGCGTGAGGGACAGCTGGTGGTGCGCGAGGCGCGCGCCGATGGTGAACGCCTGCTCGACCAGGCGCGCTCCGAGCTGCGTCAACTGGAGCAGCAGTTGGTCACGCTGCAGCGGACGCGGCGCGCGTACGTGGCGCAGTTCCGCGCGCTGATCGACCGGCAGATGGCCGACCTTTCCGCCGCGGTCGACCTGGCAGACGCCGCCGACTCGGCGAGCTCGAACGGCGACGCCTGACGTCCGGTCGCATGACGACGCACGTATCGCCGACCCTCGAGCAGCCGATGAGCGCGCAGATCCGGGCCGCCGTGGACGTCATCCATGGTCGATTTCCGGCGCGTCCGCACGCCGCGATCATCCTGGGGACCGGGCTGGGGCGCCTGGCCGAGGAACTCGAGGTGGAGGCCGCCATCCCGTACGGGGAGATCCCCGGATTTCCGGAGCCCACGGTGGAAGCGCACCACGGCCGGCTGCTCTGCGGCACGCTCGCCGGCAAGACGGTGGTGGCCATGCAGGGGCGGTTCCACCGCTACGAGGGCTATTCGCTGCAGCAGGTCACGCTGCCGGTGCGTGTGCTGCACGCACTCGGGGCGCCGGCGCTCATCGTGTCGAACGCCTGCGGCGGCATGAACCCCGCCTGGTCGGCGGGTGACCTGATGTTGATCACGGACCACATCAACCTGCTCGGCGACAACCCGCTGCTCGGCCCGAACGACGACGACCTCGGCCCACGCTTTCCCGACATGTCGGCGCCGTACGATGGCCGGTTGCAGGAGTTGGCGCGTGCGGTCGCGCGGGCCGAGGGGGTGACGCTGCGTGAGGGCGTGTACGTGGCGGTCACGGGCCCGAATCTCGAGACCCGCGCCGAATACCGCATGCTGCGGCGGCTGGGCGCGGACGTCGTGGGCATGTCCACCGTGCCGGAGGTGATCGTGGCCGTGCACGCGGGCATGCGCGTGCTCGGCATCTCGATCATCACCGACGAATGCATTCCCGAAACGCTGATGCCCACCAGCCTCGCCGACGTGATCGCGGTGGCCGGCCGGGCCGAACCGAAGCTGGGGCGTCTCGTGCACGGCGTGCTGGAGCAGATGTGACGAGCGTTCCGGAAACGACGCGATTCGCGATGCTGGCCGCCGATCAGACGGCGGACGACCTCGAGCGCGAGGTGTTGGCGCGCTGGGAGGCCGAGGATCTGTTCGCGCGGACCCTGGCGGCGGCCGAGGGCCGGCCGTCGTTCGTGTTCTTCGAGGGACCACCGACCGCGAACGGCCGACCCGGCATCCACCACGTATTCTCGCGGACCATCAAGGATCTCTTCTGCCGCCACCGGGCCATGAAGGGCTTCCGCGTGGAGCGCAAGGCAGGGTGGGACACGCACGGCCTGCCGGTGGAGATCGAGGTCGAGAAGAAGCTCGGCATCAGCGGCAAGCAGCAGATCGAGGCGTTGGGCGTGGCCGAGTTCAACCGGCTGAGCCGGGAGAGCGTCTTCACCTACCGCGCCGACTGGGAGAAGCTGAGCACCCGGATCGGCTACTGGCTGGACTACGCGCACCCATACGTCACGTACCACAACGAGTACGTGGAGAGCGTGTGGTGGGCGCTGCAGACCCTGCACGGCAAGGGCTATCTGTATCGCGGGCACAAGATCCTGCCGTACTGTCCGCGTTGCGGCACTGCGCTGTCGAGTCACGAAGTGGCGCAGGGATACGAGGACGTGGACGATCCGAGCGTGTACGTCGCGCTCGATCTCGTCGATGGCACGCCGGCGCCGGCGGGCGGTGGCCGCCGCATCCTCGTGTGGACCACGACGCCCTGGACCCTGGTGTCGAACACGGCGCTTGCCGTGCACCCCGACCTGGCCTACATCGAACTCGTGCGCAAGGAGGGTGACGACGCGCGCACGGTCATCCTGGCGGAGTCGCGCGCGAAGGCGGTGCTGGGCGAGGACTTCGCGACGCGCTGGGACCTCGTGCGCCTGCTGCGCGGCGCCGAACTCGTGGGGCTGCGCTACCGGCGGCCCATCGACTGGGTGCCCTATCCGCCGGGCGAACACGAGGTGATCGTGGGCGAGGAGTTCGTGTCGGCGGAGGACGGCACCGGGGTGGTGCACATGTCCCCGGCGTTCGGCGCCGACGACTATGCCGCCGGGCAGCGGCACGGACTCGCGTTCTTGCAGCCGGTGAACGCGCAGGGCGAATTTCCGGCCGACCTGCCATTGGTGGGCGGGAAGTTCGTGAAGGACGCCGATCCGCTGCTCATCGAGGAACTGAAGCGCCGCGGCGTGCTGTGGAAGGCGGGCAAGATCACGCATGCCTATCCGCACTGCTGGCGGTGCGGCACGCCGCTGCTGTACTACGCGCGCACATCGTGGTTCGTGAAGACCACGGCGTATCGCGACCAGATGCTGGCGCGCAATGCGCGCGTGGACTGGCATCCGCCCGAGGTGGGCGAGGGGCGGTTCGGCGAGTGGCTCAAGAACAACATCGACTGGGCGATCTCGCGCGACCGCTACTGGGGCACGCCATTGCCGGTCTGGGTGTGCGATGCCGACGATTCGCACATCGACGTGGTGGGCGGGTTCGCCGAGTTGGCCGAGCGCGCCGGTGCGGCGCTGCCCGACGACTTCGACCCGCACAAGCCGCACGTGGACGGCTACGCGTGGCCGTGCCCGCAGTCCGGCTGCTCCGGCACCATGCACCGCGTGTCCGAGGTGATCGATACCTGGTTCGACTCGGGCTCGATGTCGTTCGCGCAGTGGGGCTACCCGCACCGGGCCGGGAGCCGCGAGGCGCTGGCGCGGCAGTATCCCGCCGACTTCATTGCCGAGGGCGTGGATCAGACGCGCGGGTGGTTCTATTCGCTGCTGGCCATCGCCACCGGGCTCGACGACGCACTGCCCAACAACGCCGGCGTGTCGACGCGCGAGCCGGGGGCGGCCCCGGCGCCGTACGGCCACGTCGTGGTGAACGACATGGTGCTCGATGCCGACGGCCAGAAGATGTCGAAGAGCCGCGGCAATATCGTGGACCCGTGGGCCGTGATCGCGTCGTACGGCGCCGACGCCGTGCGCCTGTTCCTCGTCGCGTCGTCCGACGTTTCGGTGCCGCGCAAATTCGACGAGCGTGCCATCCGCGAGCAGGCGGTGCGCTTCCTGCTGACGCTGAAGAACGTGTACAGCGGGATGTTCGCCCAGTACGCCAACTACGGCTGGGCACCCTCGGCCGCCGATCCGGCCGTCGCCGACCGTCCGCCCATGGATCGGTGGATGCTATCGCGGCTGGCGGAGGTGGAACAGCAGGTGGACGGCGCCCTCGAACGCTACGACGCGACGGCCGCGGCGCGGCTGCTCATCCGGTTCGTGGACGACGACGTGGCCAACTGGTACGTGCGGCTGAGTCGGGCCCGCTTCTACGACGTGGACACCGAGGACAACCGGGCGGCGTTCGCCACGCTGTACGAAGTGCTGGTGACCACCTGCCGGCTGCTCGCGCCGCTGGCGCCGTTCCTGAGCGACTGGATCCACCGTGAACTGACCGGCGAATCCGTGCACCTGGCCCCGTACATGAGCCCCGAGCCGGCCCCGCGCGACCAGGAGTTGGAACGCGCCATGGGTGCGGCGCGGATGTTGGCCAAACTCGGCCGGGCGGCGCGCGAGGAGGCGGGGGTCAAGGTGCGGCAGCCGCTGAAGCAGATGGTCTGCGTGGCACCCGACGTCCCCGACGCGGCCTTGGCGCCGCTGGTGGCGTTGCTGGCCAACGAACTGAACGTCAAGCGTGTAGACTTCGCGCGCACCGGCGATGCGCTGGTGACGCTGGAGGCGAAGCCGAACTTCCGGAGCCTCGGCAAGAAGTTCGGCAAGCAGACACCGCTGGCGGCGAAGGCGATTCAGGCATTCACGAACGAAGCGTTGCGCGGATTTCTTGGCGGGGCCCCGCTGGCGGTGACGGCCGGCGGCGAGTCACACCAACTGGAGCTCGAAGACGTCACGATCGTGCGACGCGCCTCGGGCGACCTTGTGGTGCAGGAGGAAGCGGGGTTCTTTGCGGCGCTCGACCCGTCCGTCACGCCGGAACTCCGGTTGGAAGGCCTCGCCCGGGAGCTGGTGAGCCGTATCCAGCGGCTGCGGAAGGAGTCGGGACTTGCGGTGAGCGACCGCATTGTCTTGTATGTCGGCGGCGATGCGGCGGTCCGGGCCGCGGTGGAGGCGCACGGCGAGTGGATTGGCAGTGAGGTGCTGGCGACGCGTCTGGTGTGGCGCGACGACGGCGTGACCGACGATCAGGCGACGATGCCGACCGTGGAAATTGACGAGACCACGGCACGGATCGCCCTAACCAAGGCGGAGTAGCATGGCCACCAAGAGCGTGAAGAAGGCAAAGGGGATGCCGAAGAAGCAGCTGCAGCACTTCGAGAAGCGTCTCCTCGAGGAACGCCGGCGCGTCCTGAAGGAATTGGGGCAATACGACGAGGCCTTCGGGTCGACGCAGCAGTCGGCGGACGGCGGCCTCAGCAGCTATTCGTTCCACATGGCGGATCAGGGCACCGACGCCATGGAACGTGAGAAGGCATTCCTGTTCGCGAGCCAGGAAGGGCGATTTCTGTGGCACATCGACGAAGCGATTCGCCGGCTGTACCGCGCCCCGGAGACGTACGGCCACTGCCATTCGTGTGGCAACCTGATCGGCTACGAACGCCTCGATGCCCTCCCGCACGCGCGGTACTGCTTCGAGTGCAAGCAGCGTGAGGAAGATGGCAAGAAATAAAGCGCTGCTGTTCTGGCCCGTACTGCTGGCGGTGTCGGTGAGCGATGCCGTCACCAAGGCCCTCGCGCAGCGCTGGCTCCCGCTGCCGGATCTGCCGCACGAGGTGCTCGGCAACACGGTACGGTTCACGCTCGTGTACAATCCGGGGGCGGCGTTCGGCATCAGCTTCGGCGGCTACTCCCGCTGGATCTTCATGACGCTCACCATCGTCGCCCTGCTCATCCTGGCGCGCATGTACGCGGGGACGCGGAACGGGAACGGGCCGCGCACGCTGGCCCTCGCCCTCGTCTGCGGGGGAGCGCTCGGCAATTTGATGGACCGCGTGTGGTCGCGCATGGGCGTCGTGGACTTCATCGACATCGGGTTGCGCAACGCGCGCTGGCCCACCTTCAACCTGGCCGACATGGCGGTGAGCGTCGGCGCGGTGCTGCTGGCGCTCGTGCTCTGGGCCGAGGACCGCGACGCGGTCTCGGCGGCCGCGTCGCGCGGCGTCGCGTCGCCGCTCCGCGAGCCGTCTGCGGGCGAACTCTCCTGAGCCGCAGCCCATGACCAGCGAATCCGCCAACGGTCGCCTGTTCTGGACCGCCGCCGTGAGCATCGTGGTGCTCGACGTCATCACCAAGGTGCTGGCCGTGAAGTACCTCACGCCCTATGTGGCGCGCAACGTGCTGGGCTCGTTTGGCCGCTTCACGCTCGCCTACAATCGTGGGGCCGCCTTCAGCATGTCGCTCGGCGTGTATTCGCGCGTTGCGTTTGGGACGTTCGCGGCGCTGGCCCTGGTCGTGTTGTGGTGGATGCACCGCGACGCCAAGCCGGGCGAACGGCTGAAGGTGATCGGGCTCGGGCTGGCGTGGGGCGGGGCGGCCGGCAACCTCATCGACCGCCTCCGGTCGGGCCGGGGCGTCGTGGACTTCATTGACCTCGGCATCGGCAGCGTCCGCTTCTGGACGTTCAACGTGGCCGACTCGGGCGTCACGATCGGGGCCTGCATGCTGGCCGTCGCGCTCTGGATGGAAGAGCGGCACCGGCAGACATCGCGTGAGTGAGCGCGCCCCGCGCCACGAACGCTTCGAAGCGGCCCCCGGTGCGCCGCGTCTGGACCTGCTGGTCGCCGGCCACCTCGACATCTCGCGCAACCAGGCCGCCACGCTGATCGCGGGGGGGCACGTGCTCGTGGCCGGGCAGCGGCAGAAGGCCAGCTTCCGCGCCGACCCCGGCGCAATGGTCGAGGTCACGGTGCCCGCGCCCCCGTCACGCGATGTGCTGGCGGAGCAGATCCCCCTGAGCGTCGTCTATGAGGACGACGAGGTGCTGGTGATCGACAAGCCGGCCGGCATGGTCGTGCACCCGGCGCCGGGCAACTGGACCGGCACGCTCGTGAATGCACTCAAGGGGCGCGGGGGCGAACTGGCAGACGGGGGCGACGCCGAACGCGCCGGGATCGTGCACCGGCTGGACAAGGAGACCTCGGGGCTCCTGCTCGTGGCCAAGACCGATCGCGCGCATCGCGTGCTGGGCGCCGCGCTCCAGCGTCGGGAGATCACGAGGCGGTACGCCGCCCTGTGCTGGGGGCATCTGGGCGCCGATCGACTGGTGGTGGACAAGCCGCTGGCGCGCGACCCCAACGATCGGAAACGGATGGCGGTGGTGGCCGGCGGCCGGGAGGCGAAGACCGCGTTCTACCGCCTGGCCCGATTCGACGCCGTCGACCTGCTGCGCGCCCATCTCTTCACGGGGCGCACGCACCAGATTCGCGTCCATCTGGCGTCGACGGGACACCCGGTGGTGGGCGATGACACGTACGGCGGTGGGGGCGGGCGCCGACTGGTTTCCCTGCCGCCCAAGCGGCATTTTCTCCACGCGGCCTGGCTGGCCTTCCGGCACCCGTTGACCGGAGCGCCGGTCGAGCTGCGCTCCCCCCTGCCGGACGATCTGCGGACGGCGCTCACGGCCGCCGCCGGTCGCGATGCCTCGTTCGGAGACGGTGACCCGCTGGAATACTTTGGGTTCTACCACGTCGATGATTGAGTTTGCCGAGCTCCGGACGCTGTTGTTCCGCGCGGGAACGGCGGTCTACGGCTGCGACATCGCCGCCGTGCGCGAGATCGTTCCGGTACGCCAGGCCACCCGGTTGCCGGGTACGCCGCCCTACGTCGACGGGCTGATCAACCTGCGAGGGACGATCCTGACCGTGATCGATCTGGCGGCGCGGTTGGAGGGCGTTCGCCCCCCCAACGAGGAGGGGTCGGTGGTGATCGTCCAGGTGGGCGGGCGCCAGCTGGGGCTGGTGGTTGGCGAGGTGATGGACGTGACCCCGATGCGGGTCGATCCACCCCCCGAGGACCGCGCCGACGAAGTCGTTCGTGGGCTGGGACATCTGGGCGACACAGTCGTCATAATACTTGATATCCCAGCCCTCGTGGGACAGGTGTTGCTGTAAGGTCGGGAAGGGCGGTCCGGCAGTCCCCAATGGGCGCGGCGCCGCCCGCGCAGGGTTGATCCACAACGGGAGAACCATGAGCCACACGGTGTTGATTTGCGATGATGCGATCTTCATGCGGACGATGGTGGGGGACATTCTCCAGTCGGCCGGGTTCGAGATCGTGGGAGAGGCGGAGACGGGGCTGCAAGCGGTGGAGAAGTACAAGCAGGTGCGCCCCGATCTCGTGACGATGGACATCGTGATGCCCGACATGGGCGGCATCGACGCCGTGCGAGAGATCGTGAAGTTCGATCCGCAGGCGAGGATCCTCATGTGCAGCGCGATGGGCCAGCAGGCGCTGGTCGTCGAGGCGATCCAGGCCGGGGCCAAGGACTTCGTCGTCAAACCGTTCCAGCCTAGCCGCGTGCTCGAAGCCGTGCAGCGCGTGCTGAGATAGTTGGGGCGTTGGATACCTCCCAGTACGCCGAGCTATTCCTCATCGAGAGCCGCGAACACGTTTCGGCGGTGAATCACTGGCTGTTGGAGTTGGAGCGCGGAACCGCCGGCGACGAGCCGGTCCGTGAGATCTTCCGGGCGGTGCACACGGTGAAGGGAATGAGTGCCACGATGGGGTACGGCGTCGTGGCGGAACTGTCGCACGAGATGGAGACGCTGCTCGACCGGGTACGGCACGGGACGATGGCGGTCACGCCGGAGGTGATGGACGTGCTGTTTCGCGCTGCGGACGTGCTCGAGCAGGCGGTGGAGGCATCGGTGGCCGGACGCCTGGGCGACGTGCACGCCGAGGGCGTCCTCGACCGGCTGCGGGCCATGGGGCGCGCCACGCCCCGTGCGTCAGCGGCCCTCGCCGCCGGGCCCCTCGACGAACAGCGGTGGACGGTGCCGGCACCCGGCGGCGAGGGCCCGGTGGTCCGGGTGCGTCTGGCGCGCGAGACGCCGCTGCGCGGCGTGCGGGCGTTCCTCATCGTCCAGCGTCTCCAGGGGTTGGGCGAGGTGACCGGCGTGTCGCCGGCCCTGTCGGCGCTGCAGGGCGACGATTTCGACCTTGACTTCGCGGTGCGCGTCCGGACCGATGCGGCGGCGCAGGAAATCGAGCGGGTGGTACGCGCGGTGGGCGACGTGACGCTGGTCGCGGTCGAGGCGGCGCCGGAGGCGGGGGGCGGCGTCGAGTCTCCGGCGCCGCAGGATGCGCCGATTCACGCCCCGCGGCACATCCGGGTGGACCAGCGGCGCCTCGATGCGCTGATGAATCTGATCGGGGAGTTGGTCATCGCCCGGGGCCGCCTGCTCCAGATCGGGGGCCGGCTGGCCGATCCCGTGCTCGACGAGACGCTGGCGCAGGCCTCGCGACTCATCGGCGATCTGCGCGACGAGATCGTCACCGCGCGCATGGTGCCGGTGTGGCAGGTCTTCGACCGGTTTCCGCGCCTCGTGCGGGACGCCGCCCACGGGGTGGCCAAGGAGATCGACTTCGCGATCGAGGGCAAGGACATCGAACTCGACCGGTCGATGCTCGACGAGATCGGCGATCCGATCGTGCACCTGCTCCGCAACGCGGTGGACCACGGGGTGGAGTCGCCGGACGATCGCGAGCGCATGGGGAAGCCGCGCGCGGGCCGGCTGGTGCTGTCGGCGGTACGGGATCGGTCGGCGGTCGTCATCAGGGTGCGTGACGATGGGCGTGGTATCGACCGGGCGCGCGTGTTGGAGAAGGCGAAGGCGCTGGGGCTGGTGGACGTGGCAAAGGCGGAGCTGAGCGACGAGGAACTGGTGCGGCTCGTGGCACGGCCGGGCTTCTCCACGGCCGACCAGGTGACCGGGCTTTCGGGACGCGGCGTGGGGGTGGACGCGGTGATCTCGCGGGTGCGCGCGCTGGGCGGATCGGTGGACATGAAGACCCAGGCGGGGCTCGGGACCACGGTCACGCTCCGCCTGCCGCTGACGCTGGCGATTCTCCGGGCGCTGATGTCGCGGGTGGCCGGCGAGGTATACGCCGTACCGATGGCGCATGTGTGCGAGACGGTGGAACTACACGCCGACCGGCTGCGGACGCTTCGTGGCCGCGAGGTGCTCGCGGTCCGCGACGACGTGCTGCCGCTCCTGCGGTTGCGGCGCATCGTGGGACTGCCGCCGCGGGAGGAGAACGCGCGTGAGCACGTCATCGTGCTCGAGATGGCCGAGCGGCGCGCCGGGCTGGTGGTGGATGGCCTGGCGGGGCAGGAGGAGATCGTGGTGAAACAGTTCGATCCGGTGCGGACGCAGGTGCAAACATTCAGCGGGGCGACGATTCTTGGGGACGGAGCCCCGGCGCTGATCCTCGACGTGGGCAGTCTCTCCTGAGGGAGCATTTCCATGGAAGAGCTTCATTCCCTGAAGGCGCTGCAGCTGGATGCCTTGCGCGAGGTCGCCAACATCGGCGCCGGGCACGCGGCCACGGCGCTGTCGCAGATGGTCGGGGGCACGATCATGATCAGCGTGCCGCGGATCAACATCCAGCGGCTCGACGAGATCGCGCCCCTGGTGGCCAGTCCCGACGAGCCGGTGGCCGCGGTGCTGCTGCACATGCTGGGCGATCTGTCGGGACGCACGCTGCTGGTGTTCCCCAAGGCGGCGGCCCTCCAGTTGGCCGAAGTGATGCTGCGCCGGCCGCGCGGGTCGTCGTCGGAGCTGGGCGAGCTCGAACAGTCGGCGATCAAGGAGGCCGGCAACATTCTCAGCAGCGCGTACATGAACGCGCTGAGCGAATTCATGGGCATGCTGCTGCTGCCCTCGCCGCCGGCGCTCGCGGTGGACATGTCGGCGGCTGTGCTCACGACGGCCTACCTGCAGTTCGGCACGAACCGGGACTATGTGTTCTACGTCGAGAGCGACTTCATGCTCCAGGGCGAGGCCGAGCGCCTGCGCGGCTTCTTCCTGCTGCTGCCCGATCCGGCATCGCTGCAGGCCATCCTGCGTGCCATCCGCGTGACGTGATATGGCGGCTCCATCCCCAGGTTCCGAACGCGACCGCGAGATTCTGAGGTCGTTTGCCCGACGGATCGATCCGTCGGACGCCGGCGCGCACAACAACCTGGGGGTGCTGTACTTCAACAAGGGCCTGCACGAGGAAGCCGTGCAGGCCTTCATGCGCGCGCTGGAGCTCGATCCGCGCATGGAGGTGGCGCAGCGCAACCTCGAGATCGCGTACTTCAACACCGGCTACTACGACCGGCGCGTTCCCGAGTTGAAGGAACGGATGCGAAGCGACCCGGCTGACCGCGATGCCCGATGGGAGCTGGCGCGCACGTACGCGCTGCTCGGCGAATACCAACAGGCGGTGGACCAGTTTTCCGCGCTGCTCCACTACGCGCCCGACGACGTGGGCGCGGTTCTCCAGTTGGGACTCGCCGAGCGGGCGCTCGGCCGCACGGACGAGGCGCAGTACTGGCTGGAGCGGGCGCGAGCCCTCGATCCCGACAGCTCGTTGGTGCACTTCTACCTTGGCGAAGTGGCCTACAATCGCGGGCTGAACGAGGAGGCGTTGGCGTCGCTCGAGCGGGCGCTGGCGCTCAATCCCGACAATTACGACGCGCTCTATCTCATGGGCTTCGTGCTCGGCGACTCGGGACGCCAGGATGAAGCGCGCGAGGTGACCAACCGCGCCATCAAGCTCAACCCCACGCTGTCACGCGCCCAGGCCAACCTCTCGATCGATCAGAACAAGCCGGAGCGCTACGCGGCTCTGGTGGGCGGGCGCCGGTCGCGGCGGATGGAGGTGTCGCCCGAAGGCCAACTGGCCCACTACAACCTCGGGTTGGCGTTCCGGCAGAAGGGGTACTACGCGGAGGCGCTGCGGGAATACCGGCTGGCGCTCGATCGCGGCGAGGACGAGGACCTGGTGCGGCAGGCGATGGCCGAAGTGCACCTCGTGGCGCGCGACGTGCACGCGGCGCTGGCGCTCTACGACCGCCTGCTGGAGCGCATGCCCGCCAGCCCGAAGCTGTGGAACGAGCGCGGGGTTGCGCTGCACCAGGACGGACGGGCGGCCGAAGCCGCGGAGAGCTACCGGCGCGCCATCGCTGCCGATCGGCGGTACGCGCTGGCCCACAACAATCTCGGCGTGGCGCTGGGACAGTCGGGCGATGGGGATGCCGCGCTCGCCGAGTTTCGCGCCGCGCTGGATGGGCGGCCGGGGCTGGTCAAGGCGCGGCTGAACCTCGCCCTGCTGCTCTACAAGGCCAAGCGCCTACCGATGGCGCTCGAGGCTTACCGCCAAGTGCTGGGCACCGAACCCGACCATCCCGCGGCCTGGAATGGCGTGGGCGTGGTGCTGGCCGACATCCGCAAGTTCGAGGACGCACGGAACGCCTTCGCGCGTGCCATCCAGGCTCGGCCGCAGTACGCCGAGGCGCATTACAACCTGAGCTTCTGCCTTTCGAACCTGGGCGACTTCGAGGGGGCGCTGCGCGAAACGAAGCTCGCCCTGGAGATGGAGTCCTATTACGTCGGCCAGAAATTCGAACTCGCCATCGATCTCCAGTACGAGGATCCCGACCTTTCCATCCAGCCCGATCTGGGGGGCGAGGCGCGCACCGTGGAGGCGATCGAGGAGTTCGAGTTCGATACGGGGTTGCTCGACTCGGTGTTCACGCAGCTCGCGCCGGCGCCGCCACCCGCGCCTCCCATCGAGACGGATCCGTACAAGATGGCCGCGGACTATCTCTCCAAGGGGTTGGTCGATCGTGCACAGATGGAGGCGCGACGCGCGCTGGCGCAGGGCGCCGATGGGGTGGCCGGCAACGTGCTGCTCGGGGAGACGTTCGTGCGCCAGGGAGTGTACGGGGAGGCGCTGGAACGATTCCGCGATGCCCGGCGCGAGGCGCCCGACGACCCTGTGGCCATGCGCGGCGAGGCGCGCTGCCTGCTCAATCTCGGCCAGGGCGCCGCGGCGCTGCCGATCGTCGAGCGGCTGGTGCTCCGCGCGTCGGACGACATCGACACCCTGATGCTCGCCGCCGGCGTGCGCGCGGCGGCCGGCGATCCGGCGGCGGCCCTGGCCACGCTCGACACGGCACGCCGCGTGGCCCCGATGCGGGCCGACGTGCATCGCGAGATGGGAGACATCGCGCGAAGCCTCGGCGACCTGGAGGGGGCCATCGTCAACTATCGCGACGCGCTGGCGCTCGATCCGCAGTTCGCCGGCGTGCGCTACGAGTTGGCGCACCTGCTCATCGAGAAGCGGCAACTGGCGGCGGCCGAGTACGAATTGTTGTCGGCACTGGAGACGGTGCCGACGTACGCCCAGGCAACCCTGGAGTTGGCGCGGTTGCGCCGCATCACGGGGCGGGCGGATTCCGCGCTCCCGCTGCTCGTCGACCTCCTGCAGCGCGACCCCTACCACTTCGACGCGCTGATTGCGCTGGGGGAAACGCTGCTCCTGCTCGGACGGAAGGCGGATGCGGTGACCGCGTTCGCGCGCGTGTTGCGGTTCGACCCCCATCATGTGGGCGCGCTGTACCACGAGGGCGTCCTGTTCGCCGAGCGGCGGCACTTTCGGGAGGCCATCGACCGCTGGGAGCAGGTCCGCACCCTGGCGCCGGCCACCGACTACGCCCGCCGGGCCGGACGCGAGATCCGCTCGGCGACCGATCTGCAACGCATCTTCGCTGAACGCGTACCCACCTGACCATGGCGATCGAAGGCCCCCTTCGCGAACTCGGCATCCACGATGTCTTCCAGCTGCTCGATCTGAGCCGGAAGACGGGCACGCTGCGCGTGCGCTCCGAGCTGCGCGACGACGAAGGGGTGGTGCACTTCGCCAACGGCCGCGTGGTGCATGCCGGCATCCGCAGCCTGCCGACGTCGCTGGAGGGCATCCTGGTGGCGGCGGGCCGGATCAGCGAGACCGACGTGCAGGCGGCGCGGGAACTGGCGGGCCCGCGGGCGACGCCGGGCCAGCTCGCCGACGCCCTCGTCGCCAACGGGGCGGTGGCGCAGCGCGAGGTGGAACGCCAGGTGCAGCGACAGATCGAAGCGGTCGTCTTCGAACTGATCTCGTGGCGCGAAGGGTTCTTCTCGTTCGAGGAGGTGGCGGCCCTCGATCTGCCGGTGGACAGCCGGATCAGCGTTTCAACAGAATCGCTGCTCATGGAGGGCGCGCGCCGCATCGACGAGTGGTCGCGCATTGCGGACACGGTGCCGAACCTCCAGATGGTGCCCGTGTTTGCATCGGCCGGCGACGGGCACGGCACCCAACTGGATCTGCTGCCGCACGAGTGGGAAGTGCTGACGATGATCGACGGGGAGCGCGACCTGCGGGGGATCGCCGGCGGGCTGGGCCGGAGCGATTTCGAGGTCGCGAAAATCGCCTACGGCCTGGTCACCACCGGGGTCGTGGCGCTGGAGGCGCCCACGACCGTGCCCCGCGAGGCCGAGGCTGGCCGGGAGGCCGGTGCCGAAGCCCTGGAGCGCGCTCACGAGTCGATGGCCTGCGGCGAGTACGCGGCGGCGCTCGAGGCTGCCCGGGCCGCCATCGAGACGCAGGGAACCGACGCGCGGCTCGTCGCCGCGCGCGCGCTCACGAAACTCGATCGTCCCGCCGACGCGGCCGAAGAACTCCGGCGGGCGGTGTATGCCGACCCGCTCACCGCGCGCGTCCATCTCGATCTGGGCTTCGCCGCCGTGCGCACGGGTGAGTTCGCGACGGCCCGCGCCAGTTGGGAGCATTTCCTGCGATTGTCGCCCGCCGGGGCCGACGCCGCCCGCGCCCGGTCGGCGCTCGATGCACTCACCCGGCTCATGAACTTGCTGGAGGCTCATGCCGATGGCTGACGACATCCGGCGTTGGAGCGAGGAGCTGGCGCGTGACCCGGGCAGTCAGGCCTTTCTGCCGCTCGGCGAGGCGTTGCGGCGGCAGGGGGACCTGGAGACGGCGCACCGCGTCGCGGTGCACGGGCTCAAGCGCCATCCGCACCACGCCGACGCGCACGACCTGCTGGCCCGCATCTACGTGGATCAGGGGGAGTTCGACCGGGCGGTGGACGAGTGGGAGATGGCGCTGCGCATGACGCCCGAACATCCCGGCGCCCTCAAGGGGATGGCGTTCATCTGCTTCCAGCGACAGCAATTCGAGGAGGCCGAGGAGTACCTGCGTCGGGCCACGATGGGCGATGCGCCGGACTCCGGCGTTCGCGCGGCGCTGGACACCGTCCGCCGGCAGTCGTCGTCGGTCGACCAATCGGACATCGACGCCGCGATGGATGCGGCGGCCGATGCCGACCCCCAGCTGGCGTTCGCGCGCATCCTCGAGACCGAGGACCGCACGGCGCTCCTGCTCGATGGGTCCGGGTTCGTGCTCGCGGGCGCGTATCTGACGCCGGCGGGTCGTGATGTGGGGGCGGAGGTGGGCGCCCAGCTGAGCGGGGTGTCCGATGAGGCGGACCGCGCGACCCGGCACCTGGGGATCGGCGCGTGGACATCGATCGTGTTCGAGGCGGAGGCGGCGGTGGTCGCCATGGCGCCGGCGGCCGAGGGCGGGCTGCTCGTGGTGGCGGCATCGCGGGCCACGCCGCTGGGGCTGCTCCGCCGGCTGCTCGACCGGTGTTCCGAGCAGGCCCGCCGGTGGATGGCGTGGCACGACGCCGGCCCGTCGGGGGCCGCACCGTCGGAGGATCGGGCATGAGTTCCCCGTTTCAGGAGATGCTGGAGTCGCTCATGCGGCAGCGGGGGGCCCTGGCCACCATGATCGTGGACGAACACGAGGGCATGATCATCGATTCGATCCTGCAGTTCGGGCAGGACGGCGATCGGGTGGCCGCCCTCGCGGCGTCGCTCCACCGCAAGGCGCGGAACTCGGCCGAGGCGGCGGGGCTGGGTGGGGTGTCGTTCATGCAGCTCGCGGCCGTGGGCGGGCGCATCTGCGCCGCGGGCCGCGACAACATGGTGCTCGTGGTGGTGGCCGCGCCCACGGCGAACATCGGCCTCGTGCGTGTGGAAATGCTCAAAGCCGTGCGGGAGTTGCCATGAGCATCCGCGTCGTCGAGTCCTGGATCGAAACGCCCCTCGCGCGGTTCGTGGACGATGCTCGCGTGACGATTGCGCTCCTGCTGCTGCCCAGCGGACAGGTACTCGCGGAACACGGGTTTGCCAGGTCGCTCGACGTGGCGGCGGCATGCGCGCTGGCCGCGGCCATCCACGCGTCGGGCGGCGAGTTGGGGCGGATGCTCGACGGCCGGCCGTTCAGTGGGCTCCACCATGCGGGGCGGGACCGCCAGATCTTTCTGGGCGAGGCGCGGACGCCCCGGGGTACGTACATTTTCTTGACCGTCTTCGATCAGGAAAGCTCCCTCGGCCTCGTGCGGCTGTATTTTGACGAATTCGTGGCGAACCTGTGCGCCGCGGCTCCCGAGGGCGAAGCCCGATCCGACACCGTTCTGGCCGAAAACTTCGAACGGGATCTCAACCGCAACCTGGCCGCGCTGTTCGGCCGGGCCTGACCTCCACTGCCGACCACGCCGTGTCGCTCGTCAACTACGCCACCCGCGAGATCACATGCAAGATCGTCTATTACGGACCAGGTCGGTCCGGCAAGACGACCAACTTGCATCACATCTACGGGCAGGTGCCGGAAGACCGGAAGGGCAAGATGGTGTCGTTGGCGACGCAGACCGACCGCACCCTGTTCTTCGACTTCCTGCCGCTCGACCTGGGGACCATCTCGGGCTTCACGACGAAGTTCCAGCTGTACACGGTGCCCGGGCAGGTGTACTACCAGTCCACGCGGAAGCTCGTGCTGCAGGGCGCGGACGGCGTCGTGTTCGTGGCGGACAGCCAGACGCGCCAGCTCGAGGAGAACATCGAGAGCTTCCAGGATCTGCACGCCAACCTGGCGGAGCAGGGGGTGGACGTGCGCGCCGTGCCCCTGGTGCTGCAGTACAACAAGCAGGACCTGCCCGGCGAGCTGATCATGTCCACGGAAGAGTTGCGCGACGCGATCAACTTTCGCGGAGTGCCCGACTTTGCGGCCGATGCCCTGCACGGCCCGGGCGTGTTCGAGACGCTGCGTGGCATCTCCGAACTCGTGTTGAAGCGCCTCAGTTCTCCCTCACGTGCGGCGAGGTAGCGTGTGTCGTTGGACACCCGGATGCGGTTCGAGGACTACGAAGTGGGCGCGGCCAACCACATGGCCGCGTCCGCGGCGCGCGCCGTGGCCGAATCGCCGGGGACGACGTACGACCCACTCACGTTCTACGGCGGGACGGGGGTAGGGAAGACGCACCTGCTGCAGGCCATCGGCAACGCGGTGGCCGAGGCGCAGCCGGCGCTGCGGGTGGAGTATCTGACGGCGGAGGAGTTCGCGCGGCAGCTGCGCGACGCCGTCGCCGCCGGCCACACCGACGACTTCATCCGGCGCTGGGGGCGCGTGGACGTCCTGCTGCTGGACGACATTCAGACGCTCGCCGGCCGGCGCGAGACGCAGTTGGAACTGCTGCGGCTGGTCGAGGCGATGCAGAGCATGGAACGCCAGGTCGTGGTGGCCGGCGACCGCCCCCCCGCCGAGATCGCCGATCTCGATCCGCAGCTCGTGGCGCGGCTGTCCGGGGGGCTGGTGGTGGACATCGGCGCCCCGGATGTCGACGTGCGCGTGGCCATCCTGAATGCGCGCTGCCGTGCGCGCGGTGTGGAGCTGGAGCCGGGCGTGGTGGAGGAGATCGGCCGCGTCGAGACGGGCAACATTCGGGAACTGCAAGGGATGCTCAACCGCATCCTGGACTTCCAGTCGCTCGGCGACGAGCCGGTGCGGGCCGAGGAGGTGCTCACCCTGCTGGACGACGTGCCGGAGGCGCACGCGGCGGCCGGGGATGCGGCGCCGGAGCCGGCGACGGCCAGTCTCGACTTCGAGAGCTTCCTCACCGACATCGCGACTGCGGTGACGGCGCACGTGGAAGGGTGGAAGTCGCGCGTGGCCGAAGCCGTGGCGGGATGGCAGTCGGCGGGCTATCGCACCAAGGCGTTGGAGCGCCTCATGGACGAGCCCGCGCCCCCGTCCAACTACGAAGCCGTGCTGCGCGGATTCGGCGCCACGGTGCGTCGTCTCAAGGAATTGGAATCGGAGGCGGTGGAGGCCGATCCATCGCTGTCCGGCCATGACGTCTTCCGTGATCCCGAGCGCATGCACGAGGCGGAAGCGATGGTGCAGCGCGCGCGGGCCGGCGCCGTGGACCTGCCCGGGCCTTCCGTGGAATTCTCGCGGGCCGGGTTCGAGGTCGGGAAGTCGAATCAACTGGCCGTGCGGGCGGTGGATGCCGTCGCCGCCGAACCCGGCAAGCGGTACAACCCGCTCGTCATCACCGGACCGGCGGGCACCGGGAAGACGCACCTGCTCAACGCGCTCGGGCACGAACTGGCGAATAGCAGCGGAGGGGCCGCGGCGGTGGCGTGCGTCACCGGGCAGCAGTTCGCCGATGAATTCATCGCGGCATTGCGGGAGGGAACGGTCAACCAGTGGCGCCGCCGGTACCGTCGGGTGGATGCGCTGCTCATGGACGAGTTGCAGGCGGTGGCCGGCAAGGAACGCACGCAGGACGAGGTGTTCGAACTGTTCAGCGATCTGCTGGGCGCGGGCAAGCAGCTCGCCTTCACCGCGTCCCAATCGCCGAAGGAGATGACGGGACTCGACGAACGGCTGCGCGTGCGGTTCGAGGGCGGGCTCGTAGTGGAGTTGGGCCCCCCGGATGTCGCGATGCGCGAGCAGCTGTACCGACGGTTCCTGGACGGCGTGGCGGCCGATGAACTCGATCCGCTGGCGCGCTACCTCGCCACGCGGCCCGCGGCCGGCGTTCCCGAGATCATCGAGACCATCCAGCGGCTGACGGCGTTGGCCGACACGGGGGGCATGCCGCTGTCGGTGGACGTCGCGCGTCGGGAACTCGAAGCGCCGGAGCCCGCCCCGGTGGGGATCCCGGCCGCCGTGAGCGCCGCGCCGGCGGTGCGCGCCGCCAGCGACGTCTTCTTCCTGGACGACGAGAAGGTGGTCTGGGAACTGCCGGACGTGGCGTCGCGCGTGATCGAGGAGCTGAGCTAGCATGGCCATCAAGGGCAGCTTGAAGGAGGCCAGCCTCCCCGACGTGCTCCAGCTTCTGGCGATGGGCAGGAAGACCGGATGCCTGAGCGTCAATCACCGGACGAACTTCGGCTATATCTACTTCGACAAGGGCCGCATCTCGTACGCGTCGATCGTCAACCGGCGCGACCGGTTGGGCGACATGCTCGTGAAGAACGGCATCCTCACGGCCGACCAGCTCCAGTCGGCCATCGAAGCCCAGGATCAGGACCGGGAGCGCCGCATCGGGGAACTGCTCGTAGAGATGGGATTCCTGTCGCGCGACGCGTTGCGCGAGCACATCCGCGAGCAGATCGAAGAAGCCGTGTATTTCCTGTTCACGTGGAACCAGGGCTCGTTCAACTTCGAGGCGGACGTCCAGCCCGACGAGCAGGAATTCCTGGTGTCGATCAATCCCGAATCGCTGCTGCTCGAGGGCGCGCGCCGGGTGGACGAGTGGACGCTGGTCGAGAAGAAGATCCCCACCTTCGATATCGTGTTCGAGGTGGACCGGCCGAAGATCCAGGCCAGCGACCTCGACCTGACCCCGGAGCAGCGCGGGCTGCTGGAGCTGGTGGACGGCCGGCGCGACGTGCAGCAGATCATCGACGCATCGGGGATGGGGGAGTTCGATGTGGGGAAGGTGCTGTACGGCCTCGCCACCACCGGATTCCTGCATCGTATCGGGACGTCCAAGGCCGGCGATCCGCAGGTGTCGGAGGCGCGGGTCCAGGAGCACTACAACCTTGGCGTGGCCTTCTACAAGACGGGGATGTTCGACGAGGCGGTGCGCGAGTTCAAGCGGGTGACGGACCTGAAGGCCAACGACCCCTCAGCGCAGTTCTACCTCGGGCTCGTGCAGTTGCGCCAGGAACGATGGAAAGACGCCCTGGCGACGTTCGAGGCCGCGGCGGCGCGCCCCGGGGCGCCGGCTGCCGTGTACCACAACCTGGCGTATGCGCTCGAACGGCTGGGCCGCCTGGCCGAGGCGCAAGGGGTGTTGCAGGAGGCGTCGGCCCGCAGCCAGGGCAGCAGCCCGCAGATCCAGACGTCGATCGGCATTGTCGCGTTGCAGGCCGGCGATCTGGCAGCGGCGGACGACGCGCTCTCGGCCGCGCGTCCCCTGTGGGGCACCCGCTCGCCCTCGACGGCCTGGTACCACTATGCGGCGCTCGCGGCGGCGCTGATGGGCGACCTCGTGCGCGCCCAGACTATCCTCGACGAGGCGGTGGGGGCGCATCCGCACAGCGCCGTGCTCTACAACAATCTTGCCGTGGTGCGTGAACGGCAGAACGCCCCCGAGGCGGCGGCCGCGGCGCTCGACCGGGCGCTGACCGAGGATCCCTCGGTCGCGCAGGTGCACAAGAACCTCGGCGACGTCGCGTACCGCGCCGGACGATTCGATGAGGCCCTCGAGTCGTACCAGCGGGCGATCAAGGCGAAGCCGGATCTCGGAGACGATGTCTACCTGAAGCTCGGCAACATCAAGTTCCGCCAGCAGCAAAAGGAGGAGGCGTTGCGTCTCTGGGAGCGCGCGCTGGAACTCGATCCCGCCAACGCGATCGTGCGCACGAACCTCGACGCTGTGCGGCAGGCACAGTGATGACCATCGCCGAGCCGCAGGACGAGGAGTTCCAGGCGTTGCTGGACAAGATCTCGCGCGACCGCGGCTTCCACTGCGCCAGCTACAAGACCACCTGTCTGCGCCGCCGGGTGGGGGTGCGCATGCGGGCCCGTGGATTGCATCGCTACCTGGATTACGCGGGGCTGCTGGATGCCGATACGTCCGAATACGACCTGCTGCTCGACGCCCTCACCATCAACGTCACCAAGCTGTTCCGGAACCCGGAGGTCTACCACGCCATCCTGCGCGATGTGATTCCCGTGGTGTGGGAATCGGCGCCGTCGCGCATTCAGGTGTGGAGCGCCGGCTGCGCGTCGGGCGAGGAGCCGTACTCGCTGGCGGCGCTGTTCCATCTGTATGCGGCGGAGCGCGGCCAGCTCGAGCGGTTGAACCATGTATCCATCCTCGGCACCGACATCGACCGCCGCAGCCTGGCGGCGGCCGATCGCGGCGAATTCGAGGAGCGCGACTTCGGGGAGACGCCGGAGGCCTGGCGCGCCGCGTACTTTGCGTCATCGGCGCCGTTCGCCGTGGTGCCCGAGTTGCGCCGCCTGGTGCGGTTTCGCCAGCACGATCTGCTCCGCGAGCCCGCCCCGCAGACGGGGAACGACTTGATCGTGTGCCGCAATGCGATCATCTACTTCGATCGGGCGTCGCAGGAACGCCTGTTCGAATCCTTTTACTCGGCGTTGGCGCCTGGAGGGTTCCTGGTGCTCGGCAAGGTGGAAACGCTCTTCGGTCGGGCGCGGCAGCTGTTCCGCCCCGTGGACGCCCGCGAACGAATCTTCGTGCGGCCCGCATGAGCGAACAACGCGTGGGGATTGCCGATCTCGCGGCCGGGACGGGCGAGGGGACGCTCTGCACCCTCGGGCTCGGGTCGTGCGTCGCCATCGTGCTCTATGATGCGGAGGTGCAGGTGGGCGGGCTGGCGCATGTGCTGCTGCCGGAGCCGGCGATGTCCCGCCTGCACGAGAACCCGGGGCGCTTTCCGGAGACCGCCGTGCCCGCCCTGATCGAACGCATGCGGGCACTCGGCGCCGACCCGCGGCGGGTGACCGCCCGGCTCGTGGGCGGAGCCAGCATGTTCTCCAGCCTGTTACCCCGTGGCGCGCCGACCATCGGCGGGCGCAATGTCGAATTCTCGCGGCGGGCGCTGCGGGCCGCCGGCATCACCATTACGGGCGAGGATGTGGGACTGGAGCATGGGCGCAGTGTCTACCTGCACCTCAGTGACGGCCAGGTGGAGGTGCGCTCGCTCGCGCGAGGGAGTCGTGTCCTCTAAGCCGTCCGTGCTCGTGGTGGACGACAGCGCGCTCATGCGGCGCGTGATCTCGGAGCTGATCACCGAATCGGACGAGTTCACCGTGGTCGGCACGGCGCGGAATGGGCGCGAGGCGCTCGCGCGCGTGCAGGCACTCGATCCCGATCTGGTGACGCTCGACATCGAGATGCCGGAGATGGACGGGTTGCAGGCCCTGCGGCAGATCATGCGCGAGTCGCCGCGCCCGGTGGTGATGCTGAGCGGGGCCGAGACCATGGACGGCCGGGACGCGACGCTGCAGGCGCTCGAACTCGGAGCCGTGGACTTCGTCCGCAAGCCGTCGGGGCCGATCAGCCTCGACCTGGCGGTGGTGGGTGAGCGGCTGCGGGGAGCGTTGCGAGCCGGTGCGCAGGCGAACCTGCGCGGGCTGCAACTGCCGGTGCGGCGTCACACCCCGGTTCGGCGGGGACCGAGTCGTCCCGCGCACATCCCCACGCGTGCGGTGGCGATCGCCGCATCGACGGGCGGCCCGCGGGCGCTCACGCAGGTGCTACCGGGGTTGCCGGCCACACTCGACGCCGCCGTGTTCGTGGTGCAGCACATGCCGGCCGGATTCACCCGCAGCCTGGCGCAGCGGCTCGACGCCATGGGCCCGCTGCCCGTGCGCGAGGCCGAAGCGGGGCAGGTGGTCGAGAGCGGGCATGTGTACGTGGCGCCCGGGGGGTATCACATGCGTGTGGCGGACGACGTCGAACCCGTGATCGTGCTCGACGAGACACCACCCGTTTGGGGGGTGCGGCCGGCCGCCGATCCCCTCTTCCGTTCGGTGGCCACCGCGTTCGGCGAACGGTGCGTCGGCGTCGTGCTCACGGGGATGGGGCGTGACGGCGCCGACGGGCTGCGCGCCATGCGCGACGCCGGCGGCCGCGGCATCGTGCAGGATCGGGAGACATCGATCATCTACGGCATGCCGCACGCCGCCCTGATGACGGCCGGCGCCGATCGCGTGACCCCCCTGGCGGGCGTCGCGGCCGCGATCGTCGACCTGCTGGCGGCGGCAGGTGAGCCGGCGTGATCGACGAACACTGGGGGCTGCTGCGCAAGCCGTTCGCGAACACGCCGGACCCGGCATTCGTCTTCCACTCTCCCGTGTTCGACGAAGGGTTCGCGCGGCTCCTGTACGACGTCACCGACCTGCGCGGGGGCCTGTCGCTGGTCACGGGCGAGATCGGATGCGGCAAGACGATGCTGGTGGAGGCGCTGCGCGCGCGGCTCGACGGCACCGCCTACGCGCCGTGGGTCGTGGACTACCCACGACTCACCGGCGCGCAACTGCTGCAGTTCGTCGCCGCGGCGGCGGCGCTGCCGAATCCCCCGAAAAACAAGCCGGCGCTCGTGGGGGGACTCCGGGCGCGCCTGGCCGAGCTGCACGCGGCGGGCCGGCGGCCCGTGCTGATCGTGGACGAGGCCCAGTTGGCGAGTCCCAGCCTGCTCGAGGAACTGCGGCTCCTGACCAACTTCGAAGACCGCACCGACAAGCACCTGCACGTGGTGCTGCTGGGGCAGCCGGAGTTGCGCGGGCGCATCGTGAAGCGTCCGCAGATCGACCAGCGCGTGAGCCTCCGATTCCACCTCGACCCGCTCGACGCCGACGACGTACGGGAATATGTGCGCCATCGACTGCGGGTGGCGGGCGCGATGCACGAGATCTTCACGACCGAGGCCCTGGCGGCCCTGGCGGCGCGGAGCGGTGGTGTTCCGCGCGTCGTGAACAACCTGGCGATGCAGGCACTGTTCGTGGGGGCGATGCGCGGGTTGCCGCGCGTCGACGAGCGACTGGTGCACGACGTGGCGGACGACCGGCAATGAAGAAACCCCGAATCAGCTATCGCGAATGGCTCCACCGCAAACCCACGCCGACCGTGCCGGCCGACGCGGTGGCGGCGGAGCGCGAGCCGGCCGCACACGCGCCGGCGGCGCCGGCACCGGCCGTCGAGCCGCCACGGGCGGCTACGGCTCCCGCCGCGGAATCGTCGCCCGCGGTTCCCGGGGACACCGCGCCGGCGCTGGCCGAATCGGCGCCCCCGGCGGCCGTGGGCGAAGCACCGGAGCCGGCCGAACTCCCGGCTCCGGCGCCGCCCTCGGGCACGACAACGCGGGCTCCCATCGTCGAGGAGGCTGGGCCCGGCGTGGAGGTGGTGGAGCATCTGGTGTTCCGTATGGGCCGCGAACTGTTCGCCGTGCCGCTGGGCCTGGTCGAGGAGGCCATCGACATCGACCGCATCCAACGCATCCCCGAAATGAGTCCGACGATGCTGGGCGTGCTGACGCTGCGCGGCAGCACCGTGCCGGTGTACGCGCCCTCGATTGCGCTGGGGACGTCGGGGCACGAGAACCGGGCGGCCCTCATCTTCGTGCGGGCGCGGGGGACCGTGGCGCTCGCCGTGGACGACGTGGACGACGTGCTGGTGATTGCCGCGGG
Source organism: uncultured Gemmatimonadaceae bacterium (assembly GCA_963781765.1). Lineage (GTDB taxonomy): Bacteria > Gemmatimonadota > Gemmatimonadetes > Gemmatimonadales > Gemmatimonadaceae > JAGWRI01. The sequence goes on from CAWAHC010000015.1 coordinate 161,800, forward strand.
CGACGTGCAGCGCGCGCCGCTCGATTTCGGTGACGGCGTGCTGCTGGGTGTGGTGCGGCGCGGCACGGACCTCATCGGCGTGCTCGATGCCGACGCGCTCATCGCCGCCTGCCGCGCCGAACCGGTGCTGGAGACCGCATGACGAAGCCCCGCGTCGCCAAGATCGTCTGGTTCCGCCTGGGCGCGGACTATTTCGCCGCCGACATCTTCTCGGTGGAGCGTGTGCTGCGCTACCAGGCGCCGACCTTCGTGCCGAATGTCCCCGAATGGATTGAAGGGGTGATCGAGTATCAGGGGCGGGTGGTCCCGGTCGTGAGCCTGCGCCGGCGCTTTCAGCTCCCGGCCGTGTCGGCGACGCCCGAGACTCGCCTGCTGATTCTCAAGTCCGGCGACGATTGGGTGGGTGTCGTGGTCGATGCCGTGCTCGAAGTCGCCAGCTTCGACGAGTCGCTGCTGTCGCCGCCGCCGCCGCTCTTTCGCGGACTGGCCGGGGAATACCTGCGTGGCATCGTGCGGTTGGGCGACCGGCTGCTGATCTATCTCGAGGTGGACCGCCTGCTGTCGTCCGACGAAAGGCTGACCCTGGAGCGTGCGACCGAGGCGGCGCTCCCGAATGGCTGATTCCCCGCTCGGCGGGTACCGGGCGCACTATGCGGCGCTGGAGACGCGCCTCGACGCGCCGGACGCGGGCGCCGAGCGCGACGCGCTGAGAGGCGAGATCGTGGCGTTCTTCAAGGAAGTGGAGCAGGACGTCGTCGAACTCACGCAACTGCGGGACGACATCAAGCGGCTCGTGGACAAGTGGAAGGCCCTGGCCGCGGCGCCAACGCTGGCACCGGAATTCAGCGCCGCGCGGCCGGTGGTGCATGCCGACCACATCGGGGCCTCGACGTTCATCGAGAAGGGATGGAGCCAGTTGTCGCTCGGCGAGTACGAAGCGGCCGAGGCGGCGCTGCGCAAGGCCCTCGAATTGTCGCCCGACGATCCGCAGTCGGAAGCGCTGCTCGGCTGGGCGCTGATGCTGCAGGAGAAGTACGACGACGCGCTGTTGACCTTCCAGCACGTCCTCGCGCGCGAGCCGACGCATGCCCTTGCTCGCATCAACGTCGGCTACATCTGTCTCAAGAAGGGGATCTTCGGCGAGGCCATCGAGCATCTCTCCAAGGCCATCCGCCTCGACAACGACAAGAAGGCGATGCTCTACGCGCACTTCTACCTGGGGTTGGTGTACCTGGAACGCGACATGTTCGAGGACGCGCAGACGTTCTTCCAGAAGACGATCGCGATCGGGCCCAACCTGATCGAGGCGTATTACGAACTGGGGCGCGCCTACTGGTTCAACGGCCAGCGGGACGACGCGATGCGCACGTGGCGCGAGGGATTTGCCACGAACAAGTTCAATCCATGGGGAAAGCGGTGCGCCGAGGTGCTGAAGACCGTGGAGGCGGGCGGGGAGCCGTAGTCGGCTCAGGCGTCCGCCGGGGGCGGGGGCTCCGCACGCTGCTGCTCGCGTGCGCGGCGGCGATCACGCTGCCAGGCGCCGCCCGGAGTCAGGCCGCCGCCCCGCTTCGCTTCGACCGCGGGCGATTTACCGTGGTCGCCTTCCCGGAGGACGCGCGTCTGGCGCGGACCATCCTCCAAACGTCCCTGGCCCACGACAGCTTTCCCTGGCTGCCGCGTCCACGGGAACACGTGTTGATCGCGATCGCTCCCGACTACGCCCGTTTCCGCGAATGGGCGGGTCCCGGAGCGCCCGAGTGGGGGGCGGCGCTCGCGTTTCCCGATACGAGGCGCATCATCCTGCAGGGCAGCCGGTCGGGCGCCGACGCCGGAGATCCGGTGGAGGTGGTGCGTCACGAGCTCGCGCATCTGGCGCTCCACGAATACCTCGGCGATCTGGCGCCGCGCTGGTTCGACGAGGGATACGCCAGCTACGCCGCGCATGAGCTGACGCGCAACGACGCGCTCGCGGCGAATCTCGCGCTGGCCATGGAGGGGGTGCCGAGGTTCCGACAGCTCGAGGGCTATTTCTCTCAGGGGGCCACCACGGCGCGCGCGGGCTATGCCTTGTCGGCCAGCGCGGTGGCGGACATGTCGGCGCTGGACCCGCGCCATGGGTTGGCGCACGTGTTTGCCGCGTGGCGGGAGACGGGATCTCTCGATCGGGCCCTGCGTCAGGCGGACGGCACCACGCTCGACGGCTTCGAGGCCGATTGGCGCAAGCACGCCCGGCGTCGTTACGGTGCACTTGCCCTCATGGAAGACCTGACCCTGCTGGGCATCCTGTTCCTGGTGTTCGTGTTCCCCCTCTGGATCGCCCGGCGCCGGCGTGACCGCTCGCGAATGGAGGCGTTGAAAGCGGCCGACGCGGCGGCCGACGCGATGGAGCGGGAGCGCGCATTGGCGGACCTGCTCGGACCCTGGCCGCCGGCCGGTGGGCCGGACGAGGGGCCGGGAGACGCAAAGCTGCCGTAACCGCCCGTAGTGACTGGGGTTGTCTTGACACTAACTTTGGCGGTCCATAGTCTTGTGGCCTATGGCAGAAACCGACATTTCTTCCCGCTCTCGCCGTCTGGGCTGGTGGGGCTTGGCCCTCGCGACGATTCTAGCCGGGTACGCCGACCTCGCCCGGGGCGGCGACACCATCGCACCGATCCTCCTCGTCGTCGGTTACTGCGTGCTCGTTCCACTCGCAATTCTCAAGTAATCACCCGAAGTGCTGGCGTTCTGAGGGCGAATAGCTCAGTTGGTTAGAGCGCCTGCCTTACACGCAGGAAGTCGGGGGTTCGAGTCCCTCTTCGCCCACTCGGGGTAAAGGGGAACTACGTTCTGTTGTCTTGGGTATGATTTACACAGTTCGGAGGAGCCGACAGTGAAGGCATTGCAGCGCCGGATGGTGGTGGGACTCGGTATTGCCGTGGTGGCGGGTATGCCGTCGATGGCCGAAGCGCAGTACGGGTACAACCGTCCGCGCGGGCCGACGGCCGACACGCCCCACCTACTGGTGGGCACGTGCCACAGCACGCCCCGTCAGCTCGGGGTCGATGCCGCCAAGGAACTTCGCGATCGCATCCAGATCGAGAACAACCCGCGCGACCTGTACGTCATTCCCAACAAAGATGTGAACACAGCGCTCACGGCGTCCGGCTACGCGCCGGATTCCGCGCTCAGCATGAGCGATTTGGGGGCGCTCGGCAAACTCGTGCACGCCGACGAGATTCTGGACTGTGATGCGACGCAGACCTCCGACGGCGTCCACCTGACCGCGCGGCTGCTGTTGGCGAGCGACGTGACCAAGGCCCAGCCGCTGCCGCCCGTGGACGCCAAGAACTTCGGCGACGCGGCCAAGGTGGTGGAACGTGAGCACACCTCGGCGCGCAAGCAGTTCGACGGCTACAACAAGTGCCGCAGCGACCTGCTCGACGGCAAGCTGCAGGATGCCGCGAAGGATGCCGAGGATGCGATCCATCAGTATCCGCAGGCGACGCTGGCCCGCCTCTGCCTGGCGTCCGTGTACGCCGACAAGCGGATGCACTATCCGCCGGATTCGGTGCTCGCGGTGACCGACCAGATCCTGAAGATCGATCCGCAAAATTCGTTCGCGCTCCGCATCGCGATCGGCGCCTACAGCCAGAAGGGCGACCAGGCCGCCGAGATCGACGCCGAGCAGCGGCTGTTCAAGCTCGAGCCTCAGAATCAGACCCTGGCCACGCAGATCGTCGACGCGCTTGCGGCGTCGCCCGATCCGTCCAAGGCGCTGCCGATCCTGGAGGATCTGCTCAAGCGGAATCCGGGCGATCCGAGCTACCTGCAGCAGTTGTGGAAGCTCCAGGCCAAGCTGAACATGTTCCCGCAGGCGTTGGCCACCGGCGAGCAGATGGTGCAGTCCGATTCGACGCTGGCCGACAGCGCGTACTTCCATCGTCAGATCGCCATGGCGTCGCAGGACAGCAACTGGACGAAGATTGCGCAGTACGCGACCCAGGGCGAGCAGAAATTTCCGAAGGACGGCCAGCTGGCGTATCTGGGTGGCGTGGCGCTGCGGAACCTGAAGCAGTACGACCAGGCCGCTGCGTCGTTCCGCGCGGCGCTGGCGGTCGATTCGTCGAACAACAACGCGCAGCTCTATCTCGCGCAGACGTACTCGGATCTCGGCGAGCCGGATAGCGTGGTGAAGATCGCCGACGCCGCGATCGCGAACGGGGGCGACAAGGCCACGTGGGGGCCGATGCTGCTGGCCCCGGTGCAGGATCTGTTGGCCAAGACCAAGACCGACACGGCGAATGCGGTGCAGTACTACCGTCGCTCGTATGCCCTGTCGATGCACGCCGACAGTCTCGCCCCGTCGGCCACCGCCCACTTCTTCATCGGCGTGACCGCGATCCAGCTGGCCGTCGATGCGATGCGGACGTCGCAGACGGCCGCCCAGGGCAAGAACATGCCCGAGGCGTGCACGGCTGCCCAGCAAGCGCAGGACTACTTCGTCCAGGCACAGCTCCACATGCCCCAGGGCGGCCAGATCGACGCGCAGACGGCCGGCGCGGTGATGAACGCCGTCACCCAGTACGCGCCGAACGCGGACAAGATGGTGAAGGCGTACTGCAAGAAGAAATGACCGCGGTGTCCTGACCTTCGCGAAGCCCGTCGGTGTTTCCGGCGGGCTTCGTCGCTTGTGGGGGATGCCATCTCCCTATTCTTTTCTCTTCGTGATGTCCGACGTTCCTCCGCCCGCTGCGCATGCCGCCAACGACGCGCCGCCCCTCGCGTGGGCCAGCGCCTACCATGTGCCGGTACTCGCCGGCGAGGTGGTGCGGCGCATGGAGGGCGCCGCTCACGTGCTCGACGGCACGCTGGGGGGCGGGGGGCACACCGAGGCGCTGCTTGCCGCCGGTGGCCGCGTGACCGCGGTGGACCGCGACCCGGACGCCATCGCCGCGGCCGGTGCACGACTCGCCCGCCACGTCCGGGAGGGCAGGCTGCGCCTGGTGTCCGGCAACTACGCCCAGCTCGATCGCACCACGATCGCCGGCGAACGGTTCGATGGCATCCTGCTCGACCTCGGCATCTCCTCGCACCAGATCGATGACGCGACGCGCGGATTCAGCTTCCGCGAAGGCGCGCCGCTCGACATGCGCATGGGGCCTGACGCCGCGCAGGATGCCGCGACGTTTCTCAACGCGGCCGACGAGGGCGAACTCGCGTGGGTGTTCCGGGAATACGGCGACGAGCGCCGCGCCATCCGGCTGGCCCGCGAGGTGGTGCGCCGCCGCGCGAATCGTCCCTTCGCGACGAGCGACGATTTCGTGGGTGCCATCCGGGCCACGCTCGGGCCACGGAGCGGACCGGCCGAGTTCGCGCGGCTCTTCCAGGCCGTGCGCATCGCGATCAACGACGAACTCCGTGGATTGGAGCATGCCCTGCCGGACCTTCGCGGGCGACTCCTGCCGAACGGGGTGTTCGTGGTCATCTCGTACCATTCGGGCGAGGACCGCATCGTGAAGCACGCGTTCCGCGACTGGAGCACGGCCTGCACCTGTCCGCCGCGGCAGCCGGTGTGCACCTGCGGCGGGACGGCGCTGGGTACGCTCCTCACACGTCGGGCGGTGCAGGCCACGCCGGCCGAAGTGGACGCCAACCCCCGCGCGCGGAGCGCGCGGCTCCGGGCATGGCGCGCCGCGTGAACCGCGGGTGGAGCCCGCGGGCGCTGGTCGCCGTCGTGCTGTTGGGTTTCGTTCTGGTGGCGACGGGCGTCATCTGGCGGAGGAGCGCCGGCATCCGACAACAGCGCGCGCTTCGCCAACTGGAGCGGCAGCGCGATGCGCTCGAGGCCGAGCGCGTTCGGCTGACTGGCGAAATTCGCGACTCGTCGAGCCTGGCACGCCTCGCGCCCATTCTGCAACGCATGAACATGCACGTCCCCGCCGACAGCACGGTCATCACTCTGCCGCGGTCGCGCCCGCATGATCCGGAATAGCCGGATCGGGCTCGTCCACCTGTCGCTCGCCGCGCTCGCGCTGGCCGTGATCGCGAAGGCGGGACAGGTGCAACTCGTGCAGGGGCGGACGTGGGCGGCGCAGGCGCGGAACCAGCACTTCACCAGCCGTACGGTTCCGGCACCGCGCGGCGACATCCTCGACGCCACGGGCCGGACCCTCGCCGAGAGCCGCACGATGGTGCAACTCGCCGTGGCGCCGCGCGAGGTGCTCGACCGCCGCCGCCTGGCCACCGTGCTGGCCCGCGCCGGCATCGATCGCCGGTGGGTGGCGCGGGCCACCGATGCGTCGCGCAAATGGGTGGCGATCCCCGGGCACTTCCGCGCGACCGACGTCGCGCCGGTGACGGCGTTGCGCGGGGTGTATACTGATCCGGTGGCCGACCGCGTGTATCCCGGGTCCGACGCCACGCGCCGCATCGTCGGTCGCGTGAACGCCCAGGGGGACCCGGTGGACGGCATCGAGCTCGCGCTGGACAGCCTGCTGCGCGGGCGGGCCGGCACGGCAGGCATGGTGCGTGACGGCACCGGGCATAGCTTCAACTCGCCGACCCTTCCCGGCACGCCGCCGCGCGAAGGCGATACGGTGGTGCTCACGCTCAACTCCGACCTGCAGCAGATCGCGGAGCAGGCGTTGGACGAGGCCGTGTCGAAGCTGGGCGCCGAGGGCGGGGACATCGTGATTCTCGACCCCACCGACGGCGACGTCCTGGCGATGGCGAGCCACCGCCAGAATCCGCGGTCCACTTCCGCCACCGCGCTCACCGAGCCGTACGAACCCGGGTCCACGATGAAGCCGCTGATCGCGGCCGCTCTCCTGGCTCGGGGCCTGGTCACGCCGGCCGACTCCGTCCCGACGTTCGGGGGGGAACTCACCATCAACGGCCGCACCGTCCACGACGATCGCGAGGAAGGGCCCGAGCCCACCCACCTCTCGTTGGCCGATGTGATCCGTCGGTCGAGCAATGTCGGCATCGTGCAGTTTGCCGAACGGCTCACGCCGTCGCAGGAATACCAGGCGCTCCGCGATTTCGGATTCGGCGCGCCCACCGAGATTGCCTACCCGGCCGAGTCCAACGGCATTCTGCGACCGCCCGCGCAGTGGACGTCGGAATCGCCGAACTCGATGGCCATGGGCTACGAGATCGCCGTCACCCCGCTCCAACTCGCCACCGCCTACGCTGCCATCGCCAACGGCGGTGAGTTGCTCCAACCGGCCATCGTCAAGGAGATCCGCGCGCCCGACGGCACGGTACGCTACGAGCACCACCGGCGGGTCGTCCGGCGGGTGATTACGCCCGCCGTCGCGGCCGAGGTGCGTCAGATGCTGCTGGGCGTGGTGGAGAACGGCACGGCCGTCAAAGCCGACCTGGCCGACTATCTGCTGGGCGGCAAAACGGGCACGCCGCGCCGCACGGTGAACGGGCGGTATGCGCCGCACGCATACACACCGAACTTCGTCGGGCTGTTCCCCGGGAACGCGCCGCAGTTCGTGATCGTGGTCAAACTCGACAACCCGCAGGGCACGTACTACAGCGCGAGCACGGCGGCGCCGCTCACGAAGGCGATTCTCCAAGCGGCGCTCGCGGCGCGCGACGCGGCATTGAATCGCCGGCAGTTGATGCACGACATCGTCAGCCGTACGCCGGCGACCGATGGGGCCCCCAGGCACGTGGCCCTCGACCAACCCGAGTCGGACTCGACGCTGGCCATGGTGCGCGCCGAATCGCGCGCCGGGCGCGCGGCAGCCGCGGCCGACCTCGCGGCGGCGATCCCTCCAGTCACATTCACGCTGCCGGCGGCGCCCCCGGCGGCCGCACCGCCACTTCCGCCTCGTGCCGTGCCCGCGGTGGCGGGGATGCCGCTGCGCGATGCCGTGCGCACGCTGCACGAGGCGGGCTTCCGCGTCCGGCTCGTCCGCGGGGCTCCGGCGGCGACGGTGCCGGCGGCCGGCGCCATGGCCGGGGCCGGATCCATGGTTCTCCTGCGATACGCCTTCTGATGCCGATTGCCTCCGAAACCATCGTCCGCGCGCTACGTGAGGCGGGAGTGCTGGCCGGTACGCGCGGCCACCTGCCGACCTGGTTCTCCGGCATTGCGGACGACAGTCGCCGCGTGTCTGGACAGGATTTGTTCCTGGCGGTGCGTGGGTCGCTCCGGGACGGCCACGACTTCCTGGACGCGGCCCGGGACGCCGGCGCCTCCGCCGCGCTGGTCGAGGATCCGACCCGCACCGAGCTGCCCGCGATCCTCGTCCGTGAAGGAATGGGGCGGCGGGCGGCGGCGGTCGTGGCGGCCGCCGCGTTCGACTGGCCGGCACGGGACCTTCGGTTCATCGGCGTCACCGGAACCAACGGCAAGACCACCACCGTGCACATGCTGCGCCACCTGCTGGACCACGCCGGGGCCGGCAGCGCATCGATCGGCACGCTGGGCGTGCGCGTCGGCAGCGGCGGCGAACCGCTCGACGGCGGTTCGGGGCTCACGACGCCGGGCCCCGTGGAGCTGCAGCGTGCGTGCCGGGCGCTGGTCGACGCCGGCGTGCGCACGGTGGCGATGGAGCTGTCGTCGCATGCCCTCGACCAGCACCGGGCTGAGGGCGTGACCTTCGCCGCCGCCGTTTTCACGAATCTCACGCGCGACCATCTGGACTACCACGGCACGATGGAAGCCTACTTCCAGGCGAAAGCACTGCTCGCCGAGCAGGTGGCGCCTGACGGTTCCGTCGTCGTGAACGCCGACGACCCGGCGTGGGAGGGGCTGCGGACGCGCCGGCGCACGGTGCGGTTCTCGGTAGCCGGCGCGGTGGCCGAAGTGCGGGCGGAGGACATCGAGACGGGACCCCGGGGAAGCGAGTTCGTGCTGGCGGTGGGGGCCGAGCGCCACCCCGTCGCGCTGCCGCTCATTGGCGACTTCAACGTGGCCAACGCCGCAGGGGCCGCCGCCGCCGCGTGGGCGCTCGGTGAACAACCGGGAGCCATCGCCGAGCGGCTGTCGTCGATGCCGCAGGTGCCGGGTCGGCTGGAACTCCTGTCCGACCGGCCGCTCGTGCTGCGCGACTACAGTCACACGCCCGACTCGCTGATGCGCGCGCTGGCCGCGCTGCGACCGTTCACGGCCGGGCGCCTCATCTGCGTATTCGGTGCCGGCGGCGACCGCGACCGCGGCAAGCGACCGCTCATGGGCGCGGCGGTCGATCAGGGCGCCGACGTCGTGGTGGTGACGAGCGACAATCCGCGCACCGAGGATCCCGACCGCATCATGGACGAGGTCGTGGCCGGAATCACGCGCCATGACTACGTTCGCATCGCGGATCGGCGCGACGCCATTGCGCGCGCGCTGTCGATGGCCCGCGCCGGTGACGTGGTGCTGCTGGCCGGCAAGGGGCACGAGACCTACCAGGTCATCGGCACCACCAACGTTCCCTTCGACGAGAAAGCGATCGTGCACCAACTGCTCGGCTCGGCGATATGAGCATCGAGGTCCGCGCGCCCGAACGGCGGGAGCCCCCCGCGTCGGCGCCGGCATTCTGGACGCGCGACCGCGTGGCGGCCGCGTTGGGGCAGGGGCCAGCCGGCGACGGCCGCTTCGGCCGCGTCTGGACGGACACGCGAACCGTACAGTCGGGCGATCTGTTCGTGGCGCTGCGAGGCCCGACCTTCGACGGTCACGACTTTCTGCGGGCGGCGGTGGATGCCGGGGCGGGTGGCGTCGTGGTATCGGACGCCGCCCGCGGCGCGAATCTGGGCGTGCCGGTGTACGTGGTCGCCGACACCATGCATGGGCTGGGAAGGCTCGCCCACTTTCGCCGCCGCGCGTGGAACGGCCCGGTGATCGGCGTGGTCGGTTCCAATGGGAAGACCGGGACCAAGGAATTGCTCCGCGCCGCCCTCGAGTCGCGGCTCGAAGTGCACGCGTCGGCGGCGAACTTCAACAACCTGATCGGCGTGCCGCTCACGCTGCTGGCGCTCCCCGACCACGCCGACGTGGCCGTGGTCGAAATGGGGACCAACCACCCGGGGGAGATCGACGCGTTGCGAGCGATTGCCGAACCGAACATCGTGGTCGTGACCTCGGTGTCCGAAGAACATCTGGAAGGGCTCGGCGATCTTGCCGGCGTGCTGCGGGAGGAACTCTCGGCATGCGACGGCGTGCCGCTGGTCATCGCGCCGGCCTCGCAGCCGGAGGTGGTGACCGAGGCGCGACGGCGCGCGGTTCGGGTGGTGTCCGCCGGGCTCGAGGCCGGCGAATGGCATGCGGACGAGTGGAGCCTCGATCCGGACGGCTTCGGCCGGGCCCAGGTGGGGGGCGTGGAGGTGGCGCCTCCGGTGCCGGGCGCGCACCACTTGCGGAACGCGATGCTGGCACTGGCGGCGGCGGACGCCTGTGGGGTCTCCATCGCCGACGCTGCCACCGGTCTGGCCCGGGCGCGGATGCCGGCCATGCGAGGGTCGGTGGAGTCGCACGGGCGGGCGCTGCTGGTGAACGATGCCTATAACGCCAATCCGGCGTCCATGCTGGCGGCGCTCGAACTGCTGTCGCGTCTGGGGCAGGGGCGGCCGCGCGTCGCGGTGCTGGGGTCGATGCTCGAGATGGGCCGGCAGTCGGAACGGGTGCACGATGCCGTGGCCCGGGTGGCGCTCGACTCGCCGGTGGAACTGCTCGTCGGCATCGGTGAGTTCGAGCCGGCGTTTCGTCGTGCCGGAGCGCCCCCTTCGCGCGTCATCACTGCGCCGGACGTGCATTCGGCGTGGACGGCGCTGGCTCCCCGACTCCAGCCCGACGCCGTGATTCTGCTCAAGGGATCGCGGGGGGGACGGCTGGAGCGGATGGTGCCGCTGCTGACCGCGTGGGCCGAAGGTACGACAGACCCCTGAAGCGGTGAGGCCTATCATGTCGTGACGCGGTGAATCCGGATCGCCGCGAGTAGTTTATGCTCACCGCCTCACCCACTCCCGTCGCGCTCTCACTCGAAAACGTGCTCTACCACTTCCTGGTTCCGCTCATCCACCGGTTCAGAGTGCTGAACCTGTTCACGTATATCACGTTCCGCGCCGCCGGCGCGGCGGTGACGGCACTCGTGCTGGCGTTCATCGTGGGGCCGATGGTCATTCGGCGGCTGCGGGGCCGCGAGGTGACGCAGACGGTGCGCGAAGGCACGCCCGACTCGCACGCCGGCAAGGGAAACACGCCGACGATGGGCGGGTTGATCATTCTCTTCTCGGCGATCACGTCCACGTTGCTCTGGGCGCGACTGAGCAGCCGGTACATCTGGCTGGCCCTCGCGGTGACGGCGGCCATGGGAGGCATCGGGCTGCTGGATGACGTGCTCAAGCTCCACCAGAAGCGAGCCGGCAAGAAGAACCTCGGGCTGGTGGAGCGGTACAAACTGGCGGGGCAGGTGACCATCGGGCTGCTCCTGGGCCTGTACGTCTGGCAGTTTCCGCTGGCCCCCGATCTGCCGGGAGCGTCGACGACGCTGCCCTTCTTCAAGTACGTGCTCGTGGTGCCGATCTCGGCGGGATTCGCGTGGCTGTACGTCGTGTTCACGACGTTCGTGCTCACCGGCGTGAGCAATGCGGTCAACCTCACCGACGGGTTGGACGGATTGGCGGCGGGATTGTCGGCGATCGCATTCTCATCGTTCGCCGTGTTCGCCTACGCCATCGGCCGCGTGGACTGGAGCCGCTACCTGGGGTTGTTCTACCTTGCCGACTCCGGGGAGTTGACGGTGTTCTGCACGGCGATGGCGGGCGCGTTGCTGGCCTTTCTCTGGTTCAACACGCACCCTGCCGAGATCTTCATGGGCGACACCGGGTCGCTGGCGCTGGGCGGCGGGCTGGGCGCCGTCGCCATCCTGCTCAAGTCCGAATTCCTGCTGGTGTTCATCGGCGGCGTGTTCATGTGCGAGACGTTGTCGGTGATGATTCAGCGCAGCGTGTTCAAGTACCGGCGCCGACGCTACGGCGTGGAGTACGCCCGAACGCATCGAGTCTTCCTGCGCGCCCCCATCCATCATCACTTCGAGTTGAAGGGCTGGCCGGAGACGCAGGTGGTGGTGCGGTTCTGGATTCTCGGGCTGCTGTGCACGTTCCTCGCGCTGGCCACGCTGAAGGTGCGGTGAGCGGCGCATGACGCAGGCATCCAAACCGGCGGTGGAACTGGGATGGCTGCGCGGCGAAGTCGCGGTTATCGGGCTCGCGCGCAGCGGGGTGGCGGTGAGCCGGCTGCTGGCTCGCCAGGGCGGCACGGTGTATGCCTCCGACACCGGCACGGGGCCGGCGCTCGAAGCGACGGCGCGCTCGTTGCGCGCGGAGGGCGTGACCGTGGACGTGGGCCGCCACGACGTGGGGCGGATCGCGAGGGCGTCGCTGGTGGTGGCCAGCCCCGGCGTTCCGCCGAATGCGCCCCCGATCGCGAGTGCGCAACGAGAAGGCGTGCCGGTCGTGAGCGAGGTGGAGATCGGGCTCCGGTGTCTGCCCGGGCTGCGCTATATCGCGATCACCGGCACCAACGGGAAGACGACGACCACGTCGCTCGTCGCGCACCTGCTGCGGGCGCTGGGACTGCGGGCGGAGGCGGCCGGCAACATCGGGCGCCCACTCAGCGAGTTGGCGCTCTCGCCCGATCCGGCGCCGTGGGTGGCGCTGGAGGTGTCGTCGTTCCAGCTGCACGACACGCCGGGGATGTCGCCGGAGGTCGGGGTTCTCACCAACCTGTCGGGCAATCACCTCGACCGCTATGCGAGCGTCGAAGCGTACTATGCGGACAAAGCGCTGCTCTTTCAGAATGCGAGCGCGGGGGCGACCTGGGTGGTCAACGGAGACGACATCGCGGCGCAGGCGATGACGTGGGACGTGCCGGGGCTGCTCACCGAGTTCTCGACTGCGCATCGGGCCGATGCCTATTTCGACCGCGCCACGGATCAGCTCGTGGTGCTCGGCGAGCCCCTGATCGCCCGACGCGACCTGCCCCTGGTGGGCGATCACAATGTGGCGAATGCCCTGGCGGCCACGCTGGCCGTGATGCTGGCCGAGCGGGGGCATCGTAATCGGCCCGCGGTGTCGCAGTTGGCGCAGGGGTTGCGCGAGTTCCGGGCGCTGGAGCACCGGATCGAGCCGGCGGCCGAGGTGAACGGCGTCCTGTGGATCAACGACTCGAAGTCCACGAACGTGGTATCGACGCTGGTGGCGCTGCGCGGCATGAGTCGCCCCACCGTCCTGCTGCTGGGTGGGCGGCACAAGGGGGAACCGTACACGCCGCTGGCGGCCGAGCTGCGCCGCACGGTGAAGCGAGTGATCGCCTATGGTGAGGCGGCGCCGCTGATCGAGAAGGACCTCAGGAAGGTCGTGCCCGTGGAGCGGATGCCAGCCGGCACGGCGTTCGACCGGGTGGTGCAGGCCGCACGGGCAGCCGCCACGCCCGGCGACGCGGTGCTGCTGTCGCCGGCGTGTTCGAGCTACGACATGTTCCAGAACTACGAACAGCGCGGCGCCGAGTTCAAGCGGCTCGCGACGCGCGCGTGATGGGCATCTCCGGCCCCGACCAGCTGGCCGGTGGCGCCGGTGCCGGCGCCACGCCGGCGCGCCGCGCGGCGAGCGGGAGCGGTGTGGGATTCCGAGAGCGGTGGCGGATGGGGCCGGAAGCGAAGGCGCTCGTCTTCATCACGGCGGCCGTGCTCGCCTTCGGGCTGGCGGTGCTGTACAGCGCCAGCGCCATCGTGGCCATGAACGACAACCGGTCGAGTGCCTACTTCCTGATCCGGCAGATCGAGGGCGCGGCGGTCGGCGTGGTGGCATTCGCGATCGCCGCCAAGATGGACGCGCAGAAATGGGAGAAGTGGGCCTGGCCGCTGATGTGGCTGACGATCGTGGTGATGACGCTCGCGCTCTTCTCTCCACGCGTCCATGGGTCGCGTCGATTCCTGTTCGGCCAGTCGCTGCAGCCGTCGGAACTCGGCAAGTTCGCGGTCATCGTCTGGGTGGCGATGCTGACGGTGAAGAAGGGAGACCAGCTGCGTCACCTCACTAAGGGCATCCTCCCGTTTCTGGTGGTGATCGGGTTGCTCGACGTGCTCGCAGTGCTCGAGCCCGATCTGTCGGTGGCGATGCTATACACGCTGCTCATGGCGGTGATCCTGTATGCGGGCGGGGCGCGGATCGGGCATTTCGTGGCGCTCGGCGTGGTCGTGCTGCCGTTCCTGTGGACGTCGATGGAGAAGCTGCAGTATGCCGTCCTGCGGCTGACGAGTTTCTTCGATCCCGGTTCGGCGCCGGCGACGGTGAGCTACCAGCTGCAGCAGTCGCTGGTGGCCGTGGGATCGGGCCGGCTGTTCGGCGTGGGATTCGGTGAAGGGCGCCAGCAGTACGGGTTCCTGCCGTTCCCGTACAGCGACTTCATCGCCAGCAACATCGGTGAGGAGTGGGGATTCCTCGGACTCGCGGCGATCACGCTCGCCTTCGCGGCGTTCGGCCTGTTCGGATTCCGCATTGCCCGCCAGGCGCGCTCGCCGTTCCTGCAGTTGGTGGCCGTTGGCCTCACCTTCGTCACGGTGCTCACGGCGCTGCTGCATGTGGGCGTCGTGGTGGGTTTGCTGCCCACGACCGGGCTCACGCTGCCGTTCGTCTCGTACGGACGCTCGAATCTCGTGCTCACCCTGTTCACGACCGGCGTGTTGGTGAACATCGGCAGCACCAAGGAACGCGTGTACGGTGCCAACGCCACCAATCCGTTGGGGGAGTAGGGCGCCATGCGCGTGATCTTCGCCGGCGGGGGCACGGGCGGGCACCTGTATCCGGGGCTGGCCATCGCCCGCGCCCTGGTGCGGCTGCGACCGGACGTCGAACCGTTCTTCGTCGGGGCCCTCCGGGGGATCGAGCGCCATGTGCTGCCGAAATCTGAGTTTCCGTATCAACTACTCGATCTGCAGCCGCTGCACCGACGGTCGCCGTGGAGGAACTGGCGGACGCTGGTGAGTGCCGTGACCGTGTGGCGGAAGCTCGGCAGGCTCGTGAAGGAGCAGCCGCCCGCGCTCGTCGTGGGCACGGGCGGCTACGCGTCCGGGCTGATGCTGGAGTACGCGCGCCGTCGCCGGATCCCCATCGTACAGCAGGTGGGCGACAGCTTTCCCGGCATCACGGCGCGCCGGTACGCGCGGGACTGCGTGGAGATCTACCTCACCTTTCCCGAAGCGGCGCGCTACCTGCGCGTTCGGTCCAAGTCGGTGCTCATCGACACCGGCGCACCGATCGATCCGCCGACGTCGATGAGCCTGTCGCGGCCCACCGCGCGGGCCAAGTGGGGGTTCCCGCGCGAGGGCGGCCACGTGGTGCTGGTCTACGGGGGCAGCCAGGGATCGCAGGCCATCAACCGTGCCGTGGCCGGCTGGCTCAACCTGGGTCTGCCCGACGATCTGTACCTGATCTGGATGACGGGCAAGGCGACGTACGACGAGTTCGCGTCGTTCGCGAGTGAGCGGGTGCGCGTGCGCGACTACCTGTCGCCGATCGCCGACGCATATGCCGCCACCGATCTCGCGGTAGCCCGCGCCGGTTCGATGACCACCAGCGAACTGTTCGCGTGGAAGATCCCGGCGATTCTCGTGCCCCTGCCGACGGCCGCCGCGCAGCACCAGACCACGAATGCGGCGACCCTGGAGTACGCCGGCGCCGCGATTCACCTGCCGCAGCAGCAGTTGACGGGCCCCAAACTGCACGAGTTGATCGGTGAGTTGCTGACCGAACCCGAGCAACTGGCGCGGATTTCGGAGGGGGCGGCGCGCCGCGCCCGCCCGCGTGCCGCCGAGGACATCGCCGAACACATCATCGCGATCATCGATCGGCACCAGCCGAAGCCTTGAGTCGCGGGGCGCGCGACCCCTATATTGCCCGCGCCTTCCATGTCCCTCATCGATTCCAGCGACCCGCGCCCCGTCCACTTCGTGGGCATCGCCGGGGCCGGCATGCGCGCGCTGGCCGAGCTGTTGAGCAGGCGCGGGGTGCGGATCACCGGCTGTGACGCCGCGGCAGACGACGTGGCTGACCTCCGGGCCGTCGGCATCGACGTGGTGGCCGGCCACGACCCGGCGCACGTGGAAGCTGCCCGCGCCCTCGTGGTCACCTCCGCCATGCCGCCCACGCACCCGGAGTTGGAACGTGCGCGGGCCCTCGGACGACCGGTAATCCGCCGCGCCGAAGCGCTGGGTGAAGCGACAGCCGGCGCGGAACTCGTGGGCGTGGCCGGCACCCACGGCAAGTCCACCACCACGGTCATGGCGGCGGAAGCCCTCGCGTCGGCGGGCCTCGACCCGACGGCGCTCGTCGGCGCCCGCGTGACGGGGTGGCACGGGAACCTCCGCGTGGGCGGCACGAGCCTGTACGTGGTGGAAGCCGACGAGTACGATCGCTCGTTCCTCGCCCTGTCCCCGACGGTCGCCGTGATCACGAACATCGAGGCCGACCACCTGGACATCTACCGCGACCTGGCCGATATCCGCACCGCATTCGCGCAGTTCGCGTCGGGGGCGCGCGCCGTGGTGATCTCGGCCGACGACGAGGTGGCCGGCGGGCTGCCCCTGCCGCCCTCGGCCGATGTGGTGCGATTCGGGATCCGCGCACGGAATGCGCGGCTCACCGCCGCGGAACTGCGCGTGGAGGACGGCGGCACGCGATTCGACGTCCGGTTCGACGGTGTCCGGGTAGGACAGGTGCGCCTGCGCGTGCCCGGCTTGCACAACGTGCTCAACGCGCTCGCGGCGCTGGGCGCCGGGCTGGCCGAGGGGCGCACCGTGGCCGAGCTGGCCCCCGGACTCGAAGCGTTCGGGGGGGTGGAGCGCCGCTTCCAGCGGGTGGGAGACGCCGCCGGCGTGGCCGTGGTCGACGACTACGCCCACCACCCCACGGAGATCGCGGCCACGGTGGCCGCGGCGCGCGATGCGTTCCCGGGTCGTCGACTGGTGGTGGCGTTCCAGCCGCATCTCTATTCGCGCACCCGCGACTTCGCCCCCGCGTTCGGCGCGGCGCTCGCCGCGGCCGATGCCATCTTCCTGGCCGACATCTACCCGGCCCGTGAGCAGCCGATGGCCGGCGTGTCGGCGGATCTGATCGCGGATGCCCTGGGCGCCGCTCGCGACCGCCTGCAGTGGCGCGGCGAGCGGGCGGCGATGGCCGACGCGCTCGCGGCGTTCGTGCGCGAGGGGGACGTCGTGCTCACCATGGGAGCCGGCGACGTGACTCGAGTCGGGCCGGCGCTCGTCGCCCGGTTGGACGCCCGGTGAGCCCGCGCCGCGCCGATCGGTCGGAGACGGAGGGCCCGCTGGCGGGTGGCGAAGTGCCATCCCGCCGCTGGCGACGCTGGAAGCAGGTTGGGCTCGTAGCGCTCGCGGTGGTGGCCGTCGCCTCGCCCTGGTGGGGGCCGCCGTTGCTGTCGCATCTGGCCTTCTTCCGCGTGCGGCGTGTGGAGGTGGTGGGCGCGCGCTACACGCCGCCGCGTGACATTCTCCTTCAGTTGCACGTCGATACGACGGTGTCGGTCTGGACCGACGCCGGGCCACTGGAAAAGCGGGTGGAACGACTGCCGGAGGTGCGCCTGGCGAAGATTGGGCGTAAGCTTCCGGGGACGCTCGTCGTCACGGTCACCGAGCGGGTGCCGGTGGCGCTGGTGCTGACGCCGCAGGGACTTCGACCGTATGATGAGGCGGGGATGCCGCTGTCGATCGATCCGTCGCGCTCGCCGGTTGACGCGCCGATCGTGACGCGTCGCGACACCGCGGCGCTGCGACTGCTCGGAGCGCTTCGGCAGCAGGCGCCAGAGTTGTACCAGCGCGTGAGTGAAGTGCGGCGGGTGGGGGACGAATTGGACCTCTCCCTTTCGTCGTTCCTCATTCGCGCGATGGCCGATGTGACCGTTCGCCGTCTGGAAGACGTGGAACCGGTGGCGCGCGATCTCGCGAACCGCCGGCTCGGCGTCGCCGAGCTGGATCTCCGATACCGTGACCAAGTGATCGCCCGACTCAAATGAACGCAGACAACCTCGTTGCCGGTCTCGACATCGGCTCCGCCAAGACCACCGCCATCATCGCCGAAGTCGTCGGCGACCTGCCGCGGCATCCCTCGATCAAAGTGCTGGGCGTGGGGCAGACCCGCACCACCGGCATGCGCCGCGGTGTCGTGTCCGACATTGAAGAGACCACGCGCTCGATTCGCAAGGCGCTCCAGGATGCCGAACGGATGGCCGGCGTCCAGGTCCAGGAGGTGTACGCGGGCATCGCCGGCGAGCACGTACAGGCGATGACCAGCAAGGGCATCGTCGCCGTGTCGGGCGACGAGATCACACGCGCCGACGTGGAGCGGGCCAACGAAGTGGCGCGCGCGCAGGCCATTCCGCAGGAACGCGAGCTGTTGCATGCCATCCCGCAGGAATACACGGTGGACAAGAACACCGGCATCCGCGACCCCGTCGGGATGAGCGGCATGCGGTTGGAAGTCGAGATGTACCTGGTGACCATTGGCAGCTCGCCGGCCGTCAATCTGCGCAAGAGCGTGGAGCGGGCCGGCTACAAGGTGCGCGACCTCGTGCTGGAGCCGCTCGCCAGCGCACTCGCCGTGCTCACGGAAGACGAGAAGGAACTGGGCGTCGCCCTCGTGGAAATGGGGGCGGGGACCACCGACATCGCCGTGTTCCACGAGGGCAAGATCCGCCACCTGGGCACGGTGCCCTTCGGCGGGAACAACGTCACCAACGACATCGTGCATGGGCTGGGCGTGACGCAGTCGGACGCCGAGCGGCTCAAGGAGCGCTACGGCAGTGCGTACGAGCCGCTGGTCGACCCGCAGGACATCATCCAACTACCGAGCACGGTGGCGCAGGGGGAACGCCAGATTCCCCGCGAATTGCTGGCGCACATCATCCATCAGCGCATGGATGAGATCTTCGACCTCGTGCAACACGACATCGCCGAGGCGGGATTCGCCAACCGGCTGAGCGCGGGGATCGTCCTCACCGGCGGAGCGGCGGCCATGGAAGGCTGTGGGGAGTTGGCGGCCGACGTGTTCGGCACCGGGGTGCGTGTGGCCTCGCCGGCCGAGAATCTCGGTGGGTTGAAGGACTCGGTGGAGGCTCCCCGATTCGCGACGGTGGTGGGGCTGGCCCAGTTCGGAGCCACGCGCCTCGCGCTCGGCGCGTCGTCCACCGCCCGGCGGGTTTCCGTGGGCGGGGCGGGGATGGAGAAGTGGGTGCAGAAGCTGAAATACTGGCTGCAGGACTTCTTCTGATGATCCATCGGGTGAGGCAGTGAGGCGCGTGCCGCTTCACTGCCTCACTGCCTCACTGCTTGATGCCTTCCTGACGGGTCCCAGCCACACGCGCTTCGTGCTCCAGTAACCACCGCTTTCGCTCGATTCCGCCCCCGAACCCCGTCAGGGAGCCGTTGGCACCCACCACGCGGTGGCAGGGTACCACGATGGAGATGGGGTTCCGCCCATTGGCGGCGCCCACGGCACGGGCGGCGCCGGGGCTGCCCAGCCGGCGGGCCAGTTCCCCATACGACGAGAGGCCCCCGAAGGGGATGCTCCGGAGTTCCGCCCACACGCGGTGCTGGAAGGGTGTGCCGGTGGGCGACAGCGGCAGATCGAAGGCGGTGCATTGCCCCGCGAAGTAGGCCGTCAACTGTTCGCGAGCGCGCGCCAAGATGCGGGATGCCGGGTTGCGGCCGTCGTCGCGCCTCCAGGCGTCACGTTCGGCCGATGTTGGGCCGTGCTTATGGCGCTCGAAGTAGACCGCGGCGAGTCCTCGTTCTGTCGCGGCGATGGTGAGTTCGCCGACCGGGCTGGGCATGGTGACAACGCGCATGGTGGGAGGGAAGGTACGGCCTGACGGGTAGAAAAATCCACATCAAAAACCTGCTGTCGCATCACCGTCTGTGGATAAGAAGCGCGTACTCTTTCGCCGCATCCCTCGTCCTAGCTACAGGGGTAGTCGGACGCGGTAAAAGCATTATATTGCCGCAACTGATTACACGACTGTGGCGTGCGACATTCTGACACGCACAGTTCCGGTCCCGTCCGGCGATCGGCAGGGTGAGCGCCGACCGTTCCCACCTCGCAAGTGCGGGAGTTCCACTCGCATGGTCTTCGAGTTCGAGGAAAACGCGTCTCAACACGCCCGGATGAAGGTCGTGGGCGTTGGCGGCGGCGGTGGCAACGCCGTCAATCGCATGATCGAGGAACGCCTCGAGCATGTCGAATTCATCTCCGTCAACACCGACAATCAGGCCCTGCTGAACTCGAAGTCGGACATGAAGGTTCAGATCGGCAAGAAGCTCACGCGAGGGCTGGGTGCGGGGGCGCGGCCGGAGATCGGACGCCAGGCGATCGAGGAGAACCGGGAAGAGGTGGCCGCGACGCTGCAGGGCGCGGACCTGGTGTTCATCACCTGCGGCATGGGGGGCGGTACCGGGACGGGCGCGGCGCCGGTGGTGGCCGAGCTGGCGCGTGCGGCGGGCGCCCTGACGGTGGGGATCGTGACGAAGCCCTTTCTGTTCGAGGGGCGGAAGCGCATGCGGCAGGCCGAGCAGGGCATTGCCGAGATGCGCAAGAATGTGGACACGATGATCGTGGTCCCCAACGAGCGGCTGCTGGCCGTGGTGGGAAAGGGGATTCCGTTTCAGGATGCGCTGAAGAAGGCCGATGAGGTGCTGCTGCACGCCACGCAGGGCATCAGCACGCTGATCACGAAACCGGGGCTGGTGAACGTGGACTTCGCCGATGTGCGCACGGTGATGCGCGAGGGTGGGTCGGCGCTCATGGGCACCGGCGTGGGTCGCGGGGAGAACCGGTCAATTGAAGCGGCGCAGCAGGCAATCTCGAGTCCGTTGCTCGACAACGTGTCGATCTCCGGATCCCGCGGTGTGCTGCTCAATATCACGGGCGGCGGCGATCTCACGTTGGGCGAGGTCACCCAGATCAGCGACATCGTTCACGATGCCGCGGGCGACGACGCCGAGATCATCTTCGGAGCGGTGCACGAGCCGGCCATGCAGGGCGAGCTGCGGGTGACGGTGATCGCGACCGGGTTCGACAAGACCGTCGCCACCGGCCTCACGCCGGCGCACGACCACAGGGGCGCGCCGGTGA
This sequence comes from uncultured Gemmatimonadaceae bacterium, assembly GCA_963781765.1. GTDB lineage: Bacteria > Gemmatimonadota > Gemmatimonadetes > Gemmatimonadales > Gemmatimonadaceae > JAGWRI01. The sequence goes on from CAWAHC010000015.1 coordinate 182,923, forward strand.
TTCCGTTTCCGACGCGGTCGGTGCGCCCCGGCGGCGCGCCGATGCGCAACCCGGGCGGCGTGCCGGGGGACCAGCCGCGTCCCGCACGTCCCGCGGCAACCGATAGGGAGAAGGGGCCGGGCGATCTCAGCGACATGGAGATCCCGACCTTCATCCGGAGGCAGATGGATTGACGGTCCGCGGCGCGCGTGTCATCACCTACCTGATGGTGGTCGTTCTGGCTTTCGTCGCCATTCGCGTGACGACTCCGGTGGCTTCGGCCGGCGGCCAGGTCGTGCCGCGCGACACGCTGCCGACGCCGAGTTGGAAGCTGTCATACGACAGCGTGGCGCGTGGGGAGACGCTCGTGAACGCGCTGGTGCGCGGTGGCCTGAGCGATACCGCGGCGGGGAGCGTGGTGCGGGCTGCCATACCGGCCATCGATCCGCGCCGGATTCCGGTCGGGCTGCCGGTGGCGGTGCTCCATGCGGCCCCCACCGATTCGCAGCCGGTGGAAGTGGTGGTGGAACTCGCCAATGACCACTACCTGCACCTGACGCGGGATTCCACCGGGTGGGCCGAGCACGACGAGCGACTGCCGTGGAAGACCGACACGGTCGCCATCCAGGGCACGATTCACTCGAACCTGTATCAGGCGATGTACGAGGCAGCCGACAGTGCGCTGCCCCGCGCCGCACAGAACGCGCTCGTGGTGAAGCTCGCCGACGACGTGTACGAGTATCGCGTGGACATGAGTCGCGACCTGCAGGACGGCGACACCTTCCGCGTGCTGGCCGAGCGCAGCGTGCTGTCCAACGGCGTCGTGAAGATCGGCGCCATCGTGGCGGCGCAGCTGAACCTGTCGGGCACCGAGATCGACGCGGTCCACTTCACCGACGACAAGCTCGCCGGCAACTACTTCGATCAGAACGGACGGTCGCTCAAGGCCGCGTTCCTGCGCGTGCCGCTCAAGTTCAAGTACATCACGAGCGCGTTCGGCGAGCGATTCCATCCGATCCTCAAGCGCTGGCGGGAGCACAAGGGCATCGATTACGCGGCCAACTCCGGCACGCCGGTGCGGGCCATCGGTGCCGGCGTCGTCGTGCGCGCGGGCACGGCCAGCGGCTACGGCAATCTCATCGAGATCCGGCACGCGAACGGATTCTCGTCGCGGTACGGCCATCTCCGGGCCTTCGCCCGGGGCATCCACGCCGGCGCCCACGTCGACATCGGGCAGACCATCGGGTACGTCGGAATGACGGGGCTGGCCACCGGGCCGCACCTGCATTTCGAGTTCCTCGTGCACGGCGTGCAGCGGAATCCGCGGGTGGCGCTCCGGAACGTGGGCGGCGATCCCATCCCCAAGGCGCTCATGGCGTCGTTCGATTCGCTGCGTGACCGGCTGATCGGGGCGTTGGTGGCCAGTACGGGACGAGTGACGACCGTCGCGCTGGGCCAGTAGTCTCGACGCGCCGCCGCGGCGCCCACCACGAGGCGAGGGCCCACCATGCTCTGGCTGATCTCGCTGCTCCTCGGCCTCGCCGCAGGGCTCTTGCAATACGGGTGGGCGGGAGGCGCGGGCGCGCTCAGGCGGGTGGTTGCCACGCCGCTGCCGGCGTTGCTGCGCGCCGCCGCATTCGCAGTCGTGGTGGCGCTCTTGCTGAACGCGCCGGCCGGTGCGTCGCGGGTGGGCCCGCCGTGGGTGGCGCTCGATGCGTCGCTGAGCATGGTCCGCGGGCGCGACCCGGCGGTCTGGCATGCCGCCGTCGATTCGGCACGCGCCGCTGGCGCCGACTCGATCTTCCTGTTCGGCGACTCCCTGCGCGCGGCCATCCCACCGGCGCGGCCGTCGGACCGCCGCTCCGATGTGGAGCCGGTGGTGCAGCGGGCGCTCGCCACCGGCCGCCGAGTGGTGGTGGTGACCGACGGCGACCTGCCGCAGGGCGCGGAGCTTCGCCGGCTTCCCGCGGGGTCGCGCGTGGTGGTGGTACCCCACCGCCGCGTACCCGACGCAGCGGCGGTCACGCTGGAGGCGCCGCGCGCCGTGGTATCGGGCGACACCACGGAGATCCGGCTCACCGTGGGGGCCGGCGCGGGGGGCGCCGCCGCCGGTACGGCGCGCTTCTTCCTCGATGGGCGACTGCTCGGCACCGAGCGCTTCGATTCGCTCGGCGCCTTCGCCGAGCAGGACGTGCGGCTCCGGACGCCGATTGCGGCACCGGAGGGCCCGGCCGAGTTGCGTGCCGTGGTTGCGAGCGCGGGCGACGCGGAGCCGCGGAACGACACCCTCGGCGTGGGAATCGACCTGTCGCGGCAGCCCGGCGCCGTGTTCGTGTCCACGTCCCCCGACTACGATGCGCGCTATGCGTTGGCGGTGCTGCGCGGGGCGCTGGCACTCCCCACGCGCGCCTTCTACCACCTGTCACCCGGCAACTGGCGAGCGGACGGCAGCTACGCGCCGGTCACCGAAGCCGAGGTGCGGGCCGCGTTCCGCGATGCGCCGGTGGCCATTCTGCAGGGCGATACGGCCGCGTTCGGCCCGCCCCGCGACGCCACGCGGGCGCCGCTGGCGCTCATCGTGCAGTCGTCGGGCGACGGTCAGGAGTGGTACGTGAATGCCGCACCGGCGTCTCCGCTGAGTCCGGTGCTGGCCGGCCTGCCGTGGGACTCGCTGCCGCCGCTGCTCGTGGGCGGCGGGCCGGCGCCCACGGGGCAGTGGCGCGCGCTCGAGGCCCGGCGCGGACGCGAGGCCGTCACCCGCACCCTCGTCGCCGGTGAGGACACCCCGAGGCGTGTGGTGGTGGTGGCCGCGTCCGATCTCTGGCGATGGGGGTTCCGCGGCGGCGTGTCGGCCGATGCGTTCACCGCCCTCTGGGGGAGCATCTTCGACTTTCTGGCAACGCAGCGTGCCGATCGTCGTGCGGCCGTTCCCGACGCGGGGGTCCTGCGCGCGGGGGATGCGATTGCGTGGCGGCGGGGCGCCGCGGGCGACAGCGACGTGGCCGTGGCGCTGCAGCGGTTGGGCGATCGAGCGGTGGACACGCTCCATCTGCGCTTTCGGGCGGCGACCGAGGTCACGCATTCCGCCCCGCTGCCGCCAGGCCGGTACGAGGCCCGGGTGGCGGGCGGGCGCGCCGATCTCGTCGTGAACGCGGCCGACGAGTTGGTGCCGCGCGCGCCGAGCGTCCGGGCCGGGCATGTCGGCGGGACCCCGCCCCGCGGGGTGCCGCCGCGGGCCCGGGACACCGGTTGGATCTACGCCCTGCTGGTGCTGCTCCTCTGCGCTGAGTGGTTGCTGCGCCGGCGCGCGGGAATGCGATGATGCGCCGGGATCGCCACCGTTAGATTCTCTGGCATGCCACGTCTTCTCCGAAAGTCTGGTGACACGCCCCGCCGCTCGCTCTGGCAGCGGGTGAGGGACGTGGCACTCCGCGACGTGGGCGTCATGGTGCGGGGTGGGGTCAAGGAGGGGTCGCTGGAGCAGCTCGAGGAACTGCTGCTCGAAGCCGACTTCGGCGTACCCGTGACGCTGCGCCTCGTGGCGGCGGTCGAGGATCGGGCCAAGCGTGGCAAGGTGAAGACCGACGAGGAGTTCCGGCTGGCGCTCGCCGAGGGCGTGGAGGGCGCGTTGCGCGGCGGGAACAGCAATCCGGCGCTCGTGCTCCCCGATGCGGCGCCGGCGGTCGTGCTGATCATCGGCGTGAACGGCGCCGGGAAGACGACGTTCATTGGCAAGCTGGCGGCCAAGCTGCGGGGCGAGGGCAAGCGCGTGATGATGGCGGCCGGGGACACCTTCCGGGCCGGCGCCATCGATCAGCTGCGTGTATGGGCCGATCGGACGGGCGCGGAGTTCGTGGGCGCGCAACCGGGGGCCGATCCCGCCGCCGTAGCGTTCGACGCCATCGATGCCGCCATCGCGCGTGGCGTGGATGTGTTGATCGTCGACACGGCGGGGCGGCTCCACACGAGCGCTGACCTGATGGACGAACTGCGCAAGGTGGCGCGCGTGATTGCCAAGCGGATGGAGGGCGCGCCGCACGAAACGCTGCTCGTCCTCGACGGGACGATCGGGCAGAACGCGGTGGCCCAGGCGCGGACGTTCACCGGGGCGGTGCCGGTGACGGGATTGGTGGTCACGAAGCTCGATGGCACGGCGCGCGGCGGTGTGGTGGTGGCAGTGCACGAGGCTATCAACGTGCCGGTGAAGTTCCTCGGCGTGGGAGAGGCGGCCGAGGACCTGGAGCCGTTCGATCCTGCGGAGTTCGCGCGGGAGCTGTTGAGCGACGAGTAGCATGCCGGCGGCGAATCCGCGGGTCACGTTGGACACGCCGATCACGTACCTCAAGGGCGTCGGGCCGCGGCGCGCCGCGGCGTTCGAGAAGCTGAACGTGAAGACGGCCGGCGATCTGTTGTGGCTCATTCCGCATCGCTACGAGGACGCGAGCACGGTATCCCGCATCGCCTCGCTCCGGACGGGCGCCGATGCGACCGTGATCGGGCGCGTGATCTCCAAGGGGGTGCTGCCCACCCGCAAGGGGCTGCGCATCTTCCAGGCGGTGCTGCAGGACGACAGCGGCATGATCGAGGCCGCATGGCCGGGGCAACCCTTCCTGGACCGCAGCATCAACAAGGGCGACCTCCTGCTCGCCTCGGGCACGGTGCGGTTCTACCACGGACGCCAACTGGCGCCCCGCGAGTTCGTCAACCTTGGCCCCGAGGACGAGGGCACGGAGGAGGGGCGCGTGCTCGCCGTCTATCCGGCCACCGAAGGGCTGTCGTTCAAAATCATCCGCCACATCGTAGACACGCACCTGGATGTGCTGCTGGCCCAGGTGACGGAGTATTTCCCGAAGGCGATTCTCCAGGCGGCCGGGGTGGCGGGCATCACGGATGCGCTGCGTATGGTGCACCGCCCCCGGACCATGGCCGAGGCGCTGGCGGGCCGCGACCGGATGGCGTTCGAAGAGCTGTTCTTCGTGCACCTGCTGCACCAGCGGGTCAAGGCATTGGCCCGCGAAACGCGGCGCGGCATCCGGTTCGAGAACAAGCGCAACCTCACGACGCGGCTGCGCGAGTCGCTGCCCTATACGCTCACCAACGCCCAGGTGCGCGCCCTGCGTGAGATCGTGGACGACATGTGCAGCGACCGCCGCATGCACCGGCTGCTGCAGGGCGACGTGGGGAGCGGCAAGACGATCGTCGCGCTGTTCGCGGCGCTGCTGGCGCTGGAGAACGGATTCCAGGCGGCGATCATGGTGCCCACCGAGTTGCTGGCCGAGCAGCACCATCGGACCATCGGCGGCCTCCTGGCGCCGCTCGGCGTGGCGCCGCTGTTGCTCACCGGCAGCCTGTCGACCAAGCAGCGCAAGGCGGTGGCCCGGCGGCTGACGCAGGCCGAGCCGTCGCTCGAGCAGGAATGGCCCGAACTCGTGATCGGGACGCATGCGCTGGTGCAGCAGACAACCGCGTTCGCGCGGCTGGGGTTCGTGGCCATCGACGAGCAGCACCGGTTCGGCGTCGAGCAGCGCGAGGCGCTGGCCGGGAAGGGGGAGATGCCCGACGTGCTGCTGATGAGCGCCACGCCGATTCCGCGCTCCCTGGCGCTCACCGTGTACGGCGACCTGGATGTCAGCCTGCTCGACGAACGGCCTCCCGGACGGCGCCCGATCACGACCACGCTCCGGTCGAACGGGTCGCGCGACCGGCTGATGGCATTCGTCGACCGCGAGGTGGAGAAGGGGCGCCAGGCGTACATCGTCTACCCGGTGATCGAGGAGTCGGAAAAGCTCGATCTCAAAGCGGCGACCACCAGCTACGAAGAGTTGCGGGTGGGCCCGTTCGCGCACCGCCGCGTGGCCCTGCTGCACGGGCGCGTGCCCAACGACGAGCGCGACGACATCATGCGCCGGTTCCGCGATGGCGCCATCGACATTCTCGTCGCGACCACGGTCATCGAGGTCGGCATCGACGTGCCGAATGCCACGGTCATGGTCATCGAGCACCCCGAGCGGTTCGGCCTGTCGCAGCTGCACCAACTTCGGGGCCGCGTGGGACGCGGCGGCGAGCAGAGCTTCTGCATCCTGCTTGGCGACATGGGGCGGGAGTCGCGGCAGCGCCTGCAGATCTTCGTCGAGACGGAAGACGGGTTCCGGATTGCCGAGGCGGATCTCCGGATCCGGGGCATGGGCGACCTGTTCGGAGAACGTCAGAGTGGAGTGCCGACGTTCAAGGTGGCCGATCCGATGCGTGACGCAGTGCTGAGCGATCGCGCGCGGGAGGCAGCGGCCGCCTTGTTGGCGAAGGATCCCGAATTGCGGTCGCGCGAGGACGCGCCGCTGCGGCGGGTGCTCGGTGCCCGCTACGCACGGGCGGTCGAACTGTTCCACGTCGGGTGAGCGGACGCCGGGCGGGGGCCGAGGCGGGGGTTGACCCGGACTGGTCAGCCCGTGAGGGTTCCAGAGCGACGGTTCGCCTGAATTTCCAACGTTCCCGGCGCCGATGCGTAGTTCTCACAGTGTGCTCAACTCGATTCAAGGACTCCCAAGGACCTCGATAATGCGTCGTTTCTTCGCGTTCCTGATCGTTATTGGCGGCCTCACGGCCATCGGCACCCCCGCCTCGGCGCAGTCGGCCATCGCGCCGCTCCCGTCGGGGGTGACGCTCCGCATCAACGGGCCCGGCTCGAACCTCATCGGCGTGCTGTATCAGCAGTCGCTGGACTCGGTCTTGGTGCGGCCGCGCGGCAACAACGAGACCGTACGGAGCATCGCGGTGTCGCGAATCGTACGCGTCGATCGGGCACGGCCGGAATACGCCAAGAGCATCCTCGTCGGCACGGGGATCGGCGTTCTCGTCGGGGCGGCGCTCTATCCGATTACGTCGCACAACGATCACGACGTCTTCATTGGACTGAGCGTGATCGGTGGCGCGGTAGCCGGGATGCTGTTCCCCCACACCGGTTGGGTGCCCGTCCTCCTGCACTGAGCACGCGACCCGGACCAGAGGCGGGCGGCGGCAGCAGTCGCCGCCCGTTGTGCATCCCCCGACCGTGGGAGGGGCGACCCCCCACAGGGCTGCGTGGTTCGCCTGACTTGGCGTCGTCACCTCCCGGTCTATCGTTCGGTGTGCGCCAACGAATGCAAACGGCGGGAGGGGATCATGCGTGTGAGAATCGTGACGGCGATAGGTGCCGCGTTGGTAGCCGTGGGATGCGGCAGCGGCACGAAGTCCAACCAGACGAATCAGGCTGGGGCCACCCCCCGAGCCCTGCCGGCCGTGGCGACCGCCGCCCTGACGCCGGCCGAGCTGGCGATGTTCGGACCGCTGCCGGCGCGCATGGACGCGCCCGGCAAGCCGGCGACCGAGGCGCAGGTAGCGCTGGGCCGTAGCCTGTTCTACGAGACGGTATTGTCGGAGGGGCACGACGTGTCGTGCAACTCCTGCCACGCGCTGAATGGCTACGGGGCTGACGGCCGGCGCGTGAGCTTCGGCCACAAGGGGCAGATGGGCAGTCGGAACGCCCCTACCGTGTACAACGCGGCGGCGCAGGTGGCGCAGTTCTGGGATGGACGTGCGCCCACGGTGGAGGAGCAGGCCAAGGGGCCGATTCTCAACCCGGCCGAGATGGGGATGTCCGGTGCCGGTGCCGTCCTCGGCCACATGAAGACGTCACCCAAGTATCGCGCCGAATTCGCGGCAGCCTTCCCGAACGATCCGAGTCCGATCACGTACGACAACGTCGGCAATGCCATCGGCGCGTTCGAACGCGGACTGGTGACGCCGTCCCGCTGGGACCGGTTCCTGAAGGGCGACCAGTCGGCGCTCACCGAGCAGGAACTGCACGGGGCCAAGACCTTCGTGGCGGCCGGGTGCGTGTCGTGCCACGCCGGCATATACGTCGGCGGTCAGGTATTCCAGAAGGCCGGCCTGGTGGAACCGTGGCCGCAGTCGGCCGACAGCGGTCGTATCGCGGTGACGCACGCGCCGGCCGACCTGCAGGTGTTCAAGGTGCCCACGCTGCGCAACGTCGAAATGACCGGGCCCTACTTCAGCGATGGCTCGGTGGCGTCGCTCGATTCGGCCATCGTGCTGATGGCGCGCCACCAACTGGGGCTGACGCTGACCGACGCGCAGGTGGGGGACATCCATGCCTGGCTCCGGTCGCTCACCGGCGAGATTCCCGTGGAGTACGTGGCCAACCCGCAGCTGCCGGGCAAGCCGGCCTTCTAACCCGCCGGGACCGTTCCATCTCCGCGTGCCGGGGTGCATAGTAAAGGCACCCGGCACCCGGGGCTGGAGGTCTCCGCATGCACGCTCCTTCGCACCGCCCGCGCTTGGCCCATCCACAAACGCTGCTGGCGTCGCTGCTCGCGCTGTCCGTTCTGGCGGCGCCCGCGCCACAACATTCGCGGCAGCCGCTGCCCGACCGGCTGGCCGACAGCACCTACTGGCGCCTCGTGACCACGATGTCGGAGCCCGGGGGATTCTTCCGCTCCGACAACTTCGTATCGAACGAGACCGATTACCAGCGCATCCTCGACCGTCTGCGGGCCGCCACGCCTCCCGGTGGCGTGTACGTGGGTGTCGGGCCCGACCAGAACTTCACGTACATCGTGGCACTCCGGCCCCGGATGGCGTTCATCGTCGACATCCGCCGCCAGGCGATGCTGCAGCAACTGATGTACAAGGCGCTGTTCGAGATGTCGCCGACGCGGGCCGATTTCCTGGCGCACCTGTTCTCGCGGCCGCTGGCCGCCGCGTCCGATACGAGTGCTTCGGCGACGGCGCTCCTGCAGGCCGCGTATGCCGCCCCGCCGGATTCGGCGCGCTACCGGGCCAACCTGGGACAGATCGAGGACCGACTCGTGCATCGCCACGGCTTCACGCTGTCGGCCGACGACCTGAGCGGTCTGGCGTACGTGTACGATGCGTTCTTCGGCATCGGTCCCGACATCAGCTATTCGGGCGATCCCCGCCGCGGGCGCGGCGGACGGTGGATGCCTGGCTATGCGGCGATGATGCTGCAGACGGACAGCGCCGGCGCGAACCGGAGCTACCTGGGGAGCGAGGCGCGGTACCGTGCCATCCGGGACTTTGAAGCGGCCAATCTGCTCGTGCCGGTGGTGGGAGACTTCGGCGGGCCGAAGGCGATCCGTGCCGTGGGCACCTATGTGCGCGCGCACGAGGCCCGTGTGACAACCTTCTACACGTCGAATGTCGAGCAGTACCTGTTTCGCGACGCCGACAGCTGGCGCCGGTTCTACGCCAACGTCGCCGCGGTGCCGCACGACAGCGGGAGTCTGTTCATCCGGGCCGTGTTCGGCGGGTACGGATACGGTCGGGGGTACGGCGTGCTACGCGGCGAGATGTTGGTGACGCCCATCGACCACATCCTGTCGGCGTTTCGCGCGGGCCAGATCAAGGGCTACTGGGACGTGATTGCCCGTTCGCGCTGATGCGCCGCCCGGCGCCAACTGATCGTCCGCCGATCCCTTCCGGCCGCTCCCACCCCCTCGCGAATCCCCGGTCCCCACCGTATTCATTGGGCCGTCGTCCGCCCCAAGCGCCGGCCGGTGCCCTCCGGCCGCTCGCCCTCCCGTTCCCACCCCCCGTCCAACCGATCAGGAGGCAGGATGTCCAGCAGCAGAGGACCATTGCGCGCGCTTCCCTGGGCCGTCGTCGCCGCCGCCATGTGCTGGCCCGCCGCCACGGCCGTTGCGCAGCAGAAGAACGACCCGGAGTACACGGCGCTCATCAAGAAGGATCTCACCGATCCGCGCATCTCCACCGAACTGGTCGATCACCTGCCGGCGTCCGCCACCGTTCCCACGCCGCTGAAGGTGCTGGGGCACATCATCGGCGCCCCCGGCATCATCGATCACGCCGAGGATCTGAACCACTACCTGCAGGTGATCGCGCAGTCGGCGCCCACCCGTGCGCGGTACGTCACCATCGGCAAGTCGGAAGAAGGGCGCGACATGGCGGTGCTCATCGTCGGGAACGAGGAGACCATTCGGAACCTCGACAAGTACAAGGGCTACCTGGCTGACCTCACCGATCCGCGCCGGACGTCCGCTGCGAAGGCCAAGCAGATCGAGCAGCTGGCCAAGCCGGTGTACTGGATCACCAGCGGCATGCATTCCCCCGAGCGGGGCGGCCCGGAGATGCTCATGGAGCTGGCCTACCGCCTGGTGGTGGACGAGTCGCCGTTCGTGAAGGAGATCCGCGACGACGTGATCACCATGATCACACCGGTGGTGGAGATGGACGGGCGCGACAAGGATGTCGATACCTACTACTTCAACAAGGAACGTCCCGCCGGCGAGGCTCGGCTGCCCCTCATGTACTGGGGCAAGTACGTGCAGCACGACAACAACCGCGACGGGATGGGGCAATTCCTCGCCCTCACCAAGAACATCGAGAAGTGGGGAATGGAGTGGCACCCGACGGTGCTGCACGATCTGCACGAAGCGCAGACGTTGCTCTATGCGTCCACCGGCACCGGTCCCTACAACGAGCAACTCGACCCGATCACCATCGACGAATGGTGGACGCTGGCCGAGAACGACGTGCTGGAGATGACCAAGCGCGGCGTGCCGGGCGTGTGGACCTACGGGTTCTACGACGGGTGGGTGCCGAACTACATGTTCTTCGTCGTGCACGCCCACAACGCGACGGGCCGGTTCTACGAAGTGCAGAGCTACGGCCCCGACACCACGCGGTACCACTTCAACCAGAGCCGCGAGTGGTTCCGGCCCAACCCGGCGCCCAAGGAAATCCTGTGGGGGCCGCGTGCCAACACGAACATCCAGGAATCGGCGATCATGTTCGCGCTGCATCGCGTGGCCAGGGACAAGGACCTCTGGCTGGACGACTACTGGGTGAAGAACAACAATGCCGTGAACAAGGGAAAGACCGGCCCCGTATTCGGCTGGGTGATTCCCGCCGATCAGCGCCGCAAGGCCGATGCCGCCGCGGCGGTGAACGACCTCTTGGATCAGGGCCTCGAATTCCATCGCGCCACGCGCGCCTTCAAGGTCGGCAACATCGACGTCAAACCGGGCGACTACATCGTGCGTGGCGACCAGCCCTTCCGGACGGTGGCCGACATCTACTTTGCGGTGCAGAACTACGCCATCGGCAACCCATCGCCCTACGACGACACCGGGTGGACCTTCCAGTACATGCGCGACATCGTCATTGCACCGTGTACCGATCAGCAGTTGCTGTCGGAGCCGATGACGCCCGTCACCGGCCATGTGCAGGCCGCCGGGTCGATCGCGGGCACCGGCAACACCGTCGTCGTCGAGGCGACGGGCGACAACAACATCGTCACCTTCCGCTACAAGCTGAAGGACGTGGCGATGCAGGCCGCGGAGCAGGACTTCGACGCGAATGGTCACCACTTCCGCGCCGGTGCGATCGTCATCGACAACGCCAACCGCGGGCAGCTCGAGCCGGTGCTCAGGCAGCTCGGCCTGTCGGGCTACGCCATGGCATCGGCGCCGAGCGTGAAGACGCACGACCTCGACATTCCGCGCATTCTGTATCTGCACAGTTGGTCGCGCACGCAGGATGAAGGGTGGGTGCGGGCCGCGCTCGACACCTACGGCGTTCCGTACACCTACATGGGCGACAAGGAAGTTGCCTCCATGGCCGACCTCCGCGCCCACTACGATGTCGTGATCTATCCCCACGTGGGCGGCTCGGCGGAGTCCATCGTGGCCGGCATTCCCAAGACTGGCACGATGCCGCTGCCGTACGAGAAGAGCGCCAACTTCCCGAGCCTCGGCACGCCAGACTCCAGCCCCGACATTCGCGGAGGCATGGGGGTCGAGGGCCTCATGAATCTCTACCGGTTCGTGCAGGCCGGCGGGACGCTGATCACCGAGGGGAACACGTCCATCCTGTTCCCCGACTTCAACCTCACTCCGGGCGTCAGTGTCGAGACGCCCACCGATCTGTTCGCCCGCGGCTCGGTGATGCGCGGCGTGATCGCCGACATGAACAGTCCACTGGTGTACGGACTCGCCGATACGCAGATGCCCGTGTACTTCAGCCAGGGGCCGGTGCTCAACGCGGGCGGCGGTGGCGGCGGATTCGCGTTCAACCGCGGCGGGGCCGGCTACAGCCAGAACACGCAGCCCATGGCCAGCCCGATCAAGGCCATCTCGGTGCTGCTGCCCGGTGGCGCGCCGCCGCTGCCCGACGAATTGAACCCGAGGACGCAGGCGGCGGAGGCTGGCCGGGGGGGCGGTCGCGGGTTCGGCCGGGGGCGTGGTGGCCGCGGTGGCGCCGGCACGCAGGAGAGGCCTCGCGTCGTCATGCGCTTCCCCACGGATACCACGCAGATGCTGCTGTCGGGCGTGCTGGCCGGCGGGAGTACGCTCGAGGGGCGTGCCCAACTGGTGGACGATCCGATCGGCAACGGGCACGTCGTCATGTTTGCCATCCGTCCCTTCTGGCGGTGGCAGACCCAGGGCACGTTCATTCTCGGCTTCAACGCGATCCTGAACTGGAACGACCTCAGTGCCGGCGAGCAGTCCGGGAACGGGGCGGGGCGGGCAGGGCGCGGGGGAGGGCGGGGCGGAGCGCACTAGCGCACATCGCCTCCGTTCCATCGATGTCATGAAGCGGTCCGTACCGTCCGGTGCGGACCGCTTCTGCGTTCGGCCACGGCGATCGCTCGGCGAATCCCCGGAGGGTGGACACCCTCGGCGGCGCCCCGATTATGTTAGACAATCCGAAATGTCCGGAGGGTCTGCGATGGGTGTCGGGCGTGCGTGGTGGAGAACGCGGGTGGTACCGGCGATCGTGGCGGTATTGGCCATGTCCACATTGGCGTGCGGCGGCACGTCGCAGCCCGGGGCGGGTGGTGGATTCACGATGCCTCCCCCAGCGGTCGGCGTCGTGACGGTGACGGTGCATCCCGTGCCCACTCCGTACGAGTTCCCGGGGCAGGTCGAAGCGTTCCGCCGCGTCGATGTCCGTTCGCGCGTCGAGGGCGTGATCGAGGCCCGGCCGTTCACCGAGGGCTCGCTCGTCAAGCGCGGCGACCTGCTGTACCAACTCGACACCGTCCGATACTCGGCGGCATACGAGGGCGCGCTCGCGACGTACGACAACGCGACGCGTACACTCGCCCGGCTGCAGCCGCTACTGCCGCGCCATGCCGTGGCGCAGCAGGATGTGGACAACGCCCGGACCGCCGTCGATGCGTCGAAGGCCGCGCTCGACCAGGCGCGGAAGGATCTGCACGACACGCAGATTCGTGCCGGGATCGATGGGCGCGCGGGACGCACGCGGTTGCAGATCGGCGCGCGCGTGACGGGGCCCGCGGATCTGCTGACCACCATCGACCAACTCGACCCGATCTATGTCGGCTTCCGTCCATCCTCCGACCAGATCGCGGCCTGGCATCGCAGCGCGGCGGATCGGACGCTCATCCGGCCGGGTAGCAAGCTCGCGGTGCACGTGGTATTCGAGAATGGCGCGGTGCTCTCCGCGGTGGGCCGGCTCGACTACGTGTCGCCCGTGATCGACTCGGCCACCGGGACGCAGGAGTACCGCGCGCGGTTCTCCAACGGCGACGGCGCGTTGGTGCCCGGGGAGTTCGTGCACGTGCGGCTCGATGGGTTCGTGGACGCGCACGCCATCACGGTGCCGCAGCGGGCGGTGCAGCAGGGGCTCGGGCGCCAGTTCGTCTATGTCGTGGGGGCCGGCGACACGGTCGCGACGCGCGATGTGGTGCCGGGAAAGTGGACCGGATTCGACTGGGTGATCGACAGCGGCCTCGTGGCCGGTGATCGCGTGATCGTCGACGGTGTCCAGAAGGTGGGGCCTGGAATGGTGGTGAAACCCGCGGCGGCCGATACGGCCGGCGCCGGCGCCGCCGCTCGCCCGACCGGCGCCACGCCGTGAGCGGGTCAACGCCCACGCCCGGGGCCGGCGCCGCGGACGGCCGCCCCGGAGCGCCGCGCTACTTCTTCATCCGGCGGCCGGTGCTGGCGTCGGTGCTGTCCATCGTCATCACGCTGCTCGGCCTGCTGGCGATCTTCGTCCTGCCCGTCGCCCAGTATCCGAACATCACGCCGCCGGCCATTCGCGTCACGGCGGTCTACCCGGGGGCGTCGGCCGAGGACGTGGAACAGGCCGTGGCAGCGCCGATCGAGGAGCAGTTGGCGGGGCTCCAGGGGCTCCTCTACTACTCCTCGGCGAATTCGAGTGACGGCACGATGATGTTGACCATCACGTTCGACGTGTCGCGCGATCAGGATCTCGCGGCGGTGGACGTACAGAACGCCATCAAACTCGCCGAGCCGCAGCTGCCGCAGTCGGTGCTCACCAACGGCATCACGGTCGTCAAGGCGAATACCAACATCCTGGCGCTGGTGGCCCTGACGTCCGACGACCCGAAGTACGACGCGTCATACCTCACCAACTACCTGAATCTGTACGTCCTCGACGAGCTGAAACGCGTGCCTGGGGTGGGCGACGCGACGGCGTTCGCCGGACTCAACTACGCGATGCGGATTCAGCTCGATCCGGAGAAGATGGCGCGGCTCGGGATCACCGTGGGCGACGTGACGAGCGCCGTGCGCGAGCAGAATGCGACCAACCCGGCCGGGCGGCTGGGGCGGGAGCCGTCGCCGGCGGGCACGCAGCTGACGATCCCGGTCACCGCGCAGGGGCGGTTGCAGACGACGCAGCAGTTCGACGACATCATCGTCCGGGCGCAGCCCGACGGGGCGGTCGTGCGCGTCGGCGACATCGGGCAGGCCGTGCTCGGGGCGCAGAGCTACGATCTGCAGGGCCGGCTGGACGGGAGCCCGACGGCGGTGGTGCTCCTCTACTCACGGCCGGGAGCCAACGCCCTGGCGGTCAAGGACGCGATCGCCAAGCGGATGAATGAGCTCTCGACGAGCTTTCCGAAGGGGGTGCGATACGAGATTCCATTCGACACCACCCCGTTCGTCACCGCCTCGATCCGCGAGGTCTCGATCACCCTCGTCGAGGCGCTGCTCCTGGTGACGCTGGTCGTGTTCCTGTTCCTGCAGAGCTGGCGGGCCACGCTGATCCCCATGCTGGCCGTGCCGGTGAGCGTGATCGGAACCTTCGGCGGGTTGCTGGTGCTGCACATGTCGATCAACGTGCTCACGTTGTTCGGACTCGTCCTGGCCATCGGCATCGTGGTGGACGATGCCATCGTCGTGATCGAGAACGTGGAGCGCATCATGGCCACCGAGAAGCTCCCCGCCCGCCAGGCGGCCGACCGCGCCATCACGCAGGTCGCAAGTGCGCTGGTGGCCATCGTGCTCTCGCTGTGCGCGGTCTTCATCCCGGTGGCGTTCATCGGCGGGGTGACGGGGGCGCTCTTCCGCCAGTTCGCCATCACGATCGTCGTCGCGGTGGTGCTGTCCGGGATCGTGGCGCTCAGCCTCACGCCGGCCCTCTGCTCACTGCTGCTCAAGGACTCGAACGAAGCGAACACCACCGGCTTCTTCGGCTGGTTCAACCGGACGTTCGAACGGGGCCGGCGCCGATATACGGGCATCACCGGGAGCGTGCTCGACCACCCGCGCCTCTGGCTCGCCTTCTTCCTGGTGATCGTCGGGCTCACGGGGCTGCTCTGGCGGCGCATCCCGACCGCCTTCCTCCCCACCGAGGACAAGGGATACATGGCGATCGCGGTGCAGCTGCCGGACGCCGCCTCGCTGCAGCGCACGGTGGATGTGGTGCAGCAGGTGGAAGGGATTCTCCGGCAGCAGCCCGGCGTGGCGCACTTCGTGGCGCTGGCCGGGTTCAACATCCTCGGGTTCTCGTCGCAGACCAATGCGGCGACGATATTCGCTCAGTTCAAACCGTGGGGCGCGCGGGGGCCCAGCCAGTCGGCCGAAGACATCGCGGCGCGGGTGAACGGGGCGCTCTTCGCGCTCAAAGGCGCCACGGCGTTCGCCTTCAACCTGCCCGAGGTGCCAGGACTGGGCACGTCGGCCGGCATCGAGCTCAACCTGCAGAACCGCAGCGGGCAGGACATCCGCGCCTTCGCGCAGCAGGTGCAGGCGTTCCAGGCGGACGTGAACCAGTTGCCGGCCGCGCAGAACGTCACCACCCAGTTCCGCGCCAGCGTTCCGCAGTTGTACGTGAACGTCGATCGTACGGCCGCCAAGGCGCGCGGAGTGAATCTGAGCGATCTGTTCGGCACCCTGCAGGCCTTCCTGTCGTCGGTGTACATCAACGACTTCAACCTCTACGGCAAGACCTTCCGCGTGCAGGCGGAGGCCGAACCGCAGTTCCGACAGTCGCCGGCGGACATCGGTCACCTGTATGTGCGCGGACGCGGCGACGCCATGATCCCGGTGTCGGCGCTCACGACGACCGAATACCGGAGCGGACCAACGGTGATCCCGCGCTTCAATGGGTTCCCGTCGGCGCTGTTCACGGGAACGCCCCGGGCGGGGTGGAGTTCCGGCCAGCTCCTCAACCAGATCGACTCGCTCGTCAACACGCAGTTCGCGTCGACGGGCGTAGGCGTCGCCTATTCAGGACAATCGTATCAGGAGCGTGCGTCGAGCGGCGACGCGACGCTCGTCTTCGGCGTCGGTCTGCTGATCGTCTTCCTGGTGCTCGCCGCGCAATACGAGAGCTGGTCCGTGCCGTTCGCGGTGTTGCTCGGTCTGCCGTTCGGCGTGTTCGGGGCGTTGCTCGGCATCTGGCTGCGCGGGCAGCCCAACGACATCTACTTCCAGGTGGGGGTGATCGCCGTGGTGGGACTGGCCGCCAAGAACGCAATTCTGATCGTGGAATTCGCCACCGAACTGCGCGGCAAGGGCATGGCCATCCGCGAGGCGGCGCACGAGGCGGCCCGAGAACGGCTGCGCCCCATTCTCATGACGTCCTTCGCCTTCATTCTCGGCGTGCTGCCGCTCGCCATCGCTACCGGTGCCGGGTCGGCCAGCCGCCACTCCATCGGCACCGGCGTGTTCGCGGGGATGCTCGTCGCGACGACGGTGGGGATCTTCTTCATCCCGCTCTTCTTCGAAGTCATCCGGCGGATCGCCGAGGGCGGACGCGAACGCGACGCGGTTCGCGGCGCCGGGGGAGGCGCGCCATGAACCGGCGCTCGCTCGCCGTGCTGGCCGCCATCCCGATGGCCGCCTGCATGATCGGACCGTCGTACCGCGCGCCGACGCCGGTGACCGCGGACGCGGCCATCACGAGACCGGCCGCCCCCGACTCGACACGCGCGTTCTTCGACTCGCTGGCGGCCGCCCGCCGCCGTGACAGCATCGCCACCGCGGCAACGCCGGTAATGCAGCGCCTGATCGTGCAGGACTCGATGGCCGGCGTGGCGTGGCTCGACATCCTGCGCGACACGACGCTCGTGAAGCTCGTCAACACCGCCCTGCGGCAGAATCGGAACCTGCAGACCGCCGTCGCGCGCATTCAGGAGTATCGCGCGGACGCCGGAGCGGCGCGGGCCCCGTTGTTCCCCACCGTCTCCGCCAACGGGTCCGTCTCCAGCAACCAGGTCGCATTCGGGTTCATTCCGCCCGTGTCGTACCGAGCGACGCGCGTTACCGGCGACGTGGCGTGGGAGCTGGACTTCTGGGGGCGCATCCGGCACGGCCTCGACGCCGCCAACGCCGACGTGGGCGTGCAGGTGGCAGCGGAGCGCGGCGCCGTGCTGTCGCTGGTGAGCGATGTGGCAACGTCGTATCTGCAGTTGCTGGAACTCGATCAGGAGCACGCGATCGCGGAGCAGACGCTGGCTTCGCGTCGGAGCACGCTCGACATCGCGCGACAGCGCTATGCGCAGGGGCTGACCTCGGAACTCGACGTGAAACAGTTCGAGGCGCAGGTGGCGGCCCCCGCGGTGACCCTGGCGCAGACGGCGCGCGAGCGGGCGCAGAGCGCGCATGCGCTCAACGTACTGCTTGGCGAGGCCACGGCGCCGATTCCGCGTGGCGGAACGCTGGCGAGCGCGGTCAAGGCGCTCGTGGTACCCGACTCGGTGCCGGCCACGCTGCTCAGCCGGCGACCGGATCTGCAGCAGGCGGAGCGCCAGTACGCCGCGGCCACGGCCCGACTCGGCATGGCCGATGCCGCACGGATGCCAACCATCATGCTGACGGGCGCCTACGGGAGCCAGGCGTCCAAACCGGGCAACCTGTTCAACTCGAACACGCGCGTCTATCAACTCCAGGCCGGGGTGTCGATCCCCATCTTCGACGGAGGGCGACTGGCCGATCAGTCGGCGGCGGCGCGGGCGCGCGTGGAACAGGCTCGGCTCCAGTACCAGCAGGCGGCGCTGAACGCCCTGCGGGATGCGAACGACGCGCTGGTGGCCGTGCACTCGGCGCGGGACGAGGAGGTGGCGCAGGCCACGCAGGTGGAAGCGCTGCGCGGCGCGCTCGATCTGGCGCAACTCCGCTATCAGTCCGGGCTGTCCAGCTACCTGGATCTGCTCGACGCGCAGCGCAGCCTGTTCGCGGCGGAACTGGCGCTGAGTCGGTCGCAATTGCAGCAACTCACCGCCGCCGTGCAGCTGTACAAGGCGCTCGGCGGCGGGTGGGCGGGATCGCCCTAGCGAGTCATCGATCCGTCATCGCCCGTCGGCGCGGCGGCCGGTCAACGGGCGGGTTGATGCAACGTGAGCCCGAACGCCAGCCGGGTTGTGGTCGTGTGCGACGTGAACCGGGCGGTGGCGCCCGTGACTGGAAACGTCACGATATTGTCGAGCGTCTGTCGGAGCAGGCGAACATCGAAGGCGAGTTCGGGCGAGACGTAGTGTCGTACACCGATGGAAGCGCCGTGCGTGCGCGTGTCGTAGCGATCCGGGCTTCTGCCGGTGGCTGCGTTGCCGAATACGTCAACGAAAGGCTGGAGGGACAGCGCTGTCGGGTAGTACGCGCGCACGAGAGCGTTGCCCGAGTAGATCGAGATCCGGGACAGTCCATCCTGCGCCGGTGTGTACGAGGCGCCGCCACCGACTCCCACCTGGAACCAGGAGGCGAGGAAGGGGTCGTATTCGCCACTCAACGAGGCCCCGTAGTGGGGCGAGACCGGAATGTTGACCGAAGCGTTCCAATCGAATGCCCCGCGCGCCTGGCGTCCGACCGGCGCCTTGCCGAACAGTCCCGAGACGAAAGCCTGGGGTGCGGCGGTGAAAGCCGTCCCGGTCTTGCTTCCGGGCGCCGAGCTGGTGGCGACCTGAAACCGCGCGTCGACGGCCGTGAGCGGCGTGAGGAACCGGAGCCATCCGAGGGCCGCCGAGGCCGTGAAGATTCCAAAGCGGTGCTGCCCTCCCGATTCGCCGATCGACGCCGCGACGAACGGGGCCGAGCGGGGGTTGTCGCCGAATAGGTAGCGGGCATTGGCCGAGGCGCCGATGGTCTCGCTCGCGAGCCCGGCGCTGGAGCCGGAATAGAACAGGCTGCCGCCCAGTTGCAGATGGTTGTTCAGAAATGGCGAGTATCCGAGGCCTACTCCCCAGAGCGTGCTGGCGCCCTGCTGCCAGGTGACGCCGCCGCTGAGGCCGATGTTCGCCAATCCTGCGACGGACGCGGCGCCGCCCGTACCCCCGGTCTGCGCTTCCGCCGGCACCGCCAGCACGATCAGGGTCAACAGCGTTGCGGTCATCGTGGCGCGTTTCGGCATGCGGAATCCTCCTGAGGTCTGAGTGCGGAATCGGCACGTGCCGGCATCGGCCATCGCATCCAGATTTGTGCACGATTCTCTCTAGTTCATACGGGCCTTCATCGCCATTCGTTGACATGGCAGTAGCCGTATAGTTTCGGCCTGGTGGCGGACGCGTCCGCCCGCTTCGCCAACGTCGTCCGGCCGGCCGGCCGGCCCTACGGGACGATCCGGTGCCCGTTCACGAAATCGTAGAGCGTCAGCCGACGGAGCTGGTAGTACGCCGTCCAGTAGCCGCGCAGCGCCTGCACGTATTGCAGCAGGGCCTGGTCCTTATCGTTCTGGGCGATGTACAGGTTGTCGATGGTGATCTTGCCGATCACGTATCGTTCGTAGGCCACGTCGAAGCGCTTGGCCGCCACCGTGTCGGCTTTGGCCGAAACCGTGAGATTGCGCGCCGCCTGCGCCAGTTGGAGCGCCGCGAACCGCGCATCTTGGATGGTCTGCTGGCGCGTGGCCTGCGACGTCGCCGACTCCCGCTCCTGATCGGCCTTTGCGGCCTGGACGTCGGCCGAGTGCGCGCCCCACTGGACGAGCGGCACCTG
Organism: uncultured Gemmatimonadaceae bacterium; assembly: GCA_963781765.1. Lineage (GTDB taxonomy): Bacteria > Gemmatimonadota > Gemmatimonadetes > Gemmatimonadales > Gemmatimonadaceae > JAGWRI01. The sequence goes on from CAWAHC010000015.1 coordinate 203,145, forward strand.
CACCCCGAGAGAGAGCTGCTGGGCCTGCAACAGGTTGCTATAGGCGGCGCTCGCGCCCGACCCACTGGCGTTGAATCCGTAGCTCGCCTGGAGCGTCGCGCCGATACCGGTGGACAGACGGGCCTGTGTCACGGCGCGGCGCGCCTGCACGTCCTGCAGGTCGAGCATCGTGATCGCGGAACTGTTGTGGAGCGCTTCGACGACGGCGCGGGCCGTATCGAGTGGTACCGCCGGCACGTCGGGCGTGACGACGATGCTCACCTCGGCGTCCACCGGCACGTTGATCGCCAACCGGAACGCCGCCAGCGCGCGATCGTAGTCCAACTTGGCGCCGTCCTCCGACGTGCGTGCGCGGAGCAGGGCGAGTTCGCTCTGGAGCAGGTCGTTCTCGCCGATCTTGCCCACCTGATAGCGACCCTTGTTCAACGTGTAGAGGGTGTCGTTCACGGCGACGTTGTGCGTCGCGTTCTGCAGGGCGGAGCGAGCCGAGTAGAGATCGAAGAATGCGCTCGCGGTCGCCGCGGCCACCGACTCGCGCGCTTCGAGATACTGCCGCTCGGCGATGTCGGTCCGCAGGTCCTGCTCGCGCGTGTCCCACTTGATGGTGTTCGGGCGCAGGATCGGCTGCGACAGACTCACCGTCATCGGCGCCGACGACCAGGTGCGCACCTGCTGGGCGCCGCTCAGCTGGAAGCGCTGGAGCGACGACGACACGGTCAGGTTGCCGCCGGTGAAGGGGAGCTTCTGCGAGATGCTGAGCCCGAGTTGCGACGTGGTCTGCCGCAGCGGCGTGAACAGCTGCGAGCCGTTGGGCTGGGTGATCGGCACGATGGCCCGGCTGTAGTCCGGCACCGTGCCGGCGAGGCTGATCTGCGGCAGCAGGCGCGCGCCATAGGCGTGATCGCGGGCCAGCGCGGCGGCGAGTGCGTCGCGAGCGGCGCGTGCCTGCAGTCCCTGCTTCTGCGCCAGCGCGATGGACTGTTGGAGCGTGAGGGAATCCTGGCCGCGGGCGGCCGGCGCGAGCAGGCAAAGGGCCGCGAGGAGGACCCCGGGAAGGACGGGTCGGATCATGGGGTGGCCTATTCGTAGCGGAGGCAGACGACGGGATCCTGCTGGGCGGCGCGCCACGCCGGCACGATCCCGAAGACCAGGCCCACGGTGAACGATACGCCGAAGGCCAGGAGCACCGAGAGCGAGGAGATCGCGGTGGTGATGCCGGCGAAATGTTGGATGCCGCCGCTGATCGCGGCACCGACCACGATGCCGGCCACGCCACCGGCAATGCTGATCAGCAGGGCTTCGCTCAGAAACTGAAACAGGATGTCCTTCTGCGTTGCGCCCGTGGCGCGGCGGACGCCGATCTCGCGAATGCGCTCGAGCACCGAGGCGAGCATGATGTTCATGATGCCGATCCCACCCACGAGCAGCGAGATCGACGCGATGGCACCGAGCACGATATTGAAGATCGAGCGCGTGCGCTGCTCCTGGCGCAGCAGCAGTTCGGGAACGGTAATCTCGAAGTCCACCACGGCGTTGTGGCGCCGTGCGAGCATGCGCCGCATCACGTCGGCCACGGCCGGCATGTACTTGCTCTCGTCCACGCGCACGATGATCCGGTCGAGCTGGTTGCGGTTGGCGCGTTCGGCACGGGTCGCGGCGTCGGTGGTATCACCCGCTTCGGTGACCGTGTACTGGCGTGCCGCGGCCTCGATCTCCTGTTGTGTGAGAAGGGAGCGATTGCGGTAGCGCACGAGCATGGTCTGTGTGGGAACGTAGACGTCCATGTTCGCGTCGCGGATGCCGAGTTGCTGCGAGGTCTCGGCGCTCACCGGCCGGTCGGCCAGCACCCCGACCACGGTGAGCCACACGTTGCCCACCTTAATGTCCTTGCCGATGGGATTCTGGGTGGTGAAGAATCGAGATCGAACCCCCCACCCGATGATCGCGACGGCGCTGCCGTCCTTCACCTGTGCAGGCGCCCAGTCGGTCCCGCGGGCGAGGTGGAGGTTGAGCAAGTCGAAGTAGTCGGGGTCTACACCCACGACCTTTCCGGAGCGCCGGAGCCCCTCGCGGGTGAGCGTGGTATTGAGGACGATCTCGCCGCTGGTCTCGACGACGTGCGGTACCACATGGGCAATCGCGCGGGCATCGAGATAGGTGAGTCCCGGCGAGAAGCGCACAGGCTGCTTCTCCGCGTTCGCGGCGTCGGCGGTCTTCTCTTCCTTCTGCGCCACGATCGGAGTCACGATCACGTTGTTCGACCCCAGCAGGCGCATCTGCGCGATGATCTCCAACTCGGCGCCCCGGCCGATGGCGAGCATGGCGATCACGGAAGCGACGCCGAACAGGATCCCGAGCGAGGTGAGTCCGGCGCGCACCTTGTTGTGGCCGACGGCCTCCAACGCCGTCCGGAGGCTGAAGACCACATGCCCGATGATCTGCGTCCGCAGCCCGGCGATCGTCTCGCTGAACGAAGCCATGGCCGTCAGCCCGGCGTGAGCGGCCGCGGCGCGGCCCCGGCGGGCGGCGTCGCGGCGCCACCCGGCGCCGGCTTCACCGGCAGCGCGGTATCGCCGTTCGGGGTGGCCGCCGGTGGCGCGCCTGGAAGCCGCACGATCGGGAGCGCGTCATGATTCTCGGGCGCCGTCATGAGAATCTGATCCCCGGCCTTGAGCCCGCGGGTGATGATCACGTCGTCGTCGTTCATCCGCCCGGTCTCCACCTGCTGTTTCACGACCTCCGAGCCCGAGGTACGGTAGACCACGGGCACGCCGCTGTCGGTGCTCACGGCCTCGATGGGGATGTAGTTCACGTTCTCGGCGGTGTAGGTCGTGATCGCGTTGCCGGTCGTCATGCCGGGGCGCAGCGCCGTGTCCGGCTTCACCACCGTGATATGCACCTCGAATACCTTGGCGTCGGAGTTGGGGCGCTGCTCGCCGACGTTCGCCACGTTCGCCACCACACCCGCCAGCTTCTTAGTCGGATCGGCGTCGAGCGAGAGCGCCACCTGCTGTCCCACGGCGACCTTGCGCACGTCGATCTCGTTCACGTAGGTCACCGACTCCATCTTGGTGAGGTCGGGCAGGGTGGCTACGGCGCCATCGAAGGCGTTGATCTGGGTCCCCACCGTGCGCTTCTTGCCGTTCCATTCCTTGACGTAGATCACCATGCCCGGGGACGGGGCCCGGATGGTGAATCCGGCCATCACCGACTGCACCATGCTGAGCTGGTTCTTCTGGCGGTCACGTTCGGCGCCCACCTCGCTCATCTTGGCCTTGGCCTGCAGCACCTGCGTCTTGTAGTCGGTCTTCGCCTGGGTGACCGCGCGGTCGGCCTGTTCGTAGTCGATGGCGACCTGTCGTTGAATGCTGGGCGCTTCGTAGATCGATTGCTCCTTCACGATCTTCTTCTGCTCCAGCGCCAGTTCGAGCGAGCGGATGTTCTCGCGGGCCTTCGACAGGGTGAGCGCCGAATCGAGCATCGCCTGTTCGTACTGCGCCTGGGCCTTCTGCAAGGCGAGCGTGACCTCGGCGAGCTTGGGCGCCACGGTGGCGCGATCGAGGGTGGCCACCACGTCGCCGGCTTTCACGACCGTCCCCTCGGGAACCAGCGTCGCGATCTTCATTTGATAGATCTGCGCCTGCATAGCGCCCGGCGGGGCGCTGATCTGCACGAATTGGCGGGCCCGCAGTTCGCCCGAGGTCGTGACCAGCACCGTGAAGTCGCCGTGCTTGACTGTCGCGACCAGGGCGGCGTCTGCGTGGCGTTCACTCCTGGCGAATAGCCAGGTGGCGGGGATGCCGAGCAGCACGACGACGACAGCAATGCGGAACCAGCGCGAGCGGACAAAGGCCATGACGCCTCCCCCGAAGGCAAGGAGCAGGAGACTGCTGTGCAGGCGCGGCTCCACCTTCGGCGCGCCACGCATCCAACGCGCGACATCCTCGGTTCGACACCACCCTCGGCCCAATGGTTGTCGGGGCGCGCCGCTCCGGCCCGCTTGGCGAGCGCACGCGGCGTGGTGATGTCGAAACCGCGACAATATGGTGAGCGGTGCGCCGTCCCGCATCACGATTAATGAACTCGTAACGAAGAGTTCGCGAAGTACTAATGTTGGGGTGGCGCGCGCCCTGCGCGTGGGTGCGATACCGGACGGCAACGCGTGTCCGGAGAACGCGTTACGCGGGCTCGGGCCATCCGCTCCATCGGGCGATGTCAGGCGGTCGAGGGCAACGGGCCGGGGGGGGCACCCGTGGCGCCCCCCAGCAGCACCGGGGCATCGGGTCCGCGACCCAGGGGGTCGCCGACGCTTTCGGGGGGCGAGCGCCCCGAACTTGAAGTTTGTAGTCGCCGGTGGGAGCTTTCGCGGCAGTTCTTCCTTCAATTATGGTGACATTCCAGATGCAAGCATCGAGGTTGCCTCGCCGACTGGCAGGCGCGTTGACAGTTCTTCTGGTTGCGGCGGCCCCGGCGGCCTGTCGTCGGGGCGCCGAGCAGGGCGCGGCCAAGACCACCAAGACCATCGGCGTCTCACTGCTTACCCGCGAGGACGAGTTCTACCGGCAGCTCGAGGCTGGGTTGCGGCAGGCCGCGAAGACCCACGGGTACGCCCTCGTACTCAACTCCGGCGATCGGGACCTGGCAAAGCAGCAGTCGCAGATCGACGACTTCATCGTGCAGCACGTGGACGCCATCGTCGTGTGCCCGGTGGACTCGAAGGGCATCGGGCCCGCCATCGAGCGCGCGAACGCGGCCAAGATCCCCGTGTTCACGGCGGACATCGGGGCGGACGGCGGACAGGTCGTGGCCCACGTGGCATCGGACAACGTGGCGGGGGGGAAGCTCGCCGCCGAGTACATCGCCAAGGCAATCGGCGGCAAGGGCGACGTCGGCCTGATCGGCGAGCCCGACGTGCAGTCCACCATCGACCGCGAAGCCGGGTTCAGGGACGCGCTCAAGGCCTATCCGAACATCCACCTCGTGGCCAATCTCAGTGGGTCGGGCACGCGGGATCACGCGCTCAAGGCGGCGGACGACATGCTGCAGGCCCATCCGAAGCTGAACGCGATCTTCGCCATCAACGACGAGTCGGCGCTCGGCGCCCTCTCTAGCGCGCAGTCGCACCATGCCACGCAGCTGGTGATCGTCGGGTACGACGCCGGTGCCGAAGCGCAGAAGGCGATCGCCGGCGGCACCCAGCTCAAGGCGGACGTGGCGCAACAGCCGATGAAGATCGGCGAGGAGACGATCAACGCCATCGCCGACTACCTGGCGGGCAAGACGCCGCCGGCGCGGATCGCCGTGCCGGTGCGCATCGTGGACGCCGACTCGGTGAAGGCGCTGGCCGCGGCGGCGGCGCATCCAAGCCGTAGGCGCGTGGAACTCGCCGCCGAATCGTTGGTCAAGCGGTATCCCGGAGTGCTCGCGCTCGATGGCGTGAGCATCGGCGTGCGCGGCGGGGAAGTGCACGCCGTGGCCGGCGAGAACGGGGCCGGCAAGTCCACGCTCATGAAGGTGCTCTCCGGCGTCGTCCGCCCCGACGCCGGCACGTTGCGCGTCGACGGACGCGATGTGCACTTCGAGTCGCCGCACGAGGCCCATGCCGCGGGCATCCGGATGATCCATCAGGAGCTGAGTCTCGTGCCGGAACTGTCGGTGGCCGAGAACATCTTCCTCGGCGCCGAGCCGCGGCGGCGTGGCGTCGTGGACGGCGAGCGGCAGACGCGCCAGGCGCGCGCCGTGCTCGACCGCCTGGGCCAGGCGCAACTCGATCCCGGGGCGCGGGTGGCCGACCTGCCGCTCGCGGCCCGGCAGATGACGGAGATCGCCAAGGCCGTGGCGGCCCGGGCCCAGGTCCTGATCATGGACGAGCCCACGGCCATTCTCGCGCAGGCGGAGACCGACGTGCTGTTCCGCGTGATCGAACAGCTCCGCGACGAGGGCGTGGCGGTGGTGTACATCTCGCACCGGCTGGAGGAAATCTTCCGCGTCGCCACCCGAATCACGGTCCTCCGCGACGGGCAGCGGGTGACGACGGGTCCGCTGGCCGAACTCACGCGCGCGGACATCGTGCGGCTCATGGTCGGGCGGGAACTCGCGACGGGATATCCGCGCCGGACCACGGAACCGGGGCCTGAGGTGCTGCGCGTGGAGGGCGTGAGTTCGGGCCCGGTGCAGGACGCCTCGCTGACGCTGCATCGCGGGGAGATCGTCTGCCTGGTGGGGCTCATCGGCGCCGGACGCACCGAACTGGCCCGTGCCATTTTCGGCGCCGCGCCGATTCGCGCCGGACAGATGCGCCTCGATGGCGAGCCCTTCCGACCGCGCTCGCCGCGCGACGCGATCGACGCCGGCGTCGCGCTGCTGCCGGAAGACCGCAAGCGGGAGGGCTTGGTCCTGATGGGCGCCATCCGCGAAAACGTGTCGCTCCCCTCGCTGCCGGGGTTGGCGCGGCGCGGCGTCGTGGACCGGAGCCGCGAGCGCGCGGGGGTCGCCAAATGGATCGAGGCGCTGGCCGTCCGCACGCCGTCAATCGATCGTCCCGTCCAGCAGCTCTCGGGGGGCAACCAGCAGAAGGTGGTGGTGGCCCGCTGGATGCTGCGGCACTCGCGCGTGCTGCTGTTCGACGAACCCACGCGCGGGATCGACGTGGGGGCGAAAGCCGAGATCTATGCCCTCATGCGGCGACTCGCCGACGAGGGGGCGGCGATTCTCATGATTTCCTCCGACCTTCCGGAAGCCCTGGGCATGGCCGACCGGCTGATCGCGATGCGCAACGGGCGCATCGTGGGCGAACTGACCCGTGAAGACGCAACGCAGGATCGCATCGCGGCACTCATCCTCGGCGAGAGCGTGGCCGCATGAGCCGCGCTCCGGCGCGCTGGCAGCGCATTGCCGACTACATGCTCGTGGTGGCCACGGTGGTGGAGGCGGCGGTCTTCGCCGGCATCGCGCCCGGCTTCTTCTCGCTCGCCAACGCCGTCAACGTTCTGCTGAGCGTGGCCGTCACCGGCATTCTCGCGGTGGGGATGACCGCCGTGATCCTCACCGCGGGGATCGATCTGTCGGTGGGATCGGTGGTCGCGCTTACGGGAGTCACCGGTGCGATGGCGGCGTCGCACGGCTTCATGCCGGCCACCATGGCGCTCGTCGTCGCGGTGCTCGTGGGCACGGCCACCGGCGTGGTCAACGGCACGCTCACCGCATATCTGCAGGTACCGGCCTTCGTCTCGACCCTGGCCATGCTCACCATTGCGCGCGGGCTGGCGTTCATCGTCTCTGGGGGACGCAGCATCGGCGATCTGCCGTCGTCGTTCGGCGCGCTCGGCCGGTCGGTGCTGTTCGGCATTCCAGCGCCGGTGCTCGTGATGGTCGCGGTGATGCTGGTGGGGTCGTTCGTGCTCCGCCGCACCGTGTTCGGGCGGCACATCTACGCCATCGGCGGGAACACCGAGGCGGCGTGGCTGGCCGGGGTGAACACCAAGCGCGTGATCTGGTGGGTGTACGTGCTGAATGGCGCGCTGGCCGGCATCGGCGGGCTCACGCTGGCATCGCGACTCGGTGCCGGTGTTCCCAACGCCGGCCAGCAGTACGAACTCGACGTGATTGCGGCCGTGGTGGTGGGCGGGGCGTCGCTGTTCGGCGGCCGGGGCACGATCGCCGGCACGCTCTGGGGCACGGTGTTCATCGGCGTGCTCACCAACGGGCTCAACCTGGCGAACGTCGATCCGTACGTGCAGAAGATCGCGCTGGGCGTGGTGATCGTGCTGGCGGTGATCGGCGACGAGATCAGCCGGCGGAAGCGGGCGGCGGGTTAGGGCGGGCGGGCGCCTAACGGACGGGTTTCGGTGCCGGCGGGCGGTAGTTCACGGCCGCATTCACGATGTTGCCAGGACTGAGTGTGGCAAAGTCGGCGATGATCTTCCACGCACCCGCCTCGCGCCGAAGGTGGAGCACCGGCCGGTACATGTTGAGACTGAAGTAGGTCACGCCGGCCCTGTCCATGCGATAGACGACGTGGGCCAGGGCGGTGCCTTCGCTCACGTACCCGAGGACGGTGAAGTTGGTACGGCCGGTCCCCCGTGCGTAGGTGGCCTCGAGCGTGCGGGCGGCGAACGCAGCAGCGCTCAAACGCGCCAGCGCGCCGATCGTGGTGCTGCGATACGGGGTCACCACGGACACGGTGTCGTACTTGGCGAGATTGGCGGTGTCGGCATCGGAGTTCCAACCGATCGCGGTCGACTGGCCCGGGCGCCGATTCGCCTGGGTGGGCGCCCCTTCTTTGGCCCACCCCAGGAGATTCCGGATTCCCTGCTCCCGGGTATTCTGCAGCGTCGTCGAATCGAAGTAGGCTACGGCCGCCGTCCAATCCTCGTCGCCGATGGCCCGGAAGAATTGCCGTGCGACGTCATCCGGCGCACCTCCAGGTCCCGGAATCGCGGTGTCTGCGTAGGCCCGTCCCACATGGCAGTCGCGCATCGCCTCGCGTGCGTGCTCGGCCGGTCGGTCCAGCGACGGCAGATCGGCCACCGCCCGGGTCGAGACTGCGAGCGTCTGCAACGTGCGCCTACCGCCGCGCTTGATGAGGAGGCCGGGATCCACCACGTAGTCGAGCGAAATCATGGTGGACTGCTGGCTGGCGGCCTGTGCGCGCAGCGCGCTGTCGAGCGCGCTGCGCGTCGTGTCGCCGGTCGGGGGGCGAAAGCGGAACACCCCGTGGGTCTCGGACGACCGCACCAGCCGGCCTGCGGAATCTAGTGTGAGCGAGACCGAGACCTGCGGCGCGCGGCGGGACGGATACTCGACCGTCTCCATGACGGCGCCGCTCGGTGTGGTGCGCAGTGGCATGCAGTCGAACCGGTCGTAGTGCCACGGGGCGATGGCGAAATCATGAATCGTCGCGGCGCCCGGCCCCGGGTTTACGGGCACGAAGATGTCCCGTGACACGGCGACCACCCCGGCGGGGGTGGTGGTGGGGGTGGGCGCGGGGCTCGACGCACAGCCGGTTGCGGCCGCCATGAGGGCGAGGGTGGCCAGCCGGCATCGCTGGCGCACGGGGAAGCGGAGGGCGGAGGACATCCTGAACTCCGGGGGCATGAGCATTCTCGAACGGTCAGGGGCGGCCGCCGGCGCGCGACCGTCACCTACCAAACTGCACGGCCGCCCCCGGCCGCGCCAGACCAGAACTCGTATTATGTGGCCGGGCCCCGATTCGGCCGCATCACGCGCCGCATCAACCAGACGACGACCGCGATGGGGAGCACGATGAAGACCAGGAACTTGAACGCGACGATCGTGAACAGGCCCACGGCGATGAGGACGATCACCGGGATGCCGAGAATCGCCATCGTCAGGAAGGGGCGGAGCGCGAACAGGCGGATGAGAGCTGCGATCATGGGACGGGGCTCCGGGCCGAAGGGATGTCCACCTTACGTGTGCACCGGCCCCGGGAGTTTCGCAATCCCGGGGCCTGCCGCTGGGCGGTCAGGACGCGTCGATCTGGACGCGTCCCTCCACCACCGCCGTCCACCCCGTGGGGCGGTGTACCAGCTTGTAGATGCGCTCGAACCGGAGCGGCCCCACGCCGACGCTGGTCGGCGTCGAGTAGCGCTGCACGTACAGATTCACGCTCACGGTGTCGGCCGGCATCTGGAATACGTCCGAAAACCGGACCACGTAGCCGGCCATCGGGGCATTGCAGTGCGCCAGCTTGCCGCCTTCACTCGTGGGCTCGCAGGTGGCCTGAACGATATGGCTCTTGAGGAGGCTGTTCCGCAGCCCGCTGGTCATGTCGTCGTCGCCGCCGTACCCGCCGGTGCGCGGCAGGAGCCGAGGATCCAGCAACAGATAGAGCGACGGGTCGCCCACCTGGAAGGCGCCGCCGACGGCCTCCTGGTAGATGGCGACCCGATCGCGCAGGGGCAGCTGGGCCACCGTCAGGCCATGCCCCCGCACGTACGACTCCCCGGGGTTGGGCGCGCAGCCCACGGTCGCCATGGCGAAGATGAGGAGAGTCCAGGTGCGGCGTGAGGGAGTCATCGGGGGTCGGGGGTAGCGAGGCGTGACGACCGAACGGCGGCGCCGAAATTCAACGGGCGACCGACGCCAGCGGCGTCGCCCGTGGCGGCTATCGAAATGTAATGCGCTCACGCCCACATCGGACGCAAGCAACGCCGGCCGGCCCCAGTCCGGGGCCGGCCGGCGTTGCCCGGCGAATGCCGCGACGTCAGATCAGTCGACCTTGAGCGCCAATTCCATCCCGTGCATGAAGTGCGGCTTGCCGTCCTTGGCGTCGGGGAGGAAGCACATGGCGACGTAATTTCCGGCGGTGAAGTCGGCCGAGAAATACCCGGTCCGTCCCGGCGCCTCAGGAGCAACGCCTCCGACGGCATGGGCCGGCGGCGGACCCTGCGGATTCATGATCCACGTGGCGAAGTCGTTCGCCGTCTTGCCGGAATCGAGCTTGATGATCTCGATCTCGTGCATCTGCGGGCCGTTGTTCGTGACCTCGAACACGTGGTGACCCGCCGTGAGGGGCTTGGAGAATTTGAACCCGTAGTCCGCCATGGCGACGTCGATGTCTGCGGTGGGGGCGCTGCCTGCGCCCTCTGCGGAGCCGCCGCTCGCAACCGCCGTGAACGCGTGCGTCATGCCCTTCATGAAGTGTGGCACGCCACCCGGCACATTCACCATGCAGAGAATGGCATAGTTGCCGGGCGTGAGGTTCAGAGTGGCGTTGGTCGTCCCGCCCGGGTCGGGCGCGTTGGGACCGCCGACCGGCACGGCCCATGCGGGCGGCGGGCCGGGGTTCTTGAGGGCCGCTGTGAGGTCAGTCATCGTCTTGCCGCTGTCGAGACGGAAGATCGTGGCGTGGTGGAAGCCCGGGCCGTCGTTGACGAGTGTGAACGCCACGTACCCTGCGGCAACGGAGTCGGGCGCTTCGTACGAGAAGTCCTTGGCGTGGATGATGAAGGTGGCGGGGGCCGCTGCCTGAGGAGTGGATGCTGCCTTTTCCTGACCGCTGCAGGCCGCGAGTGCGGCGAGTGCGCCTAAGGCGGCGGCGGCGTACGTGATGCGGGCACGCATGGGGCTGGCCTCGATTGTGGAGGTGGTAAAGGGGCGGGGGCGACGCGCGAAACAATGCGCACGCCGGGCCGCCGCGTCAATGTCGCGCCCGGCGAATCCCCTCCACGATTCGGTCACCGCTAAGAGATCGCGAGGGCGCGACCGCACCCTCGACTCGGCGCTCGGCCGGTGGTAGGTTGGCGCGTCACCCACCCGAAGGACCCCACGCCGATGGTTCGCTTCTCGCGTTGTGCCTCGCTGCTTGCCGCGGGTGCCGCTCTGGTCGCATTCGCCGCGCGCCTTGCCGCCCAGGCGGAACCCATCGACACCGCGATGGTTGCGAAGATCCGCGATGTCGGACTTCGCCAGTCGCAGGTGATGGATCACATGATCTGGCTGGCCGACGTCTACGGTCCGCGGCTCGAAGGCAGCCCGGCCACGGAGAAGGCCGGCCAGTGGGCGATGAAGACGCTCGAGTCGTGGGGACTCAAGAACGTCCACGAGGAGCGCTTCCCCTTCGGCAAGGGGTGGGAACTGCAGCACTTCTACGCCGAGATGGTCGCGCCGCAGGAGCAGCCGATCATCGCCATGCCCAAGGCGTGGACGCCCGGCACCAATGGCCCGATCGAGGCCGCCGTGGTGCGGCCCGACATCGAGAGCGCGGCCGACTTCGCGAAGTACCGCGGCAAGCTGCGCGGCAAGATCGTGCTCACGCAGCCGGCTCGGATCGTGCGCATGCTCACCGGCAAGATCATCCTCACGTACACGCCGAAGATGATCGACGAGATGATGACGCCCCTGCCGCCGGGGTGGAAGCCGCCGGTCCGTCGTCGCACCGCGGCGCAGGCCTTCCAGCGACAATTGCTGAAGTTCTACCAGGACGAGGGCGTAGTGGCACTCCTCGACCGCGGCCCGGAGGCCGACACGGTCAGCGGCGGCAGCGACCTCACCTGGTTCGCGCAGCACACCGATGGTGGCACCTTCATGGTGATGGCGGGCGGCCCGCACGATGCGACGGCCGGCCGCGGCCTGCCCGAGGTCACCCTTGCCGTGGAGCACTACAACCGCATGGTGCGCATCCTCGCCAAAGGGGTCCCGGTGACGATGCGCCTCGACGTGGAGGCGAAGTTCTTCGACGAGACCACGCCGCGCGGCTTCAACATCATCGGCGACATCCCCGGCACGGACCCGGCGCTGAAGAACCAGGTCGTGATGATCGGCGCCCATTTCGACTCATGGCACGGCGGCACCGGCGCCACCGACAACGGCGCCGGCGACGCCGCGATGATGGAAGCGATGCGGATCCTCGAGCAGGTGGGCGCGAAGCCGCGGCGTACCATCCGGATCGCGCTGTGGGGCGGGGAGGAGGAAGGACTGCTCGGCTCAAAGGCGTACGCCCGCGCGCACATCGGCGATGCGGCGACCGGGAAGCTCGAGCCCGGGTACCGCACCTTCGACGCCTACTACAACCTGGACAACGGCAGCGGGAAGATCCGTGGCATCTGGATGGAAGACAATCCCGGCGTGGCGCCGATCTTCAAGGCGTACCTGGCGCCGTTCAGGGATCTGGGTGTAGACCTGTTCAGCTCGCGTCCCGTCCGCTCGACTGATCATCAGACGTTTTCCGAAGGCTTCGGGCTCCCCGCCTTCCAATTCGTACAGGAACGGTTGGAATACGCCGCCCGTACGCACCATACGAACATGGACGTGGTGGATCGCGTGCAACCCGACCAGCTGAAGCAGGCGGCAACCGTGGTCGCGGCGTTGGCGTACCTCACCGCGCAGCGCGACTCCATGCTGCCGCGGCGGCCGCTGCCGGTTCGCGTGGGAACTCGTCCGGGGCCTCCGGGGTCCAACTGACCGCTCGCCCACCGGGGGCGCGGCAGACCTCATGACCTACTGAAGCGGAGTATGGATCGATGATGTTCAGGAGCGGGCGGTGCGTGGGCGGGCTGGGGTTCTGTTTCGCATCGTTGGTCATCCTCATCACCCTGGTGCCGCTTCCGCTGCATGCCCAGTCTGGCGTGCCCGGACCGCAACCCGATTCGGCTCGGATTGACTCGGGCACGCCCCCCCCTGAGGCGACCGTGCATCCCCTCTTCTCCCGGCGCGACGCATGGGTGGCGGTCGGATTCACAGCGGCCACGGTGGCGGCGCTCCCCCTGGATCAGTTGGTGGCGCACAACCTGCAGCTGCCGCAGAACCAGAGGGAACCAGGACTCCTCCGCGCCTCGACCGTGTTCCGCGACCTGGCCGATCCTGGCACCGTGTACATCGGCAGCGGCATGTATCTCGCCGGCCGGCTGTTCGGAAACGAGACCCTCACCGACATGGGGCTGCATGCCAGCGAGGCGCTCGTGGTGGCCTCGGCCGCCGGATTCCTCCTCAAGGGCGCCGTCGGTCGGCCGCTGCCGCGGCAGGCCAACGCCGATGCCGACAGTTATCGGTTCGGGCGGGGCATCCGGGTGGACGGCAACTGGCAGGCCTTCCCGTCGGGCCACACGCTCGCCGCGTTCTCAGTCGCCTCGGCGGTGACGGCCGAAGCGTACGACCGCTGGCCCGCCCACGCGCGCCTGATCGGCGTGCTCACGTACGGCGCGGCGACGGCGTCCGGAGTCAGTCGCCTCTACAACAATGCGCACTGGGTGAGCGACATCATCTTCGGCGCCGGCATCGGCATCTTCTCCGGGATCAAGACCGTGCAGTACGAGCATGCGCACCCGGACGACTGGCTGAACCGCGTGCTCGGTCACGCGTCGATCACGCCGAATGCGCGCGGCGGGGCAACCGTCGGGTTCAGCTTCCAGCACATCTGATTCGGGGGCACCCGCGCACAGGGGTGGCCACGCGAGCTGGTGAGCCCGGTCACTGATCCGCGTCACAGCGAATTCACGCACCGCCGGCTACACTGAACGCCGTTCCGTCTACCCTTTCGGAGTGGTGCCGATGAAGACACCCCGTGTATTGATCGCGGCCTTCGCTGCCGCGCTCACCCTTGTCAGCGTCAGCTGTAACGATTCAACCCCCGTTGCCCCTGTCGCGCCTGCCGCTGCGACAGCGCAACCCCAAGCCTCCCTCATCGGGACGCTGTTGGGGCCCACCGGGCTGCTTGCCTGCACGCCGCAGCCATACGACTCGGTCACGAAGGTCATCGGACCCGAGGGCGGCTCGCTCAAGGTCGGGTCGAACCTGTTCTACGTGCCGCCGAGGGCCCTCGACCGGAGGGTGGCCATCACGGCCGTGGCGCCGAGCGGCAAGGTCAACCTGGTCCAGTTCCAGCCGCAGGGCCTGCGGTTCTCGCGGCCGGCCGTGCTCACGATGAGCTACGCGAACTGCGGCCTCCTCGGCCGTTTACTGCCGCGGCACATCGCGTACACGAACGACGCCCTTCAGATCCTGGAACTGCTCCCGGCGCTGGATAATCTGTTCCGACAGACGGCGACGGCGCGGATCGGGCACTTCTCGGGATACGCGATCGCGTACTGACCGCTGAACGGGGCAGGCACACCGTGTCACCACTCGATGCCGGGGATCTTCGAGACGCCCCGCAGACTCCGGACGCCGAGCAATGGCTCGCCGTCGCGCGCCAGCACGAGCGCGACGGTGCCATTGCTCTGGCCATTGCCACCTACGAACGGATCGCATCCGTGCGTAGCGGAGCCGTGAACTATCGGATCTATTGCGAAGCCGTTCGACGGCTCGCCGTCCATCGATCGCGGCGGGGTGAGGGCGCGGTGGCACAGGACCTCTGCCGTCGGAGCCACGACGTCGCGCGGCAATCGGGCGACACCCTGCTTGCGGCCGAGGCGCTGAATACCATGGGCGGTATCCACATCGCCACCGGCTCGCTCGACGAGGCACGCAAGGCCTTCCTCGAAGCACTCCGATTGGGCGGCCCGGTGCGCTCGCTTCGGGCGCGCATCGAGCAGAACCTGGGGATTCTCGCGAACATCCAGGGCGCCATCGACGAGGCCCTCGCGTGGTACGGTCGCTCGCTCGAAGAGTACCGCGCGGCCGGGGACGACAATGGCTGTGCCATTGCCTTCAACAATCTCGGGATGGCGAGCGCCGACCGCGGCCTGTTCGAGGAGGCCGATCGCTACTTTCACGAAAGCCGCCTGCTGGCCGAGCGGACCCGAGATCTGCACCTCCTGGGTCTTGCCCATGCGAACCATGCCGAAGTGCACGTATTCCGCCAGCGCTACGACGCCGCCTTGCGGAGCGCGGACGAAGCCCTGCGGGTGTTCGAGCAGATCGGTGCGCGTGCTCCCAAATCCGAAGCCTACCGTGTGATCGGCATGGTCTACCGCGAAACCAGCCGACCGGTGCTCGCCGAGTCGCGCCTGCGTTCCGCCATCGACACCGCCGTCGCTACCGGCTCGGTGCTCGCCGAAGCGGAGGCGTCGCGAGAACTGGCCATGCTGTACCAGACACTCGGCCGCAATCAGGAGGCGCTCTCGCTGCTGAGCGCGGCCCACCGGCTGTTCCACCGCCTCGACGCCCGGGTCGACCTCATCAATGTCGACGGCAAGGTGCAGACGCTCCAGGCCACGTACCTTGCGGTGGTGCGCGACTGGGGCCAGTCCATCGAGTCGAGCGACAGCTACACCTTCGGCCACTGCGAGCGGGTGGCCGAAAACGCGGTGGCCGTGGCCGAGGCGCTCGGTTTGGACGAGGCGGAAGTGCTCACCATTCGGCTGGGTGCCTATCTCCACGACGTCGGCAAAGTGCGCGTCCCGCACGAGGTGCTCAACAAGCCCGGGCGGCTGACGGACGCCGAGATGGACATCATCCGCATGCATCCCGTGTGGGGCGTCGAACTCCTCGCCGAGGTGGAGTTTCCGTGGGCGATCAAGCCGATCATTCGGTCCCACCACGAGAAGTACGACGGCACGGGCTATCCGGACCGCCTGTTGGGCGACGAGATCCCGCTCTCGGCGCAGATCGTGGGGGTAGCCGACGTGTTCGACGCGCTCACGACGACCCGCTCGTATCGCGGGGCGCTCGCCCCCGGGGTAGCCCTGGCCGAGATCGAGCGCTGCCGCCACTGGTGGTCGCCGCGCGTCTACGACGCGGCGATGAAGGCATTCGGCGGACGCATCCAGGCGGGGGCCGCGAACGACGTGGCCAGCGGCAACGGGATCCGCGCCGCCTGATCGGCGTCAGATGTGCTGCCGCCGCTCCTGCTGGCCGTCGTAGGTGGGGCGGGGCGCCCAGAGCCGGCGTAGGTGGCCGGTGGCCGCCTCCAGCGCCTCCCGATTCTCGAGGATGATCGCACCCTTGGGCGTCGAGATGATGCCGTGCGACGAGAAATCGCTCAGGACGCGGGACACGGTCTCCCGGCTCGACCCGACCATCTGCGCCATCACCTGGTGCGTGGGCGGTTTGGGAATGCGCTGACCGTCGTGGGGCGCCGCCAACTGTAGCAGCAAGTGCGACACGCGGCCGGGAACGTCGAGCAGGATCAGGCCGCCGATCTTGTGATCGGCTTCCTTGAGCCGGCGGCTGAGCGAGCGGAGGAGGCCGATGGCAACGCCCGGCATCTCCATGACCTGCCGGTATAGATCGTCACGGCGGAGCAGCAGCAGTTGGGACTCTTCGGTGGCGATCACCGTCGTCGTGCCCGGATCGTCGTCGAACAGCGCCATCTCCCCGAAGAATTCTCCGGCGCCGAGCATGGAGAGAATGACCTCGCGACCGTCCTCGGCAATCAGCATCGACTTCACCTTGCCTGCGACGATGATGTAGAGGGTGTCGCCGGGGCCCGTCCCCGAAACGATGACGCTGTTCTTTGAATAGTCGCGGACGTGCGCAAGCTGTCCGATCTGCTCCAGCTCAGATTCGCGGAGCTGGGCGAACAGGGAAATTCCCCGAAGAAGTGTCGTGGCCGTCATCGACAAGACGTTGAGGGTTGGGCAACGGGAGCAGGGACGCACGAGCCGGTGCGTGGATGCGGATGGATGCGCCAACGATGGATGCGACGGCGTTGATCCGCAAGGCATGGTGTGCAACCTTCCGTGCCATCCGGCCCGCCGCACGTGGCGGCCCCGGTTAATTTCATGAGACGATGCACCGTACCCTTCTGCTCCAACCGCTGTGATCACCGGCCACCTTGGCCTCGCGCTCGGGGCGCGCGCCGTTGACCCCGAGGCCCCCGTCAGCTGGCTGGTCGTGGCCGCCATGGCGCCCGACATCGCCGATTTTGGACTGGCGGCCCTGGGCGTCTGCAATCCCGACGGCGGGTATACGCATTCGCTCGCCGCGGTCGCCGCCACCGCTCTCGTGCTGGGCGCGGCGGCCCTCTGGCGCTCGCACCGCCGGCGCACGGCGCTCGTCATCGGCGCGCTGGTGATCTCCCACCTGCTGGCCGACTATCTGACCGGTACCAAGGCGCTCTGGGTCGGCGGACCGGTGTTCGGGCTGAATCTGTACCGGCGGCCGGTGGTGGACCTGGTGCTCGAGGCAACGGTGCTGACCGGCGGCTGGTGGGCGGGGCGACGCTGGGGCGAGCTGCCGCGCTGGGCCGGCTCCCGGCTGGTGCTCGTCACCCTGCTCTCATTCCAGTTCGTGATCGACGCGGCGTCCCGTCCCAATGAGTCCGACAAGTCGAACGTCTGCGCCAAGGCGGACGTCATCAAGCACCTCGATCACATGTTCTGACCGGCGGGGTCCCGGCGTCCCGCGATGACAGCCGGCGCTCCGGAGAGTAAGATGGGGGAGTCCCATCCGAACCAGGAGCCCATTCGCGATATGCGTCGTCATCTCATCGCCCTCGCCCTGATCCTCGCGCCCCTGAGCGCCAGCGGCGCCCAGCGCCCCGCTCCCGCGTTCACGCACGCCGACACGCTGCGCGGCACCAACGGTCCTGCCCGCGCCTGGTGGGACGCCGTGTTCTACGATCTGCACGTGCGCGTGAACCCGCCCGACAGCAGCATCAGCGGCTACAATGGCATCACGTACCGGGTGCTGCAGCCGTACCAGCAGATGCAGATCGACCTGCAACAGCCGCTGGTGGCCGACAGCATCGTCCAACACCACCGGCAGCTGGCGTTCCGACGCGACGGCAACGCCTTCTTCGTCACGCTCGACGACGCCCAGCACACCGGCGACCGGCAGACGGTGACCGTCTACTACCACGGCAAGCCGCGCGCGGCGAAGCGGCCGCCATGGGATGGTGGGTACATCTGGCAGCACGACAGCCTGGGCCGCCAGTGGGTCGCCACCGCCAACGAAGGATTGGGCGCGAGTGTGTGGTGGCCGCTCAAGGACATCCTGTCCGACGAGCCGGACAGCCAGCGCATCGCCATCACGGTGCCCGATCCGATGATCGACGTCTCCAACGGGCGCCTGCGTTCCGTGACGCCCAACGGCGACGGCACGACGACGTACGAATGGTTCGTCACCGAACCGATCAACAACTACGACGTCGAGGTGAACGCCGGCGACTACACGCACTTCAGCACCATCTACCACGGCGAGGACGGCGCCCTCACCATGGACTTCTGGCCGCTGGCCATGCACCGGCAGGCCGCCGAGCGGCAGTGGGCCCAGGCGACGTCGATGATGACGTGCTTCGAACACTGGTTCGGCCCCTATCCCTGGTATGCCGACGGCTACAAGCTCATCGAGGCGCCGCACCTGGGTATGGAGCACCAGAGCGGCGTGGCCTACGGCAACCACTTCGAGAACGGCTATCTGGGGCGCGATCTCTCGCACACCGGGCTCGGGCTCAAATGGGATTTCATTATCGTCCACGAGAGCGCGCATGAGTGGTGGGGCAACAGCATCAGTGGCAGGGACCACGCCGACATGTGGGTGCACGAGTCGTTCGCCAACTATGCCGAGAGCCTGTACGAGGAGTGTCAGCAGGGGAAGGCCGCGGGTGAACGCTACGTGATCGGCACCCGGGCCAACATCCAGAACGACCGCCCCATCATCCCAGCCTACGGCGTGAATGCCGAGGGTTCGGGGGACATGTATTACAAGGGCGGGAACATGCTCAACACCATTCGTCAGATCGTGAACGACGACGCCAAGTGGCGCGGCATCCTGCGCGGGCTGCAGCAGACCTTCCGCCACCAGACCGTCAGCAGCACGCAGGTGGAGCAGTTTATCAGCGCCCAGGCCGGCGTCGACCTGAGCACGGTGTTCCAGGAGTACCTCACCACGACGATGGTGCCCGAACTGGAGTACCGGTTCCAGGGCTCGACGCTGTCGTACCGGTGGGCGCACGTGGTACCCGGGTTCGACATGCCAGTGAAGGTGACGCTGGCGCCCGGGGAGTATCGGTTCGTTCATCCCACCGAGCGGTGGCAGACCACCCCAACCACGCTCACCTCGCCGTCCGACTTCAAAGTGGACGAGAACTTCTACGTGACCGCCCGTGACGTCGGCAACGGCGGCGGGTCGGGATCGGGAGACCAATCATGAAGAAGGGAATCTTCGGTTTCATTGCCGCCACCGCCGCGGTAGTCGCGGCCGCCGCCTGCGGCCAGGGGCAGAGTGCGGGTCAGGGGACGCCGGCGATGGCCGCGGCCGATACCGGCCCCGTGTTCAACGTCGCACTGCTCGACACCACGGTGTCGGCGTGCACCGACCTGAATGCGTTCGTGAACGCCAAATGGATTGCGGCGAACCCCATTCCAGAGGACAAGACCGCCTGGAATACCTTTGCCGAACTGACGCAGAAGAGCCTGAATGAGCA
This sequence comes from uncultured Gemmatimonadaceae bacterium, assembly GCA_963781765.1. GTDB lineage: Bacteria > Gemmatimonadota > Gemmatimonadetes > Gemmatimonadales > Gemmatimonadaceae > JAGWRI01. The sequence goes on from CAWAHC010000015.1 coordinate 222,913, forward strand.
GCACCAGATCGCCGAACAGGCGGACCAGGGGGCGGACAAGGCGAAGCCCGGCTCGATCGAGCAGAAGATCGGCTGGCTGTATCGGTCGGGCATGGACACGGCGGCCGTGGCGCGCGCCGGCTATGATCCCATCAAGCCGGCGATCGATGCGATTGACGCGTTGAAGACGCCGGCCGATGTCGTGGCCTGGCTCAACGGCGCGTTTGCCGCTGGTCAGGGACAGCTGTTCCGGTTCGGGTCGCGGGTCGACTACCACGACGCGAAGATGCAGATCGCCTCGGCATCGCAGGGCGGGCTTGGCCTGCCGACGCCTGACTATTACACGAAGCCCGAGTACAAGGATCTGCGCGACGCGTACGTGAAGCACATGGCCAAGTTGTTCGAACTCACGGGCGCGCCGGCCGCCGAGGCGAGCCGCCGGGCCGACGCGGCCATGGCGCTCGAGACGAGCCTGGCCCGTCATTCGCTCTCGCGCGTGGCCCTGCGCAATCCCCAGAACCAGTACCACTTCGTGACGCTCGCCCAGGCGAACGCGGCAACCCCCCACTTCGATTGGGGGACCTTCTTCAAGGTACAGGGCATCACGCCGGGCAAGGGGTTCTCGCTGTCACAGCCCGTGTTCTTCGCCGGCATGGACAGTCTGCTCGCTCACGCTCCCATCGACGACTGGAAGGCCTACCTCGCGTTCCACACCATCGACGGTGCGTCTCCGTATCTCTCCCCGGCGTTCGAGGCCGAGGATTTCGCGTTCAAGGGAACGACCCTGCAGGGACAGCCGCAGCAGCCGCCGCGCTGGGAGCGGGTGCTCGGCACCGTGAACCGCTCGATGGGGCAGGCGCTCGGCCAGCTCTACGTGGCGCAGTACTTCCCGCCTGAAGCCAAGCAGCGCGCCGAGGAACTGGTGACCAACGTGCGCAACGCGCTGAAGGCCCGCATCGAGACCCTGAGCTGGATGAGTGCCGCCACCAAGAAGCAGGCGCTCGACAAGTGGCAGAAGTTCCTGCCGAAGATCGGCTATCCCGATCACTGGCGCGACTGGGAGGGCCTCACGATCAGCCCCGACCATTACTACGCCAACATCCAGGCGGCCGCGAAGTTCAACTACGAATACGACATCAAGAAGATCGGCCAGCCCACGGACCGCTACGAGTGGGGGATGACGCCGCAGACGGTGAACGCCTACTACAGTCCCTCGCAGAACACGATCAACTTCCCGGCCGCCATTCTCCAGCCGCCCTTCTTCTACGCCAAGGGCGACGACGCGATCAACTACGGGGGCATCGGCGCCGTGATCGGACACGAGTCGAGCCACGGCTTTGACGACCAGGGCAGCCAGTTCGACGGCGACGGCAACAACACCAACTGGTGGACCAAGGCCGACCGCGAGCGGTTCGACGCGCGCACCGCAAAGCTCGTCAAGCAGTACGACGCGTACGCGCCGCTGGCCGACCAGCCCGACAAGCACGTGAACGGGCAGCTCACGCTGGGCGAGAACATCGCCGATCTGGGTGGGTTGAATGTGGGCTACGACGCACTGCAGGCCGCGCTCAAGGCCAATCCCAAGGAAGCCGCCGAGAAGATCGACGGTTACACCCAGGATCAGCGCTTCTTCATGAGCTGGGCCCGCGTCTGGCGCGGCTCGATGCGCGAGAAGGCGCAGCTCGTGAGCCTCAACACCAACCCGCACTCGCCGGGCAAATTCCGGGCCGACGGTCCACCGTCCGACATGCCGGAATTCGCCAAGGCGTTCTCGTGCAAGGACGGCGATCCGATGGTGCGCTCGGGCGACGCCCGAGTGGCCATCTGGTAGCCGTAGGCATGAGCCGCTCACGATGACGACACGACGCGACTTTCTTACGCGCGCCGCACTCGCGGGCGGCGCGGTGCTGGGTGGACTGGTTCCGGGGGTGGGGCGCCTTGGCGCCCTGCTCGCGGAACCGGCGCCCACCAGCGCCATGGATATTCTGATCCTCGGCGGCACGGGCTTCATCGGGCCGCATCTGGTGCGCCTGGCCGTGGCCCGCGGCCATCGCGTGACCATCTTCACGCGCGGCAAGCACCACGCCGACCTGCCCGATGCGGTGATCCGTCTGATCGGCGATCGCAACGGCCAGCTCGATGCGCTCAAGGGCAAGCGGTGGGACGCCGTGATCGACGACTCGGCCACCAATCCCGATTGGGTGCGGCAGTCGGCGGCGCTGCTCAAGGACGCCGCCGGCCAGTACCTGTTCACGTCGTCCACGGGCGTGTTCTATCCGTATCGCACGCGCGGGCTCGACGAGTCCACGTCGCCGCTGTACGAGGCCGCCGATCCGAAAGACGGCTCGGCCGCGTTCGGCGTGGCCAAGGCGCGGTGCGAGCGGGAACTCACCGCGGCGTTCGGTGACCGGGCGATCGTCGTCCGGCCTACGTATATCGTGGGGCCGGGCGACACGTCGGACCGCTTCCCGTACTGGCCCGTGAGACTGGCGCAGGGCGGGGAGGTGCTGGCGCCGGGCAAGGTCGACGATCCGGTGCAGTTCATCGATGTCCGCGATCTGGCCGCGTTCATGGTCCATTTGGTGGAATCCGGGCAGCACGGCACGTTCGATGCCGCGGGGCCGGCGGCGCCGATGACGGCGCCCGAGTTCTATGCCGCCGCCCTTGCGGCGCTCGACGCCAGGGTGACGCTCACCCGCGTCGATGATTACCCATTCCTCAAGGCCCATCACATCATGGAAGCCATTCCCTGGGCCTTCCTCGCGGGCAATGACTACGGCATGATGTCCATTCGCAACGAGCGCGCCGTCGCCGCCGGACTTGCGTTCCGCCCGCTTGCCGACACCATGCGCGAGACGCTCGCCTGGTGGCCCAGCGTGCCGGCCGAGCGTCGTGCCCATCCACACTTCACCATCAAACCGGAACAGGAAGCCGCGGCCCTGAAGGCGTGGCATGCCCGTTCCGGCTGACCCTGCCGGCCGGCGGGCGTTCTGCCGACGCCACGCCGCCTTCACTTCCGTCGCTTCTGGAGCGATTCGACATGTCCTCCCTCTCGCGCCTCGCTCGCCCATTCCTCGCCGTCGCCCTCGTTGCCGGTCCCATGTCCTGCAAGATCGCCGAGTTGCCGCCGGCGTCCGACACGACCGCGCTCAAACCGCTGAAGGTGGTGGACGTTGCCTACATGGATACCACCGTCAAGGCGTGCAACGACTTCTTCGAGTTCGCCGACGGCACCTGGCTCAAGACGGACACGATTCCGGCGGCCTACTCCTCGTCGGGTGTGTTCAAGGACATGGCCGACCGCAACGAGTTGGTGGTGAAGTCGGTACTCGAGGATGCGATGGCCAAGGCGCCGTCGCTTCCCGACACCAGCACCGAACACAAGCTCGGCACCTTCTACGCGAGCTGCATGGACTCGACGGCCGTCGAGTCGGCGGGACTCGCGCCGCTCATGCCCACGCTCGCCGCTATCGACTCCGTGACCCAACGCTCGGCGCTCATGCCGGCGGTGGCCCGGCTCCAGGCGAGCGGCGTCAACGTGCTGTTCCGCTACTATCCCAGCGTGGACGCGCACGACGCGGCGCACTACGTCGCCGATCTCGACCGCGGGGGCCTCGGCCTTCCCGACCGCGACTACTATCTGGACAAGGCGGCGTCGGCCGACTCCACGCGCCGGGCATATGTGGCGCACGTGGCCAGGATGTTCGTGCTGGCCGGCGAGGACAGCGCCATGGCCGCCGGGGATGCCGGCCGCGTGCTGTCGCTGGAGACCGAACTGGCGAAGGCCCAGCTCACTCGGGTGGCGCGCCGCGATCCCAAGGCCAGCGACCACCAGATGCCGGTGAGCGGGCTGGAGCGCATCGCGCCCAACGTGCAGTGGGCGTCGTACTTCCAAGACGTCGGCGTCACGGCGCCGCTGGCCAAAGTGAACGTGGACGAGCCGGCGTTCATGCGGACGGTGAGCGCGCTCGTCGCCAGCCGGCCGCTCGAAGACTGGCGTGCGTATCTGCGCTATCACGCGCTCTCCAACGCCGCGCCATGGCTCAGCTCCGCGTTCGTGAACGAGAACTTCGCGTTCAGCCAGCGCTTCTCGGGGGCCAAGCAGCTCCTCCCGCGATGGAAGCGCTGCCTGCACGCCACCGACGGCGAGATCGGCGAGGCGCTGGGGCAGGCCTATGTCGCCAAGACCTTCCCGCCCGAAGCGAAGGCCAAGGCCAAGCAGGTAATCGACGACATCCGCGCTGCGTTCAAGCAGCGGCTACTCAAGCTCACCTGGATGTCCGACCCCACGCGCTCCCACGCACTCGACAAGCTCGCCCGCATGGGGGAAAAGGTCGGCTACCCCGACCACTGGCGCGATTACTCGAAGCTGCAGGTCAGCAATGGCCCGTTCGTGCTCAACATCGCAGCGGCTGATCGCTTCGAGTGGAACCGCATCGTGAACCGGCCCGGGCAGGCGGTGGACAAGACCGAGTGGGACATGACCGTGCCCACCGTCAACGCGTACTACGACCCGAGCAAGAACGAGATGGTGTTCCCGGCCGGGGCGCTGGTGCCGCAGACCTTCGATCCGAACACGGACGACGGCGCCAACTACGGCTCGCTGGGCGGCAGCTGGGCAGGGCACGAACTCACGCACGGCTTCGACGACGAGGGGCGTCACTACGACGCCAGCGGCAATCTGCGCGATTGGTGGACTGCCGCCGATTCGAAGGCGTTCGACAAGGAGGCGGAGCTCGACGCCAAGCAGTACGACGGGTACATCGCCGTCGACACCTTTCATGTGAATGGCCACCTCACGCTGGGCGAGAACATCGCCGACTACGGCGGCGCGCTCACGGCGTACGACGCGCTGGAGACGGCGCTCACGCGCGACGGCCGTCCGGGACTGATCGACGGGTTTACGCCGGAACAGCGGTACTTCATCGCGTTCGCGCAGAGTTTCCGGGCACACTCCCGTCCCGAACGGGCGAAGCTGCTGGTGAAGGTCGATCCGCACTCGCCCGATCGCTGGCGGGTGAACGGGCCCCTCTCCAACATGCAGGCGTTCGCCAAGGCGTTCGGGTGCAAGGCCGGCGACCCGATGGTGCGGCCGCGTGCGGTCGTGCCGAAGATCTGGTAATACCGGGGCCGCGCGGCGCTGCGCGCGGCGATCGTTAGCGGAATCTGCATCGTCCGACCCTTGCGATTCGGCCGCGGGATTGCTCTACTCCGAGCATCCCTCGGCCGGTCGTCTTCATCCCCGGGTCTCTCGCCATGCGTCTGCCGCTCGCCACGCTCTGCCTGTGCTGTGCCGTCTCGGTCGCCTCCGCGCAATCCAACGCCGTCCAGGTGGTGAACGGCGCGTACACGCGGTCCCACGACTACGATCTGATCCACCAGCGCATCGCACTCTCCGATTTCAATTGGGACTCCACGTCGTTCAAGGGAGTCGTGAGCACGACCGTGGTGTCACGGCGTCCGGGGCTCGATTCCGTCGTGCTCGACGAGGGCGCCCTGCTGCGGAACACCAGAGTGACCGACGCGCATGGACGGTTGATCCGGACGGCGCGCCACGGCGACACGCTGGTGGTGTTTCCGCCGGCCGATGTGGGCTTCGGCGACACGCTCCGGTTCACGGTGGCCTACGATGGCCGTGTGACCAACGGCCGCGGGCTGACGTTCATCAGCCCAGATGGGCTTGCGCACCGGCCGCGCCAGATCTGGAGCCAGGGCGAGTCCATGGACAATCACCTCTGGTTTCCCACCTACGACTTTCCCAATGACAAGGAGTCATGGGAACTCGTGGCCACGGTGGATCGGGGCGATGTCGTAGTGTCCAACGGCCGGCTGGTGTCGGATGTGCGGCATGGCACCCAACATACGGTGACCTGGCGCGAGGATCGCCCATCGGCCACCTATCTCGTGTCGATGGTGATCGGGCCGTTCGCGAAGATCCACGATGCGTGGAAGGGCGTGCCGGTGGATTACTACGTGTACCACGCCGATAGCGCGAATGCCTGGCGGCTGTTCCATCATACGCCCGACATGATTGACACGTACTCCAGGCTCACGGGGGTGAAATATCCGTGGGCCAAGTACGCGCAGACCACGGTGGCCGACTTCTTCGGCGGCATGGAGAATGTCAGTGCCACCACCCTGGTCGATTGGCTTCCGGCGGCGCGGGACTACCAGGACCGTCCATGGTACCTGGAACTGCTCATTCCCCACGAACTCGCCCATCAATGGTTCGGCGACTACGTGACCACGGAGGATTGGGCGAATCTCTGGCTGAACGAGGGCTTCGCGGAGTTCATGCCGGGCCAGTACTGGCAGCACGCGCGCGGGGAACACGCCGCGGAAGACTACTACGACGACGAGTATCACCAGTACGTGGCCATCGACGCGCGGCGCCCGATGGCGCTGGCCTCCGAGGGATCCGACAACATCTATCCCAAGGGCGCTCTGGTGCTCCGGATGCTCGAGCACTACCTGGGACCCACGCGCTTCTGGGCATCGCTGCACACGTATCTCACCCGCCACGCATTCGGCAACGCCACCTCCGACGATCTACGGCAGGCCGTGCTCCAGACCACGGGCGAGAATCTCGATTGGTTCTGGAGCGAGTGGGTGTACTCGGCCGGGTACCCGAAGCTGGACGTCAGCGCGACCTACGACACGGCGGCTCACGCGCTGAGGCTGGACGTGCGGCAGACACAGCTCGATACGCTGAAGGCCGGGGCCGACGGCGTGAAGTTCGACGTGCCGCAGGCGTTCCACATGCCGTTCACGATTCGCGTGGGCACCGCGAACGGCGATGTCGTCTACCACGCCGCGCTCGACGCGCGACAGCAGACCATCACCGTGCCCGGCGTCCACAGCGCGCCGACCATGGTCATTTTCGACGACGGCAACCACGTGCTCAAACAGCTCACCTTCCACGAGCCCACGGCATGGCTGGCAACCCAGCTCACGCGCGATGCGAATCTGTGGGATCGCGAATGGGCCATCGGTCAGCTCGCCGAGCGCGCCACGGATTCCGTGGCCGTGGCCGCACTGGCCAACGCATCGGCGCATGCCGACTACTACCTTACGCGCCAGCAGGCCGTCGAGGCGCTCGGCGATCTGTCGGTGCCCGCCGCCTTTGCCGCCGTGCTGCGCGCGTCGCACGATACGTCGTCCGCGGTACGCGCGGCTGCCGTCCGATCACTGGGGAGGCAGGGCGGTGAGCGGGCCGTGGCGCGCATCCGCGACGCGTTCGCGCACGATTCGAGCGATCACGTGCGGGCGGCGGGGGTCGGTGCGCTCGCCGAGGCCGATTCGGCGCAGGCCGACGCGATGTTTGCCGAGGCACTGCAACTGCCGTCGTACCGGGAGGTGATCCGGCATGCGGCGCTCCAGGCGATCGCGCACCAGCAGGACACGGCGCGCGTGTCGGACGTGGAGCGGTTGCTGGCCATCGACGGGGTGCCCGCGCAGGTCCTGGGCGTGTTCGCGGCGCGCGGCGACGCGCACGCACTCGAAGCCCTGCTGCAGCACCTCAATGACGAGCGGGCGGGGGTCCGCCGGTTCGTGGTGCAGGGACTTCAGATCGCCCTGTCGCGTCCCGATCACGCGGCGGTGCTGGCGCGGATCGAGGGCGCGGAGCTCTCGATCGTCCACGCCGATACGAAGCACGCGGTGCAGGCGCTGATCACGCGCGCCAAGAGCGCCGGGGGGCGAACGCCGCCCCCGGAGTGACGCGCCGCTACTGTCCGGCCGGCAGTCTGAAGATGGCGAGCTGCGGATGGAGCGCGGTCGCCAGCGCGTGAACACCGGGCGCCGAGAACTGGAGGGTCACGGTTGCGGCCCCCTGCGGCGTGTCCAGACGGTAGTACGATGTCGTGCCCGGTGACATGATCGAACTGGCGGTGTCGGTCGTGATCGAGAAGAGCTGCACGGGCCGGGCGTACGGGATGTCGGTGGCCGGCCCTGACGTGGCGAACAGGCGTGCCCAGAGTTGGGACACATTGCGGCTCACGAACCGATCGGCGGCCGGCGCGGTATTGCGCGGAAGCCCCGGCAGGCTGTCGGTGTACACGGCCAGGCCGAAGTCGGCGAACAGGGTCGGGAAGGACTGCCCACCCATCGCATTCTCGATGTTGGGCACGCCCGTCGCGTAGGTGTCCTCGAGCTTGCGATACACGGCGTTGTTGGTCTGGTCGCCCAGCCACCGCAGCAGCAACCAGTCGCCGCCCCGCCACGAGAACCCGTTGTCGGAGTCGGAGTGCAGGGTGACGCTCGAGGTGTCCGGCAGCAGCGCGTACTCGTACGAGTCGTACAGGAAGCCCTGCACGAAGCTCTCCGCCGAGTCGGGGAAGAGCTGCGATGGGTCGGTGCGGCAGTTCGGGGGCGGGCACAGCTGTTCGTAGTGCACGGCGCCCTCTTCCTCGGCCACGAGGCTCAGCCCCTCGTCCAGCCAGCCCTGCTCGGGCGATCCGTTGTGCAGCACCACGTGCTGCGAGAAGTTCACCAGGTGCTGCAGTTCGTGCAGGAAGGTGGCCGGAATGTCGAATTCCACCTGGCTCACGGAATGAGTGCAACTCGCCGTGCCGCTCGGGTCGGGCACGATGGAGTAGAAGATCTCCCCCTGATTCGAGTTGGTGTCGGACGAAACGGGGGCGAAATCTTCGGAGTTGAAGAAGCCGGCGACGTATCCCTGCGTCTGGCACTGCGCGCTCGGGCTCAGTCCGTTCACCACCGGCGACATGAGCATGATCACGTGCCCGTTGCCGTCGAGGTCCGACGGGGGACCGAAATTCGCCGTGTCGATGGGGTACAACGTCTGGTCGAAGTACTGGCCGAACTGCTGTAATTGCGCGGGGGTGAAGCCGCCGGCCGGCGCCAGCGTGTCCACGTAGAGCAGCATGTCGTTGCCGGCGTACGCCAGCTTGGCACCGACCGACTTCCACTGGTAGTTGTTGTTCTGGTAGCTCGACAGCACGTGAAAGCTGCGGACGCTTCCAACGGCGGGTACGGTGGCCGCGGCGATCGAGAACGACGCCCGGGCCTGCATGCTGGTCTTCCGAAACGCACCCGCGGCCGCCATCCGCGTGCCCCGCGCCCGGAGCGTGCCGTCAAAGGCCATCTGGCGAAGGTTCGGGTGCGGCACCGGCACGGTGCCCGCCGCGCCGCTCGCCGATGGCGCCACCGACGCCGCCGGCACGAGTGAGGGCGTCACCGCGTCGCCGGCCGCCAGGCTGTACGTCACCGGCGTGTTCACGCCCTGATCGGTGGCGAACTCGGGGACCACGAGATAGCTGGCCCCGTTGCCCGCCACGGTCACTGTGGTGCCGCCGTTGCTGCAGTCCACGCGCGCCGTCTGCGCCACCGCCAGTTGCAGCGTGCCACTCACCGAACACGGATTCACCGCGAACGATGTCGGCGGCGGCGTGAGGGTCGCGGAGTTGGCATTGCTCGTGCACGCCACGGCGAGTACCGCGGCCGTGCCGGCCAGCAGTTGAGCGAACAGCGCGCGGCCACTGGGGGCGTGGCGCGAAGGGAACCGCTGAAGCGAGGACGACGTCGGCATGGCGGGACTCGTGGGAGGTGTCGCGTGGGAGCGGCGCGCGCGCGGCGCCGAACCGGGTCCAGTGTGATAGCGCGCCGGGCCCGAAATGTTCCGGGGGTGTTCTCGGGACCCGTTCTCTATGGGACGCCTGGACACAGGCCAGGGTCGCAGGTGCAAAGAAATCCTAATGGACGCCGGAATTCAGTGGCCTTGCCCCTTGCGGCGGCCGGTCGAAAACATAATGCTACCAACTAATCGATGTGCTAACCCAAGGTCGAGGAGCCGATGGCGTCCGCCGGACATCCGCGCCCCAGGAAGATCGAACGTGGAGGCATCGCCGGACTTCGACGCTACAGCGTGCTCTTTGCGTTTGCGCTGATCACGCTGGCCGTGGCCGAGCTGGCGCTGTTCGTGGGCCAGCGAATGGTGCAGGGCTGGCAGGATCACAGCAGCCACGTGGCGAAACTCGCGCGCGACGCGTACGCGTTGGCCCTCGACCGCAATGCGGCCGCGTATGAGTATCTCGTCATCCAGGCGCGCGACGTGCCGGCGATTGCGCGTGCCGACGGCGCGCGATTGGACTCGTCCCTCGATGCGTTGGGGGCGCTTACCGCCGACAACGCGAACCAGCACGCCCGTGTCGCCGAGATCGCCGCCGCCGTGCGGGCGTGGGACCAGGCGTTCGTCGCCCCGACGCTGGCCGGCTCCGTCTCCGTCCGCGAGGCCCCCCGCGCCGCCGCCGCGTTCGGTCCCGTCCGGACGACCTTCGCCAAGTTTCTGACCGCCGAAGACGTGCTGTACGACAACCGCCGCGGGTACAACCTCGCGCTCGGACTCGTGGCGCTGGCCGCCATGCTGGTGCCGGCCGGCCTGCTGGCCGGGCTCGTGGTCGCCTCTGGTCGGCGCTTCGCCGGGCAGGCCGACCAGCTGGCCAACCAGCAGGAGTTGTTGGAGGACCAGGCCGTCGAACTGGAGCAGCAGGTCCACGAACTCGAGACGACCAATACGGAGTTGGCGGAAACCGCGGCGGCCGAGCGGCAGGCGCGAGATGAGGCGGAACGTGAGATGCGCGAACGCCGGCGCAGTACGGCCCTCCTCGACGCGGCGATGGCGAGTTCTCCCATCGGGCTCTCGTTGCTCGATCGAGATCTGCGATACATCCGGGTGAACGATGCCATCGCGAAGATTACCGGCATCGCCCCCGCCGACCATGTCGGTCGCACGCTGCGCGACGTCAATCCGCAGTTGAGCCCGGAGATCGAGGCGGCGCTCCGCCGGGTGGTGGAAACCGACGAGCCGCTCCGCGATTTTGAAATGGCGCGTCCCAGCACGGCGCCAGGGGGCCCGCGGCAATTGCTGTTGCACGTATATCCCGTGAAGACGCCGGACGGGGAGTCGCTCGGGTTGGGCGTGTCCGCGGTCGATACCACCGAACAGCGCGCGCTCCTCGCGCAGTTCCACCACGCCCAGAAGCTCGAAGCCGTGGGCCGCCTGGCGGCAGGTGTGGCGCACGACTTCAACAACCTGCTCACGGTGATTCGCAGCTACTGCGACCTGGCGCTGCTCGAGATGCCGGAGGGAGCGGCGGGACGCGAGGAGATCGGGGAAATCCGTTCCGCCGGCGAGCGGGCCGCGGCGCTGTCGCGCCAGATGGTCGCGCTCAGCCGCAAACAGGTCATCCTCCCCCGCGCCCTGAATGTCGGCGAAGCGGTGGGCGGGATGGAGTCGATGCTCCGCCGCGTGATGGGAGACGGGGTCGGGCTCGACCTCCGACTCGGCGACCCCCTCGGGATCGTGCACATCGATCCCACGCATCTCGAACAGGTGTTGATGAACCTCGTCATCAACGCCGTCGATGCCACTCCGATGGGCGGACGGATCGCGATCGAGGCCGTTAACGCGACCGTGAGCGAAGCCGAGGCGCAGCGTTACCACGGACTCGCCGCCGGCGACTACGTCGTGATTGCCGTGCGGGACAACGGGACGGGCATCGACGAGCAGACGCTGCAGCGCATCTTCGATCCGTTCTTCACGACGAAGCCGCAGGGCAAGGGCACGGGCCTGGGGCTGTCCACGGTGTACGGGATCGTGCGGGACGCCGGGGGCCACGTGCGCGTGGAAAGCGTTCTCGGCGAGGGCACCGCGTTCCGCGTCTACCTTCCCGCGGAACTTGCCCGCGGGGGGCCGCAACTCCATCCCGTCGAGCGCCCGGCCGAGGTACCGGCCGTCGCGAGAGCGGGCGAGGTGGTGATGGTGGTGGAGGACGAGGACGCGTTGCGGGGCACGCTGATGCGGATTCTCGATCGGCGGGGATACCACGTGCTGAACGCGGCGCACGGCGGCGAAGCGATCCGGGTGGCGCAGGGGTTCGACGGCCGGATCGATCTGGTGCTGAGTGACATTCACATGCCGGGCATGCATGGACGGGATCTCATCGACCGCCTGCGCGCCGATCGGCCGGACCTGAAGGTGTTGTTCACGAGCGGGTCGTCGGCGGCCAACGGCGAGGAGGCGCGTGCCGTGACGGGGCCCTACGCATTCATCGCGAAGCCGTTCTCCATCGACGATCTGGCGGCCGCTGTCCGACGCGCGCTCGACACGCCGCCTGCCGCATAGCACACCTCAGGCCGCCGGGGCGAGCAATCCCTTGGCGAACTCGCGGTGTCCGATCCTGGGACGGCCAGTCCCACATCCGACCACCGGCGGCGTCCTTCGCGCCGGGGAAACTTCCGCAACTGTATGTCCGTCGTGGGTTTGCCGGTACTTGTCGGCGGCACGGCGCTTGCACTGCCGATTGGATATCACCCTGGAGGATTCCGTGCGTCTATCCACCCGCGCTGTCCTGATATTCCTAACAGCGTTCGCGTTGCCGGCCGCTGCCCTCGCTCAACAACCCGCGGGAGCTGGGCCGCGCCCGATCTCGTTGGACGAGGCGGTGGCCCAGGCGCAGGCCAACTCACCGATCACAGTGCAGGCGCACGGTAGCGCCCGGATCGCAGACGCCAACTGGAAGAGCTCGGTGGCCGCGTTTCTGCCCTCCGTCAACGTCGGGCAGTCCGCGTACCACTCCGGCGGCGCCAACTTCTTCCAAGGATCGCTGATTCCGACCTCCGCTGATTGGAGCTACAGCAAGGGGTACTCGCTGGACCTGACGCTGTTTGACGGCGGGGCGCGAATTCTGGGGTACCGAGCGGCACGGGCGAGCCTCTCCGCGGCGTCCCAGAACGAGATCATCCAGCGGTATGCGGTGGCGCTGAGCGTGAAGCAGCAGTACTTCGCCGTCCTGGCGGCGCGCGAGGCGGAAGCCGCCGCGGATCAGCAGCTCAAGGAGGCCGAAGCGCAGATGGCCATCACGCAGGCGAAGATCGCGGGCGGCTCGGCATCGCGGGCCGACTCACTCAATAGTGCCGTGACCGTAGGCCAGGCGAAGCTGGCGGTCATCAAGGCCCAGGGCAGTCTGACGACGGCGAACTCGGCGCTGACCAGACTTGTCGGCGGCGGGGAGGAACTCACCGCGATTCCCGCCGACACGGCCATCGTTCCGACGATATCCCCGGACAGCGCGGCACTCGTACGCCTCGCGCTGGAGGGCCCGAACGTGCGCCAGGCGGAGGAGCAGGCGCACGCCAACCACTCCAGCCGATGGGTCGCGTTGGCGCGGTATCTTCCGTCGCTCTCCGTCAGCTATGGCTACAGTCGCTACTACAAGAGCCCGCATTTCATCGTGGGCGGTGGGTCGTTGGTGAACAGCCACGCCCTTTACTACTCTGCCAGCTACTCCCTGTTTGACAACTTTCGGCGGGAAGCGAGCGTGGTGACGGCCGACGCGAATGCGGACAACGCACGGGCGGGGCTTCGCGATGCGCGGTTGGCGGCCCGCGAGAATCTCGCGCAGTACCTGGCCCAGTTCCGGACGGCAACGCAGACCATCGACCTCCAGCGCCTGCAGATCGAGGCGGCCACGGAGAACGTCGCCGCCAAGGATGCGCAGTACCGGGCCGGCGCCGTCGCACTCGTGGACGTGCTGACGGCCCAATCGGCGCTGGCCACGGCGCGCCAGGAGTTGATTCAGGCGCGGCTGGACGCCCGAACCGCAAAGGCGCAGATCGAGTCGCTCCTGGGAAAGAACATCGAGTAGCGCCGGCGCGCCGCCGGCGCTTGACGCATTCTGCGCCGCGGAGTAATTCACCACCGTTGCGCGCCGTCGCCCCCGCCGTCGCCAGCTTCCGCGTACTTCGGTCTTTCTCGTGACGCGTGCCCGGCACGCATCGGGAGTCCTCTGTGGCCAAGCTGCCTCCGAACGCCGACCCGGTCGGCCCTGACCATCCGCGCGACCCCGACGGGTCCGCGTCCTCCGACGAGTCCCACTTCTCGCGGCGCGACTTCCTGATGCGCGCCGGCCGCTACGGCATTGCCGCCTCGCTGGCCGGCCCGTTCATCGGGACGTCCCTCTGGCCGCGCGCCACGACCACCGCCGCAACGCGGCGCGTTCGCCTGGCGCCGCCCGAGGCGCTGCGCGACGGCATTCTCCACACGGGCACGAGCGCGCCGGTGAACGCGTCGCTCTTCTCGGGACTCGACTGGCGGTTGCTCGGGCCCTTCCGAGGCGGACGCGTGGACGCCGTGACCGGCGTGCCGGGGCGGCCCAACGAGTTCTACTTCGGCTCGGTGAACGGCGGCCTCTGGAAATCCGTCGACGCGGGACGCGTGTGGGAGCCGGTATTCGATCGGACAACCGGTGGCATCCATCGGCGCCGTGGCCGTCGCGCCGTCGGCTCCCGACACCGTGTACGTCGGCACGGGCGAATGCACCCTGCGCGACTCCACCGGGTACGGCAACGGGGTGTACAAGTCCACCGACGCCGGCAAGTCGTGGACGCACCTCGGGCTCGAGGACACGCAGCACATCGGCAAGATCGCCGTGCACCCGCACAACCCGAACATCGCCTACGTCGCCGCCATCGGGCACTTCTACGCCGGCAATCCCGACCGCGGGATCTTCCGCACGAGGGACGGTGGCAAGACATGGAAGAAGGTGCTGTTCAAGAACGACGACGTGGGCGCCATCGAAGTCCAGATCGATCCGAAGAACCCGAACATCGTGTTCGCGGGACTCTGGAATACGCGGCGTCCCCCCTGGTTCGTCTACGCGCCGAGCAACGGTCCGGGTGGCGGGATCTACAAGTCCACGGACGGCGGAGATACCTGGAAGGAGCTCACCAACGGGCTCCCGACCAAGGGCATGGGCAAGAGCGGCATCGCCATCTCCGCCAGCCACCCGAACCGTGTGTACGCGGCCGTCGACAACCTTGAATTGCCCCCCGGCGCGAAGCCGCCGGCCACCGCGGGCGCGTTCGGCGAAGGCGCCACGGGGCAGGGCGGGTTCTTCCGCTCCGACGACGGCGGCGAGCACTGGACCAAGATGTCCGACGACAGCATGCTCTGGGGACGCGGCTGGTATTTCGAACATGTGGTCTGCGACCCGCAGAACCCCGACATCGTGTACGTCTCGAACGTCGCCGTTTCGCGTTCCGAGGACGGGGGAAAGACATGGGTCGCGCTCCGGGGCTCGCCCGGAGGCGACGACTACCATCAGGCGTGGGTCTCGCCCGACGAGCCGAACACGATGATCGTGGCCAGCGATCAGGGCTGCATCGTCACGCGCAACGCGCGCACCAAGGATCCGCGCGACGTCACGTGGAGCTCCTGGCTCAATCAGCCGACGGCGCAGATGTACCACATCTCCGTCGACTACCGGTTCCCGTACTGGGTGACCGGCGCGCAGCAGGACAGCGGCGCGGTGGCCGTGTGCATTCGCGGCCGGTTCGGCGAGATCTCCACGCGCGACTGGGAACCCATCGGGGCGGGTGGCGAGAGCGGGTACACGGCGGGCGATCCGCTGCACCCCGGGATCATCTACGGCGGCACGGGCAACCGGTTCGACCTCGCGCTCAACCACAACGTGTCCGGCACCACGGCGCCGGACGTGCCGGATGACGCCAAGGTGCGCACCGACTGGACGCAGCCACTCGTGCTGTCTCCCGCCGATCCGAGGGCGCTCTATTACGCCAACCAGTACGTGTTCAAATCGTCCGACATGGCGAAGACGTGGACCCGGATCAGCGACGATCTCACTCGGCCGACTCCGGCGATCACCCCGAACCTCGATGCGGCGTCGGCGGCCGACTTCGATCCCAACCGCGGCCGCGGGGGCGTGGTGTACACCCTCGCGCCCTCGCCGCTGCTCGTGCCGATGCTCTGGGCCGGCACCGACGACGGACTCATCAAGCTCTCACTCAACGACGGCAAGGAGTGGAAGGACGTGACTCCGGCGGCGCTCACGCCGTGGAGCCGCGTGACGATGATCGAGGCATCGCACTTCGACTTCAATACCGCGTACGCGAGCGTCGATCGACACCAGCTTCAGGACTTCGACCCGTACGTCTATCGGACGCGCGATCAGGGCAAGACCTGGACGAGAATCTCGACCGGGCTGCCGACCGGCGTGTACGTGCACACCGTGCGCGAGGACCCGGAGCGGCAGGGACTGCTGTTCGCCGGTACCGAACGCGGCGCGTTCATCTCGTTCGACGACGGCGATCACTGGCAGCCACTGCAGCAGAACCTGCCCGTGACCTCGGTGCGCGACTTTCAGGTGTATGCGGGCGATCTGCTCGTGGGCACGCACGGCCGCGGCATCTGGGCGCTCGACGATATCAGTTCGCTGCGCCAGATCAACGACACGGTGGCGGCGGCGGACGCCTATCTGTTCAAGCCGGCCGATGCCTACAACTACATGCAGGGCGGCGACAACGGCACGCCGCTGCAGAAGGACGAGCCCCAGACGCCCAACCGTCCGGTGGGGGCGTTCATCGACTATTACCTCAAGTCCGACATGTCGGGCCCGATGAAGCTCGACGTGGTCGACGAAGCGGGGACGGTGCGCGCGACCTACACCAACGAATCGGGCGCGGCGCCGACGGCTGGACGTGGGGGCCGCGGCGGCCAGGCGGGGGGCGGGATCCCAAGGGTTTCGCCGCTCTGGGAGTCGGCGCCCACGCCCTTCCAGACCTCGGCGGGCATGCACCGCGTGGTGTTCAGCCCGGTCGGTGGCGGCCGGCGTGGCTTCGGAGGCGGCCGGCGCGGCCGCGGCCGTCCGGCCGGGCCACCGCCGCAAACGGTCGGCACCTTCACGGCCCGACTCACCGTGAACGGCAAGACGTACGAACAGAAGTTCAACATGAAGCCCGACCCGCGGGAGGGCGAACTCTAGTCGACGCGGCCCCCCATCGGTCGAAGGTCATGTGCCCGCGGGCGCGGCTACCAGCCGTGCGCCGCGGGCATTACGTTGGATGGCAGGGGGATACAACGCATTGAAGCTCACGAGACAACTTCGTGTCTGGCCGCTTGCCGCCCTGTTGACGGTTGCCTGCGGCGGCCCGGCGCGGGATTCCCAGACACTCCACGGCGCCAAGCTCCCCCAGCCGATTGCGCGCCCCGAGTTCACGCTCACCGATACGCGCGGCCAAGCCTTCGATTTCCAGAAAGAGACCGGAGGGCAACTCACACTGTTGGCGTTCGGGTACACGCACTGTCCCGATGTCTGCCCGGTGCAGATGGCGAACATCGCCGCCGCCATGCGGCGGCTCTCCCGGGCCGACCAGCAGCGGATCCGCGTCGTGTTCATCACCACCGACCCACCGCGCGATTCCGCGCAGCGGCTGCGCAGTTGGCTCGACAGCTTCAACCCGGCGTTCATCGGGTTGCGCGGCACCGAGGCCGAGATCGTGAAGGCGGAGCACGCGGTCGGCGTCGCGCTGGCCACGCGTCAGGCCAGTGCGCCGGGCGACACGAACTACACGGTGGGACATGCGGCGCAGGTGTACGCGTTCACCGCCGACGACAGCGCGCACCGCGCCTATCCCTTTGGTACGCTCCAGCAGGATTGGGCGCACGACCTTCCCGAACTGCTCCGCGGCGCTCGCTGACCCCCAGATCCCGGCGACGATCGACTCATGGTGACCCAACCCGTACAGTGGTGGTGCTCGGCGCAGGGTGTGGCCTGGACCTGGAAGTGGCGCCCGTACCCCGGCATCTGGCTCATGGCGCTCGGCATTGCCGGCGCGTACTGGGCGGCGGTTCGGCATGGACCGGCCACGCCATCGGCGCGCCGTCGCCGGCTCATCGGGTGGGTCGGCGTGGTGCTCACATGGGCCTCCCTCGATTGGCCACTCGGCCCGTTGGCCGCCGGCTACCTGGCCAGCGCGCACGCCGTGCAGTTCCTGATGCTGACGATGGTCGTCGCCCCACTGATCCTCGTGGGCGTCGAGCCGGGACTCGCGGCGCGCCCGGCGCCCACCGGCGCCACGTGGCGCGTGCTCCGCTTCGTCACGATGCCGCTGATGGCGGCGATCATCTTCAACGTGATCGCGGCCGCCACGCACGTGCCCGCGGTGGTCGACGGACTGATGGTGTCGCAGTTCGGCTCGTTCGCGCTCGACCTGTCGTGGCTGGTGGCCGGGTTCGTGCTCTGGTGGCCGGTGGTGATGAGCGTGCCCGCCCGCGACTTCCCCGTGCTCTTCAAGATCCTCTATCTGTTCCTGGCGACTTTGGTGCATTCGGGAATTGCCTCGGTGATGCTGTTCGCGGAGTACCCGATCTACAGCATCTACCAGCTGGCGCCGCCCATGGCCGGACTCAGCGCCATGGACGATCTGCAGGTCGCCGGCGGGATCATGGAGATTGGCGGACTGCTCCTCACCTTCGGCGTGATGACCGGGTTGTTCTTTACATGGGTGAACCGGACGACCACGCCTGACGGCAGCTAGCCAGGTCGGGCGCTGGCGCGAGCGCCCCAGGGAATGCCTGACATGGGGTACGGGTCCTCCCGATGGGCCCGTCTGCGTCCGATCCGTATCCCTGCACCGATAGGGTCCGGAGGTCGCGACCTGCGACCTGCGGGCGCGACTCGCCTCAAGCGTAGCGTTCGCCCTTTCGGTGGGGTGTAAGATGAGAGCATGGAGCGTAGCGATGGCCGTGGCACTCCCGGCCTTGGTCGCGGTGGTCCCCGGGCCCCGGCACTCGGCGCGGGCGGATGGCCGCATCACGGCGATCGCCACTGACACAATTCTGCCGCGGAAGATGATTGTGCTTGGCGACAGCATCTTTCACGGGCGCGTGGCCGGCGGGCGTTGTTTTGTCTGCCACGGGCCCAAGGGCAAGGGCACGCCGGGAATCGCCCCCGACCTCACCGACGCCAAGTGGCTGCACGGCGATGGTACCTACGGCTTCATCATCAACCTCGTAGACACCGGCGTACCGAAGCCCATGGCCGCCGCGGTTCCGATGCCCGCCATGGGAGGCGCGCCACTCTCAATGGCCCAGGTACTGGCCGTCTCCGCGTTTGTGTATTCGCTGAACAACACCGCCCAGTAACCTTCCTGGGCGGCCCCGCTTGGGAAGTGGGAGGGCTACCACGCGATCCCGTAGTCCTCGCCGTGGTTGCTCGACGCACCCCACATCGTGTGGTGCGTCAGATCGAACATGATCGCGTTGATCGGACCCGAGGTGCGCTGCGTCGGCTCCAGCCGGTAGCCCATCCGCTCCAGCGCCTGCCGCGTCGAGTCGGGCAGGGAAGTCGCGATCATCATCCGCCCGGGCTCGTTCTCGTGCAGTCCGAACGACGATCGCATCTGATAGCTGTTGAAGTTCGGCGCCTCGGCGGCCTCCTGCGGCGTCATCCCGAACTCCACGACGTTCAGGAAGAATTGCAGCAGGTTCTGGTCCTGCGAGTCGCCGCCCTGAACCGCGAAAGCGAGGAACGGCTTTCCGCCCTTGAGCGCGAGTGTCGGGGTGAGTGTCACCCGCGGGCGCTGCCCCGGCTGGATCACGTTGTAGGGGCCGTCGCTCGCATAGGTCACGAAGCTCTGGGCTCGTTCGCTGAGGCCAATGCCGGTGTGGCCCGCGACCACCGCCGGCACCCAGCCGCCGCTCGGCGTCACCGACACGACCCATCCCGCCGAGTCGGCCGAGACGATCGAGGTGGTGCCGTCGTAGAAGGCGTTGGTGAACGAGGAGTCGGAGCGGCTCGCGTGGTCGGGGAGGAACTCCATCGGGCCCGACATCCGCCCGACGACGTTGGTGTCGGGTTTGACGGGCCGAACGACGTCCTGCTGCCCGCCGACCGGACCCTGCATCCCCGGCTCGAACTGCAGCGGGTTCCACTGCGCCAGTAGACCCTTGAATGGGTTCGTTCCGCCCTGGAAGGGATACGGATCGCCGGGCTTCACCGTGGAATCGTTGTGCGTCCAGTCGATCTCGTCGAATCGATGGCGCGCGTACTCCTTCGAGAGCAGCCCCTTCACCGGCTCGGCGGGCGGAAAGTACGGATCGCCGTAATAGAAGTCGCGGTCGGCGTACGCGTGGTTCATCACCTGGTACAGCGCGTGGATGTATTGCGCGGAGTTGTACCCCATCGCCTTCACGTTCGTGTCGGCCAGCATGTTGAGCATCTGCAGCATCACGGGGCCCTGCTGCCAGATGGGGAGCTTGTAGACCTCGATCCCCTTGTAGTCGGTGCTGAGCGGCTGCTCGATGTGCACCTTCCAGTTGGCCAGGTCGGCCATCGTGAACAACCCGCCCTCCTCGCGCACGCCGCGCACCATCTCGCGGGCGATGTCGCCCTTGTAGAATCGATCGTAGGCGGCGTAGATCGCCTGCTTGCGCGTCTTGCCGGCTTTGCGAGCCTGCTGCTCCGCCTCCACGAGCTTGCGCCAGGTGGCCGCCAACTCGGGCTGCCGGAAGATCTCGCCGGCGTACGGTCCGGGGTGGTCGGTACCGGGATGCGTGAACATCACCTCGCGCGAGTACTTCCACTGCGCGATGGTGTCCTTGTAGAACTGGATGGTGTTGCTGATCTGGCCCTCGATGGCGTAGCCATCGGCCATCTCGATGGCCGGCGCCAGCACTTCCTTGAGCGACAGCTTGCCGTACTCGGCCTCCATCGTCAGCAGCCCGCCCACGGTGCCGGGCGTGACCGCGGCCAACGGCCCATACTGGGGTGGAAAACGATACCCCTTGCTATGATAGAAGTCGGCGGTTGCGCCGGTGGGCGCCACGCCCAGCGCGTCGATGCCGATCACCTTGTGCGTGTGCGGGTTGTAGATCAGCGCCTGCGTCTCGCCGCCGCACGACAGGGTATCCCACATCGTGCACCCGGCGGCGAGCATGGCGGCGGCGGCATCCACCGCGTTGCCGCCCTTGGCGAAGATCAGCGCGCCGGCCGTCGCCGAGAGCGGCTTGCCGGTGATGGCGAGCCAGTGCTTGGCCATCAGCGGCGGTTTCTCCGTCTGGGAATTGCGCGGATCCTCGGCCTGGCGCGGCTGCGCGGTGCGCGGGCGCCCGCGGCGCTGCGCCTGCAGGGCCATCGGAGTCAGCGCCAGCAGCGCCGCCACGGCGAGTTGGCGAGCGGGAACGCGATATCTGGTCATGGCACGACTCACGGAATCGGTTTCGTTGGCGGGGTGGGAACGATCACGACGGCCTTGCCGGCGAGCAGCGTGTTGAACACCGCCACCTGGGCGCCGAGCAGGTCGTCGATCCTGGCCTGGACGGCGGGCCACTGCATCTGGAGATCGGCGAGACGCGTCTTCACGCCAGTCGTCACCGGCATGTACGACCCGTCCACCTGGCTGGCCAGGTAGGCGTACTGATCCACGACGCCGTTCGGGAAGTTGATGATGTCCTGCCCGTTGGTGTGCTTGGGCTGCACGAGGGCGACGCTCAGCGAATCCAACCGGCCGGCGAGGGTCTTGCCCATCGACGACACGCTGTCGCTCTTGGGCAGGTCCTTGGCATGGGCGACGATCGCCTTCACCTGGTCTCGCACGTCGTCCAGCCGCTTCGCGTCGTGGAAGATGGCGTTGGCGCGTTCCTCGATGGTGGTGATCACGCGCTGCTCCTCGGCAATCTGCTCCGCCGTGAGGCGGACGCGGGGATCCTGCTGCACCGTGAGCGGGGCGGTGTAGCTCTTGCCGCCGGCGGTGAGCCGCACGCGGTACTGCCCCGGCGCCACCAGATGGCCACTGGTCGATCCGAAGAAGTTCACGCCATGCGGCGCGCCGAGCGGTGCGGTGCGGAGATCCCACACGGTGCGGTGCATCCCCGGGGTACCGCGCACCGGCCGCTCGCCCGGCTTCGCCTTGCTCTCGTAGGTGCGGATCACGCGGTTCTCGGCGTCGAGGATCTCAAGCGTCACCTTGGTCGAGTCGGTGCCGGTACTGAGGTGGTAGTAGATGATGGCCCCGCTCGGCGGATTGGCGCCGGCGGGACTGCTGCCGAGGTCGCCGCCGAACCCGCCGCCCCATTCGGTGAGGTAGGCCGGGCGCGGTGCGAACAACTTCGTCTCCGACGCCGCGACTTTGTCGGCGTCCTGTTCGAGCGGGCTCACGTCGTCGAGAATCCAGAAGGCGCGGCCTTCCGTGGACGCCACCAGATCGCCGTTGCGGAGTTGGAGGTCCGTCACCGGCACGGGCGGCAGATTCGCCTGCAGGCTCTGCCAGTGCTGCCCGGCGTCGAACGAGACGTAGGCGCCGGTCTCCGCGCCGGCGTAGAGCAGCCCTCGGCGCACCTTGTCGGCGCGCACCACGCGCACCTGATCGCCATCCCGGATGCCGTTCACGATCTGTTTCCACGAGCGGCCGTAATCGGTGGTCACGTAGATGTGCGGCGCCCAGTCGCTCCACTTGTACCCATCGTACGTGATGTACGCCGTGCCGGCTTCCCACGGCGACACCTCGATGGCATTGACGAACCCGGGTCCGACGCCTTTCGGCGTGACGTTGGTCCAGCTCTTTCCACCGTCGCGCGTGAGTTGCACCAGCCCGTCGTCGGTGCCCACCCACAGGGTGTTCGAATCGTGCGGCGACGGCATGATGTAGTAGATGGTGTTGTAGACCTCGCCGCCGGCGCCCTCGTTCGTGATCGGCGCGCCGCCCCAGCCCTGATGCGCCTTCTCGTTGCGCGTGAGGTCGGGGCTGATCGGCGTCCACGTCTGCCCACGGTCGCTCGACTTGAACAGCACCTGCGCGCCGTCGTAGAGCACGTGTGGATCCTGCGGGGAAACGGCGAGCGGCGAACTCCAGTTGAAGCGGTACTTGATGGAGTCCGAGGGCATGTTGAGGTTGAGCTGCGGATAGGCCATCACGCTCCGCGTCATGCGCGTCTGGCGGTCGAACTCTTCCAGAATGCCCTGGTAGCAGTCGCCGTAGATGTAGCGCGGATCGTTGGGGTCGAACACGAGGTGCGAGCTCTCGCACCCGGCCACCGAGTACCAGTCGCCGGCGCCGATGCCGCCGGGCCAGGCGCTGGGAATCGCGATCGACGTGTTGTCCTGCTGGGCGCCGTACACCCAGTACGGATACTGGTTGTCGGTATTCACGCGATAGATCTGCCCGGTGGGCTGGTTGTCCTGCGTACTCCACGACCTGCCGCCGTCGAGCGTGACGGTGGCCCCGCCGTCGTTGCCGTTGATCATGTCGTCGTGGTTGCGCGGGTTGATCCACAGGTCGTGGTTGTCGCCGTGCAGGCCGCGCAGCACCTGGAAGCTCTTGCCCCCGTCGATCGACTTGTTGATCTGCGCGTTCATGACGTACACGACGTTCTCGTCCTGCGGATCGGCCATGATGCGGGTGTAGTACCACGACCGCGACCGGATCAGTCGTTCGGCGCTCAGGTGTGTCCAGGAATCGCCGTCGTCGTCGGACCGGTAGACGCCGCCCGTGTCCCCCTTGGCCTCGATGATGGCATAGACCCGGTGCGGGTTGGCGGCCGAGACCGACACGCCGATCCGGCCGACCAGCCCGGCCGGCCACCCGTGTCCGGTCACGCGTTTCCACGTGGCGCCGGCATCCGTGCTCCGGTAGATGCCGCTTCCCGGACCGCCACTCCGGATCTGCCAGGGCAACCGCTGGAAATCCCAGAACGCCGCAAACAGCTCGCGCGGGTTCGACGGGTTCATCGCCAGGTCGATGGCCGACACGCTGTCGCTGGGGTGCAGCAGCAGCGTCCAGTGCGCGCCGCCGTCAGTGCTCTTGTAGATGCCGCGGTCCGGGCCGAAGGTCCACCGGCTCCCTTCGGCAGCGGCGTACACGACGTCGGCGTCCCGCGGGTCCACCCGCAACTGGGCAATGGACTTCGTGGCCTCGAGGCCGGTGTACGTCCACGTCTTGCCGGCATCGGTCGAGCGGTAGACGCCGTCGCCCCAGGTGGACGACTGTCCGCGCGGTTCGCGCTCCCCCATTCCGGCGTAGACGACGTTCGGATCGCTCGCCGCGACGGCCAGCGACCCGATCGATCCGCGGCGGATCTGTCCGTCCGAGACGTTGCGCCAGCTTTCCCCGGCATCCTCGGTCTTCCAGATGCCGCCGCCGGTGGCGCCCATGTAGAAGGTGAGGGGCTCGGAGGGCACGCCGACGACCGTGGTCACGCGGCCACCGCGGTAGGGGCCGATGCTGCGCCAGTGCAGCCCGCCGAATTGCGTGGAATCGAAGGTCGAGGCGCCGGTGGGGCCGATCGACGGCGTCTGCGCCGCGAGCAGCGGGGCGGCGGCCGCGAGCAGCGTGGCGGCGGCGATGACGCGGGCGGTGGAGCGGACGGAGAGAGATCGCATGTCCAGTGGGTGGATCGGAGCGAGTCGCGGGGAGGGGTGAAGGCACCCGCTTCGAGTATATCACCCGTGGGTGGTGGTAGCGAGCCGTGGCGGGCGATCTACGCCGGAAAGTGCTCGATCTGTTCGTAGGGAACGGCGTGGAACATCGGCAGGCCGGCGGCCTGGATGATCCGGATCAGATCGTCGCGTTCGTGGAACTCCATGTTGTCGCGGTTGATCACGACCGCGTTCGCGTCGGCCGCCGCCAGCCGCCGGAATTCGCCGTCGATGAGGCGGAACCGGTGCACCATCAGCTCGACGCTCTCGTGCGGCCGGTTGCGCAGCTTGATGTGCTTCTCGATGGTATCGGTGCTCGAGGTCAGGCAGATCACGCGGTCCGGGTTCCACCAATCGCCGATGCACAGGACCTTTCGCAACTCCTCGTGTTCCTCCGCGGGGTACTCTGCCAGGTGGGCCTCGAGCGTGATCCGCGCCCCCTCGAAGAAGATCACGCGGCCCGGTCGGTCGTGCTCCATCGCGTCGCGGTAGTTGGCGTCGTAGAGGCGGCCGAAATACGCCGTCACGCCCACGGGGTTGCGCCCGGCTTCGATGTCGGCCAGCACGCGGGGGTCCCAGACGCCCTTCTCGCCTTCGCCGTACGCGCCGTTGTGGTACAGATCGGCGAGTTGGCGCAGGAGCGTGCTCTTCCCGATGCCGGGGCCTCCGACGATCGCAACGCGCATCCGATGGTTCCTCCAGGGCTGGCGCATTCTAGCGGGCCGCCTGCGCCGTGGCAAAGGGGGGACGCGCCGTCTACTTGGACTGGCCCCGGTCGCTCAGCAATTTGGTCGTGAACCGCTGTCCCTCCCCGATGCGTTCGATCTCCACCGCGGTCGAGTCCGTCACCTGCTCGAGGTGGGCCAGTCGCGCGTTGATCTCTTCCAGCAACTTGGCGTCAGCGGCGGGGAGGCTCCCGCGACGACGGTTGATCAGGGTGAAGACGATCTTGCCAAGCGTGGCCAGCAGGGCCATCAGCCCGGTGAAGGTCAGGATGTCGATGAGCATCATTTCGTTCACGGCAGTCCTCAGGTCGCTCAGGGTTGATCGCGCGTCACGATCCCATACGATGGGCGGCGAACCCGAGTTTCCGGAAGAGGCGGCGGCTCACGCGCGATCCGAGTACCGTTGGCGCGCATCGAGTGCATCGATGCGCAGTGTCCGTTGCACGCCTCCATACACGTTGGCGAACAGCCACTCGAGCTCCGCCGCCTGCTCCTCGGCGGGCAATTCGCGATGCCAGGCCTTGGGGCGGCCATCGGCGCCCGGGTTCCACCGGTAGTGCCGCGCTTTCAGCAGGTCCTTGGTCTCGATGGGCGCGCCTTCGGCCCAGATGCGCACCGTGCCGCGGCGGGCGTTCGCGAGCAGCAGGGCCATCGGGAGCGTGTCGTCGTCGAGCGGCGTGGCCAGCAGGTGCACGACCGCCAGCGCATCCTGGTCGGCGCGGTGCGCGCCGTAGAAGCGTCGGCAGCGCTTCATCAGCAGGTATTCGAGCGACGACGAGGAGAGCCCGTGGCGGCGCCAGTGCACGTCACGGAGTGAGCACGCCCAGGGCCGGTCGCGGAAGTCGGCGAGTCGACGCTCGGCGAACGGACGGTCGAACTCCGCGTTGTGCGCGATCACCAGCGACACCGGCTCGAGAAACGCACGGACCGCGGCCTCGTCGATGTGTTGCCCGGCGACGTCGGCATCGGTGATGCCCGTCAGCTCCGAGATCTCCGGCGGGATCGGTCGCCCCGGGTCGTCGAAGGAGGTGAGCGTCTCGCCGACGTCGAAGATGCGTCCCGATTCCGCGTCGTACGTGAACGGGACCATCGAGAGCTGGATGATCGCGTCGGTGCGCCGGTCCATGCCCGTGGTCTCGACGTCGAGCGCGGCCGCGGTACGCAACTGCTCCCCTCCGGTGCGGGTGGCGTACGAGCGCGGCGGATCGAACCGCCGGAGCACGTGGTAGTCGGGCGAGGCGTCCAGCCGGTCGGCGAGTTCGGCGAGTGTGGGTTCTGGCATGGTGCAAGATGCCGGCCTGGAGGCGCGAGCGTCCAGGGGCCGTCGTGTGTGCGGTGCGCCAGGGTCCGCGGCATTGCGCCGTCCGTCGGGGAACGCGATGCTACGATTCAGGATTCACCGTGCGTTCCGACTGCTCACCGAACCGGACTCCATCGTGCGCAAACTGCTCCTCGCTCTCGCCGGCGTCGCCCTGCTTCCCGCGGTGCTGGCCGCCCAGTCGGCGGCTGAACTCGCCGTCGCCGACTCGTCGCCCTTCCGCCCGCTCGTGCTCCCGACGCCCAACGGCGTGCGCACGGCCAGCGGCCGGCCCGGCGCCCGTTACTGGCAGCAGAAGGTGGACTATACCATCGCCGCCACGCTCGACCCTGCACGCAATCGGATCGCCGGCCGGGAGACCATCCACTACCGGAACAATTCGCCCGACTCGCTCCCCTACGTGTGGATGTTTCTGGAGCAGAACCTGTGCGCGCCCACCAGCATCACCAACACGCTCAACCAGCCGCCGCTCAAGTTCCTCGACAGCGAGTTCGACTTCTCCTGCCAGGGATTCCAGGGCGGACTGACGCTCGACTCCCTCCGCGTCGGTGGCCGCGACGCCGCGCACACGATCTACGGCACGACCATGCGCGTGGACCTCGCCAAACCACTGGCGCCCGGCGCCACGATCGATCTCGAGGCGAAGTGGAGCTTCAAGGTGCCGGAGCAGGGCGGGGGCCGCATGGGGCATGACGGTCCGCTGTACGAGGTGGCCCAGTGGTATCCGCGCATGGCGGTCTACGACGACGTGCACGGGTGGAACCACGAGCCGTACATCGGCGCCGGGGAGTTCTATCTGGAGTACGGCGACTTCGACGTCTCGCTCACCGTCCCGTTCAGCTACATCGTCCGCGGCACCGGCGAGTTGCAGAACCCCCGCGTGGTGCTCACGCCCACGGAGATCGCCCGCCTCGCCGCAGCGCGGAACTCCGACACGACCGTGCACGTCATCACGAGCCGCGAGTTGAGCGACTTCGCCGCCATTCGTCCGATCACCAGTGGCATGCTCACGTGGCACTTCACGTCGCACGACACGCGGGATTTCGCGTGGGCGGCCGGTCCGGACTTCCTGTGGGACGCCAGCGGTTGGGACCACATTCTGATCGAGACGCTCTACCGCCGGGCGGCCGATAAGTGGCCCGAGGCCAACCGCATGGCGCGCGCCACCATCAAGTACTTCAGCGAACAGTGGTACCACTACCCCTGGTCGCATGCCACCACCATCGAAGGTCCGATCCAAGGCATGGAGTACCCGATGATCACCTTCGTGCCGAACAGCCCCACGCGCGAGGATCAGCAGTGGGCGCTCGCCCACGAATTCGGGCACGAGTGGTTCCCGATGATCGTGGGCAGCAACGAACGACTCTATCCCTGGATGGACGAGGGCTTCAACACCTTCATCGACCTCCACAACGCGGCGCTGTACTTCAAGGGCACGACCTACGGCGACACCATCGAGTCGCACCCGTTGCACCTGTATGCCGAGCATGGCGTGCCGGGGAACGAGCAACCGCTGATCGAGAATCCCACCGAGGTGCGCGACCTGTTCTGGTCCGGCTACCAGAAACCCGCGCTGATGATGCGCATCCTGCGGTTCGAGGTGCTCGGGCAACGACGCTTCGACGACGCCTTCCGCGCCTACATCAAGGCATGGGCGTTCAAGCATCCGACGCCGGCCGACTTCTTCCGCATCATGCGCGACGAATCCGGTATGGACCTGGATTGGTACTGGCGGGAGTGGATCTACACCACGGCCCGGCTCGACCAGGCGGTCGATTCCGTCAGCAACCGCCCCGACGGCGCCCGGGTGTACATCGCGAACCGCGGCTCCATGATCATGCCCGTCGAGCTGTCGCTCACCTTCGCCGATCGCACGACGGCGACGGTGAAACTGCCCATCGAGATGTGGAATCTGGGAAATGTGTTCGTGTACCGTGTGCCCGAGCACAAGGCCATCGTGAGCGCCGAGGTGGACCCGCGCCACGTGCTGCCCGACGTCGATCGCTCGAACAATATCTGGCGAGCGAGGTTCTGAGATGGAGTACATACGACTCGGCCATACCGGCCTGCAGGTTTCGCGGCTCGCCCTGGGCTGCATGAGCTACGGCACCCCCGATTGGCGTCCCTGGGTGCTCGACGAGGCAGCCGCGCAACCGTTCTTCGCGCGGGCCGTCGAGGCTGGGGTGAACTTCTTCGACACCGCCGACATGTACTCGCTCGGCGTGAGCGAGGAGGTCACCGGTCGGGCGCTGCGCGCGATGGCGGTGCGCGACGAGATCGTGATCGCCACCAAGGTGAACTTCGCCATGAGTCGTGGTCCCAACATGGGCGGCCTGTCGCGCAAGCACATTCTGCAGGCGTGCGAAGCGAGCCTGCGCCGGCTCGGCGTGGACGCCATCGATCTCTACCAGATTCACCGGTTCGATGCCGACGTGCCGATCGACGAGACGCTCGAAGCGCTCAACGATCTCGTGCGCGCGGGCAAGGTCCGCTACATCGGCGCCAGCTCCGGGTCGGCGTGGCGCATGGCGCAGGCGCTCAGCACCTCCGAGCGGAACGGCTGGGCCCGTTTCGTGTCGATGCAGAATCACTACAACCTCCTCTACCGCGAGGAAGAGCGGGAAATGATTCCCCTCTGCCGGCAAGAAGGGGTGGGCCTCATTCCGTGGAGTCCGCTGGCCCGTGGCGTGCTGACGCGTCCGCGTCCGGCCGATGCGAAGGTGGCCAGTGCCGGCACGACGCGCGCCGGGTCGGACGACTTCTCGTCGCGGCTGTACGACACGCCGAGCGACTGGGATGTGGTGGACGCCGTGGAGCGCGTGGCGAAGGCACGCGGCGTCGGCATGGCCCAGGTGGCCCTCGCCTGGCTCCTGTCACGGCCCGGCGTGGTGGCTCCCATCATCGGCGCCACGAGGATGGCGCACCTCGATGCGGCGCTCCACGCGCTGGACCTTCAACTGTCGGACGAGGAACAGCAGGCCCTGGAAGCGTCGTACCGTCCACACGGTGTGCGCGGCCACACCGTCTGAGCGGCGGGCCGCGGCCGCGAGGCCTAGCCGCGCGCGCGGCTAGGCGCTAGACATCACGTATCTCATGAATCGGGAGCACGGCCGTCGTGACAGATGCAAGAGTTCTAAACTTCAATCCGATGCGCGTCGTGGAAATCGGGGCGCCGGGCGGACCCGAAGTATTGACCGTCCGCGAACACTCGCGACCGGGTCCCATTCTGAACGAGGTGCTCATCGAGGTCGCGGCGGCAGGCGTCAACCGGCCCGACATCCTGCAGCGCAAGGGCGCATACCCCCCGCCGGCCGGCGCCAGCGAGATTCCGGGGCTCGAGGTGGCGGGCACGATCGTGGGCGTGGGCCGGAACGTGACGACGTGGAAGGTGGGCGACCAGGTCTGCGCGCTGCTCACCGGGGGCGGATACGCGGAGTACTGCCTGGCGCCCGACGAGCAGTGCCTGCCCATCCCGCGAGGACTCTCCATGGTCGAGGCGGCGTCGCTGCCCGAGACCTTCTTCACCGTCTGGAGCAATGTGTTCGACCGCGGACGACTGGTGGCGGGCGAGGTCCTGCTGGTGCAGGGCGGGTCGAGCGGCATCGGCGTGGCCGCCATCCAGATGGCCCGCGCCATGGGGGCGCGTGTATTCGCCACCGCCGGCAGCGCCAACAAGTGCGATGCGTGCGAGGCGCTGGGCGCCGAACGCGCAATCGACTACAAGACCGAGGATTTCGTGGCGGTGGTGAACGATGCGACCCACGATCGCGGCGCCGACGTCATCCTCGACATGGTGGGGGGCGACTACGTGCCCCGCGAGCTGTCCCTGCTCGCCGAAGACGGCCGGCTCGTCTTCATCGCCACGCTCGGCGGCGCCAACGCGGCATTCAACATCCGACAGGTCATGGCGCGGCGACTCACGATTACCGGCTCGACGCTCCGCAGCCGGTCGCCGGAATTCAAGGGCGCCATCGCAGCCCGCCTGCTCGAGAAGGTCTGGCCCCTGCTTGAGGATGGGACCATCAAGCCGGTGATCCACAAGGTATTCCCGCTCGACGAGGCCGCGGCGGCACACGCCGAACTGGAGCGGGGGAAGCACGTGGGGAAGATCGTGTTGCAGGTCAAGCCGTGAGGAGTTGACGCCTCACGGCCTCACCGCTTCGCCCTCAGGTACTGGTTCGGCCACCGCACCTCCACCCCCAATGTCTTCGCCGCATGCAGCGGCCAGTAGGGATCGCGCAGGAGTTCGCGTGCCATGATCACCGCGTCGGCCTTGCCTGAGGCGATGATCTCGTTGGCCTGATGCGGTTCCGTGATCATGCCCACGGCACCGGTGGCGATCTTCACCTCCCGGCGGATCCGCTCCGCGAACGGGACCTGATACCCGGGTCCCACCGGAATCTTCACGTGGGCCACGTTGCCGCCGCTCGAGCAGTCGATGAGATCCACGCCGAGGCCCCGGAGCTTCGCGGCGAGCTGCACCGACTGCTCGATGTCCCACCCGCCGTCTGCCCAATCCGTGGCCGAGATGCGGACGAAGAGGGGGAGCCGGTCGGGCCATACCTCGCGGACGGCCGCCGCGACGCGGAGCGGAAATCGCATCCGGTTCTCGAGGCTGCCCCCGTACTCGTCGTCACGGTGATTGCTCAGTGGCGAGAGGAACTGGTGCAGGAGGTATCCGTGCGCCATGTGCAACTCGATCACCTCGAACCCGGCATCCATCGAGAGCCGGCTCGCGGCCACCCACTGGTTCAACACGTCGTCCAGTTCGGAAACGGTCAACGCGTGCGGCGTGTGGTACCCCGCGTCGAAGGGGATCGCGCTCGGTGCCACGGTCTGCCAGGCTCCCTGATCCGGGGCCAGAGCGCCGCCGCCCATCCAGGGAATGCCGGTGGACGCCTTGCGCCCGGCGTGCGCCAGCTGGACGCCGGGCACGGCGCCGTGCGCGCGAACGAACGCGGCGATTCGCCCGAAGGCCGCCGCATGGGCCGCGCTCCAGATGCCGGTGTCCCCCGGCGAAATGCGCCCTTCCGGGCTCACCGCCGTGGCTTCGGTCAGGACCAGACCGGCGCCGCCGACCGCCCGGCTGCCGAGGTGGACCAGGTGCCAGTCGTTGGGCATCCCGTCCACGCTGGAGTACTCGCACATGGGCGAGACGAATATGCGATTGCGGAACTCGACCTCGCGGATCGTGAGCGGGTCGAACAACGAAATGGATGTGGTGTTGGTCATGCCCTAAGTGTAGTCGGCGTGCAAAGCGCCACGGGCCGATGGACGCGCGAAGCCCGCCGGTGTAGCGTATTCCATGCTCGATTCCGTCCCCTGTTTCGACGAGACGTCTGCCGCCCGCCTGGCCCACGAGCGGTTCGGGCTCGACGGCGCGGTCCGCCCGCTGTTCAGCGAGCGGGATCAGAACTTTCTCGTGCAGACGCGCGACGAGCACGGCGGCGCAGTCCTCAAGATCGCGAACGCGCGGGAGGATCCGGCGATCCTGGAGGCACAGCAGGGGGTGCTCGATCACCTGGCGACGCGCACCGAACTCACGCCGCGGGTGATCCCGGCCATCGACGGAACGCGGCTGGCGCGCGTGGCGGCCCCCGGCGACCGCGAACACCTGGTCTGGGCCATCACCCGAGTACGGGGCCGTCCCCTGGCCGACGTAGGGCTGCCGTCTCGGGCGCTGCTCGAAAGCCTCGGGCGCACCGTCGCTCAGCTCGACGCCGCGCTTGCGGGCTTCGACCACCCCGCGGTCCATCGGCAGTTCCTGTGGGATCTCGCCGGCGCGCGGCGGGTGGTGGAAGAGCGGCGGGCGCTGGTGACCGATGCGCGCCTGGGCGCGGCGATCGACGCGATCTGCCGGGCCTTCGACGCGCACACGGCGGCCGCGCTCCCGTCGCTGCCTCGGGCGGTGATCCACGGCGACCTCAATGATTACAACGTGCTCGTGGCCTGGGACGACACGCAGGCCCCGGCGCTCCGCGTCAGTGGCATCGTGGATTTCGGCGATATGGTGGAGAGTTATACGGTGGCGGATCTCGCGATCGCCGTGGCATACGCCATGCTCGACGCGCCCGATCCGCTCGCCGCGGCCGTGCCGGTCGTCGCCGCGTTTCACGCCGAACGCCCGCTGGCCGAGGTCGAACTGCGCGCGCTGTTCGGGCTCGCCGCCATGCGGTTGTGCGTCAGCGCGTGCGTCGCCGCCGAACAGACGCGGCGTCGCCCGGACAACGAGTACCTGGGGATCAGCCAGACCCGGATCATGGCCGCGCTGCCCCGTCTGGCGTCGATCGCATTCCCGGTTGCCGAGGCGGTGCTGCGGGACGCGTGCGGGCTGAGCCCGGTGCCGAATGCCGAGCGCGTGCGCGCCTGGCTCGGCGCCCGGACGCGGGAGTTCGCGCCCGTGCTCGGCGTCGATCTGCGCTCCGAGCCGTCGCTGGTGTTGGACCTGAGCGTGCCCAGCCCACTGGTGAGCGGCGATGCCACGGAACGCGACGAGCCGCATCTCACCCCGCTGGTGTTCGACGCGATGCGCGAGGCCGCGGTCCGCGTTGGGGTGGGGCGCTACGACGAGGCGCGGTTGCTGTACGTGACGCCGCTCTTCTCCGGCGGGTCGCGCGTGACGGACGAACGCCGGACCATCCACATCGGGCTCGACCTGTTCGCCGAAGCCGGAACCGCGGTGCACGCGCCGCTGGCCGGCACGGTGCATGCCTTCCACGACAACGCGAACCCGCTCGACTACGGTCCGGTGATCATCCTGCGTCACGAGACGGGCGACGGCCTTCCGTTCTTCACCCTCTACGGGCACCTGAGCCGCGCTTCACTCGATGGGCTGCGTGCCGGGCAACCGATCGAGCGCGGGCAGCGCATCGCGACGCTGGGCGCGGCGGATGTGAACGGCGGATGGACACCCCACCTTCACCTGCAAGTGATGGTGGATCTGATGGGGCTGGGGCTCGACTTCCCCGGCGTGGTGGCCGCGAGCCAACGGGCGGTCTGGACGTCGCTCTGTCCCGACCCCAACCTGCTGGTCGGCATTCCCGCCGAGCGCTTTCCACCGCCCGCGCCTCCAGCGGCGCACACTCTTGCCGATCGGCGCGAGCACTTGGGTCGCAATCTGAGCATTGCCTATCACGAGCCCGTGAAGGTGGTGCGCGGGTGGCGCCAGTACCTGTTCGACGACACGGGCCGCCAGTTCGTGGACGCGTACAACAACGTGCCGCACGTCGGGCATGCGCACCCCCGCGTGGTGCGCGCGGGCGCCGATCAGATGCGCGTCCTGAACACGAACACACGCTACCTCAACGATCTTCCGGCAGCATATGCGGCACGCCTGACCGCGACGCTGCCGGAGCCCCTGCGCGTTTGCTACTTCACCAACTCGGCGAGCGAGGCCAACGAACTGGCGCTGCGTCTGGCCCGCGCGTACACGGACGCGCGCGACCTGATCGTGCTCGAGGCGGCCTACCACGGTAACACGACCACGCTCATCGACATCAGCCCGTACAAGCACGCGGGACCGGGCGGACGCGGTGCCCCGGACTGGGTGCACGTGGCGCCGCTCCCCGACGACTACCGCGGCGCGTACACGCGTGGGGATCCCGAGGCGGGGCCGAAGTACGCCGAGCACGTGGCCGAACTCGCCGAGGCCGTGCGCGCGTCGGACCGCCGGCTGTGCGGCTTCATCGCCGAGACCTGTCCGAGCGTCGGCGGGCAGATCATGCTCCCCTCCGGCTAC
Organism: uncultured Gemmatimonadaceae bacterium; assembly: GCA_963781765.1. Lineage (GTDB taxonomy): Bacteria > Gemmatimonadota > Gemmatimonadetes > Gemmatimonadales > Gemmatimonadaceae > JAGWRI01. The sequence continues at coordinate 256,906 of CAWAHC010000015.1, forward strand.
CTGGCCGAGGCGTACCGCCACGTGCGCGAAGCGGGCGGCGTGTGCATTGCCGACGAGGTGCAGACGGGGCTCGGCCGGATCGGCACGCACATGTGGGCATTCGAGGCCCACGGCGTGGTGCCCGACATCGTGGTCATGGGCAAACCGCTGGGCAACGGCCACCCGCTGGCCGCGGTCGTCACCTCGCGGGCCATTGCGGATGCGTTCGACAACGGGATGGAGTACTTCAGCACCTTCGGCGGGAACACGGTCTCGTGCGCCATCGGCCTTGCCGTGCTCGACGTGATGCGAGACGAGCGCTTGCAGGCGCACGCGCTCGCCGTCGGCGAACGGCTCCTGAGCGGCCTGCGACCGATGGTCGACCGGCACGAACTGGTGGGCGACGTGCGCGGCACCGGACTCTTTCTCGGCGTGGAGCTGGTGCGCGACCGGGTGACACTCGAGCCGGCGGGCGCGGCGGCCGCGTACGTCGCCAACCGGATGCGCGAGCAGGGCATCCTGCTCGGCACCGATGGGCCGGCGCACAACGTGATCAAGATTCGCCCGCCGATGCCGTTCGATACGCCGGACGCCGATCTGCTCGTCGAAACGCTCGACCGGATCCTGCGCGAAACGGAGGCCGCCTAGTGCGTCAGTGCGTGAACGCCGATGAGGCTCGAAGTCGCGACGAGGCGGTGGGCCGGCGTCATGGCACCACCTGCCGCCGCTGCTTCATGAGCGCCTCGATCTCACTGATGTCCCGCGGCGCCGTGCTCAAGCGTTCCAGGCCCTTGTCCGTGATCACGTAGTCGTCTTCAATGCGAACTCCCGTGTTCTGATAGCGGGCCACGGCGTCACGCACATGGGCGATGAACGCCCGATTCTTCGGGGTGTCGGGAAGCACGTCGAGCGACGCGCGGCTGATGTAGATGCCCGGTTCGATGGTGAATGCGTCGCCGGCCTGGTACGTACGGTCGCCGAAATAGAACTGCGCCGGATCGTGCACGGCGAGGCCCAGGCCGTGACTGATGCCGTGGATCATCCAGAGGTTGGCTTGCTTGCAGGCATTGGGTTGGCGCGCGCAGTCGGCGGTCCACGGCGGGTCGAAGGTCGCGTCGGCGCTCTCCACGAGGCCCAGTCGCTCGAGTCCGCGGGCCCGCACGGCGAACGACGAATCCTGCGCGATGTGCTCCGGCACGCCGGCTCGCGAATACTGCTCGGCAATCGTCTGCGCGTCACGCACCAGCTGGTAGATGCGGCGCTGGTCGGGGGTGAACGTGCCGCTCACGGGAATGGACCGCGTGATGTCGGCCGCATATCCCTGATATTCGCCCGCGGCATCCATCACCACGATATCCCCCGGCCGGGCCGCCGCCGTGTCCTTCATATAGTGGAGTTGCGTGCCGTTCGCCCCAGCGCCCACGATCGAACCGTAGGCCACACGCTCGGCGCCCAACCGCGTGAACGCGTCTTCCAGTGCCGCCCGCAGTTCGTACTCGTGTCGCGGGTTCGGTACCAGCATCGCGGCGCGGTGGCCGGCCGAGCTGATCTCGGCGGCCTTTCGCAGGAGCGCGATCTCCGCGGCGCTCTTGCGAGCCCGGAGCTGATCGACCATCGGATGCGCGTCGTGGATGTCGAGGTCGGGATGCGCCGCCGCGAACTCGCGCATGAACCGCTGGCCGCGCGTCAGCGAATCGGTGTGGGCGAAATCGGCATCGGCGAAGTCGGCCAGCGTGTAGAAGGGAAGTCCGCCGGCGGCGAGTGAGTCGAGCACGCCGTGCAACGCGCCGAACGAGCGACCGGACAGTCCTGTGGCATGCCGTACCGTGGCGGTGTCGGGTCGGCGGCCATAGTACAGCGCCTCTCGCGGGTCGATCGCCGTGAGGAACAGCGTGCCGGCGGCGCGGCCATGGCGTACGACCAGCACGAACGCCGCATCCGGTTCGTCGAAGCCGGTCAGGTAATGAAACGCCGGGAGTTGGAAGAACGTGCCGAAATCCGTGACCGGCGTTCGCCCGCCGAAGGCGACGACCACGCCGCTGTCGATACGCGCGGCCAGCGCGTCGCGACGGGCGGCGTATTCGCGCTGCGTGATCTGGGCTCGGGCCGGCGCGACGATCGACAGACCGGCGAACAGCGCCGCTCCCACGGCCAACAACGACGAAGCTTTCACGAAGATGACCTCCGTATTCGGGGCCCTGGGCCGGTGGCGTCGCGCGGTCGGGCAGCTCGCGCCCAAACCTCGCCGTGTTGGCACCCGGCGCAAGGGTGCGGAGCGAATCCTTGCGGCGCAGTGCGGGGTAATAGAGGGTGCGCACCGGCGGATCCAGGGTTGCCAAGCATGGAACCCAGCCGTATACTCTACTGTATACAATAGCGGTCGCGCGGATTCTCCGCGGAACAATCACCGCTTGTTTGGAGGAGCACGATGAGGTCTCAGAGCGTGGCTCACGATGGAGTGAAGCAGGCGCAGGATTCGGTCCGGGTTCTGCTGGCGCTCGGCGCCCTCATCCTGGCCGTACTTGCCGCGTTCGCCACCCCGGTCCGGGCGCAGGCCGGCGGCGGCCCCCGCGGATTCATGTTCGGCGTCCCCAACGCGACGGTCACCGTCCGCACGGGGTACGATATGGCGTTTGCGAACAGCGACCTGTTCTCGTTCGTTCGCAGCGAACTCACGCTGAACCACAGCGACTTCTCGAGTCCGACCCTCGCGACGGACTTCGGCTTCCGGCTGAATCCCCGCGTGGACGCCCTGGTGGGGATCGGCTACTCGCATTCCGCCGTCGAGTCCCAGTTTCGCGACTGGCTGGACAATAACAATCTGCCGATCAATCAGACCACCGAATTCACGCGCGTTCCGCTCACGGTGAGCCTCAAGGCGTACCTGACGCCGAGGGGGCGCGCGATCGGCCACTATGCGTGGATCCCCGCGCATTTCGCGCCGTACGTCGGCGTCGGCGCCGGCACCATGTGGTACAAGTTCCGGCAGGGCGGTGACTTCATCGATTTCACCACCACCAATGTGTATTCCGACTCGTACAGTACGTCCGGCTGGACTCCGATGGTCCAGGCCTTCGTGGGCGGCGACCTGAACATCAACTCCGCCATGGCTCTGACCGCGGAAGCGCGCTATGCTTTGGCGCAGGGGCCGGTGGGCGGTGATTATGCGGGATTCCATCGTCTCGACCTGTCAGGCCTGGCGGTGACGGCGGGTATTACCTTCAGGTATTGAGGAGAGCGGCATATGAGGAATCAAATGAGTATTTCGCGGCGGGCCGCGATGGTGGCTGCCATCTGTGCCGGCGGATTGCTCCTCGTGCCGACGGTCCGGGCGTCCGCGCAAGCGACGAACCCTGACGGCCGGTGGGACGCGTATCTGGGTTGCTGGGAGCCGGCCGGCGCCCCCTCCGGGGTCAAGGTGTCGCTCCTCTGCGTGGTACCGGCCCAGGGGGCCTCGGCCGTCGATCTGGTGACCGTCACGGACGGAAAGGAAGCGGCCCGCGAACACATCAACGCCACCGGCGATCACGTGGCCACCACTCGCGACGGGTGCAAGGGGTGGGAGAGCGCCGCGTGGTCGGGTGACGGCGAGCGCGTGTATTTGCACGCCGACTTCACCTGCGGCGCCATGCGCCAGCGGTCCACGGCGTTGATCGCGATGTCCGCGAATGGCGACCTCATGGACGTGCAGGGCCTCAATGCCGGCAAGAACAACGGCGTACGGGTCACCCAGTATCGCGAGGCCACCGACCCGGGTCCGCTGCCGGCGGACATTGCGGCGGCGATCGGCACGCGAACCATGGCGGTGGATGCGGCGCGAGTTTCGGCTGCGGCTCCGCTGAGCACCGACAATGTGATCGAGGCATCGGCCCATCTGGATGCGCCCGTGGTCGAGGCGTGGCTCGCCAATCGCGGCGACCCGATGGCCGTCGACGCCAAGGAATTGGAAGCGCTGGCCAAGGGTGGCGTGCCGGGTGACGTCATCGACGTCATGGTCGCGCTCGCGAATCCGCAGAAGTTCGCGGTGAATCCGGCGCTCGGCGGCGCGACCGGCCAGTACGGCGACGCGGTCGCCCCGACTCAACTGAAGGGTGTGGTTGGGTCGCCGAATGCCGACGCTACACGTGCCATCTGCCCCTATTCGGCGTACGGATGGGACTACGGATCGGCCTGCATGTACTCACCCTGGACGTATGGCTACTCGCCCTACGGCTATCCGTACGGCAATTACTCACCGTACGGTCCGTACTACGGGTACAACCCGTATTTCGGCTACGCCGGCGGGTATAACTACGGCTACGGGTATGGCTACGGCGGATGGTACGGCGGCGCACAGCCCGTGGTGGTCGTCGTGAAGAACAATGGGCAGACGGGCTCGCACGGTCGTGTCGTGAACGGTCGCGGATATGTTCAGGGAAGTCCGCCGCCGTCGTCCGGCAGTTCTTCCGGCGCGCGGGCGCCGTCGCGTTCGGCTGGCGGATCGTCCTCTGGCTCGTCCAGTGCCGGCAGCGCGTCATCCGGGAGCAGTAGCGGCTCGTCCTCGGGCCGCACGGCGCATCGTCGTGGGGGCGGTGGCGGCACCATCTGATCCCAGGCTCCGTCTGCCTTCACACGAAGCGGCGCCGGCGAGTGGTTTCGCCAGCGCCGCTTCGCATTCGGGTGGTGTGACGGTCAGCCTGGTCCGACGGCTCGACCGGCGATCACCGTGACGTTGTCCGATCCCCCGCGCTCCAGGGCCAGCTCCACCAGCGCGTGGCAAGCCTGGTCCGCCGACGTCATCGTGCGCAGATGCTCGGCGATCTCCTCGTCGGACACGTGCTTGGTGAGCCCGTCGCTGCACAGGAAGATCACGCACCCGCGTTCGCGGATGTCGAGGCGCATCACTTCCGGCGTCGCCTCGGCGGCTCCGATGGCCCGCGCCAGCACGTTGCGATACGGCGAGGCCGCGGCCCGATCGGGCGCCAGTACGCCCATGTCCACCAGATCCTGGGCCACGGTCTGGTCGCGCGTCACCTGATGCAGGGCACCGTGTGAGAAGTGGTAGCACCGGCTGTCGCCGACCTGCACCACGTAGGCCCACGGCCACACGGCGACCGCCAGGGTGAGCGTCGTCGCCATCACGTGGGGCAGGGCGAGGGACGCAGCCTTGTCCTGAACGGCCGCATGCGCTTTCGCGGCGGCCGTCCGGAGCGCCCCCATCAGTTCTTCCTCGCGTCCCGATACCACGGCGTGGCAGCACTCCATGGTGGACGACACGTAGTCCATGATTGCTTCGACGGCGAGTTGGCTGGCCTGGCCGCCCTCGCTGCCGCCGCCCACACCGTCGGCCACCAGCATCAAGGTCGCCATGCGCTGCCCGCGTGCCGGGAGCTGCTCCGGATGCGGCAGGCTGGTGCCGTGGATGACCACCTGCGGATGCACGGTGGCGAGCAGGAAATGGTCCTGATTCTCCGACCGGACCCGTCCGGCGTGCGTCATGCCGTACAGGTCGAGTTGGTGGTCGCGCGGGCGTTCGCTCGGCGCTGCTTCGATAGCGCCGGCCAGGGGGTTGGAGTGGGCCGTCACGCGATCCTCCGTCCAGTCACCGCATGAAAGAGGTGCACCGCTCGCGGCGGGATGCGTACCGCGAGTGCCTGATCCTGCCGCACCGGCGAACAGCCGGACGTGGACACCACGACGTCTTCTTCGGCCGGCAGGCCGACATGAACAATCTGCGCGCTTCCGGCCGGTTCTACCAGCGCCCACCGGATATTCGGCGAACTGGCGTACGGCGCACATCCACGGTGTCGGGGTGGATCCTGAGCGGTCGGTCGCTGTCTGGAATCGACGCGACCCGGCGCTGCAGCGGGACAATCAGGCCCGCAGCGCTGGACGTCAACACCCGGCGCGCCGGTGCGGGCGCCCGGGAATCATGCGTGGGACGAGCGACTACTGGCCCCGGCGTCCCGACTTGGCCGAAGTGGCGCGCGGCTTCACGGGCGCCGCCGGCGGTTGTGGCGGCGCGGGCGAGTGGGGGTGCGCCTTCTGCGCTTCGGCGTCGGGGCGCGTCACGCGCTTGTGCGCGAAATCGGGTACCTGCGTGCGGTGCTTCTTCATGGAGCCTCCAGTTCGAACCTCCACTCGGAAATGTGCGGCGGGCCGGGCCGAGAAACCAGTGGGGCCGTCCGGCGCGCATTTCCGCCGCATCAGACGTGCGGGTGCGGCGGCGCCCCTCGGCGGGGGTTCACTTCCCCCCGGGCGTTGGATAGCGTTCTCCCCCATGACTCCTCGCATTTCCGAACTCGCCGGCCACGTCGGCCAGTCCGTCACCGTGCGCGCCTGGGTGACACACGTGCGCTCCTCCGGCAAGATTGCCTTCGCCGTACTACGCGACGGCACCGGCGTGATGCAGGCCGTGTTCGTGAAGAGCCAACTCCCGGCCGACGTGTGGGCGCGGTTCGCGGAGCTCACCCTCGAGACGTCGGTGGCCGTGACCGGCGAGGTCCGGGCCGAGCCGCGGGCGCCGGGTGGGTACGAGCTCGGCGTCACGGGTCTCGAGATCGTCGGCGTCAGCCCCACGGATTATCCGATCCAGCCCAAGGAGCACGGAATCGATTTCCTCCTCGACCACCGGCATCTCTGGCTGCGCAGTCCGCGGCAGCGGGCCATCGCGGCCGTGCGCAGCGAACTGGAGCAGGCGATCCACGACTTCTACTACGAACGCGGATTCCTGCGGGTGGACACGCCAATCCTCACGGCCGCCATCGGCGAGCGGAGTGGGCTCTTCTCCACCGAGTATTTCGATGAGGGGACCGCATACCTGGCGCAGACGGGCCAGTTGTACGGCGAGGCCGCGGCCGCGGCGTTCGGCAAGATCTACACGTTCGGCCCCACCTTCCGCGCCGAGAAGTCCAAGACGCGTCGGCACCTCACGGAATTCTGGATGATCGAGCCTGAGGTGGCGTGGAACGACTCGGAGGACAACATGAAGTTGCAGGAGGACTTCGTGTCGTATCTCGTCGCGCGCTGCCTGGAGCGCCGCCAGGCGGAGCTGAAGGAACTGGAGCGCGACCTCTCGAAGCTCGAGGCTGTCCAGGCGCCGTTCCCGCGCATCAACTACAGCGACGCGGTGGCGACGCTGCAGCAGAAGGGCAGTGCCGTGAAGTGGGGCGACGATCTGGGCGCCGAGGACGAGGCGCTGCTCGTCGAGGATTACGACCGGCCAGTCTTCGTGATCAACTATCCTAAGGAAGCGAAGGCGTTCTACATGAAGGAGAACCCGGACGATCCGCGCACCGTGTTGTGCGACGACTGTCTGGCCCCCGAAGGATATGGCGAGATCATCGGCGGCTCGCAGCGCGAGGACGACTACGACCGGCTGGTGCAGCGCATCAAGGATGAAGGGCTGCCCATGGAGGCGTACGGCTGGTATCTGGAACTGCGGAAGTACGGCACCTTCACGCACTCCGGGTTCGGGCTCGGGCTGGAGCGCACGGTGGCGTGGATCTGCGGATTGCAGCACATCCGGGAAGTCATCGCGTTCCCGCGGATGATGTACCGCTTGCGCCCCTGACACGGGGTAGCGCATCGGGCCGACGGCGCACAGGATTGTTCTCCATGCGAACAGTCTCCCTGCGCGCCCTGTGCATGCTGGCCGTCGCCGCCGCGGCGCCGCGCCCTGCGCTCGCGCAACATCCCACGACCGCCGCCGAACGCGCCGCCTCCTGGACGGCCCATCAGACCATGGCGCGCGACTCGTACTTCGGCGGCCTTGCCTGGCGCGCCGACGGTCCCGTGAAGACCGGCGCCCGCGTCGAAGCCATCGCCATTCCGCCCGGCAATACCGGCACCATCTATGTGGGCGTGGGGTCGGGCAATCTCTGGAAGACGGTGAACAATGGCATCACCTGGCGGCCGATCTTCGAGCATCAGAGCGCCTTTGCCATCGGGGACGTCGCGGTGTCGCGCAGCAACCCGAACGTCGTCTGGGTGGGCACGGGCGAGGCGCAGCCGCGCTTCGCGGGCTATGCGTACCCGGGCACCGGGGTGTTCAAGTCGGTGAACGGCGGCGACTCGTGGACGCCCATGGGGCTGGCCGAAACCCAACACATCGGCAAGGTGCTCATCGATCCCACGAATTCCGAAATCGTGTACGTCGCGGCCATGGGGCACCAGTGGACACCGAACGCCGAGCGCGGTGTGTTCCGGACGCGCGACGGCGGGGCGCATTGGCAGAAGGTCCTGTTCATCGACGACTCGACGGGCGTCATCGACATCGCCATGGATCCGACGGATCCACGAATGCTCTATGCCTGGGCGTGGCAGATCGAACAGGGGCGGCGGGGCGGGTTGTTCAAGTCCACCGACGGGGGCGACCACTGGCGGCACATCACGGCCGGGTTGCCCGCGGGATTGGTCGGCCGCGCCAACGTCGACGTCGCGCCCGGCGATCGCAACGTCGTGTATCTGTTCCTCGACAACCGCGGACCGTCCACCATCAAGAACCGGCCGTACGTCGGCGGCGAAGTCTACCGTTCCGACGACCGTGGGGAGCACTGGCGCAAGGCGAATACCCAGGATCTGTACGATGTGTTCGGCGTGTTCGGGTGGAAATTCGCGGACGTGCATGTCGATCCGAGGAACGCCGACCACGTGTACATCCTCGGGAATCGTGCCTTCCAGTCATTCGACGGGGGCGCCACCTGGCGCCGTCTCGGCGACCGGATCCTTCGGGTGCACGACACCGATGGTCGGGCCATGCACCTCGACCAGCACGAGTTGGTGATCGATCCCGCCAATCCCGACCGCCTGCTGCTTGGCAACGACGGCGGATTGTTCATGTCGTACGACGCCGGCCAGAGCTGGCTGCACCTGAACGACATTCCCGTCTCCCAGATGTACTTCGTCGCGACCGACGACCACACGCCGTATCGCATCTTCGCGGGCACCCAGGACGACGCCGCGGTCTACGGGCCGAGCAATGCGTCGCTGGACGATGCCGAACCGGGTGTGTGGCGCAGCGTGTACCTGGATCGATGGACGGGCGGTGACAGCTTCGTCACGCTGCCAGATCCCACCGACGACCGCATCGTGTACTACGAGCACCAGAACGGCGGCATGCGCCGGATGGACATCACCGGCACGTCGGTTCTCACGGAAGGTCCGTCGGCCGTCGACATCGCCCCGCGCGCCCCGCGCGGCGCGCCCAGGATCCGCTTCAGTTGGTACACCCCGTTCTTCATCTCGCCCTTCGATCCGCGTACCCTCTACGCCGCCGGAAACCAGGTCCTGAAATCCACCGATCGTGGCGATCACTGGCGGGTCATCAGTCCCGACCTCGGCGACCCGCCGGGCGCCGACCGCGCGCTCGTGACCACCGGGGCGTTCACGATGTTCGCCGAGTCGCCGCTCGTACGCGGGATGCTGGCCGGGGGCACCGAGGGTGGGCGGGTGTGGCTGACGCTGAACGACGGCGTGTCGTGGCGGCGGATCGACGCCGGCCTCCCGCGTCACTGGGTGAGTCGTGTCACCCTGTCGTCGCACGACACCGGCACGATCTACGTCAGCTTCACCGCATTCCGCGAGGACGATGCGCACCCGTACGTCTTCGCGTCCACCGACACGGGGCGCACCTGGCATTCGCTCGCGGGCAACCTGCCGCTCGAGGCGGTGAACGTGATCAAGGACGATCCCGACGACGCCAATGTGTTGTACGTGGGCACGGACCTGGGCGCATACGTGTCGCGAGACGGCGGACAGCGTTGGGAGTCGCTGAGCGCCACCCTCCCGTCCACGGCCGTCATGGATCTCACGGTGCAAAGCCGGGCGCACGACCTGGTAGCGGGAACGTATGGACGCGGCGCGTGGATTCTCGACCTCGATCCGATTCGCGATCGCACGACGGTGTCCGTCGAGCATCCGCTATACCTGTATCCCGTGCGCGACGCGGTCGTGGATTGGTTCCCGTGGGAGACCGTTCCGGGCGAGCGCCGCGGGCGCAATGTGGCGCGGCTGCAGGTGGCGTCGTACGCCGCCGGGCGCGCGTCGATCGCCGTCCGTGACTCCACCGGTCGTGTGGTGCGCACGTGGCCCGCAGACGCGGTGCCGGGCGTGAACACCTTCGTGTGGGACCTGCAGGGCGATGATGCGCACGGGGGGCTCCGCGATGCGCCGGCGGGGCGGTACACGGTGGAAGTCCGGATGGGCGCGGCTCGCGCGACCGGGAGCATCACCGTGCTGGCCGATCCCGATGGTCCCCGTTAGCCCGGATCCCCCTGGCGGTTGCGCGGGCGGGCCTGGGGTTCCCCGTCGGCTGAGCGCTCCTCGGCCTTGACCTCGTCCCACATTCCATCGAGCGCATCGAGACCGGCAGACCGGACTTCGATGCCGCGCTGCTTGGCCATGTGCTCGATGCGCTGAAACCGCCGTACGAACTTTCCATTCGTCTTGTCCAAGGCGAGCGCGGGATGTACGCCCGCCTTCCGGCACACGTTCACCACCGCGAACAGCAGATCCCCGAGTTCGGCTTCCAACTTCTCGTGGGCGGCGTCATACACCGGTCCGTGGCCATCGCGTTCGGGCATCGCGGCCAACTCGGCGCGCACTTCCTGCAGTTCCTCCTCCACCTTCTCGAGCGGCCCCTTCACATCCGGCCAGTCGAATCCCACGCCGGCCGCCCGGTCCTGGAGTCGATACGCGCGGTGCAGGCTCGGCAGCCCCACCGGGAGTCCATCGACGATGCTGTCGCGCCGCTTCGCCTTCTGTTGCTCCCAGGGTTCGCGCGCGCCCTCGCCGTAGAGATGCGGATGCCGTCCCTTCATCTTCGTGACGAAGCCGTCGGCGACGTCCTGGAAGGTGAAGGCGCCGCGCTCCTCCGCGACCACGGAGTGGAACAGCACCTGCAGGAGCAGGTCGCCCAATTCCTCGCGCAACTGCCGGTCGTCGCCCGCCTGGATGGCGTCGTCCACCTCATGTGCCTCCTCAATGAGGTACGGGCGCAGCGACTCGTGCGTCTGCGCGGCATCCCATTCGCAGCGCTTCCGCAGGTCGTGCATCAATTCCAGCGTATCTTCAAGTGGCCGTTTCACTTGCCTCGCCTCCACGCGTCCGATATACTACCCGCCCTGCAAATGATAGCTCAATGATAAGGGCCATGACGCGCGCCTGGGTCGAGATCGACCTCGGCGCGCTGACGCGCAACGCCGCCAGAATCGCCGATGCGGCCCGGGTGCCGCTGCTGCCGATGATCAAGGCCGACGCCTACGGACTGGGCGCCGTCGGCGTCGCGCGCGCGCTCGAAGTCACCGACCCCTGGGGCTACGGGGTCGGGACCATCGAGGAAGGGGAGGAACTGCGGGCAGCGGGGATTGCGCGGCCGATCCTCGTACTCACGCCGATTCTCCCAGAGACCTTCGCGGCCGCCCGAGCGGCCGATCTCCGCCCGGCGCTCGGCGATCGCCACGCCATTGCCGAGTGGGGACCGAGCGGCGCTCCCTGGCACCTGTCCATCGATACCGGCATGAACAGGGCGGGCGTGCCGTGGCGCGAGATCGCGAGCCTGCGAGAGTTGCTGACCGCCTTCCCGCCCGAAGGGGCCTTCACGCATTACCACTCCGTGCTGAAGGACCGGGCGTCGGTCGCCCGGCAGACCCAGCGCTTTCGCGACGCGCTGGCGACGCTGGCCCAGCGCCCGCGGTTGCTGCACGCCGAATCCTCCGCCGCCATCGAGCATGCGGAAGGACCGTCGCCATGGGACCTCGTGCGCCCGGGCATCTTCCTCTACGGCGTCGGCACGGCCGCCGGGCTCGATCCCGAACCCGTTGTGGCTGTCCGCGCGCGGATCGTCGAATTGCGGGCCATTCGCGACGGCGACACCGTGAGCTACGGGGCGACGTACCCGGCGCCTGGGTCGCATCCGGAAGACTGGCCGCGACGCATTGCCACGCTCCCGCTGGGCTACGCCGACGGGTACCGCCGGGCCCTCGGCAACCGGGGTTGGGCCCTGCTGCACGGCCGCCGCGTGCCGGTGGCCGGCGCGGTCACGATGGACATGACGATGCTCGATGTCACCGACGTGCCCTGTGCCGTGGGGGACGTCGTGACCCTGATCGGGCCCGACGGCGAAGACCTGCTCACGGTGCAGGACGTGGCCCGGTTCGGCCATCTTTCGCCCTACGAATTGCTCACCGAACTCCACTCGCGCCTGCCGCGCCTGTACGGAGAGCCCGCATGACCGGACGCGCCGCGATCGTGGTGTTGGACGGCGTCGGAATCGGCGCGGCGCCGGACGCCGCGGCCTACGGCGACGTCGGGAGCGACACGCTGGGCAACCTGTCGCGGGCCGTGGCCGGCGGCTTCGACCTGCCGAATCTCCAGGCCGCCGGCCTCGGCAACATTGCGCCGCTGGCGGGTGTCGAACGGACGGATCATCCCACGTGTGCATGGGGGCTGATGGAGCCGAAATCGGCCGGGAAGGACAGTACGACGGGGCACTGGGAACTCGCCGGGCTGCATCTGGCGCGTGCCTTCCCGACATACCCCCACGGATTTCCCGTCGAGGTCGTCGACGAACTTGCCCGACTGACCGGGCGGGGAGTAATCGGCAACGTGGTCGGCAGCGGCACGGCGATCCTCGACCGCTTCGGGCCCGAGCACCAGCGAACGGGCCAATGGATTCTTTACACGTCGGCGGACTCGGTCTTTCAGATCGCGGCGCACGAGGCGGTGATCCCGCTGGACGAGTTGTATGCCGGCTGTGAGACCGCTCGGCGCATGCTCGTGCCGCCGCACGACGTGTCGCGGGTGATTGCGCGGCCGTTCGTGGGCGAGCCAGGTGCGTACGCACGCACCAGGAATCGACGGGACTTCTCCCTGCAGCCCCCTGGGAACACGTTGCTCGACGCGCTGGCGGCGGCCGGGGTGCCGACGGCGGGCGTGGGCAAGGTGGACGACCTGTTTGCCGGGCGCGGCATCACCTCGCGGCACTGTGCCGACAACGCCGAAGGGTTGGTGGCGATCGGCGAGTGGTTGCAGGCGACGGCCGGTGGGTTCCTGTTCGCCAACCTACTAGATTTCGACCAGCAATTCGGGCACCGGAACGATGTTCCGGGGTTCTATGGGGCGCTGCGTCAGTTCGACGCGGCGCTACCTGTGTTATTGTCCGCCCTTCGCGAGGACGACCTGCTGTTCATCACGGCTGACCACGGGAACGACCCCACCACGGCATCGACCGACCACGCACGGGAGTGCGTGCCGCTGATCGCCTGTGGTCCCCGCGTGCGGCCCCGTGCGCTCGGTCGTCGGAGCACGTTTTCCGACCTTGGCGCGACGGTGGCGGAATGGCTGGGGGTGTCGTTCCGCGGAAGCGGGTCGTCGTTCCTGCCGGTGCTGGTGGCGCAATGAATGCTCGGGCCACGGTGCCGCAGGATCCCGCCGCGATCGTCGTCGGGGCACTCGCCGAATTGCGAGAACGCGCGGCGAGCGCCATGCACGCTGCGTATGCGCCGTATTCGGGGTTCCGGGTCGGTGCCGCGTTGCTCGCCGCCGACGGCTCGATCGCGGTGGGCTGCAACGTGGAGAACGCGTCGTATCCCGCCGGCGTCTGTGCCGAACGCGTCGCGCTTGGCGCGGCCGTCGCGCAGGGGCACCGGGAGTTTCTCGCCCTCGCTATCGCAACCGCGGCCGAAGCGCCGACGCCGCCCTGCGGCGTCTGTCGTCAGGCTCTCGTCGAATTCTCCCCTGATCTGGTGGTATTGAGCGTCACGCGTGACGGGCACGAGGCACGCTGGTCGCTGGCCGACCTGCTGCCCCACGCCTTCACGCCGCATTCGCTCGATCACAGTCGTCACTAGCCACCCGTGGACGGTGTTCGTGTTCCTGCCCCGTAGTCGTAACATCGCGCTCGTGGTCGCGGCCCTGGGGGTCGCAGCCGCCGTGGCCTGCAGCGATAACCTCGAATCGAACATCGCCTGTCCGGTGCTCTGCCCGGGACTGGAGGTGACGCTGCACGACACGACGCTGGACGCGGTGCTGGTCGATTCGTCGGTGTCGGGATTCCCGTCGATCGGGCAGGAATCGGTCATCCTCGTCTCCACCCGCGGCGATACCATCGATACGCGCGCCATCTTCCGATTCGACACGCTGCCGGCGACGTTCACGCGTTCGAATGCCGCCGTCGACACCACGATCGTCGGCGTGGACAGCGCGTATCTCATGCTGCGCGTGGACACCACCGCCAAGCGTCCCGGCGCCCCGATCACCATCAGCGTCTACGACGTCGATACCGGCAACCCGGACAGCACGGCCACCGACACGGCCGTGGCCGAGCTCGGGCCGCTGTTCACCGCCGACCGCCTACTCGGTTCCCGTACCGTCGATCCCGATTCGATCACCGACAGCTTGCGCGTGCCGATCTCGAGCGATTCGCTGCTCGCGTACATCACGGCGAAGCGGCGGCTGCGGGTCGGCGTGCAGGTGACCGGATCGAACCGTGCCCAGCTCCGCATCGGCACCTCGGTGAACTACGCACCGGCCGAAGTCGTGTTCAAGCCGGCTCCGCCCGGCGACACGTCGGGGGTGACGCCGTTGTATGTGCTCCCCCTGTCGCTCACCCCGGTCGGGAATCCACTCGCCACCAGCCTGCAGGACTTCCTGATCGTCGTTCGGGGCACGTCGAATGCCGCGGCATCGGTGCTGAGCGTCGGGGGGCTGCCCGGGCACCGCCTGTATCTCCGCTTCAATCTGCCGCCGAGCATCGTCGACTCGTCGACGGTGGTGCGGGCTACGCTGTTGCTGAATCAGATCCCGAATCCCGTGTCGCCCGACGCGAATGACACGGCGGCGGTATGGCCGCAGGCTATTCTGGCGTCGTCGGCCGTCACCGATCTGTCGCGTGCGTTACGGTTGCTCGCGACGGTGGGTGGAGTGGGGCTCGATACGCTGGAGCGGTTCACGCCGGCCGACAGCGGGCTCCGGCAGTTCGAGATGGTGCAGTTGGTACGCGCCTGGAGCGCGAACCTGTCGGTCACCGATCCCCGGGCGCTGGCCCTCCGGACGCAGTACGAAGGCGCGTCGGGGCAACTCTTCTGGTTCACGCCTTCGAGCGGACCCGCGGCTCTGCGGCCGAGGATTCGTATCACCTATGCGCCGCCGCCGTCGAAGGGAGGCACCCCATGACCGCCCGTTTCTCCTTGGCCCGCCTCGCCGCCGCGGCGCTTCTCGCGCTGACCCCGCCGGCGGTGGCTGCCGCCCAGGGGAACCTGAGCGTACAGGGGCTCGGCTATCCGCCGGGGCAGCTGAGCGCGCGCTCGCTCGGCGCCGGCGGGGCGCTGGGCGAGATGGATCCCACGTCGGCGCTGAACCCGGCCGCCATCATCGAGTTCGGGGCGCCGGCGGTCTCCATGCAACTGGAGCCAGAGTTCCGGAGGGTTACCCAGAACGGAAAATCGGCCAACTCGAGCACGCAGCGCTTCCCGGTCTTCGTCGTCGCCCTGCCATTTGGCGACCGGCTGATGATCGGTGCCTCATCGGCGACGCTCCTCGACCGCAGTTGGGAGACGACGACGCCGCAAGACCAGTTGATCCGCGGCGATACCGTGGCCTTCAATTCGACCACCAAGAGCGACGGATCGGTCAACGACCTGGCGCTCACCGCGGCGTACGTGTTCCGGCCGTGGCTTCGCGCCGGCATCGCGATGCACACCGTGAACGGGCGGGACGTAATCGAGGTGCGGCGGACGTTCCAGGACACGGTGCGCTACGGCAACTCGACCGAGACCGTCTCCAACACCTACGCCGGTGGAGCGCTCTCCGCCGGCATCGAACTCCTCGAACCGTCGTTGGGGGGCGTGGCGCTCTCCTACCGCCGTGGGAACAAGCTCACCCAGAGCATCGGGGACACGCTGATCGAGTCGGCGCGCGTGCCCGATCGCTTCGGGCTCGGCCTTGTGTTCAACGGCTTCAGCGGGGCCACGCTGGCCTTTCGCACGGCCTACGATCGTTGGTCGGCGCTCGGCAACATGGATTCGGCGTCCGGCGCCGCCATGAATTCCTGGGATACGTCGGTCGGCGCTGAATTCGTCGGGCCGCGGCTCGGGGGCTTCCCCCTCGCGCTCCGCGTCGGCACCCGCTGGCGGAACCTCCCGTTCCCGGCGGACGGCCATCAGGTGCACGAGGCATCGTTCACGGGCGGGTTGGGACTCACGCTCGCCCAGGGCCACGCCCTGTTCGACATCGCCGGTGTACACGCGGCGCGCAGCGCCAGCATCGGGATCTCGGAACAGGCCTGGACCCTGAGCATGGGCTTCACCATCCGCCCGTAGCCCCGCGCCGTGGAGCCGAGAGCGCAGGCCGGTGAAGCGCCGCTGATCCTCGTCGCTGACGACGTCGAGGCCAACGTCGAACTGCTATTCGACCAGTTGCACGTGCTGGGGTTCCGGGCCATTGCCGCCACCGACGGGCCCAGCGCCGTTCGGGCGGCATTCGAACACCGCCCCGATCTCTGCATCCTCGACGTCGCGATGCCGGCCGGCGATCTGGGCTGTGACGATCGGGACACCGGGTTCGAGGCCTGTCGGCGCATCAAGCGCGATCCGCGTACGGCCCGTGTCCCCGTCATCTTCGTCACCGCGCTCAGCGATACGACCGATCGCGTGAAGGCCATCGAGGCGGGCGGCGACGACTTCCTCACCAAGCCGCACAACCGCCTGGTGCTCGGCGCCCGCGTGCGGAGCCTCCTGCGGCTCAAGGCCGCGATGGACGCCCTCGAGGAGAGTTCGCGCAAGATGCGCGAGATGGAGAAACTGCGCGACGATCTCATGAAGATGATCGTCCACGATCTCAAGTCGCCGCTCACCAGCGTGCTCGCCAATCTCGAGATGCTGCTCGACGAGGACTTCGGGCCACTCACCGACGCTCAGCGCCGCGCCCTGCTCGAGTCGGAGGGCAAGGCCGAAGACCTGCTGAGTCTGATCGAGGATCTCCTGGAGATCCGCCGGATCGAGGAGACGTCGGTGGCGCTGAAGCCCGAGCCCATCGCGCCCGCGGCCCTGCTCAACGAGGTCGTGTACGAATGGGGGACCCGCCTGCAGCAGGCGCAATCCACCGCCGCCGTCGATGTCGCGGACGACGCGCCCGTCTTCGAGGGCGACAAGGCGCTGCTGCACCGCGTGTTCGGCAACCTGCTCCAGAACGCGATCACCCACTCCTCGCATCCGGTGGACATCCAGTTGAGCGCCCGGCGCGACGGCGACCAGTTGCTGTTCACGGTGGCCGACAACGGCCCCGGCATCCCCCCGGAATACCGGGAAGTCATCTTCCGGAAATTCGAGCAGGTGCACACGCCCAATGCGCCGCGACTGCGGGGATCGGGGCTCGGGTTGGCGTTCTGCAAGTTGGTGGTCGGCGCGCACGGCGGACGGATCTGGGTGCAGAGTGCGGGCGCCGGGAAGGGAAGCGCGTTTCATTTTGTGGTTCCGATGAAGCCGCCGCGCAACACGCCGCCGACGGCCGGCCTCGGGGTGACGGTGTGAACGTCTATCTGCGCACCTTCGGCTGCCGCGCGAACCATTCCGACAGCGAGGCGCTGCGCGCCACCATCACGGCGGCCGGCCACCACGTAGTGCGATCGCCCGACCTCGCGGACTGCGCGGTGTTCAATTCCTGCGCCGTTACGGCCGAGGCGGAGGCGGACCTCCGCGCCGCCGTGCGCCGCGCCGCCCGCCGAGCCCCCGGGCTGCGCAGCGTCGTCATGGGGTGTGTCGCCGGACTCGCCGATCGCGAACCCGCCCTGCGCGCCCTGCCGACGGTGCAGGGTATCGTACCGGGCGGCGATGTGGCGCGCGTGGCGCGGGTCCTCGGGTTCGATCCCGTCGCGCCCTCCCATCCCCGTCAGCAGAACACGCGCGCACTGCTCAGGATCCAGGATGGGTGCGACGAGCACTGTACCTTCTGCACGACGCGGCTGGCTCGGGGCGTCAATCGCAGTCGCCGCGCCGAGGAGCTCGTCCGGGAGGCCATCGCGCTCGCCGAGTATCATCCGGAAATCGTGCTCACCGGCATTCACATTGGCAGCTACGGCGCCGACATCGGGTCGTCGCTCGGTCAACTCGTGGAACGACTGGCGCGCGAGGTGTCGGGCGCGCGATTCCGGCTCTCGTCGGTGGAGGCCACCGAGGTGGACGATCGCCTGGCCGAACTGCTCACGGCAGGCGATGGGCGGGTCACCCCATTCCTGCATGCGCCGCTGCAATCCGGCTCCGCGCCCCTGCTACGACGGATGGGCCGTCACTGGTACACGCCGGCCGAGTACGCCAACGCCGTGGAACGCATCGCCGCCCGGTGCGCGGCGTTCGGCCTCGGCGCGGACGTGATTGCCGGATTTCCCGGCGAGACCGACCACGATCACGCCGATACGCTGTCACTCTGCCAGCAACTGCCGTTCACGTACTTGCACGTCTTTCCATTTTCGCCGCGTCCCGGCACCCCCGCCGAGCGTCTCCCGGAACCGGTGGCGCCTGGGCTCGCCCGGACACGGGCGGCCGAGTTGCGCGGTCTGGCCGACCGGAAGGCGGCCGCCTATGCCGCGACACGTGCCGGGTCGTCCGCCGATGTCGTGGTCGTCGGTCGTGCCGGGCGCCGCCGAGGGGTCACCGAAGACTATCTCACCGTGGGCCTGGTCGATCCAGCGTTGCCGCGCGGCCGCCGGTTCGTCGGCCAGTTACGGGCTGCGGCCGACGGGTCGCTCGTCGTCGCCTGACGGCGCTATCTTGTCATGCACCCCTGCCAGCATTCATGACGTCCACGACTCCGCGTCCCACCGTCTACATCGAGACCTACGGGTGCCAGATGAATGTGAGCGATTCCGAGCTGATGCTCGGGTCGCTCGTGGCCGGCGGCTACGCGGTGGCGCCGGACGCGCGGAGTGCCGACGTGATCCTGGTGAACACCTGCGCCATCCGCGATCACGCCGAGCAGCGGGTGATCGGACGGCTGGGTGAACTGAAGCGTGACATGAAGCCGGGCTCGGTGGTGGGTGTCACCGGGTGCATGGCGCAGCGGCTCGGCCCCCGCCTGCTCGACTCGGCGCGCCACGTGAGCTTCGTGATCGGTCCCGACGGCTACCGAGCGCTGCCGGCGCTGGTGGAGGGCGCGCGGCGCGGCGAGCGTGCCATCGCCACGAGCTTCGACCTCGAGGAACACTACGAGGACTTCACGCCGCGGCGGTTCGACAAAGTGAAGGCCTGGATCCCCGTGCAGCGCGGGTGCGACTACCGGTGCACCTACTGCATCGTGCCCACCACGCGCGGCGCGGAGCGCAGCCGCCGGTTGGCCGATGTCGTGCGCGAGACCGCCGGCGTGGTCGCGGACGGGATGACCGAGGTGGTGCTGCTCGGCCAGACGGTGAACTCGTACCACGACGGAACCCACGACTTCGCCGATCTGCTCCGCGCCGTGGGCACCGTGCCCGGCATCCGGCGCGTTCGGTTCACGAGCCCGCACCCCAACGACTTCAGCGATCGTGTGATCCAGGCGATGGCTGAGATCCCGACGGTGTGCGAGCACGTGCATCTCCCGATGCAGTCGGGCAGTTCGCGGGTGCTCAAGCGCATGCTGCGCCGCTACACCCGGGAAGGGTACTTCGAATGCGCGTCGCGGCTGCGTGCCGCGATCCCCGGACTCAGTCTCACCACCGACATCATCGTCGGGTTTCCGGGCGAGACCGAGGCGGACTTCGAGGAGACGCTGAGCGCGGTGCGCGAGATCGGGTTCGCCGACGCGTTCACCTTCAAGTTCTCGCCGCGCGAGGGGACGCCGGCCACGCGCATGCCGATTGCCGACACGGTCAGCGACGACGTCGCGGCGGAGCGGCTCGCCCGGCTGGTCGACACGGTCCGCCGCGGATCGCGCGAACGGAACATGGCGTTGCTCGGCCGACGCGTGGAGGTGCTCGTGGAGAAGGAGGCGCGGCGGGGCGAGGGGCTGGTACAGGCGCGCACGCGCGACTTCAAGACCGTCCTCGTTCCCGGCGACGACCGCGTCCTGGGCCAGTACTTCACCGTCGAACTCACCGGCACCACGGGATCGACCTTCACCGGAACCGTCGTACCGGAGCGCGCGCCGCTCCCCATGGCCGGATGAAGAACCTCGTGGAAGAGGTGGTGCGCGAGATCCACGGCGAATTGCTCGAGCGTGGCGGGCCGTTTTGCGCCTGCGCGCAATGCGCGGATGACGTCGCGACGTACGTGCTGAACCAGCTTCGTCCTCGATACGCCAACACCGCCCAGGGCTGGGCGCTGGCCAATCTGGCGATGCGCAGCGATCAGGGCCGCACCGACCTCGCCGTGCAGGTCATGGATGCGATGCGTCGGGTCGCGGCCTCTCCGCGGCACGGGCCATCGCAAGAGGGCACGCCGAACCCCTAGCTCGCTCCGGCCCGCGGCGGCACACATCCTTCCCGCCGCGCCATGCCGCTCTCGGCTGTCGGTATCCTCACATACGTTGCGGGTCTGCTGCTCGGATTCGGCGGCTACGCGGCGGTCCCCATCCTCGCGGCGGCCGTCGGCGTCGTCTGGAGCGTGCAGACGCAACGGGCCGAGCCGGCGGCGCTGGGGCTCCTGCTCTGCGGCGGAGCCCTGGTTGCCCGCGCGACGGCTCAATCGGACGCCGCGTGCCGGCGGGCGCTTGCGGCGCAGCGTCGCGTGGCCGTGGTGCTGCAGACCAGCGCGGGGCCGGGAGCGTTCGCGCGGGCGCGCGCCGTGGCATGTCCCGTGGCGGTCTCGCTGGCCGTCGCGCAGGGAAGTGCCGGCGCCGGGTCCGTCGCCGACGCATCGGGCACGCTCGTTTCCTCGCCGCGCGGATTGCTGATTCAGCATGCGGTGCTCCGGAGCGTTCGCCCCGGGCCGGCGCTCGGGCGCTGGCGCGAGGCCGCAGGACGCCGGGTGGATTCGCTGTTCGGGACGGATGCGCCGCTGGCGCGCGCGCTCCTGGTGGCCGATCGCCGGGGGCTGCCGCCCGAACTGCGCGACCGATATGCGGCGGCGGGGCTGTCGCACATGCTCTCGATTTCCGGTCTGCACGTGGCACTCATCGCCGTGGCCGTGGATCTCGTGTTCCAACTCTTGCGCGTCTCGCGCCGCCGGGCCAACGCGGCGACTCTCGTCGTGATCGGCGCCTACGTGGCCATGCTCGGCGCGCCGCCGCCCGCGCTCCGCGCCGCAGTCATGCTCGGGGTCTGGATGCTATCCCGGTGGTGGCAGCGTCCGACATCGCCGTGGGCGGTGCTGGCCATCGGGGCTGCGATCCCGCTCGTCGATCCGCGCGCCGTGACCGCGGTCGGCTATCAGTTGAGCATCGCCGGCGTGGCCGCCCTCATCGCCGCGGCGCGGCTGGCCGGGCGATGGCCCCGAATGGCGCGCCTCCGGGGCGTGGCGCGCGCCGCCGCCGGCACGGCGCTGGCCTCGACCATGGCCGCTACGGTTACGGCTCCGCTCGTCGCCTGGAATTTCGGGCGACTCAGTCTCATCGGGCCCATCACCAACGTGTTCGCGGCACCGATCATGGCGCTCGCGCAGCCGATCATGTTCCTGGCGCTCGCGCTCTCACCCGTCGGACCCGTTGCGCACTGGTTCGCGGATGCGGCCCATCCGCTCCTCCGAGCCTTCAGCTTCGTGGCCGCGACGGCGGCATCCGTCCCCGGCGCCTCGGTCACCGTGATTCCGTCCGCCGGCGCCGTCGCACTTGGCGGCGTCTTCGCCGTGGCCCTGGTCGCGGCCTGCGTCAGTCGCTTTCCGGGGCGTGCGCTGGTCGTCGCTGCGGCGGCGCTGACGCTGCTCGCCTGGGAACCGGTGGCTCCGGTTGCCGGCGGTCGGACCGAGCTGCACATGATCGACGTGGAACAGGGCGACGCGATCGCCCTGCGCACGGCGCGCGGACATTGGGTCTTGGTGAATGCCGGCTCCCGGTGGCGGAGCGGCGATGCCGGCCGGTCGACGGTGATGCCGTATCTCGCCCGCCGTGGCGGGCGCCTCACGGCGTTCGTCCTCACGAGCACGGCCACGGACCATGCTGGCGGAGCGGAGAGCGTCATTCGCGGACTCCGACCCCGCTACTTCTACGACGCAACCTCGGTGCATGGAGGCGATGCCTACCGGGCGTCGCTGACCGCCGCCCGGGCCGAGGGCGTCATCTGGCGGAGAGCGCCTCCCGGAGATTCGCTGGTGGTGGATGAGGCCACGCTCACCTTCCTCGGCCCGGGTGCCGCGCGGGGCGGGTCGCAGCGGCGTGGGAGCGGGGGCGGCCTCGTCATCCGGGTCCGCGTGGGCCGCGTGCGCATGCTGCTGGTGGGCGACGCGGACCCCGCGGTGGTGCGCTGGCTCGTCGCACACGACCCCGACGCGCTTGCGGCGGACGTCCTCGAAGTCGGGCCGCGCGGCGCCGCCGCCGACATGCCGCCCGCGCTCCTTGCCGCCGTGGCGCCGCGAGTGGCGCTGCTCGCGGTCGGGGTAGGCGGCAGATCGGCGCCGCCCGGCGCCGCGGTGATGCGTCAACTGACGGAGGCCGGCGTGCAGCTGTTGCGCACCGACCTCCAGTCGCATGTGGTGATCAGCACGGATGGCCGATCGCTACGCGTCGACGTCGACGGCGACGCGTGGAACGTCCCGGCTAGACCGTCACCATCTCCGCGTGTTCCTGTGCCTGGGTCGTCGCCACGGTGAGGGCGCGGTCCAGATCGGCCCAGATGTCGTCTGGCGATTCGAGGCCGACGCTCACCCGCAGCATGCCGGGGTTCAGCCCTTCCTCCGCTCGCGCCGCTTCGCCGATGACGCGATGCGTGAGACCGGCCGGATGCTGGATCAGCGAATCGGTGGAGCCGAGGCTCACGGCCGGAATCAGCAGCCGGACCTCTCGAAGGACCGTCGCGGCGGCGTCGAATCCACCCGCCACATCGAAGCTGATCATCGCGCCGGGGCCGCTCATCTGTCGACCGATCAGTCCGCGAGGATCACCGCCCGGCAGTCCCGGGAAGTAGACGCGTTCCACGGACGGGCTTGCGAGCAGCCGCTCGGCGATCGTGATCGCGCCGGCCTGGGCCGTCTTCACGCGAACGGCCAGTGTCTGCAACCCACGATGCAGCATGTAGGCACCCATCGGGTGCAGGACGCCACCGGTGAGGATACGCACCTGGCGCAGCGCGCGCGCCCAGTCGTCATTGGCGGCGACCACGCCGGCCATCACGTCGCCGTGCCCCCCCAGGTACTTGGTGCCGCTGTGCAGCGAGAGCGTCGCCCCCAGTTCGAGCGGGCGCTGCAGCACGGGGGTGGCGAAGGTGGAGTCGACGAGTACCGGCACTCGGCCCGCCTGCCGGACCACATCGGCGATGTCGATGAGGGCGAGGGTGGGGTTCCCCGGGCTCTCAATCACGACGAGGGCGGTCTCCGGGCGGATCGCCTCGGCGACGCCATCGGCGGTGGCCCAGGTGACGTCCAGCGGCAGTAGCCGCGACTCGAGCAGGTGGTCCGTGCCGCCGTAGACCGGCCGGACGGCGACAACGTGCGATCCGCGCTGGCGGGCCACGAGCAACGCGGCCGTGACCGCCGCCATGCCAGAACCGAAGGCCACCGAATCGTCGGCGCGCTCCAGTTGCGCGAAGGCGCGCTCGAACCGGTCCACGGTCCTGTTCGCCAGTCTGGAGTAGATCTCGTTGGTCTCGGGGCGGGCGCCGCCGATCATCGCGTCGATGTCGCGGATGGCCTCGGACAGCTCGCCGATGGGGTAGGTGGTCGAGAGGTCCAACGGGGCCGCATGGACCCCCAGTTCGCGAAAGTCTTCTCGGCCGGCATGCACACCGGCTGTTTCTATGCTGACTGGCGTCATGAAGGTTGCCTCGGTGTATGCCATGTATGTAGAATACAATTCGGCAGGGCGCGTTGTCCAACGAATATATTGCGGAATTCCTGTGGAAAATCGACACCTGGACCATACGGATCGCGAGATTCTGGCGGCGCTCGCGAACAATGCACGGCTCTCGAACAAGGAGCTGGCAGCCCGCGTTGGGCTGGCCCCGTCGAGCTGCCACGAGCGTGTCCGGCGCCTGGTGCAGAGCGGAGCCATTCTCGGCTTCCGCGCCGCAATCAACCCGGCGGCGCTCGGCTACGGCATCGAGGCGATGATCGCCGTGCGGCTGCCACAGCACTCGCGCCAGAACTTCGATGCGTTTCGCGACTACGTCATCACCATTCCCGAGGTGGTCGACGTCTATCACGTGAGCGGTGAGATCGATTTTCTGGTGCACGTCGTGGCACGGGATGCCCAACATCTGCGCGATCTGGCGCTCGATCGGTTCCTGTCGCGACCGGAGGTTGGGCACATCGAGACGGAACTGATTTTCGACCACGTGCGGCCGGCGGCGCAAGCTTAGCTCTGCCGGGCTTGCCCCGACGCCGACTCCCGTTCACTTTCCCCAATCTCCTCCCCCCAACGAGGATCACCCGTGGTCAATCACTCCTCGACGTCCGTCGTCACGATCGAGCGGTTCATCATCGAACAGGAGCGGCTGCATCCCGACGCGAGCGGGGATCTGTCGAACATCCTGTACGATCTGGCACTGGCCGCCAAGCTGATCACGAACAAGGTGCGCAGTGCGGGGCTGATGGATATTCTCGGGTCGGCCAACCACGAGAACGTCCAGGGCGAGATTCAGCAGAAGCTCGACATCTACGCCAACGAAACGATCGTCAAGGCGATGGACCACACCGGGCGCCTGTGCGGCATGGCCTCGGAGGAAGAGGAAGGGATCATTCCGATCCCGCAGGAGTTCCGCACCGGCAAGTACGCGCTGCTCTTCGACCCGCTCGACGGTTCGTCGAACATCGACGTGAACGTGCCGGTGGGTACGATCTTCTCCGTGGTTCCCAAGATCACGCGCGGCCGCGACGGCGTCTTGGAGGACATGTTGCAGCCGGGACGGCGGCAGGTGGCGGCGGGCTACGTGATCTACGGATCGAGCACGATGCTCGTATACACCACGGGGCAGGGCGCCCACGGATTCACGCTCGACCCGTCGATCGGGGAGTTCCTGCTCTCCCATCCCAACATCCAGACTCCGCCCATCGGCCGGTACCTGTCGGTGAACGACTCGTACCAGCAGTTATGGAGCGAAGAGGCTCGCGAGCTCATGCGGCGGTACCGCGGACTGGAGGGCGACCGCAAGCCGATGAGCATTCGCTACGTCGGATCGCTGGTCGCCGATTTCCATCGCAACCTGCTGGGCGGCGGGCTGTTTGCGTATCCGCGCAACACGAAGACGCCGGACGGCAAGCTGCGCCTGTTGTACGAGGCCAATCCGCTCGCGTTCATCGTGGAGCAGGCGGGCGGGATGGCCAGCAACGGAGAGCAGCGGATCCTGGACGTGCAGCCCACGGAGTTGCACCAGCGGACGCCGCTGTATATCGGCAGCCGCGACGACGTGCAGCTGGCCGAACGGACGTTGAAGGGCGAGGTCGCCACGGCATGACGCGCGGCCGGCCGGCGGGTCCCGGCCGGCACGATCCGTGGCGTCGCGGCGCCGGCGGGGCGTCGTGGGTAATTTCGTAGGGTCAGCGCGCGGCCGTCATCCACTGGCGGTTGCGCGACTCCTCGTGCGTCGATCTTCGCTCCGCTCCTCATGTCCGACAAATCTCCCGCCGGCATTCCGATCCCGACGGTGCTACGTCCCTCCGACGCTCCCGTGGACTACGGCGCTGACCTCGGCGACCCGGGGCAGTTCCCATACACCCGCGGCATCCAGCCCGACATGTACCGCGGCCGGCTCTGGACGATGCGACAGTACGCCGGGTTCGGGACGGCCGCCGAGACCAACGCCCGGTTCCGGATGCTGCTCGAGGCGGGCCAGACGGGACTCTCGGTGGCGTTCGATCTGCCCACGCAGATGGGCATCGATTCCGATTCGCCGCGCGCCCTGGGCGAAGTGGGCCGGGTGGGCGTGGCCATCGATACCGTGGATGATATGCACGCGCTGCTGGCCGATCTGCCGCTCGATCGCGTGTCCACGTCGATGACCATCAACGCCACGGCCAGCACGCTGCTCGCCATGTACATCGTGGTGGCCGAGGAGCGGGGAATCGCGCGCGATGCGCTGAGCGGCACGATCCAGAACGACATCCTCAAGGAATACGTCGCTCGCGGCACGTACATCTATCCGCCCGAGCCGTCGCTGGCCTTGATCGCCGAGATATTCCGGTTCTGCGCGGCAGACGTGCCGAGCTGGAATCCGATCTCGATCTCGGGCTACCACATGCGCGAGGCCGGGGCGACGGCGGTGCAGGAGTTGGCGTTCACCTTCGCCAATGCCATGGAATACGTGTCGCGCGCGGTCGCGGCGGGGCTCGACGTGAACGCCTTCGCGCCCCGGCTGTCGTACTTTTTCGCCGCCCACAACGATCTGTTCGAGGAGGTCGCCAAGTTCCGCGCGGCCCGACGCATGTATGCCCGGCTGATGCGCGCGAGGTTCGGCGCCGACGATCGCAGCTGCCGGTTGCGGTTTCACACGCAGACGGGTGGCGTGACCCTGCAGGCGCAGCAGCCGCTGAACAACGTCGTGCGCGTGACCGTCCAGGCGCTGTCGGCGGTGCTCGGCGGCACCCAGTCGCTGCACACCAACGGCTATGACGAGGCGCTGGCACTCCCCAGCGAACAGGCGGCCACCCTGGCCCTCCGTACGCAGCAGGTGATCGGGTACGAGTCGGGCGCCGCGCTCACCGCCGATCCGCTGGCCGGGAGCTATCACGTGGAACGGCTGACGGACGAACTGGAACGTGCCGCGACTGCGCTGCTGGAGCGCGTCGACGCCCTCGGCGGCGCGGCCCGCGCCATCGACGGGCGGTTCTTCCAGGAGGAGATCGCGCGCAGTGCGTACGAATACCAGTTGAGCGTCGAGCGTGGCGACACGGTCGTCGTGGGGGTGAACACGTTCGGTGACCAGGAACCGCCGCCGGTCATTCCCACCCCCGACTACTCGGAGTTGGAGCGCGGACAGGTCGCACGCCTTCGCGAGTGCAAGGCGCGCCGCGATTCGGCGTTGGTGGCGCGCACCCTCGAGGCGCTCGGGGCAGCGGCCGCTGGGTACGCCGACGGGGCGACGATCGCCGATCGGGCGCCGCTCATGCCGCCGATCGTCGACGCCGTCCGCGCGCGGGCCACGGTGGGCGAGATCTCGGACGTGCTGCGGAGCGCATGGGGAGAGTACCGGCCCGCCTGAGCGCGCGGCCGGACCACCGGTTGCCCTTGAACGGCCCTCACGCGGCGGGTAGCTTTCCCTGTCTTAAGTCCCCACGAAATGCCTACTTACGAGTACCGCTGCGCCAACGGTCACCACTTCGAGAAGTTCTACCGGACCATCAGCGCGTCGCAGTCGGAAATTCCCTGTCCCGAATGCGGTGCCGTCGGGGTGCGGCAGCTGTCGGCGGGTGGCGGCCTGCTGTTCAAGGGCTCGGGCTTCTACCTCACAGACTACGGGAAGAATGCCCACGCCACACGCGGCGGCGCCAAGGCGGCGGCCCCCCCGGGCGATGGCGCAAAATCGAGTGGCGAGGGGACGTCGAGCGGCGGATCTGGAAGTGAGGCCGGCACGGGCTCGTCCCCCGGTGGATCGGACGCGAACGCGAGCACGGGCGCCACTTCCGGCGCCAACAAGAGCACACCCAAAAAAGGCGATTGATGGCCGGTGACGAACTCCTGCGCGCCGAGCTCACGCGGGCGGCGCGGGCTCTGGGCGCGCCCGACGATGTGACGCCCCTGCTCGAACGTCCGCGCGATCCGGCGTTCGGCGATTGGGCCACGAATCTGGCCATGACGCTGGCCAAGCCGCTCGGCAAGAAGCCGCGCGAATTCGCACAGCAGATCATCGACGCCATGGATCTCGCGCGCGGCGGCGTCCGCTCGGCGGAGATCGCCGGCCCCGGGTTCATCAACTTCCGCGTGGCCACCGATACGCTCGCGCAGGGGTTGCTGGCCCTCGTGCAGGCTGGCCGCGCGTACGGCCGCGACCAGTCGGCCGCCGGGCAGGCGGTCAACGTCGAGTTCGTGTCGGCCAATCCCACCGGCCCGCTGCACGTGGGACACGGGCGCCAGGCCGCGCTCGGCGACGCCATCTCGGCGTTGCTCGAAGCCACCGGGTGGGCGGTCACGCGGGAGTTCTACTACAACGACGCCGGCGCTCAGATCATGAACCTGGCCACGAGCGTGCAGGCGCGCATCGCGCAGCTGCACGGGCGCTCGGTGGAAATCCCCGAGGGCGGTTACCACGGCGAATACATCCTGGAAATCGCCCAACGCTACGTGGACGCGCACCCGGACGATCCGGAGGGCGCCGATCTGGACACCCTGCGCCGGTTCGCCGTGCAGGAACTGCGCCAGGAGCAGGACCGCGACCTGCAGGCGTTCGGGGTGAAGTTCGACGTGTACTTCCTGGAGTCGTCACTCTATGCCGAGGGTAAGGTCGAGGCGACCATCGATCGCCTCGTGGAGGCCGGCCACACGTACGACAAGGACGGCGCCCTCTGGCTGAAGACCACCGATTTCGGCGACGACAAGGACCGCGTCATGCGCCGGAGCGCGGAGAAGGGGGGCGAACCCACCTATTTCGTGCCCGACGTGGCGTACCACGTCACCAAGTGGGAGCGTGGCTTCAAGCGCGCCATCAACGTGCAGGGTTCAGACCACCACAGCACGGTCACGCGGGTCCGCGTCGGCCTGCAGGCGCTCGACATCGGGATTCCCGAGGGCTACCCCGAATACGTGCTGCACCAGATGGTGACCGTGATGAAGGGCGGCGAAGAGGTGAAGATCTCAAAACGCGCCGGGAGCTACGTCACGGTGCGCGACCTGATCGACGAGGTGGGGCGCGACGCGGTGCGCTACTTCTTCCTCATGCGCAAGGGCGATTCCCAGCTGCAGTTCGACGTCGACCTCGCGCGGTCGCAGTCGGAAGAGAATCCGGTGTACTACGTCCAGATGGCGCACGCCCGCATGTCGGGCATCTTCCGCGTGGGGGAGATCGACCCGGCGTCCGTTACCGGTCAGGGCGTGGACTTTGCGCAGCTCGCGCGCCCGGAGGAAGGGGAGTTGATCAAGGCGCTCCTGGACTATCCCGCGCTCGTCGTCGGGGCCGCCGTCGCGCTGGAACCTCATCGGGTGGCCAACTACCTGCACGACCTCGCAGGCAAGGTCCACCTCTGGTACCACGCCGCGCACGTGCTCAACGAACCGGAGCCAATCATGACGGCCCGCCTCGCCCTCGCGCGCGCCGCGCAGCTCGTGCTGCACAACGGACTCACCCTTCTCGGCATCTCAGCCCCGGAGCGCATGTGACGCAGCCCGTGCTCGTGGTCGGTTCGGTCGCTCTCGATTCCGTGGAAACGCCGTTCGGCAAGGCGGACAACGTGATCGGTGGATCGGCCAACTTCTTCTCGGCCTCGGCCAGCCACCTCGCCCGCGTTCGCGTGGTGGGCGTGGTCGGGAACGACTATCCGATGAACCGGCTGGAGCCGCTCATCCGGCGCGGCGTCGATTTCGCCGGCGTCGAGACGGCGGACGGGCCGTCGTTTCGCTGGCGCGGCCGCTACCGCCACGACCTCAACGTCGCCGAGACGCTCGAGACGCACCTCGGCGTCTTCTCCAATTTCCACCCGAAAATTCCCGAGCAATTCAGCGATTCGCCGTTCGTGTTCCTCGGCAACATCGACCCGCGTCTGCAGCTCGACGTCCTCGACCAGGTACGCGAGCCCACGTTCGTCGCCTGCGACACCATGAATTTCTGGATCGAGAGCCGGCGGCCCGAACTGCTGTCGCTGCTGGAACGCGTGGACGCGATCACGCTCAATGACGGCGAGGTCCGGCAGCTCACCGAGCAGTTCAATCTGGTGAAGGCCGCGAAGTGGATCATGAGCCGGGGGCCCAAACTCGTGATCATCAAGAAGGGCGAACACGGCGCGTTCATGTTCACGCCGACCTCCGTCTTCTTCGCCCCCGCCTATCCGCTCGAGGAAGTCTTCGACCCCACCGGGGCCGGCGACTCGTTCGCCGGCGGGTTCATGGGCTACCTGGCCCATACGGGCGACGTGTCCGAAGAGAACCTCCGTCGCGCCGTCATCTACGGCAGCGCCATGGGATCGTTTGCCGTCGAGAAGTTCTCCGTCGACCGCCTGCTCGAGATCGAGGCAAGTGACGTGGACCGCCGCGTGCGGGAGTTCCACCGTCTGGTGTCGTTCGAAGCGGAGATGCTGGGATGAGCGAGGCCCCCCTCGACTACCGATCGGCGGGTGTGGACATCGACGCCGCGGACGACGCCAAGGATCGCATCAAGCGCCTGGTGGAATCGACGTTCACGGCGGGCGCGCGCGGCGGCTTCGGTGGGTTCGGCGGCATGTTCCGGATGCCTGACGACGCGAAGCAGCCGGTGTTGGTTTCCAGTGCCGACGGGGTGGGCACCAAGATCAAGGTGGCCGTCGAATCGGGCCGCTACGACACGGTGGGGCACGATCTGGTGAACCACTGTGTGAACGACATTCTCGTGCAGGGCGCATCGCCGCTCTTCTTCCTGGACTACGTGGCGTTCGGGGTGCTGGTGCCCGCGGTGGTGGAGGCGATCGTGACCGGCGTGGCTGCGGGGTGTCGCGACAACGGGTGCGCGCTCGTGGGCGGCGAGACGGCCGAAATGCCGGGCCTCTACACGCCGCCGGACTTCGACCTGGCGGGGTTCATCGTGGGCTACGTGGAGGAGGACGCGATCCTCTCGGCCGACCGCGTGCGCGAAGGCGACGTGCTCCTCGGTCTGGCCAGCAGCGGCCTCCACACCAACGGCTATTCGTTGGCCCGCCGGATCGTCTCGGAGCGGATGCATCTCGGGATGGGCGATCCGTTTCCAGGGGAGGAGGGCACGGTGGCCGACGTGCTGCTCCGTATTCACCGGTCGTACCTGCGGGCGTTGCGTCCGGTGCTCGGCCGGATTCGTGCGATGGCTCACATCACGGGGGGCGGACTGCCCGGCAATCTGGGAAGGGTGATCCCCGACACATTGGACGCCGACATCGATGCGCGTGCGTGGCGCGTGCCGAACTTGTTCGTCCAATTGCAGCAGGCTGGAGGCGTGCCTACGACCGACATGTACCGATCGTTCAACATGGGGATCGGGATGGTCGTGATCGTATCGCCGTCCGACGCCGAGGCCGTGTTGGCCTCCGTCGCAGCCGCTGGGTGCGAGGGGTGGCAGGTGGGCCGCGTGGGACGCGGCTCGGGCCGCCCGAACATTTACCACGCGGAGGAGTTATGAAGGCAAGAGGCATGTTCGGTGCGGTCGGCGCACTGCTGCTGACGGCATCGGCGGCCCTGGCGCAGACGACGTCTTGCCCTGGCGGAGCGCTCGGGAGTTCTGCGCAGGTGACGCAGGATGCCTGCCAGCAGGCGGTTGATGTGTTCCAATACATGGCGCCGCAGCTGGGCACGGCGATCGCCGGCGGTAACGCGACGCTCGGACAGGGTGGCATTCTGGGTGGGCTCGGCCACTTCTCGCTCGGCATCCGGGCCAACATCGTGGACGGCACGCTCCCGCAGGCGGACCAGTTCAATACGCGGATTACGGGTGCGGCCCCGGCGCAGACGCTGCCCACGAAGACCAATCAGCCCCTGCCGATGCCCGTCGTTGACGCGGCAATCGGACTCTGGAACGGGCTGCCGCTGGGCGTCACCAACGTGCTCGGGTTGGACTTTCTCGTGAACGTCTCGTACATCCCGAACGTGAACCAGAACAGCCTCGACGTGAAGACGCCCAACGGCTCGCTCAAGCTCGGGTACGGTGCACGCCTGGGGATTCTCAAGGAGTCGATCGTGGTGCCCGGGGTCGCGCTGACGTATCTCAAGCGCGATCTGCCCACGGTGACGCTGGCAGGGACTTCGAGCGGGGCATCCTTCAACGTGTCGAATATGGAGATCGGAACCACCGCGTGGCGTCTGGTGGCCAGCAAGCACTTCGTCATCTTCGGGCTGGCGGCCGGTGTCGGGCAGGACAAGTACAGCACCAGCGCAACCGTGCAGGGAAGCGCGATGGGGCAGCAGTCGGCGCAGGTGTCGCTGGGCCAGGACATGACCCGCACCAACATGTTCGCCGACATCTCGCTCAATCTTCCGATCATCAAGCTCGTCGGCGAAATCGGTCAGGCGTCGGGCGGTTCGGCGTCCACGTACAACTCGTTCGCCAACAAGGATGCGAACGCGTCGCGCCTCTATGGCTCCGTGGGGCTTCGCTTCGCATGGTAGTGCGTGACTGACCGCGGAGGCTCGGCGTTCATGCGCCGGGCCCTGGACCTGGCCCGCGAGGGCTGGGGCAAGACGGCGCCGAACCCAATGGTCGGCGCCGTCCTCGTCCGCGACGGCGTGATCGTGGGCGAAGGGTTCCATGCCCGCTTCGGCGAGGCGCACGCCGAAGTCGGGGCGCTGCAGGCGGCGGGGGAGCGGGCGCGCGGCGCCACGCTGTACGTCACCCTGGAGCCGTGCGCCCACCACGGTAAGACCCCGCCCTGCGCCGAGGTCATCGCGGCGGCGGGAGTAGCCCGCGTGGTGATCGCCGCCGCCGATCCGAATCCGGACGCAGCTGGCGGGGCGCAGCGTCTGCGGGCCGCCGGGGTGGCGGTGGAGCTCGGGGACGGGGAGGCGGCCGCGCGCGGCCTGAACGCGCCGTTCTTCCACCGATTCATGCATCCCGAACGCCCGTTCGTCACGCTCAAGATGGCGGTCTCCATCGACGGCGCGATCGCCGCTCCCGACCGGAGCACCACGACACATCTCACGGGGGCCGAATCGCGTCGCGAAGTCCACCGTCTGCGGGCGGGCCACGATGCGATCGCGGTCGGCATCGGGACGGTCCTGGGCGACGATCCGGCGCTGACGGTACGCGATTGGGAGCGGCCGCGCGTCCCGCTGTGCCGGGTTGTGTTCGACTCCACGTTGCGCACGCCGCCCGATTCCGTGCTCGTCCGAACGGCGCGCGAGACGCCCGTGCTCCTCGTGGCGCGGGAGCGTCCGGAGGTCCGGGCCCGCCCGCTCGAGGCGGCGGGCGTGGATATCCTAACCGTCACGGGGTTTGCCGAGGGCCTGGCGGCTCTGGCTCGGCGCGGCATCGAGTCCCTCCTCGTCGAGGGCGGGGCCCGCCTGGCGGGCAGTTTCCTCACGCACGCCGCCGTGGATCGGTTGATTATCTTTCGGGCGCCGGTGGTGCTGGGGCAGGGCGCCCTCAATGCGTTCGCGTTTGCGCCGCCGGCAGACGTCGCGCGCTTGGAGCGCCTGCGGGTGGTGGAACGCCGGGTGTTGGGTGACGACGTCATGACGACTTATGCGCTGGGAGCGCCTTAGTGTTCAGCGGGCTGGTTGACAGCGTCGGAACCATCGAGCAGGTGGCCGGCACGGCGGCGGGACGGGAGTTCCGCATCGCCAGCCGGTACGACGACCTTGCCGACGGCGAGAGCATCGCCGTCAACGGGGCCTGTCTCACCGTGCGCGAGCACGGGGCCGGGTGGTTCACCGTCGCTGCCGTCACGACGACGCTCGACCGCACGACGATCGGGTCGTGGACCGAGGGCCGCCACGTGAATCTGGAACGCGCACTCCGCGCCGCCGACCGGCTGGGCGGCCATCTGGTGCTCGGGCACGTGGACGGGGTGGCGCGCGTGACGGGCGTGGAGCAGCGGGGAGACGCGCGGCTGGTGGATCTTGCTCTGCCGTCGGACGTCGCGGAGCTTATGGTTCCGCACGGATCGGTGACGGTGGACGGCGTCAGCCTCACCGTCAATGCGCTTCCCGCGCCTGATGCGGTGCAGGTGTCTCTGATCGAATACACGATTCGCCACACCACCCTCGGCGCGCTGCATGAGGGATCGGAAGTTCAGGTGGAGGCGGACGTGATCGGCAAGTACGTGCAGCGACTCATGACGTCCTACCGGACGCGAACGATATGACTTTCGGATCTGTAGACCAGGCCATTGCCGACATCAAGGCCGGCAAACTCGTCATCGTGGCCGACGACGAGGATCGCGAGAACGAAGGCGACCTCATCTGCGCGGCGCAGCTCGTCTCCCCGGACCGGATCAATTTCATGATTCGGAAGGCCGGCGGTCTGATCTGCCTGGCGCTCACGCCCGAGCGGGTGGACCAACTCGATCTGGCGCCGATGAGCGAGACCAACCCCGACGAGTATCGCACCGCCTACACGGTGAGTGTCGACGCCGTACCGCGCTTCGGCGTGACCACGGGCATCAGCGCCCAGGACCGCGCAACGACGATCAGGGTGGCGGTCGACCCCGCCAGCTCGCCGTCCGATCTCCGTCATGGGGGGCACGTGTTCCCGCTGCGGGCGCGCGAGGGCGGGGTGCTGCAGCGGGTCGGCCACACCGAAGCGGCCATCGACCTGGCGCGGCTCGCCGGCCTGTACCCGGCCGGCGTCATCTGCGAGATCCTCAACGAGGATGGCAGCGCGGCCCGGCGCACGAACCTCGAGAAGTTCGCCGAGGAGCACGGGCTCACGTTCATCACGGTGGCGCAGTTGGTGGCCCATCGGCTCAAGAACGAGCGTCTGGTGCACCGCGTGGCCGAGGCCCGGCTGCCTACCGAGTTCGGCAACTGGCGCATTGTCGGCTACAAGAACGATGTCGATCCGCACGAGCACGTGGCGCTGGTGTACGGCGACCTGGCCGACGGCGAGAAGGTGCTGGTGCGCATGCATTCCAAGTGCCTCACGGGAGATGTCTTCCACTCCAAGCGGTGTGACTGCGGCTGGCAGCTCGATACCGCGATGCAGATGATCGCCGACGAAGGACGCGGGGTGATCGTGTACCTGGATCAGGAAGGGCGGGGGATCGGGTTGCTGAACAAGCTGAAAGCCTACGAGCTTCAGGACACGGGTATCGACACAGTGGAGGCCAACGAGCGGCTGGGCTTCAAGCCCGATCTCCGCAACTACGGCATTGGCGCGCAGATCCTGCTCGATATCGGGCTCAAGTCCATCCGTCCCATCACCAACAATCCGCGCAAGATGGTGGGCCTCGAAGGGTACGGCCTGCGCATCGAGGAGCGTGTACCCATCATTCAGCCGGCGCAGGAAGAGAACGCCGGGTACATGAAGACCAAGCGCGAGAAGCTCGGCCACCTCCTCGTTTCCTAAATGACAGAATTTTCGGGGTCGCCTTCGGGCCAGGGCCGGCGGGTGGCGGTCGTGGCGAGCCGGTTCAACAACGCAATCACGAGCAAGCTGGCGGACGGGGCCACGGACGCGCTCGTGCGCCACGGCGTGGCCGCCGCCGACATCGATATGGTCTGGGTGCCGGGGGCGTGGGAGTTGCCCGCGGCCACGCGCCGCCTCATGGACACCGAGCGATACGACGCCATCGTTGCCGTCGGCGCCGTGATCCGAGGCGAAACGCCGCACTTCGACTACGTGGCGGGCGAGGCGTCCCGCGGGCTCGCCCGGGCATCCGCCGAATTCGAGGTGCCGGTCGGGTTCGGCGTGCTGACCTGCGATACGATGGATCAGGCTGAGGCACGCGCCGGCGGCGCGCACGGGAACAAGGGGTGGGACGCCGCGCTTGCCGCCCTCGAAATGGCGGACCTCCTCGACCAACTGGACGCATCGCATGAGGGTTGAGACCCGGGCCCGCGCCCGGGCGCTGCAGGCCCTCTATGCGTGGGACCTGCGTGGTGCGACGGATCTCGAGCGTGTCGCCACCATGATCTGGGACGACCTGGGCATTGCGCCGGAGGAAAGGCGTCTGGCAGGCTTGCTCGTCCGCGAAATGCAGCAGCACGGCGAGGAGATCGACCGCGAATTGGCCGACGTCACCACGAACTGGCGCCTCGAGCGGTTAGGGGTGATCGAACGCAGCGTGCTGCGGGTGGCCGCGGCGGAACTGCGGCGCGGCGAGACGCCGACCCGGGTGGTGATCCAGGAGGCGTTGCGACTGGCCGAACGGTACGGGAGCGAACAGAGCGCGCGGTTCGTGAACGGTGTGCTCGACGCCCTGGCCCGGCGCATGGGCCGACTCTGATGCGCATCCTCGTCGTCAACTGGCAGGATCGCGAGAATCCGCTGGCCGGGGGCGCCGAGATTCACCTGCATGAAATCTTCGGCCGGCTCGCGGCCCGCGCCCACCAGGTCACGCTCCTCTGCGGGGGGTGGCCCGACGCGCCGCCACGCGCGCAACTCGACGGAATCGATGTGCATCGCGTAGGCACGCGGCACTCGTTTCCGTTCCTGGCCCGAAGGTACTATGCCCGGAGGCTGGCGGGCACGTTCGACGTCCTCGTGGAGGACGTGAACAAGATTCCGCTGTACACCCCGCGGTGGGGCGCTCCCCAGGTGATGACCCTGGTGCCGCACCTGTTTGGCGCCACGGCATTCCGGGAATTCGCGGCGCCGCTGGCCGCCGCCGTGTGGCTCGCCGAACGACCGCTGGGACGCGTGTATCGCGGGACGCCGTTCGAAGCCATCAGCCAGAGTACCGCCGAAGACCTGGTGCGTCGCGGGATCCCGCGCTCGCACGTCGAGGTGATCTATCCGGGCATCGATACCGTGTCGTACACGCCGGCCCCCGGCACACGGGCCGGCACCCCCACGTTTGCATACCTGGGCCGGCTCAAGCATTACAAGGGCGTGCACCTTGTGATCCGGGCCTTTGCCGCGATGCAGCACCGCGAGGCCGTGCTGGAGATCGCGGGCGCTGGAGACTATCGTCCCAAGTTGGAACGACTTGTGGCATCGCTTGACCTCGGTGCGCGGGTGCGGTTTCTTGGGCGTATCAGCGAGCAGGAGAAGCTGGCGCTGTTGCGCCGGTCGTGGGGGTTGGCGTTCGCGTCGCCGAAGGAGGGGTGGGGGATTACGAATCTGGAAGCCGCGGCATGTGCCACGCCCGTGGTCGCCTCCAACTCGCCCGGCATCCGCGAGTCCGTGCAGCACGGCGAGACGGGCTTCCTGGTACCGCACGGCGACACGCGGGCGATGGCCGACGCGATGGACCGGCTGGCCGGGGACGCCGCGCTGGTCGAGCGGATCGGGGCGCAGGCCCGTCGGTTTGCCGAGACCTTCACCTGGGATCGCGCCGCCGACCAGACCGAACAGCATCTTGCCCACGTTCTCGTGCCGGAGGGTTTCGCTGGATGAAGGTGATCTTTCATGCGCACCACGCCCCGATGTCCGACCGCATGCGCCGTCGCGCCCGCCTCGGCGTCACGAAACTTGCCGAGCGGCTGGGCCGTCCGGTGGACGCGGTGATTCGGTTCGAGGACGACGGGCCTGCCCGACGCGTCGAAATCATGCTGCATGCGCCGCGTCGGAAGCCGCTGATCGCCTCGGCCAGCGGCCGCTACGCCGGCGTGGCCCTCTCCGAAGCGCTCGACCGGCTCGAGACGCAGGTGGAGACGCAGCACCGGAAGCGGCTCGCCCGCCGGAAGTCCCGCCCGTGAAGAAGCAGCCGCTCACCGCCGGCCGCCTGCTGGAGCGCATGCGCGATACGCTCCAATTGGGACACGTCGATGGGACCGGGACGCTCGAACGCGAGATCACGAGTCCGAACATCTCCAGTCCCGGCCTCGTGCTGGCGGGCTACACCGATCGCTTCCCGGGACACCGGCTCCAGGTGTTCGGCGAAACGGAAGTCACGTACCTCACGACGCTCGACGCGACGGAACGTTCGCGCGTCCTGCAACTCTTCTTCTCGCACGCCATCCCCTGCGTCTTCGTGACCAAGGGGCTCGGGCCGCCCGACGACATGGTGACGGCGGCCGCTGCGGCGCGCGTGCCGATCCTCACCTCGACGCTCCGAACCAACGAATTCTACACGCGAATCAAACCGTGGCTCGAGGACGAGTTCGCGCCGACCACCAGCCTGCATGGTTCGCTGGCGGACGTGTTCGGCGTCGGGCTGCTGTTCGTGGGGCGGAGCGGCATCGGCAAGTCGGAGTGCGTGCTCGACCTCGTGGAGCGCGGCCACCGATTGGTCGCCGACGACCTCGTGTTCGCCAAGCGGCGCGGGACCGACGTCCTGATCGGGGCCGGGCACGAGATGCAGCGGCACTGCATGGAGATTCGTGGCATCGGGCTCGTGGACGTGCCGGCGATCTTCGGCGTGCGCGCCGTGCGACAGCAGAAGCGCATCGAGGTCGTGGTGCAGTTGGAGGAGTGGCACCAGGATACGTACGTCGAGCGGACGGGACTCGACGGGCAGACCGCGTCGATCCTCGACGTCGATCTTCCCAAGATCACGGTGCCGCTGAATCCGGGGAAGAACATCACGGTGGTGGCGGAGGTGATCGCCATGAATCACTTGCTCAAGTACAGTGGCTTCGATCCTGCCGAGCGGTTCAACGCCCGGCTCATCGGTCGCATGCGCGAGGCCGCTGACGTGAAGCGGTATCTGCAGCAGGATGACGAGTAGCGCGCCGCGGGCCATCGTCGCCGGGCACGGCGACTTTGCCGCCGGGCTCGTCTCGGCGGTGGAGGTCATTACCGGGCGCGGGGCGCTGTTCCATCCAGTGGCTGTACCCGAGTTGAGCGCCGCCGACATCGAGGCGCTGCTTCGCGCCACGATGGAGGAGACCGGCGCCCGCGTGCTGTTCACCGACCTGCACGCCGGGAGCTGCACCATGGCGGCGCGCCGCATTCTGCGGGGGATCCCCGACGCGGTGTTGGTCTCGGGCGCGAATCTGCCGGCGCTGCTCGACTTCGCGTTCGCCGAATCGAAGCCGGCCGCGACCGCGGCCCGCCACGCGGCGGATCGCGGCCGCGCCGCGATCAGCGCCGTGGAGGGCACGCCGTGAGTCTCGCGCTCTGCCGCATCGATGACCGGTTGATTCACGGCCAGGTGGTGTTGGGATGGGGCCAGCCGCTCGACGCCGGGTTCATCGTGCTGGTCGACGACTCGGTGGCGGGCAGCGAATGGGAGCGTGAGTTGTACCAGATGGCGGTCCCTCCGGGGACCGAGGTATTCTTCCACACCACGGAGGAGTGCGCACAGGCGCTGGAACGCTATCGCGCCGACCCGCGCCCCGGCATTCTACTCACTGCGGATGTGGAGACCATGCGCGCGCTGGTCGAGATGGGCCTCGTGCCCGCGGTGAACGTGGGCGGCATCCATCACCGTGGCGACCGGACGCAACGGCTGCGCTACGTGTTCCTGTCGCCCGGCGAGGAGGAGGCCCTGCGCGAGATCGCGGCCCGCGGGGTGCCGGTCACCGCGCAGGACGTCCCCTCGGCACGCCCCGTGCCGCTTGACGAGGTGCTCGCAACTCATCACGCGCCGTGAACGTCTTCGACGTGGTGCCTATCGCGTTGCTCGGCGGGGTCGCCGGACTCGACACGGTGAGCTTTCCGCAGGCGATGATTTCGCGCCCGCTCGTGTCGGCGACTCTGGGGGGCGCACTCGTGGGCGCGCCGGCGGAGGGGCTGCTGATCGGGGCCCTGCTCGAACTGATCGCACTGGAGACGCTGCCGGTGGGGGCGTCGCGCTATCCCGAATGGGGATCGGCGTCGGTCGTGGCCGGTGCCATCTACGGGCGGGCTGGCACCGGCGTGGTGGGCGCGCTCCTCGTGGCCGTGCTCGGGGCGCTGCTGTTTGCCTGGCTCGGCGGCTGGTCGATGGTGACACTGCGGCAGCACAACGCGGTCGTCGCGCGGCGGCGCCGAGGCGCCCTGGAGGCGGGATCGCGCGGCGCCGTGCTCGACGTGCAGTTGGCGGGCCTGACCGGCGATTTCGTGCGTGCCGTGCTCGTGAGCGCCGTGGCGTATCTGGCCCTCGCGCCGGCGGAGCATCTGATCCTGCTCCACTGGACGCTCGGCGAGCACTGGTCGCGGGCCCTGCTAGTCGCGACCGCCGCCAGCGTGGCACTCGGCTCGGCGTGGAAGCTCTTTCACTCGACTGCCGGTGCGCGCTGGTTCTTCCTGGGCGGGCTCGGCTTCGGGCTGCTCCTGCTGGGGATGCGGTGAGGCCGACGTCGCTCGTGCCCCCGCCGCCGCCGGCGCTCCGCGTCCGCACCGCAGTCCTCCTGCGGCTGCTCGCCATCCAGGGCTCGTGGAATTACGAGACGCTCATGGGGAACGGGATCGCGTTCTGCCTGGAGCCGGCTCTGCGCCACCTGCCGGGTGGCGTGCACGCGCCCGCGTACAAGGAGGCCATGGCGCGCCAAAGCCGCTACTTCAACGCCCATCCATATCTGGCCGCGTTCGCCGTCGGTGCCCTGGCCCGCGCCGAACTCGACGGCGAGCCGCCGGAGCGCATCGAGCGCTTTCGCACGGCGCTGTGCGGCCCCCTGGGGAGCGTCGGGGACCGTCTGGTCTGGGCGGGGTGGCTTCCGCTCTCGTCGTTCCTCGCTCTGGCCATGTTCGGGCTGGGCCGCTCGGCCGCCTTCGTGGTCATCACCTTTCTCGCTGTCTACAACGCCGGCCATGTGGCGCTGCTACTCTGGGGCATGCGCACTGGGTGGAACCAGGGATTGGGGGTGGCGGCGGGACTCGGTCACCCCGTGCTGCGGCGCGGGCCGGCGGTCCTGGCTCGGGCCGCCGCGCTGGCGGCGGGGATCGCCATTCCGCTGGCGTTCACGCGCGTCGTAGGTGCGGGCCGCGCCCTGCTGGGCGAGATTCTGCTGGCCACGCTCGTCGGCGCCATCGTCGTCGTCAAGGCGCAGTCGCGGCTGGAAGGCTGGCGGTTCGCGCTGCTCCTGGTCTCGGCATTCGTCCTCTTCTCGGTGGTCCGTTGATGGCTGAACGCACGGTGACGATCGTCAACAAGGTCGGGCTGCACGCGCGGCCGGCGGCGCAGATCGTGAAGCTCGCGTCGCGGTTCAAGAGCGACATCACGCTCACCCGCGACGACCTCGAAGTGAACGGGAAGAGCATCATGGGGGTCATGATGCTCGCCGCCGAGCGGGGCACACCCCTGCTCCTGCGGGCCGAGGGGCCGGACGCGGAGCCGGCCCTCGACGCGCTCGCCCAACTCATCGCCGACGGCTTCGGAGAACCCTGATGGATCGCGTGCTCACCGGCATTCCTGCGTCGGCCGGCATTGCGGTCGGCACCGTCCACCTGCTGCGGTGGGAAGTGCCGGACGTGCCGCACCGCTTGATCCCCGAGGACCAGGTGCCGGCCGAGTTGCGTCGCTTCCACGCGGCCGTGGACCGCGCCAAGGATCGGCTGAACCAGGTGCGGGCGCGCGTCGAGGCCGCCGCCGGTCGGGAGGAAGCGGCCATCTTCGACGTCCAGCACTCGATCCTGGAAGACACCGACCTGCTGGCGGGTGTCGAGGAGTTCATTCACCAGAAACTGGCCGCCGAGAAGGCGTTCGATCTCGTGATGCTCGAATGGCGGCAGCG
Source organism: uncultured Gemmatimonadaceae bacterium (assembly GCA_963781765.1). Taxonomy (GTDB): domain Bacteria; phylum Gemmatimonadota; class Gemmatimonadetes; order Gemmatimonadales; family Gemmatimonadaceae; genus JAGWRI01. The sequence goes on from CAWAHC010000015.1 coordinate 298,261, forward strand.
CTTCGCCCGCCACTCCGTCGCCATGCTCCGCGAACGCGTCAGCGACCTGACCGACGTGCACATCCGCGTGCTCTCGCTGCTCCTGGATCTCCCCGACCACGACCCCGTCGGTCTGGCCCGGGGCGAGCGGGCGATCCTCGTGACGCACGACCTGACGCCTGGGCTCACCGTGCAGCTGGACCGCGAGGCCATCGTCGGCATCGCCACCGACGCCGGGACCCGCACGTCCCATGTCGCAATCCTCGCCCGCTCTCTGCACCTCCCGGCCGTCGTCGGACTGCGGAACGCGGCGCATTCGCTGGTCGGGGGCGAGCGCGCCATCCTCGATGGGACCAACGGCAGCCTGGCCATCAGTCCCACCGACGCCGAGATCGAGGAGTATCGCGAGCGCGCGCGCCAGGAGGAGGTGGTCGAAGCCGAGCTCAGCCGACTCACCGATCTCGAGAGTGTGAGCCTCGACGGCATTCACGTGACGCTACGCGCCAACGTCGACCTACCCGAAGAGGCCGACGCGGCCCGCGCGAGCGGCGCTGAGGGGGTGGGGCTGATGCGCACCGAATTCCTCGTCGTCGGTCGCGCCACGATGCCGGATGAGGAGGAACAGTACCGGAGCTACCGGCGCGTGGTCGAGGCGTTCGCCGGGAAACCCGTGGTCATCCGCACCTTCGACATCGGGGGTGACAAGCTCCCCGTTGGTGGGTTTCCCACCGAGCCGAATCCCTTCCTGGGGTGGCGCGCGATCCGGATGTGTCTCGACCAGCCGGCGATCTTTCGGACGCAGCTGCGCGCGCTCATGCGCGCCGGCGTGCACGGCGACCTTCGCATTATGCTGCCGCTCGTGGTCTCGGTGGCCGAGGTGCGACAGTCGCGTGCGTTGATGGTCGAGGCCGCGGGGGAACTGCAGACCCGAGGCGTGGAATTCCGGTCCGATCTGCCGCTCGGCATCATGGTCGAGACTCCGGCGGCCGCCATCGCGGCCGATACCTTCGCCGGCGAAGTCGCGTTTCTCAGCATCGGCACCAACGACCTGGTGCAGTACACGCTGGCCGTCGACCGCGGCAATGCGAACTTGGCCAATCGGTTCACCCCGCTGCACCCCGCGGTGCTGCGGCTGATCCGGCGCATCGTCGATATCGCGGAGCAGGCCAAGCTCGAAGTGGCGGTGTGCGGTGAGATGGCGTCGCAGCCGCTCATGGCGTACGCGCTGCTCGGACTCGGCGTGCGCCAACTCAGCGTGGCCCCGCGCTCGCTCTCCCTCGTCAAGCGCATCGTGCGCAGCGTCAGCGTGCGCGATGCCGAGGTGGCCGCCACCGCCGCGCTGCACGCGGCGACGGCCGCCCAGGCCGAGGAGGAGCTCGTCCGGCGGCTCCACGACGCGATCGGAGACCTCGCCGTGCACTGAGGACGGGTTGCCCGACCGTCCTCGCTCCCCTTATTCTCCCTCAGACATGGCGCGCCTCGGCGCGCCAATCCCATTCCACTCACCTTAGACCGAGCCGCCTGTGCGCGACCGTCATCCGTTCACGTCCGAATCCGTCACCGAAGGCCACCCCGACAAGGTCGCCGACGCCATCTCCGACGCCGTGCTCGACGCCATCCTCACCGACGATGCCAATGCGCGCGTGGCCTGCGAGACGCTCGTGACCACCGGCATGGCCTGCGTGGCCGGTGAGATCACGACCAACACCTATGTCCACATTCCCGATATCGTCCGCAACACCATCCGGGACATCGGATACACGGACGCCGGGTATGGATTCGACTCGCACACCTGCTCGGTGCTGAGCACCATCGACCGCCAGTCGTCCGACATTGCGATGGGCGTCGACACGGGCGGGGCGGGCGATCAGGGGATGATGTTCGGCTACGCGTCGGATGAGACGGAAGAGCTGATGCCGATGCCGATCATGCTGGCCCACCGGCTCACGCGAGCCCTCGCCGATCAGCGAAAGAGCGGCGCCATGCCGTGGCTGCGGCCCGACGGCAAGTCCCAGGTCACGGTCATCTACGAAGACCATCGCCCGGTGGCCGTCGATACCGTCGTCGTCTCGACCCAGCATGCCCCCGGCATTTCCAACCGCCGCATTCGGAGCGAGGTGATCGAAGGGATCATCGAACCGGCGCTTCCGGCCGAGCTCGTGACCAAGCGCCCCAAGTACCACATCAATCCCACCGGGCGGTTCGTCGTTGGCGGTCCGCAGGGAGACGCGGGGCTCACGGGCCGCAAGATCATCGTCGATACGTACGGCGGGATGGGGCGCCACGGCGGCGGCGCGTTCAGCGGCAAGGACCCGTCAAAGGTGGATCGCTCGGGTTCGTACGCCGCGCGTTGGGTGGCCAAGAACATCGTCGCCGCCAAGCTGGCGACGCGGTGCGAGGTGCAGCTTGCCTACGCCATCGGCGTTGCGGAACCTGTCTCGGTGATGGTCGACTCGTTCGGGACGGGTCTGGTGCCGGACCGCGTGATTCGCCAGGCGGTAGGCGAGGTGTTCGACCTCACGCCGCGCGCGATCATTCAGGCGCTCGGCCTGCGCAAACCGATCTTCTCGCCGACGGCGGCCTACGGGCACTTCGGGCGTACCCCGGAACGAGAGGGGCGGGGCAAGCGCGCCCGCACGACGTTCACGTGGGAACGCACCGACCGGGCGTCGGCCCTCAAGCGCGCCGTCCGGTGACGTAGCGGGAGGTTGCATGGTCGAAATGGTCGTCGCCAAGCTCGCCGTCGATGCGTCGACGCGGAACTACGTCGTGATCCTGCAGGAGAAGGATGGCGAGCGGGTCCTGCCGATCTGGATCGGACAGCCTGAGGCGGAGTCGATCATCGTCGAGATGCATCAGATCGCGCATTCGCGCCCGCTCACGCACGATCTCTGTCGCAGTCTGATTCGGACGCTCGGGGCCGACCTCGAGCGCATTGACATCACGCGCATCGAGGAGCGCACTTTCTATGCCGAGATCCAACTCGTGCGTGCCGGCGAGCGCCTGACTGTCGATGCCCGTCCGTCCGACAGCATCGCCATCGCACTGCGTCTCGACGCGCCGATCTTCGCCGCCGAGTCGCTGCTCGCCGATGGCGGCGGCGATTGGGAGCCCGCCGATCCCGCCGACGGTCCCGAGTCACCGGACCTTTCCGCCGAACAGCTCAAGGCGTATCTCGAACGTCTGCGGCCCGAGGACTTCGGCAAGTTCAATCCCTGAACGACATCCGTCTCCCATGCCCCGTCGAACGTTGATCGGCCGCCCACTGGTGCGCGCCGCCGCGCTTCTCCTGCTCGCCGTTTCCGCCCGTGCCCAGACGCCGGGCGCGGTGCCGCTGGGGCAGGTTCGCACCGTCACCGGCCTCGTGCAGCATCCGGGTGCCGACAGCGTGCCGGCCCCCGTGGGGCGCCACCTCGTCATGCTGCACCGCGTGGGGCAGGACACCGCAGGGCCGATCGACTCGACGTACACCGACGCCAACGGCAGTTACCATTTTCGCTATAAGACCACGGGCGCTCCCGACGCCGTCTACTTCGCGTCGGCCACCTACGACGGCATCGCGTACTTCACCGCGCCACTGCAGTCGGTCAGTGTCGCGAGTCCGGATGGCGACATCATGGTGTTCGATACCACGAGTCACGGGGTCACGCTCACGCTGCAGGGGCGGCACATCGTGGTCGGTGCGGCCAGCGCCAACGGCATGCGCGAAGTGGCCGAGGTCTTCGACCTCGGCAACGAGGGGACGAGGACGCTCATCGCCCGCGACACGCTCTCGCCGCTCTGGACGACCCAGTTGCCGGCCGCCGCCGTCTCGCCCGCGGTGAGCGGGGGTGACGTCGCACCGGGCGCCGTTGGATTCAAGGGCACCGCGGTCCAGTTGTTCGCCCCGGTGAGCCCGGGCGTGCGCCAACTCGCCGTGGGCTTCAGCCTGCCAGCGTCCGCGTTCCCGCTCTCGTTGCCGATGACGGGTGGGGCGGGCGTGCTCGAAGTGATGCTCGAGGACGCATCGGCGACCCCGAGCATGCCGGGGCTGGCGCAGCGCCAGTCGGTGACCACGCAGGGGCGCACGTTCAAACGATACCTGGCGCAGGACGTGCCGGACGGAACGGTGCTCCGCATCGAAGTCGGCGCGGCCGGGGGGGGATCGCGCACGCGTCTCTTTGCCGGCATCGCCTTTGCCATGGCCATCCTGATGGCCGTGGCACTCACGATCGCCATTCGACGCCGTGCCCCGCGCGTGGCCGCCGATCCTGGCCGGGCGCCGGTGGCTCCCGTGCTCATGAACGCGAGCCGCTCCGAGTCGTTGCTCTTCCAATTGGCACAGCTCGATGCGGCGTACGCGCGCGAGGCGGATCCCGATGCGGCGCGCGCGGCGCAACACGACGCCGAGCGGGCGGCGCTCAAGGCACGGATTGCGGAGGCGCTTGCCGAGGACGAGCGGGCGCCGTAGATTCGCAACCGACAACTGAAGCACGCGAGTGCGGGATACGGAAACCGGTGTGATGCCGGTGCGGCCCCGCCACTGTAACGGGCGATACGTCCACTCAGCATGCCACTGACGAGAGTCGGGAAGGCGGGTGGGACGGCCCGGAGCCAGGAGACGACCTGCATTCGCGCCACGATCAACGGTTCTCGGGGGAGGACCTGTGGCGGTTCCGGTCGCGTTTCGCGTGTATCGACCGGCTCTGCGGACATCCTGCCTCGAACCAGGGATGTCCGTTTTGCGTTTTGCCCCGTCGTTCACCATGGCTCTGCTGCTCCTCGGCTGCGCATCGCCGCCGCGGGCGCGCGCCGCCGCGCGCGGACGCGTGATCGACGTGGACGACTTCGGGGACACCCTTCGCGTACCCGTGCAGCCGCCGACGCGGATCGTGTCCCTCAATCCCACTACCACCGAGATCGTCTTCGCCATCGGCGCCGGCGCGCGGATGATTGGGCGCTCGCAGTGGGATAGTTGGCCCGATTCCGCGCGGCGCGTACCCGATCTCGGCCCGGCCGTGCGCCCGAACGTCGAGACCACGCTTGCCGCCCACCCGGATCTCGTACTGCTGTACGCGAGCGCGGACGACCGGCCGGCGGCGACGCGGTTGCGGGCCGCGGGCGTGCCGGTGGCGGGCCTGCGCATCGACCGTATCGACGATTTTCGTCGCGCCACACGGGACATCGGTGCCCTGCTCGGCGATTCGGCCCGCGCCGAATCGGTCGTGGACTCGGTAGATGTGACGCTCGCCCGCGTACGCGCCGCCACGCGCGGCCTGGCGCGACCGACGGTGTTCATGCCGACGTGGGAGAGTCCGGTGATCGCCATCGGGGGCGGCAGCTTTCTGAACGAGATCATCGACATCGCCGGCGGACGCAACGTGTATGGCGACATCGCGGCCCCATCGCCCACGGTGAGCCTCGAGGATGTGGTCGCGCGCGATCCGGACGTCGTGTTGGCCAGCCCCGAAACGCGCACTCGCATGTTGTCGGACCCGCGGTGGCAGGCGTTGCGCGCCGTACGAGAGGGGCGCGTGCTTGCGTTCGATACCACCGTGGTCGGCCGTCCGTCCGTCGTGCTCGGACAGGCGGCGGTGTCCATCGCCCGACTGCTGCACCCCGGGGTGCTGCGGTGAGCCGCCGATCCGGTCGGTGGATCGCCGCGGGCCTCGTGCTCGTGGGTCTCTCGCTCCTGGCCGTGGGGCTGGGCAGCGTGCGGCTCTCACCGGAGGTGGTGGTGCGTGCGATCTTCGGGCGCGCCGATCCGGCGGCCGTGACCATCGTCCAGGTATTGCGACTCCCCCGCGTGGCGCTCGCCATCCTGCTCGGGGCCGGCCTCGGCATGAGCGGCGCTTCGCTGCAGGGGGTGATGCGCAATCCGCTCGCCGAGCCGTATCTGCTCGGCGTGTCGGGCGGCGCGGCGGTCGGCGCCGTGATCGCGGTTTCGCTCGGCGCGGGCCCCGGGCTCGTGCCGGTGGCGGCGTTCGTCGGTGCCATTCTCGCCGTGACGGTCGCCTTCGCTGTGGCCCACGCCGCGCCGGGTCGCGGCGATGCCCGCGTACTGCTGATGGCCGGCGTGATCGTGGGTGCGTTCGCCAACGCGGCGATCATGCTGCTGCTGGCCAACGCCGATCCCAACACCATGCGTGGTGCGCTCTGGTGGATGATGGGCTCGGTGGGCGGGGCCACCTGGACACAGACGGCGTGGTTGGCGGCCTACGTGGTCGTCGGCGGCGGGCTGCTCGTCGCCTGGGCGCGGGAGATCGATATCCTGTCGCTGGGTGAGGACGCGGCGGCCGGACTCGGGCTCGAAGCCGACCGCGCCGCCCGGCGCGTGTATCTTGTGGCCTCGCTCGTGGCGGCGGCCACGGTCGCCGCCGCCGGTCTGGTGGGATTCGTCGGACTGGTCGTGCCCCACATCGCGCGGCGCATGGGGGCCGGGGCGCACCGCGGCGTGATCCTCGGGAGCGCCGTCATCGGGGCTACGCTGGTCGTGGCCTCGGATCTGATTGCGCGCACGGCGCTGCCGCCCGCGGAACTGCCGCTCGGCGCTGTCACGGCGGTGATCGGGGTGCCCTTCTTCCTCCTGCAGTTACGGAGGCTCCGGTGATCGCCTTCGATCGCGTGGTCGTTCGCTATCCGGGCGCGAGCCGGAACGCGGTGGACGACGTGAGCTTCACGGCACTGCGCGGCCGCATGACCGCGATCGTCGGACCCAACGGCAGCGGCAAGAGCACGCTGGTGCGCGCGCTGTTGGGCCGCCAGCCGCTGGCGGCCGGGCACATCACGATCGACGGGGCCGACCTCGCGTCGATGTCGCGCAACGACGTCGCGCGCCGTGTGGCCGTGGTGACGCAACGCGAGGAATTGGCCTTTCCATCGCCGGTCCACGACTACGTGTCGCTCGGCCGTTTTCCGCACCGCGGCGCGTGGCGCGGCACCGTGGCCGCCGACCGCGAAGCGATCGGGCGCGCCGTGTCGCTGGCGGGGATCGCGCCACTGCTCGACCGTACGGTGGACACGCTGTCGGGCGGCGAATGGCAGCGCGTCCGCATCGCGCGCGCACTGGCCCAGGGCGGAGACGGCATGGTGCTCGACGAGCCCACCACGTACCTCGACATCGCGCACGAGATGGAGGCGTTCGAATTGCTGGGCCGGCTGGCCCGTGACGGGATGGCCGTGTTGCTGGTGAGCCACCAGTTGAATCTGGTGGCGCGATTTGCCGACCCACTGGTGTTGCTCCACGACGGGCGGGTGGCGGCATTCGGGACGCCGGACGACGTCATGCGGGGCGAAGTGCTCGAGCGCGTGTACGGGTGGCCACTCGTGGTCACGCGCGATCCCGCCGTGGGGGCACCGGCACTCGTGCCGCTGCGCGGACGTACACGCGCGGTTCCATCCTCCACCCCTCCACCACGGAAGTCATGACGCGAACCACCTGGACGCTCGTGCCGCTGGTCGTTGCGTTGGCCACCCCCGTGTCGCTCTCGGCGCAGGCGCAGGACACGGCACGCGTTGCCCCCGTCGTCACCACCGCCACCCGGATTCCCATTTCGGAGCACGACGTTCCCGCGGCGGTCACCCTGATCACCGGCGCCCAACTCCGGGCGCTGGGCATCACCACCGTAGCCGACGCGCTCGCCGGCACCCCAAGCGCGATGATCGCGCAGAGCGGTTCGGCGGGCGGCGTCACGTCGCTCTTTCTCCGTGGCGGCGAGAGCCAGTACGTGAAGGTGCTCGTCGATGGCGTCCCCGTGAACGATCCCGGCGGCGCGTTCGACTTCTCCACGCTGACCACCGACAACGTCGATCACATCGAGATCCTGCGGGGCCCGGCGAGCGTGCTCTACGGGGCGGATGCCGTGAGCGGCGTGATCTCCATCGTGACCCGCGGGGGCGCGACGCCGCAGCGGGTGGACGTCGAGGCGCGTGGGGGGAGCTACCACAGCGGCGATGCGTCGGCCACCCTGCGCGGCGGCCTGCCGCTGCAGGGCGGCGCGAGCGCCGGCTACGCGCTGTCCGCCGCCCGACATCAGACCGACGGCATCTACGCGTTCAACAATCGCTTTGCGGAGAGCGTGGTCAGCGGCCGGGCCGACTTCGCGCCCGATGCCCGCACCAGCTTCGCCCTGACCGTGCGCTACACCGACTCGCGCTATCACTATCCTACCAACAGCGCCGGCGACGTGGTCGATCGCAACGCGTTCAGCTCCGGCGATCGCGTGATCCTCGGCGCCCGCTACCGCCGCGTGATGTCGCGTGTGGCTTCGCTGCACGTGAACCTGACGTCGGACGAGACCACCGGGGGCACGACGGACCAACCCGATACCACCGGCGGTGATCGGTATCTGTCGCTCGACGACGTGCGACGCCATGGCGTGGACGCGCGCCTCGATCTGCGCGATCCCGCCGGTCGCGGTGTGATCACCGTCGGCGCCGCACTGTCGGCCGCCGACCAGAACTCCCAGTCGCAGGGCCTCGCGAGCGGCTACGCCTACACCTCCACCTTCGGCGCGTCCCGCCGGAATCAGGCGGCGTACGTCCAGGCGCTGTGGACGGCCGTGCCTCGGCTGACGGCCGTGGCCGGCGCGCGCATGGACGACAATCAGGCGTTCGGCACCTTCGGCACCTATCGGGGCGGTGTGAACTACGTGACGCGCGGCGGCACGCAGGCTGCGCGCCAGTGTGGGCACCGCGTTCCGCGCGCCAACTTTCTACGAGAACTTCTCCACCGGATACGTCACCGGAAACCCGGACCTCCACCCGGAGCATGCGCTCAGTTGGGAGGCAGGTGCGCAGCAGTCGCTGTTCGCCGGCCGCGTCACGCTCGGCGTGACGGCGTTCTCGCAGACTTTCCGCGACATGATCGACTACACCGGCGGCACCACCGCGTGCGGCTACAGCTACTGCAACGTGGCCCGGGCGCGTGCCGCCGGGATCGAATACGAGGCCACCGCGGCGCCGACGCGGTTTCTCTCCGCGAGCGTCGGGTTCACCCATCTCGATACGCGCGTGCTCACGGCCGGATTCGACACCACGGGCAATGGGCTGTACCACCTCGGCCAACAACTGATTCGACGTCCGGCCACCGGTTGGAACGTCGCACTGGCCGCCGCGTCGCGGGCCCACGGCGCACTCGACCTGCGGGTCGCGTACGTCGGGCGGCGCGCGGACCGCGACTTCCGAAGCTACCCGGCCGTTCCGGTCACGATGCCGGGCTACCTGCGGGTCGACGTGGGCGGTAGCTACCCGATCGCCAACCGGGCGGCCGGCCGTGGGACGGTGCTGACGCTTCGCGTCCAGAACGCCACCGGCGTGCGCTACCAGTCCGTGTTCAACTTTCTGGCGCCCGGGCGAACCGTGCTCCTCGGTCTTCGGGCCACCATGTAGCGGCGGATGCGGGGCGTGCCCGCTTATCTTTCCGGCATGCCCCTCCTCGTGAGCGACGCCATCGTCCTCCACGCGTTCGACTATCTGGAATCGTCGCGGATTGTGCGGCTGGCGACGCGTGAGGGGGGGGTGCGCTCGGCCCTGGCCAAGGGCGCGCGGCGGTCGCAGCGCCGGTTCGGAAGCGCGTTGGATCTGTTCGCGCAGGGCACGGTGGAGCTCTCCACCAAACCGGGACGGGATCTCGATACGATGACGGCGTTCGACGTTGCCGGATCGCGCTCGGAACTCGCTCAGGATCTGGGACGATTTGCCGGCGCGTCCGCGATCGCCGAACTCGTGCTGCACTTTTCCACCGAGCACGGCGACCCGGCCCTGTTCGAGGCGATCGAGGGGGCGCTGGACGGCATCGCCGGTGCCGAGCCGTCGCGCGCGCTCGATGCCACCCTGGCCGGCGCCTGGCGCGTCATTGCCGCCCTCGGCTTCACGCCGTCGCTCACGGAATGTGCGGAGTGCCACACGCCGATCGACGACGAGGGCGACGCGGCGTTCAGTCATCCCGCCGGCGGGGTGCTCTGCGCGCGGTGCGCGGCGCTTTCCCCCGGCGGCCGTCGCATGCCCGCGGACGCCCGCCGTGCATTGCGGGTGTGGACAGCGGGCGGCACCGATGTCTCACTCGAGGCGCCGGCCGCCCGCGCGCACCAACGCCTGCTGCGCGAATTTCTTCAACGGCACGTCGTGGATGGGCGCACCCTGCGCGCGTTCGAGTTCTGGGAACGCGGTCGCTGGAGTCCCGCATGATCGTCGGAACGGCCGGGCACATCGATCACGGCAAGACCACGCTGGTGCGTGCGCTCACGGGCGTCGATACCGACCGGCTCCCGGAAGAGAAGCGCCGGGGCATCACCATCGAGCTCGGGTTCGCGCCGCTGCGCCTCGACGGCATCGGGACCGTGGGAGTGGTCGACGTCCCGGGCCACGAGGCATTCGTCCGCACGATGCTCGCCGGCGCGGCGGGCGTCGACGTCGGACTTCTGGTCATCGCCGCCGACGATGGGGTGCGTCCGCAGACCAGGGAGCACCTGGCCATTCTCCAACTCCTTGGCGTGCGGGGTGGCGTCATCGCGCTCACCAAGTGCGACCTCGTCGAGGATGACTGGATCGCCCTGGTCGAGGACGATGTGCGCGGGCTCGTCTCGGGGACGGCGTTCGCCGGGGCGCCCATCGTTCGTGTGTCGCCCGGCGATGAGTCGGCGTTGGCCGCGGTGCGTGAAGGGCTCGCCGCGGCACTGCGCGCCTCTGCCGATCGCGATCCGGACGAACCGTTCCGGTTGCCGGTGGATCGTGTGTTCAGCATACGGGGAACGGGAACCGTGGTGACGGGCACGGCCTGGTCGGGCTCGCTGCTGCCCGACGCCGAGGTGCGCATTCTCCCGTCGGGACGCGTGGCGCGCGTGCGCGGCGTCCAGATGCACGGAGCGCCTGCTGAGCGCGCGCTTCCGGGCCAGCGCACGGCCATCGCTCTCGGGGGCACCGACCTGGGGGAGGTCCATCGTGGCGATGTCATCGTCCGCCACCCGGCGTGGGAGCCGTCGCTGGTGCTGCGGGCGGACGTCGCCCTGCTGGCCGATGCGCCCGTGGAGCTCGGGCCGCGCACCGCCGTGCGGCTTCACCTGGGCACCGCCGACGTCGGTGCGCGGCTGGTCGGACGGGGCGGGGCACTCGCGCCCGGCGAGGCGCGCCCGGTGCGCGTCGTGCTCGATGCTCCCGTGGTGGCCCGGGCCGGCGACCGGTTCGTGCTTCGTCTGCCGTCGCCGCTGGCCACCATCGGTGGCGGCACCGTCACCGACCCGCATGCCACCCGCCGGAGCCGTCCGTTCCCGGCGCTCGGGCTCGATCCGGCGGCGCGTCTCTCGTTGCTGCTCGACGAGGCGGGTGCGCGCGGGCTGCCCAAGGCGTCCCTCCTGGTGCGGGTGGCCGGGTCGGCCGCCGAGATGGCCGACGCGGTGGTTGGAGCGGACGCCGTGGACGTCGCGGGAAGCGATCGTCTGCTGTCCCGGGCGACGTGGGAGGAGGCCTGGGGCCGGATGATTGCCTTTATCGACGACTTTCATGCGGCGCAGCCGCTGGCGTCCGGGGTGTCACGGCAGGAGCTTCGTACCCGGGTGCGGCTGCCGACGGAGTTCGCCGACGCGCTGGTGGCGCAGGGGGTGGCGAATGGAACGATCGAGACGGATGGCGCCGTGGTGCGCCGACGAGGATGGACGCCGGCCCTGACGCCGGTCCAGGACACGGCGCTGGCGGGAATGCAGGATCGCCTGTCGGCGGCAGGCTGGGAGCCCCCGAGCCTCACCGAACTCGTGGCCGATTTCGGCCCCCAGACCGCCGACCTGCTTCGGGTGGCGGCGTCGCGTGGCGATGTCGTGCAAATTGATGCCAATCGGTACTATGCGGCCGTGCATCTCAACCAAATCCTAGGCAAGCTCACCGAGCACTTTGCGGAGGAGAGCGAGGTAGCGCCCACCGAAGTTCGCGAGCTGCTCGGGCTCTCGCGGAAGTACGTCATCCCGCTCCTGGAACACTGCGATCGAGTGGGGCTCACCCGCCGTCGCGGCGACGGGCGCGTGTGGGTTGGGTCCGGACGCCAGACGGCGTAGCGTTCGTGGGGGCGGGGCGTCGCCAACTCAAGCCAGCGGGCGTGATTTCCGACGTCTGGAGCGCGGTTCCGCCCCGTCGGCAGGGGCCCGCACCTCTGGCGCAAGCCGTCCTGCGGAATCCCGCCGGTATGGCGGGTTCGCGGGGCATCGGGATTGCTACAAGATTATCGAGGCGCGCCATGCCGGTGCGCCGACCGAGACCGCCATGATCAATCCAGACCGACTGACCGTCAAATCCGCCGATGCCCTGAACGACGCCGTCTCCGAGGCGCGCCGGGCCGGCAATCCCGTGGTATACGATCTCCACCTCCTCTCGGCGCTCCTCGCGCAGGAAGAGGGAATCGTGGTGCCCGTGCTCCAGAAGCTGGGCGCCAACGTCACGTCGATCCGCGATCAGGTGGCACAGGAACTCGGCCGACTGCCCAAGCAGAGCGATGCGCAGCCCAACGTGTCCCGCGAACTGAGCGGTGTGTTCGACAAGGCCGAGGACGAGGCGAAGAAACTCGGCGACGAGTACGTGTCCACCGAACACCTGCTGGTGGCGCTCTCCGATGCCAAGAACACCGAGAGCCGTCGGATTCTCAACGCCGCCGGCGCCACGCGCGACGCGCTCATCGAGGCCCTGTCCGCCGTGCGTGGCACGCACCGCGTCACCGACCAGAGCCCCGAGAACCAGTATCAGGCGCTGCAGCGCTACACGCGCGACCTCACCGACGCCGCCCGCCGCGGCAAGCTCGACCCCGTGATCGGTCGCGACGAGGAGATCCGCCGCGTCATCCAGGTGCTGTCGCGCCGCACCAAGAACAACCCGGTGCTCATCGGCGAGCCCGGCGTGGGCAAGACGGCCATCGTCGAGGGACTGGCCCAGCGCATCATCAACGGCGACGTCCCCGAAGGCCTCAAGGGCAAGCGCCTCGTGGCGCTCGACCTCGGCGCGCTCATCGCGGGCGCCAAGTTCCGGGGCGAGTTCGAGGAGCGGCTCAAGGCCGTGCTCAAGGAACTCACCGAGAGTGAGGGGCAGTTCGTGGTGTTCATCGACGAACTGCACAACCTCGTGGGCGCCGGCAAGGCCGAGGGCTCGATGGACGCCGGCAACATGCTGAAGCCGATGCTGGCCCGCGGTGAGCTGCGCGTAGTGGGCGCCACGACCCTCGATGAGTACCGACAGCATGTGGAGAAGGATGCCGCGCTCGAGCGGCGCTTCCAGCCCGTCTACGTGGGCGAGCCGAGCGTCGAGAACACGATCGCGATTCTGCGCGGACTCAAGGAACGGTACGAGGCGCATCACGGCGTGCGGATCACCGATGGCGCCGTCATCGCGGCCGCCACGCTCTCCAACCGGTACATCGGCGATCGGTTCCTGCCCGACAAGGCCATTGACCTGGTGGACGAGGCCGCGTCGCGGCTGCGCATCGAGATTGATTCCATGCCGCAGGAAATCGACGAGGTCGAGCGCCGCGTCATGCAACTCGAGATCGAGCGCACGGCGCTCAAGAAGGAGAAGGACAAGCCCTCCGTCGAACGCCGCGAAGCAATCGAGAAGGAACTGGCCGAACTCAAGGAGAAGAGTTCGGGCATGAAGGCGCAGTGGCAGCAGGAGAAGGAGACGCTCGGCAACGTTGGCAAGATCAAGCAGGAGATCGAGCAGACGCGCACCGCCGCCGAGCAGGCCTCGCGCGCCGGCGACCTCGCCAAGGCCGCCGAGCTCACCTACGGCCGCATTCCGGAACTCGAACGCAACATGAAGGACGCCGAGGGCAAGCTCGCCAGCCACGGCGGCCGTCCGCAGTTCCTCAAGGAAGAAGTCACCGCCGACGACATCGCCGAAGTCGTGGCGCGGTGGACTGGCATCCCCGTGTCGCGCATGCTCGAGAGCGAGCGTGCGCGGCTCACCAAGCTCGATCAGGAGCTGGCCGAGCGCGTGGTGGGGCAGGAAGAGGCGGTGACGGCCGTGGCCAACGCCGTGCGGCGATCGCGCGCTGGACTACAGGACCCCAACCGGCCGATTGGTTCGTTCATCTTCCTCGGCCCCACCGGCGTCGGGAAGACGGAGACGGCGCGCGCGCTGGCCGAGTTCCTGTTCGACGACGAGCGCGCCATGGTGCGCATGGACATGTCGGAGTACATGGAGAAGCACGCCGTGGCGCGGCTCATCGGCGCGCCCCCGGGCTACGTGGGTTACGAGGAGGGCGGCCAGCTCACTGAAGCGGTGCGCCGGCGCCCGTACTCGGTGCTGCTGTTCGACGAGATCGAAAAGGCGCACCCCGATGTGTTCAATATCCTGCTGCAAATTCTCGACGACGGTCGCCTCACCGATTCGCAGGGGCGCACGGTGGACTTCCGCAACAGCGTCATCATCATGACGTCGAACATTGGCAGTCAGTATATCCTGGAACACACGGGCGGAGACTGGGCCGAGACCGAGCATCAGGTGATGCAGGCGCTGCGCCAGCACTTCCGTCCCGAGTTCCTGAACCGCGTGGACGACGTGGTCGTGTTCCGGCCGCTGGGTCGCGACCAGATCGTGCGCATCGTCGACCTGCAGTTGGCACGGCTGGAGCAGTTGCTCGCCGAGCGGAAGCTGACCCTGGACGTGAGCGACGAGGCGAAGCAGTTGATCGCCGAGGAAGGCTACGATCCGGCGTTCGGCGCGCGGCCGCTCAAGCGGGCCATCCAGCGGTTGGTGCAGAACCCGCTGGCCATGGAGGTGCTCGAGGGCAAGTTCGCCGAAGGAGACCACGTGCTCGTGACCCGCGGTGCGGGCGATACGCTGGAGTTCGAGCGCTCCCCGGCGCGCGAAGAGGCGACGGCGACGGCGTGACCACGCTCGACGCGGCGCGCCCCCTCCTCTCCGACGAGGATTGGATGGGGGAGGCGATGGTGGACGCGAGGGCCGCCGCTGCCGACGGCGACGTGCCGGTCGGGGCCGTGATCGTGCGCCACGGGGTGGTCGTCGCCCGGGCCTCCAACCGCACCGTGCGAGATCATGATCCGACTGCGCACGCGGAACTCCTCGCCATTCGACAGGCCGCGCGGGCGCTGGGCGACTGGCGGCTGAGCGGGTGCACACTGTACGTCACCCTCGAGCCCTGCGCCATGTGTGCCGGTGCGCTCGTGCTGGCGCGCGTGGACCGGCTCGTGTTCGGCGCCTGGGATGAGAAGGCGGGGATGGTCGGCTCGGTAGGCGATCTGGTGCGGCATCCCAAATTGAATCACCGGGCCGAAGTGCGGGCGGGAGTCGAAGCGGCGTCGTGCGGCGAGTTGCTGCGAGAGTTCTTTTCGACCCGGCGTCAGGAACCGACGGGCGGCTAGCAGCCGGCGTTCCGCATCGCGTTGACTCCGCGTAACTTGCGGTCTATTTTCTGAGACTCTAGGACAGGTGGCCGAGTGGCTGAAGGCACCGGTCTCGAAAACCGGCATACCGGCAACGGTATCGTGAGTTCGAATCTCACCCTGTCCGCTGCTCTAGATAGTCGGCGCGCTGCCGCAGTGTTGTTGCTGCCAGCGCGCCGTCGCTTGGATGGGTGGCCGAGTGGTTTAAGGCGCACGCCTGGAAAGTGTGTGTACGTCAAAAGCGTACCGTGGGTTCGAATCCCACCCCATCCGTGAATTGGCCATGCTCGCCCAGCACCTGAGTGCTTTCTTGCGCCGCCGGCTCCCGCGGGTGTATCGACCGCTGCGGCGCGCCTATGCGTTCGGCGAATACGCCCGTTGGCGTCTGAGCGCCGGCGCCGGCGACGCGGACGCGTACGACCCGGCGTTCTGGGACCTGCACGCCGACGGCGGCTGGGATTGGGCGGGGTTTGCGGCCTGCATTCTCCGGCACACGGGCCCTCGAGGCGTGGTGGACGTTGGATGCGGCGACGCGAAGCTGCTCGCTGCCATGCACGCGCAGTCCCCCGAGCTGGCGCTGAGCGGCTACGACGGATCGGCGACGGCGCGTGCACGGGCGGCGCAGCGCGGCATTGCCGTGCACCCGGTCGACTTCCATCGGCTGTCGCGTTCGGCGCGGGCCGCGCTACGGGCCGAATGCGCGCCGTTCGACGTCGCCCTGTGCCTCGAGGTCGCGGAACACCTGCTACCCTGGCACGCCGGTCGCTTGTTGGGCGTGCTCGCGGCGTGTCCCATCATCGTGTTCTCCGCGGCCCGGCCGGGGCAGGGTGGTACCCTCCACGTGAACGAGCGGCCGGCCGAGTACTGGATCCGACGCTTCGAGGCGTTGGGCTACGCCGTTGGATCGGACGATGCGACGTTCCGGCACGAACTCGCGGCGGTGCACCTGCCCGGCTGGTACGCCGACAACGCTCACCTCTTCCGCCGCCGCGTCACGGAACACCCGTGAGCAGCGCCAGGGCGGGTTCAGTGCTTGCTCGATGGCCCGCCGGCGCTGTCGGCGGGGACGCCGCCAAGCGTGTAGCTCTTGAGGTAGAGATTCACGGAGCCAATGCTCAGCCCCGACTTCATCTGGACGATCAGCCGCCGGCTGTCATCGCTCACCCAGATCTCGGCGTGTCCGCCCTCGGAGAACATCGCGGACGTCTTGATGGTCGGTTTGAGCACCAGGCACATGAACTTCCCGGCCGGCACATTGACCTCTTCGCGACGCTCGACGTCGACGATCACCGGGTTCTTGTCCGCCATGAAGTAGCGGTTCCACTCATAGTGCTGCCCGACGGCAAGCGGAAGCGTGCGGATGAAATAGATGAACGACTGGTCGTCGAGTGGTGACAGGACCGTGACATTCGTGTCCTTGGCATTCTTGGTGTAGATGCCCTGGTCCGGGTAGATCTCGTACACCGTGTTCCGCTTGTACCGCCCCTCGTGGATGTCCTGATGGTACCGGTACGAGATCAGGGTCTCCGGGTCGAACCAGCTCGTATAGTTGTCGTGGACACCGAACCACGATGGGCCGCCGTTCACCGAGAACCGGCTCCGCAGCGCCGGGTGTCCGCGCACGGTATCGCGGGCTTCGAGCACCACCTCGGCGCGCCCCACCGGAAGCCACCCGAATTTCGCCTCGAACGTCATGCGCTCGCCAACGGCGAACGGCCAACTGGTGGCGGTGCCGGGCCCCGTGGATTCGGGCAGCACCGGCGTCTGGGCCGCCGCGGAGGCGGCCACGGTCAGGGCCAGCAGAACGGATGTGACGGGGCGAAGCATATCAAAAGCAAATCGGACGGAGCCCCCGAGGCAACCCGACCACGAACCCAGCCGGCGCCCGCCGCTTCAATTCCGGGGCGCAATTCGCCATATTGGTTCCCGATGCCTGACGCCTCCGTCACGATTCTCGACGCGCGATCGCTCCAGCGAACCCTCCGCCGAATGGCCGACGAAATTGTCGAGCTGAACAACGGTACGGACGATCTGCTCATTGTTGGTATTCAGCGCCGCGGAGTTCAACTCGCGGCGCGCATCGTATCGATGATCGCCGAACGGGAGACCGTGACCGTTCCCCGCGGCGCCCTCGACATCACGCTCTATCGCGACGACCTCCAGACGGTCGGGCCGCGCCCCGTGGTCGGCCCGACCGACATACCGTGGAACATCGACGGCAAACATGTGGTGATTGTCGACGACGTCCTCTACACCGGGCGCACCGTGCGCGCCGCGCTCGACGAGCTGGCCGACTTCGGCCGGCCGCGGCGCATCGCGCTGGCCGTGCTCATCGATCGGGGAGGGCGGGAACTGCCGATTCACGCCGACGTGGTCGGGCGCACGCTCACCGTGCCGCCCGGCGCCCGGATCGATGTGCTGGTGGCCGAACTCGACGGTCGTGACGCCGTCGTGCAGGTGCCGCCGGGAGCGTCGGCATGAGGAACGTCGGGCCGCTGGGCAAGGATCTGCTCGGACTCGAGCCCCTGACCGGCGACCAGATTCAGCTCATTCTCGACACGGCCGAGCCGTTCAAGGAAATCAGCGAGCGCGCAATCAAGAAGGTGCCCACGCTGCGCGGCGCGACGATCGTCAACCTGTTCTTCGAGCCGTCCACGCGGACGCGCGTGTCCTTCGAATTTGCCGAGAAGCGGTTGTCCGCCGACCCGGTGAACGTGGCGGCCGCGAGTTCGAGCGTCACCAAGGGCGAGACGCTGGTGGACACGGCGCGCAATCTCGAAGCCATGCGTATCGACATGGTGGTGATTCGCCATGGGGCGTCCGGGGCGGCGCAGTTCCTGGCCGAGCGGATCGAGTCCAACGTGATCAACGCCGGCGACGGCACGCACGAACATCCCACGCAGGGGCTGCTCGATCTGCTCACGTTGCGCGACCACTTCAAGAAGCTCGACGGGCTCAAGGTCTGCCTGTGCGGCGACGTGCTCCACTCCCGCGTGGCCCGGTCGAACATCTGGGGTCTCAAGAAGATGGGAGCCGAAGTGGCGGTGTGCGGACCGCGGTCGCTGCTGCCCAATGCGATCGACGAGATGGGCGTGACCGTCTTCGATCACATCGACGACGCGATCCAGTGGGCCGATGCCCTCAACATCCTGCGCCTCCAACTCGAGCGCATGACGGCCGGGTACATCCCTTCGCTCCGGGAATACAATCGCGTGTTCGGCGTGTCCCGCGAGCGGTTGAACCGTGCGAAGCATGATGTCCTCATTCTCCATCCGGGGCCGATGAATCGCGGGGTCGAGATTGATTCCGACGTCGCTGACGGCCCGTTCAGTGTCATCCTCCCCCAGGTAACCAACGGCGTGGCCATTCGAATGGCGGTGCTCTATCTCCTCTCGGGCGGACGGCCCGAACTGGCCGAAGCCGCCAAGAGTAGCGGAGCGGGGGCGGCGCGATGAGCGGATTCCTGCTGCTGCGCGGCGGGCGGGTCGTGGACCCGTCGCAGGGGCTCGATGAAGTGGCGGACGTCCTGATTCGCGATGGAGTGATCGCCGAGATCGGTCCGCGGCTGGCCGACGGCGCCGAGAATGCCGAGGTGATCGACTGCACCGGCCTCGTCGTGTCGCCGGGATTCATCGACGTGCACTGCCATCTGCGCGAACCCGGGCGTGAGGACGTGGAGACGATCGCCACCGGGGCCCGGGCGGCGGCGGCGGGCGGATTCACGGCGGTCTGCGCCATGCCCAATACCGAGCCAGTGACCGACAACCAGGCGGCGGTGGGGTTCATCGTACGCCAGGCCCAGCGCGCCAACGCGGCCCGCGTCTACCCCATTGGTGCCGTCTCGGTGGGCCAACTCGGCGACAAGCTGGCCGAATTCGGCGAGATGGTGGGCGCCGGGGCCGTGGCCGTGAGCGACGATGGGAAGCCCGTGGTCAGTGCACACCTCATGCGCACGGCCCTCGAGTACGCTCGCAATTTCGGGATCCCCGTGGCCGACCATTGCGAGGAGCCGACGCTGGCCGCCGGCGGCGCGATGAATGAGGGGCTGATGAGCGCCAAGCTCGGGCTCAAGGGCATTCCGTCGGAGGCCGAAGAGATCATGGCCATCCGCGACATCCTGCTGGCCAAGCGGACGGGCGGGCACGTGCATCTCTGCCACATGAGCACGCGCGGCTCGGTGGATCTCATCCGGTGGGGCAAGGAGCGCGGGATCAATGTGACCGCGGAGGTCTGCCCGCATCACATCTCGCTCAGCGAAGAGGCGGTCGGGGCCTACAACACCAACGCCAAGATGAACCCGCCGCTGCGCACGCCTGACGACGTCGAAGCGCTCCGCGAGGCGGTGCGCGACGGCACCATCGATGTGATCGCCACCGACCATGCGCCGCATCATTACGACGAGAAGGAGCGGGAGTTCTCCGACGCGCCCAATGGGATCGTTGGGCTGGAGACCGCCCTGGCCGTGAACGTGACCTGGCTCGTGAAGCCGGGGATCATCGATGTCGGCACGCTCGTCGACCGGATGTCGGTGGCGCCGGCACGCATCTTCCACCTGCCCGGCGGTACGCTCCGCCGGGGCAGCGCCGCCGACGTGACCGTGTTCGATCCGACCGCCGACTGGACCGTGGACCCCGGCGCGTTCCGGTCGAAGGGGCGGAATTCCCCATATGCGGGCATGACGCTCACCGGGCGCGTCCACTACGCCCTCGTCGGCGGAGACGTGGCCTATGCCATCCGAGGCGGCACTCCGCGCTGAGGTCGTCCACGTCTGCCACCGTCTGGCGTCCCGCGGACTGATCGCGGGACCCGACGGCAACGTTTCGGCGCGCCTGGATTCCGGTCATCTGCTGGTCACGCCCGCCGGCATGTCCAAGGGGGAGGTGACGGAGGCCGACCTGGTGGTGGTGGACCCGGAGGGGCAACTCGTTTCCGGGACCCACCGTGCGTCGTCAGAGCTAAGGATGCATATTCGCATCTACCAGCGGCGGTCGGATGTCCACGCCGTGGTCCATGCCCATCCGCCGACGGCGACCGCGTTCGGGGTGGCGGGCGAGGATTTCATGGCGCCGGTGTTGCCGGAGCTGGTGCTCCAGATGGGCGGGGTTCCGCTCGTTCCGTACGCGATGCCCGGCGGCGAGGCGCTTGCCGATCAGTTTGAACCATTCCTTTCGAACCACGACGCTTTTCTCATGGCCAATCATGGCGCGACGACCGTAGGCCCGTCCCTCACCATTGCGCACCAACGCATGGAGAGTCTGGAGCACGCCGCGCGCATCTTGCTCGCGGCGCGCCTGGTGGGACGGGTCCACGAGTTGAGCCCCGAGCAAGCCACGACGCTGCGCGCCGCCGCACGGGCGGCGCGGGATATCGAATGACCAAGCCGACTCCGAAATCTCCGCTCGACCTCGTCACCGCGCTCATGCAGGAACGCGTGAAGTTCGAGACCTGGCTCGAGGCGCTGGACGCCCGCCGGGCGTCGACGCCGGCCAACGTGTACGACCGCGTGCGGCAGGATTACGAAACGCGTCTGGCGGGTGTGATCCACGAGTTGAAGGAGCACGCGGCCGCACTGGAGGAACAGGCGGAGAAGTACACGACGCGCCTGGCCGAACTGACCCAACAGGAGCAGGAGCGGCGGGATGCCCGCGCGGAGGCAGAACTGCGGGCCCACGTGGGCGAGCTCTCGGAACAAGATTGGAACACGACGGCCAGCGAGGCAGACGAGGCGCTCGCCGCCATCGCCGCCGAGCAGTCGGTGGTGGGGGCCGACCTCAACCGGGTGCACGAGCTCCTGGGCGCGGCTACCGCGCCACCGGCGGTGCGCCCGGCTCCGCCGGACGGCGCCCTTCCGGAACCGGCTGCGACGGCTGAGGCCGGTGGGCAGGTGGTGGCCGGTCGGGACTCCGGATCGTCGGCGTCCGCTCCGGCGGGCGCGGCGATGGATCGGGGGACGCCGGAACACTCCAAGTTCGACGAACTCGCCTTCCTCAAGTCGGTAGTCTCGCCGCTCCCCGCGCGCACACCGGTGGACAACCGAGCGGGCGGTGGGGCCGTGGACGCGCCGCCGCCCGCCGACGGCCATCCATCGGCGAAGGCGCCGGAGCCGGATGTCGCGCCCTCCGCTGCCCGACCGTCGGGATCACACGAAGATCGGCCGGACGCCAGGCCCTCAGGGCCGAACGAGGGACACCCCGCGGCCGCTCGTGCCTCGTCTCCGGACATCACGCGCGCCGCGAGCGATACGCTGGGCGAGGCGCTGAGTGAACGGGCCCGGCGCCCCACGGAGGAGCGGGATTTTGTCCGGGAGGATCAGGAGGATGCGGCGGCCGGGCTGGTGGGCCGGGCCCGCGAGCCCGAACGTCCCAACGATCGCCCCTACGCGGCCAACATCACGGCGAACAATCCGATCGTCCTGCGACCGTCGGGGGCGGTAGAACAGCCCAAGACGCTCAAGTGCGCTGAGTGCGGCGCCATGAACTACCCCACGGAGTGGTACTGCGAGCGATGCGGCGCGGAGTTGGCCTCGCTCTGACGACGACGGCGTGCCGGCCGGTGACACACAGAGGGCCGCGACAGTGTCGCGGCCCTCTGTAATATGGCGGAACGACGAAGGTCCGTTACGCGCTGCGCGCTATCTGGCTCTTGTGACGCGCGGCGGCGTTGCGGTGCAGGAGCCCCTTGCGGGCGGCCCGATCGGCCAGACGCACCGCCGCGACTTTGTCGGCCGGTGTGGCCTCGGGGGCCTTGGCCTTTTTCAGGGCCGTCCTGAGCGCGGCGCGCTGTGCGCGATTGCGCACGGTGGCCGCGCGGGACTTCCGCATGTTCTTCTTCGCGGATGCGATCTTTGGCACGAAAATCTCCGAAAGTTTCCAGTCATTTCGCGCGGTTGCGCGAAGGGGGGAAGCTAGGCGCCCCCCGAAGGCTTGTCAAGCGTCCACGAATGGCCGGATGTTGTGTCGCCACAGCACTTTGACACCCCTCTGTGGCTCCGCTAGCTTACCCGCGTCGCCGGCGTTCCAGTCGGCGACTCGCCTCGCGTCCGAACCCCCGCCGTTGCATACACTCCAGACCATCCTGATTGTCGCGCCGATCCTGCTGTTCTCGATGATCGCGCACGAATATGCGCATGGGTATGCGGCCCTGCGCCAGGGAGATCCGACGGCGCGTAGCTTGGGTCGGCTCACGTGGAATCCGCTGCGCCACATCGATCCCTTCATGACCATCATTCTACCGTTGATGATCGGGATCACCTCCAACTGGCACGTGGTGTTGGGCGGTGCGAAACCGGTGCCCGTGAACCCGCGGAACTATCGCAACTACCGGCGCGGAGACATCATCGTCTCGCTGGCCGGCGTGACCGCGAACTTGGTCATCGCGCTCGCGTGCGTCGTCGGAATCGCACTGATAGGTGCGATCGGGAGCGTCGTGCCGGCGCTCCAGGGGCCGATCGGCATTCTGCAGGCGATGTTGATCGTCGGCATCTGGGTCAACCTGCTGCTCCTCGCGTTCAATCTGATCCCGATTCCTCCGCTCGACGGGTCGCATGTCGTCACGCACCTGCTGCCGGCCGCATGGGCGGTCCGCTACCAGGCCCTGGGTCGCTACGGCATCATCGTTCTGGTCGTGCTGCTCTGGTTCGGCGGCCAGTTTCTGAACGCCTGGCTCGTGCCGGTGGTACATGCGGGTGCGTTTCTGCAGGGAATGGTGGGGTCCTTCGTCGTGCCGGGCACCGAGCGGTGGATGCCGTGGTGACGACGGAACAGCTGACACTCGAATCCCCGTCGGGTGGGGCGGCGTTTGTCGTCGACCTGAAGGCGTTCTCCGGCCCCCTCGACCTGCTGCTCACACTGATTCGTGAGGAGCAACTCGACATCTACGACATTCCGATCGCGCGCATCGCCGAGCAGTTCCTGCAGCGCATCCGGACGCTCGGGCTGAACGACGCGGCGGATTATCTGGAGATGGCCGCGCGCCTGCTGCGCATCAAGGCGCAGATGCTGCTGCCCCGGAGCGAGGAGGAGGCGTGGGAGGATCCGCGCGCGGAACTCGTCCGCCGGCTGCTCGAATACCAACAGATGCGCGAGATCGTGGACGTGCTGGAGCGGCGCGGCGAGGAACGGCGCAACCAGTTTGCGCGGGCATTCGTGCCCCCGGACGCGCCGGCGCCGCCCGCGCCGTTGGCGCTGTCGCTCAGCGAGTTGCTCGCGGCCGTGGACCGGGTACTGCGCGCCGCGCGGCGCCCCGACATGCACGACGTGGTCTCGCGCCCGCTCGACGTGCCGGCGGCGGTGGCGATCATTCGCGATCTGTTGCAGCTCCGGGCCCGTGTGTTCTGGACCGAGATCGTGAAGCGTGACGCCGAACCGTCATTCGTACTCTCGACCCTGCTCGGATTGCTCGAACTGGCGAAGGTCGGCGAGTTGCGCGTGCATCAACCGAAACCCTTTGCGAACGTGGAGATTGAGCGTGACGCCGCTGGCGAAGCTGCTTGAAGCCGCGCTGTTCGCGAGCCCGCGTCCGATCGCGCTCGCCGAACTGGCCGACCTCGACCGTGAAGCCCCGCTCGCCGCGGTGACCGCGGCGCTCGAGGCGCTGCGGGAGCATTACAACGTAGATGGGCACGGCGTCGAGTTGGTGGAGCTGGGCGGCGGCTGGCAGATTCTCACGCGTGCCGAATACACCGAGGCAATCGAGCGCGCCCAACTCGCGGCGCGCCCGCAGCGGCTGTCGGCCGCCGCGCTCGAGTCGCTGGCCATCATCGCCTACCGCCAGCCCATCGGCCGGGCCGAGATCGAGCAGGTGCGGGGGGTGAACGTCGGCGGCGTGCTCAAGTCGCTGCACGAGCGGGGCCTGGTGGAGGTGGTGGGGCGGGCCGAAGGGTTGGGCCGTCCGCTGCTGTATGGCACGACGCCGCTCTTCCTCGAACACTTCGCCCTGCGCCATCTCCAGGAGCTGCCTCGCGCCGACGAACTGGCGATCGCCCTGCGGGCCGAGCCGACGCCGGTGGAATGAGCGACGCGATGCGCATCCAGCGCGCGCTGGCGCGCGCGGGTGTCGCGTCGCGGCGACGCGCTGAGGAGTTGATCGCGGCCGGTCGCGTGCGCGTGAACGGGCAGGTGGCCCGTGTGGGGCAGAGCGTGGATCCGGCCGTCGACCGGATCCTGGTGGACGGGCAGCCGATCGCCGCGCCGCGCGAGGCCACGTGGCTCCTGCTCCACAAGCCGGCCGGTGTGATGACCACGAAGTCCGATCCGGCGGGGCGGCGGACTGTCTTCGATCTCGTTCCGCCGGCGCCCGGCCTGGTCTACGTGGGGCGGCTGGACTACCTGACCGAGGGCGCGCTCCTGATGACCACCGATGGTACGGCGGCGCACGCGCTCACGCACCCCAGTGGGGAGGTCGAGCGGACGTACGTGGCGACGGTGCGCGGCGATGCACCCCAAGCGGTGCGCGCCGCGCGCCAGGGGGTGGTCCTGGAGGATGGCGCCGTGACGCCGCGGCGGGTCGAGGCCCGGCGGATGCCGGGCGGGCAATGGGCGTTGGAAATCACGATCGCCGAAGGCCGCAAGCGCGAGGTCCGGCGACTGTGCAAGGCGCTGGGCTTGAGCGTCGAGCGGCTGGTGCGCACGCGGTTCGGGCCGATCGAACTGGGCGCCCTGCCGAGCGGCAGCGTGCGTTCCCTGACCCCGGGCGAGCGTGCGGCCATTGACGCGTGCGTGGCCCGCGCGTCAGGCTGAATAGGGAGAACCGCCACCCGGCGGTGGGGTATTGATGAGAATGGGTGCGAACGCCACATCAACTCTTGCTGGAGCGGTCGTGGAATCACAGCAGACATCATCCGCCGACTCACGCCTCGTCCACGATGTGACCGATCAGGTGGCCCGCCGCGTCGTCGGACAGGACTACATGGTCGAGCGCCTGCTGATCAGCCTGCTGACGGGCGGACACGTGCTGCTGGAGGGCGTGCCGGGACTCGCCAAGACCCTGACGGTGCGGACGCTCGCCGAGGCGATCGATACGTCGTTCCAGCGCATCCAATTCACCCCTGACCTGCTGCCCGCGGACGTGCTCGGGACCCAGGTGTACGAGCAGGCTACGGGGAACTTCGTGATCAAGAAGGGCCCGATCTTCGCGAACATCATTCTCGCCGACGAGATCAACCGCGCCCCGGCCAAGGTGCAGGCCGCCCTGCTCGAGGCGATGCAGGAGAAACAGGTGACCATCGGCGGTACCACGTACACGCTTGACGAGCCGTTCCTCGTGCTTGCCACGCAGAACCCCATCGAGCAGGAGGGCACGTACCCGCTCCCCGAAGCGCAGGTGGACCGGTTCATGCTGAAGTTGCGCGTCGGCTATCCGAGTCGCGACGAGGAGAAGGAGATCATGCGGCGCATGGCGAGCGGGGTGCCGATCGCGGTGCAGCACGTGGCCACGCCGCAGGCGATTCTCGAGGCGCGGGGGCGGATCGCGGACCTGTATATGGACGACCGGATCGTCGACTACATCGTGGACATCGTCCATGCCACGCGTGAGCCGGCCTCCGCCGGACTCCCCGACCTCGTGCCCCTCATCGAATTCGGCGCCAGTCCGCGGGCGACGATCTCGCTGGCGCAGGCCTCGCGGGCCCACGCGTTCCTGCGTGGGCGCGCGTTCGTCACCCCCGACGACGTCAAGGCCATCGGGCCCGACGTGCTGCGGCACCGCGTGCTCACCACCTACGAAGCCGAGGCGGAAGAGATCACGTCGGACGAGATCGTGCGCCGCATTCTCGCCAAAGTCGAGAGCCCGTGACCGCCGCCGCGACGTCGCGCACGGCACTCGTTCCGCCGGACGTCCTCCGGCAGGTCCGGCTGATCGAGTTGCGCACGCGCGGGTTGGTGAACGCGCTGTTCGCGGGCGAGTACCGCTCCGTGTTCAAGGGGCAGGGCATGGAGTTCTCGGAAGTCCGCGAGTACCAAGCGGGCGACGAAGTGCGGAATATCGACTGGAACGTGACCGCGCGGATGCGGCATCCCTATGTGAAGCGGTATATCGAAGAGCGCGAGCTGACGGTGATTCTCGTCATCGACATGTCGGGGTCGGAGCGGTTCGGCACCCGCCGCCGGTTCAAGAGCGAAGTCGCGGCCGAGCTGGCGGCCGTGCTCGCCATGTCGGCCATCCGCAACAACGATCGCGTGGGGACTCTGTTCTTTACCGACCGGGTGGAACATGTGGTGCCGCCGCGGAAGGGGCGCCGCCACGCGCTGCGCCTGCTGCGCGACCTGCTGGTGTTCCGGCCCACCGGCACCGGCACCGACCTCGCCGGGGCGCTCGACTACCTGGGCAAGATGCTGGCGCACACGGCGATCGTCTTCGTGGTATCCGACTTCCTCGGCGCCGACGTGGAGCGACCGCTCAAGCTGCTGGCGCAACGTCACGATGTGGTGGCCGTGACGGTGGAGGACCCGGCCGAGATCACGCTTCCCGACGTGGGGCTGGCGCGATTGGTGGACCCGGAGACCGGCGCGATGATCGACGTGGATACGAGCAACCCGGCGTTGCGCGCGGCGTACGAGCGGCACGTCAACGACGAGCGCGACCACCGGCGGCATCTCCTGCGACGCCTCTCCATTGACGAGGTCGCGATCCGGACCGAGACCCCGATCATCGAGCCGCTGCTGCGCTTCTTCCGGACCCGCGAAACGCGGGCGCGCCGCCGGTGAGTAGGCGCGCGCTGTCTGTGGCCGTGCTGTTGACGGCGCTCGCCGCGGGCGCGCGGGGGCAGGTGCCGGCGCGGCTGGACGTCGCGGTGCGTCCCGAGACGGTCACCGTCGGCCAGCCGTTTGTGTTGACCCTGCATGTGCGCGCCGCCCCGGGGCTTACCGTCACCTTCCCGGACGGACCCGACAGCGCCGCCTGGGTGCAGGCGCTCGATCCCCGTGCGTTGGCCGGCGCCCGCGTGGCCGACAGCGTGGACCGCACGGCCACCTACCGGTTGGCCGCGTGGAACGTCGGCGCGCTCGATCTCGCCATGCCCGACGTGCTGCTCCGTGCGGGCAATGCGGTGCAGCGACTGCCGCTCCGCGGACTCACGGTGTTCGTGAAGAGCGTGCTCCCCAACGACTCCAGTCGCCGCACCCCGAAGCCAGCCCGCGACCTGCTCGTGGGCTGGGCGTTTCCGTGGTGGATCCTCGCCGTCCTCGCGTTCATTGCCTTCTTGCTGGGGGTCGCGTGGCGCCGGCGCCGGGTGCAAGGGGCGCCCCGGCGGCCGCCGGTCACGCCGTTCGCACGTGCCGAGCGCGAGTTCACCCGCGTGGCGGCGTTGGGACTCGTGGAGGCCGGCGAGCGCGGACGCTACGTGTCGCTGGTGGTGGAAGTGGTACGCGACTACCTGCGGGGACGGTTCCCGTTGGCCTCGCTTTCGCTCACCACCGATGAGTTGATGCGGGAGATCGCAGACGCCCCGACGGTGCCCCACGCGCGGCTGGCGCAACTGCTGCGCGAGGCGGACCTCGTGAAATTCGCCCGGCGCGGCCTCACCACCGATCGGGCACTGGAACTGGGGCGCGAGGCGCACGCCGTGGTGACGCACGAGCACGTGGCTTCGACGCCGGCGCCCAGCACGGAGGCCGCGTGATCCCGGGCTGGCACGTGGAGTTGGTCACGCCGCTCGCGCTCGTGTTGCTGCTCGCGCTGCCGGGGTGGTGGTGGTGGCGTCGGCGGCACCGCGAATCCGGCATCGTCTTCTCGCGGGTCGCGGCGCTGGCCGCAGTCACGGGCGGGCGTCGGCGCTGGTCGCGGCTGCTCACCGGCGTGCGCAATGGTATCCTGCTGCTGGCCGTCCTCGCGCTCGCCCGCCCGCGGGCCGGCGCGCGGGCCGAGAACGTGACCAGCGAAGGGATCAACATCGTCATCGCCATCGACCTCTCGAGTTCGATGCTGTCGCAGGATTTTCAGCCGGACAATCGCCTCGAGGTTGCCAAGCGGACGGTCAAGCAGTTCATCGCCGAACGGTCGAGCGATCGCATCGGCATCGTGGCATTTGCGGCCGAGGCGCTGACACAGGTGCCGCTCACCACCGACTATCCGGTGGTGAACGCGGCCGTGGACAACCTGCAGGCCGGTCAACTCGAAGACGGCACGGCCATCGGGACGGCGATCGCCACCGCCGCCAACCGGCTGCGCGAGGCGCCCGGTCGGTCGCGCGTGATGATCCTGCTCACCGACGGCGTGAACAACCGCGGGTCGATCGACCCCCGCACGGCGGCGCGCGCGGCGGCCGACTTTGGCATCAAGATCTACACGATCGGGGTCGGCACCGAGGGCATGGCGCCGGTGCCGGTGGGACGCGGGCTGTTCGGGCTGCGGTACGAGCAGCGTCCCGTGGAGATCGATGAGAAACTGCTGACCGACGTCGCGAACATCACGGGCGGGAAGTATTTCCGCGCGCGTGATGCCGAGGCGCTCCGGCGTATCTATCAGCATATCGATCAGCTCGAACGCGTGCCGGTGCAAACGAAGACGTACGTGCGTTACACCGAGCTGTATCGGTGGCCGCTCGGATTGGCGCTGCTGAGTCTGTTGTTCGAACTCGGGTTGTCGGCCTGGAAGGCACCGCTGCCATGACCGTCGACTATCCCTGGCTGCTTGGCCTCGCCCTCCTGCTACCCGCCGTCATCGCGGTGGCGCTGGTCCGTGCCGACCGTCGACGGCGCGTACGCCTGGCGCGATTCGGCGATCTGGACGTGGTCTCGCGGCTGATGCCGGCCGGGCTGGCGCGGGCGACCGGGTGGCGCACGGCGCGGCTCGCCAGCGCCTGCGCGTTGTGCGGCGTGGCGCTCGCCGGGCCGCGATGGGGATACGAACGGGCCGTGAACCGCACGCGCGGCTTCGACATGGTGCTGGCGCTCGACGCGTCCCTGTCCATGCGCGCCACCGACGTGAAGCCCGACCGCCTGGAGCGCATGAAGGAGGAGGTGCGGCGCGTGCGGGCCATGTCCTCCGGCGACCGCATCGGGCTGATCGTATTCGCCGGCCGGAGCTACGTGCTCTCGCCGCTGACCGTGGACGAGAGCGCCCTCGATCTCTTTCTGGACAGCCTCGATCCCTCGATCGTCGGGCAGGGGGGCAGCTCGTTGTCTTCGGCCATCCGGCAGGGCACCGATCTGTTGTCGTTGAGCAACGACGGCGCGGACCGCGCGCTGGTCGTGATGAGCGACGGCGAGGCGTTCGAACCCGAGGCCGACGTGGTGGCCGCGGCGCGTCGGGCGGGCGACAAGGGCATCGCGCTGGTCACCGTTGGATTCGGGACCACGCAGGGCTCGACGATCCCCGTCCGCGCGGCGGACGGCACCGTCTCGCTCAAGCGCGACCAGCAGGGCGCGATCGTCGTCACGCACTACGTGCCCGCCATGCTGCAGGCCGCCGCCACGGCGGCACACGGCACGTTCATCGATGCCTCGGTCACCGACAAGGCGGTGCGGATCCGACAGGCGCTGTCGTCGCTCCGCACGGCTCGGCACGCGACGCTCGGCGGCGATGCGCGTGTCCCGCGCTTCCAATGGTTTCTGTTGCCCGCGGTCTTGTTGTTGTTGCTCGACGTGTTCGTGACCGACCGCCGACGCCGCGTCGCCGTGCATCGCGTCGCCACGGGGGCCACCGCGACGGCCGCGATGCTCGTGCTCGCCACGTTCCTCGGTAGCTGCGCCGGGACGCAGGAATCCCGGGACGCCGCGCGGGCGTACGAAGCCGGGCAGTATCCCGAGGCGGTGAAGTTGTACCGGAACGCCATTGCGCACGGCGATCAGCGGCCGCAGACCATCTATGATTACGGCACGGCATACCTGGCCACCGACTCGGTGGAGTCCGCGGTTGAAGCGTTCGAGCGGGTGATCGACCTGCCCGACGTGGAGTTGCGCTATCGAGCCCTCTTCAATCTCGGATTGGCCCATCTCCGCCGCGGGCTCAAGGCCACCACCGGCGGCGGCGACGATCTCGATGCGGCGCTCGCGGCGTACAAGAAGGTGCTCCTCATGCGCAGCGGGGACGTGGATGCGAAATGGAATTACGAACTCGCCCTGCACGCCAAACAGGCGGGGGGCGGCGGCGGTGGTGGCGGCGGGCAGAACAACAACAGCCAGTCCCCGTCGCCGCAACCGCAGTCCCCGGAACCGAGGGGTGGCCTCGGTCTGAATCAGGCCCGTCAACTGCTGGCCAGCGCGGCGCGCGAGGAGCGTGACGTCCAGGCGAAGCAGCAGCACAAGACGTCGGCCCAGACACCACCCAACGGAAAGGATTGGTAGCGTGATCGGCGTGCTCCTGATTGCACAGCTGGCGATGGTCGCCCACGCCGCCGACACCGTCGGCGCCTGCGAGCCCCTCGAAGTCTCGGTTGCCGTCTCGGCGCCCGGGTCGGCGATTCCCCGCCTCGTGGCGCCGAACTTCGCGCCCTTCGACATTATGCGATCGGTGGTGATGCCGCACGTCGAGCGTGACTCACGGGCGGTGCCGTCGGTGACGGTGGAGTACCGATACGTGCTCGTCACCGACCGGCTCGGGGCGTACACCATCCCGTCCTTCGAGGCGCGACTGGGGACCGCCACGGCACGGAGCGCGCCGTTGCGGGTCCGGGTAACGCCCGCGTCCGCCGATGCCACGCCGACCGTGATCACGCGGGCGCACATCGGGACGCTGGATCAACCCGATTTGCGTACGGCGGCGCCGGAGACGGTGTACGTGGGCCAGCAGGCCGACTACACCGTGACCGTGTTCCTGAATGCGACGGTGCGAAACCGCCTCCGCCGGAACCCGACGTTCTATCCCCCCGACATGCAATCCATGCTCGCGTACGACGTTCCGGGTGCCGGTACGGAGCGTCGCGCCGGGGGTACGTCCAGCTGCTTCGACGCCCTCGTATATCGTCGAGCGCTCTTCCCGCTGCAATCCGGCCGGCTCGTGATCCCACCAGCGCAGCTGACCTACTCTCTGCCCAGCGGCGCCAGCTTCTTCAGTCACGAGGTGTCCCACGAGTTGCAGACCGACAGCGCGGTGATCGTCGCCGTGGATCCGCCGGCGGCGGGGCGCCCGGCTGACTTCGACGGCGCCGTCGGTCGCTTCCGACTGCAGACGCAACTCGGGACGACCACCGGACGGGTGGGCGACCCCCTGACGATCACCGTGCGCGTGGCGGGGACGGGCAACGTCAAACTGTTGCCACGCCCGCGGCTCAGCATCCCATGGGCTTCGGCCGTGCCGTCGGACGAACGGGTGCGCGTCGATTCGGCGGCCGCTCGCATCGGCGGAAGCAAGGAATTCGACTGGATTCTCACGCCACGGGTCGCCGGCGAACTCGACGTGCCGCCCGTGGCGTATGCGTACTTCGATCCCGTGACGCGCCGCTACGAGGTGTCCCATTCGGGGCCCGTGGCCGTGCGGATCGCGCCCGGGACGCTGGCGGCGGTGGACACGGCGCATCTGGAGCCCGCACTGTCGCTGCGAACGGTCTACACGGGACAGAGCGGAACGCCGCTGTCGTCGCACCCGGTGTTCTGGCTGGCCCTGGCGCTC
The DNA here is from genome assembly GCA_963781765.1 of uncultured Gemmatimonadaceae bacterium. Taxonomy (GTDB): domain Bacteria; phylum Gemmatimonadota; class Gemmatimonadetes; order Gemmatimonadales; family Gemmatimonadaceae; genus JAGWRI01. The sequence goes on from CAWAHC010000015.1 coordinate 330,141, forward strand.
GTGCCGCTGCCGGCCATCCGCGCACGCTGGCGGAATCGACGGAGCGCCCGCAGCGGTCGCGCGATGACGCCGGCGGCACGCGTGGAAGCGGTGGTGGCCCGCGTGGCCGGGCGCAGCGGAGGGCCGGCGCTCCGACGCGCCTACGTGACCGCCCTGGCGGACCGGTTGGGCATCGAGGCCGAAACCTTCACGACGGTCGGTGAGCTCCGGCGGATGCTGCGGCGGGCCGGCGTCTCGGCCGGCACCGCGGACGAGGCGGAGGGGCTACTCCGGACACTCGACGCCGCGGCGTTCTCGGCCGCCGGCATGCTCGCCGACGATGCGGGGGCCACGGCCGTCGCGCTCGTCCGCCGGATCGACGAGGAAGCGTTGCCCCGCCACGAGTTGCCGTTCCGCTTCATCGCGCTCGCCCTGATGCTGGCCGTGGGTGTCGGCGGCACGCTCCGCGCCCTGCAGGCAACGACGGCCGCCGATGCGTTCTCCGATGGAGTTGTCGCCTATCAGGAGCACAATTATCCGGTGGCCCGCGCGGCGTTCGCGCGGGTGGTCGCCGTGGCGCCGCGAGCGGCGGACGGATGGGTGAATCTGGGGACGGCGTCGTGGGCCGTGCACGACACGGTCGGCGCGGTGCTCGGCTGGCGCCGCGGACTCGGACTGCAGCCGGTGGCCGGAGACGCACGCACCCGGTTGGGTCTCGTGCACGGATTGCGGCTAAGTTCACCGGGCTACGCGCCGCCGATTCCGTTGAACGCGCTGCTGCTCCTGATGGCGGCGTGCTGGTTGGCGGCGGGGGTGCTGTGGCACCCGTCCGTGGTCCGACGCCGTCCGTGGGCGGGCGCGTGGCCCGGGCCCCTGGCCGGAGCCGCGGCGCTGTTCGGCCTGGGAGCCATCGCCCTCGGCGGCCGGCTGTCGGCGCGCGGCGTTGCCGTGGTGCGGGCCGACACCATGTTGAGCGCCGACCCCGCCTTCGGTGCCGACCAGGGGCCCACCATCGTGACCGGCGAGATGGTGCGCGTGCTCACCGAGCACGGCGCCTGGAGCCGCGTGGAACTCGATGGCGGCCGGCAGGGCTGGATCCCGGCCCAGGGGCTCGCACCTATCGACGCGCCCACGTCGTCGGGCATCGATTGACGCTCGGCGCGCGCTTCCGGTAGCTTGCACGCGATGTCCGCTTCTTCCGACACGCCAGCGTCCGGCGCCCCGCGCATTGCCGTTCTCCCGAGCGACGTCGCCGACCAGATCGCAGCCGGCGAAGTCGTCGAGCGGCCCGCGTCGGTGGTCAAGGAACTCGTCGAGAATGCGCTCGACGCCGGCGGCGCGACCATCGACGTCGAGGTCGAGGACGGGGGCCGCCGGCGCATCCGGGTGAGTGACGACGGCGTCGGCATGGGCCGCGAGGACGCGGTGCTCGCGCTCTCACGCCACGCGACCTCGAAGATCCGGTTGGCGCACGACCTGGTCGGCGTGTCGAGCTTCGGATTTCGTGGGGAGGCGCTGCCGGCCATCTGCTCGGTGTCGCAACTCGACATCGAGACGGCACCCGTGGACGGCGCCGGCACGCGCGTGCACGCTGCGGGCGGCACGGTGGACGAGATCACCGAGACGGCGCGGCGCCGGGGCACCACGGTATCGGCGGCGCACCTGTTCTACAATGCGCCGGCGCGGCTCAAGTTCATGCGCGGCGCACGCGCCGAGTGGCGGGCCATCCTCGACGCCGTCACCAGCGTGGCCCTCACGCGCCGCGATGTGCGTCTGACCCTGACCCACGACGGCAAGAACGTGCTGTCACTCCCTGCCGCAACGTCGTTGCGCGCGCGGTTGGCGGCGCTGTGGGGCGGAAGCTACGCTGAGCGGCTGCTGGACGTGGACGATGTACGCGGCGCCACGCGCGTCTCCGGGTTGGTGGAGCGTCCGGCGGACGTGGGCATCTCCGGGCGCCGCGTGTTCATCTCGGTGAATGGGCGCGCCGTGCGCGATCACGGCATCGTGCGTGCCGCCGAAACCGCGTACAAGTCGACGATTCCGGCGGGCGTGCGTCCCACGCTGTTTCTGGACGTGGTGGTCGCTGCCGACGCGGTGGACGTGAATGTGCATCCCGCCAAAGCCGAGGTGCGATTCCGCGACCGGTGGCCGCTGGAGCGCGTGGTCGAAGATGCGGTGCGGCGCGCGCTCGGGACGCTGGGGGCCGGCGCCGCCATCGGCCGCCCGCCGCTGCCGTTCCCGGCGGGGCCGCGTTACGACACGGCCGCCGTGGACGTCGAGGCGCTACGGAGGGCGGAGCCGCCCGGCGAGGGGCTGTTCGCCCACCCGGGAGCGGGGGACGCTTCGCCTGACCTCAGGGCTTCCCCGCCTCACCCCCCGTCGTGGGATGAGGCGGACGTGCCGATTCCCCCCCTCCTCCAACTTCGCCGCACGTACCTCATGTTCGAGGGCGAGGGCGGCGTGGTGCTGATCGATCAACATTCGGCGCACGAGCGCGTGTTGTACGAGCAGTTCATGGGGGTGCTGACGCGCGGCGAGTCGCCGGCACAGCATCTGCTGTTTCCGATGACGCTGCACCTTGGCCCCGCCGAGGCGGAAGCGTTCGAGGAGAACCGGTCGCTGTTCGAGCGGTTGGGCTTCGACATCGAGGGATTCGGTGGGCATACGCTGATCGTGCGGAGCGTTCCGATGCCTCACCCGCGCTTCGAGGCGGAGCGTTGTCTGCGCGAAACGCTCGACGCGCTCACCGGCGATCGGTTCGCGGCCGTGGCGCAACGGCATGAGCGCCTCGCGGCGACGGTGGCGTGCAAGGCCGCGATCAAGGCCGGGGATCCGCTGTCGCCGGCCGAGATGCGGGCGCTCTTCGCCGACCTCAGCCGCACCACGCTCCCCGCGCACGACGTGCATGGGCGCTCCACGGTGGTCCAGTTGTCCTGGGACGAACTCGAGCGCCGGTTTGGACGGAAGTAGCCTCCGCGTCATCTGCGGACCCACGGCGGCCGGGAAGTCCGCGGTCGCGCTCGCGCTCGCCGAACGTCATCGGGGAGCGATCGTCAGCGCCGACTCTCGTCAGATCTACCGCGGGTTCGACATCGGCACGGCCAAACCCACCGCGGCCGAGCGCCGGCGTGTGCCGCACTACGGCGTCGATGTGCGTGAGCCCACCGAACGGTATTCCGCGGCGGCATGGGCGCACGATGTGGAACGGTGGTTGGCGCAGGCGTCGGCCGCGGGACGCACGCCGGTGCTCGTGGGCGGCACGGGATTCTACCTCCGCGCCGTGTTCGGCCCCCTGTTCGAGGAGCCGGCGCTCGATCCCGCACGGCGCGCGGAGCTGGCGGCCGTGCTCGGTCCGATGCGCCTGGACGCGTTGCGGCGGTGGTGCGGGGTGCTCGATCCGGAGCGGGCGCACCTTGGCCGCACCCAGCTGATGCGGGCCATCGAGATTGCGCTGCTCACCGGCCGGCCGGTAAGCGCGCTGCACCGGGAGCGGGCCCGCCCGGCGCGCTGGCGCGCGCGCTATCTTCTCGTAGACCCGGGGGCCGCACTGGCCGGTCGCATCGAGGCGCGCGTGGACGCGATGCTGGCGGCGGGGTGGGTGGACGAGGCGCGCCGGCTTTCGGCGCACGTCCCCGGCGAGGCGCCGGCGTGGAAAGCAACGGGATACGGCATCATGCGGTCTGTAGCAGCGGGGGCGTTGTCACGCGAACGCGCACGCGAGTTGGCGATCGTCGAGACGCGGCAGTACGCCAAGCGACAGCGGACTTGGTTCCGGAATCAGCTGAAGGACGAGCAGGTGACACCGCTCGATCCCGGGCAGGCCGACGCGGCTCGCGTTGCGGATCACTGGTGGTACGGGGACGAGGAGGGATGAGGCGGTGAAGATCGGCATCACGTGTTACCCCACGTACGGCGGCTCGGGCGCCATGGCGACCGAACTCGGCATTGCGCTCGCCCACCGAGGGCACGAGATCCATTTCATCACGTACCGCCAGCCATTCCGGCTGCCGGCGTTTCTGCCGCGGGTCTTCTTTCACGAAGTCGATGTCGGCCGGTACCCGCTGTTCGAGTACCCGCCCTACGATCTGGCGCTGGCCGTCCGCATGCACGAGGTGGTGCTCGCCCACCACCTCGATCTGCTGCACTGCCACTACGCGATACCGCACGCCACCAGCGCCTGGATTGCCAAGGAGATGCTCGGTGAGCAGCGGGCCGATATCAAAGTGCTCACCACGCTCCACGGCACCGACATCACGATCGTCGGACAGGATCCGTCGTTCCACGCCATCACCAAGTTCTCCATCGAGAAGTCCGACGGGCTCACCGCCGTGTCCCGCTTCCTGCAGCAGGAGACGATGAGCGCGTTCGGGTGCACGGGCTGCCGCATCGAGGTGATCCCCAACTTCGTGGATCCCACGGTCTACGACCGGGCCCGGTACCCCGGGTCGCGCGGCGCCTTCGGCGACGGCCGGCCGGTGCTGATGCACATCTCGAACTTCCGGCCGGTGAAGCGCGTCGTCGACATCGTCCGCACGTTTGCGTTGGTGACGGCGCAGATCCCCAGCCTCCTGGTCATGGTGGGGGACGGTCCCGATCGGATCCTTGCCGAGCAGGAGGCCCGCCGCCTGCACGTGCAGGATCAGGTGATGTTCCTCGGGAAGATTGAATCGGTAGCGCCGCTCCTCGCGTCGGCCGACCTGTATCTGCTCCCCACCGACCGCGAGTCGTTCGGTCTGAGTGCGCTCGAAGCGCTGGCGTCTGGCACGCCGGTCATCGGCGCCAAGGTCGGCGGCCTGCCGGAGGTCGTGGAGGACGGCGTCACGGGCGCGCTGTGCGCCGTGGGCGACGTGGATGGCATGGCGGCCGCCGCCCTCGAGATTCTCGGGGATCGGGATCGCTGGAACGTCATGAGCCGCGCCGCCGCTGCCGACGCACGCCGCCGCTACTCGCTCACGGACGTCGTCGCCCACTACGAGCGGTTCTACACCCACGCGTTGGCCTGAATGGTCAACCGGCGCCCGCGCGCGTGACGCAACCGTCCGCCACGTACGACGGACTCGACGCGGAGCGGCTCGCTACCGCGTGTGGCGTGCCGGCCGCCGTGGTCTTCGATCAGGTGGGGTCCACCCTCGATGTCGCCCACGCCCGGGCCGCCGCGGGCGCGGCGGCGGGCACGCTCGTGCTGGCCGATGAACAGACGGCGGGTCGCGGCCGCCAGGGGCGCAGTTGGCGCTCCGAGCCGGGCGCCGGCATCTGGTTGACGCTCGTCGAACGCCCCGCGGACCCGAGGGCTGTCCAGGTGCTCTCGCTACGACTGGGCCTGCAGGCGGCGGAGGTGCTCGATGGGTTCGCGCCGGCCCCGATCGGGCTGAAGTGGCCCAACGACCTGTACGTCGAGGGGCGCAAACTCGCCGGCATTCTCGTCGAGGCCCGATGGCGCGAGCAAACGCTGGACTGGATTGCGATCGGGTTCGGCATCAATGTTCAGGCGCCGGGCGGCATGGCGGAGGCCGGGGCGCTTCGCCCCGGGACCCGCCGGCTCGACGTACTCGTGCGGCTGGTGCCGGCGCTCCGGGCGGCCGCCATGCAGGGTGGGGGATTGCGGCCGGAGGAACGCGAGGCCTATGCGGCGCGCGACATCGCGCGGGGACGCCGGTGCCGGGAACCCGTCATCGGTACGGTGGCCGGAATCGACGCGTCGGGGGCATTGCTCGTGACGACACCGGCCGGCACGCAGGCGGTACGGGCCGGATCGCTCGTTCTTGAGGAGGAAGTGTGAATCTCGTCTTCGATGTGGGGAACACCGAGACCACCGTCGGGTTGTTCGACGGCGAAACGCTCCGCGGACACTGGCGTATCACGTCCGACGTGGCGCGTACGCCCGATGAGATCGGCGTGCTGCTCCGGGCCTTGCTCGCGGGCCACGGCTTCGATCACCACGCCGTGACCGGGGTTGCCATCGCGTCCGTCGTCCCACCCATCACGCAGCCGCTCACGGAAGCGTGTGAGCGCTGGGTGGCCCACGCCCGAGTGGTCGTCGTCGATCCGACGTCGAAGCTTCCCGTCCGCCTCCAGGTGGACGAGCCACTGACGGTGGGCGCCGACCGGATCGTCAACACGCTCGCCGCCAGTCAGGTTCACAAGCACGATGCCATCGTCATCGACCTCGGCACCGCGACCACCTACGACTGTGTCACGCGCGACGGTGTGTTCTTCGGGGGCATCATCGCGCCCGGGGTGCGCACGTCCGCGGAGACGCTGTTCAAACGGACCTCCAAGCTGCCGGCCACGGAACTGGTGGCGCCCGAGCACGCCATCGGGACGCGAACCGACACGAACATTCGCGCCGGCGTGATGCTCGGGGCCGCGGACGCCATCGACGGACTGGTGCGCCGAATCAAGGCGGAGTGGCCCAACGACGAAACGCCGATCGTGATCGCGACGGGGGGGGTGGCCGAGGCGTTCCGCGACCTCTGCCAGTCGTTCGACATCGTCGATCCGTACCTGACGCTCACCGGGTTGAACCTCGCCTTCGCGTTGCTGGTGAAGTAGCCCCGCGGGTCGGTCCCTTCCGGGCGCGGCGGGCCGCGCGCATCCCAGGGCCTGCCGCAATGTCCGGACCGATCGAGCGACTGGTCAATTCGACGGCCGTTGCTTGCCACTTTGGCCGGAAGTGCGTGGCACGTAAGTCGCTAAAGGCGAACGAGATACAACATCATCCAGGGCTGTGGCGGGGGTTGCCAGCAGTCTCGGTTCCGAGTAGGTTACCGGCGGGTTAGCACTCATCGACATCGAGTGCTAATACGTCACAATTCATCAATCCACACCTCACCAGCTCCATTTGGAGGGGCAGAAGCAATGGCAACCAAGAGCGCTTCAAGCGTGAAGGTCGCGCCGCTGGCGGATCGCGTCGTCATCAAGCCGATGGAAGAGGCCGAGCAGATGCGCGGCGGACTCTACATCCCCGACACGGCGAAGGAAAAGCCTCAGCAGGGCGAAATCATCGCGGTCGGGCCCGGCCGCTTTGAGAAGGACAAGCGGGTGCCGATGGAAGTGAAGGTTGGCGACAAGGTCCTGTACGGCAAGTACAGCGGCACCGAAGTGACCGTGGACGGCGAGCAGGTGCTCATTCTGCGCGAGTCCGACGTGCTGGCCGTCGTCGGCTGAGTCCCTTTTCAATCCAACAATTCAGTTCGCAGAGGAACTAGACCATGGCAGCAAAGGAACTCCACTTTGACGTGGACGCGCGCGCGGCACTCAAGCGCGGCGTCGATCAGCTTGCCGAGGCGGTGAAGGTCACCCTCGGCCCCAAGGGACGGAACGTCGTCATCGACAAGAAGTTTGGCGCTCCCACCGTCACCAAGGACGGCGTGACCGTCGCCAAGGAAGTCGAACTCGCGGATCCGATCGAGAACATGGGCGCGCAGATGGTGAAGGAAGTCGCGACCAAGACGTCGGACAACGCCGGTGACGGCACGACGACGGCAACCGTCCTGGCCCAGGCGATCTTCCGCGAAGGCCTCAAGAACGTGACGGCCGGCGCCAACCCGATGGCCATCAAGCGCGGCATCGACCAGGCGGTCGGCGCGGTCATCGAGGAACTCAAGAAGATCAGCGTGCCGACCTCCGGCAAGAAGGAGATCGCGCAGGTGGGCACGATTTCGGCGAACAACGACCCCGAGATCGGTCAGCTCATCTCCGAGGCGATGGAGAAGGTGGGTAAGGACGGCGTCATCACCGTCGAGGAGGCCCGTGGCCTCGAGACGACGTTGGAGACGGTGGACGGCATGCAGTTCGACCGCGGCTACGTCTCGCCCTACTTCGTCACCGATCCGGAGAAGATGGAGGCGGCTCTTGAGGACCCCTACATCCTGATCCACGACAAGAAGATCTCCGCCATGAAGGACCTGCTCCCGGTGCTCGAGAAGGTGGCGCAGACGGGCAAGCCGCTGCTCATCATCGCCGAGGACATCGAGGGCGAGGCGATGGCGACCCTGGTCGTCAACAAGCTCCGCGGCACGCTCAAGGTGTGCGCGGTCAAGGCGCCGGGCTTCGGCGATCGCCGCAAGGCGATGCTCGAGGACATCTCCGTCCTCACCGCCGGCCAGGTGATCAGCGAGGACGTCGGGTTCAAGCTCGAGAACGCCGTGATCGGTGATCTCGGCCGTGCCAAGCGCGTCGTGATCGACAAGGACAACACGACGATCATCGACGGCGCCGGCGAGGAGAAGAAGATCGAGGGCCGGATCGCCGAGATCCGCGTCGCGATCGACAAGAGCACGTCGGACTACGACAAGGAGAAGCTCCAGGAGCGTCTGGCGAAGCTCGCCGGGGGCGTGGCCGTGATCAATGTCGGCGCCGCCACCGAAGCGGAGATGAAGGAGAAGAAGGCTCGCGTCGAGGACGCGCTGCACGCCACGCGTGCCGCGGTCGAAGAGGGCATCGTCCCGGGCGGCGGTGTGGCGCTCATCCGGGCCCAGCGCGCGCTCAAGTCGCTCAAGACCAAGGAAGCCGATGAGCAGATCGGCGTCGACATCATCCGTCGCGCCATCGAAGAGCCGATCCGCATGATCGTGTACAATGCGGGTGGCGAAGGCTCGATCGTCGTCGAGAAGGTGCGCGCATCCAAGGATGATGCGTTTGGCTACAACGCCCTCACCGACACGTACGAGAATCTCGTACAGGCCGGGGTCATCGACCCGACCAAGGTCACCCGCACGGCGCTGCAGAACGCGGCGTCCATTGCCGGCCTCCTGCTCACGACCGAAGCGCTGATCGTCGAGAAGAAGGACGAGCGCCCGGCTCCGGCCGGGCCGCCGGGCGGTGGGATGGGTGGGATGTACTAGAACCACAGTCGTCTGTGGACAGGTGGCAGTCCGCAGTGACTGCCACCTGCAGACGGCCAACTGGACGCGAAATTGGGGCGGGGCGCCATCGGCGCTCCGCCCCTGTTTCCATCTCCGGATCCGGTCTTAGATGGCCAGGCGGTACTGGCGCGGCTCCTCTTGGCCGCCCACGTCGAACGGGCCGACGATCTCCCGCTGCCGGGCGGTCGTCACGGTCCCCCGATACGCGGTGCGCTTCACTTCGCGCTCCGTTGTCTCCCACGCCAACTCGGGCGCGTTGCACTTCTCGCTCAGGTGGGCCAGCACGACATGGCGCAACCGGCGGGTCGCCTCGTCGCGGATCAGCGCTGCCGCATGCCGATTGGCGAGATGGCCCCGGTCGCCGGCGATCCGCGCCTGAACCACGGGCGGATATGGTCCGGCTCGCAGCATCGCCTCGTCGTGGTTCGATTCGAGGACGAGGATGTCCACGTCGCGGCAGAGGGCTCGGACGCCATCGCTCACGTACCCGATGTCGGTGCACACCGTGGTCCGCGCCCCCGTGGACCGTGCCGTGATCGTCACGCCTACCGGTTCCGCTGCATCGTGGGGTGTCCGAACGGTGCTCACGTCCACCGTCGAGAACGAAAGCGAGGCGCCGGCGTCGAACGCATGGGCCCGCGCGCCGGCCAACTCGGGCGTGTGCGCGATCGTTCCCCGGCTGGCATGTATCGCCCACCCCCAACGCCGTGCCGCGGCGGCGGCGCCCTTCATGTGGTCGGTGTGCTCGTGCGTGATCACGCAGGCTTCGATCGACTGCGGCGCCACGCCGATGGCGGTCAGGCGGGTGGCCAGCGTCCGCACGCCGAATCCCGCATCCACCAGCACACGGCCCTCGGCCGCTTCCACCAGCACGGCGTTGCCGCCGCTGCCGCTCCCGAGCACCCACACCCTCACGGCTGGCGCACGTTCCAGCGCGTCACGTGCGACGCGCTCAGTTGCGACCGGGTCCGCTCCGAGAGCACGACCCCGCGTCGCTGCATCATGCGATCGGCCGCCGTGAGGAACTTGTCGAGGTCGTAAATGGCGTACGGCGGCGCACTGCCCCAGGCGAACGGGGGAACCACCTTCGGCATCACCTCGCCGCCGAAGATGTTGGCGCCGGCGCCGATGACGCTGCCGGTGGTCAGCCGTACGCCGATGCCGGTCTTGGCATGATCGCCGATCAGCGCGCCCAGAAACTGCAGCCCGGTGTCGCGCACGCCGTCCGGCGTCCAGAGCGCGATATTGGTGTACGTGTTCTTGAGGTTGCTGGTCACCGTGCCGGCGCCGAGGTTCACCCACCGGCCCAGGTACGAATGGCCGACGAATCCGTCGTGGCCCTTGTTGCTGTGGCCGAGGATGATGGAGGTGCTCAACTCGCCGTGCACCTTGCACGACTCCCCGATCGAACTCGCGGCGACGCGGCCGCCGCTCACTACGGAGTGCTTGCCCACCACGCAGGGGCCGGTGAGGCGCGTGAACGCCTGCACCGTGGCGCCCTCGCGGATGAGCACCGGGCCGGCGGTGACGTCGAACAGGACCATCGGTTCCACGGTGGCGCCGCGTTCGATGAACACCGGGTGCTCGCCAACCCGCGGGGCGTCGTCGCGCGACAGCAGCCGCGCTCCGTCGCTCAGCGCCGCGATGTCCTCGATCAACTGCGCCGGGAGATCGCGGATGAAGTGCCACACCTCGTCGATCCAACGTCCGTGCACCTGCGCGCTCCGGCCGTCCCGCGGCACCAACGACTCCAGGGTCCGCGTGCCATCGGCCAATTCGTCGGGCGCGACGGGGGTCCCGAGGCGGACCGCGGCGACGCGTCCTTCGCAGAGCCAGACATTCGCGTCAGGGGCCGGCGCCAGCGCGACCGCGCAGCGTGTGTTGGCCAGCACGGCACCCGCGGGGATTGTCTCGCCCACCGCACGGGGGGCGTCGCGTTCGGTGAAGTCCCGCAGGTGGGAGGCGCTCACCAGCCCGGCGCACGGACGGCCGATGGCGGTCTCCCAGCGTTCACGAATCAGCGATGCGCCGGCACGCAGCTCGGCCACGGGTCGCACGAGGGCGAAGGGCTCGAACCGGCGCGCTGTCGCGTCGTCGTACAGGAAGAGTTCGCTCATTCGCGCTTCCGCACGGAGGCTGGTAGTTCCGTCAGCAGATCCTTGAGCGACTGCGATTGCTCCACGGTGGTCACCACCGTCAGTCCGCGGCAGGTCACCACCACCAGATTGTCCACGCCATACAGCACCACCGTGCCCTCCTCGGCGTGGACCACATTGCCCGTGGCGCGGACGGCGTAGGCGTCGCCGGCCATCGCATTGCCCTCGGCGTCGAGTGGGCGAACCCGTCGCAGGGCGCCCCACACCCCGATGTCGTCCCAGCCGAAGTCTCCGGGCAGCACGAGCACGCGCGTGCTGCGCTCCATCACGCCGACGTCCACCGAGACCGGTTCGACGCCGGCGAAGAATGCGGCCAGATCGGCAGGGTGCGCGGCGAGGGCGGGGGCGACCTCCGGCGTGTGGGTGCGGAGTTCGGCGAGGTAGTCGCCCACCCGCCACACGAAGATGCCCGAATTCCAGTAGTAGCCGGCGTCGCACATCTCGCGAGCCAGCGCCGCGCTTGGTTTCTCGACGAACCGGGCCACGCGCCGCACACCCGGCTCCACCTCCGCGGCCGGCTGGATGTAGCCGAACCCCGGATCGGGACGGGACGGCACCACGCCCACCGTAACGAGGCTCGCATGGGCCTCGGCGGCGTCGGCCGCGCGGGCGAGCGCGCGTCGGAAACCGTCGGCATCGGCCACCGCCCAGTCGGCGTGCACCGAGAGCATCGTCGCCTCGGGGCCGTCGATGGCGGCGATGCGGTGCGCGGCCCAGGCGAGGGCCGCTGCCGTGCCCGCCGGCTTCGGCTCGGCGATCAGGTGATCGGCCGGAATCTCCGGGGCCAGGGCGGCGATCGCGGGAACGAGCGACGCATTGGTGAGTATCAGCGTGTGCGCCGCGTCGGCCAACGGCCGCACGCGGTCCAGGGTATCGCGAAGCAGCGGTTGTCCGCTCACCAGCGGCAGCAGTTGTTTGGGACGCTCCGGAGTGCTCAGCGGCCAGAATCGGGAGCCCACCCCACCGGCCAGGACAACGACCCATCGACTCATGCGATATCCGCTTCCGGACTGTCGCTCATCAGGCCGACCAACTCCGCGGCACGGGCGTACAGGCGTTTGGGACTGAACGGCTTGGTCAGGAATTCACTCGCGCCGATGGCCATGGCGCGGCGCTGGTATTCGGCCTCTCCCGCGGCGGTGAGAATGATGCAGGGCAGGTCGCGCCACTTGGGTTCCTCGCGCATCGTCGCCAGCACATCGAGCCCGCTCGTCACCGGCATCATGACGTCGAGCAGGACGAGGTCGATGCGCGGCTCCGTGGCGAGGATGTCGAGGGCCTCCCGGCCGTCATACGCGAGCGAGACCCGGAACGGTCCCTGCTCGAGCTTCATCTTGATGATGCGGCCGATGTGGGGCTCGTCGTCAGCGACGAGCACGTGGAATTCCCGGGGCTCAGACGGCACGGGTCACACGAGCGCGGCGATCTGGCCCCGATTCCGCCGCAATTCGTACAGCAGCGGCCCGACATTGGCGTTCGGCGCCAGCAGCACCAGCAACACGGCCTCGTGCGTGAGGTTCGCGATCAACGCCATTCCGCTCGCGTGCTCGAGCACGGCCGTCACCACTTCGCCCCGGCCACTGTTCATCCCAAGATCGTCGGCGGCGGCGATGATCGGGGGAATGCGGGCGGCCATGTCTTCGGCGTCGAGCCCTTCGACGGCCTGGCTGTCGATCAGTAGTCCGTCGCGGCCAAGCATGACCGCGGCTTCCACGCCGTCGCGCTGCCGGATGGCGGCGACGAGATCGCGTATACTCGCCATTCCCGCTCCTTGGAAAGTGTTGGCGAAGCTAGAGATGGACTTCGGCGAAGTCAAGCGACGGCAATCGCTTGAAGTCGATTGGCGGGCGCGGTATCCTTCGCCCTTACAATTCCCTCTGGCCGAGTGTGTCGGCCCCCGATGATGCGACGACTTTCCATGATGATCGGTACGGCCGCGGTCGTACTGTGCACGGCCTGCGGGGCGCTCAAGGCGCCCAAGGCGCAGTTCTCCACGATGTCGAACTCGCTGATCGTGTTTGCGCTTAATGGGGGGCCGCCGGCCACGCCGGCCGGCCTCGACTTCCTCACGGCGAGCGCGGTGCCGGTGGACGCGAACTTCTACTTCAACGTCGCGCTCGACATCGACTCGGCGGGTAGCGTCGTCATCTACCCGGCCCGCCGCGTGGCCAATGGCCTCTCGTCGGCCATCAGCGTCGGCCTCCAGGCGGTGCCCGGCACCTATGCCGACTACGTCCAGGCCCGCAAGAGCGGCTACACGTTCGACTCCACGCTCGTCGTGCCGGTCGGCCAGGTGGTGGCCGTCAACGTGCTCGACGCCACCACCTGCACCGTGTATTCGTTGGGCTCGTCGTACTTCGCCAAGTTCGTAGTCGACAGCATCGACCTTGCGCATCGCGCGTTGTACGCGGAAGTCACCTCCGATCCCAACTGTGGGTACGTATCGCTGGGCCCCGGCGTCCCCACCAAGTGAGCCATGCACGATCTTCGCATGCTGCGCGAACAGATCGACGTCCTGCGCGACGCCGTCAGGCGCCGCGGCGCCGCGGAGGCATTGCTCCCGGTCATTGACCGGGGGGAAGCGCTGGATCGAGAACGGCGCGCGCTCATCACGTCGGTGGAGGAGAAGAAGGCGGAGCGCAACACCACCTCGCAGGAAGTCGCCAAGCGCAAGCGCGCCAAAGAAGACGCCGATGCGTTGATCGCCCGCGGGCGCGCCCTCGGCGATACGATTGCCGAAGAGGAAGCCCGATTGGCGGCGATCGAGGCCGCGCTGCAGCAACTGCTCCTCGAGATTCCCAATGTCCCGCTGGCCGACGTGCCTCCTGGCGGAGAAGACGGCAACGTCATCGTCACCACCTGGGGGACGCCGCGCGACCCGGCCGGCGTGAAGCCCCACTGGGACGTGATGGCCGCGCTCGGGATGCTCGACCAGGCGCGCGCCGCCAAGATCAGCGGCTCCGGCTTCGTCGTGTACCGCGGGCGCGGATCGCGCCTGGTCCGCGCCCTGCTCTCGATGTTCATGGACATCCACACGCAGGAGCACGGGTACGAAGAGGTCTGGCCGCCGCAGCTGGTGACGCGCGCGACGATGACCGGAACCGGTCAGCTCCCGAAATTCGAGGACGACGCGTATGCCACGCGGGACGACATGTTCCTCATCCCGACGGCCGAGGTGCCGGTCACCAATCTCTATCGCGACGAGATCCTCGATGGGGCGGAGCTTCCGATGGCATTCGTCGCCTACTCCCGCTGCTTCCGGCGCGAAGCCGGGTCCGCAGGCAAGGACACGCGGGGCGTGCTCCGCACGCACGAGTTCGACAAGGTCGAGTTGGTGCGCTACGCGGCGCAGGACGATTCCGCTGCGCAGTTGGAAGTGCTGACGCGGCACGCCGAAACGATGTTGGAGCGTCTGGAACTTCCGTACCGGCGCAAGCTGCTGGCGGCCGGCGATACCGGATTCTCGTCGGCCAAGACGTACGACCTCGAAGCGTGGGCGCCGGGGGTCGGGGCGTGGCTCGAGGTCTCGTCGTGCAGCACGTTCACCGACTTTCAGGCTCGCCGGGCGAACATTCGCTACCGGCCGGCTGCCGGGGAGAAGCCGCGGTTCGTGCACACGCTCAACGGGTCGGGGCTGGCCTTTCCGCGCACCATCGCCTGCCTGCTCGAGCACCACCAGCAGGCCGATGGATCGGTGACCGTGCCGGCCGCGCTGCGGCCGTATCTGGGATTGGACCGGCTGGCGTGACCCGCGTGGCGCGCAACACCGCGGCGGATCCGCTGTGGGCCGGCATGGTCCGCCACTCGGCCGACGAACTGCGAGGGCCGCTGTCGAGTATCGGCGGATGGATCGACCTGCTGGAGGAGCGTGGGCAACGCGATCCCGAGGTGCTCGCCATGGCGACGCACATGCGGGCCGACCTCGACCGGCTGGACCGCGTGGCCCAGCGTGTGGAACGCGTGGGTGCCGAGCCGACGCGCGAGGCAGTCGATCCGGCGTCGGTCGTCGATCGGGTGGCCCGCTACTTCCGCGCCCGCGTCCCCGCGCTCGCCCACTCGTTCGTCATCGACGTCAAACCCACGGTCGGGGCGCCACGCGTAACTGGGGATCCCGTGCTGCTGGAATGGGTCGTCGAGCTGCTCGTCCAGCACTCGCTCGACGCGCTCGCCGGTCGGGGCGGGCGCATCACGCTGTCCGTGGCAGAGTGGCCGGCCGGCGGCTGCGGGATTCGCGTGGCCGATCGATGGGTCCGGCGTTCCCGCTGAGCCCCTGGCGGTACCGGCCGGGGCCGGATGGGTGGATGGCGGACGGCGTCGGTCTCGCCAGACGGATCGTCGAGGGGCACCAGTTCGGTCGGCTGCTCTCCGGATTGGGCGATCAGGGCAGGGCATTCGACGTTATCATTGAGTGATGTCCCGAACCTCCGACGGCGCTCTGCTGGAAGGGCTCAATCCCGCGCAGCGCGAAGCCGTTCTCCATCATGAAGGCCCACTGCTCGTGCTCGCCGGCGCCGGCTCCGGCAAGACGCGCGTACTTACCCGCCGGGTCGCGCAGCTGATCCAGGCGCATGGGGTGCGGCCGTCCGACATTCTTGCCGTCACCTTCACCAACAAGGCGGCTGGGGAGATGCGCGAGCGCATCGCCGCGTTGCTCGGCACCGAGCCGGCCGGCATGTGGGCCGGCACGTTTCACAGCGTGGGCGCGCGCCTGCTACGCCGGGCCGCGCATCTGGCGGGGCGTTCGACCTCGTTCACGATCTACGACGAGGACGATTCGCAGGCCGTCGTGAAGCGGCTCATGCAGCGTCACGGCATCCCGCACAAGCAGTACGCCCCGCGGGCCGTACGCGGCGCGATTTCCGATGCCAAGAACGCGCTCGTCTCACCCGAAGAGTTCGAATCGTTGGCGCGCGATCCGTTCGCCAAGGCGGTCGCGCAGGTGTACACCGACTACGAGCCGACCCTCCAGCGCGCCAACGCCGCCGACTTCGACGACCTGCTCCTGCTGCCGGTGCGGATTCTGGAACGGCATCCCGATGAACTGGAGCGCTTGCGTCGCAAATTCCGGTATTTGCTGGTGGACGAGTACCAGGACACCAACCGTGCGCAGTATCGGCTGGTCTCGCTGCTCGCCGCCGAGCACGGCAACGTGTGCGTGGTCGGCGACGACGACCAGTCGATCTATGGCTGGCGCGGGGCCGATATCCGCAACATCCTCGACTTCGAGAAGGACTTTCCGCTGGCGCGGACGGTGCGGCTGGAGGAGAACTACCGGTCCACGCCGCCGATCCTGGAGTTGGCCAACGTCGTCATCGCGGCCAACACCGGGCGCATGGGCAAGACGCTGCGCGCAACGCGCAGCGGGGGCGATCGCGTGGTGACGCTGCGAGCCCTGGACGAACGCGACGAGGCCGACTGGTTGGTGGAGGAACTCCGCCGGCAGCGGTCGACGGCGGGCTGGCAGCTCCGGGACTTCGCCGTGCTGTACCGGACGAACGCGCAGAGCCGTGCCATGGAAGAGGCACTACGCCGGCACGCCGTGCCCTACCGGCTGGTGGGAGCGGTACGGTTTTACGATCGTCGCGAGATTCGCGACGTGATGAGCTACCTCAAGCTGGTGGCCAATCCGGCCGACGACGAGGCGTTTCGGCGCGCGGTGGCGGTGCCACGGCGGGGCGTGGGCGATGCGACGGTCGAGCTGCTTGCCGGGCGCGCCCGCACCGCCGGCCTGCCGATGTTCGAGGCCGTCGCGAACACCGATTGCCTCGACGGCATCCGTCCCGCCACGCGCACCGCGCTCACCGAGTTCACGTCGCTCATCACGCGGTTTCGCGAACAGGCGCGCGATTCGGCCGTGGACGAACTGCTGCGCGATATCGTCGACGCCACCAAGTACGCCGAGTATCTGCGGGCCGAGGGCGAGGAACTGGCGCGCGAGCGGCTGGACAACGTCCGCGAGCTGATCGCCGGTGCGTCGGAGACGGTGGCCGATGTCGAGGGGGAGGTGGGGCTCACGCCGCTCGATCTGTTCCTGCAGCGCGCGTCGCTCGTGGCCGACGTGGACAAGCTCTCGGCCGACGCAGATGCGGTGACCTTGATGACCCTGCACAACGCGAAGGGACTGGAGTTCCCCGTGGTCTTCATCGCGGGGCTCGAGGACGGACTGTTCCCGCTGGCGCGCGCCTACGACGATCCCGCTATGCTGGAAGAGGAACGGCGGCTGCTCTACGTGGGCATCACGCGGGCGGAGCGGCGCCTGTATCTCCTCCACGCGGAGTCGCGCCGCCGCAACGGCGAGTTCGCGCCGGCGCGCCCCTCGAGCTTTCTCACCGCCATCCCCGACCAGATGCTCGAACGGCAACAGACGATTCGTGTCCGCAGCAGCGGGCGGGGCGTGATGGCCGGGCTCGACGCGCGCCGGGACCGTGGTGCGGCGGGGGGATGGGGCGGAGTCTCGTCGCTGATCCTCGACGATGATAGCTTCCCGGCGTCAGCGGCATCGCGACGCCCGGGGCGACCGCTCGGATCGTACGTCGATGTCGAGGACGAATCGCAGGATGCCGCGACCATCGCCGTGGGCGCGCGCGTGTCGCACCGGAAATTCGGCACCGGCACGATTGCCGAGATCACCGGCGCGGGACTCCAGACAAAAGTACGAGTGGACTTCGACGATGAGGCGATCGGGCGCAAGACCCTCGTTGTCGCGCAGGCGAACCTCGAACGCGGAATCGACTAGTGGCAGTCTCTCTTGACGACGTGCGGCACATCGCGGCGTTGGCGCGGCTCGGGCTCGGGCAGGAGCGCGCGCGCGCGCTGACGGCCGAGTTGAACACGATCCTGAGCCACATGGACGCGCTGGCCAAGGTGGATACGGCCGCGGTGGCCGCTGACGAGGACGACGTACCCGGCATGCCCCTGCGCGCCGACGCGCCCCCGCCGGACGCACTGGGCCGCGGGCCCGACGGGTTCGCGCCATCGATGCGCGACGGCTTCTTTCTCGTCCCCCGGCTGGCGACGCACGAGGCGGAGGAAGCGTCGTGAGCGCCGCGGCGCGTGAGGCGGTGGCGGCGGCGGCCCGCCAGGCCGACGCGGTGCACGCCGGTCGCGACGGCCTCAACATCTTCGCCTGGCGCGACGACGCCGACGCCATGGAGCAGGCCAACCACGCGCCCGACGGCCCGCTCGCCGGCATGCCCGTGGCGGTCAAGGACAACATCGCGACGCGGACGCTGCCCACCACCTGCGGCTCACGCATCCTGCACGGGTACGTGAGTCCGTACGAAGCCACGGTGATCGCGCGCCTGCGCGCCGCGGGGGGCGTGGTGTTCGGCAAGACCAACATGGACGAATTCGCCATGGGGTCGTCCACCGAGCACAGCGCCTACGGCCCCACGCGGAATCCGCACGCGCCCGATCGTGTGCCCGGTGGATCGTCGGGTGGGTCGGCGGCTGCGGTCGCGGCTGGCATCGTTCGCAATGCGCTCGGGTCCGAGACGGGGGGATCGGTGCGGCAGCCCGCGGCGCTCTGCGGCGTGGTCGGCGTGAAGCCGACGTACGGTCGGGTGAGTCGCTACGGGCTCGTCGCCTTCGCGTCGTCGCTCGACCAGGTGGGAGTGTTGAGCGCCACCGTGGATGACGCGGCCGGCCTGCTCGGGGTCATCGCCGGGCACGATCCGCGCGACGCGACATCGGTCGCCCGGCCGGTGCCCGACTACCGTGCGGCGTCCACCGGTTCGCTTCGCGGGGTCGTGGTCGGGAAGCCCAGGGAGTACTTCCCCGACGATCTGGAGCCGCGGCTGCGCGACCAGTGCGAACGCGCGCTCGCGTTGCTGCAGGAACAGGGAGCCGAGGTGCGTGAGGTATCGCTGCCGCATACGGCCCTCGCCATCCCGGTCTACTACATCGTGGCGCCGGCCGAGGCGTCATCCAACCTGGCCCGCTTCGACGGGGTGCGATACGGATTGCGGCTCGATGGCGACGGCCTGCGGGGGATGTACGAAGCCACGCGTTCCGGCGGCTTCGGGGACGAGGTCACGCGCCGCATCATGCTCGGCACGTACGTGCTCTCGGCGGGCTACTACGATGCGTATTACCGCAAGGCACAGCAGGTGCGCCGGTTGATCACGCGCGACTTCACCCGCGTGTTCGCCGACGGCGTACACGTGCTGTTCACGCCCACCACGCCCAGGCCTGCCTTCCGCATCGGGGCGACCACCGATCCGTACGAGATGTACCTGAACGACATTTTCACGGCGACGGCGAACCTGGCCGGCGTGCCCGCGATGTCGCAGCCCATCGGACGCGTGGACGGGCTGCCCGTGGGCGGGCAGTTCATCGCGCCGCACTTCGACGAGGCCGGCATGTTCTCCGCCGCGTACGCGCTGGAACGCGCTCTGGGCGAGGAGGCGCACCGATGAGCGACGTGATCTTCGCGGCGTACGCCGAGCGCTACGAGATGGTGGTCGGCCTCGAGGTGCACGTGCAGTTGAAGACCGCCACGAAGGCGTTCTGCTCCTGCTCCAGCGCCTTCGGCGCGCCGCCCAATACGAACGTGTGTCCGGTGTGTCTGGCCCTGCCCGGGGCGCTGCCGGTGCTCAACGCGCACGCCGTCGAACTGGCCGTGCGGGCCGCGCTCGCGCTCGGGTGCACGGTGCATCCGATCTCGGTGTTTGCCCGCAAGAACTACTTCTATCCCGATCTCCCCAAAGGCTATCAGATCTCCCAGTTCGACAAGCCCCTCGCCACGGGCGGTTCCGTGGAGGCGGACGGGCGCGTCGTGGGCATCACGCGGCTCCACATGGAGGAGGACGCGGGCAAATCGATCCACGACCGCTTTGCCGGTGGGACGGCCATCGACCTCAATCGGTCGGGCGTGCCCCTGGTGGAGATCGTCAGCGAGCCCGACATGCGGTCGGCGGCCGACGCCGGCACCTACCTCCGCGCCCTCAAGCAGATTCTCGAATACGCGGACGTCAGCGACGTGAGCATGGAGGAGGGCTCGCTGCGGGTGGACGCGAACATCAGCGTGCGCCCCCACGGCGACACGGCACTCGGCACGAAGACGGAGGTCAAGAACATGAACTCCTTCTCCGGCGTCGAGCGCGCGCTGACGGCCGAGTTTCTGCGACAGTGTGCGCTGGTCGATGCCGGCGGCGTAGTCGAGCAGCAGACCATGCTCTGGGACGGCGCCGCCGAGGAGGTGCGCCCGGCCCGGTCGAAGGAGGGAAGCCATGACTATCGATATTTCCCCGAGCCCGACCTGCCGCCGCTACGCCTCGAACCCGCGTTCGTCGCCGGCATTCGCGAGGCGCTCCCCGAATTGCCGGCGGCGCGAAGGGCGCGGTATGCGTCCGCGTTCGGTCTCGGCGAGTACGACGTCGACGTACTCACCGCCAACCCGCGGGTGGCCGATTACTTCGAGCGAACGGTGAGTGCCACCGGAGATGCGAAGGCCACCGCCAACTGGGTGATGGGCGAGGTGCTGGCGGCGCTCAAGACGAGCGGCCAGGACATCGCCGACTTCCCGGTGGGGCCAACAGCGCTGGCCGCCTTGCTGAACCTCGTGCGCGACGGCGTGGTGAGCCACACGGCCGGCAAGCAGATCTTCGGCATCATGCGGACGGAGGGCGGTGAACCGGCGGACATCGCCAAGCGCGAGGGACTCGTGCAGATCTCGGACGAGGGCGCCCTCGTCCGCTGGATTGCAGAGGTCATCGACGCCATGCCCGCCGAAGCCGAACGGTTCCGCAACGGCGAGAAGAAGCTTCAAGGCGTGCTCATCGGCGCCGTGATGAAACGGTCGAAGGGGAGCGCCGACCCGAAACGGGTGGCTCAGTTGCTCGCCAAACGGCTCGGATCGTAAACCGGCGCCACCAGCGAGCGGGCGAAGGGGAGGCTTGGCGCCGGCATGCCGAAATGCTCCACGGCGTGTTCGCGCACCGCGTCCTCCCCGCCGAGCCGCAGGGCCTGACGCCGCACCCGCTTGGCGCGGCGCAACCGCTCGTCGCCTGATGGATCGTGCTGGTAGGGCTCCGAATGGTCGAGGCGGTTCATCAGATCGATGATGAAGTCGAAGGAGCGCTCCAGATAGGCGGTCACGTCAGCATCCTGGAGATCCCACCGGCTCTTCTCGGCCATCAATTGGAAGATGCGCTGCCAGGACTCCGAATCGGCCACGTGCACCATGCCCCGGAAGATGCGCCGGTTGGTCTGGGTGCTGAAGAGCGTGGGGCTCAGGATGCCGTCGAGCAACGCGTCCGAGGTCGCGTGGTCGAGCAGGATCAGGTCGCGAGCCCGCCGGCTGTACCGCTCCCCGAGATGCGTTTCGAACCGGCTCTCCCAGTAGCTGTGTCCGATTGACGACGTGGACGACGTCACGGTGAGCTGCATCGGCACGAAGTAGTTGTGCGCCACAGAGTCGGCCGCCAGATGCGCAAGATACCCCAGCGCGAACGCCCGCAGCGGCTCGTCCGTGGCTGCCTCGTGAATGTCGAATCCGACATCCCACGAATGACAGTGGCGACCAACCGGCGCGTACTTCTTGGCGATGCTCGTGTCGGCGGCGATCGATCCGTACAGGAAGTCGTAGGGAAACGCCCGGAGCAGGTCGGCGATCGCCGCCGGCAGCAACTGGGCCGAGCGCAGCACCGCGTCACCGAGGAACACATGTGTCCCCGGGGTCCACGCGAACGCGGCGTGTGGGAGAGCCGCCAAAAGAAAAGCGGCGATCCCCAGTATCGCCGCGATCCGAGTTCCCGTCATGTAACGCGCCGGCGACGGCGCAGTCGTGGCACCCGTTCGCGGGGTTCCTCGTCCCCGGCAGGCGCCGATTCCGGGGCATCGTCCTCCTCGTCGACGTCCTCCGGCGCGCCGCGCGCCGCCTCGAGGTCCGCGCGCCGCCCGCGCCGCGAGCGGTGGCGCCGGAGCGCCCGCACGCCGGCCCGAATGCCCCGCGCCGCCGAGGCCGTGGTCAGGAAGAGATCCTCGGCCTCATCCTGGACGGCGCCGAGCAGGGCGTCGAAGTCGCGCACCCGGTCGCCCGCGATGTCGGCGATCTCCCGCAGCTGCCCGTCGAACTGTTCCACCGTCTCACTCAGGCGTTCGACGTCGCGGCGCACCGTCGCCGAGATCTCTTCGGCGTTCTGCATCACCCCCCGGGTACGCTCCACCACCGGGCCGAAGTCATGGCGCAACCCGTCGATGACTGCCGTGAGCTGCTTGAGCCGGCCGCGGACGTACCACGCCGCCGGAACGACCAGCAGGACGAGCAGCAGCAGGAGGATGACCAGGACGCCGGTCGCGACGTGCGTCAACTGGTCGAACCACCCGCGTTCGACAAGCTGCCTCGTAAAGACCGTGTCGGGCAGCGTCGCGACGGCCTGCAAGATCCACGCGCTTCCGCGCACCATCGAAGCCAGCATCATGGGTGGTATAAAGATCGTACGCAGACATATGGCATGGTGTCAAGCGACTTACGGCGCGCTTGACTCGCCAAGCGTGCACCGGGCATTGTTCCCCATCGCGTTTCCTTCGGGTTTTTCGCTTGCCTCGCCATCCAATCGCGTCATGAGCGCACTGCAGTTCATCGTCCACGGGGGGAACCGGCTCTCCGGAACCATCCGTCCCTCCGGCAACAAGAACGCGGCCCTCCCGATCGTGGCCGCGACGTTGCTCACCGACCAACCGGTCACGCTCACCAACGTCCCGCGGATTCGCGATGTCGAGGCGCTGGTCGAGTTGCTGCGCTCGGTCGGTGCCTCCGCCAAATGGGCCGGCCGGAACGAACTCCACATTCACGCCCGGTCGGTGGAGCCGACGCGGCTCGATCCGGCCCTGTGCGCGCGCATCCGCGCGTCGATTCTGCTTGCGGCGCCGCTGCTCGTGCGCGCCGGCGCGGTGACCCTCCCGCCTCCGGGGGGGACGTGATCGGCCGCCGACGGCTGGACACGCACTTCAACGTGTTGCGCGAACTGGGGGCCGAATTCACCCTCTCCGACCATTACGACCTGCGCACCCGCGGGTTCGTCGGGGCCGACGTCTTCCTGGATGAGCCGAGCGTGACGGCCACCGAGAACGCCCTCATGGCGGCTGCCGCGGCCCGCGGCACCACCATCTTGCGAAATGCGGCCAGCGAGCCGCATGTGCAGGATCTGGCCCGCTTCCTGGTCGCCCTCGGCGCCACCATCGAGGGAATCGGCACCAATACGCTGACCATCGAAGGCGGGCACACGCTCGGCGCGGCGTCCCATGAGATCGGACCGGATCATATCGAGGTCGGGTCGTTCATCGGCCTGGCGGCGGTCACCAACTCGGCGCTGCGGATCGAGCGTGCCGGCGTGGAACACCTCCGGTCCACGCGACTGGGCTTCGAGCGCCTGGGCATCGTGTGCCAGGTGGAAGGCCCGGATCTGGTCGTGCCGGCGGATCAACCGCGCGTCATCCAGGCTGACCTCGGCGGGCACGTGCCCAAACTCGAGGACCAGCCGTGGCCGGCGTTCCCCGCCGATCTCATGTCCATTGCCATCGTGACGGCCACGCAGTGCCAGGGCGTGATCCTGATGCACGAGAAGATGTTCGAGTCCCGCATGTTCTTCGTCGACAAGCTGGCGAGCATGGGGGCGCGCATCGTGCTGTGCGATCCGCACCGTGCGGTGGTCATCGGGCCGTCGCCGCTGCACGCGGGGAACGTCGATTCCCCGGACATCCGTGCGGGCATGGCGATGCTACTGGCGGCGCTCGCGGCGCCGGGGCGGAGCACCATCCACAACGTTCAGCAGATCGAGCGCGGGTACGAGCGCATCGACGAGCGGCTCCGCGCGTTGGGGGCCGAAATCGAGCGGGTGGAGGTGGGCCGGGAGTGATCGTGGTTCCCGAGCACGTGGAAGTGGTGCCCGAAATGAGCGCGTTGGGGTTCGTCGCCTACACGACGACGCGCTCGTTCGGGAGCCTCGGGATGGCCGGGGAGGATCCGGTGCGTGACGTGATGGGCCGTTGGCAACGGGTGACGGCGCACCTGGAGGCGGCTCGGGTCCCGCGCCTGGCGACCGCGTCCCAGGTGCACGGCACCCGCGTGATCGCGCACGACTCGACGTGGCAGGGCTGGCTCCGGGTGCCGGCGGCAGACGGCCATGCGTGTGGGGCCGGTGCGGCGACGGCCCTGGCCGTCACCATCGCCGACTGCGTTCCCGTCTTCCTGGCCCACCCGTCCGGCGCGATGGCGTTGCTCCACTCCGGTTGGCGGGGCACCGAGGCACGGATCGTGGAGACCGGGATCGACGCGCTCGTGCGGTTGGGGTGCCGGCCGTCGGACCTCAGCCTGCATCTGGGGCCCGCCATCTGCGGGCGGTGCTACGAGGTGAGTCCTGACGTGTATGGGCGGTTGACCGGCAGGGCGGTCGATCGCCCCACCCCCGTCGATCTGCGTTCACTCATCGCGCAACACGCCGAGGCACGCGGAGTGCACGGGGTGACGATCAGCGGCTTGTGCACCCGTTGCGACAACCGTCGTTTCTATTCCCACCGCGCCGGCGACCTCGGTCGTCAGATTTCTGTGATGGCCGCGCCTCCGCCCGAGTTCGCTTGACTCGCTTGCGACGACCCTGTAGCTTGACGCTCACGCACGGCGAATGCCGCGCGCGATGTGGGGGATGCTCCCCACATTTTTTTGTCCTGTAAAGGCACTTGTCATAGTACGTGAATCAAACGCTGGAACACCTTGTCATTCAAGAACTTGACGCGCTGGGATTCGACCTTGTCGAATTCCGTCGCGGGGGTACGAAATCCCGTCCCCTCGTTGAGGCTCGGATTGATCGTCGGGACGGCCAGAAGGTGACGGTCGATGACTGCGCACGGGTGTCGCGAGCCGTGGAGTCTCGGATCGACGCCAGTGGGTTGTTGTCGGATCGGTATGTGTTGCAGGTGTCGTCGCCTGGCGAGCGGCTGTTGCGAACGGTGGCCGAGTGGGGGCGGTTCGTGGGGCGCTGGGCCAACGTGCTCAGTCCTGCGCACGGGGGGCGGTTCGAAGCGAAGATCCTGGCGGTTGCGGGGCCGGAAGGCGCCGAAGCCGTAGAACTAGAACTCGATTCGGGCGAGCGCCGTACGGTGCCGCTCGGAGAGGTGAAGGAAGCGCGGCTGGCGTTCCGCGTCTAGCGCTGGTCAATGGAAGGGAAGCGGCACCCGCGACGACGGGGCCCACGAACGGTGGTTGGCGCCTGGCGCCCGCCCTTGATGAGGATGCGTGGATGGTAAGCTCAGCAGAGATTTTGGCCGCATTTCGCGAGGTGTCGAACACCAAGCAGCTGGACCGGGCGGAACTCTATGGGCTCCTCCAGGACGGCATCATGGCGGCGCTCGCCAAGAAGTACGGGGCCAACGTTCAGGCCGAAGTCACCATCGACGACTCCAAGGGCGACATCAAGATCGTGTTGCTCAAGACCGTCGTGGACGTGATCGAGGATCCGAGCCGCGAGATCGCCGTCGAGGACGCGCGGCTGTTCGACGAGGAGTTCGACGTCGGCGACGTGCTCGAGGAACCCGTGGATTTCGCGGTCTTCGGCCGGGCGGCGGTGCAGGCGGCCAAGCAGCGCATCATCCAGCGCGTGCGGGAGGGTGAACGGACGCGGATTCGCGACGAATTCACCTCCCGGGTCGGGGAACTCCTGTCGGGCGAGGTGCAGCAGATCGAACGCGGTAAGCTCGTGATCATGCTCAACAAGTTCCGCGAGGCGGAGGCGATCGTTCCCTACCGTGAGCAGAACCACCGTGAGCATTTCCATCAGGGCGAGCCGGTCCGCGCCGTCCTGAAGAAGGTCGAGGAGACACCCAAGGGCCCGCGCCTGATCCTGAGTCGCGCCGACGCGTTGTTCGTCAAGGCGCTCTTCAAGCTCGAGGTGCCCGAGATCCAGCAGGGGATCGTGGAGATCAAGGCGACCGCCCGCGAGGTCGGCAGCCGTACCAAGATCGCCGTGTTTTCGCGTGACGATGCCATCGATCCGGTAGGTGCATGCGTTGGGCTCAAGGGCTCGCGCGTCCAGGCTGTGGTCAACGAGCTCGGCGGGGAACGCATCGATATCGTGCCCTGGTCGCCCGATCCGGAGCGGTTCGCCAAGCTGGCGCTCGCGCCGGCGCGCGTAGCGCGCGTATTCAGCGATCCCGTCACCAAGACCATCCAGGCCGTGGTGGACGAGGACCAGCTCTCACTGGCGATCGGCCGCAACGGACAGAACGTGCGGTTGGCGTCCGAACTCACGGGTTGGAAGATCGATCTCTACTCGAGCCGTGAGTGGCTGGAGCGGGGAGGGGAGGGCGCGATCTTTGCGCCGCTGCCCGAGGAAGAGGGAGATGCGGCGGATGTGCCGCTCACCGAGATCGAGGGCATGCCGCCGGCGACCGTCGCGATCCTGGAGGAGGGGGGCTATCGTACCCTCAACGATATCATCGATCTGGATCGCGACGATTTCCTCCGACTGCCCGGTATCACGCTCGACGATGCCGACCGCCTCATGGCGATCCTTGCCGAGTTGACCGAAGAGGGTGCGGCCGACGAGGCGGAGGCGGCGAACGATGCCGCGCCGTCGGATGAGTCCGAGGCGCGGGTCAAGACGGCCGATGCCTCGCCCGACGGGGACGGCGCGGCGGCTTGACGCCGGAGCAGGTGCGGCGCGCGCTCGGCCTCGTGGGGCTGGGGATCCGGTCGCGGAATGCCGTCGTGGGAGTCGAGCAGGTGCGCGTCGCGGCAAAGAAGGGAACGCTGGTGCTGGCCCTCGTGGCGGCCGATGCGGCAGCAAACAGTCTGGACAAGCTGCTTCCGCTGCTGCGGGCGCGGCGAGTGCGGGTGGTCGAGGGGCTGACGACCGGTGAATTGGGGACGGTGGCGGGACGGAATCAGACGGTCGCGATCGGTATCATCGATCGATCGCTGGCCAACGGAATTCTTGGTGCGGTGGAATCGGGCTCGACCGAGCCCAGTTAGGAGGTTGGATTGAGCAAGCTTCGCGTACACGACATGGCTGGAGAATTCGGGGCATCGGCTGAGGAGGTGATCAGTCTGCTCCGGAATATGGACGTCCCCGTACGCAGCCATTTGAGCGTGCTCACCGACGACCAGGTGGCGCGACTCCGGGCCCGTTGGGAGCGCGAGAAGCGGGCGCGGGCCGGGCACGAAGCCGAAGCGCCGAAGACGAAGTCGCGCCGGCGCGCCACCACGAAGACGGCCACGAAGACGGCCAAAACCGCCAAGGCGACCAAGGCCAAGACCCCGCGCGCCAAGCGGGCCGCCAAAGCCGCCGAGGCCGCCGAGGCGGCCCCAGCCGCGGAAGTCCCGACACCACCCCCGGCGCCGGTTCGGCGTCGCCGTAAGGCGGCCGACGTGGCTGCCGCTGCCGCAGCCGCCGAAGCGGCCCAGCAGGCTGAGGAAGAGAAGCAGGCCGCCGAAGAGGCCGCTGCCGCTGCCGCAGCCGCCGAGGCCGAGGCTGAGGCTGAGGCTGCAGTAGCCGCGGATGCTTTGCGGGCCGAGTCCGTCGAGGCCGCCCCGGTTGAGGTCGAATCCGAGCCCGAACCGGCCGCGGCTCCGGAGTCGGTGGAGCAGGAGGCCCAAGTGGCCGAGGAGCCGAAGCCGGCGCCGACCCGCGCCGGTTCGAAGGCCCCCCCGGCTCGGGAACGTCCCCGGCCGCGGCCGGTCACCCCGGGGGCTCCGCGCCCACGTCCGGTGGCGAGCAGTTCGCCCTTCATGCCTCCCCGTCCGGTGGCCTCCGCGGCCCCAGGCGGCGGTGTGGCCACGCCCCCGCGTCGCGATGACAAGGGGGGGGGCCCCAAGGGCGGGCCCGATCGCAGCCGGCGCAAGAAGGGGCGTCGCGGATCGGTCGATCAGGGAGCCGTCGACGCGAACATCTCGAAGACGATGGCCGCCATGCGGGGCACGCCCTCGCGGCGCAGTTCCAGCGATTCGCGGCGCGGCCATCGCGAAGAGGTCCAGGCGCAGCGCGCTGCCGAGGCGGAGCGCGAGAAGCGGCTCGTCCGCGTCAACGAATTCATCACGGTGAGTGAACTCGCCCAGATCCTGAAGATCCAGGCCACCGAGATCGTGTCGTTCGCGTTCAAGAATCTGGGGCTGATGATCACGATCAATCAGCGCCTCGACTTCGACCAGATCGAACTGATCGCCGGTGAGTTCGGGTTCCAGGCCGTCCGCGAAGACGCCTACCAGGCCGAGGACGTCGTACCCACTCAGGAGGACAAACCCGAGGACCTGGTGTCTCGGCCTCCCGTGGTCACCATCATGGGCCACGTGGACCACGGCAAGACCTCGCTTCTGGACTACATCCGCCGGGCCAACGTCGTGGCCGGCGAATCCGGCGGCATCACGCAGCACATCGGTGCGTATCACGTGTCGTTTCCCAACGGCAAGTCGATCACCTTCCTCGACACCCCGGGCCACGAGGCGTTCACGGCCATGCGCGCTCGCGGCGCCCAGGTCACCGACATCGTCGTCCTCGTGGTCGCCGCGGACGACGCCGTGATGCCGCAGACCATCGAGGCGATCTCACACGCCAGGAACGCGGGCGTGCCGATGATCGTCGCCATCAACAAGATCGATCTGCCACAGGCGAACGTGGGCAAGGTCAAGCAGGACCTGCTGCAGCATGGTGTGGTGTTGGAGGAGTTCGGCGGGCAGACGCTGAGTAACGAGATCTCGGCCAAGCAGGGGACCAACGTCCAGACGCTGCTCGATCAGATCCTGCTGCAGGCGGAAATCCTCGATCTCAAGGCGAACCCGGACCGTCCCGCCACCGGGTCGGTGGTTGAAGCGCAGCTCGACGCGGGCAAGGGGCCGGTGGCCACCGTGCTCGTGCAGAACGGCACCCTGCATGTGGGCGAGGACTTCATCTGCGGCATGCACTCCGGCCGCGTGCGCGCGCTGCTGGACGAGCGCGGAAATACCGTCAAGGAGGCAGGCCCCGCGATTCCGGTGCAGGTGCTGGGCATCGAGGGCGTGCCGATGGCCGGCGACCAGTTGCTGGTGGTCGACGATGCCTCGGCGGCCCGCGAGATCGCGCAGCGGCGCCAGCGGCTGGACCGTGAGGCGAAGAGCCGGCGGACGTCGCGCGGCGTATCGCTCGAGGACTTCATCGAGCACGCCGCCAGTGGGGAGCGCCGTACGCTGCGCATCCTCATCAAGGCGGACCAGGGCGGGCCGGCCGAGGCACTGGCCGACGCGCTCCAGCAGCTGTCCACCAGCGAAGTGCAGGTGGAAGTGGTCCACCGCGGCGTCGGAGCGATTTCGGAGAGTGACATCCTGCTCGCCAAGGCATCGGGGGCCGTCATCATCGGCTTCCACGTGCGGCCCGACAACAACGCGCGCGGCGCGGCCGAACGCGAAGGTGTGGACATCAAGCTGTACCGGATCATCTACGAAGCCGTGGCCGACGTGCGCGCGGCGCTCGAAGGCATGCTGCGGCCCGAACAGCGTGAGGTCATCTATGGCGAAGCCGAAGTGCGACAGGTCTTCAAGGTCTCGCGGGTCGGCACCATCGCCGGGTGCTACGTCCGAAGCGGTGTGATCAACCGCCAGGGCCGCGTCCGGGTCATCCGGGACGGCGTCGAGCTGTACGACGGCGCCATCGCCTCACTGCGTCGATTCAAGGAAGACGCGCGCGAGGTGAAGGACGGATTCGAGTGCGGTATCGGCGTCGAGAATTTCAACGACATCAAGGTCGGCGACGTCATCGAGTGCTATCGGACCGAGGAAGTGGCCCGGTCGCTCGAATCTTCGCCCGCCACGTAAGAGGTCGCGGTGTGCGGCATCCCCGCGCGCCGCGCCGGAGCACGACTTTCAATGGCTGCAGACAACCGACGTCCTGACCGAGTCGCCGAGGCGATTCGTGAGGTGGTGGCCACCTTCCTCGCCGAAGGGGTCAAGGATCCGCGTGTGATCGGGCTGGTGACGGTCACCGGGGTCGACGTCACCCGCGACCTGCGGCACGCCAAGGTCTTCGTCAGCATCATGGGGTCGGACGCCGAGCGTGCGGCCACGGTCGAGGGGCTGGACAGCGTGGCCGGTCATCTCCGGTCGCGCGTTGGCCGCGAGTTGCGGCTGCGCCTCGCGCCAGAGATCACCTTCCGGCTGGATGAGAGCATCGCCCGCGCGGCGCGTATCGAATCGTTGCTCGCGCAGGTGCGCGATGAGAAGCCGGTGGATGGGGCCCGGGACGACTGACGGCCTCCTGCTCGTGGACAAACCCGCCGGCGTGACCTCGCATGATGTGGTGGCGGTGGCGCGCCGGGCCTTCGGACAGTCGCGCATCGGGCACGCCGGCACGCTCGATCCCTTCGCGACCGGACTGCTGGTGGTACTGGTCGGCCGCGGCACCCGCCTTATTCCGTATCTCGACGCCGAGCCCAAGGTCTACGAGGCCACGATTCGCTTCGGGGCCGAGACCGACACCGACGACGTCACAGGCAACGTCGTCCGCGAGGCCCCGCCGCCCACCGAACTCGCCGTGGACGCAGCGCTGGCCACCATGGTGGGTGACCTCGAACAGCGCCCGCCCGACTACTCCGCCAAGCAGGTGGGCGGCGTGCGCGCCTATGCGGCGGCCCGCCGAGGCAGCCCCCTGGACCTCGCGCCGGTGACCGTGCGCGTCCACGCCTGGACGGTCGGCGAATGGCGTGGGCGTGACGTCGACGTGACCGTGGTCTGCGGCGGCGGGACCTATGTACGCGCGCTCGCCCGCGATCTCGGCATGGCCGCCGGAAGTGCGGCGCATCTCGTGGCCCTGCGCCGCACTCGGGCCGGGCGGTTCGACGTGGACGGTGCGTCTCCGCTGGCTGACGTGCAGCAGGGCCGAGCCACGCTGCGGCCGCTCCGCGAGGCCGTGGCCCAACTGCCGGTGCAGGGCCTCGACGCCGAGGAGTTGCGCCTCGTGTCGCACGGACGAGGTGTGCCGGCGCGGGTGGCCGGCGAAGTCGCGGCGCTCGTCGACGACGACGCGCTGGTGGCGGTGGGGGTACGCCAGGACGAGATGTGGCAGCCGCGGGTGGTGCTGCGGGATGCCTGACCTCGACTCGCCGCTTCCCCCCAACGTGGCCGGCACCGCGGCCACCGTCGGCACGTTCGACGGGGTGCACCGCGGCCATCAACACGTCCTCGAACGGCTTCGTGCCCGCGGTTCCGCGCTCGGCCTGCCCACGGTGGTCGTAACCTTCGAACCGCACCCGCTCGAGATCATCCGGCCGGAAGTTGCGCCGGGGCGACTGACGGTGCGCGAGGAGAAGCTGCTCGCACTCGTCGGGTGCGGCGTCGACTACGTGGCCGAGATCGCCTTCACCCCCGCCTTTCGCCGGCTGAGCGCCGAAGCCTTCATCCGCGACGTCCTCGTGGCACGCTACCGGGTGCGGGCGCTGCTCATCGGGCACGACCATGGCTTCGGTCGCGGGCGAGAGGGCGACGTGGAACTGGTCCAGGGGATCGGTCGCACGGCCGGGTTCGAGGTCGATGTGGTCGATGCGGTCGCGCTCGCATCCGGCGGGCGCCTCTCGTCCAGCGTCATCCGCGATGCAGTGGCCGGCGGAGACCTCGCCAAGGCGGCGCGTGGGCTCGGCCGTCCGTACGAGGTCTTGGGCCGCGTCTCGCCGGGCGCGGGACGGGGGCGAGGGCTCGGATTCCCGACCATCAATCTCACCCTACCGTCGCCGCGTAAGCTGCTCCCGCCGCTCGGCGTCTACGCGGTGCGCGTGACGAGCGCCGAGGGCACCTTCGGCGGCATGATGAATCTGGGTCCTCGGCCAACGTTCGATGACAGCGCCACGACGCTGGAGGTGCACCTGTTCGACGCGGGCGGTACGTGGTATGGGCGCCCGGTGCGTGTGCAGTTTGTCGCCAGACTTCGGGACACGATGAAATTCAGTGGTGCCGACGCGCTGGCGGCCCAGTTGAAAATGGACGCTGAATCGGCCCGCCACGCGTTGACGGAAGTTCGCTCGTCGGATACCCTTATAGGCTCCGGATAAATCCAATTCTCCCACCTTCGTCGCATGTCGAATCTGAAGTATCGCCTGCTGACCATCGCCGCCTCCGTGCTCGTCGCCGTCTGGTTCCTCATTCCGAGAAACCAGGTGGTGCAGTACCGCGGCGCCGACGGGATGCTGCACGACACGACCGAGTACCACGTGCCCCTCCGCCGGGGCCTGGATCTTCAGGGCGGCATTCACCTGACGCTCGAAGTCGATCAGTCCAAGCAGGCCATCGCGCCCGACAAGATCTCCGACGCCATCGACCGCGCGCTCAAGACGGTCCGCACCAGAATCGAGGGGTTCGGGGTCTCCGAGTCGGTGGTTCAGAAAGCCGGCAACAACCGCATCATCGTCGAGATCCCGGGTTACGACGACCCGCAGCGCGCCGAGAACCTGGTCAAGCAGCAGGCCTTCCTCGAGTTCCTGATCACCGATAAGTCGCAGGCGCTCGACAAGGTGCTGCCGCGCTTCGATCAGATCGTCAAGCAGGCCGGGCTCGTGGCGTCAGCCGGGACTTCCGCCGCCGGTGCCACCGGCGTCGAACCGGCGTCGCAGGGCTCGGCAGTGGGACTCCAGGGGCTGTTGAGCGGTGCCGATACCGGGAAGGCCGCCGCGAAGAAGGATACGGGAAAGGCCAAGGCCGGCGCGAAGGCGCTCCCCGACACGACGGCCCAGAAGGCGGGCGCCTTCTCCGGCGACATCTCGCCCGGCGGAATGCCGGGTGAGTATTTCGTGCCGTTCAGCAAGGTGTCCGACGTCCGGACCTACCTGGCGCTCCCCGCCATCCAGGCGGCGATCCCGCCGGGCAAGCGCATCATCTGGGGCACCGATTCCACGCAGGTGGGTTCGGAATGGTACCGGGCGCTGTACGTGACCGATGACAAGGCGATCACGACCGGGCAATACATCACGGACGCTCGCCCGTCGCAGACCCCCACCGACGGGACGGTGGTGGAGTTCACGCTCGACAACGTGGGCGGGCGACACTTCCGAACCGAAACCGGCCGCCACGTGGGTGACTACATGGCGATCGTGCTCGACGATCGCGTGATGGGTCGTCCGCCGGTCATTCAGAGCGCCATCGGGACGCGAGGGCAGATCACGATGGGCGGCAAGGATCTGGCCGCCGCGCAGGATCTGGCGCTGGTGCTCCGCGCCGGCGCGCTTCCCGTGCCACTCAAGGTGGCCCAGTCGGTGGTCATCGGGCCGCGACTGGGAAAGGATTCCATCAACAAGGGTTTCCAGGCCGGAGTCATCGCCATGATCATGATCGTGTTGATCATGACGGTCTACTACCGGTTCGCGGGAATGCTCGCGGTCGGCGGCCTGGCGATCTACGTGCTGTACACGCTGGCCACGTTGGCCGGATTCGACGCCGTGCTCACGTTGCCGGGGCTCGCCGGTCTGGTGCTCTCCATCGGCATCGCGGTGGACGCTAACGTGCTGATCTTCGAGCGCATTCGCGAGGAACTCGATCGTGGCAAGACGGTTCGCACGGCCATCGACGAGGGCTTCCGCCACGCGATGCCGGCCATCGTCGACTCCAACGTCTCGACGATTCTCACGGCGTCGGTGCTCTATCAGTGGGGCAGCGGTCCAGTGCGCGGCTTCGCCGTCACCCTGATCGCCGGTGTGGTGGCCTCCATGTTCGCCGCCATCTTCGTCGTCCGAACCTTCTTCCTCCTGTGGCTGAACCGCTCGCGCGGCGCCCAGACGTTGAGCATCTAAATGCTGCGCATTTTCCACAACACCCGCTACGACTTCATCAAGTACTGGCGGCACGCCGCGATTGTCACCATCGCGTTCATCGTGGTGGGATTGAGCGTGCTGGTCGTGAGCGGCCCGCACTACAGCATCGAGTTCACGGGCGGAACGACCATGCAGGTGGAGTTTGCCAAGGCGCCCAACCCGGACGTCATCCGCTCGACGGTCGATCGCGCCGGTTTCTCCGGGTCCACCATTCAGCAGTTCGGCTCGCCCACCGAATACACCATCAACGCCCAGGCCAGAAGCGGAGGTGGCGTCGAGAGCGCGGCCGACAGCACCGCCAAGCAGATCGAAACCGCGTTGCATGTGCAATTCGGCGACACGTCGCAGGTGCGGGTGATCTCGTCGCAGTTCGTCGGCTCGCAGGTGAGCGCGGAACTTCAGCGCAACGCCATGATCGCCGTGCTGATCTCGTTCGTCGTCACCCTGATCTACCTGGCCATCCGGTTCGAATGGCGATTCGGTGTGGCCGCCGTGGTGGCCACGGCGCACGACGTCTTCACCACGCTGGCGTTCCTGTCGATGCTGCGGCTCGAGATCTCACTCACTGTGGTCGCCGCCATTCTCACCGTGATCGGTTATTCGCTCAACGACACGATCATCATCTTCGACCGCGTGCGCGAGGATCTGCGCAAGCAGCGGAAAGAGTCGTTGCGCGATACCATGAACCGGGCCATCAACGAGACCCTGCCGCGCTCGGTACTCACCCACGTCACCACCCTGACGGCCACCCTGGCGTTGCTCATCTTCGCCGGCGAGGTGATCCGGCCGTTCTCGTGGATCATGGCGTTCGGCATCTTCACCGGTACGTTCAGTTCGATCTACGTGGCCGGCGCGCTGCTGCTCTGGATCGAGGCGAAGTTCCCCCGAACCGTCGAGGGGCAGGGCGGGAGTGGGGCCGCGGCGGCGGCGGCTCGACGCCGCAAAGTCGCGCCCTGAGTTTCACCGGAACCGCCGCCGCCAAGGCGGCGGTTCGACTATCCATGGCCACCTTCATCGACAGCCACGCACACCTGGCGGATCCGGCCTTCGACGAGGACCGGGCGGCCGTCATCGAGCGCGCCCGACTCACCGGGGCCCGTGCCGTGGTGTGCATCGGGGAGTCACTCGCGGCGGCCGCGCGCGCCCGCGCGGTGGCCGCCGAACACCCCGGCTTCGTCTGGTTCACCGCTGGCATCCACCCGCACGACGCGGCGGAGTTCGATGCCTTCGCCGATCCGCCGCTGATCGCCGAGGAATGCCGACTGGGCGCCGTGGCCATCGGGGAGTGCGGCCTCGACTACCACTACGACCACTCGCCGCGCCTCGCCCAACGTAGGGCGTTCGCTGCGCAGCTCGCCCTGGCCCGGGACCTGCACCTGCCGGTCGTGGTGCATACCCGTCAGGCTGAGGACGACACCCGGGCGATGGTCGAGGAGGCCGGCGCCGGTGGCGTCCGCGGCGTCCTCCACTGCTACACCGGGTCGCACACGCTCGCCGAAACCGCGCTCGCGGTGGGCTGGTACGTGTCGTTCAGCGGCATCGTGACCTTCAAGAAGTGGGACGACGACGCACTGCTGCGCCTTGTGCCGAACGATCGCCTGCTCGTGGAGTCGGATGCCCCCTACCTCGCCCCCGTGCCGCACCGGGGCAAGCGCAACGAACCGGCCTGGGTGAGTCTGACGCTGGCCCGGGTGGCCGACGTGCGGGGAACCGACGCCGCGTCGCTCGGTGCCGTGGTCACGCGCAACGCCTCGCGCCTATTCGGTCTGGCGATTTCCGAGGTCGTGTGAGTAGGTTCCCGCGGTTCGCCTCACACACGCAATGACGGCCGGCCACGAGCCGGCCACTGCTCGGAGACCCTCCCGATGCCCAATCTGCTGCACACCGACAAAGCTCCGGCGGCCATCGGCCCTTATTCCCAGGCCGTCGTTCACAACGGATTCCTCTTCACCGCCGGTCAGATCGCCATCGATCCCGTCACGGGCCAGGTCGTGCCGGGCGACGTCGTGGCGCAGACCGAGCGCGTGCTCGCCAACCTCGAGGCCGTCCTCGCGGCTGCCGGCTGCACGTGGAACGATGTGGTGAAGACCACGGTATTCCTTCACGACATGAGCGACTTCCCGGCCGTCAACGAAGCCTATGCCCACGCGCTCGGGGACGCGCGCCCGGCGCGTTCCACCGTGCAGGTCTCGGCGCTGCCCCGCAACGTGCTCGTCGAGATCGAAGCGATCGCCGCGGTTGGATGACGTCGTGAGCGCGCCGATGGCCGAGGGCGAGCTGCTGCGCCTCACCGGATTCGCCCGGTGCGCGGGGTGCGCGGCCAAGCTCGGCATCGGCGACCTCTCGGAAGCGTTGAAGGGCGTTCCCCATCAGTCCGATCCGCGGCTGCTCGTGGGTCGCGAAACCTTCGACGACGCGGGGGTGTTCGTCCTGGCGCCCGACCTCGCGCTCGTCCAGACGGTGGACTTCTTCGCCCCGATCGTCGACGACCCCTACCTGTTCGGGCAGATCGCGGCCGCCAATGCGCTGTCCGACGTGTACGCCATGGGCGGCGAGCCGTTGACCGCGCTCAACGTGGTGGGCTTCCCGGCCGGGAAGCTCCCGCTCGAGGTGCTGGGACGCATTCTGCAGGGTGGACAGGACAAGGTGCACGAGGCCGGCGCGCTCGTCGTCGGGGGCCACACGATCATCGACGAGGAGTTGAAGTTCGGCGTGGCAGTTACGGGGCGGGTGCATCCCGACCGGCTCCTCACCAACGCGGCCGCCCGACCGGGCGACCGCCTCGTGCTGACCAAGGCGCTCGGCACCGGGCTGCTCGCTACCGCGGAGAAGGAGGGCACGTTGAGCGAGGAGGACGCGCGATCCCTCCACGCTTCGATGCGGACGCTGAATGCCGAGGCCAGCCGGGCGGCCGTCGACCTGGAGTTGCGTTGCGCCACCGATGTCACCGGCTTCGGGCTGCTGGGGCACGCGTCGCACATCGCCCGCGCGAGCGGGGTGACGCTGGTGATCCACGCCGCGTCCGTGCCGATGCTTTCCGGGGCCGACAGGGCCTGGCGCAACGGCGTCCGCACCGGCGGTGCGGATCGGAATCTGGCGTTCCTGAACGACAAGGTCGCGTGGAACGACGCCACGGAGATCCAGCGCGCCATCGGCCTCGACCCGCAGACGTCCGGAGGGCTGCTGGTTGCCGTTCCGGCCGATCGCGTGCGGGACTACCTGACCCGCGTACCGGGTG
Source organism: uncultured Gemmatimonadaceae bacterium (assembly GCA_963781765.1). Lineage (GTDB taxonomy): Bacteria > Gemmatimonadota > Gemmatimonadetes > Gemmatimonadales > Gemmatimonadaceae > JAGWRI01. The sequence continues at coordinate 367,142 of CAWAHC010000015.1, forward strand.
CCGTGGAGATCGGCGTGGTGCGCGGACCTGGAGCCACACCATTGGTGCTCGCGTGATTCGGGGAGTGGAGGAGGCCTGGTGGCTTCCGCAGTCTTCAAAACTGTTGCGACCTGACTACGTCGGGTTGGGTGGGTTCGATTCCCATGCACTCCCGCCAGCGAGCCGCCGCCACCAGGGGCTCGTCCGGCGCGCCCTCGCTGGGCTGTGCCTGATGGCGCTCAGCGCTCCCGCCGCGGTGGCCCAGGGCGCCGATACCGCGAGCCGCCGACCCGTGCAGATCCCGCGCACGGTAACCGATACGGTGCGTGGCCCGAGACCGGAGCGGAAGCCGCCCCTCTCACCGGGGCGCTCGTTTGCGTACTCGTTCCTCGTCCCCGGGTCCGCCCAGACCGCGCTCGGACGCCCCAGGGCGTCGGCACTGTTCATCGCCTTCGAAGCCGTTGCCGTCACCATGCTGCGCCAGGCGCAGTTCGACCTGCGTCAGGCGCGGAATGCCGGCACCGACAGCGTCGTTGTGTCGTGGTGGGACCCCGCCTCCGGGCAGACGGCCCGCATCGTCCGCCAGTCACCCTACACGACGGACCTGATCCGGAGCCGCCGCGCCCACGTGGAGGATTGGGTTGCCGCAATCGTGGCCAATCACCTGTTCAGTGGCCTCGATGCCTACGTCGCCGCCAATCTCTGGGACGTGCCCGCGGAGCTCTCGGTGAAGTCCACGGCAGTCGGCACCAACGTCGGCTTCTCGGTGCGCCTCCCATGACGTCGGCCGCGCCGATCGGTGTCTTCGACTCCGGCATCGGGGGGCTGACCGTGGTGCACGAGCTCATGCGCCAGCTCCCGCACGAGAGCATCGTGTACTTCGGCGATACCGCGCGCGTGCCCTACGGCAACAAGGGGCCGGAAACCGTCCAGCGCTACAGCCGCGAGATCGCCGACTTCCTCGAGTCGTGCGGCGTGAAGGCCATCGTCGTGGCGTGCAACACCGCGACCGCGCACGCGCTCCCGATGCTACGAGCCGAGCGCGCGATGCCGGTGATCGGCGTCGTCGAGCCCGGTGCTCGCGCGGCCGTCGCTGCTACGCGCTCCGGCTCCATCGGCGTGATCGGTACCGTCGGCACTGTGCGCTCCGGCGCCTACGAACGCGCCATCCGCTCGCTGCGCCCCGACGCGCAGGTCGCCGCACAGCCATGTCCGCTCTTCGTGCCGCTGGTCGAGGAGGGGTGGACCGACCGGGAGGCCACGCGGCTCGTCGCGCGCGAGTATCTGGAACCGCTCACTCACGACCACGTCGATACGCTCGTGCTCGGCTGCACGCACTACCCGCTGCTCAAGCCGCTGTTGCACGCGCTGCTCGGCGGCGACGTTCGACTCATCGACAGCGCCGAAGAGACGGCCGCCGAAACGGCGCGAGTGCTCGCGGCGCGGAAACTCGCCGCGCCCGACGACGCGGTGCCGACCTATCGGTTCGTATGCTCCGACGAACCGTCGAGGTTCTTGGCGCTAGGCCAGCGTTTTCTCGGCGGGGCGATCGATCACGTTGAGCGCCACCCCCTCGGCTGAACCGTCCCAGCGCCGCAACTCGATTCGGTCCGGCGTGACGCGGAGAAACGTGGGCGCATCGAGCCACGACCCGGCGTTCGCGTACACCCCACCGGGGGGGATTCGTTCGAGGGCCGCGACGTGGGAATGGCCGAACACGAGCAGCTCCAGGGCGGGGGCGGTGGCCAGCCTGGACGCCGCGACCGCCCGCAATCCGGCGCCTCCGTCCCGGGCGGCGTACGACCGGCTGGCGTGCGAGCTCCCACCGGCGAGGGGCGTGGCCAGGTCGGGATGCAGCCAGCGGAAGCTTCGAATTGCCAATGGGTTACGAAGCACACGGCGCAGCAGCCGGTAGCGCCGGTCCTCGCGGTCGCGGAGCCCGTCCCCGTGCTCGATACAGCTGTTCCAGCCCGCCAGGTCGCCCGTCCATGGACCGACGTGGAAGTCGATGCCCACGTCATCGCGCAGAATCGGTCCACCCCAGCAGTCGTGGTTCCCGGCGATCATCAGCACCGGCACCCCCGAGTCCCGCAGGTCGGCCAGGGCCGCGAGCACGCGGAACGCGGTGCGCGGCATGACGTGGCGCCATTCGAACCAGAACTCGAAAAGATCGCCATTGATCACCAGCGATCCGGCGCGCCCCCGCAGGGAGCGCAGGAACGCGCGCAGGTCACGTTCCACCGCATCGGGAGCGAATCCCAGGTGCGTGTCCGAGAAGATGTAGCACGGTGACGGGAGCACGCGCTGATTCTAGCGTCCCCGCCGTGTCTTTACAAACCGGTCCTGCGCTCTATTCTTCGCGCCAGATGAGCCTCCCGTCCACGACACGCACGCTACGCGCATGAGCCACGTTCAGCGAAGCGAACTCCGGGTGCGATATGCCGAGTCCGATCAGATGGGCGTGGTGTATCACGCCAACTACCTGGTCTGGTGCGACATCGGTCGGACGGACTTCATCCGCGAGTTTGGGGTCAGCTATGCCGCGTTGGAGCGTCGCGGAGTCGTCCTCGCCGTGTCCGAGGCCAGCCTTCGATACCACGACTCGGCCCGCTACGAAGACCGCGTCGTCGTCGAGACGCGTGTGTCCGACGTGCGATCCCGCGCCATCACCTTCGACTATCTGATCACGAACGCCGACACGGGGGTGCGTCTCGTTTCCGCCCGGACCGTGCTGGTGTCCCTCGATTCGTCGGGTCGTCCATCGGCGCTCCCTGCCGAATTCCGTGCGCAGCTGCAGTCGGCGCGGTAGTCGGTTCCTCGGCGTTGTGGTGCTCGCGGCGCTGTCAGGCTGCGTGCCCCGGCTGGGGCCCCTGCGTGGGACGCCCGTCCCGGCGCGCTTCCCGATTACGACGCTGGGGAATCACCACCGGCGGATCGTCTTCCGGTGGGAGTTGAACGGCCCCGATCTCGTCGCGCGCGGTGAGGGGGCGGTCAGGGCCGCACCTCCGGACAGCGCCCGGTTTGATTTCTTCTTAGCGGGGGGATCGGGCAGTGGGGCCGCGGTCCTCGTGGGCGACGATCTGCGGTTGCCCAGAGGGGACGCCGCCGCCGACTTCGTTCCACCGCCGGCGCTGCTGTGGGCGGCGCTGGGGCGTCTGGCGCTTCCCCCCGTGGCGGATACCGTCGCCCGGCTGGACGGGACGACGCTGCGGGCCGATATCGGGCGGCCCGTCCAGTGGCGGGTCACGTTCGACGGGCCGAGCCTCAGCCGGCTCGAGCACGTACGGGACGGGCGAGTTCTGGAGTGGCTGACGCGCACGCCGGACGGGCACATTCGCTATCATGTTGAAAGTGACCGTCGCACCCTTGATCTCGTCATCACTACATCGGCCGACACCGGACCATTCGATGACACGCTGTGGTCGTTTCCTTAGCGCGTTGCTGCTCGCCGCCCTCGCCGGATGTGGGGTGCATTATGGGTTCTCAAAGGGAACGTTTCCACCGAACATCAAAACGATGGCCGTGCTTCCCTTCGACAACGCCACGGCGTCGCCCGATGTGCAGCGCGAGTTGTTCGATGCCATGAACAGCCAGCTCGACAAACGGCTTGGAGTCCGCGAGGCGCCGGAGGCGCGCGCCGATGCCGTCGTCAGCGGAAAGATCACGGCGTATCAGGCCGATGTGCCGGCCTCGTTCAGCGCGAATCCGAACCAGGCGGTGTCGGCGCGCCGGAGACTGCAGATCACCATCGACGTGCAGATCGTGGATCAGGCCAGCGGCAAGATCCTCTGGGAGCAGAAGGGGATGACCGCCTCCGGCGAGTACGCCGAACGCGCCGAGGCCGAAGGTCGGAAGCAGGCCATCCAGCAGATGGTGGATCAGATCATCACGGGAGCGCAGTCGCAATGGTGATCGTGCGGAGGGGCCGCAGTTCGCTGGGATGCCTGTTCACGCTGCTGCTGGTGGCGGCGGGACTGTACTTCGGGATGAATATCGGGCAGGCATATTGGAACTTTTATCAGTACGAAGACGCGATGAAACAGGAGTTGCGCTTCAACGGGCTGCGCCCCGATTCCCTGATTCTCGCGCACCTGTGGGTGGAGGCCGACTCGCTCGGGTTGCCTGAGGATGCCAAGGAGATCTCCATCGACCGCAATCCGCACGATCGGACGATCCGGCTGTCGGCCGACTACGCGGAGCTGATCGAGCTACCACTCACCGTGCGCACGTTCATGTTCCACCCCCATGCCGAGGACACGTATTGAGCGACGCCGCACCGCCGCAGGCGCGGATCATGACGTGGGACGAAGCGCGCAGATGGCGGCAGGACGTATCGGGGCGGGTCGTGTTCACCAACGGCGTGTTCGATCTGCTGCACCCGGGTCACATCGATCTCTTGCTCGGGGCGCGCCGTCAGGGGGAGGCGCTGGTGGTGGGCCTGAACACCGACGCCTCGGTCCGTCGATTGAAGGGGCCGACGCGCCCCGTGCGGACCGAAGCGGAACGGGCCTACGTGCTCGCCGCGCTCGCCATGGTCGACGCGGTCGTACTGTTCGAGCAGGACACGCCGCTCGACCTGATCCGCGCCCTTGAACCCGACGTCCTGGTCAAGGGCGGGGACTACACCGAGGCGACGATCGTCGGCGCCTCCGAAGTGCGTGCGCGCGGCGGGGCCGTCGTCGTCATTCCGCTCACCCCCGGTCAATCCACCACGTCCATCATCGAGAAGCTCCGTGACTGATTCGTCCCATCCCGTGCGTGCGCCGCGCGCGTACGGCGCGCTGCGTCCCGTCACCCTCGAACGCGGCGCGGCGGCGTACGCCGAGGGCTCGTGTCTGGCGAGTTTTGGCAACACCCGTGTCCTCTGCACGGCCTCGGTGGAACAGGGTGTTCCCGGGTGGCGTCGGGGGAGCGGGCTTGGCTGGATCACCGCGGAGTATGCCATGCTCCCACGGGCGACGCACACGCGCACGTCACGCGAGCGCGAGAAGCTCGGGGGTCGGACCCAGGAGATTCAGCGCCTGATCGGCCGGAGCGTCCGGGCGATGCTCGACGGGTTCACGTTCGGGGAGTACACGGTGCGGATCGACTGCGACGTGCTGCAGGCGGACGGCGGCACGCGCACGGCGGCGATTACGGGAGCCGCCGTGGCGGTGGTGGACGCGTTCTCGTGGATGGTGGCGACCGGCCGGGTGCCGGCGTCCCCGGTGCAGCGGCGGGTGGCGGCGGTGAGCGTGGGCATGGTGGGGGGCATTCCGCGACTGGATCTGGAGTACGCGGAGGACGTGGCGGCCGAGGTGGACATGAATGTCGTGATGAGCAGTGCCGGGGAGTTCGTCGAGGTGCAGGGGACCGGCGAGCATGGCACGTTCGGTCGGGGGCAGCTCGACGCGCTGCTGTCGCTGGCTGAATCAGGAATCCGCGCCCTCGACTCCGCACAAGCGCGGGTCCTGGGCGCGTGACCGGCCCCGTTGTCCTGCTGGCCACGCGTAGCGCAGGAAAGCTCCGGGAGCTCCGCCCGATGTTTACCGCCGCGGGTTGGAACGCACGAGACCTGGCTGAGGTGGGGATTGCCGAGCAACCGGAAGAGGCCTCCATCGAGGCGTACGCGACGTTCGAAGGGAACGCCCGAGCCAAGGCGCGCTACTTCCACGAGCGGAGCGGAGGCTTGCCGGTGGTGGCGGAGGACTCGGGGCTCGAGGTCGTGGCGCTGCAGGGCGCGCCGGGTGTGCTGAGCAAGCGCTGGAGCGGACGTCTGGAGTTGGCGGGGGCCGCCCTCGACGAAGCGAACAATGCGCGGTTGCTCGACCGGCTGCAGGGCGTGCCGGACCGGCGGGCGCGCTACGTGTGCGTGGCTGTGTACTTCGACGGCGTACGCGAACTGACAGCGCGTGGAGAGGCGGCGGGTCACATCGCGGACGTCCGCCACGGCGGGGCGAACGGTTTCGGCTACGATCCGTACTTCGTGAGCGACGAATTGGGGCGTGCGTTTTCCGAAGTAACGGCCGCGGAGAAGGCGGCGGTGAGTCATCGGGGCCGGGCGTTTGCAGTGCTACTGCCGTCGATGGGCGCACGCCGTTGACTGCGGTGGGTCGGCCCGATAGAATTACCGGCTCGCGGGGCGTAGCGTAGCCTGGTATCGCGCCTGCTTTGGGAGCAGGAGGTCCCCGGTTCAAATCCGGGCGCCCCGACCTGATCGAAGGGCGACGAGAGGCGGCCTTCGTTGCGAATGAAGCGCCAGTAGCTCAGGTGGATAGAGCAACAGCCTTCTAAGCTGTGGGTCGGGGGTTCGATTCCCTCCTGGCGCACCACGCGGGGCACAGAGCGAGCGCCGTTAGCTCAATTGGCAGAGCAAGTGACTCTTAATCACTAGGTTGTAGGTTCGATTCCTACACGGCGCATTTGGCAGCGACACGGAGGGCGCGCGCGGGGCGGGAAGTTGTGAAATAGTTGTTGCGAGCGCTTGACGTAATGTGGTGTTGCTGGTTATTGTTAAAGGCTGTCGCTGATTTGGCGACAAACAAGCTGATTGACAATTGAATCGGGAAGAAATGGATGTGCGAGGCGAACTCGTCGAGCCGGTTCCGTTCAGGGAATCGGGGAGAGTTCAAACTGAACATTCTGTGATTCGGACACGCTGTCTACGCGACAGCGTGGGCAGCGTTTTCGAGAGAGCTATTTCGAACTCATTGGAGAGTTTGATCCTGGCTCAGGACGAACGCTGGCGGCGTGCTTAACACATGCAAGTCACGGGGGCCCGCAAGGGCAACCGGCGAACGGGTGCGTAACACGTGAGCAACCTGCCGATGTCTGGGGGATAGCCGGCCCAACGGCCGGGTAATACCGCATACGCTCTCTGGTCGGCATCGACCGGGGAGGAAACCTCCGGGGGACATCGAGGGGCTCGCGGCCTATCAGCTAGTTGGTGAGGTCAAGGCTCACCAAGGCGACGACGGGTAGCTGGTCTGAGAGGATGGCCAGCCACATTGGGACTGAGATACGGCCCAGACTCCTACGGGAGGCAGCAGTGGGGAATCTTGCGCAATGGCCGAAAGGCTGACGCAGCGACGCCGCGTGTGGGAGGAAGCCCTTCGGGGTGTAAACCACTGTTGCCCGGGACGAAACGCCTTTTTCGAGAGGCTTGACGGTACCGGGTGAGGAAGCACCGGCTAACTCCGTGCCAGCAGCCGCGGTAATACGGAGGGTGCGAGCGTTGTCCGGAATCACTGGGCGTAAAGGGCGCGTAGGTGGCGTGGTAAGCGTGCGGTGAAAGCCCGGGGCTCAACTCCGGGTCTGCCGTGCGAACTGCCATGCTTGAGCACGGTAGAGGCCAATGGAATTCCGGGTGTAGCGGTGGAATGCGTAGAGATCCGGAAGAACACCGGTGGCGAAGGCGGTTGGCTGGGCCGTTGCTGACACTGAGGCGCGACAGCGTGGGGAGCAAACAGGATTAGATACCCTGGTAGTCCACGCCGTAAACGATGGGCACTAGGTGCTTGGGGGAGCGACCCCTTGAGTGCCGGCGCTAACGCATGAAGTGCCCCGCCTGGGGAGTACGGCCGCAAGGCTGAAACTCAAAGGAATTGACGGGGGCCCGCACAAGCGGTGGAGCATGTGGTTTAATTCGACGCAACGCGAAGAACCTTACCTAGGCTTGACATGCACGGGACGGTCTCCAGAAACGGAGGCTTCTCTTCGGAGTCCGTGCACAGGTGCTGCATGGCTGTCGTCAGCTCGTGTCGTGAGATGTTGGGTTAAGTCCCGCAACGAGCGCAACCCCTGTCCCTAGTTGCCAGCGGGTAATGCCGGGAACTCTAGGGAGACTGCCGGTGCCAAACCGGAGGAAGGTGGGGACGACGTCAAGTCATCATGGTCCTTACGTCTAGGGCTACACACGTGCTACAATGGCCGGGACAGTGGGCTGCAAGCGCGCAAGCGTGAGCCAATCCCTTAAACCCGGCCTCAGTTCGGATTGTCGGCTGCAACCCGCCGGCATGAAGCTGGAATCGCTAGTAATCGTGGATCAGCTACGCCACGGTGAATACGTTCCCGGGCCTTGTACACACCGCCCGTCACGCCATGGAAGCTGTGAGTGCCCGAAGTCCGTGTCGGAACCCGCAAGGGACCAAGCGGCCGAAGGCAAGCGCAGTGACTGGGGCGAAGTCGTAACAAGGTAGCCGTAGGGGAACCTGCGGCTGGATCACCTCCTTAACGGATCACACGAGTAGGCGCGCCTCGGCGTCGCTGAAAGTCTTCCGCAAGTCGCTCGTCTCGACACATCCCTTCCCGATTCAATTTCTGCTGGCGCCCCACGCAGGTCGCGGGGCGCATGCTGTTTGACAACGGATGGATGGTAGATCGTGGGATTAGCGAATCATCATGAGAAGACTATTTCGACGAAGGCTGAAGAAAGAGTCACTCGTAGAGAAATCGCGCGTGCTTTGCTTGACACGACTTTGTAGTCAAGCGAACGAAAGCAAGTGGGGGATGCCTGGGCACACAGAGGCGACGAAGGCCGTGGTAAGCTGCGATAAGCCAAGGGGAGCGGCACACACGCATCGATCCTTGGATGGCCGAATGGGGAAACCCGGCCGCCGGTAACGGCGGTCATCCCGTCGCAAGACGGGAAGCGAACCTGGGGAACTGAAACATCTAAGTACCCAGAGGAAGAGAAATCAACCGAGATGTCCGTAGTAGCGGCGAGCGAACCGGACCGAGCCCAAACCGATCTCCTTGTGGGATCGGGGTTGTAGGACCCACAGACGGTTCCATCGAAGTCAGCGGAAGTCCCCTGGAAAGGGGCGCCAGAGACGGTGACAGCCCGGTATGCGAAGACGACGTGGTGGAATTAGTGGAGTTCCTGAGTAACGCCCGGTACGAGAGTCCGGGCGTGAAACTGGGGGGACCACCCTCCAAGGCTAAAGACTCCTGTGTGACCGATAGTGAACGAGTACCGTGAGGGACAGGTGAAAAGCACCCCTGTGCGGGGAGTGAAAGAGATCCTGAAACCACTTGCTTACAAGCGGTCGGAGGCAGCAGCGGGCTTCGGCTCGACTGTCTGCTGACGGCGTGCCTTTTGCATTATGATCCGGCGAGTTGCTCCTCGCGAGCGAGGCTAAGCTGGTCTCCAGCGGAGCCAAAGCGAGAGCGAGTCCTGTAACGAGGGCGATTACAGTTCGCGGGGGCAGACCCGAAGCCAGGGCGATCTACCCATGAGCAGGGTGAAGCTGAGGTAACACTTAGTGGAGGCCCGAACCGGTGTGGGTTGAAAACCGCTCGGATGACTTGTGGGTAGGGGTGAAAGGCCAATCAAGCCTGGAGATAGCTGGTTCTCCCCGAAATCTATTGAGGTAGAGCCTCAGGGCATGGTCCGTGGGGGTAGAGCGACTGGATGGGCGCGGGAGCCAAAGCGGCTTACCAACCCCAACCAAACTCCGAATACCATTGGACTGGACCCTGGGAGGCAGTCGTTGAGCGATAATGTCCAACGGCGAGAGGGAAAGAACCCAGAGCCACAGCTAAGGTCCCGAAGTGATCACTGAGTATCGCGAAGGATGTGTTCGTGCCGTGACAACGAGGAGGTTGGCTTAGAAGCAGCCATTCCTTTAAAGAGTGCGTAATAGCTCACTCGTCCAGCGTGAACGCGCCGAGAATGGTCGGGATTAAGTGATCCACCGAAGCTTGGCCTGCTGACCTAGTCAGCGGGGTAGGGGAGCGTTCCGGTAACTGTGAAGGGTCCGTGGAAACGTTGACCTGGAGTGGCCGGAAGTGAGGATGCCGGAATGAGTACGCGCAAACGCGGGTGAAAACCCCGCGCACCGTAAACCCAAGGTTTCCTGCGCCATGGCAATCAGCGCAGGGTGAGGCGGACCCTAAGGCGAGGCCCCAAAGGCGTAGCCGATGGACAGCCGGTTGACATTCCGGCCCCGCCGTTACGTGTTGAGTCCTTCCGGGACACAGGAACGAAGGAGCTGCGGCCATGTGGACGGCCGTGTAAGGGTGTAGGCGCAAGCCGAGACCTGATGCTGAGGACACGTCGCAAGACAAGTCCAAGAGTTCTGGAGTCGACTGGCAAGAAAAGCGGAAGGAGGAGCGTGACGGTGTCCGTACCGTAAACCGACACAGGTGGGTGAGGCGAGTAGCCTCAGGTGAACGAGTGAAACCGGGTCAAGGAACTCGGCATAATGTTCCCGTAACTTCGGAAGAAGGGAAGCCAAGGGGGGTGACATGTACAATGAAGCGCCCCTTGGTCGCAGCGAATCGGCCCAAGCGACTGTTTAGCAAAAACACAGGTGTGTGCCAAGCCGCACAAGGCGCCGTATACACACTGACGCCTGCCCGGTGCCGGAAGGTTAAGGGGAGGGCTTAGGGGGTAACCCCGAAGGTCTGAGCCGAAGCCCCGGTAAACGGCGGCCGTAACTATAACGGTCCTAAGGTAGCGAAATTCCTTGTCGGGTAAGTTCCGACCTGCACGAATGGCGTAACGACTTGGGCACTGTCTCGACCCGGTGCTCGGCGAAATTGCAGTCTCGGTGAGGATTCCGAGTCCCCGCGACAGGACAAAAAGACCCCATGCACCTTTACTGTAGCTTGTCATTGGACGTTGCACTGCGCTGTGTAGCATAGGTGGGAGCCGTTGAGACTCGGGCGCTAGCTCGGGTGGAGGCACCAGTGAAATACCACCCTGCGAATTGCGACGCCCTCACCACGGGAGGCAAACCCTCTCTGGGACCGTGGCAGGTAGGCAGTTTGACTGGGGCGGTCGCCTCCGAAAGAGTAACGGAGGCGCGCGCAAGGTTGGCTCAGCGCGGTCGGTACTCGCGCTTCTAGAGTGTAACGGCAGAAGCCAGCCTGACGGTGAGACGGACACGTCGAGCCGCCACGAAAGTGGGCCGTAGTGATCCGGTAGCCCGGTGTGGAGCGGCTATCGCGCAACGGATAAAAGGTACGCTGGGGATAACAGGCTTATCGCGCCCGAGAGTTCACATCGACGGCGCGGTTTGGCACCTCGATGTCGGCTTATCACATCCTGGGGCTGGAGAAGGTCCCAAGGGTCCGGCTGTTCGCCGGTTAAAGTGGTACATGAGCTGGGTTCAGAACGTCGTGAGACAGTTCGGTCTGTATCCGTCGTGGGCGTTGGAGAGTTGAGGGAAGCGGACTCTAGTACGAGAGGACCGAGTCGGACGACCCGCTCGTGTCCCGGTTGTCCCGCCAGGGGCAATGCCGGGTAGCGACGGTCGGTCGTGATAACCGCTGAATGCATCTAAGTGGGAAGCACCTCCCAAGATGAACTCTCCCGGGGCCATGAGCCCCCTGAAGGGCCGGGGTAGACCACCCCGTCGATAGGCCGCCCGTGGAAGTGCAGCAATGCACTACGAGCGTAGCGGTCCTAATCGCCCGTGCGGCTTGACTACTCCTCATGTAGTTACTGCAAGCAAAGCAACACGATTTCTGTGGATTCCGTCCACGATCTACCATTCGCCGCTGTCATTTTCACAATCGATTCTTGCTGGCGACTAGAGCGTAGGGGCCACACCCGTTCCCATTCCGAACACGGTAGTTAAGCCCTACAGCGCCGATGGTACTCCGCCCGAGAGGGCGCGGGAGAGTAGGCCGTCGCCGGCACCTCTTTTCCTCGACGCCCCGACCGTGGTTCCACGGCCGGGGCGTCGTGGCATTCCACTGCCTCGGTCTCACACCCGTCTACTCCTTTCCCCGTTCCCTGGTCCGACTCTCCATCCGCCGGCGTTGCCCATGACCCGTGCAGGTATCGTCGCCGTCGTCGGCCGGCCCAACGCCGGCAAGTCCACGCTCCTCAATCGGCTCGTGGGACAGAAGCTCAGCATCGTGAGCCCCAAGCCCCAGTCCACGCGCGACCGGGTGGTCGGGATCCGGACGGACGGCGACACCCAGTTCATCCTGCACGACACTCCCGGCCTGCTCAATCCCCGCTACGCGCTACAGCGCGCCATGCGCGCCACGGCGCTTCGGGCCCTCGGCGACGCCGATGTCATCCTCTACCTCGTGGACCCTGGCGCGGGCGTCCCGGAGCCCCTGGTGACGGCGGCGGCCCTTCCCGCACCGCCCCGCGCTGCCGTGCTCACCGTGGTCAACAAGGCGGACCTTCTGGATGCCGCCGCCCGAACGACCCTCGCCGAGGCGGTGCCCGATGCACTCTTCGTCTCGGCACGTACCGGCGATGGCATCGATGAGCTGTTGGAGGCCTGCCGCACCAGACTGCCCGAGTCGCCGTTTCTGTACCCCGACGACGAGCTGAGTACCCAGACCGTCCGCTTTTTCGCTGCCGAGCTCGTCCGGGAGACGGCCCTCGAGCAGCTGGAAGAGGAGCTGCCCTACAGCGTCGCGTGCGCGATCGAGGAGTTCCGGGAAGCGCCCGCTCCGGTGTACATTCGAGCAGTCCTGTACGTGGAACGGGAGAGCCAGAAGGGAATCCTCATCGGCGCCAAAGGCGCCCGTGCCCGCAGTATCGGACAGGCGGCACGGATCAAGATCGAATCGCTGTTGGGGCAGCGGGTGTATCTCGACCTGTGGGTCAAAGTGCTGCCCAACTGGCGGAAGAGCGCGGCGGCGCTCCGACGCTTCGGGTACCGACTTCCGGAGGAGCCATCGCAATGAGCCTCGCGCCGCAGTTGCTGAAGATCCTGGTCTGTCCCAAGTGCAAGGGCGACTTGGAGTACCGTGAACAGGACCAGGTGCTCGCGTGTGGCGCCTGCCGGCTGCGGTATCCGGTGCGCGACGACATTCCGATCATGCTGATCGACGACGCTGTCGCGTACTGACTTCCGTTTTCCCGCAACCGGTCGGAAATCCCGCAACTCGTGGTGGGATCGTGGTTTGACTAGTTGCTGTGGCGCCGGTATCTTGGCGATTCTCCGACTGACCCACTTCGTCCATCATCTTGACCGCGGCCAAGCAGAACGCTCTCGTCTTCTCCCTGACTGAACGACCATTTCCACCCGGTGTGGAGGGGTGGTTGCTCGGCCTGGGGCTGCCCGTGCTCCACGTCCGCACTCTGGACGACCTCCTGGGGATTGCGCTGCGTGGACGCCCCCGGGTCGTGCTGTTCGATGCGCGTGAGCAAGTGGACGCGGTGTTGGCCGCGTTACGGCGACTCAAGGCGGACTCGTACACCGCCGTCGTCCCCGCGGTCATCGTTTCGGACGACGACGACCAGGCGTTCGGCGAAGCATTTGCGGCCGGGGCCGACGAGGTGATCCGCAGTTCGTTGGCGCCGGAGGAGGCGAGCGTCCGTCTGGACGCCATGCTCCGGCGGTCGGATCGCGATCTCGTCGTGCATCCGTCCACCCGCCTGCCGGGTGCGGTGGAGATCGAGGCGGACGTTTCGCGTCGATTGCAGGGGACGGAACTGTTCGCCATGTGCTACGCCGATCTCGACCATTTCAAGGAATTCAACGATCGCTATTCCTATTACGACGGCGATCGATGCATTCGTATCCTGGCCAAGGTTCTGCATGACGTCGTGAAGGGACTGTGCCGCGACGGCGGTTTCGTCGGACACATCGGTGGCGACGACTTCATCTTCGTCATCCCCGTCGAGGCGGTGCCGGAAGTGTGCTCGGAAATCGTGTCGGTGTTCGACACCCTCATCCCATATCAGTATTCCGAGCAGGACCGGCGCGCCGGTTACTTTTTCGGAAAGGATCGCCGGGGGCAGTTGCACCGAGTACCGTTGATGACAGTATCGATCGGGGTGGTGACGAACGAACGCCGGAAGTTCCCCCACGCCGCACAGATGAGCGAACTGGCGACAGAGATGAAGAGCTATGCCAAGACCCTGCCGGGTTCCGTCTATACGGTTGACCGGCGTACGGATGAGACGGCGCTGGAGGAGGTGGATGTGGAGCAGGCCAGCGCATCTGGTGGGACGGAGGAGCAGTGAACGTCGTATGTCCTGAGTGCCGATCGGAATTCCGCATCGACCCGGCAAAGGTCCCCGAGACGAACGTGCGCGCCCGCTGTTCGGTATGCGGCGGCGTCATTCCCGTCACGGGCGAGGCGACCCGACGGGCGGTCCGTCTTGCGGTCGCTCCCGCAGCGCCGGCCGCGCCGGCGGCGGGTGACGTTCGCGCGACCCCGTGGGAATCGACCGCCGGTGTACCGGTGAGCACGCCAGCCACGCCGACGCCGTCCGTGCGACGCCAGTCCACACCGGCCCCTCCGCCGCGTGCGCCCGTGGCCCCCCCGGCCTCGGCATCCCCGAGCCCGAGGACGCCGCTCTCGCCCCCGTCCGCACCGACCCACCGTGCGCCGGTGACGCCGCCACGGACACCACCAGCTGCGTCGCCGCGTGCTGGCGTCACGCCGGTACCGCCCTCGGGTCCCCGAAGAAGCGTGGCGCCCTTTGCGGGGCCCCGCGGGCCGCGGGTCGGCGGAGCGTCCCCGCGGATGCCCACGACGCCACCGCGCCCGCCGGCCACTTCGCCGCGCGCTCCGCTGGCACCATCGCCCGCCCCGCCGCCGCCGCCGCCGCCCCCGGCACCGGCACCGGTCCACTCGGCGCCGACGCCCGCACGCGCCAGCGTGGGCATTCCCACGCCGAGCGGCGCCGGTCTGGGGGCGCCGCGGCGGACGCCCATCAATCCATTCCTGGCCAACGATCCGAACGCCAAGGGCAAGCGGCTCGCGCGAGCGCTCGTCTCCGATCTCATCGTCTACTTTCCGCAGAAGCGCGACGAGGGACTTCGGGATGGCACGCTCAAGCAACTCTTCCGCGAGGAGATCAAGAAGAGCTACGAGGAGTTCGTGGACCAGGTCGGATCGGAATTCGCGGAATCGACGACGCACTTCACGGATGCGCTGAACGACATTCTGGCGAACGGCCAACCGGTGTTCACGGGGCCGTACACGGGGTAGAGCAGGGGCGCAGGCGCCGCTATCTTGCAGGGCGACACAGAAGTGTGTTGAGCCGTCCGCGGCCGGGTGGGCGGCTCGTGTCTTACCGGAGACGATGATGGCCGAGAGTGAGCGGATGCGGACGCTGCGTGGGTATGCGGAACGTCTGTCCGAGATGCGGAGGTATCTTTGACATCGACGGCAAGCGGGAAACGCTGACCGCCCTCGAATCGCGCATGGGCGACGGGGCCTTCTGGAACAACCAGGAGCAGGCGCAGGACGTCGTCCAGCAGGTGAAGAAGCTGCGTGGGTGGGTGGAGCCGTTCACGGCGCTCACGGGGCGCGAGGCGAGCGCCCGTGAGCTCGCGGAACTCCTGGACGCGGAGCCGGACGCTGAGATGGCCGCGGAGCTCGACCATGACATCGCAAAGCTGGCGGACGATCTGGAAGCATTCCGCCTGCGGTCGCTCCTGTCGGGTCGCGATGATTTCCGAGCCGCCCAGGTTGAGATCAGCGCCGGCGCCGGCGGCACCGAAGCGCAGGACTGGGCCGAGATGTTGATGCGCATGTACACGCGGTGGTCCGAACGCCGTGGGTTCTCCGTGGACGTGCTCGACTTGAGCGTCGGCGAAGAGGCCGGGATCAAGGGGGCGGTGCTGGAGATCACCGGAGACTTCGCCTTCGGATTCCTGAAGGGGGAGACGGGCGTCCACCGGCTGGTGCGAATTTCACCGTTCGACGCGCAGGCCCGCCGGCACACGAGCTTCGCCTCGGTGTTCGTTTATCCCGTCGTGGACGAAACGATCAACATCGAAATCCGCGACGAGGATCTGAAGATGGATGTCTTCCGCGCGTCGGGGGCCGGGGGCCAGCACGTCAACAAGACCAGCTCCGCCGTGCGCCTCACGCACGTGCCGTCCGGGATCGTCGTGTCTTCGCAGGCGGAGCGCTCGCAGCACAAGAACCGGCAGACCGCCCTGAAGATGCTGAAGAACCGCCTCTATCAGCTCGAGGCGGAGAAGCAGGCGCGCAAGAAGGCCGAACTCGACGCGACGAAGGCTGACGTGACGTTCGGCAGCCAGATTCGCAGTTATGTCTTCCAGCCCTATACGATGGTGAATGACCACCGCACCGAGTTGAAGATTCCGGATGTCCAGAAGGTCATGGACGGCGGCATCGATCCGTTCATCGAGGCGTACCTCACGGCCACCGGGTCGGCAGTATGAGCGACGACCTCAACTTCGTGCAGCGGGCTCGGCGGGAAAAACTCGCCGAACTCGAGGCCCGCGGTATCGCGCCGTTCGCCTATCGATTCGCGTGGACGCACCGCGCCGCGGATGCCCTCGCCCTCCTTCCGGAGGGAGTGGAGGAGGGCCCGACGGTGCGCGTGGCCGGCCGGCTCGTCGCGTGGCGCGCCCATGGGAAGACGACCTTTGCCCACGTGGCGGACGGGCCCGCACGCCTGCAGCTGTACTTCAAGAAGGACGTGTTGGGCGAGGAGACGTACGGCAATCTCGAACTGTTCGACATCGGGGATGTGGTCGGTGTGATGGGACCGCTGTTCCGCACCCGGACCGGGGAGGTCACGGTGCGGGTGGAGCAGGTGGAGATGCTCGCCAAGTCGCTCCGGCCGCTGCCGTTCGGGAAGGAGGAGACGGTGGACGGCCAGGTGGTGCGGCACTCCGGGTTCACCGATCCGGAGCAGCGCTACCGCCAGCGCTATGCCGATCTGGCCGTGCATCCGGAAGTCCGGGCCCTGTTCATCGCGCGTACGCGAATGGTCCGGGCGATACGGGCGTTCCTGGACGGACGAGACTTCCTGGAGGTCGAGACGCCGGTGCTGCAGCCGCTGTACGGGGGCGCGGCGGCGAAGCCGTTCACCACACACCACAACGCGCTCGACATGCCGTTGTTCCTGCGCATCGCCGACGAGCTGTATCTGAAGCGGCTCGTGGTCGGCGGCCTGGACCGCGTCTACGAGATCGGGCACGACTTTCGCAACGAGGGCATCGACCGGACGCACAATCCGGAGTTCACGATGCTCGAGTTTTACCAGGCGTACGGCGATTACGGCGATATGATGGACCTCGTCGAAGCGCTGGTGACCGAGGCGGCGCGGACGGTGGCTGCCGTGCCGGCATTCGCGGAGCGTGTGCCGGTGCTGTCCCCACCGTTCCCGCGCCTCGAGTGGGTGCCCGCGCTCAACGCGGGGTTGGGGTGCGATGCCCTGTCAGCCACCGATGCCGAGCTGCGCGCCGCAGGACGCCGCCACGGCCTGGAGCGCGTGGACGAACTGAGCCGGCCCAAACTGCTCGACGAACTTTTCCAGGCGCTCGTGGAGTCGAAGATCGAGACGCCGACCTTCGTGCTCGACTACCCGCGTGAGCTGTCGCCGCTGGCCAAGCCCAAGCGCGGCAATCCGGCGCTCACCGAGCGGTTCGAGCTGTTCGCCGCCGGACGCGAACTGGCCAATGCCTTCAGCGAGTTGAACGATCCCATTGACCAACGGGCGCGGTTCGAGGCCCAGGCGCGGCTGCGGGCCGCCGGCGACGACGAAGCGTCGGGGGTGGACGAGGACTATCTCCGGGCCATGGAGTACGGCATGCCACCGATGGGGGGCGTCGGAATAGGGATCGATCGTCTGTTCATGTACCTCACCGACACGGCGAACATCCGCGACGCGATCCTCTTTCCGACGATGCGGCCCGAATGACGCGCCTCGAGTTCGCGATCGCCTGGCGGTACCTGCGGAGCCGGCGGGGGTCGCGGCTCCTCTCACTGATCAGCGTGATCGCCATGGGTGGGGTCATCATCGGCGTGAGTGCGCTCATCCTGATCAACGGCGTGATGACGGGGCTGCAGACGGATCTGCGCAACAAGATCCTGCTTGGCAGTCCGGATCTGCGGGTGCTGACGTACGGCGACGATCTGACGATGGCGCGTCCCGACACGGTGCTGCCGATCGTGCTGCGGCAGCCGGGGGTCGTGGCGGCGGCGCCCTTCGTGTTGGCCCAGGCGATCATGTCCGGGGGACACCAGTATCACGACGGCGTGATGGTGATGGGCATCGAGCCCGAAGGCCCGCGCACGAAGCCGGTCACCTCCATCCGGTCGACCGCCACCGCGGGGGACTTCTCGTTCCGCACGGCCGACGGGCGCGACCGCGGGGTCGTGATCGGCGATCGGCTCGCCGACCGTCTGGACGTGCGTCCCGGCATCGACACGGTCACGCTCTTCTCGCTGGGCGGCGACGCCATCTCGCCGGTGACCGGACTCCCGGACGTGCATACCGTGCGCCTGCCGGTGACAGGGATCTTTCATAGCGGGATGTACGAGTACGACAACGCCTACGTGTTCACCGCGGTGCACACGGCGCAGGATCTGGCGCAACTCGGCTCGGACGTGACCGGCCTCGAGGTGAAGACCGCGACGCTCTGGCAGGCCGCGGGCGTCGCGTCGGCGTTGGCCGACACGCTGGGCTATCCCTACCGCACGGAGGACTGGCACGATCAGAACTCCTCGCTCTTCCAGGCGCTGAAGCTGGAAAAGCTGGGGATGGCCGTCATCCTGCTGCTCATCGTGCTGGTCGCCGCGTTCAATATCGTCAGCACGCTGACGATGGTGGTGGCGGACAAGACGCGGGAGATCGGGATCCTGCGGGCGATGGGGATGCCCCGGCGGTCGATTCGCCGCATATTCTTCGCTCAGGGCGTGGTGATCGGCGTCGTTGGGACGGGGGTGGGGTTGGTAGTCGGGCTGGCCGTCGGTTTGGCCGTCGACCGGCTCCGGCTGATCCCGCTCGACCCCCAGATATATTTCATAGACCACCTGCCGGTGACGACCCACGTGACGGACGTCGCGCTGATCGTGCTGGCGAGCCTGGGGATCGCGGCACTCGCGACGATCTACCCGGCCACGCAGGCGGCGAAGCTCTATCCCGTCGAAGCGATTCGACACGAATGATGGTTCTCGAAGCGATCGACCTGGCCAAGACGTACACGGGCGGTGACGGCGGACTCCTCACCGTGCTGGACGGGGTCCGTCTGGAGGTCGCGCGCGGGGAGATGGTGGCCATCGTGGGGGCGAGCGGGGCCGGCAAGAGCACACTGCTCCATCTCCTCGGCGCGCTCGACACGCCGACGCGAGGCGCGGTCCGGATTGACGGGCGGTCGCTGGCCGGCCTCGATGACGACGCGCTCTCGACGCTCCGCAACCGGAGCATCGGGTTCGTCTTCCAGTTCCACCACTTGTTGCGGGAATTCAGCGCCGTGGAGAACGTGATGATGCCGCTGCGGTTGAGCGGGGCGTCCCCGGCGAAGGCGCGCGGGCGCGCCGAGGATCTGCTGGGCCGCGTGGGGCTGGAGGGACGCATGCAGCATCGTCCGTCGGAACTGTCCGGTGGGGAACAGCAGCGCACGGCCGTGGCGCGCGCCCTGGCCATGGAGCCGGCCCTGCTGCTCGCCGACGAACCGTCGGGGAATCTCGACCACGCGAACAGCGAGCGGCTGCATGACCTGCTCTCGTCGTTGGCGCGCGATCTGTCGATCGCGATGGTGGTGGTGACGCACAATCGGTCACTCGCATCGCGTGCCGACCGCGTGCTGCTTCTGGAGGACGGCACGCTGCGGCCGACGGATCTCCAACAGGTGCTGGCCTGATGCTCTGCGACACCTGCCACGAGCGCGATGCGGTGGTGCACCTGACGCAGATCGAGAACAACACGGTCACGCAGATCCATCTGTGCGAGCACTGCGCTGCGGAGCGCGGGGTGGAGACGACCGTGGCCGAGGTCAAGCATCCCCTCGGGGAACTGCTGCACGCTGTGCAGGCCCAGATGCTGCCGGCCGGCGACCCGGAGGAGCGGTGCGAGTTCTGTGGGTCGACGATGGCGGATTTCCGGGCGACCGGCCGGTGGGGGTGCCCGCGCTGCTACGTCACCTTCGAGAGCAGCATGCGGGGGCTCCTCCGGCGGGTGCACGGCAGTTCGCAGCACGTCGGCGGCAGCTACCAGGTTCCCCAGTCGGAGGCCGTGGAGCGGACCGCCAAGCTGGCCGAACTGCGCGAACGGCTGCGCCGGGCCGTCGAGACCGAGCAGTTCGAGCTGGCGGCCGACCTCCGCGACCGGATCCGGGTGCTGGAATGATCGATCTGAGCCTGCTTCCGGACGGAGGCGTTGGGTGGCTGGACGCGTCGGGCAAGCATGCCGACGTGGTGCTCTCGACGCGGGTGCGGCTGGCGCGGAACCTGGACGGATTCGCGTTCACGGGGCGGGCGCGCGACGGGGAGCGGCTGCGGGTGCTGTCCCAGGTGGAGGCCGCGGTGCAGGAGGTCGTGCCGCTACGCGGCAGCCAGGTGCTCCGCGTGGACCAGATGTCGGCGCTCGACCGCCTGTTGCTGCACGAGCGACATCTCGTCAGCAAAGAACTGGCGGGTCTGGACGAGCCGCATCCGCTACGGAGCGGGGCGGCCGTGGTGGTCGGGGACCAGTCGAGTCTGATGGTGAACGAGGAGGATCATCTGCGCCTCCAGGCGATGCGTTCGGGGTTTGCGCTTCCCGAAACATTTGCCCGGATTCATGAGCTGGAGCGCGAATTGGGGGCTCGGTTGCCCTTTGCGTACCACCGGGAATTCGGCTTTCTGACGGCGTGCCCCACCAACGTGGGCACGGGGATGCGGGCGTCGGTACTGATCCACCTGCCGGGGCTGGTGCTGACGAAGGAGATCGGGAAGGTGCTGGCGGGTCTGCAGCAGATGGGGCTGACCTACCGCGGGCTGTACGGGGAGGGGAGCGAAGTGGTCGGGAATTTCTTCCAGATTTCGAACCAGACCACGCTGGGGCGATCGGAGGAAGAGTTGCTCGATCAACTGCTCCGCGTGGTGGGCCACGTGGTCGAGCGGGAGGAGGAGGCAAGGCGTGTGCTGTGGCGCGACGCCGGTTATATTATAGAGGACAAACTGTGGCGCGCGTTCGGCACCCTACGCTATGCTCGCAACCTGACGTTCGAGGAGGCGATGAACT
This sequence comes from uncultured Gemmatimonadaceae bacterium, assembly GCA_963781765.1. Taxonomy (GTDB): domain Bacteria; phylum Gemmatimonadota; class Gemmatimonadetes; order Gemmatimonadales; family Gemmatimonadaceae; genus JAGWRI01. The sequence goes on from CAWAHC010000015.1 coordinate 388,014, forward strand.
TCCTCAGCGGGGTGCGGCTGGCGGTGGGGCTGAAACTGATCCGCGGGCTCAGTGTATACACGCTCAACAAGCTCCTGATCTTCTCCCAAGCCGCACACCTGGCGTACGCCGAGGGCCGGCCGCTCAGCGAGAGCGAGACGTGTCAGGCGCGCGCGCGGTACGTGCGGAACGCGCTCGAAACGGAAGCCGGATCGGTCGGGTAGTGCGCTGCCTGCCGACCTCGAGGGTCTGATGAACGGCTACAACTTCACCGAGCGGGTCAGGAAAGTCCTCGCCATGGCGCGCGAGGAAGCGGCGCGTCTCCATCACGAGTACGTGGGCACCGAGCACATCCTGCTGGGGCTCATTCGGGAGGGCGAGGGCGTCGCGGCGACGGTGCTGCAGAACCTGAACGTCGAACTCGACGAGATTCAGCAGAAGATCGAAGAAACGGTGCGGAAGGGGAAGGCGGTCCAGGCGACCGGTCCCGATCTGCCGTACACGTCGCGTGCCAAGAAAGTGCTCGAGCTGGCGATGGCCGAGGCTCGGGAACTCAATCACAGCTACGTGGGCACGGAACATCTGCTGCTCGGCCTGCTGCGCGAGGAGAAGGGCATCGCGGCGCAGGTGCTGACCGAGGCGGGCGTGAGCCTCGAGGCGGCGCGCGCCGAGACGCTGCGCATCCTCGGGACGGACGTTCAGGCCAGCACGGCCACGCAGGCCACGGGGCAGCAGCCGCCGGCCGCGGCGCCCAAAGGCGACAAGAAGTCGAAGACGCCGGCGCTCGATCACTTTTGCCGAGACCTCACGCAGCTCGCGGCCGAAGGGCAGTTGGACCCGACGATCGGCCGGGCCAAGGAAATCCAGCGCGTCATGGAGGTCCTGACGCGCCGCAAGAAGAACAATCCGGTGCTCATCGGCGAACCGGGCGTCGGCAAGACGGCGATCGTCGAGGGGCTGGCGCAACTCATCGCCAACAGCGAGTGCCCGGAGTCCCTGCGCGACAACCGCGTGCTGTCGCTCGACATGGCGGCGGTGATCGCGGGCACCAAGTACCGCGGCCAGTTCGAGGAACGGCTGAAGGCCGTGATGAACGAGATCGCGCAGAACAAGAACGTGATCTTGTTCATCGACGAACTGCACACGCTGGTGGGCGCGGGTGCCGCGGAGGGCGCCATCGACGCGAGCAACATGCTCAAGCCGGCGTTGGCGCGCGGCGAGCTGCAGTGCGTCGGGGCCTCGACGCTCAACGAGTACCGCAAGTACATCGAGAAAGACGGGGCCCTCGAGCGCCGTTTTCAGACGGTGATCGTCGATCCGCCGACGGTGGACGAGACGATCGAGATCCTCAAGGGACTGCGGCAGAAGTACGAGGATCATCACCACGTCACGATCCCGGATACCACCCTGGTGTCGGCGGCGCGGCTTTCGGAGCGGTACATCACCGATCGGTTCCTTCCGGACAAGGCCATCGACGTGATCGACGAGGCCGGGGCCCGCGCGCGCCTGGCGGCGCAGGCCCCGCCCCCCGAAGTGGCGGAGCTCAAGGCGTCGCTCGAGAAGGTGAGTAACGACAAGGAAGCGGCGGTGCGCGACCAGAATTTCGAACGCGCCGCGTCGCTGCGCGATTCGGAGCGCGAACTGCAGGGCGAGATTCGCCAGAAGCAGGAGGAGTGGGAGAAGCGGCGCCAGTCGCACCGGACCGTGCTTGGCGAGGAAGAGATTGCCTTCATCGTCAGTCGGTGGACGGGGATTCCCGTCACCCGCCTCCAGGAAGCGGAGACCACGCGTCTGCTGCGCATGGAAGACGAACTGCACGAGTCGGTGATCGGCCAGGACGAGGCGATCAAGGCGCTCTCGCGGTCGATTCGCCGCGGGCGAGCCGGCCTCAAGGATCCCAACCGTCCGATCGGATCGTTCGTCTTCTGCGGCCCGACCGGCGTCGGCAAGACCGAGCTGGCCCGGGCGATCGCGAAGTTCCTGTTCGCGGACACGCAGGCGCTGGTCCGCGTCGACATGAGCGAGTACATGGAGAAGTTCTCCGTGTCCCGGCTCATTGGCGCGCCCCCGGGATATGTGGGATACGAGGATTCGGGGACGCTGACGAAGGCGGTCCGGCGCAAGCCGTACAGCGTGATCCTGCTCGACGAGATCGAGAAGGCGCACCCCGACGTCTTCAACATCCTCCTGCAGGTCCTGGATGAAGGCCATCTCACGGACAACTACGGCCGGGTGATCGATTTCAAGAACACGGTCGTGATCATGACGTCGAACGTCGGCGCCCGCGACATCACGAAGGGTGCCACGCTCGGGTTCTCCACGGGCGAGGGCCGTTCGAACTTCGAGCGGATCGCGGATCGGGTTCGCGACGAATTGAAAGTCGTGTTCAACCCGGAGTTCCTGAACCGGTTGGATGATGTGATCGTGTTTCACCCTCTCGATCGGAACCATATTGCGCAGATCGTGCAGGTGATGCTCAAGGACGTCCGGAATCGGCTGAGCGAGGAGGAACTCACCCTGACGCTCACCGACGCCGCGACCGACTTCCTCGTTTCGCACGGGTACGACGAGGCATACGGCGCCCGACCCCTCAAGCGCGCCATTCAGCGGTACATCGAGGACCCGCTCTCCGAGAAGATCCTCGTTGGCGAATTTTCGAAGGGAGAGGAGTTGGAAGTGGACGTCTCCCCGGACGGCACGAAGCTCGATTTTCGCGTGCTGACGGGGACCACCAAGGCGTAGTCCACCAGGCGTCGGCCGGCCCAGCCCGATGCGGGCTCGGCCGGCCGCATTGCGTATATTTAGGGTCTCCATGCGAAGACTGGTTCTTATTGCGTTCCTCGCTCTCGTGGCGACGGCGTCCGCGGCTACGGCCCAGGACGCCGGTGTCGTGGGGCCATGCACCAACCCGGATTCGATCGAATTCCGCGGAAACACGCGGCTCGGTGCCGGCATTCTCCGCGACGACGCCGGACTGACCGCGGGGCAGGCGCTCAACTACCGGACGCTCCAACGGGCCATCCGGGCGCTCTACGCCACGATGCAGTTCGACGACGTCCGCGCGGTCTGCGAACCGTTGCCGGACAACAAGTCGATGTTGGTGTTCGTGGTGAAGGAACGGCCGATGCTGGTCGACGTGGACGTGAAGGGGCCGAACAAGGTGTCGCCCGGCGACGTCCGCGACCAGGTGGACCTGCTGATCGGCCGGCCGATCGATCCGGCGCAGGTGACGCATACGATCGTGAAGATCGACTCTCTGTACGCGAGCAAGGGCTACGCGTTCGCGCAGGTCAAGGCCGAGACCACGTTCGTGGACAGCAGTTCGGCCCGGCTCCTGTTTCACGTGGACGAGGGGCGGCGCACGGCGGTGTCGGGCATCAAGGTCGAAGGCAATAAGGCCCTGCGTGCCAAGAGCATCGTGGGCGCGATGGACACGAAGCCCGAAGGGTTCTTCTTCTGGCACAAGGGCGAGCTGGACAATGCGAAGCTGGCGGGGGACATCACCGAGCACATCCCCGGGTTGTACGGCGACCAGGGATTCATCGACATGCAGGTGCTGCGCGACACGACGATTCTCGACCGGTCGGCGGGGAAGGCGCTCGTCGACCTGAAGGTGAAGGAGGGGCCCCAGTACCACGTCGGCGATTTTTCCGTTGAGGGGAGCCGGCAGTTCTCGAGCCAGGACATTCAGAAGCTGTACCCCTTCCAGCCCCATTCGAGGACGCTGTTGCAGGCGGTCAAGTCGGTGTTCCGTGTCGGAGTGGAGGCCGATCAAACGGTCTTCAACCGCTCGGAGTGGCAGGACGCGACGTCCAAGGTCCAGGACGCCTATGCCAACCAGGGATACATCTACGCGCAGGTGAACCCCGTGGTGGAGCGGGTCACTGGTGCCGACTCGGTACCGACGGTCAACCTTCGGTGGGAGATCACCGAGGGAACGCCGGCGATCATCAACCGGGTGAACATCATCGGCAACGACGTCACCAACGAGACGTGCATCCGCCGGCAGATTGTTGTGGTGCCGGGCGACGTGTTCAACAAGGACCGCTTGATCCAGAGCTATCAGAACATCGCGAACCTCGGCTTCTTCGAGACGCCGATGCCGGAGCCGCAGGTGCAGCCGGCAGACGCGCAGGGGGACGTCAACGTGACCTTCCAGGTAAAGGAGAAGCGCACGGGGAACGTCAACTTCGGTGCGTCGGTGGGTCAGGGCACGGGGCTGGGCGGATTCATCGGGTTCGACCAGCCCAACCTGTTCGGCATGTGCAAGAAGGGCTCGGTCCAGTGGCAGAAGGGTCAGTACATCAACAACTTCACGATGTCGTACACCGATCCCGCGATCAAGGAATCGCGGTACTCGGGGACGATTACCGCCTATCACTCGCAGTCGCGATTCACGATTCAGAACATCGGCCAGAGCACGACCACGGGCGGTCAGATTCAGTTCGGCCTGCCGGTATTCGGGTCCCGCTACACGCGCCTGTTCGTGAACTACGGCGGGGAATCGGTGCGATACGGGAGTGATGGTCTGGTGGGGACGATCGGGCAATGCACCAACGCCAGCGGCCAGGCTACGAGTTGCTTCCGGTCGACGGTGGGGATGACGCTGGATCGAGACACCCGGAACGGGATGCCGTTCCCGACGTCGGGCGTGCACCAATCGATCGATGCCCAGCTCAACGGCGGGCCGCTGGGCGGCACGGCGTCGTATCAACGCGTCACCGGCGAGATGCGTTCGTATGCCACGCTGGGGCAGATCGGCGGCAGCGGCGTCGGCTCGGCGCCCATGGTCATCGTTGCGGGGTTGACGACCAAGTGGGGGGCGCTGTTCGGCAATCCGGGGCCGTTCTTCGTTTCGCAGTCGTTCGCAATGGGCGGGGTACAGTACGGGGAACCCCTTCGCGGCTACGACGAGTTCTCGATCACGCCGCAGGGCTATCTTCCGCAAACCAGCCAGTACTCGGCGCAGCGGGCGTCGTTCGGCAACGCCTTCTTCCGGGCGACCGCCGAACTGGGGCTCCGGCTGAATTCGCAGGTCTATGTGGACGCGTTCTACGACGCGGGCAATGTTTATGCGACGCCGGCGGACTTCAACCCGACGCGGCTGTTCCGCGGCGTCGGTTTCGGGGCCGCGGTGGTGACACCGATGGGGCCGTTGGGCATCGATCTGGGCTACGGTCTGGATCGGGTGGATGCGCAGGGGCGAAAGGCGCCCCAGTGGAAAGTGCACTTCAAGTTCGGACAGTTCTACTAATCGGAGCTCTCATGTATCTCAGCGTTCGTGCAGTGTCCGTTGCCGCGTTTGGCCTGGCTCTCTTCGCCGTGCCGGGGCGCGCTCAGGCGACGGCGACCCCCGCTCCCAAGATCGTCTACGTCAACACGCAGGCCCTGCTCGATGTGGCACCGGGTCGCGCCGCGGCCGAGTCCACCTACAAGGCGGAGTCGACGGCGTGGGGTGACGAGCTCAACAAGATGAGCACGGACATCCAGACGATGATCACCGACTTCCAGAAGGCAGAGCCCACGCTGACGGACGCCGCGAAACAGATGCGGCAGAAGGCGATCCAGGCGAAGCAGCAGGCCTTCGCTGCGCGGCAGAACGCGCTCAATCAGCAGGCGCAGGAGCGGCAAACCGAACTGATGGCGCCGGTGATGCAGTCCGTGAAGGACATGCTCGACAAGGTGCGCGACGAGAACGGCTACTCGCTGATTCTCGATTCGCAGGCGGTCGTGGCGTCGGACAAGAACTTGGACATCACGGACAATGTCGTGGCGCGGCTCAAGATCGCCGCGGCCTCGAAGAAGGATTCGGCCGCGAAGCCCGCGGTGAAGAAGCAATAGCCCGCGCCGGCGCGTGACCACCGGATCGGGTCTGCACGACGGCGGCGGTGAGGGCGGACACGCTCTCACCGCCGATGCTATCGCCCGCCTCGTGGGAGGGGAGTTGGTGGGCGATGCGCAGGCGCGCGTCGCGTCCATCGCGCCGCTGGACCGGGCGCGCGGCGACCAGTTGAGTTTCTGCGGGTCGCCCAAGTACGGTCCGCTGATGGCGGCGTCGTCGGCGGGCGTGGTGCTGGTGTCGGCGCAGACGGCGGACCTGCCGTCGCCGGCGGCCGCCCGGGTGGTGGTCGGGAATCCGCACGACGCGTTGCTCTCGCTCATCCCACGCTTCTACCGCCTGCCGGAACGGACCCCGGGCATCCACCCGACGGCCGTGCTGGGGCGGGGGGTCGTGCTGGGCGCCGAGCCGAGCATCGGGCCGTATGTAGTGCTCGGCGATGGGGCGGTGCTCGGAGACCGGGTCACGGTGGACGCCGGCACGGTGGTGGGAGCCGGTGCCGTGCTCGGCGACGACGTCCATCTGTATCCGAGCGTCACCATCTACGCGAACGTGCGATTGGGCAAGCGCGTGACCGCGCATTCGGGCGTGCGAATCGGATCCGACGGCTTCGGTTACGTGTTTCGCGAGGGACGGCACGAGAAGATCCCGCACGTGGGCGGGTGCATCGTCGAGGACGACGTGGAGATCGGGGCGAATTCGACCATCGATCGCGGCAGCATCGACGATACGGTCGTCGGGGCCGGGACGAAGATCGACAACCTCGTGCAGATCGCGCACAACGTGCGGGTAGGGCGGCTCTGTCTGCTGATGTCGCAGACGGGCGTGGCGGGAAGCGTACGGATCGAAGATGGCTGCATCATCGCCGGCCAGGTGGGCATTTCGGGACACCACACGATCGGTGCGGGCGCCACGGTGGCCGCGCAGGCGGGGGTGTTCGGCGACGTTCCGGCCGGGGAGACCTGGTCGGGCTACCCCGCACGACCGCACAAGGAGGCGCTCCGGGCGCAGGCGGCAATGTTCAAGCTGCCGGGGCTGCTACGGCGGATCGAACGGCTGCTGGCGCGCTCGGAAGGGGACACATGAGGCGACGGACGATTGCCCGATCGGAGTCGGTGGAGGGGGTGGGGCTGCATCTCGGGGTCGAGTGCCGGCTGACCTTCCAGCCGGCGCCGAGTGGGCAGGGGATCGCGTTTGTCCGGGCAGACCTGCCGGGCCGGCCGGTGATCCGGGCGACGGTAGACACGGCCGTGCTGACGGACCGGCGAACGCAGATCGGTCAGGATCCCGAGTCGGTGCATACGGTGGAACACGTGCTGGCTGCGGTCGGGGCCCTCGGGATCGACGATCTGACGATTGAGTTGTCGGGACCCGAGCCCCCGATCATGGATGGAAGTGCGGCGCCGTTCGTGGAGGCGCTGGTGGCGGCGGGGATCGCGCAACAGCCCGGGATCGTCCAGTATTGGGAGTTGGAGGAACCGGTGCGGCTGGTCGACGGGGATTCGATCTACGAAGCGTATCCGGCCGATGCGCTGGAACTGGACATCACGATTGACTTCCCGCACCCGCTCATCGGCCGCCAGCGCTGGGTGTCGGAGATGAACGAGCAGGTGTTCACGGCGGAATTGGCGCCGGCCCGGACGTTCGGGTTCACGCGAGAGGTCGAGACGTTACGGGCCATGGGGCTGATTCGCGGGGCGTCGACGCGTAACGCTCTGGTGCTGGACGAATCGGCGGTCGTGGAGAATGCCTTGCGGTGGCCGGACGAGTTCGTGCGGCACAAGGCGATGGACTGCGTGGGTGATCTGACCCTGGCGGGGGCGCGGGTGCGCGCCCGCGTGGTGGCCGTGAAGCCGAGCCATCGCGGAACCGTGCGATTCGTGCGCGCGATGCGCGAGGCACTGAAGAAGGAGAAGACTGTGCTGGAGATCGACGACATCATCAAGGTGCTGCCCCACCGGTACCCGTTCCTGCTCGTGGACCGCATCTTGGAAATGGAGCCCCGGAAGCGAATCGTGGGGCTGAAGAACGTGACGATCAACGAGCCGTTCTTTCAGGGGCACTTTCCCGGCCACCCGATCATGCCGGGCGTGTTGATCATCGAGGCGATGGCGCAGGTGGGCGGCATGCTGCTGATGGGCGCCGTGCCCAATCCGGAGCACAAGGTGGTGTACTTCACGTCGCTCGACCACGTGAAGTGGCGGCGGCCAGTGCGGCCGGGCGACCAGCTGCGCTTCGAGTTGGAGATGCTCCAGATTCGCGGGCCGATGTGCAAGATGAACGGTGTGGCGAAGGTGGACGGCGAGATCGTGGCGGAAGCGCAGATGGGCGCGATGGTGCGAGACCGATGACGACGGTCATCCACCCCACGGCCATCATCGCCCCCGACGCGAGGATCGGCGACGACGTGGAGATCGGGCCCTGGTCGATCATCGGGGAGGATTGCACGATCGGGGACGGCTGCAAGCTGGCGGCGCGCACGGTGCTGGAGCGCTACGTGACCCTTGCCCCGCGCGTCAAGGTCGGGATCGGTTCGATCCTGGGCGGCGACCCGCAGGACCTCAAGTTCAAGGGCGAGCGCACGACGGTGGAGATTGGCGAGGACACGGTGATCCGCGAGTACGTGACGATCAACCGGGGAACGAGCCAGTCGTTCAAGACGACCGTCGGCACGGGCTGCTTCGTGATGTCGTATGTGCACCTGGCGCACGACTGCCACGTGGGGAACAACGTGATCCTCGGCAACAACGTGCAGTTCGCCGGGCACGTGACGGTGCACGATCGGGCCATCGTGTCGGGGCAGAGCGCGGCGCACCAGTTCGTCAAGATCGGGGCCTACGCGTTCATCGGTGGCTGCTCGCGCATTGCCAAGGACATTCCGCCGTACGTGAAGGCGGTGGGCAATCCGATCAAGCTGTACGGGCTGAACAGCGTGGGATTGCAGCGGAACAATTTTCCTGAACCGGTGGTCCGCGAGCTGAAGCGCGCGTACCGGATGTTCTTCAAGTCGGAACTCAATTTGTCGCAGGCCAGGGCAAAGGCCCAGAGCGAACTCCAGCCGTTTCCGGAGGTCGAGGCCTTCCTGCGGTTCCTGGACGACAGTGATCGGGGAGTGGTGGTGTGAGCAACGTGAGAATGGGAGTGATCGGCGCCGGCGCGCTCGGATTTCACCACGTGCGCATCCTGCGCGACATGCCGGGAGTGGCGTTCGCCGGTTTCTACGAGGCGAACGGCGATCGTGCGGTGCAGGTGACCAAGGAACTCGGCGTGCCCTCGTTTCCGAGCGTCGAGGCGTTGCTCGACGTGGTGGACGCGGCGACGATCGTGGTGCCGACGCCGGCGCACTTCGCCGTCGCCAAGGTGGCGCTCGCGCAGGGGAAGCACCTACTGATCGAAAAGCCGATTGCCGCGACGCTGGCCGAAGCCGATGAACTGGTGGCGATTGCCAAGGAGAGTGGGGCGCTGATCCAGACCGGCCATGTGGAACGGTTCAATCGCGCCATCCGCGCCGCGCTGCCGTTCGTGGACGCGCCGCGATTCATCGAGAGCGACCGCCTCGCGCCGTTCAATCCACGCGGCTCGGATGTGGCCGTGGTGCTGGATCTGATGATCCACGACATCGATCTCGTCCGGACGCTGGTCGGCGGCCCGGTGGCCGGCCTGAGCGCGGTGGGGATTCCCGTGCTGACGCCGTTCGTGGACATCGCCAACGCGCGGCTGGAGTTCGCGTCGGGTGCGGTGGCCAACATCACGGCCAGTCGTGTATCGCGCGACCGGACGCGGAAGCTGCGCATCTTCCAGAAGAGCGGCTATCTGTCGCTCGACCTGGGGGCCGGGAACGGCGAGTTCTACCGGTTGCGCACCGATGTCGACCTGGCGGAACTGGCCAAGGCCGCGGCCTCGGTGGAGGCGTTCGTGGAGCGTGTGCCGCTGGAGGCGCCGGAGGGCGAGCCGCTGCGGCTCGAGTTCGAGAGCTTCCTGCAGGCGGTGCGCGGCGAAGCCCCGGTGATGGTGAGTGGCCAGGACGGGCGCGAGGCACTCGCCGTGGCGTTGCGCATCGTCGGCGAGATCGAGCGAACGCTGCCGGCGCTCAAGGGCGCCGGAGTCGCCACGAGTGCGTGAGGTGCTGTTCGTCGCCGGAGAGGCCTCCGGCGACCTGCACGCGTCGGGCGTGGCGCGCGAGTTGAAACGCCGCCGGGCACCGTTCCACCTCGTCGGCATCGGCGGCGACCAGATGCGCGAGGCCGGCGTGGAACTACTGGAGCACGCCGACAATCTGGCCGTGATGGGCTTCGTGGAGGTATTGCGGCACCTGCCGCGGCACTGGGCCCTGCTGCGCCAGCTCGAAACGCGCATCCGCGGCGGCCAGGTGGCACTGGTGGTGCTGATCGACTACCCCGGCTTCAACATGAAGGTGGCCAAGATCGCCGCCGCCGCTGGGGTTCCCGTGCTGTACTACATCACGCCGCAGGTGTGGGCCTGGGGAGCTGGTCGTCTGGACAAGCTCGCGCGCTGGGTGCGGCGCGCGGCGGTGATCCTGCCGTTCGAGCAGCAACTGCTGGCCGATCACGGAATCGACGCGACGTTCGTGGGGCATCCGCTGCTGGATCGGGCCGCCGCGCTGCCGGAGCAGGCGACGGCCCGGCGAACGCTCGGACTGGCGGTCGACGCACCGGTGCTCGCGCTTTTTCCCGGCAGTCGGGAGCAGGAGATCCTGCGGCACCTGGACGATTTCGTGCGGGTAGGCAAGGAACTGCAGCGGCGCGACTCCCGCCTGCAGGTGGTCGTGAGCGTTGCGCCCACGGTCGATCTCGATCCAGCCCGCTGCCCGTTCCCCATGGTGCACTCGGCGTCGTTCACCGTGCTGCGTGCTGCCGATGCCGCTATGTGCAAGAGCGGCACCACGACCCTTGAGGCTGCCGTGGCCGGGTGCCCCCTGGTGGTGGCATACCGAACGAGCGGCATCACGTACGCCCTCGCGCGCCGCCTGGTACGCATTCCCCACATTGGCCTGGTGAACGTGGTGGCCGGACGCGAAGTGGCGCCTGAGTTCGTGCAGGACGCGCTTCGGCCGGCGGCCGTGGCCGATGCCCTTGAGCCGTTGCTGCGCCCCGGCGATCCAGCGCGCGACCGCATGCTGGCCGGGCTCGCCGACGTGCGAGAGGCGCTGGGCTCGCCAGGGGCCGCCGGCCGGGTGGCCGATATGGTGGAAGCCCTGGCCCGCAGAGACAGCGCGACCCCATGATCAACCCCGGCGCCGACTGGAAGACGCGGTGGACCGCAAGGATCGGTGCCGGTCTGGTCTGGCTGCTCGCGCGGACCTGGCGGGTGCGATACGTGAACGACGCCGAGTTGGAGGAGGCGCGCCGGCAGCACCTGCCGGTCATCTACGCCATCTGGCACGGCCAGCTGCTGCCCGCCCTCTGGAGCCACCGCGGACAGGAGATCAGCGTCCTCATCAGCGAGCATCGAGACGGGGAGATCATCGCCCGCGTGGCCCATTTCCTCGGGTTCCGCACCGTGCGCGGCTCCACCACGCGCGGCGCGACCAGGGCCCTGATCGGGATGGTGCGAGAACTGGATGCCGGCTACTCGCTGGCGATCACCCCCGACGGACCGAAGGGGCCGCACCGCACGTTCGCGGCGGGCACGCTGCTGGTTGCGCAGCGCGCGGGGCGCCCGATCCTTCCCGTGGGCATCCATGCGTCGAGGGCCTGGCGCATGAAGAGTTGGGACCGATTCGTGCTACCCAAACCGTTCGCCAGGGTCACGGTCAATTACGAGCCGTTCATGGCGGCTCCGGACGTGAACCCGAAGGCCCTCGCCGACGAGACGCCTCAGTTCCAGGCTGCGCTCGATGCGGCGCTGGCTGGGGCAGAACAGGAGGGTGGAGGGTGACCGGAGCGGTCGTGAATCGCATCTGGTTCGGAGGCGGCGTGCCGGCGAGCGCCGGGCGCGCCGTGCTCTGGCTCCCGGCGCAGCTCTTCGCGGCTGGGGTCGGTGTTCGGAACCGGCTATTCGACCGCGGGGTGCTGCCGGCGCACCCGGGCCCGATCCCGGCAATCTCGATCGGGAACATCACGGTGGGCGGGACGGGCAAGACCCCGGTGGCCGCCTGGGTGGCGCGCGAGTTGCGGCGCCGTGGCGCGAAGCCGGCCATCGTGCTGCGCGGGTACGGGGCGGACGAGCCGGCGGTGCACGCCCTGTTGAACCCCGATGTGCCTGTGGTCATCGACGTCGATCGGGTCGCGGGCGTGCGGCGGGCGGCAACTCTGGGGGCCGATGTAGCGGTGCTGGACGACGCGTTCCAGCACCGGCGGGCGGCGCGCCTGGCCGACCTGGTGCTGGTCTCCGCCGAGCGCGGGCTCGGCCGTGCCCGCATGCTCCCGGCTGGCCCCTTCCGGGAACCGCTATCGGCGCTGCAGCGGGCGTCGTTGGTGGTGGTGACCCGCAAGACGGCCACCCCCGAGCAGGCGGCGGCCGTGCTCGAAGCCGCCACGGCGGAGTCGGGCGGCGAAGGTGCCGTCCTGAGCTTGCTGCCAGAGGCGCTGGTGGCGGTGGACGGTGGGGAAACGCTGCCACTGACGGTCATCGCGGGGCGTCGCGTGATGGTCCTGACGGGGGTGGGCGAACCAGGACTCGTGGCGGCCCAACTGACGGCCGCGGGCGCCTCGGTGACGCTGCGGGCATTTCCCGATCATCACGCATTCAGTGATGAGGATCTGGCACTGGCGGGGCGGGCGGCCGCCGACGCCGACTATGCGGTGTGCACCTTGAAAGACGCCGTGAAGATTTCGACCCGGTGGCCCGGTCCCGGGGCGTTATGGTATGTTTCACAGCGAGTAATTGCCGAACGAGGATTGGAGCGTCTAGATGTCGTGTTCGCACAAGTCATCGCGGCAATCACTCCGAACCCTCCAACCGCCGGCTGAGTGGCGCCGGTTTTCTTCGGAATCCAATGGCAACCGACCTCAGACTGCCAACACATAAAATCGTCCGCCCCGACAAGGACCGCTTCCTCGACGAGGAGAATCCTTTTGAAGGGATGATGTCGCGGTTCGATCAGGCCGCGGAACTACTCGATCTCGAACCCGGGCTGTACAAGGTGCTGCGCAATCCGGAGAAGCAGATCATTGTCTCGGTGCCCGTGATGCTCGACAGTGGGGAGGTCGAGGTCTACACAGGGTACCGCGTGCTCTACAACACATCGCGCGGACCCGCCAAGGGCGGCATCCGCTTCGACGAGCACGTGACGCTGGAAGAAGTGAAAGCGCTGGCGGCGTGGATGACCTGGAAGTGCGCGGTGGTCAATCTGCCGTTCGGCGGCGCCAAGGGCGGGGTGATCTGCGACCCGCTCAAGATGAGCGTGGGGGAATTGGAGCGTCTCACCCGGCGCTACACGTCCGCGATCATGAACACGTTGGGTCCCGACTCCGACGTCCCGGCACCGGACGTCAACACGAACGAGCGCGTGATGGCGTGGGTGATGGATACGTATTCGATGCACATGCGCCATACGGTCACCGCGGTGGTGACCGGCAAGCCGGTGGAGATGGGCGGGTCGCTGGGCCGTCGCGAGGCGACGGGGCGCGGATGCATGATCGTGACCAAGGAGGCGCTCAAGCACCTGGGCATGCCGATCAAGGGCACGACCGTCGCCATCCAGGGTTTCGGGAACGTCGGGTCCGTGGCGGCGCACCTGCTGGTCCGGGAAGGGTGCAAGATCCATGCGATCAGCGATCGGACGGGGGCCTACTTCAACAAGAATGGCATCGACGTCGACGCGGCGATCAAGCACGTGAACGACCACCGGTCGCTCGAAGGCTTCACCGGCGGCGATGCGATCTCCAACGCCGAACTGCTCACCCTCGACGTGGACGTGCTGCTGCCCGCGGCGCTCGAGAACGTGATCACGAGCAAGAACGCCGACAAGATTCGCGCCAAGATCATCTGCGAGGGGGCCAACGGTCCGACAACGGCCAAGGCCGACGCGATTCTCGAGGAGAAGGGCGTGTTCGTAATTCCCGACATTCTCGCGAATGCCGGCGGCGTGACGGTGTCGTATTTCGAGTGGGTCCAGGATCGGGGCGGCTACTTCTGGACGGAAGACGTCGTGAACGAACGGCTCAACGACATCATGCGGAACAGCTTCGCGGATGTCCTGCGGCTGTCGACCACGCACAAGGTGAACATGCGCACGGCCGCGTACATGCTGTCGATCAGCCGCGTGGCCACGGTCCACCGGCTGCGCGGCGTGTACGCGTAATGCCCCGCGCCCTTGGGGCATGCGGGTGATCGTCGCCGCCGTCGGCCGTCCGCGCAATGCGGGGCTGGCGGCGGCGATCGATTTCTACGAGATGCGGGCGGCCCGCTACTGGCCGCTCGAGGTCCGCGAGGTTCGGGAGGAGTCGGCGCGTTCGGCGACGGCGGCGCAGGTGCAGGCGCGCGAGGGGGAACGGCTCGCCGCCAAGGTGGAGGGCGCGGAACTCGTGGTCTGCGACGAGCGCGGCGACGCGATGACATCGGCCGGGTTCGCCCGCTTCCTTCAGGAGACGCGCGAACGCGCCCGAGACGTGGCGTTCGTGATCGGCGGCGCCTACGGGCTCGCGCCGGCGCTCCGCCGTCGAGCGGCGCGTCGGTTGGCGCTCGCGCCCTGGACGCTGCCCCACGAGATGGCGCGGCTGGTGCTGGCCGAGCAGTTGTACCGCGCCGGGACCATCGTACGGGGCGAGCCGTACCACAAGTAGTGGGCCGGGTGCCGTGCGGCGCCACGCGTGGCCGGCAACCGGGGTCCACTGCTATCTTGGTGTCCATGCCCGCCACTATCCGCTCGTCCACTCGGCGCGTCGCGTGAGAAGCGCCTCGCTTTCCCATCGATGACGGCGCCACGGATCATCGCGGAGCCGCTGGGCGGGTCGGGGCTCTCTCGGGCGGTCCAGGGGGGCACGCTCGATGCGCGCATCGTCGAGCCGGCGCCGCGGTCGCCGGATGCCTGGAAGACGCGTGCGCAGGTGGTGGCACAGGGGGCTCCGGTTCGTTGGTACGAACAACTCCAGGCCGCGTTCGGCGCGGAGGGGAGATCGTCCGATCGCCTGGCGCGCACCGCCAAGGCGGGCGGGGTCGTCGTGACCACGGGGCAGCAGGCGGGGCTGTTCGGCGGACCCATCTACACCTGGTCCAAGGCGCTCGCGGCGCTGGCGCTCGCGGACGCTCTGGAACGCGACACCGGGGTGCCAACGGCGCCCGTGTTCTGGGCCGCGACTGACGACGCCGACTTTGCGGAGGCGAGCCGGACTTCCGTGCTGGAGAATGCTCGTGTCGTGCCGATGCACGCATCGGTGGAGCCGGTGGCGGGTACGCCGATGGCGCTGGCGCCGCTGGGGGATCCGGGGCCGCTGCTGGCCACGCTCCGCCGCGCCTGCGGCTCGATGGCGTACGAGCGCGCCTACGCGGCCGTCGCCGAGGCGTACCGCGACGAGGCGACAGTGGGCGACGCGTATGTCCGGTTGATGCGGGCGTTGCTGGAGCCGCTGGGCATCGCCGTACTTGATTCTTCGCATCCGGCGGTACGTCAGGCGGGTGCGGGGATCCTGCGCGGGGCGCTCGAACGGGCCGACGATCTGGCGCGGGCGCTCGAGGCGCGGCATGCATGGCTCAAGGGGCACGGATTCGAGCCGCAGGTGGCGGATGTGCCCGGTCTCTCGACCGTCTTCGTCCACGAAGGGGGGCTCAAGCGTCGGGTGCCGCTCCCGGAATCTGCGGCAATGGCCGGTGCTGCCGGGGAGGCGGTGCTGAGTCCCAACGTGCTGCTTCGTCCGGTGCTCGAACGGGCCGTGCTGCCCACGGTGGCGTACGTGGCCGGACCGGGCGAGTTGGCCTACTTCGCCCAAGTCTCGGCGGTGGCCGAGGCGTTGGGCGCGGCGCAGCCGGTGGCGGTTCCTCGTTGGTCGTGTACCATCATCGAGCCCGCCGTGGAGCGCGCGCTGGGGCGCCTGGGGGTAGGGCTCGACGACATGCGGGACACAACGGGGCTGGAGCGCCGCGTGGCGCGCGAGGCCGTCTCCGAGACGGTTCGGGAAGCGCTGACCGCTCTGCGGAGCGCCGTATCGGACGGGCTGGCCGAGTTGTCGGCGCGCGATCGGGAGACCCCCGGCGGAGCGCTCCTCGATCCGGCCGTGCTGGAGGGGGCGGGGCGCCAACTCGACTTCCGCATCGATCGACTGGAGCGGCGGTTGACGGCGGCGGCCAAGCGACGCGGTAGCGACGCGCTTCGCGATCTGCACACGGCCCGGGCGGCGCTCTGGCCGGACGGACATCGTCAGGAGCGGACGTTGAACTTCATTCCGTTTCTGTCGCGGTACGGCGATGCTTTGTGGTCGGCGATGCGCGCATCGGCCGCCGAACACGCGGCGCGACTTGTGGCGGGCGCCGCCAATGGCGGCTGAGCCCCTCGGCAGCGGGGGCGAGGACCACCGCGCGCCACGGAAGCACACCGGGGCCGCGGCGGCCCTGATCGGCGCCGGCATTCTGGGGTCGCGGGTGCTGGGGCTGATCCGCAACTCGTTGATCGCGCGATATCTCGGAACGTCGATCGCCTCCGACGCGTGGACGGCGGCCTTCAAGATCCCGAACGTGCTGCAGAATCTGTTCGGCGAGGGCGCGTTGTCGGCGGCGTTCGTGCCGGTGTATGCCCGGCTTCTCGGCGCCGGGGACGACGACGAGGCCGAGCGGCTGGCGGGGGCCGTCGCGGCGCTGCTCGGGGTCGCGATGGCGATCTTCGTGCTGGTCGGCGTGCTGGCGGCGCCATGGTTGATCTACGCCATCGCCCCGGGGTTCACGGGCGAGCGGCGGGCGCTCACGGTGGCGCTCACCCGCATTCTGTTCCCGGGCGCCGGCCTGCTGGTGCTCTCGGCCTGGTGTCTGGGAATCCTCAACAGCCATCGCAAATTCCTGGTGTCGTATTCCGCGCCGATCGCGTGGAACGTGGTGCTGATCGTGGTGTTGCTCTGGCGCGGGCCGATGAGCGACAAGTCGCGGGTGGTGACCGACCTGGCCTGGGCATCCGTGCTCGGGAGCCTGCTGCAGTTCGCGGTGCAGTTGCCGGCGGTTCGGCGACTCGTGCCGCACCTGAAGCTCGTGTTGCGGCGGGCCGGGACGCACGTCCGCGAGGTCCGGCGCAACTTCGGTCCGGTGTTCGTGAGTCGCGGCGTGGTGCAGATCAGCAGCTACGTCGACCAGTTTCTCACCAGCTTTCTGCCCAACGGGATGGTGGCGGTGTTCGGCTTCGCGACCACGCTCTACGTGCTGCCGGTGAGCCTGTTCGGTCAATCGGTTTCGGTGGCGGAACTCCCGGAGATGTCACGGGCCACGATTGCGGATCACGAGGCCGGCGATCTGCTCAGGCCGCGGCTCAACGCCGGCCTGCGGCGCATCGCCTTTCTCGTGGTACCTTCGGCGGTCGCGTTTCTCGCCATCGGCGACGTGCTCACGCGCGTGGTGTTCGAGCACGGACATTTTACGGCCACGGACGCCGTGTACACCTGGGCGGTGCTGTGCGGGTCCGCCGTCGGGCTGCTCGCCGGCACGCTGGGCCGGTTGTATTCCTCCACGTACTATGCGCTCCGCGACACGCGCACCCCCTTGCGCTTCGCTGTGATCCGCGTGGCGCTCACGACGGTGCTGGGGGCGGTGTTCGCGTTCTGGGTGCCGCGTGCGTTCGGCATCGACGCGCACTGGGGCGTGGCGGGTCTCTCGGCGTCGGCAGGGATGGCGGCGTGGGTGGAATTCACGCTGCTGCGATCGAGGCTCAACACACGGATCGGTGTGACGGGACTCCCAGGCCGGTTCGTAATCACGCTCTGGGGGCTGGCGGTGGTGAGCGCCGCGCTGGCGGTCGCCGTGCAGCGGGCCACCGCGAACTGGGGGCGCATGACGGGCGGCATCGTCGTCATCGCCGTCTACGGCGTGGCATACATGGGCGGAGCTGTCGCACTGCGCATCCCGGAAGTGCATGGTATCATCGGCGGCTTCGCCCGTCGGTTCCGCCCGTCGCGGTGACGTCCTCCGGGTCGCGGCCGGCGGCGGTATAATTCACCTGTGTCGCTGCCCACCCACGTGCTTGAGCGGGCGGGGAATCTCCCCGAGTCGCCCGGCGTCTACCTCTGGAAAGACGCCGGGGGCGCGGTCCTGTACGTGGGCAAGGCCAAGCGGCTGCGCTCGCGGGTCCGGAGCTATCTGGGTGCCGACTGGCCGGAGAGCCCGAAGACGCGGGTGATGATGCGCCATGTGGCGGATCTGGAGACGATCGTCGTGCCGAGCGAGACCGCGGCCCTGGTGCTCGAGTCCAACCTGATCAAGGAGCATCGCCCGCGGTACAACGTGGTGCTGCGCGACGACAAGTCGTATCCGTACATCAAGGTCACCGTGCAGGAGCCGTTTCCGCGGGTGTTCGTGACGCGGCGGCTGGTGAACGACGGCGCGCGCTACTTCGGCCCCTACACGGAAGTCGGTGCGATGCGGCGCGCCCTGAACGTGGTCAAGCGCATCTTCACGGTGCGTTCGTGCAACTACGACATGCCGCGCCAGATGCCGGAGCGTCCCTGTCTGGACTACTACATCAAGCGATGCAAGGCGCCCTGTGTGTACCTGCAGACGCAGGCGGACTACCGGGCGATGATCGACGAGGTGTTGGTCTTTCTCGACGGCCGCACCGACGAGGTGATCCGACGGGTGAAGGCGCGCATGGATGCGGCGGCGGCCGATCTCGACTTCGAACGCGCCGCCGAGCTGCGCGACGCGCTCAAGCACCTGGGCCAGATGGAGGAGCCGACGGTCGTGCTCGAAGTGGAGGGCGGTGACCGCGACGTGATCGGATTCGCGCGCGACGGGGATGATGCCTGTGTCGTGTTGCTGCGGGTACGCGGCGGGAAGTTGTTGGGACGCGAACACCAGTTCATGGAACACGTGGAAGGGGAGGGCGATCCCGCGGTCCTCTCGGCGTATCTGGTGGGCGGGTACCTGCCGGTCGAAGAGAAGGCGGACGAGGTGTTTCTGCCGTTCGCCTGCGACGAACCGGAACTCACGGCCGCTTCGCTGGCGCCCGTGCGGCTCGTGGTGCCGCAGCGCGGGCCGAAGCGCGAACTGGTGGCCCTCGCCGAACAGAACGCGCGACATCTATTGGAGGAATCGCTGCTCGAAGGCGACGAGACCACGGAGCGGGCCGGCAACCCCGTCTACGAGTTGCAGCGGAAGTTGAGTCTCCAGAAGCTGCCTCGCACGCTCGTCTGCTTCGACATCTCACATGCGCAGGGCACGGACACCGTGGCGTCGTGCGTCTGGTTCCAGAACGGACGCCCCCACCGGGCCGAATATCGCAAGTTCAAAGTGAAGACGGTGGAAGGCATCGACGACTTCGCCTCGATGCACGAGGTGGTGGGCCGCTACTTCGCGCGGCGCCGCGAGGACGAGAAGCCGCTCCCCGACCTCGTCGTGATCGACGGTGGCAAGGGGCAGCTGGGGGCCGCACACAACGCGCTGGTGGAGCTCGGCTTGGGGGAGATGCCGCTGATCAGCCTGGCCAAGCGCGACGAGGAGGTGTTCGTGCTCGGGCGCGCGGAGTCGTTGCGCCTGCCGCGGCGCTCGCCGGCGCTTCGCATGCTGCAGCAGGCGCGCGACGAGGCGCACCGTTTTGCCATTACCTTTCAGCGTACCCGGCGCCGCGCGCGCACCGTGACCTCGGCGCTGCTCGACATTCCCGGAGTTGGCGAGGCCAGGCGGCGGCAACTGCTGCAGGCGTTCGGTTCGCTGCAGGGTGTGCGTGACGCCGAGCCGGACGCCATTGCCGCCCTGCCGGGATTCAGCCCGGAGTCGGCCGAACGCATTCTCGCGGCGCTCCGCGCCGCATCACCTACGGCGCCGGCCACCGAGTCGGCGGTGCCCACCGCATCATCAGAGGATCCGTCGTGACCCATCATTGGCATCTGGAGTGCTCGGCCTGTTCCCACACGGCCGCCGGCGACCATCTGGCCACCGTCTGTCCGGCGTGCGGGCAACCGTATCTCGTGCGCTACGATATGCCGGTGCCGCGGCTCGACACGATCGCCCGCCGCTGGGACATGTGGCGCTACCGCTCGATCATGCCGGTGCTGCCCGAGGAGGAACCGGTGTCGCTCGGGGAGGGCGCGACGCCGATGCAGGAGTTGCCGGAGCTTGCGGCGGCGCTGGGCGTGCGCCGGTTGTGGGTGAAGGACGAGGGGCTGAATCCCACCGCGTCGTTCAAGGCGCGTGGCATGAGCGCGGCCGTCACACGGGCGGCCGCGCTGGGGGTACCGGGGCTCGTGGTCCCAACGGCCGGCAACGCCGGGGCCGCCCTCACCGCCTACGGCGCCGCGGCCGGGTTGCCGGTACGGGTGTACGCGCCGCGCACCACACCGAAACCGATTCTCGACACGATTGCCGCGCTCGGCGCCGATCTGCATCTGGTGGACGGGCACATCGGCGACGCCGGCAAGCAGGCCAAGGCGTTCGCGGCCGAGCATGGGTTCTTCGACGTGTCCACCCTGCGCGAGCCGTACCGGATTGAGGGCAAGAAGACGATGGGGATCGAGGTCGCAGAGCAGTTGGGCTGGCGGCTGCCCACCCACATCGTGTACCCCACGGGTGGTGGCACCGGTCTCATCGGCATGTGGAAGGTCTTCTCGGAACTCCGGGACTATGGCTGGATTGCGGGCGATGAGCCGCTGCCACACATGGTCGTGGCACAGGCAGCCGGATGCGCGCCGATGGTCCGGGCGTTCGACGCCGGGGCCGACCATGCGACGCCATGGGAAGATCCGCAAACGTACGCCAGCGGGCTCCGGGTGCCGGGGCCGCTCGGCGACCGGCTGATCCTGCGTGCGCTCCGGGAGAGCGACGGGCACGCCCGGGCGGTACGCGACGAGGAGATCCGGAGTGCCACGGCGCGGCTGGCACGGGCGTCGGGTATCGACGTGTGTCCGGAGGGCGGGTGTGCGTTCGCTGTCGCCGAGCAGTTGACGGCGGCGGGTGCCATTCCGGCTGATGCCGAGGTGGTGGTGTTCAACACAGGCAGCGGCGCCTCATACCGGTTCTAGCATGCCGATCGCGATGCTCGACCCGTTCAGCGGGATCGCCGGTGATATGACGTTGGGGGCCCTCGTCGCCGTGGGGCTCGACCCGGCATGGCTGCGGGCGCTCCCGGCGCGACTCGGCCTGGAAGGCGTGGGCGTGCGCATCGCCGATGTCTCTCGGGGGGCGATTGCCTGTACGAAGGTGGACTTCGACGTTCCGCCGCAGCCGCATGGGCGCCATCTCAAGCAGATCCGCGAGATCGTGGCGCGCAGCGACGCGCCGGCGGCGGTGAAGGAGCGGGCCGACGCGGCGTTCACGGCCATCGCCGAGCAGGAGGCCGCCATCCACGGCACGACGGTGGAGCGCGTGCACCTGCACGAGGTGGGGGCCGTGGACGCGATTCTCGATGTGCTGGGGTCGGTCTGGGGATTACACCTGCTGGGGGTCACGCGGGTGTACTGCGGGGCGATCAGTGTGGGCGACGGATTCGTCGACGCCGCGCACGGCCGCCTGCCGGTGCCGGCGCCGGCGACGTTGCGACTTCTCGAGGGATTGCCGGTGCGTCTCGGACCGGAGGGGGCGGGGGAGCTGGTGACCCCAACCGGAGCGGCGCTGGTCCGGGTGCTCACGTCGGGGGCGTACGGGGGGGTGTTCACGCCCCTGCGGAGCGGTTTCGGGGCGGGGACGAAGGACTTCAAGGACCGGCCGAATGCCCTGCGGATCGTCCTGGCGGAGCCCGCCGGCTCCACGGCGGCGGGAGCGGAAGTGGAGATGCTGGTCCAGTTGGCGTGCGAGATCGACGACATGAGCGGCGAGTACCTGGCGGCGGCGGCCGATCGCCTCCGGACGGCGGGGGCGCTGGACGTTGTGCTCGTGCCCACGACGATGAAGAAGGGGCGGCCGGGAACACGACTGGAGGTGCTGTCCACCGCCGCCAGCGCCGACGCACTGGAGCGCGTAATGTTCCAGGAAACCACGACGATCGGGGTGCGGCGAACGGTGGTGGAACGCCACGCATTGCCGCGCCAGGTGCGCCAGGTGACCGTCGGCGGCCACGGGGTGGCGGTGAAGGTCGTATTGCTCCCGGATGGGACCCGTCGGGCTAAACCGGAGTATGATGATGTAGAGCGGGTTGCCCTGGCGACAGGACGGGCACCGCGGGATATATTCTTGGAGGCCGCCGCCCTGGCGGACAGAGACTGACCCCATCCCCCCGGGCCATCCCGGACGGGGTCCCCACTTCTCAGGTAGTCGCACACGCAATTCTAGGAGATTCCGATGCTGGTCATCCGGTCGACGGCCATCACGTCAATCATGCTCGCCACCATGCTGGCGCTCCCCGCCGCAGCCCAACAGGCATCGTCCAAACCCTGCTCCGTGGACGAAGGCAAGCCGTCAGAGGTCGCACGGGCGTACCTGACCATCTCGCAAGTGGCGGGGGCCGGCGCCGATGCCAAGCCCGAAGCACTCGAGGCCCAGCTGGCGGGCGCCGTGCGCCTGCTCACGCAGAGCGGCAGCGCCGAGAATCCCGAGGGCCACGCCTACGAACTCGGCAAGCTGATGGTCCTGTGGAGCATGCAGCCGAACGTGCCGATCATCGTCAAGCGCGGCCGCATCGGATTCACGTCGAATCCCGACAGCACGGTCAATCTCGCCAAGATGGCGGACTCGTCGTTCAAGATCGTCGAGAAGTCGATGCCCGAGTGCGCGTCGGAGACCATCAAGTGGCGCGCCCAGAAGCCGTGGATCTCGCTCGTGAATGGCGCGATCCAGGAGCTCAATGCGGGGGCGATCGACTCGGCTGAGGAGCACGCCAGGTGGTCGCTGTACTTCAACGATACGGCGCCGTACGGGTATATGGTGCTCGCGCAGGTGGCTCAGCGCCGCCAGCAGACCGACACGGCGATCGCGCTGTTCCAGAAGACGATCGCGCTCGCGTCGACCGACACCACATACAACAACGTGAAGTGGCAGTCGGAATTGAATCTCGGGCAGCTCGCGTCGAACGCCGCGGATGCCGCGCAGGATTCGGCAGCCAAGATCAGGTACGATGGTGTGGCGAAGGCGACCTTCGGGGCGCTGGCGAACGATACCACGGCGTCGAGTTCGTATCGGGAGTCGGCCCGGTCTTCGATGGTACAGGTGAGCCTCGCGATGGGGGACACCGCAACGGCCAAGGCTGCCTACCAGGCACAGTTGACCGACCCCTCAAAGTTCACGTTCAATGAGCTGGTCCAGGCCGGTGTCGCCGCGGCGCACGCCAACGACGAGACGGCGGCCCAGACGCTGTTTCATTCCGCCTACGTGTCCAATCCGTACCACCGCGATGCGCTCTCGAACCTGGCCATCTACGACATCCGGGCGCAGCAGTACGACTCGGCGCTGGTGCTGGTGAACCGGCTCGAAGAGGTGGATCCGAACGGCAACAACAGCCGGTTGGCCACGCTCACGTACGCCGGGATCGCCAAGAAGTTCGCCGATCTGAACAAGGACATCGTCGCGCGCTACGCAAAGACCAAGAGCGCCAAGTTGAAGAAGGTGCTGACGGATTCGGCGGCGCTCACCACCGACTCGAACCGGGTATACACGGACCTGGCGGTCAAGGCCAACTCCGACACCCTGCCGGCCCTGGTGTCGTTCACCGAGTTCAGCAACGTGGACAGCAAGGTCACGCTGGGTGGCACGATCACCAACAACACCGCCACCGCCAAGACCTACACCATGAAGGTGGATTTCCTGGACAAATCGGGGGCCGTGGTTGCCTCGCAGCAGCAGCCCGTGGGGCCGGTGGCGCCGCAGTCGACGGGGCAGTTCTCGGTGACCGTGACCGCGCCTGGGGTCGCTGCCTTCAGGTACGCGCCGCTCGGCAACTGACACACCGGTCGATGGGATCAAGTCGGAGGGCCCGCCACTGCGCGGGCCCTTCGTATTTTCTCGCGAGAGCGGGCGGAAGTACGCGTGGTTTCTTGATTTCGGCGCTTCTAGCTCCTAAGTTGCATGAGCTTCGGCGCGGCTGCGCCGGCGCGGTCCGTCGCCGGGGGATGTGGGCGGGATCCTGAGATTTCCCCCTCCGTCATGGGTTGCTGATGGTCAGAGTCGCCAAAGTCATTGCCGGGAGCATCGCCGAGGAGCTGGGCATCGCGCCCGGCACCGAGTTGCTGACGGTCAATGGGCGCGAACTGCAGGACTTTCTGGACTGGGAATTCCTGACCGCGGATGACGAATTGGTGATCGAGGCCCGGGAGCCGGGTGGCGACGACGTGGTGTACGAGATCGAGCGCCCCGAGGGGGAGGGCATGGGGGTCGAGCTCGTGCCTCCCACCATCCGCCGGTGCGCCAATCGCTGTGAGTTCTGCTTCATCGAAGGGCTCCCGAAGGGGCTGCGCAAGCCGCTGTACGTGCGCGACGACGACTATCGCCTCTCCTTCGCGTACGGAAACTTTGCCACGCTCTCCAATCTCAAAGAGCGGGACTTCGCGCGAATCCTCGAGTACCGGTTGTCGCCGCTGTACGTCTCGGTCCACGCCACCCCGTGGGAGGCACGCAAGGTCCTGCTGAACAATCCGCGGGTGCCGAACGTGCTGGCGCAGCTGCAGCGGCTCGCGGCCGGCGGCATCCAGTTCCACACGCAGATGGTGATCGTGCCCGGCCTCAACGACGGCGCGGTGCTCGAGGAGTCGTTGGCCGACCTGTGGTCGTTGGGCGATGCCGTGATTTCAGTGGCCGTGGTGCCGGTGGGCCTGACCCAGTTCTCCCATCTCTACACGGGTCGCTCGATGGAGGCGCCGACGGCCGGCGCGCTCCTCGATCACATCGGTCGCTGGGCGGGCCGGGCGCGGGCGGAGCGGGGCAACCCGTGGGTCTTCGGATCGGACGAGCTGTATCTACTGGCCGGGCGCGACTTCCCGGACGCCGAGCACTACGGCGACTTCGTGCAGATCGAGAACGGGGTGGGGGCGGTCACGGCGCTCCGGTTGCGCCTGCAGGAAGGCCTCGAGGCACTGCCGCGGCTCGATGGCCGCCGGATCGGGGTCGTCACCGGGGTCTCGATGCAGGGGCTGATGCCGGACCTTCTGGACCGCCTGACGGAGCGCACGGGGGGCCATTTCGAGCTGATGGTGATGGAGAATTCACTGTTCGGTCCGACCACGACGACCGCCGGGTTGCTGGTGGGCGCCGACATCCGCCGCGCGCTGCAGGACCGGCACGATCTGGATCTGGCGTTGATTCCGGCCGAGACGATCAACGACGACGGCACCTTCCTGGATGACGAACGCTTCATCGCGCTGCGCGAGGAGATGCCAATGCCGGTGTATCCGTCCTACGACTTCATTGACGTCCTGACGCACGAAGGTCGGGACGACGCGCGCGGGACGCACGCGGCATGAGCATTCCCGTCATCGCGCTGGTCGGACGCCCCAACGTCGGGAAGTCGCAGTTGTTCAATCGACTCGTGGGTAGCCACACCGCGATCGTCTCCGAAGAGGCGGGCACGACGCGCGACCGGCATTTTGCGCGCGCGGAGTGGAACGGGCGCCAGTTCTGGCTGGTGGATACCGGCGGGCTGAACGACGATCCGCGGCTGGCCATGGATCGCGAGATCCGGCGCCAGGTGGAGGTGGCGATCGGGGAGGCCGATCTCCTGGCATTCGTAGTCGACGCGCACGCCGGCCTCCACCCCAACGACGCGCGGGTGGCCGGGTTGCTGCGGGCGAGCGGAAAGCCGTGGGTGCTGGTGGTCAACAAGGTGGACGATCCGCGGGCCACGGACTTCTACGAGTTCTACGAATTGGGGGCCGGCGATCCGGTGCCGGTGTCGGCGCTGAACGGCAAGGGGTCGGGCGATCTGCTGGATGTGCTCGTTCAGCGGCTGCCGCCGGGCGCGGAGACGGAGCCCGATGCGCTCCGCGTGGCGATCGTCGGCCGTCCGAACGTCGGCAAGTCATCGCTGGTTAATCGGCTGCTGGGCGAGGAGCGGCTCGTGGTGTCCGACGAATCGGGCACCACGCGGGACGCCATCGACACGCCGATGACGTATCACGGGCGGTCGTTCGTGTTCGTGGATACCGCGGGGCTGCGCCGGCAGACGAAGATCGACGACGGCATCGAGTTCTACTCCTCACTGCGGGCGCGGCGCGCCATCGAGCAGTCCGACATCTGCGTGCTGCTGATCGATGCCGTGGAGGGGCTACACAACCAGGATCTCAAGATCGCGACGCTGGCGTGGGATGCCGGTCGCGGGCTGATCGTGGTCGTCAACAAATGGGACCTGGCGGAGAAGGACGACAAGGCGACGGCGCGGTTCGAGAAGAGCTGTCGGGAGAAGGCACCGTACCTCAAATTCGTGCCGTTCCTCTTCACGTCGGCGCTCACCGGGCAGCGGGTGCAGCGGCTGCTCGAGCTGCTGCTGACGGTGGAGGCCGAGCGCATCAAGCGCGTCAGCACGTCGCAGGTGAACGAGGGGTTGCAGGAGCTGCTGGCGCGACTGCAGCCTCCGCAGGCGGCGGGCGTCGAGGTGAAGCTCAACTACGCCACGCAGGTCGAGGTGGCTCCACCGACGATCGCGGTGTTCGGCAATCACCCGGATCTCGTCGCGGAACACTACGTGCGCTACCTGCACAATGGCTTCCGCGAACGGTGGGGGTTCACCGGCAACCCGCTACGCATCGTGCTGCGGCGCAAGGCGAGCTGACATGCATCCGCTGCTCGGGGTCCTCGTGGCCTATGCGGCGGGATCGATCCCGGCGGCGTATCTCGCCGGTCGGGCCGCCGGTGTGGATCTCCGGACCAGAGGCTCGGGGAACCTCGGCGCCACGAACGTCGTACGCGTGCTCGGGCTCAAGGTGGGTCTGGTGGTGTTCGCCGTGGACATGCTCAAGGGTGCGCTGCCGGTCGCGCTGCTGCCCGACGTCACGAAGGGATCGGTGGCGCCGATCTGGCTACCGATTCTGTATGGCGCGGCGGCGATCCTCGGCCATGTCCGCCCCGTCTGGCTTCGCTTCGGGAAGGGCGGCAAGGGCGTCGCCACGGCGTGCGGCGTCTTCCTCGCGCTGACGCCCATTCCGACGCTGTTCGCGCTTGCCGTGTTCGCGGCGACCTTCGCGGCCACCGGATACGTGTCGCTCGGCTCGCTGGCGGCCGCCGGCGCGCTGCCGGTCTTCGTGGCGGCGGCCGAGGGTGGGGTGACGCCGATGTTCGGCGTCAGTGTCCTGATCGCGCTCTTCGTTTTCTGGACGCACCGTCCGAACATGGGCCGGCTGAGGCACGGCGAGGAGCATCGATTCACGAAGATGGGCTCGATCGGCGTTGGGGGCGGCTTGGCCCTGGCCTTCATCGTGACGCTCGCGGTCGCGGCGTGGCTCTTCTGGGGGGCGGTCCGGTAATGCGCGCCACGGTCGTCGGTGCCGGCGCGTGGGGAACCGCGCTCGCGCAACTGCTCGCGCAGCAGCAACACGACGTGCGGTTGTGGGCATTCGAATCTCACGTCGTGGACGCGGTGAACGCGCACCACGAGAACCGCGCGTTCCTTCCCGGGGTGGCGCTGCCGACGACGATCCGGGCGACACATGCCCATGCCGAGGCGCTCGAGGGCGCGGAGATGGTGGTATACGCGACGCCGGCCCAGCATCTGCGGGAGATCGCGACGGCCGGCGCGCATCACGTGCCGCGCAACGCCACCGTGGTCGTCGCCTCCAAGGGCATCGAGCGCGGGACCCTGGCCCTGATGTCGGATGTGATCGAGCACGAGTTGCCGGGGCGCGACGCCGTCGCGATATCGGGGCCGAGCTTCGCCGCCGAGGTTGCCGCCGGGCTGCCCACGGCGATCGTGGCCGCGTCGCGCAGTGCGGAGGCGGCCACGCGGGTGCAGGACGCACTGAGCAGTGCCCGGTTCCGCGTGTACACGCACGACGATATCGTGGGCGTCGAGTTGGGAGGCGCCCTGAAGAACGTGATGGCCGTGGCGACGGGGATTCACGACGGCGTGGGGTTGGGGCACAATTCGCGGGCGGCACTGATCACGCGCGGACTGGCTGAGATGACGCGGCTCGGGGTGGCCCTGGGGGCCAACCCCGCAACGTTCGCCGGGCTGGCCGGCGTGGGTGATCTGGTGCTGACGTGTACGGGCGGGCTCAGTCGCAACCGCACGCTGGGCGTGGAGATCGGCAAGGGACGGACGCTGGCCGAGGTGCTCGAAGGGAAGCAGACGGTGGCCGAAGGTGTGGATACCACCGTGAGCACGGTGGCGCTGGCCAAGCGCGAAGGCGTGGAGATGCCGATCGTGGCCATGGTCTCCCGCATTCTGTTCGAGGGGCAGACGGCCCGCGCGGCCGTTCAGGAACTCATGGCGCGCGGATTGCGCGCGGAGCAAGACCGATGAATGCGCCCGATCCCGTTCAGGAATTCTTCTCGATCGGCGAGGTTTGCGAACTCACCGACCTCAAACCACACGTGCTCCGATACTGGGAGAGCCAGTTCAAGTTCCTGAATCCGGCCAAGAACCGGTCGGGGAATCGCGTGTACCAGCGGCGCGAGATCGAACTGGTGCTGCTGGTGAAGCATCTCCTCTACATCGAGAAGTACACCATCGACGGCGCCCGCCAGAAGGTGGAGGAACAGCGCAAGACGGGCGAACTGCGCGACGTCACGTTCGGAGCGCTGAACGTCGAGGTGCTCCAGGCGCTCGAGGAGTCGCTGCGCGACCTGCACGAACTGCTGCACGACGAGGCGGACGGATAATGCGCTTGCTGCTCACCAACGACGATGGCATCCTGGCCCACGGGCTGGAGTGTCTGCAGGAGGCGGCGGCCCCGCTGGGCGACGTGACGGTCGTCGCCCCGGATCGCGAGCAGAGCGCCACCAGCCATTCGCTCACGCTGCACCATCCGCTGCGGCCGGTCCGCCTGGCCGAACGCCGGTTCCAGGTGGACGGCACGCCCACCGACTGCGTGATGCTGGCCGTGGAGGCGCTGATGCCCGATCGTCCTGACTTCGTCATCAGCGGCATCAACCACGGGCACAACATGGGTGAGGACGTGCTTTACTCCGGCACCGTGGCCGCCGCCATGGAGGGATTGTCGCTGGGCATCCGATCCATTGCCGTCTCGTTTGCCGGGGGCGACCTGCGGGCGGATCTGTCGCATCTGCGGGCGCAGGTGCCGGTCTTGACGCCGCTGCTGGCGCATCTGACCTCACTCCGGCACTTTCCCGCCCACACGTTGTTCAATGTGAACCTGCCACCGGTGGCCCCGGAGGGGATCAAGGGCGTGCGCCTCACGCGGTTGGGGCGGCGGGCCTATTCCGGTTCGCTCAAACCGATGCACGATCCGTGGGGGCGGCCGATCTACTGGATCGGCGGCGGGTCGATCAGCTGGAGCGGGGAAGACGATTCCGACTTCCGCGCCATTGACGACGGCTACATCTCGGTGACACCGCTGCACCTGGATGTCACCAATTACGACATCCTTCGAACCGCGAGTGAGTGGTGGCGCGATCCTCCGCTGGCGTAGAGATGCGCGGGCCGCGGCAGCGGCTGGTCGAGATGCTCCGTGAGAAGGGCGTGTCGGATCTCGCGGTCCTGCGCGCGTTCGAGTTGACGCCGCGGCACGAGTTCGTGCCCACTGGTATCCGCCATCGGGCGTACGAGGATGCCGCGCTCCCGATCGGCAACGGGCAGACCATCTCTCAGCCGTCGGTACACGGCCGGTCGCTGCAGTTGCTCAAACTCACGGGACGCGAACGCGTGCTCGAGATCGGCACGGGATCCGGCTACCAGACGGTGCTGCTGTCGCACCTCGTCGACCAGGTGTTCTCCATTGAACGGGTGGCTCCGCTCATGGAATCGGCGCAGCAGCACATCCGGGCGCTCGAGGTGAACAACGTGTCGCTCCTCGTCGGCGACGGCACCGTGGGGTGGCGCGAGTATGCGCCGTACGACGCCATTCTCGTGAGCGCCGCCTCACCCGACGTGCCGGCCCCCCTCCTCGACCAACTGGCCGACGGCGGCCGGATCCTCGTCCCCGTGGGCGGACGCACGGAGCAGACGCTCGTACTCGTCACGCGGCGCGGCGACGGATTCGAGCGCGAGGAACTGGACGCGGTGCGCTTCGTACCGCTGCTCGGACGACACGGATGGACTCCGTAGGAACGCCGGACGAACGGGTCGAAACCCGCATCACCGTCACCGGACGCGTTCAGGGCGTGGGCTATCGATGGTTCGCGCGCGAGACGGCGCGGGCGCTCGGCGTCGTCGGGTGGACGCGCAACATGCCCGACGGCTCCGTGGTGCTCGAGGTCGCGGCCTCCCGCGCGGTGCTCGCCCGCTTCGTGGCGGCGCTGCAAGCCGGGCCGCCGTCGGCCGACGTTGGCGACCTCCGGCTCACCGACCGTGAAGATCCCGCACCACTGCCCGACCGATTCGTCGTCGTTCACTGACGCCCGCCACTCCTCTCACCGACTCCTGCCCGTGTCCCTCGCCGACGACGTAGCCCGCACCATCCGCGACGTCCCCGACTTTCCCAAACCGGGCATCCTGTTCAAGGACATCACACCGGTGCTGCTCGATCCGGAACTGTTCCGGCGGGTCACCGACGCACTGGCCCAGGGCTATGCGACCGATCGGATCACGCACGTCGTGGCGATCGAGAGCCGTGGATTCATTCTCGGGGCGCCGGTGGCGCTGCGGTTGGGCGCCGGCCTGGTGCCGATGCGCAAGCCCGGCAAGCTGCCGGCAGCGCGGGCGCGGGAAGACTACGCGCTCGAGTACGGGACCGACGCCCTGGAGATGCACGCTGACGCGCTCGGTCGCGGTGCCCGCGTGCTGGTGGTGGACGATGTGCTCGCAACCGGGGGAACGGCGGCAGCGGCCTGCCGGTTGGTGGAGCGGGTGGGGGGAACCGTGGTCGGGCTCAGCGTCCTGATGGTCCTGGGCTTCCTGGGGGGCGCCAAGACCCTGACGGGGCGGCGCCTGGAGACGGTCCTCACGGTCTGACGCCCGACCGGCGGGCGGCCCCGCCGGAGGGCGGGGACCGTCAACGGCGGACCCGGGCGCCAAGCGCCTGCAGCAGCAGCCGATCGAGGCTCGAGAGCGTGCGACCGGGGCGGTGGATGCTGCTGAACGCGCGGCGCATCTCGACGCCGTCAATCGGCACGTGCACCACGCGCTTGGCCTCGAGAAAGGGACGCGCCACGAGCCCGGAGACGATGGCGACGCCGGCGCCCGCCGCGACCGACGCGACGATCGCGCGGGAGTGGGCGATGCGAATACGCGGGCGCAGCCGAACGCCCGCCGCCGCCAGTGCCGCCTCGTAGATGGCTCCCGTTCCCGAGCCGGCTTCGCGGGCCAGGAACTCCGCGTGCTCGAGTTCCGACGGGGCCACATGGCGTCGGCGGGCCCACGGATGGCGGGTGGGAACGACGAGGATCATCTCGTCTTCGAGGAAGGTGCGCGCCACGAGCGCCGTCGTGTCGACGGGTCCCTCCACCAGCCCCCACGCGAGTTCGCCGGCCTCCACCAGTCGCGAGACGTGGGCGGTGTTGCCCACCTGCACGTCGAGCTCCACGTCGGGATGGTCGCGTTGGAAGCGGGCAATGGCGGCCGGCAGCACGTATCCCGCGATGGTCGTGCTGGCGGCCAGGCGGACGAACCCACGCGATTGGGTCCCGAGGCCGGCCCAGAGCTGATCGGCCTCCTGCGCCAGCGCGAGGGCGCGCTCTGCTGCAGGGAGCAGCGCTAGGCCGATGGGGGTGAGGCGCACGCCGCGCCCGAGGCGTTCGAAGACCGGTTCGGCCACCCGGGCTTCGAGGCGACGCACGCGGGCCGAGATGGACGGTTGGCTCACGCCGAGCACCGTGGCGGCGCGCGTGAACGACCGCTCGCGCGCGATGACGGCGAGCACGACGAGCAGGTCGAGGTCAGCGGCGGGCGCGACCGGAACGTTGGGTCGAGGCATAACGTTACGTTATGGGACATATGTCCACACCGCAATGGCGCGGACGGTCGCCCGGGCCGACTGTTCGTCCATGTCCGATACCCATGTGATCCCGACTCCGCGGCCGGCGCCGCTCCGCTCCGCCCAGTGGATGGCGGTCGTGCCGGGGCTTCTGCTGGCGGCTGGCGTCGGGGTGGCGGCCTGGGCGCTTGCCTGGATCGAGGCGATGATCTTCGGCCACGCGCTCGTCGAGGCTCTGGTGCTCGCCATTCTGTTGGGCATGGTGCTCCGGGCCCTCTGGCCGATGGGGGAGCGGTGGGCACCCGGCGTGCGCGTGGCCGCCAAACCGGCCCTCGAGGTAGCCATCGTGGCGCTCGGGGCGTCGGTGAACCTCCCCGCGCTGCTCCACGCCGGCCCGGCGCTCCTGCTCGGCATCGTCATCACGGTGGCAATCGCCATCATGGCGAGTTATGGGATCTCGCGTACCGCGGGGCTCTCGCACCGGCTGTCGGTGCTCGTGGCGTGTGGCAACTCCATCTGCGGCAACGCCGCGATCGCCGCGGTGGCGCCGGTGATCCGCGCGGAAGGACACGACGTCGCGTCGTCGGTGGCATTCACCAACATCCTCGGTGTGATCCTGGTACTGGTGCTGCCGCCGCTGGGCCACGCGATCGGATTGTCCATGTATCAGTACGGCGTCGTCGCCGGACTCACCGTGTATGCCGTGCCGCAGGTGGTGGCGGCTACGTTCCCGGTGAGCGCGCTGGCGGGGCAGGTGGGGACGCTCGTGAAGCTGGTGCGCGTGCTGCTGCTGGGGCCGGTGGTGCTGCTGCTCGCGGTCGGCCACCGTCAGC
Source organism: uncultured Gemmatimonadaceae bacterium (assembly GCA_963781765.1). GTDB lineage: Bacteria > Gemmatimonadota > Gemmatimonadetes > Gemmatimonadales > Gemmatimonadaceae > JAGWRI01. The sequence continues at coordinate 420,701 of CAWAHC010000015.1, forward strand.
CATCGGAACACCAGCGGCTGGCGCTGCACCGATTCATCCCCTGGTTCATCGTCGGGTTCGTGGTCATGGCGGTGGCGCGCTCGCTTGGACTCGTGCCCGATGTCGCGGCCGCGCCGCTGCACACCGCGACCACCCTGCTGATGGTGTTGGCGATGGCCGGGATGGGGCTCGGGGTGGAGATCCGCGGCATGGTGTCGGTGGGAGGGCGGGTGACGACCGCGGTGGCGGCGTCGCTCCTCGGGTTGATGGGGATGAGCGTGTTGCTGCTGCGGGTGCTGCACCTGCATTGAGGACGGCGATCCGGGACCGCGTGTCGCTTTCCCCTGGCGGGACGGGCTCGTAACTTCGGGCTTCACCGTCCCCGAGCCCGGCCGAGTTCCGAATCCGCATCTCATGAACGAGCGCGACATCGAGCAAGCGCAGGTGGTCCGGCGTGCCACGCTGTGGGTGGCGGGCGTACTGCTATTCCTGCTCGGCATCGTGCCGGTGGCCAACCTCATGAGCGGTGGGGCCGAGGTGCCGTGGTGGGACGGAGCAGTGCTGCAGTGGATTCTTGGCGCGATCGTCATCGTCGCTGCCAGTGCCGGGGCCGCGGCGCTGTTCGGCGAGCGCCTCGAGGACGCCGCCGAGCGGATCACGGCGCGGTTGCAGGCGCTTCCCACCTGGGTGTTCGCGGCCAGCGTGTCGCTGCTCGCCATCGTCGCCGCGGCCGCGCTGTCGCGCTATTGCTTCGCGGGGCAGCCGTTCACGAGCGATGAGATGGCCCAGCAGTGGCACGCGCGGATGCTGCTGGATGGCCACTTCGCGATCGCCGCGGAGCGATTCCGCGAGTTCTTCAATACAGCGCCGGTGTACGATGCCGGGCGGTGGTTCTCACAGTATCCCATCGGGGGGCCGGCGCTCATTGCGCTGGGGCTCGCCGCCGGCGCGGCGTGGCTCATGAATCCACTGCTCCTCGGCATCATCGTCTGGGCATTCTACCGATTCGTCGCCCGCGCGTATGATGAGGCGACGGCCCGCCTGGCCACGCTATTGTTTGTGGCCAGTCCGATGGTCCTCGTCATGAGCGCGAGCCAGATGAGTCATGTCCCGGCGTTGGCAGCGGCAATGGTCGCGCTCGCGGCGCTGGCGGCATGGGAGGCGGCCGAAGGGCCGCGGGCGGCCGCCCGACACGCAGCCGTGATCGGTGCCGCCCTCGGCGTCATGGCGACGGTGCGCCCGTACGATGCGGTGCTCGTAGCGGCGGTGATCGGCGGGTTCCAGTTGGTGGTCCTGGTGCGCCGGCGCGAGCTGGTCGGGACGCTGGGTTGGCAGGTGGCGGCGGGGTGCATTCCGGTGGCGTTACTGCTGTGGGCCAACGTCCGCACCACGGGTCATCCATTCGTGTTCGCGTACACGGTGCTGGACGGCGTGGGGCACAGGGTGGGCTTCCACCTGGCCCCCGACGGTAGGATGCACACGCCGGTGCGCGGATTGTTGCTGGCCTCGGGGTACCTCATGCGCCTCGATCGCTACCTGTTCGAATGGCCGCTGCCGGGGCTGGCATTCGTCGTGGCGACGCTGTTCGCGCTCCGACGCGCCTCGCGCTGGGACGTGTTGCTGGTGGCGCTGATCGGCGTCTTCGTGGCTGGCTACGGTGCGTACTGGTTCGACGGGTTCTTCGCGGGGCCGCGCTTTCTGTTCAGCGCGGTGCCGGCGTTCGTGGTCTTTGCGGCGCGTGCGCCCGGCGCCGTGCGGGCCCGGTTGAAGCGCGGGCGGGCGCGCCAGGCGATGCTCACCGTCATTCCGCTGTGTGTCGCCGTGGCGTGGCTGGTCCCGGTCGGTACGCAGGGCGCGCTCGTGCGAATCCGGTCGTACCACGCGCAACGCACCAAGGAGAAGACCGACATCGAGGCGCAGCTGTCCCGCGCCGGCATCCATAATGCCCTCGTGTTCGTGAACGAGAGTTGGCGTGGGCGCCTGCTGGCGCGGTTGCGGGTGTTCGGCATCGAGCCCTTCGCGGCCGATCGGGATGTGAGCACCTACGATGCCTGCGCACTGCAAATGGCGCTCGACGCCGAAGACACGCTGCCCGCGGCGAACCCGCAGGTTCGGCAGGCACGCGTGTTGGCGGCGGCCCGGGCGGCGGGGCACGCCGAGCCGGTGCGCGGCCTCCCGGGCGATCGCGCCGTGTCGATCGTTCCCGGTTCGCGTCCAACGGCCACGTGTTTGCGCGAGTCGAATGCCGACGCCGCCGGCACGATGCCGTACCCGATCTTCCTCGCAAAGCAGCATGTCGTGGACGGAAGGGTGGGGGGCGACGTGGTGTTCGTGCGGGACTTCGGGGTGCGCGATTCGCTGCTCCGCTCGCGGTTCGCGGGGCGGAGGTGGTACCGCTATCGCACGCCGTCGAGCCTGGCCGACACCGCGGCGGTCTTCGTGCCGTTCGCCACGCCGGCCGCGGGGGCCCAGGGAGTCGGCACTGGTGTCACGCCTGTTGGGAATTAGGTTTGAGGGTTGGCACAGCACCTCAACACTCGCCCCTGTAGCTCAGGTGGATAGAGCAGCGGTTTCCTAAACCGTTGGCCGGGTGTTCGAGTCACCCCAGGGGCACCTCATCTCCGTTGAAATGACCGATCCTACTTCAGCATCTGCCGCGCGCCCGAGCCGCGAAGAGACCATCATCGAGTGGTTCCAGCGCAACGGGCGCAAGGTTGCCATCGCCGCCGTGGTCCTTGCCGTCGCCGCGGGGGCGTACTGGTACTACAACAGGTCCATCGAGCTGAAGAACCAGGCGGCCGAACGCGCCCTGAATACCGCGCTGCAATCGGTATCGGCCGGAAACCAGGCCCTGGCCGAGAGCGACCTGAACAAGGTGGCCGACAATTACGGCGACACGCAGTCGGGCATCGAGGCCGGGCTCCTGCTGGCCCAGATCGATTTCAACGCCGGGAAGTTCGACGCGGGGCTGGCCGTCCTGCAAAAGCTCTCCACGGCCAGCGCCGCGAGCCTGGACATGGCGTCCATCTACAGCCTGATGGGCGACGGCCAGATGCAGTCCGGCAAGGCTCCGGTCGCCGCGGCCTCTTATCAGAAGGCCGCCGAGGCCGCCCGCTCGGACGCCAACAAGGCCTTCCAGCAGTCCAAGGCGGCCCGGGCGTTCCTGACGGCGGGCGATACCGCACAGGCCCGCACGCTGTGGCAGTCGCTCGTGGACAATCCCAAGGCCCAGGGTGTGGCAGCCGAGGCCCGGGTCCGGCTAGGCGAGATCGACGCTCAGCCGGCCTCCAAGGGCTGATCGGGAGCGGATGCCAGGCTGACCTCGAGCAGCAGGCTGGGGCTGGATCCTGCCAGAAGCGCGGACCATTTCAACCGCCGGTGCGTCGCCAAGCGCGATGCCCGGCGGTTTTCTCTCTGGCATTGGTCCGAGGGAGGACGAGCGCTTTAGGTGCCAGCATAGTGCCCATGACGCGACACACTGTCGCCTAGATAGTTCGTATAAGAAAGATTATGTAAACCAGATCTGTGGAAAAGGGCTTGATCGATGTTCAATCTACAGGGCCTCGTATGGCAGTAATTCCCTGTTGCGTAATGATATAGACAGAATGATGTGATCCAGATTCTCGCGCACGGGGCAATTGCAGGGGGCACGAGCATGCCCACGTCGCCGCTCTCGACCTGCTGGACGTGCCGATCTGGCGCTAGGATTCGGCCAGGAATCCGTGGTAAACGATCCGGGCTTCACCAGCGAGCTTGGGCCTGATCGCTTCACCTTCGGTCCGGATCCCGATCCTGAGTTCCTTTCCGGATCTGGTCACGATCGTCCCGCCCTCGGGCGCCAGGCCCCAGCGATCCAGGACAACGGCCGAGGCCACTGCCCCGGTTCCACAGGCCAGCGTCTCGCCCTCGACCCCACGTTCGTAGGTCCGCATATACCATCGGTTGTTGCCGGGGCCCCTCGCCACGAAGTCCACGTTGGTGCCGGCCGGGAAGGCCGGGTCGAAGCGCAACGGGCGCCCGCGGCCGACCACGTCGACCGCCTCGATGTCTTCGCAGAGGATCACCAGATGCGGGATCCCCACCTCCGCGAACCCAACGCGTCGCTCTCCGGGGCCCAACGGGACCGCGGCCGCCGGCGTCAGCTGCCCGACCGCTGGCATCTCCACCTCCGGCCCCGTGGCGGCATGGCAAACGGCCCCCAGCACGCCGGCAGCCGTCTGGATGGTGAACGGCTCCCCGGGGGCTGCGCCGCCGAGCTCCGCGAACAGGCGGGCCGTACAGAGCGTGGCGTTCCCGCAGAGGGCGGCCACCGATCCGTCGCTGTTGAGGTACCGCAGGAGCACGGAGGCCGCCGTGCTGGGCTCGAGAAAGACGATTCCGTCGGCCCCGACGCCGGTGCCGCGAGCGCAGATGGACCGGATGGCATCGGTGTCGTCGAGACGCCCGGGAGGAACGGTCCTGGCATCGACGACCACGAAGTCGTTGCCGGAGCCGCTCATCTTGTAGAACTCTCGGCCCGCTGGAATCATCGGCGGCGGTCTCCCTGCGGTCGGCCTACAGCCGGTGGAAGATCGATTTGAACCGGAGCCACCAGACCATCCAGATGGCCTCGCGCACGATGGCCTTGGACATCTTGCTCGTGCCCTCCGTGCGATCCACGAAGACAATCGGGATCTCGGCGATCCTGAACCGCTTCTTCCATGCCCGGAAGCTCATCTCGATCTGGAACGCGTACCCATTCGAGTGAACGCACGTCAGATCAATGGCTTCAAGCACTGATCTGCGAAAGCACTTGAAGCCGCCCGTGGAATCCCAGACGGGGAGCCCGGTGACCCACCGTGCATAGACGTTGGCAAAGTAGCTGAGGAGGAGCCTGGAGATCGGCCAGTTCACGACACTTACGCGCCCGTCGAGATAGCGCGAGCCGAGTACGAGGTCGGCCGTCTGAACGGCGTTGAGGAACTGCGGGAGATGGGCCGGATCGTGCGAGAAGTCGGCGTCCATCTCGAATACGTAGGCGAAGTCCTGCGTCAGGGCCCACGCGAATCCGGCAAGGTACGCAGTCCCGAGGCCGAGTTTCCGTTCCCGTTCGAGGATATGGACCTTGGGGTTGGTCGCCATGATGGCCTTGACGATGCCGGCGGTGCCATCGGGCGAGCCATCGTCCACGATGAGCAGTTCCAAACGGGGGTCCTGCCCCAGGACGGCTTCAATGATTCGTGCGATGTTCTCGCACTCGTTGTAGGTCGGGACGACGACGAGGGCGCGCTCAGGCACGGTTCGTCCGCTCCGCCGCGAATCCCCCGGCCGTCAGGAGGAGGGCGATCAGGAGGGCGGCCAGGGTCACCTTCTTGCCCGACTCGTATGCCGGATCGTCGAAGTTGAGCTCGACGTGCCGGGCCCCGGCCGGGAGCGCCACGCCGATCAGCGAGTAGTCGGCTCGGCCGATCGCCGGAGCCGCCTTTCCGTCCACGGTGGCGCGCCACCCGGGATAGTAGTTCTCGGAGACGACCAGGGCAGCCCCGGCCGGCGCTGGTGCGCTCAGGTCCATCACCACGTGCCCGGGATCGTAGCTGGTCACGTTGGTGGTGATGTCTAGTGGCTTGGGTAGCGCGGACAGCGTCACCGGCGTGACTTTGGCAGCCGTATCGAACACCGCCACCGTGGCTGGATCGAACTTGGGATTGAGGACGGTGGGGAGTGTCTGCTCCTCGGTGGCTTTCACAATGGCCGGCGTCACCCAGGCGTACGGGTCGTTCTGCGACGGCTTCAGCAGATAGACCATGGATCCGGCCGAGTTTCTGACCGGTCCGGCGAGGCGACTGAAGGTGATGTCCGGCCGTTTGAGCTGCGTGGCGAATGCCTGGGTCAGGTCGGGGGCATCCACGTCGGAGTAGACGTACTGCACGTTGGTCAGCTTCCAGAACTGGGGGTCGATGAGATTGGCGTACGGGACGTTCGGCCCGGTCTTGCCGCCGAGGCGCTGATAGTCTCCCAGTTCGTTGCCGTGGTATCCGTCCACCGACCGGACATGGTGCACCATGAAACCGTCGCCGTAGAGATACGGATCCCGGTCGCTGCTGGACCCGCCGGCCGGCAGTGGGAGCACGCGGCCCGGTTGCGGCTGCCGCTGCATGTAGGCGATGGCCGAGTCCGTGGCGAAGAGTTGCGACGCCGGCGGCGAGAACATCCAGTAGTTGTGATCGATGCTGAGTAGATCGACGGCCGCGACCACGACCAGCGCGATGGCGGCCGTGCGAAGCGCGATCTGTTGGCGGGCGATGCCGACAAGCAGCGCGCAGCAGAGGGCGGCCACGAGCCATGACCGCCATGCGCCGAGGATGAGGGCGCCATTGTTCGCCTGCACCGCCTCGTACCGCTGCGAACCGGCAAACGACGCGGCGATGGTCTGGGCGAGATTGGTCAGCATGCCGCCGCTGGCGAGCAGCGCGACGACCGTTGCCGCGATGATCCACCCGAGCGCGTACCGGACGCCGACGCGCCGCGCGAGCACGCGTTCGAGCCCGACGGTGGCCAGCATGACCACGGCGAAGCTCGTCATGAAGAAGATCGTGCTCGGCGCTCGGAAGAACTTGGAGCCCGGGACGATGGCGTACACCAGATGGTAGAATGGCGTCCCGCTGCCGATGGCCCACAGGGCGGTGACCACGGCCGTGCCCAGCCAGAAGGCACGGAAGCCGCGGCGCATCGTGGCTCCGAACGCCGCGCCCATCAGAATCAACACCGACACGCCCAGGTATTCGCTGTGCAGGTGGATGCCGTTGCGGCCCCAGTAGTGGTCGAGCATGCCCGTGAACTGCGGGAGATACGTATTGAAGAACTCCTCGATGGGCATCGAGAACTGGGTGGCGAACGCATAGCCGCCGCGTCCGCCGGCGCGCGGCGACCACGGGGTGTACTCGATGACCGGCATGAACTGCACGGCGCCGATCAACAACCCCACGCACACAGCGCCCAGCGCGTAGGCCAGCCGGCGGATGGCGACGCTTCGGGGAAGGCGTCCCCTGCCCTCGTGGTCGCTGAACGCCAGGTACAGCGCGAAGGCGCCTGACCCGAGCAACATGTACTGGAGCAGTTGCGGGTGCGGACTGAGGACGGCGAGGCCGACCGTGAGCGCCAATGCACCCCACGTCCAGCGCTTGCCGTCGCGAATGCCGAGCAGCAGCATCCAGAGCGCCAACGGAAACAGCGCGCTCACGAACAGCTTTCCGTCGTGTCCCGGCGAGGCGAGCGAGGCGATCTGCCCGCTCAACATGTACGCCGCGCCGCCGAACAGCGACGCGAAGAAGCCGAATCCCCACGCCCGCAGGAACCCGTACGTGAAGATGCCGGCCAGGAAGAGGTGGATGGCGAACCCCCACGTCATGGCCAGATCCGTACGCATGACCATGCGCAGGAGGAAGGTGGGATAGAAGATGTCGCCGTGCATGGCGGCCACGTACGGCAGGCCGCCGAAGATGTACGGATTCCAGAGCGGGAACCCGTGTCCGGCGTGCAGCGACTGGGCGCCGAACAGGCGGAAGGCATAGCCCGCGATGTACTGGTCGCTGTGCGGGCTCACCAGGAACTGCCCCGCGAATACCGGATACACCAGCACGAGCGTGCACAGGGCGTAGGTCAGGGCCGCCCATGCCACCGCAAAACGCGGCGGCGGAAGGACGGGCGCCGCGAGCGGCGCATCGCGACGAAGGGGTCGTTTTGTCATCCTATTTGGACGGGCGACGCCAGGCGTCGACGGCGAGGAACAGGAATCCCGGCACGAGTTCCAGAATGGAAGTCCAGAGGCGAGACGAGACCGCGATCAGTACCGCCTGCGGTCCCGTCATGAGCTTGAACACCGGCAGTGCAGCGGCCATCGCGCCGTCGCGAGCCCCGATGCCTGCCGGCAGGAACAATACAATGTATCCGAGCACGTACGATGCGCTGTAAACTGCGATGTAGCTCGGGAGGGCGCCAGCCGCATGCCCCAGCACGCCGATCACGACGAGCTGGAACGCGAATCCATACATCACCCACGTGATCAGGTTCCCCACGATCGCGTACGCGATCACGCGGGGCGGCACTGAGGCCGTGGGCAACTCCCGTCCCGAGATGCGCCGCGCCGTCTTCAGCACGCGCGGCATCGCAACGGGGAGCGCCAGCAGTCCCCCGAGCGCGAGTACCGTAAGCACCAGCGCCACCCGGCTGGCCCCCGGATGGTACGCATCGAGCGCCACCGAACCGGTGGCCAGCGCGATCGCGAATCCGGTGGTGATGTTCACCACCGTATTGAGCAGGGCCGATCCGGTGGCCGCTACCGGCGAGACGCCTTCCTTCTGCGCCATCATGCCCATGGCGCCGATCTGCCACACCTTTCCGGGAACGTACCGGTACAGGTTGGCGACGCTCCAGATGTGCGCGGCCCGCCAGAACGAGAGCCGAGCGTCCCACTCCACGAGCATGATGCGCCACGTCTGGATGAGGACGCCGTAGGTCGCGAGGAATACGCCGCCCGAGGCCAGCAGCACGCTCCACCGCAGGTGCGGCTCCAACGGCTGCGACGCGTACGCGTTCCAGTAATGATTCAGCGCCCAGGCGATGTAGCCCAGGGCGACCACCGAGAATCCGATGCGCAGCGCGCGAAACCACCGGCTACGGGCCATGCCGCACACTCCGGTAGAGGTCGGCGTAGCGCGACGCGACCGCCTGCGGCGAGAAGCGGCCGATCATGATCTCGCGGGCCTGAAGGCCGAGTCCGCGCGCCTGAGCGGGCGCCTCGGCCAGCCGGTCCAGCGCCGAGGCGAGCGCGCGCGGCGTCCGGTCGCGGACCAGCGAACCCGTACGCCCTTCCTGCACTACGTCGGGGAGTCCTCCCGACGCGAAGGCGACGGCCGGCGTTCCGCACAGCATGGCTTCGACGGCCACCAGGCCCAGGCCTTCGTCGTGCGACGGAACGACGAGCGCGAGGGCGTCTCGGTAGAAGGGAGTGAGCGCCGCTTGAGGAAGCGCGCCGTGCCAGGTGACGGCGTCCGACACCCCCAACTCGCCGGCCAGGGCTTGCAACTGGCCGCGCATCGGCCCGTCCCCGACCACGTCGAGGGGGACGGTGTGGCGCATGGCCGCCATGGCCTCGAGCAGCAGGTCGAGTCCTTTCTGCGGCACGAGCCGTCCGACATACAACAGTCGGGCGCCCTGCACCGGGTGCGGCGCCGGGGTGAACAGGTCGGTGGCCACCGGCATCGGCGCCACCAGCGGTTCACAACTGGGCGCGAGCGCATGGACTTCCCGCGCCAGCCAGGTGGACACCGTGGTGACGGCGGCCGAGTGGCGGAGGACGAAGTCGAACGCCCGACGCGAGGCGCGGACCTTGCGCGCCATGCGGACGTCGGTGCCGTGCATCGTCGTGACCAGCGGCAGGTGGGCATGCGAGGCCGTCCACGCGGCCGAGATGCCCGACGGAAACCACCAGTGCGCGTGTACGATGTCGGGGTGGAAGGCGCGGCAGGCGCGGGTGGCCGCGCGCGCGCCTGCCGCGATCATGCTCGCGAGGCTGAGCTTGGCGCCGAGGGACCCGGCAACCTGCTCGGCCATCGTTCCCGCATAGGCCAGCGTCTCGTGAGCACTCGGCGCGTAGCGATAGCGATGGGTCGGCACGCCGTGCAACTCGTCGATGGCCGGGAGTCCGGGCGCCGACGGGGCGAGCACGAGCACTTCGATGTCCTGCGTGCGCAGGGCGGCGGCCAGGCGGAGGATGAAGTTCCCGGCGGAGTCGGTTGCCGTGCGGGGAAAGGAGTGGGTGAGCCAGAGCGCGCGCACGCGCTACTGCGGTTCGTGGTGGTCCGACTCGACCGCCAACTCCTCGACCCGCCGCCGCAGTTCGCGCACCTCGGCGCGTTGACCGGCGATCTGCTCCCCGAGCATGCCGGTGGCAAAGAAGACGCTCCCCAGCACGAGGCAGGTCTGAATCACCGTCCACACGGCGCGCACTCCCTCCCCGCGGAACCAGAGCCAGAACAGCGCGGCCAGCCCCGACAGGACGCCGATGGCGAACAGCGCCGCGCCGAGCATGCCGAACGCCAGGAGCGGCTTCTTGCCGAAGCGCAACTCGAACCAGACCGAGAGCATGTCGAGTACGCCCACGGGAATCCGGGACAGGCCGAACTTCGACTTGCCGGCGTGTCGCGGATACAACGGCACCTGGATCTCGGCGACCGTGAACCCCTGGGCAGCGGCGAGGACGATCATGTAGCGGTGCCAATCGGGGCGGATCGGCAGCCCGTCCATGATTTCGCGGCGGTAGGCCTTCACCGAGTTCAGGTCCTTCACCGGCACGTCGAACAGCGTGCGGCTGAGCCAGTTGTAGATCTTCGAGACGAAGGCCTTCTCGTACTTCCCCTGCTTGAAGCCGGTGACCATGTCCGCGTCCCCGGCGAGGATCGGCGCGACAAGTCGCGGGATGTCCTCGGGCTTGAACTGCAGATCGGCCGGATAGAACACCATGACTTGCCCGCGCGCGGCCAGGTAGCCGGTGCGCAGGGCGTCGGCGATTCCCCGCTGCGTCCGATGGCGCACCGCCCGGAGAAAGGGATACCGCGTCTGCAGGTCCAGGAGCACAGCCCAGCTGTCGTCGGTGCTGCCGTCGTCGATGACGATGACTTCGTAGCGCGCCTTGTCGGCGCGGAAGGCGGCCTCGGCCAGCTCCATGAACAGCGGCAGGTTTTCGGCTTCGTCCTTGGCTGGTACGAGCACCGACACATCCACCGGCGCCAGGGCGCGCGCGTCGGATGGGGGCCCGGGGCGCGCCGTCATACGCGCTTCCGCATGCGGGCCGACAGGACGCCGAGCTGATCCCGGTACTTGGCCACGGTGCGGCGAGCGATCTGCACGCCCTGCCGATTGAGAATCGCCACGATCTCCTGGTCGGTGAGGGGGTGCTGCGGATCCTCGTCCTCGATCAGTTTCTCGATCTGCGCGCGGATCCCGCGGGCCGACACGTCGTCGCCGCCGGTGGTGGTGAGCCCCGACGAGAAGAAGAACTTGAGCGGCAGCACTCCGCGCGGCGTCTGGACCCACTTCTCGTTCGTCACGCGACTGATCGTGGACTCGTGCATGCTGATGGATTCGGCTACTTCCCGGAGCGTGAGCGGCTTCAGGTACTGCACGCCCTTCTCGAAGAACTCGCGTTGGCGATCGATGATGTAGTTCATGACCTTGAGCATGGTCTGGCGTCGCTGCTCGATGGCCTGAATCATCCAGGTGGCCGAGTTCAGCTTGCTCGCGATGAAGTCCTTGTTCTCTCCCTGGAACTTGCTCTTGTCGCGCGCGATGTTCTGGTAGGTGCGGCTGAGTCGCAAGCGCGGGAGATTGGAGTCGTTCAACGAGACGCGATAGACGCCGTCGAGCTTGTCGACGATGAGGTCGGGGATGATGTAGTTCTCATCCGACGTGCTGAACCGCAGGCCGGGTTTGGGATCGAGCTTCTGGATCTCGTCGGCAGCCGCCTGGACTTCCTGCACCGTGAGGCCATAGCGGCGGGCGATCTCGGGCCAACGGTGTGCGATGAGGTCGTCGAACGCCTCATCCACCAGGCGATACGGGACCGCGTGCTCGGTGCCGAGGTCGCGCAGCTGCAGGAGCAGGCACTCGCGCAGGTCGCGCGCGCCGACGCCAGCCGGATCGAGTGCCTGAACGATGCCGAGCATGGCCTCCGCTTCGGCTTGGGAGAACAGCGGCAGTTCACGGAACGTCTCGCCCTCCTGCTCCGCGGCGCCCGCGATGGCTTCGTTGACGCTCGCGAGCACCTCGTCGAGGGTGCACGACAGATACCCATCGTCGGCGATGTTGCCAATGAATTCCTCCGCCAGGACCTGCTGTCGGGGCGACAGGTCGAGGAGGGAGATCTGTTCCAGGAGGTGGTCGGAGAGATCGCCGCGGTCGACGGTGACCGGTTCGTAGTGCTCGCGCACCTCGGTTTCCGCCGGGGCGCCGCCGGGGTCGAAGCCGTCGAGCAGGATCTCCTCCCAGTCGATGGCATCGTCCTTGGTCGATTCCTGCTCCGCGGCGTCGTCTTCAGCGGCGGCATCGAGCGCCGGGAGCTGCTCGTCCTCGTTCTCCTCGTTCTCGTCGTCGTCCGGTTCCACGAGATCGAGGAAGGGATTGTTGAGCAGCTCCTGCTTCAGGTGCTGCTGCAGGTCGAGCAGCGGCATGTATAGCAGATCCATCGCCTGGTACAGGCGTGGATTGATCTTCAGTTCCTGGCGGAGGCTGGCGCTCTGCTGAAGACCCGTCTTCATGAGAATGCGCGACTCAACTGGCGGTGGAAGCGAACCGGGACCGGAGCCGGGCGGTCAGCGTCGGTCCGAGATAGATGTCCGCCACGGTGTCATCGAAGACGAGTTCCCGGACCGTTCCGGATACTTTGACCTGTCCATCAAACATGATGTACGCGCGATCCACGATGTCCAGGGTCTGCTCCACATTATGGTCGGAAATCAGCACGCCGATGTTCCGGGTCCGGAGTCGGGCGACGATGGTCTGAATGTCGTGCACGGCGATCGGGTCGACGCCCGCGAACGGCTCGTCGAGCATCATGAACTTGGGCTCGGTAACCAGGGCACGCGTGATCTCGAGGCGGCGGCGTTCGCCGCCGGAGAGCGCGTACGCCTTCTGGTGCCGCAGGTGCTTGAGCCCGAGTTCGTCGAGCAGACTCTCGAGTCGTGTGGCGCGCTCCGCCGACGGGATCGAGAGCGTCTCGAGAATCGCCTTGATGTTGTCCTCCACGGAGAGTTTGCGAAAGATCGACGGTTCCTGCGAAAGGTAGCCGATGCCGAGCCGCGCGCGCTTGTACATCGGCATGTTGGTGATGTCCTCGCCGTCGAAGCGGATGCGTCCGGCCATGGGTTGGATGAGCCCGACGATCATGTAGAAGGTCGTGGTCTTGCCGGCCCCGTTGGGACCCAAGAGGCCGACGATTTCCCCCTGCCGAAGGTGAACAGCGACGTCGTTCACGACCCGTCGGCGGCGGTACATCTTCACCAGGCCGGTGGCGTCGAGCGTGCTGCCGCCAGGTACCACCGCGAGCCCCGGTTCGCCAAGCGGTTGGTCCCCCCCCGCCACGGGTTGCTCGCCTGTGCGCCGCATTTCGGCCGCGATCTCGGCCCGACTTCCCGAGATCTGATCCCAAACCGGGGGCCGGAACCTGATGACGGCGTCGGGGTTGGCGAGTCCTTCGGGGGGCAGATCCACCAGGCCCTCGCCGGCAAGGCGCGGGAACACGGACCGGGCGAGGTGCTCGCGGACCTCGTCGAGGCTGAGGCGCCCCGCCTCGCGGTCGGCGTCATGGCCGGCGGCGCGGAGGGCGGCCAGATGGTCGTCGCGGTAGACCACGGCGGCCCGGTCGAAGTTGGCCGCGCCGTACTCGTTGGCCGCGCTGATGAGCGCGTGCACGGCGAGCGCCGCAGAGCGGTCGCCGTGCGACAGGCGGTCGACCAGGGCGAGCAGCTTCTCGGAAGGCGTGGAATCGATCATCGGAACGGTCGGGATGGACGGTGTACGACGGTGGTGTCCGGGTGGCCCGGCGGGAGCGGCGGTTTGGCGTCGGGTGCCTTGGCGGCCGGCGCGCAGCGATTCGCCGGGAGCGAATCGTTGGGCTCCGCGAAGATGCCGACCGTCTTCCCCACGACATCGACCTGCTCCGCTCCCTTGTCACCGAAAGAGACGACGATGCGATGCCCCTTGGAGTAATTCATCGCCGGCACGCAGAGCGTGCTGTCCCGGGGCGCCATGTTGTAGTAGGCCGACGCGCTGTCGATGGCGATGAGCTGCTTGATGCGCGGGGCCTGCGCGGTATCCTTGGGCGGCACCGTGTCGAACTTCGCGAGGATCGTGTCGCCGCGCATCCAGTCCATTTCGGTGGTATGGAACTTCAGCGAGTCGGGCTTGCTCTCGGCGTAGGCGTGGCCGACGGCGTGAATTTCGCGCGCGCGCTGGCCCGGCATGATGACGTCGATGGAATCGGCAAGGAGGCTGTCGGTGGGAGACCTGGCAGCGGCCCGTTCCGGCCCCCACGCGTGGGCGCGCTGCAGGACGTCGTCGGTGACGCGAAAATCGATCGTGTCGGCGTGCAGCGTGAGATCCTTGCTCGTGGCGACCGCCTGGCCCCGCGCTAATACCCGGTCGAGCTTCTGCTCGCGCGAGTAAAGGTCGATGAGCGTACCGTCGAGCGTGAACGGATTGTCGCCCTTCTGTCCCTCGATCTGCGGCTTCCCGATGAGGTGCAGGATCTCGTGTTGGCCGTCGAGAAACATCGAGTCGCCGTGCGCGGTCAGGTCCTGGCGGTTGATCTGGACCCTCCCGCCGGCATACACCAGGCTGTCGCCATTCATGAACACGTTATCCGCGATCACGTCCATCGGCGGCTGCGCGCGACCGAGCGAATCCCGCTGGATCAGGGTGATCGTGGGCCGGCCGGTGGCGCGCATCGATGGGAGGGGGCGCGTGATCGGAATTTTGCGCAGATACGTGGCCACCGGGCCCTTGAGCTCGGACCCGTTGGGCATGGTCGCATCCACGTTGCCCGTCGCGACCACGCGCTCCTCGCTGGTGTAATAGTTGAGGAAGTCCGAGCGGACCGCGAACCGCGGCTCCCGGTAATCGACGTGCCCCACGAGGTAGAGGCGCTTCTCGTCCCCGTACTGCTCCAGACTGTCCGCCTTCAGGTGAATGTCCTTGGCCGGACAGACCACCACGACGCCGCCTCCGACGTACGTGTTGTACTGCCCGGTGGGCGTCATCACGCTCAACTGGCGGGTGGTCGGCGTGTTGATCGCGTTGCAACGCGTGGGAGAGCCCTGGCCAAGGAGGCCCGCGGGTATCAGACAGGCAGCCGCTACGACGGCGCGACGAAGGCCGCGCATCAGCGGTCCGGAATCGACGTGATGACGCCCGAGCCGCTGCAGCCCCGCAGGCAATTGATTCGTTTGAGGTCGGGATCGGCGTTGAATCCGATGCCCCGCGACACCTTGTCGCCCTGCGTCAGCACGAACGACGTGTCGCTCGACACGAGGTTCGTGGCCTGATTGAACCGGAGCTGCGGGGTCTCGAGCCGTTCCCCCTTGGTCGTCGTGATGACGACGTGGCCCCACCCGTCCAGGACCTCGGTGCGCATGTTGTACCGCCCGCTGTCCGCCCGCATCGTCCCGTTGGGTTCGCCGGTGCCGGTGGCGAAGTCCACGTGCACGTTCCGGAAGTCGAACCGCGTCTGGTCGTTGAACACGAACGCCGTGTCGGCCGTCATCGTGCCGCGCTCGACGCCCTTGTTGGTCAACACGGACGAGAATTGGACCATCACCTGCTCGGCGCTGTCGGCCACCGACGGCACATGCGCGATCGGCGGCTCGGACGTGGCCCCGCAGCCCAGGACCGCTACGATGATGGCGGCCACGAGCGCCGCCGGAAGCATGCGCGTCATCATCGGACCCGGGCCCGCATGAGATCGTGCAGATGCACGACGCCGACGAGGCGGTCGGCATCGTCCACCACGGGCATCGCCATGATCCCGTGCTCCTCCATGCGGAACGCGACGGCGCTGGCGAGTTCGTCGGCCCGCGCCGTCTTCGGCGCCCGCGTGAGCACCCGGTCGGTGGCGACCGAGAGAATATCAGCCTCCCGTTCCATCATGCGCGTCAGGTCACCCGCAGTCATGATCCCCATGAGGCGATCGTCGCCGTCGAGTTGAATGGCAATGCCCCGCTTCTCCGCCAGCAGCACGATGGCCTGCCGCATGGTATCCCCACTTCGTAATACCGGCAGGTCGCCGGCGCTCATCACGTCCCGCACCCGCGTCAACAGCTTCCGGCCCAGCGACCCGCCGGGATGCAGGCGCGCGAAGTCCTCGCGCTGGAATCCCTTGACGTCGAGCAGCGCAACCGCGAGCGCATCGCCGAGGGCGAGTGCCACCGTGGTGCTCGTGGTGGGCGCCAGGTCGTGGGGGCAGGCCTCCTCCTTTACCCACGCGTCCAGCCAGAGGTCCGCGAGGCGCGCCAGCGAGGATTCTCCCTCGCCGGTGATGGCGATGATCCGCACGCCGAGCCCCTTGAGGTGCTCGAGAAGGCCGAGCAACTCGTCGGACTCGCCACTTTTGGAAATCAGAATGGCCACGTCGTCCCGGCCGACGATGCCGAGGTCTCCGTGAACGCTGTCGACCGGATGCAGGAATGCCGCCGGTGTGCCGGTGGATGTGAGGGTGGCGGCGATCTTGCGCCCGATCAACCCCGACTTGCCGACGCCCGCGACGATCACGCGTCCCGTGGACTCGGCGATCATGTGAACGGCGCCGGCGAACGACGCGCCCAGCCGCTTCTCCGTCTCGGCCAGCGCCTGCGACTCGAGGCGCAGGACGCGGCGGCCCAGGGCGGTGATGTCCGGGGTCGTCATCGCACCGCGTCCCGCGTGGAGCGCTTGTCCACATAGTCCCGCCAGAGGGCGTCCCATTCGCCGCGCGACTGGAGCAGCGCCTCCGCGAACTCCCGGACGGCGCCCCGGCCGCCCTCGCGGGTGAGCACATGCCCGGCTTCCTGCTTGACCTCGGGGACGGCGTTGCCGGTCGCCACGGCGAGCCCCACCACGCGCATCACCGCGAGATCGGGGAAGTCATCGCCCACGTACGCGACTTCGGACGGCGCAATGCCGTGGCGTTCGATCATGTCGGTGAAGACCGGCAGCTTGTAGGCATCGACGACCTGCGCCACGTCTTCGATTTCCAACTCGGCGGCGCGCATGCGCACACTGTCCGAGACGCGTCCGGTGATGATGGCCACGCGCAGTCCGGCCCGGTGCAGCAGGTAGATGCCGAGGCCGTCCTGGATGTCGTAGCGCTTGAACTCCAGTGGGCGGCCGTCCACGGCGCCGAGGTAGATGCCGCCGTCGGTGAGCACGCCGTCCACATCGAGAGCGACGAGCTTGATGCGTCGGGCCAGGGCGGCGTCGATCATGCGCGGACGAGCGCCCAGAGCGCGACGGTCCGCTCGATCAGCGCGTCGAGGTGTTCCAGCGGAATCATGTTGGGGCCGTCGCTGGGGGCGTGGTCGGGATCGGGATGCGTTTCCATGAACAGCCCGTCGGCGCCGGCGCCCACGGCGGCCATGGTGAGGGGCGGGATGAACTCGCGGGCACCGCCGCTCGCGCCTCCCTGCCCCTGCCCCGGCCGCTGGACGCTGTGCGTGGCATCGAAGATCACTGGTGCCTGGCAGGCCTCGCGCATGCGCACGAAATTACGCATGTCCACCACGAGATCGCCGTAGCCGAAGAAGGTGCCGCGTTCGGTGACGGCCACTTCGGACGGCGTCGTCGAGGCACCGCGGACCTTGTCCACCGCGCCCCGCATGCCCTCCGGATGCATCCACTGCCCCTTCTTGACGTTCACGGGCTTTCCGGTAGCGCCTGCGGCGACGAGCAGATCGGTCTGGCGACAGAGGAAGGCTGGGATCTGGAGGACATCGGCCACCTGGGCGGCGGCGGCGCACTGCTCCGGCAGGTGCACGTCGGTGAGGATGCGAAGTCCCGTGGCCTGTCGCACTCGGTCGAGCGCCGCCAGCCCCTCGTCCAGCCCGGGGCCCCGGTGGGCGCCCGCGTTCGATCGATTGGCCTTGTCGAACGACGCCTTGTAGATGATGCCGCCGGGCACCCGGTCGGCGAGCGCCGCCAGGTGATCGCCCACGCGCAGGTTGAGGTCGTCGTCCTCCACCACGCAGGGCCCGGCGATCAGGAAGAAGGCGTCAGAAGGGAATACGTGCGCCACGTCAGTCCGCCGCCTGAACGAGCTTGCCCGCATCGGTGCTGGTGTCGGCGCCGTGCTTGGCGCGGTACGCCGCCGCGATGAACCCCGCGAACAGCGGGTGGGGCCGCATGGGGCGCGACTTGAGTTCCGGATGGAACTGGCACCCGATGAACCAGGGATGCGAAGGAATCTCGACGATCTCGACGAGCTGCCCGTCGGGGCTCAGACCGCTGAGCTTGAGCCCCTTCTGCACGAACAGCTCGCGATACGAGTTGGCCACCTCATACCGGTGCCGGTGTCGTTCGCTGACCTCCGCCACGCCGTACACCTCGGCGGTCTTCGTGCCGCGCGTGAGGCGGCACGGGTATGCCCCCAGTCGCATCGTGCCGCCCATGTCGGTCACGTGCTGCTGCGATTCCATGAGCGCGATGACGGCGTTACCGCACGACGGCGCGAACTCGGAAGAGTCGCTGTCGTCGAGGCCGCATACGTTGCGCGCGAACTCGATGATGGCGACCTGCATGCCGAGGCAGATGCCGAAGAACGGAAGCTTCGACTCCCGCGCGTACTCGATGGCCTCGACCATGCCTTCCACGCCGCGCACGCCGAATCCGCCGGGCACGAGCAGGCCGTCATATCCGTGGAGCAGCTCGGCGGCGCGTTCCTGCGACGTGAAGGCATCGCTGGAGAGCCAGTGAATGTCGACGCCGACGTCGTTCGCGATGCCGCCGTGGATCAGGGCTTCCTGCACGCTCTTGTAGCTGTCCACGAACTCCGTGTACTTGCCGACGACGGCGATGCGGACGCGCTCGCGCGGCGCCAGCACGCGCTCCACCATGGCGCGCCACGCCGTGAGGTCGGGTTCCGGGCGTTCGAGTCCCAGCTTCTGCAGCACCATGTCGTCGAATCCCTGGTCGTGAAACGCCAGCGGGATCTGGTAGATGGTCCGCACGTCGGGGCTCTCGATCACGCACCCGAACTCGACGTTGCAGAACAGCGCGATCTTGCGCTTGATCTCGTCGGAGACCGGGCGCTCGGTACGCACGATCAACAGATCGGGCTGGATGCCGATCTCCATCAACTCGCGCACCGAGTGCTGGGTCGGTTTGGTCTTGAGTTCGCCGGCGGCGGAGATGTACGGGATGAGCGTGAGATGCACGAACAGCGCATTCTCCCGGCCGACGTCGTGTCGGAACTGGCGGATGGCTTCCAGGAACGGGAGGGATTCGATGTCGCCCACCGTGCCGCCGATCTCGACGATGACGACGTCGTTCTCGGGCGCGATGCGCCGCATGGCCGACTTGATCTCGTCGGTGATGTGCGGGATCACCTGCACCGTGGAACCGAGGTATTCGCCGCGCCGTTCCTTGGTGATCACGTTGAGGTAGATGCGCCCCGTGGTCACGTTGTTCGCCTGCGACAGCGCGCGGTCGATGAACCGCTCGTAGTGCCCGAGATCGAGGTCGGTTTCGGCGCCGTCGTCGGTCACGAACACCTCGCCGTGCTGGAACGGCGACATCGTGCCCGGATCGACGTTGATGTAGGGATCGAATTTCATCATGGAGACGCGGAGCCCGCGCTCCACGAGCAGGCGGCCGAGCGACGCCGCGGCGATGCCCTTTCCGAGTGACGAGACGACGCCTCCTGTGACGAAGATGAACTTCGTCGTGTGCTGGCTTGCGGTCGATGACATCAGTGCTGTCCCGGGTTGAGATTGATCCAGTCGGCGTTTGCTCGGATGAGATCGTCTTCGGTGTCGATGCCGCCCCGTCCGGTGGCGGCCAGACAGGCCACGCCCATGGCCAGGCCGGCCGCCAGGGGGCGCAACTGCTCCAGCCGCTCGATGCGCTCGAGGGGATGAGGCGGCAGGGCCACCCACTGCGCGAGCGCGTCGCGGGTGTAGGCGTAGACTCCCACGTGTTGCCAGATCCGGTCGCGCAGCAACGCCGAATCGGCGTGGTCGCGGAGAAACGGAACGGCCGCTCGTGAAAAATACATGGCGCGGCCGTCGTCGGCGGCGACCACTTTCACGATGTTCGGATTCGCCAGTGCGTCGAGCCCGGTGGGCGCGGCGGCCGTGCCCAGGGGGAAGCCCAGCTCGGCCACCATCCGGCGAGCGCCCCGGAGCGCGTCGACCTCTACGAACGGCTCGTCGCCCTGCACGTTGAGCACGAGGTCGTAGGCGGCGTACGCCGGGCGGGTTGCCACCTCGGCCACGCGGTCGGTGCCGGAGGGATGATCGGGCGACGTCAATTCCACCGGCGCTCCGTGGATCCGGGCGGCATCGGCCACCTCGTCGCTGTCGGTGGCGATCACCGCGGCGTCGGCGACGCCCGCGTCGCGCACCCGCTCCCAGACACGGATCACGAGGGGGAGACCGGCGAGGAGGCGAAGGGGTTTGCGGGGGAGGCGCGTCGCGCCCAGACGTGCTGGGATGACGGCGAGCGTCCTCATGGGCGGCGCCAAGCCGCGCGACCGGCCGCAAGATTCACGCCAGCCAATCTACCGAGCGCCCACGGGAAAGGCAAACGCAGTCGCGGCAAACGCTTTGCATCCACCGCTCACACGCATCGCTAGTGCGCCGACGCCAACTCCAGGAAGTTCCGGAGGATGGCCTTCCCCTGCTCGGTCTTGATCGATTCGGGGTGGAATTGCACGCCGAACACGGGGTGCTCGCGATGGCGCACGGCCTGGATTTCGGTGGGGTCGTCCGCCGTGTGGGCCACCACCTCCAGCACAGTCGGCAGTGATGCCGGGTCCACCACGAGCGAATGGTAGCGCATGACCTCCAACGGGGAGGGCAGTCCGGCGAACAGTCCCTGCCCGGTATGCACCACGCGCGACGTCTTGCCGTGCATTACGCGCCCGGCCCGGACGACCAGGCCCCCGTAGGCCTCCCCGATGGCCTGATGCCCCAGGCAGACGCCGAGCATCGGAATCGTGGGGCCCCAGCGGCGCACCGTCTCCACGGTGATTCCGGCCTGAGCCGGCGCACAGGGGCCCGGGGACAGGATGATCGCGGCCGGCCGAAGGGCGCCCACGTCGTCCACGGTGAGGGCGTCGTTCCGCCGCACCATCAGGTCGGCGCCGAGTTCCCCCAGGTACTGCACCAGGTTGTACGTGAACGAGTCGTAGTTGTCGATGACGAGGATCATGGCGCGCGTTGGCGTGGATTCAGCCCCGTGGATGATACTGCCGGTGCACGCTCCGCAGGTACTCCCGATCGACGTGCGTGTAGATCTGCGTGGTTGAGATGTCGGCGTGCCCCAGCATCTCCTGCACGGCCCGCAGATCGGCTCCACCCTCGAGCAGATGCGTGGCGAAGGAATGGCGCAGCGTATGCGGGGTCACGTGTTTCTCGATCCCCGCCCGCTCCACGTACTTGCGCAGGATCTTCCAGGCGCCCATGCGCGACAGCGGTTCGCCGCGGGCGTTGAGAAAGAGCGCTCCCTTCCCCGCCCCGCGCTCCAGCTTGGGCCGCAGTTCCCGACGATAGATGGCGAGTGCCGAGATGGCGTTCCGGCCCAGCGGCACCAGCCGCTCCTTGCTTCCCTTGCCGAACACCCGCACCACCCCCTGGTCGAACAGCAGATCCTTCACCTCCACGCTGATCCACTCCGACACGCGGAGGCCGGCGCCGTAGGCGAGCTCGAGCATGGCGCGATCGCGGAAGTAGAGCGGATCGTCCATCGTGGGGGCGGCCAGCAACCGCTCGACTTCCTCGACGGTGAGCACGTCGGGCAGCGTGCGCCACCGCTTGGGGGTCTCGAGTCGTTCGCTCGGATCGCGCACCACGATCCCGTCGGCCAGCAGAAACCGGAAGTACGTGCGCACACCCGAGACGCTGCGGCGGATGGAGGCCGGCGCGAGGCCGAGGTCCTTGAGGTGGTAGATGTATTCGCGGAGCAACCGCACCGTGAGTTCGGCCGGCGTCTTCCGTCCCTTGCTCACCGCGAACTCCGCGAGCCGGCCCACGTCGAGCGCGTACGCCTCGCGGGTCCGCGGCGACGATCCCTGCTCCAGCGCCAGATAGTCGGCGAACCGTTCGAGCAGGAAGGCGCGTACGATCGCGTCGTCCATCAGCGCCATCGCCGCCGCACGAGGATGGCGGTCACGACCCCGAGCACGAGCACAGCCGCCACCGCGGCGGCCGTGCCACCATCCCGCGACAGCACGCGCACCAGCGTCGGCCAGTCGGCGCCGAGGGTGAACCCGACGTAGCTCACCACGCCGTACCAGATGGCCGAGGCGGAGCCGATGAGGAGACCGGCGGTCAGCGCCGGAACGCGGAGCGCCCCGGCGAACGGAGGAACCAGCGCGCGTACACCGGGAATGAAGCGCCCCAGGAACAACGCAGTTAGCCCGAACCGCCCGTAGTAGTCGCTCAACCGTTCCTCGAGCTGCTCGGCCCGCTCGCCGAGCAGCCGGCGTTCCAGGCGATCGGCCCCGTAGCGGCGTCCCAGCGCGTAGATGACCATCGCGCCCGCCACGTTGCCCAGCCAGACCGCCAGGAAGGAAATCCATGCCGAGCCGTGCCCGCGCGCCGCCAGGAAGCTGCCGAACGCAACGACAGTGTCGGCCGGGAGGGGGGGGAAGACATTCTCGGCGGCCGCGGTCGCGGCCAGGATCAGATAGAGCGCGCTGAGTGGAAGGGCGCCCACCCAGTCCAGGAACGGCATGAGACCCACGAGCTCACGACCGCGGCACGATGGTGGCCGTGGCCAGACAGGCGAGGCCCTCGCCGCGCCCGATCCAGCCCATGCCCTCGTTGGACTTGCCCTTGATGCTCACGTCGGCACTGGGCACGTCGAGCGCCTCGGCCAGGCATTTGCGCATCGCCTCACGATACGGGCCGAGCCGCGGGGTTTCCGTGATCACGGTGATGTCCACCTGCTGCACGCGCCAGCCGGCGGCGTGCACGCGGGTCAGGGCGGCCCGCAGCATCTCGATGGAGTCGCGGTTCTCGTTGGCCGGATCGTGGTCCGGGTACAACTGTCCGATGTCGCCGAGTGCCGACGCGCCGAGGATGGCGTCAGTGACGGCATGCGCCACGGCGTCGCCATCCGAATGGCCGGCCAGGCGAACGTCGCTCTGGATGGTCACCCCGCCCAGGATCATCGGCCCCGGGGGGGCGAAGCGATGCGAGTCGTATCCGATGCCGATTCTGGTCATACGAGGGTGCTGCGCGGAGGACCTTCCCCGCTGGAAGCGAGAGGCCGACGGGCCGCTACGCGGCGGCGCTGGCCGTGATGGGCACGATGGAATAATCCTGCCGGCGGCGGGCCGGTGTGAAGCCGGCGTCGCGGATCAGGCGTTCCATTTCCGCCGTCGTGGTCCGGAAGGTGGTGTTCGCCGCCGACACGACGTTCTCCTCGATCATCAGAGAGCCGAAATCGTTGCATCCGAACCGGAGCGCCAGCTGCCCGATCTTCATGCCCATGGTCACCCAGCTGGCCTGCAGGTTGGGCACGTTGTCGAGGACGATGCGGGCCATGGCGACCGTCCGCAGATAGTCCACGGCGTCGGTCTTGGGCATGTGCGACATCTCGGGGGTGTTCTCTGGCTGGAGCGGCCAGCAGATGAACGCGGTGAACCCGTGGGTGCGCGCCTGCACCTCGCGCACGCGCTGCAGGTGTTCGATGCGCTCGGCCAGCGTCTCGCCGATGCCGTACATCATGGTGACGGAGGTCTTCATCCCTTCCTCGTGCGCCATCTCCATGATCTCCAGCCAGCGATCGGCGCCCGCCTTCTTCCGGGCCACCTGGTCGCGGACGCGCTGCACGAGGATCTCACCGCCACCGCCCGGGATCGAATCGAGCCCCGCCTTCATGAGCTCGCGAATCACGTCGCGCGCTTCCATCCGGAACAGCTTGGCGAAGAAGTCGACCTCGCTGGGGCTGAACCCATGGATGTGGATGGGATGGTATTGCTTGATGTAGCGGAGGAGGTCGAGGTACCAGTCGAACGGGATGTAGGGGTTGTGCCCGCCCTGCATCAGGATCTGGATGGCGCCCAGTTCCTTGGCCTCGTCGATCTTGGCGCCGATCTGCTCGTACGACAGCGTCCACCCCTCGGCGTGCTTGGGCCGGCGGTAGAACGCGCAGAACCCGCAGTCGGCCACGCAGACGTTGGTGTAGTTGATGTTGCGGTCGACGATGAACGTCACCACGTCGTCGGGGTGCTTCTCGCGCCGGACCCGATCGGCTTCGGCCCCCAGTTCGAGGAGCGGCGCGTTGGTGTAGAAATCGAGGAGGTCGCGCATGACGATACCTGCTACGCTGCGGGAAGGAAGCTGAGCGAGCCGTCGGGGACGCGCCCGGCCGCCACCAGACGGCGGAAGAATTCGGTGAGGCCGGCCAGGTGCCGGTACGAGAGCCGGTAGTCCAGGCCGGACAGATATTCGTGACAGACCGGCCTGGTGACGCCGGTGGCAAGCGAGGCCTGATTGGCCAGGGCGTCCAGATGTTCGAGGCCCCAGTTGCGGGAGGTGATCAGCCGACCGTGCACGGCCAGCGCCTCCTGCACGTCCGTCGTTCGCTGGGCCACCCACACCGCGAACACGAACGGCAACCCGGTCCATGCCTTCCACTCGGCGCCCAGGTCGTAGGCATGGCGGTAGTCGGTACGCGGGGCCACTACGTCGGCGGCGCCTTCCCCGAGCCGGGAGTTGAGCAGCAGCGCGGCGTCGCCGATCACGAGGCGGGCCTCGTGGTCGTCGTGGCCGAACGCCCCGACGTCCGACATCTCGGCATCGGCCGGCACGAACTGCGGGGCGGCGTGCCAGACGTGCTCGAACAGCAGCTCGAGCAGCGCCACGCTGGTCATCGAACTGCGGCTGACGAGCACCCGCCGGCCGGTGAGTTCCTCGGCGGGGCGTTTGGAGAACATCATCACGCTGCGCACCGGGCCGTCGCTGGTGATGGCGAGGTCGGGGAGCAGCAGATACCGGGGCGCATCGGCGGCGTACTCCACCGCCGAGATGACGCTGACGTCGAGCGCGCCTTCGCGCATCTTGCGATTGAGCGCGGTGGGCACGCCGTCTACGAGCTCGGCGTCGAGCGGGACGATGCCGCGGTCGATGGCCCCGTACACCGGGTAGCAGTTGATGTAGGGGATGCGGCCGATGCGCACCTAGGCCGCCTGGTGCGCGGCGGCCGTGGCGCGGTCGTCGTAGGTGCGCACCACGTTGTAGAACGAATCGCGCTCGACGGGGAGCTTGCCGGCGCCGCGGATGAGAGCCAGGAGTCCGTCGAGCGCCATGGCCTGCGCGGTGTGCGCGCCGGCCTCGTGGTAGATCTTCTCGCGCACCATCGTGCCTTCCATGTCGTTCACGCCGAAGTGCAGCGAGGCCTGCGACAGGAAGGGCGTGACCATCACCCAGTGCGTCTTCATGTGGGGGATGTTGTCGAGGTAGAGCCGTCCGACGGCCAGATTGCGGAGGTCGTCGAAGCCCGATGTCGCCGTGCCGACGCGGTGGAGCGTCTCCCCGAGTTCGTTGTTATCGGGATGGTAGGCGAGCGGAATGTAGGCCAGGAACCCGCCGGTTTCGTCCTGCAACTCCCGCAGCATCGACAGGTGGTTGATGCGGTCTTCGTCGGTCTCCACATGGCCGTACAGCATGGTGCAGTTGGTGCGGATGCCCAACTGGTGCGCCTCGCGGTGGACGCCGATCCACTCGTCGCCCGCGAGCTTCTTGTCGGCGATGGTGGCGCGGACGCCGGGGCTGAAGACCTCAGCGCCGCCGCCGGGCATGGTGTCCAGGCCCGCCTCGCGGAGCGCCACGAGCACGTCCGGCACCGACATCTTCTCGATGCGCGCGATGTGCGCGATCTCCACCGCCGTGAGCGCCTTGATGTGCACGTGGGGATGCCGCGCCTTGAGGGCCCGGAACATCTCGGCGTAGTAGTCGAGCCCGGCCTTCATGTCGAGTCCGCCCACGATGTGGAACTCGCGGGTGAGCGTCGTATTGGCGTCGTCCGACTCGGCGAGCACCTGGTCGAGCGTGTAACGGTAGGCGCCGTCTTCCTTGGGGAGCCGGGCGTAGGAACAGAACACGCACGTCTTGCGGAGGACGCAGATGTTGGTGGGGTTGATGTGCTGGTTGGCGGCGAACGTGACGCGGTCGCCGTGCATCGCGCGGTTGCGCGCGTCGGCGAGCGTTCCCAGCCCGAGCAGGTCGGAGGTGCGGAAGAGCGTCAGTCCGTCGTCGCGGGTCAGGCGCTCGCCCCGCTCCAGCTTGTCGGCGATGGGGTGCAGCACCGGATCGGTGAGGCGGTGGCGTTCGACGACAGGAGTGGAAGCCATGGAGGTCAGTCCTCCCATTTTCGGGCCACGAGGGTCACGTTGTGTCCCCCGAATCCGAAGTTGTTGCTGATGGCCGCGTGGATCTCTCGCTTGACCGCTCGATTGGGCGTGCAGTTGAGCGGAATGTCGGGGTCCGGCGTTTCGTAGTTGATGGTCGGCGGCACGATGCCGTCGCGCGCGGCCAGAGTGGCGATGATGAACTCCACCGCGCCGGCGGCCCCGAGCATGTGTCCCGTGGCCGACTTGGTGGAGCTGATGTTGATGCCTCCCACGTGCTCGCCGAACACCCGGGCGATGGCCCGGGTTTCGGCGACGTCGCCGGCTGGCGTCGACGTGCCGTGGGCGTTGATGTACTGGATGTCGGCGGTCGTGAGCCCCGCGTCGCTCAGCGCACGGCGCATGGCGCGTTGCGCGCCCTCGCCGTCGGGAGCCGGTGCCGTCAGGTGATGGGCATCGGCGGTGGCGCCGTAGCCGATGATCTCCCCATAGATCGTCGCCCCCCGCGCCCGGGCGTGCTCCAGTTCCTCGAGCACCACCACGCCGGCCCCCTCGCCCATCACGAAGCCGTCGCGTGTGAGATCGAACGGGCGTGACGCCGTGGCTGGCGAATCATTGCGCTCGGACAGCGCCTTCATGTTCGCGAACCCGCCGATCGCCATCGGCGTGACCGTGGCCTCGGTACCGCCGCTGATCATCACGTCGGCGTCGCCGTACTGGATGGTCCGGTAGGCCTCCCCAATCGCGTGCGCGCCCGTGGAACAGGCGCTCACCGTGGCGTAGTTGGGGCCGCGCGCCCGAAAGCGCATGGAGACCAACCCCGCCGCGATGTCGGCGATGAACATCGGGATGAAGAACGGGCTGATCTTGCTTGCCCCGCGCTCCCGGTACTGGTCGTGCTGTTCCTCGAAGCTCTTCAAGCCGCCGATCCCGCTGCCGAGGATCACGCCCGTGCGCTCGCCCAGCGCGTCGTCGAGCTGTCCCGCAAATCCGGCGCACCGCATCGCCTGCGTCGCGGCGGCGATGGCGTATTGCGAATACTGGTCGGCCCGCTTCGCCTCCTTGCGATCCATGTACTGCAGCGGATCGAACTCCTTCACCTCGCACGCGAACCGCACCGGAAAGGTGGAGGCGTCGAACTTCGTGATCGGCGCCGCGCCCGACTGTCCGTCGAGCAACGCGCGCCACGTCGTCGCCACGTCGTTGCCGACAGGCGTGACCATCCCGAGGCCGGTGACGACGACCCGACGTGTCATCAGCCGCTGACCTTCTGGTTCAGGTAGCCGACCGCGTCACCGACGGTGCGCAGCTTCTCGGCATCCTCGTCGGGGATGTCGATGTTGAACTCCTTCTCGAACTCCATCACGAGCTCGACGATGTCGAGGCTGTCCGCGCCGAGGTCTTCGATGAAGCTCGCCGAGTCGGTGAGCTTCTCGCGCTCCACCCCGAGTTCCTTCTCGATGATATCGCGAACCTTCTGTGCGTTGTCCGCCATGGGAAGTGGCTCTCCTTGAAAGGTGTGTAAACGGTGTAATCTATCAGCCCAGATTGGCCGCTGTCAGTCACATTACCATGCCGCCGTCGACCACGAAGACCTGCCCCGTGATGTAGGCGGCATGCTCCGACGCGAGAAAGGTCACCACCCCCGCGATGTCCCCCGGGGTCCCCAGTCGCTCCAGGGGAATCTGCTGCGACAGCGCGGCCCGGGCCTCCGCGGTCATTCCCGCGGTCATCTCCGTCTCGATGAACCCAGGGGCGACCACGTTGGCCAGCACGTTCCGGGACGCCAGTTCCTTGGCTACCGATTTGGTCAGCCCCACGAGCCCCGCCTTGCTGGCGGCATAGTTCGCCTGCCCCTTGTTGCCGACCAGGCCCACGACGCTCGAGATGTTGATGATCCGGCCCCACCGGCGCTTCATCATGCCGCGGGCCGCCGCCCGGATCGCGGCGAAGGCGCCTCGCAGGTTGGCGTGCAGCACCGCGTCCCAGTCGTCGTCCTTGAGCCGGAAAAGCACGTTGTCGCGGGTGATCCCGGCGTTGTTGACCAGGATGTCGAGCGAGCCGAATTCCTTCTCCACCGCCTCAACGAGCGCGGCCACCGAGGCCGAGTCGCTCACGTCGCAGGAGAATCCGCGGGCCGTTGGGGCGATCGCCGCCGCCGCTTCCCGGGCACGGGTCTCGTCGCGCCCCGCCACGGCGACGCGGGCCCCGCTCGCCGCCAGCGATTCGGCGATGGCCCGCCCAATGCCGCGCGTACTTCCGGTCACCAGCGCCACCCGTCCGGTGAGATCGATGTTCATGAGGCCGCCAGCTCCGTGAGCTTCTCGATGTCGGTAGGGGTGCCGCAACTCATGGCCAACTGTTGCGGCGCGATCTTCTTGAGGAGGCCCACCAGCACCCTTCCCGGACCCATCTCTACGAACGTCGCTTCGGGAAAGGCCTCCGCCATCGCCTGGACCTCGTGCACCCACCCGACGGGACTGGTGAGCTGCTTCAGCAGCAGTTCCCGCGCCCGACCTGCGGACGTTCCAGCCTCGGCGGTTACATT
This sequence comes from uncultured Gemmatimonadaceae bacterium, assembly GCA_963781765.1. GTDB lineage: Bacteria > Gemmatimonadota > Gemmatimonadetes > Gemmatimonadales > Gemmatimonadaceae > JAGWRI01. The sequence goes on from CAWAHC010000015.1 coordinate 449,305, forward strand.
CGAGTATACTGGGAATGTGGCATCTGTAAAGCCAGCGTTATCAAGCGCTTGGGACAGGCCATCTAAAGCTGATTCCATGAGTGGGGAATGGAATGCACCGCTCACGTTCAGCGTGATCGCACGCTTGGCCCCGAATTCCTTGGCGAGTGCCATGGCTCGGTCCACGCCCGCCGGCTCGCCGCTGACCACCACCTGCCCGGGCGAGTTGTAGTTGGCCGGAACTACCAACGCGGTCTCCTCGGTGGCCCGCGCGCAGATGGCCTCGATGGGTTCCACCGGGTGACCGAGGATCACCGCCATGGCGCCCGGGCGGGTAACGCCACTCTCGTACATCAGTTCGCCTCGGCGACGCACCAAGCGGGCCCCGGCGGGCAGGTCGAGCGCGCCGGCGGCATGATAGGCGGTGAACTCGCCCAGTGAGTGACCGGCGCCCGCGCGCACCCGGCCGTCGAGCACTTCCCGGACCGTGGCCCACACCGCGGCACCGTGCGCCAGCAGGGCCGGCTGCGCGTTGTGCGTGAGCGTGAGTTCGTCGGCCGGGCCTTCGAAACAGAGGGTGCTGAGGTCGAACCCGAGCGCATCGTTGACCCCCTGGAATACGTCCCGGGCGGCGGGAAATGCGGCGGCGAGGTCCTTCCCCATCCCGGGGGTTTGCGAGCCCTGCCCTGGAAAGAGGAGAACGAAGTCCATGGGTCAGAAGCGCAGGATCATCGAGCCCCACGTGAAGCCCGCTCCGAATCCGACCAGCAGCACCGTGCTGCCTTCCTTCACGCGCCCGTTCTCGATGGCTTCATCGAGCGCAATGGGAATCGATGCCGAGGACGTGTTGCCGTACCGATCGACGTTCACGTAGACCTTGTCCATCGGCATGTTGGCGTGCTTGGCCGTGGCCTCGATGATCCGGTTGTTGGCCTGATGCGGAATCAACAGGTCGATGTCCGCACTGGTGAGTTTGGCGGCATCGAGCACGCGATCGCAGGCGTCGGCCATCGACCGCACGGCGTGCTTGAACACTTCGCGGCCCGCCATCTTCACGTAGAAGCTGCGATCGTCGAGCACCTGCTGGTCGAACGGGTGCGCGGCGCCGCCGGCGGGTCGATAGAGGAGATTGGCCAGCGCGCCGTCGCTGCGGATGTAGGTGCCGAGGACGCCGCGCTTTCCGTCGGCGGGCTTGACCACGGCCGCCCCCGCTCCGTCGCCGAACAGCACGCAGGTCGCTCGGTCGGTCCAGTCGATGATCGAACTCATCCGCTCGGCGCCGATCACGAGGACGGTCTCCGCCGATCCCGCCGCGATCAGGCCTTCGGCGACGGCGGTGCCGTAGACGAATCCCGAGCAGGCGGCGCTGATGTCGAAGGCCGCGGCCCGGGTAGCGCCGAGTTCGGCCTGAAGATCCACCGCCGTGGACGGCAGGAGGCGGTCCGTGGTGGCGGTGCTGAGTACGATAGTGTCGATGTCGCCGGCGTGGACGCCGGCCCGTTCCATGGCCCGGCGGGCGGCGGTGGCCGCCATGCTGCACGTGGTTTCCTCGGGGGCGGCGATGTGCCGTTCGCGGATGCCCGTGCGCCCGACGATCCACTCGTCCGAGGTCTCGATCCCGATGGCGGCGAAGTCATGGTTCGTCATGACCCGCTCGGGCACTCCGCGACCGGTGCCGGCGAAGTAGGCGATGGGTCGCTTCATGCGGCGGCTCCGTCGGCCGAGGCCGCGTTGAGGCGCTTGCTGATGTGCTCGTCGAGCCGGTTTTCCACGGCCTGCACGGCCACCTTGATGGCGTTTTTGATCGCGCGCGGCGAGGAGCGGCCGTGGCAGATGATGCTCACGCCGCGCACCCCGAGCAGGGGGGCGCCGCCGTACTCCGAGTAATCGAGCTGTCGGAGCCCGGCGGTGATGCGGTCCTGTTCGATGCCCGCCTTCACCAGAAGTCCGATCATCAGCGGCGCCACTCCTTCGTAGAATTTGAGGAGCACGTTGCCCACGAAGCCGTCGCACACCACGACGTCGATGGGCCCATTGTGATTGTGCCCGGCCGGCAGATCGCGTCCTTCCACGTTGCCGGCGAAGTGCAGGCCCGACTGGGCGAGCAAGGCGTGGGTTTCCTTGGACACGGCATCGCCCTTCTCGGGCTCCTCGCCGATGTTCAGCACCCCCACCGCGGGGTGCTCGCGCCCCAGCACGTCGTGGGCGTACACGCTGCCGAGTCGCGCGAACTGGACGAGTTCGGCCGCGGAGCAGTCGACGTTGGCGCCGGAGTCGAGTACGACGACGGCCTGCCCTGCCGTGGGAAAGACGGTGGCGATGGCCGGACGTTTGACCCCCTCGTGCATGCGGAGCAGCACCATGGAGGCGGCCATCTGGGCGCCGGTGTTTCCCGCCGACACGAAGGCGTCGCACTGCCCCTCGGCGTGCAGTCGCAGGCCGACCATCATCGAACTGTTGGGCTTGCTTCGGATGGCGGCGCTGGGTTTCTCTGCCATCGCGATGACATCCGGCGCGTCCACCACGTGCAGGCGCGCGCGCTGCGCGGCGAGCTCAGCCTGCTCGCCGCGCAGCAGCTCATCGAGCGTCTGCTCGATGAGTGCCGAGGGTCCCACGAGGTGGATCGAGTGTGCGGGATCGAGCTCGGCGGCTGCGAGGAGCGCTCCGGTGACGGTCGCGCGTGGGGCGTGGTCGCCCCCCATCGCGTCCAACGCGATCCGCGCCAAGATCAGGCTTCCTTGGCGGCGACTCGCTGCTTACCGGCGTAGTATCCGCACTCGTCGCACACCCGGTGCGGGCGCTTCATCGCCTGGCAGCGGGGGCACTTCTGCAGGGCGATCGGCGCCGCCTTCTTGTGCGTGTTGCGCGCGCGCTTCTTGCGCTTGGAGGTTCTGCGTTTCGGGACGGCCATGGCTCGATGGGATCGGTGAAAGTCTGGTGATACCGCTAATTGCTCGGAGTGGAATCGAGTTTGCGCAGCGCATCCCACCGCGAATCGCCGGCGGGCGGACAGCTGCACGAACTCGTGTTGAGATCGGCACCGCAGGTGGGACAGTAACCCTTGCAGTCTTCTCGACAGAGCACGTACGCCGGTGCGTTCAGCACCCACAACTCCCGGACGGCCGGGCGCAAATCCAACTCCTTGTCCCGAGGACCGAACGTGTACACGTCCGCGTCATCGGTTTCTTCTTCACCGGCGGCGGCGAAGATGAGGTGCGCTTCATCTTGCACCGACACCGACGTGTCGGTCAAACAACGGCGGCACGGCAACACCGCGGTACCCGCGATGTGCCCGTGCCAGTAGAACCGCCCCGCCCCGGCGGCCGACAGACGGCCCGAGACGCGGATGACTCCGCTCGGCACCGCGTCCCCGTCTTCCCAGATCGGATCGTCGGCCGCCAGCGCGCCATCGACCATGACAGCTTGGGACTCGAGTTCGCGGATGTCAAAGGACAGCATAGCCACGAAAACTACTCGTCGCGGAAGGCCTTTACAAGTCGCCAAGCGCCACGAAGTTAGCTCGCCTCGTGGCCCCGCGGTGCTACCACGACGCGGAGGCGCCGAGGCGGAGCGTCCGCGGCGCGACGTGGCCAAGCGGGCTCGCGAAGTGCGTCGGGGAATTCCGGTCGGTGCTGGCGTCGAGGGAGGTGTTCACCAGCGTCACGGCCTTGGTCGCCATGGCGTTGAACACGTCGAGCTGCACGTTCCACTTCACGCCGGCGGCTTCGAACGGGCGCTCGAGGTGGAAGTCGAGCGTGTAGTGTCCCCCGTAGTGGTACGACCCCTCGGGCGCCAGGTTTATCCGCTGACCCGCGAGGTAGCTCATGACGGTAAAGGGGATTGGCTGGGGACCGTCGGGAGGCGGCGGTCCAACGCCCGACCACTTGACCGGAGTCCGGAGACCGTACGACTCGTATTGGTACGACGGCAGAATCGTGAACGTCGGGGTGAGCCGGTCGCCATAGATGCCGTAGAACACAATTCCAAGTCGGTAGCCCTCGCCGATGTCACCGATGGAGCGGAACTTGAACTCGAGGTGGCTGGCGTTGTCCAGCAGCCCATACCCGTTGATCTGTTCGTTCACGCGCACCCAGGGTCCCGGGCCTCGCCCCACCAGCCGGTCGAAGCCCGTGATTGAATTCGGGTCGTAGCCCGACACGGTGGAGAAGTTGCCGCGCAGCGACGTCACCGCCACCGACGCCATGGCTTCCCATCCGGGCTCGCGAAGGGTGCCGTTGAGCAGCAACTGGCGGAATCGGCGCCGGGCGCCCGCAGGGTTCGTGATCTCGTACTGCGGATTCCAAGTCGTGCCATCCTGCAACAGGTAGGTGGGGACTGGCAGACCATCCGCGACGGCCTCCGCCAGCGCGTTCTTCGGGATGTACATCTTCGGAATGACCAGGATGTGTTCCCGGCCGGCGTCGTCGGTCACGAAGTCGGCAACGTACCGGCCGGGGGCGTCCATCATGATCACGCTGTCGGCCTCCACGTAGTTGGAGGCCGCGTTCTTGTCGACGAGCGCGATGATGTCTCGGTAGTTGCGCTGCGCGTACGATACCTCGAAATGGAGTTCCGGCGTGGGGTCGGCGTGCGCGCCGATGACGAACTCGTCCACGTACGGCTGGTGGTAGTCCTTCACCACCCCCTCCTGGTTGAGCTGGTCGTACTCGATCCGCCGGAACTGCCCGATCGCCGCCATCGAGTCGCGTTGCGCCAGCGTGATCACCCGGGTCGGGTCCGAGAACGTCGGCCCCGAATATTCCCAGACTTCGTAATCGGAGTACGCCCCGGCACCGGCCACGCGGTCGAACATCTGGGCGAACAGATCCTGGTGGTACCGCCCCCAATCGATCGTGAGGCCGGCGGGATGCGCCTCCGTCCCGACGTCCACCGTCAGCCCCAGACGCGGGTCCAGGCCGGTGGCCGAGATCGCATGGATCGTGGGACCGCCGCTCGCCGGGTCGATGCTGCCGTTCCACCAGCCGAAACGCAGTCCCGGATGCACGCCGACGCGCCCCAGCGTGTAGTCGTCCTGGACGAAGGCGGCGCCGTTGTCCACATACGCATGCTCGTGTGTCTCGCCGCCCCAGCTCGTCGGCGTATACGTCTGCCAGGTGGACGCATCGCCTGGGCGGAAGGTGAGGTAGGAACCGTCGATCGTGCTCTTGCGGGGGCGCCAGGTCATGCCGGCCGTGCGCGTCCGGTCGTCGCGCCACACGCCGAACTCCTCCTGCGCGCCAACGCGGAAATGGTGTTGGCCGAGCAGTGTCGCGAAGTGGTCCAGTCCGACGCTGTACCCCACGCTGGACGGCCGCTGACGCACGACGAATGGGGCGTTCTGGTAGCTCTCCGAAACGGCGAGCTGATAGGTAGCGACCCCGGGGACGTTCGGTCCCTCGTACGGGTCCACGTTCAGCGCCTCGGAAAAGCTCACGAACTTCGCATCGAGAATCGAGGATGAGCCGAAGGTGTGCTGCCACGAGACGTCGAGAATCGTCGAAGGGGAGCGCACGCGGCCGGTGGCCGCCGCCGTTTCGCGCCCGGTGAGGTCGGCGTGTTCCGTCGTGCTGTCGCCCCAGGCCAGTCCAAAGTTCAGGAGATCGTGATCGGACGGCGTCCAGGTGAGCTTGCCGAAGCCGCTCCCGGCGGTGGCGATTTCGTGCACGGGGGAAAAGCGCTCGACGCCCAGCAGGTCGAGGGCCCGCAACTTGGTACTCACGTACTGTCCGGCGACGAAGTAGAAGAGGCGGTTGCGCACGATCGGACCGGAAGCCTGCGCCTCGATCTCCTGATGGCCGTCCCGCTCGGGTGTGATGTCGGTGCCCATGAGGTTGGTGGCGTTCAGCCCGGGATTCTCATAATTGGCGCTGATGCTGGCCGTGCGTGTGTTGCTGCCGCTCTTGGTCACCACGTCGATCAACCCGCCCTGGAACCCGCCCTCATCGGCGCCGACGCCGAGTCCCCGCACGTCGAGTTGCTGGATCCAGTGGACGCTGGGCAGCACGATGGCGCCGCCGAGACCGGGGTGGTTGATCCCCACACCGTCCAGCCGGTAGGCGTTCGCCTGCACTCCCGCTCCACCCCACATCTGGTCGGGGCGTGCGCCGGGCGTGAGCAGCACGAGCCGGTTGAGATCGAGCCCCACCGGCAGCATGGCGATCTGCTGTGCGGTCACGCGCAGCGGCGACACTTCCGTTGCCCGCCCCGCCTCTTCGCCCGTCGTGGTGACCAGCACGGGCGCGAGACTCCGGGGGGCGGCCTCGAGCACCACGGCGATCTGCGTCACCAGACCGGCGACGACGGTCACCCCGGTATCGGTGACCGGGCGGAAGCCGAGGCGGCGCACCGTGACCTCGTAGACGCCCGGAGGCAGCGCGGCGAGCCGAAAGACGCCGTCGCTACCGGATGTCGCCCGGCGTTGGTAGGAGCCGTCGGCCCGCCGGGCCCCGACGGCCGCGTCTGCCACCAACTGGCCGTCCGTGCCGCGGACGACGCCGGCGATGATGCCCGAGGCGGACTGTGCGGCGAGCGGAGCGGCCGGCAGCGTCATCCCGAACGCTGCGGCGACGAGCCACGCTCGCCACGTCCACCGGGCACCGGCCCCGCCCGTCGCGGCCATCAGCCAGAGGCAATCACGTCGCTCTCCGCAAAGAAGAAGCGCGCTTCGCGCCGCGCATTTTCATCACTGTCGGAGGCGTGAATGGCATTCCGCTCCTTGGATTCCGCGTAGAGCTTCCGGACGGTTCCCGGCTCGGCCTCAGCCGGGTCCGTGGCCCCGATGGCCTTGCGGAGCGCCGCCACGGCGTCGGCCTTCTCCAGCACCATGGGCATGCACGGGCCCGAGGTCATGAACGTGACCAGCGACTGGTAGAACGGTCGCTCCCGGTGCACGGCATAGAATTCACCGGCCTGGGCGGGTGTGAGGTGCATGACGCGGGCGGCGCGCACCACGAAGCCCTGGGCTTCGAGGTGCGCGAGGATCTTGCCGGCTTTACCGGCGCCGAAGGCGTCGGGCTTGACGATCGTGAGCGTCTGATTGGTTGCCATGTTCGTGGGTCATGTATGGGTATCTGGACGCGCTTATGTCAAGCGCGCCTTGATGAGGTCTACGAAGTCCACGGGACGCTTCGCCACGCCCATTCCGGCCGCCTCGAACGCGGCGATCTTCTCGGCGGCGGTGCCCGAGGATCCGGAAATGATGGCGCCGGCGTGTCCCATGCGGCGGCCCGGGGGGGCTGTCTGGCCGGCGATGAAGCCGACCACCGGCTTCGTCATGTGCTGCTGCACGAACTCGGCGGCCTGCTGTTCGTCGGTGCCACCGATCTCGCCCATCATCGCCACGGCCTTCGTGTTCGGGTCCTTCTCGAAGGCATCGAGGCAATCGATGAAGTTGGTGCCGTTGATCGGGTCGCCGCCGATGCCCACGCAGGTGGACTGTCCGAGGCCCGCCCGGGTGAGCTGGTAGACGATTTCGTACGTCAGCGTGCCCGAGCGGCTGACGACCCCCACGTTGCCCGGCGTGCAGATGCGTCCCGGGATGATGCCCACCTTCGACTGGCCGGGCGTGATCAGCCCCGGACAGTTGGCGCCGAGCAGGCGGGCGCCCTTGTCCTTCACGAACGGATAGACGCGCGTCATGTCGAGCACCGGCACGCCTTCGGTGATCGCGACGATGAACTTGATACCGGCGTCCGCGGCCTCCATGATCGCGTCGGCGGCGTACATCGGTGGCACGTACACCACGCTGGTGTTGGCGCCCGTGGCCGCCACGGCGTCGTGCATGGTGTTGAAGATCGGCACCGTGTTCTCGAACTTCTGCCCGCCCTTACCGGGCGTCACGCCGCCCACGACTTTCGTGCCGTACTCCATCATCTGCTTGGCGTGGAACGAGCCGTCACGGCCCGTGATGCCCTGCACGATGACGGTGGTGGAGTTGTCGATGAAGATGCTCATGCGGCCTTCCCTCCCTTGGCGAGGGCCACGGCCTGTTGCACCGCCTCGTCCATGTCGGCGGACGCCGAGAATCCGTTGTCCTTGAGAATCTTCACCGCGATCTCCTCGTTGGTTCCGGTCAGGCGGATCACGATCGGCACCTTGAGCGGATTCGTCTTGGTGGCCGCGACGATGCCGTTGGCCACGTCGTCGGTGCGGGTAATGCCGCCGAAGATGTTGAACAGGATCGCCTTCACGTTCGCGTCGGCGGTGATGATGCGCAGCGCGCTCACGACCTTTTCCGGATTCGACGATCCCCCGATGTCGAGGAAGTTGGCAGGCTCGCCCCCGTAGTACTTCACGAGGTCCATGGTGGCCATGGCCAGACCGGCGCCGTTGACCACGCAGCCCACGTTGCCCTCGAGCTTGATGAACGTCAGGTTGGCCTTGCGCGCCTCGACCTCACTCGGCGCCTCGCCGCTGTCGTCGCGCAGGGCGGCGATGTTCGGCCGGCGATCGAGTTCGTTGTCGTCGATCACCATCTTGGCATCGAGCGCGACCACCTCACCCTTGGGCGTGAGGACGAGCGGGTTGATCTCCGCCAGCGAGGCGCCGCTCTTCATGAATGCGGCGTACAGCTTCTGCATGATCGAGCCGGCGGCACGCGCCTGCTTCACGTCATCGTACAGGAAAAATCCCAACTCCATGGCCTGATAGCCCTGCAGCCCGTACCGCGTGTCCACGCGCAGGCGCCGGATCTTGTCCGGCGTCTTGGCCGCGACCTCCTCGATGTCGATCCCGCCCGCCGGGCTCACCATGAACACCGGCGCCTTGCTCGCCCGGTCGAGAATCACCCCGACGTAGGCTTCACTGGCAATGTCCTCGGCCGGCGTCACCAGCACCCGCTGCACGGTGAGTCCCTTGATCTGCATGCCCAGGATCTTGGCCGCCACGGCCTTCGCCTCGGCGGGATCCTTGGCCAGCTTCACTCCGCCGGCCTTGCCGCGTCCACCGGCGTGGACCTGTGCCTTGATGACCACGGTGGACTCGAACTTCGTCGCGATCGCCTCTGCCTGCTCCGGGGTCGTGGCCACCTCCCCGGGGGGGATCGGCACGCCCTGGGCGCGCAGAATCTCCTTGGCCTGGTACTCGTGAATGTTCACGCCTACTCCGCTGTGATGGTCGTTCCGGCTTCGCCGCGGACCGCATCGCGCCCGCGACTCAGCGCTGTGATGATCGCGCGACCGCCGGTGCGGCGCACGAAGTCCACTGCCGCGCGGATCTTCGGCGCCATGCTCCCCTCGCCGAAGGCTCCTGCGCGATCCATCCGCGCCGCCTCCTCCACCGACAGCCGCCGGAGCGGCCGTTGCGCCGGTGTACCCCAGCCGGCGTACACCGCGTCCACGTCGGTGAGAATCAGCAGCAGCTCGGCGCCAAGGTCGCGCGCGAGCACGGCCGCCGCCAAATCCTTGTCAATCACGGCGTCGACCCCCTCCCAACCTAGCGACGGATCATCGTAAATGGGCGGCCCGCCTCCACCGCAGGCGATCACCACCGTGCCGGCGTCGAGCAGACGCTTGACTACGGACGCCTCGTGCACGGCGAGTGGTGTCGGACTGCCCACCACGCGGCGCAGCCGACCGCCGCCGTCCGGCCGCACCGCGAACCCCTCGTTCTGCACCTGCTGGGCACGCGCCGGCGTGAGCGCATGTCCGATGAACTTGGTCGGGACGCCGAGCGCCGGATCATTCCGGTCCACCTGCACCTGGGTGATGACCGTGACCACGTCGCGGGGATGTCCCGCACGGCGGAGGGCGTTGTCCAGTGACTGCTGGATCATGTACCCGATCCATCCTGCGGTCTCGGCCACCAGCACGCCGAGCGGCAGCGGACTCGCGTCGCGTCGCGCCAGTTCGTTCCGGACCAGTTCGTCGCCCACCTGGGGGCCGTTGCCGTGCACGATGCAGACGTTCCACCCGGCGGCGATCAGGTCGACGATGGGATCGAGGCTCTCGCGCGTATGGCGGAACTGGTCGAAGATCGTCGACGCCTCGCCCGAGGGGGCGAGGGCGTTTCCCCCAAGCGCCACGATGGCGGTGTGCGGCAGGGTGGTCACGGGACCGGCCGTCCGAGCAGGTTGCCCAATTCCTCGAACGCCTTGCCGAACCCCACCCAATCGCCGCGGCGCAGCGCGTCGCGCATGGCCTCGTACAGCTGACGCGCGACGCGCCGGCTCTCCGCCGCCGACATCCGCCCCCCCGGATTGGCCGGCAGGACCACCCCCGTTGCCTCGCGAAGGGTAGGCGCGACGTGCGTGCTGTCGTTCACCAGATACGCGACGTGCAGGAGCTGGGGCACCGCGCCGGGCGTCCATCGATAGGTGGGCTGCAGGTAGGCCACGTGTCGCCCGAGCATGAACGCCCGCACCACGCCATGCACGACGCTCAGGTTTGGCGCCCGGGCGGCACTGTCGGCGTCGGCCAGCCGGTCGAGCACCTTCTGCCAGATCGGGCCGCGTGGCGCGGAATCGGGCAGCCAGAGCGTCCGGTGCTGCGCCCCGCCTTCCGCGACGACCACGCCGTGGACGCGGTCCGCCTGGTCCAGCAGCGGAATTTCCAGTGCGGTGGGACCGTTCCGGGGCAGCCCGAACATGGGGAGTTCTCCGGCCAGCGTGCTGTCCGCGCCGTCGACCACGGGCGGGTGGCTGGGGTGCCCGCTGTCGGCGCGAGTGCCATACCGTCCGAAGGCCAGCGCCATGGCGCGGGCCGCATCGACTGCGGGCGGGAGGTCGGCGAGGATGCGAGCCGGCACCGACCGGGGGGAGGTGAACAACTCCGGGAACCGCTCGATCCAGGTGTCGGCGATGGGATCCCTCACGCTGTCCGCCACCAGTTGCACCTGCCCGGTGGTGGACAGCACGATGGCCGTTGCGGCGTGATGGAAGTAGCTGCGGGTGGCGCCCGCAAGCACGAACCGTTGGCTGAGCGGGTACGAAGCAGACGCCGCGTAGAGATCGACGACCCAGTACAGCGAGTCGCCGAACACGAGGGGAGCCACCCGAGTGCCCTGCACGAAGAAGGGGGCGAGTGCCGCGATGCGCTGGCGGACCCCCCGCTTTGTCACGAGCACCGGGCGTGGCCCCGGAAGCTCCCGCAGCCAGAGGCGCAGGTTCTGCACACTGAGTGCCTCGGCAAGCCGCTCCAGCGGCGAAACGAGCGGCACCCCCAGAACGCGGCCCGACGAATCCGACACTACCGCGTAGCCGGGCGAGGAATTCAGGATGAGCGAGGGCGCGAGCAGTGCCGCGTCGTCCTCGCTTCCCGGCACAGGCAGGCGGGCCGGAGCCCCGCGGGTGTCGGCGGCCGAGGCCGCCGTCCGCACGACGATCCCTACCGGCGAGGCCTCTCCCGGATCGGGTGGTGGTTGCGGGGAGGTAATTACGCCGACCAGTCCCACCGATCGACTGGTCCACCCGACGAGGGCGCCCTTGGCGAGGCGCGACTCTGCTTCGACGGCACGCGAGAGCGGGATGGCGTCCCAGTGCGACACACCCACGGCGGCCTCGGCAAGGGTGGTGTACACCGGTGTGATGTCGCCCACGGTCAACTGGTCCACGGCATAGGCGCGTCGCGTATACCCGGCCCGTGTGGCCTCGTAGGGCCGCTCGCGGAGCACGGAGTCGGGTTGCGTGGGAAACTGCCGCCCGATGAGGGGCGCCACGTCGCGCGTGGCGATGCCGGTGAGCAGAATGGCGATGACGGCCGCCACCACCAATCGGCGTTGTCCGGTCCAACCCGCCCACACCACCACCAGCCCGGACGCGAGTGTGACCATGGAGAGCACGAGGTCGCCGGGCACCCGGACCCGGTGGTCGAGGGCGCCAAAGGCCCCGCCAGGGCCACTGCCGTGGAGGAGCACGTCGTACATCTCGATCCGCAGGTGCCATGCCAGCAGCAGCACCAGCACTCCGGCCAGCACGGCCATGTGCCGACGGATGTACTCCGAGACGTGGAGCCGGCCGTGCTCGAACCGGAGCCCGGGGGTGAGGAGGTACAGGAACACCACCGCAGCTGCCACGCACAGGACGCTCGCCGTGGTCCAGGTGAAGAGTGACGACTCGAACGGCAGCCGGTAGACGAAGAAGCCGAGGTCGGCGTTGAAGTAGGGATCGGTCTCACCGAACGCGTGACCGAGGCGCGCCTGGAGGAAGCCGGTCCAGTCGTTGAGCGACGCCGCGAGCGCCACGGCCACGACCACGGCCAGCGCCAGGGCGACCCCGGTGAGGGCTCGCCTCGAGACCTCCTCCCCGAAGTCGAAGTTGGCCACGCGGCGCGGGAGCACGAGCGACACGACCGACTGACGGACGGCATAGAAGTTCGCGAAGGCGAACAGCCCGATGACGACGCCACCGACGCACCGCAGGGTGAGCAGCGCCAGGGACCGGGCCTCCCAGAGCGAGAGGGCGCCAACGGCCCGGTACCACCGATAGCCGGCGTAGAACTGCGACGCCTCCCGTGCCGCGAGCAGCGCGACCGCGGCCGCGAGCAGAACGACAGCGACGCCGCGCCGCGAGGTCACATCACACCTGCACGCCCTGGGCGCGCAGCCAACCGTCCATCTCCCCGCGGATCTCGGCCAGCCGCGCTTCGCTCCGGGCCTCGAAGCGGGTGACGATCACCGGCTGTGTGTTCGAGGCGCGGATGAGTCCCCATCCGTCGCCGAACAGCACGCGCACGCCGTCCACGTCGATCACGTCATGCCCCTCGCGGAAATGGGAGACGGCGCGCGCGACGATGTCGAACTTGAGTTCATCGGGGCAGTCCACGCGAATCTCGGGCGTGGCAACGTAGGCCGGCACGTCCGAGAGCAAGTCGCGCACCGTCCGCCCCGAGTCGGCGACGATCCGGATCAGCCGCGCCGCCGCGTACAGCGCGTCATCGTGGCCGTAGAACCCTTCGGTGAAGAACATGTGCCCCGACATCTCGCCGGCGAGGGGCGCGTGCAATTCCTTCATCTTCTCCTTGATGAGGGAATGGCCCGTCTTCCACATCACCGGCGTGCCGCCGGCCGCCGCAATGGCGTCGGGCAACGCCTGGGAGCACTTCACGTCGAAGATCACCGACTGTCCCCGGCCGGTGCGTTCGAGCACGTCGCGCGCATACAGGATGAGCAGCCGGTCGCCCCAGACGATCGTTCCCCGGTCGTCCACCACGCCGATCCGGTCCGCGTCGCCGTCGAAGGCGATCCCGAGTTCGGCACCGTCCTGGCGGACGGCCGCCACGAGCGCCTCGAGATTGGCCGGCACCGTCGGGTCCGGATGGTGGTTGGGAAAGGTCCCGTCGCTCTCGCAGAAGAGCCCGCGGCCCCGGATGCCAAGGGCCTTGAACAACTGCGGCGCCACGAGCGCCCCGGCCCCATTCCCGCAGTCGAACACCGCGCGCACGGAACGGGACAGCGGGCCGATCCGCGAGACCATGTCATCCACGTAGCGTTCGACCACGTGCTCCTGGCGCACGGTGCCGGGCGCCGCCGCACGGGGCGGTGCCTGCGTGAGCCGGTACAGCTTCTGAATCTCGGCACCGTACACCGAGGCCTTGCCCAGGCAGATCTTGAATCCGTTGAATTCCGGCGGGTTGTGCGAGCCGGTAATCTGGATGCCCCCCGTCACGGCGAGCTTGTTGAGACTCCAATACATGAGCGGAGTCGGCACCACACCAATGTCGATGACATCCACGCCGCTCGCGGTCAGCCCCTCCACCAGCGCGTCGCGGAGCGCGCCGCCACTGGGGCGGTTGTCGCGGCCCACGACGAGGGGGCCGGCCCGTCCGTGCTCGCCGAGGTAGGCGGCGTAAGCCACGCCGACCGCACGCGCGGCTTCCTCCGTGAGGTCCTTGCCCACCACGCCACGGATGTCGTATTCGCGGAAGATGCCGGGTGCAATGGTCATCTGGGTCCTCGAAAAGCGGACGGGGCCGTTTCCGGCCCCGTTCCTCGTGAAGTTGGCGGCGCCGCGCCTACGGTCTGGCGCTGCTCGCCGTATTCGGAGTCACGGGGGCGGTCGGGATACTGCGCATGACCCCTGCCCGGGCCAGGCGCACGAACCGGTCGGGCACGATGCCGAGCAGCAGGATCGCGATCACACTGAACAGTAGCACGGCCCGCGTCAACGCGGGCGTCGCGCCAGGAACGGGCGCGTCATCGGGCCGCGGCTTCATGAACATTACCATGACGACGTACAGATAGTAGCCCGCCGAGACCACGGTGGTCAGCACGAGGATCACGGCCAGCGTGGTCTGCGGGGCCGGGGCCTGCAGTGCGGCCTGCAACACGTACCACTTGGCGAAGAACCCGGCGCCGCCGAACACGGGGAAGCCGAGTAGGGAGAGCATCAGCACCCCCATGCCGAGCGCGAGCCAGGGGCGCACCGCCCAGAGGCCGGCAAAGTCGTCGATCATCACCGGGCGGTCGCCCGAGCGGGAGAGGACGATGATGATCGCGAAGGCGCCGAACGTGGCCAGCGTATATGCCAGCAGGTAGAAGAGCATGGCCGAGCCGGCTTGCGTGCTCCCGGCAGCAAGGGCCACGAGCAGGAATCCGGCGTGCGCGATGCTGGAGTACGCCAGCATGCGCTTGATGTTGCGCTGGGCCAACCCCACGGCGTTGCCGACGATCATCGTCGCGATCGCGAGGCCGGCGACGGCCGGGCGCCATTGGACGTAGGCGGTCGGAAATGCCTCCATCCAGACCCGCAGCAGGGCCGCGAACGCGGCAGCCTTGACGGTCGCCGCCATGTACGCGGTGATGGGCGAGGGCGCCCCGTCGTAGACATCGGGCGCCCACATGTGGAACGGGACCGCCGCGACCTTGAAGCCGAAGCCGATGAGCAGGAGGCCAATACCGATCAGGAGCAGCGGGCTCCGGGTGAGCCCGAGTCCGGTGACGCGGGCCGCGATGTCGGCGAGATTCGTGCTGCCGGTGGCGCCATAGACGAGCGCCATGCCGTACAACAGGAAGGCCGTGGCGAAGGCCCCGAGGAGGAAGTACTTGAGCGCGCCCTCCGCCCCGCGCGCGCTACGTCGGTTGATCGCCGCCAGCGAGTAGACCGACAGCGACATCAACTCAATGCCGAGAAACACGATCATCAGGTCCTGCGCGGCCGCCAACAGCATCATGCCCGACGACGCGAACAGGATGAGGACGTGCGACTCCGCGACGGTGATCTGCTGCCGCTCGTTATCGTCGATGGTCAGGGCGATCGCGAACAGGGTGCCCAGCAGGATCACGGCGTCGGCCATCCACCGGAAATTGTCCACGGCGATCGGGCCGGCG
This sequence comes from uncultured Gemmatimonadaceae bacterium, assembly GCA_963781765.1. Lineage (GTDB taxonomy): Bacteria > Gemmatimonadota > Gemmatimonadetes > Gemmatimonadales > Gemmatimonadaceae > JAGWRI01. Next base: position 464,545 of record CAWAHC010000015.1, read on the forward strand.
GTCGCCGTGCGCTGTTGGTACAAGCTCCAGATGGCATAGGCGCCAACGACCACGGTGAGCAGCATGCTGCCGATGCCCACGGATCGTTGGTGCGCCACGCTCGGACGGCGCCACGCCGCCCACAGGAGCAGCAACGACGCCCCGCCCATCAACAGCAGATCGGGCCCCAGCGCCGTCATCAGCTGCGACGGGATCGCGAGATCGAATTGCATCAGTTGCCCCCCTCCGCCACGGTGTGCATGGCGCGGGTCTGCACGGACTGGACGAAGTGCTCGGCGGAGACCTGCATGCGGGAGAGCACCGGCTTCGGATAGACACCCAGCCAGATGATCGCGGCCAGGAGCGGCACGAGCAGCGCCAACTCGCGGCGGTTGAGGTCGGGAATGTGGAAGTTCGCCGGCTTGTCCAGGCGGTTGAACAGGACGCGCTGGATGGCCCACAACATATAGGCAGCCGAGAAGATCACCGCCGTCGCGGCGACGAACGCGAACACCGGATACGTGCGGAAGGCGCCGATGAGCACGAGGAACTCACCGACGAAGCCGTTGGTGCCCGGCACGCCGATGCTGCTGAAGGTCACGAGGGTCAGGGCCGCGGCGAACATCGGGACCACGCGGGCAATCCCGCCATAGTCCTCGATCAGGCGCGTGTGCCGCCGCTCGTAAATCATGCCGATCAGGAAGAACAGCGCGCCGGTGGAGATGCCGTGATTGATCATCACCATCAGCGCGCCCTGCACGCTCTGCACGGTGAGCGCGAAGATGCCCAGCATGACGAAGCCCAGATGGCTCACCGACGAATAGGCGACGAGCTTCTTGAAGTCCGGTTGGACCAGCGAAACGAGCGCCCCGTACACGATGCCGATCACGGCCAGGGTGAGAATGATCGCGCGCACGATCTCATTGGTGGCCGCGGCCGGGAACAACGGGACGGCAAGCCGCAGGAAGCCGAAGGTGCCGAGCTTGAGCATGATGCTCGCCAGCACGACCGATCCCGCGGTAGGCGCCTCGACGTGCGCATCGGGCAGCCACGTGTGGAACGGGAACATCGGCACCTTCACCGCGAACGCGAGGAAGAAGGCGCCGAACAGCCAGAACGACGCCGCGCCGCTCATGTTCGCGTGCTGAAGGATGACGTCGTAATTGAAGTTCGGGATTCCGGTGGTCGGCGAGGCCGCCGAGAGGCCCAGGTACACGATCGCCACGAGCATCAACAGCGAGCCGACCATCGTGTAGATGAAGAACTTCATGCTCGCGTACACGCGCCGGTTGCCGCCCCAGACGCCGATGATGAAATACATCGGCACGAGCATCACTTCCCACATCACGTAGAACAGGAACAGGTCGAGCGACATGAACACGCCCAACATGCCGGCCGTGAGGATGAGCAGCAGCGCGTAGTAACTGTGCGCGCGCTTCCGGATGCTCGTCCAACTCCCCAACACGGAGAGCGCCATCGTGAACGTGGTGAGCAGGATCATCATCAGGGAGATGCCGTCGATGCCCACCCGGAAGTGGATGCCCCACGACGGGATCCACGACACGTCGTACACCGCCTGCCAGCCAGCATTCGTGATGTCGTACGACCACCAGAGGCCGAGCGACACGACGAATTCGACGAGGAACGCGACCAACGCGATCAGACGCGGCGTGCCGGCCACGCCCGACGCGACGTCATCCTCGCCTGGGGCTCCGCTGCCCGGCAAGCCCTGCAGCCAGATCAGGAGGGCGCCCAGCGTCGGGATCGCGAGCAGCACCGGTAGCACCCAGTGCGAGTACCCGATGGAGGTCAGGAATGCGTTCATGGGAGCACCGCGTGGTGGAAGGCGCCGAGCACGAACAGCACGCCGATGACCAGGACCCAGGCATAGGTGCCGAGTTGGCCGGATTGCAGTTGCGATCCCAGCCAGCCGGCGAACCGCGCCGCCCACGCGCTCCCGTTCACCATCAGTCCGTCGATGAGGCCGACGTCGATGCCGCGCCAGAGCAGGTTGCGGGAGATCCCGTAGGTGGGCTTCACCACGGTGGCGTCATAGAATTCGTCGACGTAGTACTTGTTCAGCAGCACGCGCTCAAAGCCCTCCTCGGGCTTGGCCTGCCCCTTGGGCACCAAGTTGGCCGGCTTGAGCAGGATGACGGCCGTCGCGATGCCCGCGATGGCCACCCCGATCGCCACGGCGATCAGCAGCGCCTCGGTGCTCGTAGAGGTCGCTGCGCCAGCCGGACCGATCACCCGGGCCGTGCTCGCGGCGACCACCGGATCAAGCCAGTGCTCGAGACTCGCCGTCGGGCCGAGCGGAATGACATGGGTGACGACCTCCGGCAGGTTGAACCACCCGCCGAAGGCGCTGAGGATGCCGAGCACGACCAGCGGCCCGGTCATGATCCATGGCGCCTCGGCCAGGTGCGTGCGCTCCTGCTCGCCCGTTCGGTTGGGCCCGTGGAAGGTGTAGAGCATCAGCCGCGTCATGTAGATCGCGGTGAGGAGCGCCGCGGCAAGTCCGATGGCATACGCGAAGTACAGCACCGCCGTCCCCGGAATGCCGAGCCAGTGGGCCTGCGCCAGCGTACTGCCCTGCGCGCGCTGGAACACGGTGCCCAGGATCTCGTCCTTCGAGAAGAACCCGGAGAACGGCGGAATCCCCGAAATGGCCAGGGTCGCGATCCACATGAGAATCCAGGTCACCGGCATGTAGCGACGCAGGCCGCCCATGTTCCGCATGTCCTGCGCGTCGGCGGGATTGTGCGTGTGATGGTAGGCCTGGTGCATCATGTGGATGATCGAGCCGGCCCCGAGGAAGAGCAGCCCCTTGAAGAAGGCGTGCGTCATCAGGTGGAAGATGCCGGCCACGTACGCCCCCGCCCCGACCCCCACGAACATGTAGCCAAGTTGGGAGACCGTGGAATATGCGAGCACCTTCTTGATGTCCCACTGCTTGAGGCCGATGGTCGCGGCGAAGAAGGCGGTGATCGCCCCGATGATGACCACGGTGAGCCCGGCCACCGGCGCCGCGGCGAAGATGAAGCTGCTGCGGGCGATCAGGTACACGCCGGCCGTGACCATCGTCGCTGCGTGGATGAGCGCCGAGACCGGCGTCGGGCCGGCCATCGCGTCGGGCAGCCAGATGTACAACGGAATCTGCGCGCTCTTGCCGGCACACCCGAGGAAGAAGAACAGGGCGATCGTCGTGATCAGCGGGCCCCCGAACACGAACTGGCCGGCCTGTGCCTGCAGGCCTGAGAAATCCAGCGTCCCGAAATTCGCGAACAGCAGGAACATCGCGATCAGGAATCCGAAGTCGCCGATGCGGTTGACGATGAACGCCTTCTTCCCGGCGTCGGCATTGGCCTTTTCACTGAACCAGAAACCGATGAGCAGGTAGGAGCAGAGGCCGACGCCCTCCCAGCCGATGAACAGCAGCGGGTAGTTGGCTCCAAGCACCAGCACCAGCATGAAGAAGACGAACAGGTTGAGGTACGCGAAGTAGCGTGGGTACCCCGGGTCTTCCTGCATGTAGCCGACGCTGAACAGGTGGATGAGCATGCCGACGCCCGTCACCACCATGACCATGACCATCGACAGCTGGTCGAGCCGGAACGCGACGTCGATCGACAGGTCGCCCACCGGCATCCAGGAGAAGTAGCGCTGGATGAACGGCGCCGACATGTCCTCGACCCCGTGCATGCGAATGAAGATCGCGAGGGCCAGCAGGAAGGTCGCCACGAGCACGCCAGGCCCGACGATGCTCGTGATGCCGGCATGCCGGTGGCGCGTCGGCGCGTGATCCTCGTGACCGGCGTCGGCGTGCGCCGCGTCCTCCCCGTGCGCGTCGTGCGACGCCGCGGTGGGATCGGCGGGGCCGAACTTCGCCACCGACGTCAGCGAGAGCAGCCCGTTGATCAGGAACCCGAGCAACGGCAGGAGCGGGAGGGCCCACATCCACACGGCGATCGTGCCGGCGAGCGGATGGGTTCCCGGAGAAACCGCAGTTTGAAGGAGCATCAGCCCTTCAGCAGGTTGATGTTCTGAAGGTTGACCGTGTGCCGGTGGCGGAACAGCGCGATGATGATGGCGAGGCCAACGGCGGCCTCGGCGGCCGCGACGGTCATGACGAGGAAGACGAACACCTGACCGCCTGCCCCGTACACGCGCGAGAAGGCGACAAAGGTCAGGTTCACGGCGTTGAGCATCAACTCCACGCACATGAACAAAATGATGGCGTTGCGCCGCGTGAGCACGCCGACGACGCCGATCGTGAACAACACGGCCGAGAAGAACAGGGACTCAGCGAGCATCGGTCCTCCACATGCCCAGCACCACGGCCCCGACGATGGCGGTGAGGAGTACCATGCTCGTCACCTCGAACGCCAGTAAGTACTCGTGGAACAGCGGGCCGGCGAACGGCGCAATGGCACCACGGTTCGCCACCTGCTCGGCGGCGTAGCCGGCCGGGAGGGCGAACCGCTGGGCCACCGTGCCGCGGACGAGCGCGAACAGTTCGGCGAGCAGCCCCAGCCCCACGGCGCCGGCGGCGAGCTTCCACCCCAGGCTGCGGGCGTCGGAAATCTGCGACGCCTCGCCAAGGTTGAGCAGCATGATCACGAACAGGAATACCACCATGATGGCGCCGGCATACACGAGCACCTGAATGACGCCGATGAACTGCGCATCGAGCATCACGTAGAGCGCCGCCAGCGAGAACATCGTGACGACAAGCCACATCGCGGCCGAGACGGGGCTCTTGCGGGTCACGAACACCAGCGCCGACGCCACGGCGATGAGACCGAACAGATAGAAGTGAAAGGCGTAGAAGAGCGAGACCTGCTGTGGCATCACTCCCCCTTGGGATCGGCGGGATCCCACATCTCGCACACCGGGTGCGTCTGCGCCATCAGCCGTTCCAGGTCGTAGACGAAGCCCTGCCGGCTGTACTCCGAATTCTCATAGTGCCGGCCGAGGTGGATCGCCTCTTCCGGGCAGACCTCCTGGCAGTAACCGCAGAAGATGCAGCGGAATTCGTCGATCTCGAAGATCAGCGGATAGCGGTTTCCCTTCTCGTCCTCACCGGGCACGAGCTTGATGCAGTTGGCCGGACAGACCGTCGGGCACAGCCCGCAGGCGACGCACTTGGCCTTGCCGTCCTCGGTGGTGAGCATGCGATGCGTGCCCCGCCAGCGCGGCGACAGCGTCTTCTTCTGCTCCGGATACTGTGTGGTCACCTTCTGGCGCAGCAGGTGCTGCGCCGTCAGCGCCATCCCCTTGAGCGTGGCGCGCACGTAACTCGTCTGCTCGATGGGGCGATCGAGCACCTTGACGCCAATTGCCATCAGTTGCGGCCCTCCGCCACCAGCGTCGACCGCGCCGAGACGGCGCGCAGTTTGTCGAGGTTGCGGTTGTCGAGTCGTGAGAAGGCCGGGCTGATCAGCCGGCCGCGATCGATCAGGAAGAACAGGATGCCCACCAGCACGACGTTGAGCGCGAGCAGCGAGAGGCCGAACGTCCACGACCCGCGTGCGACGCCGGCGGCGTCGAGCCCGAGGATCGCGCTGGCCATGATCACGATGTAGCTCAGGGAGAGCGGAAGCATGAACTTCCAGCCCAGCGCCATCAACTGGTCGTAGCGGAACCGCGGCAGCGTCCAGCGGATCCAGATGAAGAAGAAGAGGAAGAACCCTGTCTTCAACGCGAAGAACAGGCCGGTCGCGAGCGTCTTCCACGCCGTCCACGGCGCCACGTCCCAGTGGCCCGGGATGTCCCAACCGCCGAAGAACAACGTGACCATCAACGCGCTGGCCGTCACCATGTTCGCGTATTCGGCGATGAAGAACATCGAGAACTTCATCGCGCTATACTCGGTGTGGTACCCCGCCACCAACTCCGATTCGGCCTCCGGTAGGTCGAACGGCAGGCGGTTGGTTTCGGCGAACGCCGCCACCAGAAAGATCATGAACGCCACGGTGAGACCGAGGACGTTCCACAACCCGTGGGCCTGCTGCATCACGATATCGTTGAGCGCCACGTTGCCCGAGAGCAGCAGCACCGGGATGGTCGACATCCCCATCGCGATCTCGTACGACACCATCTGGGCGCTGGACCGCAGCCCGCCGAGGAGCGCGTATTTGTTGTTGGAACTCCAGCCGGCGAGCACGATCCCGTACACCCCGAGCGACGAGATGGCGAGGATGAACAGGTAGCCCACCGGGAGCGGGGCGACGACGATGTCGATCAGCCCCCAGGGCGTCGGTAGCGGAGAAGCGAACGGGATCACCGCCCAGGTGAGGAACGCCGGCACGAACGCCAACGCCGGCGCCAGCACGAACAGCATGAGATTGGCGGCGCCGGGGTATGTCTCCTCCTTCATGATGTTCTTGAGCCCGTCGGCCAGAGGCTGGAACAACCCCGTGGGCCCCACGCGGTTGGGGCCGTGCCGGTCCTGGATCCAGCCCGACACCTTCCGCTCGGCCAGCGTGAGGTAGGCCACCGCGACCATGTACAGCGCGAACAGCACCAGCATCTTGATCACGGTGAACACGATCGAGACCGCATCCGAGACGGGCGGCAGTTGCGGATTCACGATCTGCAGCAGGGGGTGGAGGACGGGGATCATGCCGTCGCTCCGGCGGTCGCGCTCTTCACGAGCGCGCCCTTGAGACCCAGCGTGTCGTAGGACATTCCGGCGAATTCAGGGTGGGACGCGGCGAGCGCGTCAAAGACGTCGTTGGCCAGCATGTAGTCCGCCGGCTCGCCGGCCGCCGCGAGCAGGTCGGCCGTCGCCAGCCAGCTCGGCCGGCTGAAGCCGGGGCTCGACTTGGCCTGGCGGAAGCGCTGTACGCGCCCGCGGAGGTTGGTGAGCGTTCCCTCCTCCTCCACCATGTTCGCGATGGGCAGAACGACGGCGGCGGCGTGGCGGGCCCACGCGGGGAGAGTGGTCCCGATCACGATGATCGCGCCCGCCCGGGCGACGTCGGGCGCGTCCAGCCCCGCCAGCTCCTCGTCGGCCACGATCAGCACGTCGCCGGCCTGCATTGCGACGAGCGGCGCGTCGGCGCGGGTGAACCCGAGCAACTCGGCCCCCCGACCGTTGGCGGCGCGGTCGGCCCGCCGGGCCAGGTCGTCAACGCCGGGCAGAGGCGCCTCGGCGCCCTGCCGCACGCGGAACGCGCTGGCGCCGCCGGTCTTCTGCACGAGGCGGGAGAGCAGGAAGAGCGCCTCGTTGGGCAGATTGGGCGAGGCGAGCACGAATGCCCGCTTACCCGACAGCAGCCTGGCGGCCTCGGCCGTGGCGGCTTCCCACTCGGCGGTGGCCAGCACGGCCCCCTGCCGGACCATCGGAAAGTCCAGGCGATCCTGCCGGTTCATCCAGCGGTAGTCGAGCCGTCCCTCGTCGCACATGAAGTACTGGTTCACGGCGTCGTTGGGCCGCGGCCGGAGGCGCACGACCATGTTGTCGCGCGTCTCGACGATCATGTTGCAGCCTTGCGAGCAGCCCGGGCAGATGGACGCCGTGCGGTCCACTTCCCAGGCCCGCACCTTGTTCAGTGAATCCTTGGAGAGCAGCGCCCCCACCGGGCAGAGGTCGATGACGTTGCCCGCCCAGGGATGCGTGAGGTCCTTCCCCTCGAACTTCCCGATGAGCGCCCGGTCGCCTCGCTCGCTGACGTTCAACGCCGCGTCGTGCGCCACATCATCCATGAATCGCACGCAGCGCGTGCAGAGGATGCACCGGTTGGCTACGTACATGACGTCGCCGCCGAAATCCTCCACCGGATTGAACCGCTTGGGGTCGCGCAAGCGGCCCTCCGCCCGGCCTTCCTGGTACGTGTAGTCCTGGAGTTCGCACTCGCCGGCCTGGTCGCAGATGGGACAGTCCAGCGGGTGATTGATGAGGAGCATTTCGAGCACGCCCTTGCGGGCCTCCAGCGCCTTCGGGGAGTGCACGTGCACCACCTGCCCCTCGGCCACCGACGTGGCGCACGACGGCGCCAGCTTCGGCATCTTCTCGACCTCGACCAGGCACATGCGGCACACGCCGGCCACCGGGAGCCCCGGATGGTAGCAGTAGTGCGGCACGAGGATGCCCGCTGCCTTGGACGCCTCCAGAATCGAGGTGCCCTCGGGCACGGACACCGCCCGTCCTTCGATCGTCAGGTTGATCATCTTGCCATCGGCCATTTATGCCACCGCCGGAACCAGGTGAATCGTCTTCTTCTTGATCAGGGCCTCGAAGTCGCCGCGGAACTTCTGGATCCCGGAACTCACCGGCACGGCGCACGAGTCGCTCAGCACGCAGATCGTCTTGCCAGTCATGTTTTCCCCGATCTCGAGCAGCGTGTCGAGGTCCTCGCTCGTGCCGTCGCCGGCCACGATGCGTTCGAGGATGCGCGTGGTCCACGCCGTGCCCTCTCGGCACTGGGTGCACTGCGCACAGCTCTCGTGAGCGAAGAAGCGGGCCGCCCGCGCGATCTGCTTGACCAGATTTTGCGCGTCGTCGATCACGATGACGCCGCCCGAGCCGAGCATGGTGCCCTGCTCCACGAAGCCTTCGTAATCCATGAAGCTGGCCTCCGCCTCCTCCACCGTCTGGATGGGCACCGAGATGCCGCCCGGGATGATGGCCTTGAACCGGCGGCCCGGCTTGGGCCCGCCGCAGAGATCGTAGAGGAAGTCCTTGAACGGGAATCCCATCGCGACTTCGTAGTTGCCGGGGCGCTGCACATTGCCGCACACCGAGAACAGCTTGGTGCCGGTGCTCTTCGGGTTCTCGGGCCGTCCGATGCCCTTGTACCAGGCGCCGCCATTGTTGAGGATGTGCGGCACTGCGGCCAGCGTCTCGACGTTGTTGATCGTGGTCGGCTGCGCGAACACCCCCGACACGGCCGGGAAGGGCGGCTTGATGCGCGGGTTGCCGCGGCGCCCCTCGATGGAGTTCATGAGGGCGGTCTCTTCGCCACAGATGTAGGCGCCGGCGCCGCGGTGCACGTAGACGTTGACCGTCTTGCCCGTCCCCATGGCGTTCGATCCGAGAATGCCGGCGGCGTACGCTTCCGTGAGCGCCGCCTCCATGCGCGCGATGGGCTCGGTGAATTCGCCGCGGATGTAGATGTAGCAGGTCTCGGCACCGATCGCGTAGGCGCCGATGGCGCACCCTTCGACGAGCGCATGCGGCGTCCAGCGCATGATCTCACGATCCTTGAACGTGCCCGGCTCGGATTCGTCGGCGTTGCAGCACAGGTAGTGCGGCTTGCCGTCGCCCGGCTTCATGAACGACCACTTGACGCCGGTGGGGAATCCAGCGCCGCCGCGTCCGCGGAGCCCCGATTCCTTGACGATGCTCACGATCTCGGCGGGCTCCATGCGCAGCGCCTTTTCGAGCGCCACGTACCCGCCCCGTTGCTTCCACCCTTCGAGCGAAATCGCGTCCCGGTCCCCGAAGTACTTCGAGAGCAACGGTGTCTCGCGATCGTGTGGCTGATGCGGATATCCCATTATTTCAAACCGGAGAGAATCTCGGGGACCGTCTCGGGGGTCACCGATTCCAGGAATTCCTCGTTGACCATCACCGGCGTCGCGAATCCACAGGCGCCGAGGCACTCCACTTCGATGACCGTGTACTTGCCGTCCGGCGACGTGACGCCCAGCTCCTCGCACCCGGTATGCCGCAGGAAGGCATCGCGCACGTCTTCGGCGCCGCAGACGGCGCAGGGCGACGTCGTGCACACCTGGATGAAGTATTTCCCCACGGGGTGCTGGTGGTACATCGTGTAGAACGTCACCACGCCCTTCACGTAGGCCGGTGTGAGGTCGAGGACCTCGGCCACCTCGGCCATCCCCTCCTCGCTGATCCAGCCCCGGTCGTGCTGCACCATCCACAACGCCGGCAGCAGGGCCGCCATCTTCGTGGGGTAGCGCGTGAACACCGCGTCGAGCTCCGCGCGCCGCTCGCCGGTGAACACCGGCACGTACGGCGCCGAGTGCAGCCCGTGCGACGTATCCGCGGGCGCTTCCGTCCCACCCATCTCGTGCGCGCTCACCGGCCTGAGTCTCCTTCGTATGAATTCTCGCGCGTCATCGATCGATCTCTCCCATCACGATGTCGATGCTTGCGTTGATCGCGATCACGTCCGACAGCAGGTGCCCTTCGACCATCTTCGGGATTGCCGAGAGATTCACGAACGACGGCGGCCGAATGCGCCAGCGCACCGGCTTCGAGGTGCCGTCGGACACCAGGTAATAGCCCTTCTCGCCCTTCGGACTCTCGACCGCTACGTAGCATTCGCCGGCGGGCGGCCGCGGGCCCTCCATCACCTGCTTGAAGTGATGGATCATCGACTCCATGTCGCTCGTCGCCTTGCTCTTCGGCGGGAGGATCACGCGATGGTCGTCCACGTTCACCGGACCATCGGGCAGCCGCGTGATGGCCTGCTCGAGGATTCGCACCGACTGGCGCAATTCCTCGACGCGCACGAGATATCGATCGTACACGTCACCGCTGCTGCCCACCGGGACGTCGAAGTCGTAGGTCTCGTAATCGAGGTATGGGAAGTCGCGCCGGACGTCGTAGGCCACGCCGGACGCGCGCAGCATCGGACCCGAGAGCCCGTAGTTCAGCGCCTCGTCGGCCGACATCGCGCCCAGGCCGATCGTCCGTCCCACCCAGACCCCGTTCTTCGACAGCATGCGCTCGGCTTCGTCGATCGTCTTGGAGACGCTCCGCACGAAGCCCGTGAGCTTGTCCATCCAGCCATCGGGGATGTCGGCGCCCATGCCACCGACGCGGGTCAGCGTCGTGGTGAGCCGGGCCCCGATCCACATATCGAGCAGCTCGTAGATCCGCTCGCGCTCCTCGAACAGCCAGAGGAATGGCGTGAACGCGCCGATGTCGATGCAGGTGGTGCCCCACCAGACCAGGTGCGACATCATGCGCGACAACTCCATGGCGATCACGCGCAGCACCTTGCACCGCTCGGTGATCTCGATGCCGAACAGCCGCTCGGCGCCGAGCACGTAGCCCACGTTGTTCCCGGGCGAATTCAGATAGTCCTCGCGGTCCGTCCACGGGATGATCTGATTGTACTGGCGGTACTCCCCGATCTTCTCGAACCCGCAGTGCAGATAGCCGACGTGCGGGATGCAACGTACCACCGTCTCGCCGTCCAGTTCGAGCACCAGCCGGAGCACCCCGTGCGTGGCCGGGTGCTGCGGGCCGATGTTGATGAGCATGTGCTCGCCGGCGAGATCCGGCTCCATTGCCTCGGGCGCCTCGATGGCCACCGGGTTGCCCTGGTCGTCGACCGCCAGCGGAACCCGAATCGGGCGCCCCTGCGCGTCCAGACCCGTGGTCGAGAGTTCGACCTCTACCGTGCGTTTGGTGGTTGGCATGGCGCGCTATTCCCCCGCCTTCTCGCCCGACTGCAGGCGATGGCGCATGGCCGCCGGGAGATCCTCGAACGCATCCGCCACCGAGAGTTCTTCCATGGAGTAGCGAGCCTCCGGATTGGCGGCGAGCGCCTGGCGGAGCTGCTCGGAGCGGCTGAACCGGCCGCGCAGCGGGAAGTCCTTCCGCAGCGGATATCCCTCGCGGTAATCCTCCCACATCAGGATCCGACGCAGGTCCGGGTGCCCCGTGAAGCGGATGCCGAACATGTCGAAGCATTCGCGCTCCATCCAATCGGCACTCTTGTAGACCTCGCACACGCTCGGCACCTCGAGGGGCGCACCCGGGGCCAGTTCCACCTTGAGCCGGAGAAAGCGCCGGAAGGCGATCGAACGCAGGTGCCACACCACTTCGATCGGTTGTTCGGGGTCGCGGAACTCCACGGCCGTCACGTCGGACAGGTAGTCGTAGCGCTGCGACGGCTCGGTGTGCAGCCACCGCACGATCTCGAGCAACCGGTCATTGGCGACGACGACGTTGGTCTCGCCGCGCACGACGTGGACGCGCTGGACGGCATCGCCGAACTGCTGCACCAGCGCGGCGGCGGAGGGGTTGGGATCGCCGCCGCTGAGCGGCACGTGGCGTGGCGTCCCGGGCGCGGGCGTATCGGGCCCGAGTGCACTGCCGGCCACGACGGGGGTGAAGGGCGTACTCATAGTCCCGACCGCGTCTGGTGAACCGAGTTCCCGAAAGGCTCCGAAATCTCGTCGATGACCGACGGTGGAATATAGAGCTGGCTCCTGGGGTCGGGGTCCATCTCATTGCGCAACGTCGTGTCGGCGGCGCGCTCCTTCTTCACCTTCTCCTGCAGCAGCATGATCCCGTAGATCAGTCCTTCGGGCCGCGGCGGGCACCCGGGCACGTACACGTCCACCGGAATGATCGTGTCGATGCCCTGCACGACCGCGTAGTTGTCGAACATGCCGCCCGACGACGCGCAGGCCCCCATGGAGATGGCCCACTTGGGCTGGGGCATCTGTTGCCAGATGCGGCGGAGGATCGGCGCCAGCTTGAACGGCACCCGTCCCGCGCAGATGAGCACGTCGGCCTGTCGCGGGGAGAAGCTCATGCGCTCCATGCCGAAGCGCGCCAAGTCGAAATCGCTGGCCGCCGAGGCCATGAACTCGATGGCGCAGCAGGCGGTGCCGAAGGGCATCGGCCACAGCGAATTCGCGCGGGCCCAGTTCACCAGAAAGTCGAGCTTCGTCGTCACCCACCCTTCCTGCGATGATGGGTTGTAGGAGACGGTCGACTCAGGGCGCGGGGTCAATCCCATTGGAGTGCACCCTTCTTCCAGACGTAAATGAATCCCACGAGGAGAATGGCCATGAACACCAGCATCTCCCCGAGGCCAAAGAACGAGATCTGACCGGGCGGACACGTGCCGCTGGTGAGCGGGACCGCACACGACAACTGCCGGAAGTGCGCCGCCCACGGAATCATGAAGACGGTCTCGATGTCGAAGATGATGAAGAGCACCGCCACCATGTAGAACTTGACGGAGAATCGCTCGCGCGCGTCTCCGAGCGGCGGAATGCCGGATTCGTAGGCTGTCTGCTTTACCGGGGTCGGTCGCGGACGCATCGTGAGATGCGACATCACCAACATCGCCACCGCGTTGAAGGCGGCGAATCCGAGCAGGAGCAGGACCGGGAAGTACGTGCGTGCCATAGCGCTCCAAACTTCGTGAAAACTTTCACTAGCTCCAGCGCCGAAAAGTTATCGACCGTCCGAACACGGGTCAACCGGATTCGACCGCATCTTCCCGTATGCTTGGCGCCTGTGGAGCCGGCGGATACATTCCGGCGCGCGGTACGTCGCGCCTTCCCCCGTCACCCCTTCCCAGAACCCGCCGATGAGCATCATGTCCGACCGCTGGATCACCCGGATGGCGCGTGAGCACCGGATGATCGAACCCTTCGAAGACCGTCAGGTCCGCGCCGGCGTCATTTCCTACGGTGTCAGCTCCTACGGCTACGACATGCGGGTGGCCCGCGAGTTCCGGATCTTCACCAACGTGCTGAGTTCGGTGGTCGACCCCAAGAACTTCGACCCGAACAGCTTCGTCGAATTCGAGGGGGATATCTGCATCGTGCCGCCGAATTCCTTCGCGCTGGCTCGTTCGGTGGAGTATTTCCGGATTCCGCGCGATATCCTGACCGTAACGGTCGGGAAATCGACCTACGCCCGGTGCGGCATCATCACGAACGTGACGCCCTTCGAGCCGGAATGGGAGGGATTCGTGACGCTGGAGATCTCGAACACCACCCCCCTGCCGGCCAAGATCTACGCCAACGAGGGGATCGCACAGGTCCTCTTCTTCAAGGGCGAGGAAGAGCCCGAGGTGTCCTACAAGGACAAGAAGGGCAAGTACCAGGGCCAGCACGGGGTGACCCTGCCGCGACTGTGATCAGGCGCGCCCAGCAGGCATCAGGAACGGAGAGTATGAACGGCTGATGACCCGGATGGAGCGGATTCGACGGACTGGGACATGGGGCCGCACGGAGAACTCCACCAGCCGGGCGGAGCGATTCCTCCGGCATCAAGGCCGCTTTCCATTCGTTCAGCCAGGGCCTCTGCGGTTCAGTAGCCGCATCATCCGGCCCATCCGGATCATCTTGTCCCGAACCTCCGATCTTGATCCTGACCCGCCGGGGGAGCGCTATGCCGCCCCGCTTGCCGCCTTGTCGTCGCCCTGCAGGGTGACCGCCGACAGGTAATCGCGGTTCATGCGCGAGATGAAGTCGATGCTGATCCCCTTGGGGCAGGCTTCCTGGCACTCGCCGAACAGCGTGCACCCGCCGAAGTCCTCGAGGTCCATCTGCGCCACCATCTTGAGCGCGCGGCGGTAGCGCTCGGGTTGGCCCTGCGGCAACAGGCCCAGGTGCGAGATCTTGGCCGCCGTGAACAGCGACGCCGACCCATTGGGACAGGCCGCCACGCAGGCCCCGCATCCGATGCACGCGGCCGCATCCATGGCGTCGTCGGCCACGCCCTTGGAGATCGGAATGGCGTTAGCGTCCTGCGGGGCGCCGGTGTTCACGCTCACGAACCCGCCCGCCTGGATGATCCGGTCGAACGCGTTGCGATCGACCACCAGGTCCTTGACCACGTGGAAGGCGCGGGCCCGCCAGGGTTCGAGCCACAGCTCGTCGCCGTCCTTGAAGCTGCGCATGTGCAGCTGGCAGGTCGTGGTCAGCTTCATGGGGCCGTGCGCGGCGCCATTGATCATCATGCCGCACATGCCGCAGATGCCTTCACGGCAGTCGTGGTCGAAGGCGATGGGCTCCTTGCCATCCCCGATCAGGCCCTCGTTCACGACGTCGAGCATCTCGAGAAACGACATCTCGGGACTGACGTCGCGCGCCTCGTAGCGATCGAAGCGACCGGCCGCGGTCGGTCCCGCCTGCCGCCAGACGTGAAGGGTGATTCTCACTTGTAGCTCCGGGTGGCCAGGTGCACGTTCTCGAAGTCCAGCGGTTCCTTGTGGAGCACGGGCGGCTTGCCGCCGCCCTGGTACTCCCATGCCGCTACGTAGGCAAAGTGTTCGTCGTCGCGCAGGGCTTCGCCATCGGCGGTCTGGTGTTCCACGCGGAAGTGCCCGCCGCACGACTCCTCGCGGTTGAGGGCGTCGATGCACATCAATTCGGCGAGTTCGAAGAAGTCGGCCACGCGGCCGGCGTGCTCGAGCGACTGGTTCAGGTCGTCGCCGCTGCCGGGCACGGTGACGTCGCGCCAGAACTCCTCCCGCAGCTTGGGAATCTCCACCAGCGCCTGTTTGAGCCCTTCGGCGCTGCGCGCCATGCCGCAGTATTCCCACATGAGCTTGCCCAGCTCGCGGTGGAATGACGTGACCGTGCGCGTGCCCTTGATGGAGAGCAGCTTCTGCGTGCGCTCGGCCACGGCCGCCTCGGTGGCCTTCACCGCGGGGTGGTCCGGTGACACGGGCTCGAACTTGTTGCTGCCCAGGTAGTCGCCGATGGTGAGCGGAATGACGAAGTAGCCGTCGGCGAGGCCCTGCATGAGGGCGCTGGCGCCGAGCCGGTTGGCGCCGTGATCGGAGAAATTGGCCTCGCCGATCACGTGCAGCCCCGGAATGGTGCTCATCAGGTTGTAGTCCACCCAGAGCCCGCCCATGGTGTAGTGGGCCGCCGGGTAGATGCGCATCGGCACCTCGTACGGGTTCTCGTCGGTGATGCGCTCGTACATCTCGAACAGGTTGCCGTACCGCTCGGCGATCTTGTCCTTGCCCAGTCGTTTGATGGCGTCGGCGAAGTCCAGATACACGCCGCGGCCGCCGGGGCCCACGCCCCGCCCTTCGTCGCAGACTTCCTTGGCGGCGCGGGAGGCGATGTCACGCGGCGACAGGTTGCCGAAGCTCGGATACTTGCGTTCCAGATAGTAGTCGCGCTCGGCCTCGGGAATCTGGCCGGGCCGCCGCGTGTCGCCCGCCGTCTTGGGCACCCACACACGGCCGTCGTTGCGCAGCGACTCGCTCATCAGCGTGAGCTTGGACTGGTGGTCGCCGCTCACGGGGATGCAGGTAGGGTGGATCTGCGTGTAGCAGGGGTTGGCGAACGCAGCCCCGCGCCGGTGGGCGCGCCAGGCGGCGGTGACATTGGACCCCTTGGCGTTGGTCGACAGGAAGAACACGTTGGCGTACCCGCCGGTGCCGAGCACGACGGCGTCGGCGAGGTGGCTCTCGATCTTGCCCGTCACCAGATCGCGCACGACGATGCCACGCGCCCGGCCGTCGACGATGATGACGTCGAGCATCTCGGTGCGCGGATACATGGTGACGCCGCCCCTGGCGATCTCCTTTTCCAGCGCCTGGTAGGCGCCGAGCAGCAGCTGCTGCCCCGTCTGCCCGCGCGCGTAGAAGGTACGCGACACCTGGGCGCCGCCGAACGACCGGTTGTCGAGCAGGCCGCCGTAGTCGCGCGCGAACGGCACGCCCTGGGCCACGCACTGGTCGATGATCTGCACGCTCACCTGCGCCAGCCGGTAGACGTTGGCCTCGCGCGAGCGGAAATCGCCGCCCTTCACGGTGTCGTAGAACAGGCGCCAGACGCTGTCGCCGTCGTTGGGATAGTTCTTGGCCGCATTGATGCCGCCCTGGGCGGCGATGCTGTGGGCGCGGCGCGGCGAGTCCTGAAAGCAGAAGTTCTTGACGTGGTATCCAAGTTCACTCATCGATGCGGCGGCGGCGGCGCCGGCCAACCCCGTTCCGACCACGATGATCGTGTGCTTCCGCTTGTTGGCGGGGTTCACGAGCTTCATGTCGAACTTCTGCTTTTCCCACGTCTCGGCGACGGGCCCCGAGGGGATGCGCGACTTGAGTTCCATGGCTAGTGCACGATGCCGGCGATGACGCCGAGCGGAACGAGAGTGAAGCCGAGCCAGACGACGATGGCTACGACGGCGGCGATTCGCCGGCGCATCGGGTGCGCCGAAGGATGGGCCACGCCCAGCGTGCGGAGCGAACTCCATGCTCCGTGGAACAGGTGCAGGCCGAGAAAGGCCATCGCGACGATGTAGAACGCCGAGACCCACCAGAGGCGGAAGCTGGCGACGACGTCGCCGTAGATGTCATGCCGTCCCGCGGCGTCAGTGGTGTGGAAGACGCCCGCCGGATCGATCACGCCCACCGTGAACTGCAGGATGTGGACGACGATGAAGACGACGAGCAGCACCCCGCCCCATCGCATCGTGCGTGACGCGAGCGTGGATACCTGGGCCTCCCGCCTCTTGTAGCCGACGGGGCGCGCGGCCTTGGCCCGGCGCGTGAGCTGCCAGGCCATGAGGATGTGCAGCAGCACGGCGACGATCAGCACGACCCGCATGCCCCACACCACTTCGGCCAACGGGCCGTGCAGCATCGCGGCGTAGGAATCGAACTTGTCCTGGCCAATGAAGACCTGGAGATTCCCGAGCATGTGGAAGAGCACGAAGGCGATGCCGATCAGCCCCGTGATCGCCATGATGATCTTCTTCCCGATCGTGGACCGGTACAGATTGACGAGCCAGGTCATCGTGTTGGGACGTTCAGGGTGAGAGCTCCGGAATGCGGGATGCGGGAAGAAGGTCTGCTCGGCCTCCTTCCCGCACCTCGGACTTCACTCAGAGTTTGACCGCCTTCATCGGCTCGCGGACGGCCTCCGCGCTCTTGGCCAACGCCGCCTTCTCTTCGGCGGTCAGTTCGACCTCGAGCACCTGTTCCAGCCCCTTGCGCCCGAGCTTGCACGGCACCCCCAGGAAGATCCCCTTCTCGCCGTACTCGCCATTTAACCAGGCGGCGCACGGGAGAATGCGCTTCTCGTCGCGCACGATCGCCTCGGCCATCTGGACGGCGCCCGAAGAGGGCGCGTAGTACGCCGATCCGGTTTTCAGATGCTTCACGATCTCGGCACCGCCCGCGCGGGTCCGCTGCACGATCGCGTCCAGCGTGCTCCGCTCCATGAGCTGGGTCACCGGGATGCCGCTGATCGTGGTGTAGGAGATCAGGGGCACCATCGTATCGCCGTGCCCGCCGAGCACCATCGCCTGGATGTCCCGCACCGAGACGTCCAGCGCCTCGGCGATGAACGAACGGTAGCGCGCCGTATCGAGGACGCCGGCCATGCCGAGCACGCGTTCACGCGGAAACCCGGTGACCTCCTTGGCGACGTAGCACATGACGTCGAGCGGATTCGACACGATGATCAGGATCGCATTGGGCGAGCTCTTCTTGATCTGCTCGCTCACCTGCTTGACGATCCCGGCGTTGGTGTTGAGGAGATCGTCACGCGACATCCCCGGCTTGCGGGCGATGCCGGCGGTGATGATGACGATGTCCGACCCCGCGGTCTCGTCGTAGCCGTTGGTGCCGATGACGCGGGTATCGAATCCTTCGATGGGCGCCGACTCCCACTGATCCAGCGCCTTGCCCTGCGGAATGCCTTCGGCCACGTCGACCATGACCACGGTCCGGGCCAGTTGCTTCTCTGCCACGCGTTGGGCGGTCGTCGCGCCGACGTTGCCTGCGCCGACCACCGTGATCTTGTTGACCATTTGTCGTTCGGGAAAAGGAAAGTGTAAACAGCCACCGTAAGGTATTCCGGTGCGCGAGCGCGAGCAACGCTTCGGGTGCGCATCGCGACGCCCGTCCGGGCCGAATAGCCACCCCGGCACCAACGTTTGCACTGCAATGTCGCGGAAGGCGCGGACGAGCACGGAAGAACTGCGACTGATTTTGTTGGGTACGACGGCGCGAGGGATCAGCGGCACCCGGCAGCGCACGCGCGTGCGACGTCGTCGATCTTGCCGGTGCAGTTCTCCGCATGCTTCCGCGGGATCCGCGCCCATTGTCGTTCGATCGGTTGGTGGTCGGATGCGCACGCGCCCAACCGGCACACCAGCGTGCCAGCGCTATCCCCCGACCTGCGACAGCGCCTTGAGCCCACCCACCTTCATCTGCAGGAGGGCATGCTCCTTGGGCTTCTCGGCGAGCGCGCGCCGGAAGAACGGTTCCAGCGGTTCGCCCGCGCGGAGCGGCGTGCGCAGATCCACTTCGTGGTCACCGAACAGGCAGGTGCGCAACCGCCCGTCGGCGGTGAGCCGCACGCGATTGCACGACCCGCAGTACGTGTGGCTCATCGGCGTGATCACGCCGATCGTTCCACGCGCCCCGGCGAGCGCGTAGTAAGCCGCCGGTCCATTGCCGCGCGCGGGGCCGGCGGCGGGTGCCAATGCACCGAGCGTCCGGATCCGGGCGAGCAATTCGTCGCTCGGCACCACGTGCTCCCACGTCAGGTCGCGCATCTCCCCCACCGGCATGAGTTCGATGAACCGCACATGCCAGGGATGGTCGAGCGTGAGACGCGCGAAGTCCTCGATCTCGTCGTCGTTCACACCGCGCATCACGACGACGTTGATCTTCACGGGATTCAGGCCCTGCGCCTCAGCGGCGGCTGCGGCCCGTACCGGATCGAACCCGAGGTTGCGTCGGGAGATGGCGGCAACGCGATCGGCCCGGAGGCTGTCGGCACTGATGTTCACCCGATCCAGCCCGGCGGCCCGGAGTTGCGGGGCAAGGGCTTCCAGCCGCACCCCATTCGTGGAGAGCGCGATGTCCTCGATGCCGGGCACGGCCTTCAACTGCGCGACGAGCTCCTGCAGGTCCGGACGAATCGTGGGCTCGCCGCCCGTGATCCGCAGGCGACGAAGCCCGAGCGGGGCGAGTTGCCGGACCGCGTCCGCGATCTCTTCATAGGTCAGGATCTCGGCCTTGGGCAGCCATTGCAGTCCCTCGGCCGGCATGCAGTACAGGCAGCGGAAGTTGCACCGATCGGTCACCGAGATCCGCAGATACTCGATGCTCCGCCCGAACTGGTCTCGCAGCGCCTCGGTCATCGTACGGGCTCCGGCGGCGCGGGCATGGCGGCCTCACCATTCCCCGCGTGCACCCACTCGTGTGCGCCGTCCCGGTAGTGCTCACGCTTCCAGATGGGGACACGCCGCTTGGTCTCTTCAATGATGTGGCGCGATGCCTCGTAGGCCAGCATCCGGTGCGGGTGGGCCGCCGCGATCACGATGCTCGCATCGCCGAGGGACAGCGTCCCGAGGCGGTGCTCGACGGCAATTCGCACACCGGGATATCGGGCGGCCGTTTCCGCGGCGATCGCGGCCAGTTCGCGTTCCGCCATCTCGCGGTAAGCCGTGTACTCGATCCCCGTGACGGCGCGTCCATCGTTCATGTCACGCACGCTGCCCACGAAGAGAACCGCCGCCCCGCACGTCGGGCCGGAGACCTCGGCCAGCAGGGCCGCCGGGTCGAGCGGACGGTCGACGATGCTCGATCGCATCAGCCGCCCGCGACCGGTGGGATGATCGCCACCTCGTCGGCCGCCGTCACCAGCGTGCCGTGTCCGGCATACCGCTGGTTCACGGCCACCATAGGCGCCGGTGGCAAACGGGCGGCGCCGTGGCGCGCTCGGACGTGGGCGACGAGGTCGCCGACGGTCGTCCCATCGGGAACGTCCACATCGAGCTCGGAAGCGCCCACGGCGTCGGCGTAGGAGGCGAAGAGCAGCACACGCACGGTCATACGCCGAATGCTACCGGAGCCAGGAGCCGCGGGAAAGCGGGAATTTGATCTGGATGACCAATTCCTCCTTTGGATGTCAACGGGCGGATAAACAAATCGCCCCGGCCTCGGGAGCCAGGGCGAAGCTCGGGCCGCTCGGATTCAGGCCTTGGACGCCCGAATCGAATCGACGGCGCTCGACGTCTCCTCTTCCAGATCGGCCACGAGGGCACGCAACTCCTTGGAAGGCTTGAACACCGGGACGGGGCGCGCCGACACTTCGACCGGTGATCCCGTGCGCGGATTGCGCGCCATCCGGGTCTTGCGGTGCCGGATCTTGAAGGTGCCGAACCCGCGTACCTCGATGTTCTTCTGTTCGTGTAGCGCTTCTTTGATCGCTTCCAGGAAGGCGTCGACGACGCGCGCGCAGTCTTTCTTGGAAATCATCGGCCCGGCGGTCCGGGCAATCTGCGTCGTCACTCGCTCGACCAGATCGGCTTTGGTCATTGAAGAGCCTCGGGGTCAGGCGCTCAGAGGCTTGAGCGCTCCCGAACATATGGACGTTAAGTGTTGTGTGTCAAGAGTTTGTGGCGTTTCGCCGGCTCCGATCTCGCACCACGTCCAGGAATTGGTTGAACAGAGGCCTGGCATCGTGGGGGCCGGGAGCGGCTTCCGGGTGGTACTGAACCGAGAAGATCGGTAACTCCTTGTGCCGCAAGCCCTCTATGCTGCCATCGTTCAGATTCACGTGCGTCACCTGGAGGTCCGGCGCTCCCGGGATCCCCGATTCGTCTCCCGCCACCGCGAATCCGTGATTCTGGGACGTGATCAACACATGCCCCGTGGACAGTTCCTTGACCGGATGATTTCCCCCGCGGTGCCCGTAGGGCATCTTCACGGTCTTCGCGCCAAAGGTCAGTGCGAGAATCTGGTGGCCGAGGCAGATGCCGAAGATGGGGACGCCCGCATCGGCAATCCGACGCACCGCCTCTGGCGCATAGCCCACGGCCGCGGGATCGCCCGGTCCATTGGCGAGGAACACGCCATCCGGCGAGAGGGCGAGGGCGCTCTCAGCCGGCGTTTCGGCGGGGAGCACGGTCACGCGGCAGTCGTGGGCCTCGAAGAGCCGAAGGATGTTCCGCTTGATGCCATAGTCATACGCCACGATGTGGTGCGTCGCGCGCTCGTTCCCCCACGTGAAGCGCTCGGGGGTGGTCACGCGCGTGGCGAGGTCGAGGCCCTCCATCGAGGGACACGCCTCGAGCGCCGCGCGGGCCTCGTCGCTCGGGGATTCCCCACTGCCGATGACACCGCGCATCACGCCCGCTGTTCTCAAGTGCCGTGTGAGACGTCGGGTATCAACATCCGCCAGGATCGGGACTTGCGCTTCCGCTAGCCAACTCCCGAGATCCCGCGTTCCCCGCCAGTTCGAATAGCCCTCAGAGAGTTCCCGCACCACCACGCCGGCCACCTGAACGCCAGCGGATTCGGGGTCCTCGTCATTCACGCCGTAGTTCCCGATCATCGGGGCGGTCATCACCACGATCTGACCGCGATACGAAGGATCGGTGAAGACCTCCTGGTATCCGCTCATGTTGGTGGTGAACACGACTTCGGCCACGGTGGGCGGGACTGAGCCGCCGAGGGTACCGTGAAAAAGGGTTCCATCCTCGAGGAGGAGGAACCCTGGCTGGATCTGCGTGCTCGTCACGGTTGGCGTCAGGGCTTCTTGGAATCTGGCGGCGGAGTCTTGGTAACCGGTGCGGCGGGCTGCGTTGTGGTCGGGGCCGTAGTGAGCGGCACGGCCTGACTGCCACCGGACGTGGTCGGCGTCGGAATCGCGGCCGGCGGCGCCTGCAGATTGTCGAGCACCGACTGCGGCTGCGAGCTGCGTGACGACGCGAGGGACAGCATGAACGCGAGCGCGAGGAACAACCCTCCGCCCCACCACGATGCCTTCGTGAGCAGACTCCCCGTCTGCCGGCTGCCGAAGAGCGTATCAGCCGAACTGCTGACACCGCCGAAGGTAGCCGCGAGGCCACCGCCCTGTGCGGCCTGAAGTAGAATGGCCGCCAGCAGGACTACGGCGTCGATGATCAACAGGAACAGGAGAATCGAATACAGCATCTGGGTGCGATGGACGGTGAGTGGGCCCGATGTAAGCTCTAAATATCACGACACTTAGCTGCCCGCGTCAAGGGCGGCGGACATTCGCCCGCTAGACGCTGTTCACGACGCCCAGCCAACTGTCCGCGGCGAGACTCGCCCCACCGACGAGCACCCCGTCCACGGCCTCCGCCGCGAGCAGCGCCGCCGCATTGGTCGGCTTGACACTGCCACCGTACAGAATCGGCACCTGCGCCCGCGCGCCCTGCCGCGCCATCTCGGTTCGCAGCAGTCGGTGCACGGCCGTCGCGTCGTCGGGGGTGGCGTTTCGGCCCGTCCCGATCGCCCACACCGGCTCGTACGCCAGGACGATCGAGTCCAGCTGTGGCGGCGTGAGCGCGGAGATTCCGGCACGCAACTGACGGAGCACGACCCGGTCGGTCTCGCCGCGTTCGCGCTCTTCGAGTGTCTCCCCAACGCACAACACCGGTGTGAGATCGTGCGCGAACGCCACCGCACACTTGCGCGCGGTGGCCTCGTCCGTCTCGCCGAACACATGGCGACGTTCCGAGTGGCCAACGAGCACGCACGTCGCGCCGGCGTCGCGCGCGATGGGCGCCGAGTTCTCCCCCGTGAACGCTCCCGCTTCCTCGCCCGCAATGTTCTGAATCCCAAGCCGGATGTCGGAGCGTCCGGCCGCGGCCTCATGCACGGCGGCAAAGGCGAGCGCCGATGGGAAGATCATCACGGTGCGGTCTTCCCGCGGCGCGAACGCGGCGAGGAATTGCTGCATGAACGCCCGGGCCGCAGTGGGCCCGTGGTTCATCTTCCAGTTGGCGGCGAAGATGGGCACCCGCATCAGGCCGCCGGGTCGTCGAGGGCAGCCACGCCGGGGAGCGTCTTGCCTTCCAGGAATTCCAGCGAGGCGCCGCCGCCGGTGGAGACGTGGCTCATCTTCGAGGCCAGTCCCGCCTCCTCAACCGCCGCCGCGGAGTCTCCGCCGCCGACGATGGTGGTAGTACCTCGAGCCGTGGCGTCGGCCATGGCCTGCGCCACTGCGCGTGTGCCGGCATCGAAGGGGGGCGTCTCGAACACGCCCATCGGCCCGTTCCAGACGACGGTCTTGGCGGAGGCGATGGCGCGCGCGTACGACCGGGCCGTGTCGGGGCCGATGTCGAGCATGGCTTCCGAGGCGGGGATGGCCTCGCGCTTCACGGCGTGCGCCTGGTCTGCCTGCTCGATGGACGGCGCCACCGTGGCGTCGTGCGGCAGGATGAGCCGCGTTCCCGACCGCTCGATGAGCGCTCTGGCCATCTCCACGCGATCCGGCTCGACCAGCGACTTGCCCGTCTCGAGTCCCATGGCCTTGAAGAAGGTGCACGCCATGGCGCCGCCCACGAGGAGGGCGTCCACCTTGGGGAGCAGCGCTTCCACGACGTCGATCTTGCCGGAGATCTTGCTGCCCCCGAGCACGGCCACGAAGGGCCGCTTGGGGTTGGCGAGCGCGGAGCCGAGATACTGGAGTTCCTTCTCCATCAACAGACCGGCCACCGCGGGCTTGAGGTAGCGGGCAACGGCTTCGGTGGAACTGTGGGCGCGATGCGCACTGCCGAAAGCGTCGTTCACATAGAAGTCGCCGAGCTCGGCCATCTGGCGCGCCAACGCTTCGTCGTTCTTCTCCTCACCGGGCAGAAAGCGCGTGTTCTCGAGCAGCACGACGTCGGCGCCGCCGTCGTGCGTGGCGGCCACGGCATCGGGCCCGACCGTCGTACCAACGAACTTCACGCGCCGGCCGGGGAGCATTTCGCTCAGGCGATGCGCGACCGAGGCGAGCGAGTACTTCTCATCGACCTTCCCTTTCGGCCGGCCCAGGTGCGAGAGCAGCACCGCCCGGGCTCCCCGCTCGAGCAACAGTTCGATGGTGGGGAGCGCCGCGCGAATGCGGGTATCGTCGGTAACCTGGCGCTGGTCGTCGAGGGGCACGTTGAAATCGACGCGCACCAGCGCGCGATGCCCGCGAACCTCGGGGTCCGTGAGGTCGCGTACCGATTGCTTGTTCATCGGCGAGCGCCCCCTACTGCTTGGACGCGACGAACTGCAGCAGGTCGACGCAGCGGCACGCGTATCCCCACTCGTTGTCGTACCATCCCGTCACCTTGACCAGGCCTCCGTCGATGACGGCAGTCGTCTTGGCGTCGAAGATGCACGAGTGCGGGTTGCCGACGTAGTCGCAGCTCACCAACTCTTCTTCCGTATACTGCAGGATGCCCTTCAGCGCGCCCTGCGCCGCGGCCTTGAACGCGGCGTTCACGGCTTCCACCGTCGCCGGCTTCTCGGTGACGACGACGAGATCGGTGAGCGAGACGTCGGGGGTCGGCACGCGTACGGCGATGCCGTCGATCTTGCCCTTCAACTCGGGAATCACGAGGGAGGTGGCCTTGGCCGCGCCCGTCGTCGTCGGGATGATCGACACCGCCGCGGCCCGCGCCCGGCGCAGATCCTTGTGCGGCAGGTCGAGAATGTTCTGGTCGTTGGTGTAGCTGTGGATCGTGGTCATGCTGCCGCGGACGAACCCGAACGTGTCGCGGATGACCTGCACCATGGGGACCAGGCAATTGGTCGTGCACGATGCGTTCGAGATGATGGCGTGCTTCGCGGCGTCGTACTTGTCGTGATTGACGCCCATGACGATGGTGATGTCTTCACCCTTGGCGGGCGCCGAGATCAGGACCTTCTTGGCACCAGCGGCCAGGTGCTTGCGCGAGTCCTCGGCCTTGGTGAACCGACCCGTGGATTCGAGCACCAGGTCCACACCGAGGTCCTTCCAGGGCAGCTTCGCGGGATCCTTCTCGGCGAGCACCTTCACGGGCGTGCCATCCACCTCGATGACGTCGGCGCCCGCGGTCACCGTGCCCTCGTACGTGCCGTGCACCGAGTCGTACTTGAACAGGTGCGCGAGCGTGCGCGTGTCCGTGAGATCGTTCACGGCCACGAATTCGAGGTCCGTCACGCCCTGCTGCTTGGCGGCCCGCAGCACCTGACGGCCGATGCGGCCGAAGCCATTGATCCCCACGCGAATCGCCATCGTCATCTCCTTTCTGGTTCACGGGTCGCCCAGCGCCGGCGCCCGGCCGAATGTCACGTAGCTGATGAGCCTGGCTCCCGCGGCATGGAGCGCGGCGGCGCAGGCGTTGAGCGTCGCGGCAGTCGTCACCACATCGTCCACCAGCACGACGTGCGATCGCCGCAGTGCGGCCCGTGCGGTTTGCGGCACGTGGAACGCGCCTGAAACGTTCACTAGTCGCTGCTCCGGTGTCAATTGCGTTTGGGTGGCGGTGTGGCGCGTGCGCGCAAGCGCATGCGGCCAGACCGGCTGCGACCAGTGGGCGGCGAGCGCCCCGGCCAGACGCTCGCTCTGGTTGTAGCCGCGCTCGCGCTGGCGTGGCACGGCCAACGGGACGGGGATCACCGCGACCCGCTCCGCCACCACATCGGCCGGCCACTCGAGGCGTGCCATGCGCGCGGCCATGCCGGCCGCGGCGGCGTGCCAGCCGTGGTACTTGAGCGCATGCACGACGCGTTGGCCCGTCCCCCGATGCACCCAACAGACCGACCGCGCCGCTCGCACGAACGGCGGCAACAGCTCGCACCAGCGGCAGATCGGGCGGGTGTTGGGATGACCGCAACGCGGACACTGCGGCGCGGCCAGGGTGGCCAGCCGGGCCCAGCACCGCCCGCACACGATTCCAGGCTCGCCGTCGTCCAGTAGTCGGCCGCATGCCGCGCACGCGACCGGCACCAGCAGGTCGCGCAGCGCGGACCAGCCAGATCGCGCCGCGGCACTCAGGCCGGCTGGCGGAGCGCCTCCCACATCACGCGCCGTTCGGGGATGACGCCGAACCAGTGCTCGAAGGCGTGCGCCCCCTGCCCCACCAGCATGGCAAGGCCGTCGGTGACGCGGTGCCCCTGAGCACGGGCGGCGCGCACGAGGGCCGTATCGTCGGCGCGATAGACGAGATCCACCACGACCGCCGATGGCTCGAGCAGTTCGACGGGAAAGGCAAGCGTGTCATCGTACAGGCCGAGGGACGTGGCGTTGACGGCGAGCGCGGCTCCGGCGAGCGCTCGCTCCACGGTCGGCACCGCCCGCGCCATCGCGGGGAATCGCCCGGCCAGGGCCTCGGCGCGAGCCGCGGTTCGATTGTACAGCCGGACGCGGCAGTTCCCCCATCGTTCTATTGCGGCCAGCACCCCGGCAGCGGCGCCGCCGGCACCGACCAGGCCGACGTCGATTCCGGCCGGGAGCGCGCCGAGCAGCTCGCGGACGGCCTCGTCGAACCCATCGACGTCGGTGTTGTCTCCGATGAGCTGCCCGTCCGTCGACCAGAAGGTGTTGACGGCCCCGGTTCGCTCCGCCGCCGGCATCCGCACGTCACAACGACGAGCGACGTGGAGTTTGTGTGGGATCGTGACGTTCCCAGCGGCGCCGCCGGCGACCAGCGCGTCGAGGACCGCGTCGAGTTCGGATGGCAGCACGTCGAGCGCTTCGTATGCGAGCGGAATGCCGGCGGCCCGGAGCGCGGCGTTCTGCATGCGCGGCGACCGCGAGTGCGCCACGGGGTGCCCGAGCAGGACCAGACGGCTCGGTGGCGCCGTCACGCCTCCGGTCCGTCGGAGCTACGCTCCGCGGCAATGCGCTCGATGACCTGGCGGACGTCGCGCTCCAGTTCGTCCATCGTGGCGCGGTACACCGCCAGTTCCCCACCCATCGGGTCGTTGATCGGGTGCACGTTCGTGCCGCGCGAGGCGAAGCCGGTGAGCAGGAATGCCTTTCCCTGGCCTCCCAACGCCTCGACGCGCTCCAGATGGTGCGGGCCCATGGCCAGAATGAGGTCCGCGGTGGTGACGAGTTCGCGATCGAGTTGCCGCGACCGGTGCGGGTTGAGATCGAGCCCGCGCTCCAGTCCTACCAGCAGCGCGCCGTCGGATGCCGAAGCCCCTTCCCAGGCGCTGGTGCCGGCGCTCGACGCCTCGATGTCGGGCAGCCCGCGCTCGATGCACACTTTGCGCGCGATGGCTTCGGCGAGCGGGCTCCGGCAGGTGTTGCCGGTGCAGACGAAGAGGACGCGCATGCGCTACGCGTCCCCGATGAGCGTCGGCACACTTTCTCGCAGCACGCGCGCCGGGATGGCGCCGGGACGAATCACTCGAGGATGACGGCCCATGCAGTCGACAACGGTGGAGGGGCGGGAGGGTGCCAGGCGGCCGCCGTCGAGCACGCGCAATGCGCCGCGTGCCACAGCTTCCGTCCACTGTGCAAGAATCTCCCCTGCGGTCATCGCCGGCGGAACCCCCGGCCGGTTGGCGCTCGTGGAGGTGATGGCGTCGCCGTGGGCCTGGATGAGCCGGGCCAACGCGGGGTGGCTGGTCCACCGCACGGCCACGCCACCTTCCGGCCCCCGGAGTTGCGGCGGCACACGCCCCCGACCGCCCGGCAGCACCAACGTGAGTGGCCCGGGCCAGTGGCGGGCCGCGAGGTTGGCGGCGTAGCTCGGCAGGTGGAGATCGAGGCGAGCCAGCGTCTCGCTTCCGTCCACCAGCAGCAGGAAGGGCTTGCCGGGCGGCCGGTGTTTGAGCGCAATCAACGCGTTCACCGACTCGCGATCGATGGCCCCGCCGAACCCGTAGACGGTCTCCGTGGGGTAGGCCAGCACCCGTCGACGTTCCATGTGGTCGAGCGCGGGACGCAATGCCGCCTCGATTTCCTCCGGGGACCAGAAGGGGTAGCTGAGGACGTCGGTTCTCATGGCTGCAGCGGAAAGAGCGCCTCCGCCCGGGCGAAGTCGGCTTCTTCGGTGATCTTCATGGCGCGCTCCTCGCCGCGCACGACGGTCACGGGGATTCCCATCGTCTCGCACAGGGCTGCGTCGTCGGTGGCGTGCAGCTTGCGCGTCCGCGCTTCCCGATGCACGTGCACGATCATCTCGCGCGGGAATCCCTGCGGCGTCTGGGCGCGCCAGAGGTGGGTCCGATCCACCGTGCGCAGGACATCCAGCTCGGGGCCCACTTCCTTGAGCGTGTCGACCACGGGCAGCGCGGCGACGGTGGCCCGGCCCCTGTCGACACTCGCGATCACGCGATCGATGGTCGCCGCATCCACGAACGGACGGGCGGCATCGTGGATGAGCACCACCTGCGCCTCGTCGGCGAGATCGTCGAGCCCATTGGACACCGATTCCGTGCGCGTGCGTCCGCCGTCGGCCACCAACAGACGGTCCACGTCGCACTGGAAGATCCAGGGCGGCGGATCGCCCGCGTATTGCCGGGGCAGCACGCATACCACCGCCACCACGCGCGGATGCGCCATGAACGTCTGCAGGGAATGCAGCAGCATCGGCTTGCCGGCAATCCACCGGAACTGCTTGAGTTCGGAGCCGCCCACCCGCGTGCCGCCACCCGCGGCGACGATCACCACGCCCACGTTCCGCGCGCTCATGCGAAGAGCCGCCCGAAGAGATCCTGCACCGTGCGCACCCCGATGGTCTGCACCTTCGCGTTGCGCCGCTTGGGCACACCGCGCTCGGCGAGATACACGCGCCCCACTCCCTGGTTGGCCGCCTCGGCGATGCGTCGCTCGGCTTGCGACACCGGCCGTACCTCCCCGCCGAGGCCGACCTCGCCGAGAAAGAGGACATCGGGGGGCAGCGCCACGTCTTGTACGCTCGACGCCAGCGCCGCGGCCACGGCCAGATCGCCGGCGGGCTCCTGAAGCCTCATGCCCCCGACCACGTTCACGAACACGTCGAGCTGGGCAAACGAGAGCCCGGCGCGCTTGTCGAGTACGGCGAGCAGGAGCGCCAGGCGGCGTCCGTCCAGTCCGGTGCTCACGCGTTGCGGAGTGCCGAATCCGGCGCGCGTGGCCAGCGCCTGGATTTCGAGCAGCATGGGGCGCGACCCTTCGAGCAGCGCGGTGAGCGCACTACCCGATGCCGAGGCATTGCGGTCGCCGAGAAAGAGTTCCGACGGATTGGCCACCGGCTCGAGTCCCTGCTGCGTCATGCGGAAGACACCGATCTCGTCCACGCTCCCGAACCGGTTCTTGGTGGCCCGGAGCACGCGGTGGTCGAGCGTCGCGTCGCCTTCGAAGTAGAGCACGGTGTCCACGATATGTTCGAGGGTCTTGGGGCCGGCAATCCCGCCGCCCTTGGTCACGTGGCCGACCACCATGACCGCCGTGCCGCTCTCCTTGGCGAACCGCATGAGCCGGGCGGCGCACTCGCGCACCTGCCCGACGTTGCCGGGGGCGCCTTCGAGATCGGCGGTGAACAGCGTCTGGATGGAATCCACCACCAGCAGGGCCGGCCGCCGTTCGGCGGCGGTGGCGATCACCGTTTCCAGATTGGTCTCCGCGAGGAGTGGCACCTCGGCCGCCGCGCCGCCCAGCCGGTCGGCGCGCAGTTTCACCTGCAGCGGCGACTCCTCGCCCGACGCGTAAAGGGTGGCGCGGCCGGACGCTTCCAACCGGGCCGCGACCTGGAGCAACAGGGTGGACTTGCCGATGCCCGGCTCGCCGCCCACCAACACCATCGATCCGGGCACGAGCCCGCCGCCGAGGACGAAATCGAATTCGTCGAGGCCGGTGGCCCACCGCTCCGTAGCCCCGCCCTTCACCTCGCGGAGGCGCGGCGCCGCCGCCACGCTGCCCCCCTCCCCAAGGCCGGAGGCGCCACGGATGCGGCGCTGGGCCGCCGATCGGGGCGCCGTCTTGAAGCCCACCGGCTCCTCGACGAGCGTGTTCCACTCGCCGCACCCGTCGCAACGGCCGGCCCACTTGGCGTGCTCGGCGCCGCATTCGGAGCACCGATACACCGTCTTGGCTTTGGGACTCACGAGCCCGTGGCGCGCTGCGTGTAGTTCTCGAACCGCGTGTAGTGCTTGTGGAAGTACAGGTTCACGATGCCGGTGGGTCCGTTGCGCTGTTTGCCCACGATGATCTCCGCCTTGCCTTCGAGCGAATTGCCGTCCTTGTCGGTTGGCCCGTCGTAGAATTCCTGACGGTACAAGAACATGATAAGGTCGGCGTCCTGCTCGATGGCACCAGATTCGCGCAGATCGGACAATTGCGGCCGCTTGTTCTCACCGGTCCGGAGTTCCGGCGCGCGGGAAAGCTGCGAGAGCGCGACCACGGGCACCGACAATTCCTTGGCCAGCGCCTTGAGGCCGCGCGAGATCTGACTCACTTCCTGTTGCCGGCTCTCGGAGTTGGCCGGCCCGGTCATGAGTTGGAGGTAGTCGACGATGACGAGGCCGACGTTGGCATCCACCTTGAGGCGTCGCGCCTTCGAACGCATCTCCAGCAGCGAGAGCCCGGGCGTGTCGTCGATCCAGATGGGCGCGGAGCTGAGAATGCCGGCCGCGCGGGCGAGGCGCGGAAGATCGTCGTCGCGGAGCGTCGCCTTTCGCAGGCGCTGCGCGTCCACGCGGGCCTCGCTGGTGAGCAGGCGCTGCACCAGCGCTTCCTTGCTCATTTCCAGCGAGAAGAACGCCACGGGCAGGTTGTGCTCGATGGCCGCGTGCTGGGCGATGTTCAGCGTCAGCGCGGTCTTTCCCATGGACGGCCGGGCCGCGACGATGATCAGGTCGGCGGGCTGGAAGCCGGACGTGATCTCGTCGAGATCGGTGAAGCCGCTGGCGACGCCCGTGATCGTCTTGCCGCCCCGCTGGAGTGCTTCGATCCGCTCCATGGCCGGCCACATCAGTTCCTTGATGCGCGTGAACCCTTCGTTCTGGCGCTGCTGGCTGACCTGGAAGATGCGTGATTCCGCCGCATCGAGCAGCTCGGCCGCCGAGTGCTGTCCGGCGAACGCATCGGTGACGATGCCGGTGGACACCTGGATGAGCGAGCGGAGGAGCGCCTTCTCGCGGACGATCTTGGCGTGATACTCAACGTTCGCGGCGGTGGGGACGGCATCGACGAGGAAGCCGATGTACTCCTTGCCCCCCGCCGCTTCCAGCTCCCCGCGGCGGCCGAGTTCTTCGGCGAGGGTAAGCGGGTCGACCACCGAGCCCTGCTGGGCGACGGTCGCCATGGCGCGAAAGACGCGCCGGTTCCGCTCGGCGTAGAACATGGAATCGTCGAGCGTCTCCAGGGCGCGCAGGATGGCGTCCTGGTCCATGAGCATGGCGGAGAGGACGGCTACTTCGGCGTCTTCCGAGTACGGCGGCTGCCGGTCGCGGAAGACGTCACCCACGAGCGCGGGCGTCGTCGAGTATTCGGCGGGCAAGCTGGACATCTTCCCAGGTAGGACGCTTCCAAGAGGGGTTTCTGAGCAACGCGGCCGGGTGGTACGTCACGATCAACGGCACGCCGTAGTATCGATGAACCTGCCCCCGAAGCTTGCTGATTGTAAGCTTGGTTTCAAGGAGCGTCTGGGCGGCGAATAGCCCCATGGCCAGAATGACCTTGGGCCGGATCAACTCGATCTGACGAATCAGGTATGGACTGCAGGCCTTCACTTCATCGGGCGACGGATTGCGGTTGCCCGGCGGGCGGTGCTTGAGCACGTTGCCGATGAACACGTCTTCGCGCTTGAGGTCGATGGCGGCGAGGATCTTGGTGAGCAGCTGGCCGGCCTGCCCCACGAACGGACGCCCCGTCTCGTCTTCCTTGGCGCCGGGCGCCTCGCCCACGCACATGAAGTCCGCATCGGGGTTGCCCTCGCCGGGCACGGAATTCGCGGCGCCCTTGGACAGCGTGCACTTGGTGCATGCCGCCACGGCCGCCGCGATCTCGTCCAGTGTGTTGAACCGGGGCTGATCGCCTCCGAACAGGTCGCGGGACGCGGTGCCCACGACGAGGCCGTCCGGCGGGACGCCGGCGGGAGGGACGGCCGGTGGCGTGCGCGGGCGCTCGGGCGCGGCCGGTTCGGCCGCCGGTTGTGCCAACTCGGGCTCCAGCGCATGGGGCGGCGGGGTCGCGCGTCGAGGCTTGGGGTGGTCGGCGGGGGCGTCCGGCACCGCACCCGCATTTTTCAGCGCGCGGCGCCAGTCGGCGGGCCCGGAGGCCGCGCCGAGCACGCGCATCGCCTCTTCCACCGAGAGGCCGTCGAGCACGAGTTCCGACTCCCCGAGTTCGCGGCGTTGTTCGAGATATCGCCGTAGCTGCTCTCTAGCATCCATGCAGCATGCCCTCCACGCGGTCGAGGATAGCGTCGGCCACGGCGGGTTTCAGCATCAATTCGAGGCGCGTCTCACCACCGTCGCGATCGAGGAGGGTCACCCGGTTCGTGTCGACGCCGAAGCCGGCGCCCGGCTCGGTAGCGTCGTTGACGACGATGAGGTCGAGCCCCTTAGCCTCGAGCTTGGCGCGCGCGTGGGTCATGACGTCGTCGGTTTCGAGCGCGAACCCGACCACCACCGCTCCCGGCCGGCGGGCCTCGCGGGTGGAGGCGAGGATATCGACGGTGAATGCCAGATCGAGCGTGGGGGGCTGCGCGCCCTTCTTGATCTTGGCGTTCGAGGCGTGCGCCGGCGTGAAGTCGGCGGGCGCGGCGGCCATGATCAGCACGTCGGCATTGGGCAACGCGGCGCGCACGGCATCGGCCATCTGCGCGGTGGTCTCGACCGCCGTATGACGGGGGCCCACTGGGGGCGCAACGGCCAGAGGGCCAGCGATGAGTTCCACCTCGGCTCCGCGCCTCCAGGCGGCCGCCGCGAGGGCCACGCCCATCTTGCCGCTGCTGCGGTTGGAGAGGAAGCGCACCGGGTCGATCGGTTCACGCGTCGGCCCCGCGGATACGACCACGCGGCGCCCGGCAAGCCGTCCGGCCGGCTCGAGCAGTCGGCCCACGTGCGCGAAGATCGCCTCCGGCTCCGGCATCCGCCCCGGACCGCTGCCCTCGCCGGCGGCCAACATGCCTTCGACGGGAGGGAGAATGCGATAGCCGAGTTCGGCCAGGTGCTGCACGTTGCGCTGGACCTGGGGGTGCGCCCACATGCGGTCATTCATGGCGGGCACCAGGAGCACCGGGCAACTCGCGGCCAGGAGGCACGCCGTGAGCAGATCGTCGGCCTGTCCCGTGGCCGACCGGGCCATGAAGTCGGCGGTCGCCGGGGCCACGACGACGACGTCCGCGGCTCGTGCCAGTGCGATGTGCTCCAGCGCGTGGCCGGGATCAAAGAGCCCGGCGTGCACGGGCCGGCCGGTGAGCGCTTCGAAGGTGATCGGCCCGACGAATTCGGTGGCCGCGCGGGTCATGACGACGTCGACATCGGCGCCCGACTTGGTGAGCAGGCGCGCCAGCCAGGCGGACTTGTAGCTGGCGATTCCGCCGGTGACACCGAGCAGAACGCGGCGCGACGCGTAGGGCCGAGTGGGCGCGAGACTCATGCGACTCGAGACGACGGCGGGCGTTGGCCCGCGGCGAATCGCGAGCTACTCGCCGCGGGGACGCGGCACGACGCGGTAGTTCAGGTCGCCGCTCGCCAGTTCTTCCATGGCGCGCGTCGTCAGCTTCTTCTCACCCATGGCCGACCGGTCACGCGGGAATTCGTTGAGCACGCGCGCGTACTTGGCGGCCACGAGCACGCCGAGATACTTGTTGGCCGCGTGCTGGGCGATTTCCCTGGGGGTAAACACTCGCATAGTTCGTTCCGTCAGAGGGTATGATTTTCGATTTCGCGCTCCAGCTGGTCGATCAGTTGCGTCACCTGGTGTCGCAGGTTGGCCACCCGATCGCGACTGGCTACTTCCGCATCGATGATCGACGACACGAGACTGACCGCTTCTTCGAGCGCGTCGTTCACCACGACATACTGATACTCGTCCACCGCCTGCAGTTCCTGGAGCGCCGACTGCAGACGCGCCACCACCTGGGCCCCGCTCTCGGTGTCGCGATCGCGCAGGCGGTGCAGCAGCACCTCGCCCGATGGGGGCAGCACGAACACACTCACGGACTGTGGGAAGGCGCGTCGGAACTGCAACGCCCCCTGCACGTCGATGTCCATGATGACGTGCCGTCCCGAATCCAACACCCGCTCCACTTCCGCTTCCAACGTCCCGTACAGATTGGCGTGTACCTCGGCCGATTCTGCGAATTCCCCACGTTCCTGCCGGTCAATGAAGTCGCGACGTGTGAGAAAATAGTAGTCCCGCCCGTCCTTCTCCCCCGCACGCGGACTGCGCGTGGTGCACGACACTGAATATCCCACATCCGGGCGCCGGGACAGCAGCGCCCGCGCGATGGTGGTCTTCCCGCCGCCCGAGGGCGCCGACAGTATCACCGGGAATGGATTCATTCGAGGTTCTCGACCTGTTCCCGGATGCGTTCCAACTCTTCCTTGACGATGACGACGTCGGCCACGACCGCGGCGTCGTTGGCCTTGCTGCCCGTCGTATTGGCTTCGCGCAACATCTCCTGCAACAGGAACCCCAACCGCTTGCCCACCCCTTCCGTTCCGGCACCGCCGAGCGTGTCGCGGAACGCTGCGATGTGGGCTCGGAACCGCGACAACTCCTCACTTACGTCCAGGCGGTCGGCCAGGATGGCGATCTCCTGTTCGAGCCGCTGATCGTCCACCCCCACCCCGCCCGCAATCTCCTGCACCGAAGCCCGGAGCCGGTCGCGCTGTTCGACCAACCGCTGCGGCGCCCGCTCGGCAATGCGATCCAGCGCCGCGTCGACATTCGCGACACGTTCGTCGAGATAGACCACCAGTCGCCCGCCCTCGGCCTCCCGCATCTCCGTAAGCGCCGCCAGCGCCGCGTCCACGACCGCCACCAACTCGTCCGCCGTCCCACCGGCCGTCGGATCGCCGCCACTCGTGACGACGACATCCGGGAGCCGGAGAATCGTCGCCAGGTCGAGCGCATTGGCGGCAATGCCGAACCGTTGCTGCAGATCACGCAGTCTCGTGACGTACGCGCCGAACCGCTGCTCGTCGATACCGGCGCCGGAATCCGCCGCCGATTCCAACCGAGCCGAAACCGTGACCGCTCCGCGGCCGATCCCGCGCCGCAGCGCTTCCCGCACCTCGCCTTCCCACCGTCCCAACGCTGATGGGAGCTTGATGGACGGGTTGAAGAAACGGTGGTTGACTGAGCGCACCTCAATGGTAACTCGCGCTCCTCCAACCACCCCTTCCGCGGTCCCGAACCCCGTCATGCTCCGTATCATGGGCAGACTTGTAAGTTACGGTACCACAACAACCTTGTCAATTCCAGAACTCCCAGCGTACGCCGTAGATCGAGGTCTGGCGCGGCATCAGAAACCCCGGCACCTGCATGAACTGCTCGCCGAGTGCGTTGGAGAACTGGTAGGAGACGACCGCACGCTCGATCCGGATCTCCAGTTGGGCACCGATAGACCGGTAGCCAGGCATGCGCACCACGCTCGCGTTCCCGACCGGGAAATACGTGGCCGATCGGTACTCGTGCGTGAGCCCCAGGAAGAAATGGAAGCTGTTGTCGGGGAACCGGTTGAGTAGCGAAGTGCTGATGTAGAGTTGGCTGCGCGCCTGATATTGCGGGCGATAGAGTCCGTTCTCGTCGTCCCAACGCAAGCCGTAGGCGTCGGCATGGACGGCCTTCCAGAGCCGTCCCTGCACCGAGACGAACTTGGCGGTGGCGGAGCGGCCGGGCTCCGCGACGAGGGAATCGTCCAGGAGCGTCGGGGCGGCGAGGCGTGTGGCGCCGCGGGAGATCACCCCCCCGTCCACCCACACGTCGTGCAGCCGGAGCCCCGCCTCGAGACGCTGGTAGCCAGGGCTGAGCGCGCCCCCGGCCACCCGAGTGTCCCGTGAGGTGCCCACCGACGCCGACAGCCTCAGGAAGCTGAGCGGGGCGAATAGGGCGCTCGCTTCGCTGCGCGACGTCGAGTCGATCCCCTGCCCTTGGGCGTAGGCCGACAGCCCCAGTCGCCACCATTGGTAGCTGGCGCGGATACTGGGCACGAGCAGTCCGTGCGGACGATGGGCATTCGCGGCGACGGCAGCAGCGGTCGTGTCGGGGTCGATCGCTCCGTGGACGAACGAGCCGAAGTAACGCGCCGTGCCGCTGAGTCGGATGCCGGCAGCCGTGAGGCCACCAGCGAGCACGTACTGCGAGGCGGAGACGGCGGTGTCACCGGGGGCGGTCGAATCGGGGCTGAAGGCGGACGCGCCGGAGCCTCCCGAGTAGATGTACCGCGTGGTGGCCGCGGTCGCCTGGAGCCACGATCCGCGATCGGGGTCCCCGTAGCCCACCCGCACATACGCATCGCGGCGCGTGCCCTGGAGATGCGGCACCGAATCGCCCGTATACGGATCGATGATCACGCCGCGATGCGAACCGACCTGCAGCATGAACGCGTCGAAGCTGAACTTGCCATGCGCCCACCCCAGGCGCCCCATGAGCGACAACTGATCGCTGGTGGCGCCGCCCCGCGTAGGCGCCGTCCCATATTGCTGGACGCCGAACTGCAGCGCTTCGCCGTGGGAGAAGCGGCGACCAAAGTACCCGCGATACAGGTTGGTCTGGTAGTCGCCGGAGCTGATGTCCGTTCGCGTATAGGGCGTCGTCCGGTTGACGCGCCACGTATTGAGGTACACGCGAATCTCCGACGGCGACCGCTCGACGGTCACGGCCTCGATGGGCCAGAGCGGGATCTGGGCGTAGTCCAGCGCGCCGCCGGCGTGTGGATCGAGCGTGGAATACTCCAGGCCGTCGATGAACACGCGCACCCGAGCGGCGTCGCCCAGATAGGTGGCCGTATTCGGTGCGGCCATCCAGCCCGTGCTGAATTGCGTTGCGCCCGGAATGCGTGCCAGCAGATCGCCGACGGTCCGCGCGCCATAGGCAAAGATCTCGGTGCGGTCCAGGTGGTAGCTCGCCGACGAGTCGGCGACCGTCGGCTGCTCGGCGTGCGGAAGCGGCGCCTGGATGGTGTCTCGCGGGACATCCTTCTTGGCGGTGTCGCCGGGCAACGGCACCAGGGCACCGGCGGTGTCGCGTTTGGCCAGCGAGTCGCGCGGCGGGATCGTGTCACGTCGCGTGAGCGTGTCGCGACCCTGCGCGAGGGCGGTGCATGGCAAAACGGCCCCGACCAGCAGGCCGAGGCCGGCACCCCAGAGTCTGCGCCGCCAGGAACGCGTCAGCGCGCCCGCCCCCGCACCAGTTCCACGAAGATGCCGACGGGCACACCCGTCGGGCCGGCCGGGATGATTCCCAGATCGGTCTCGCTGTACGCTGTACCGGCGACGTCAAGGTGCACCCAGGGGTACGATTCGGCGAATTCGGCCAGGAAGAGCGCGGCGGTGATGGTGCCCGCGGCGCGCCCGCCCACGTTCTTGATGTCCGCCACTTCCGACTTGATCAGCGACTTGTACTCGTCCCAGATCGGCAGTCGCCACCCGCGCTGGCCGGACCGGTCGCCGGCCTCCAGCACTTCCTGCACCAACGCATCGTCGCTGCCCAACACCGCCGTGGCCGTGTGCCCCAGCGCAATCACGCAGGCACCCGTGAGCGTGGCGGCGTCCACGACCGCCGCCGGTTCGTAGCGGCGCGCGTACGACAACACGTCGGCGAGCACGAGCCGCCCTTCGGCGTCGGTGTTGATGACCTCGATGTACTTGCCGAGATGGCTCTTGACGACGTCACCCGGTTTGACGGCGGTTGCCGACGGCATGTTGGTGGTGGATCCGACGAGGCCGACGACGTTCTGGTGGAGTCCCAGACGTCCGATGGTCTCCATGGCGCCCAGCACCCCGGCGGCACCGCACATGTCGTACTTCATCCACTCCATGCTCGCCGACGGCTTGATGGAGATGCCGCCGGAATCGAAGCACAGCCCCTTGCCCACGAGGACCACCGGCTTGCCG
Organism: uncultured Gemmatimonadaceae bacterium; assembly: GCA_963781765.1. GTDB lineage: Bacteria > Gemmatimonadota > Gemmatimonadetes > Gemmatimonadales > Gemmatimonadaceae > JAGWRI01. The sequence goes on from CAWAHC010000015.1 coordinate 503,004, forward strand.
TCCTTGGGACCGTTGCGGTATTCGAGCACGATGAGCTTGGGATCCTGCGGCGTTCCCTGCGCCACCGCGAGGAACGAGCCCATCCCTTCCTTCTCCATCTCGGCACGGCCGAGCACCGTGCATTGCATCCCGTGCCGCTTGGCGATGTCGCGGGCCGTGTCGGCGAGGAATTCCGGCGTGCACAGATTGCCAGGCATCATGCCGAGCGTACGGGCCAGCGATTGGCCGGCGCCGATTGCCGCGCCGGTCTCCACACCGCTGCGCCCTGCGGCGGCATCGGGCGTCAGCACCACGGCGGCGCTCACGGGCGCGCGGCGCTCGGCTTCGGGCGGGGGCGTCTTCACGTCCTCGTACCGCCACGCGCCGTCAATCAGGCCGACGGTCGCCGCCTCGACCTCCGTCGCGTCAAGCGTGCCGCCATAGAACACTAGCGATCCGGTTCCAAGCTTCCCGGCCTGACGCGCGGCCAGGGTGGCCGCGCGCCGCAACGCATCGGTGCGACGCGCGACCTTGCCCATGCCCACCAGCAGGATGCGCCGGATTCCGGTGGCCGAACCGCCCAGGAACAGCAGTTCGTCGCGCCCGCCCCGGAAATCTCGGGCCGCGAGCGCGCGACCCAGCGCTCCGGCCGTTGCTGCGTCGGCTGCCGCCAGATCGGCGGTGAGCGTCGCGTCCGCCGGCAGCGCGACCGCGAGGAGCGGCGTGTCCAGCTTGGCGAAATCCGGTTGTCCCGCGGTGATCGGAATTGGCATGAGGCTCACGGTAAGAGGATGCGGACGTGGACTGCCCAGCGATCAGCCGTCCATTCCCTTGATGATCTGGTCGCCGAACGCCGACGTGGAAATTTCCGTGGCGCCGGGCATCTGCCGTGCCAGGTCGTAGGTCACGTGCTTGGACGCGATCGCATTCTCGAGCCCGCGCACGATGAGTTTGCCAGCCTCGTCCCAACCCAGGTACTCGAACATCATCACGCCGGAGAGGATCACGCTTCCGGGGTTGATCTTGTCGAGGTTGGCGTACTTGGGAGCGGTGCCGTGGGTCGCTTCGAATACCGCCACGCCGTCGCCAACGTTCCCGCCCGGCGCGATGCCAAGCCCGCCCACCTGCGCGGCCGCCGCGTCGGAGAGGTAGTCACCGTTGAGGTTGGGCGTCGCCAGCACCGAGTACTCGGCCGGGCGCAGCAGGAGCTGTTGGAAGATCGAATCGGCGATGCGGTCCTTGATCACCACGGCGTCGGCCCGCGCGCCGTTGCCGGCCTTGCCCAGGTCCGCCTCCGCCACCGTGAGGCCGGCGAACTCGTCGCGCGCCACTTCGTAGCCCCAGTCGCGGAAGGCGCCTTCGGTGAACTTCATGATGTTGCCCTTATGCACCAGCGTGACCGACGGCAGGTTGTGCTTGAGCGCGTACTGAATGGCCATGCGGACGAGGCGCTTGGATCCGAACTCGGACATCGGCTTGATGCCGATGGCCGAATGGTCGCGGATGTTCATGCCCAGGGCCCTGACCAGCGCGATCACCTGTTCGGCTTCCGGCGAACCGGCCTTCCATTCGATGCCCGCGTAGACGTCCTCGGTGTTCTCACGGAAGACGACGATGTCGAGCAGGCCGGGCTGTTTCATCGGGCTGCCGACGCCCTCGAAGTAGCGCACCGGGCGGATGCACGAATAGAGGTCGAGCAGCTGGCGCAGCGCCACGTTCAGCGAGCGGATGCCACCCCCAATCGGCGTGGTCAGCGGGCCCTTGATCGACACCCGGAACTCGCGGAGCGCTTCGACGGTCTCCTCCGGCAGCCACTCCTTGCAGAGGCCGAAGGCCTTCTCACCCGCGAACACCTCCATCCACGAGATCTTCCGCTTGCCGCCGTACGCCTTGGCCACGGCTGCGTCGAACACACGCACCGAAGCGCGCCAGATGTCGGCGCCGATGCCGTCGCCTTCGATGAAGGGAATGATCGGGTGATCGGGAACCTGCAACTTCCCGTTCTCATATTGAATACGGTCCCCGTGGTCGGGGACCTTCGCGTATTTATACGTCGCCATTGGGGGCGCCTATAGGAAACGGTGAAACCACATGATGATGAACGTGGCGAAAGCTACCGAGCCGGCCGGACGCCGGGCAACCGCTGGGCGGCGACATTCCGGCCATTTGGAGCGGTCCGCGTGGCGTCAGACCTCGCCGGCGTCTCCCTCGCTGAGGGAGATGGCGGGCACCGGAATCAGGGGCGAACGCACCTGCGGTGGTTCCCAACCGAACATCTGCTGGAGGGCGGCGCCGCACACCCGCCCCTGACATGGTCCCATGCCGGCTCGCGTGGCCAATTTGGCCTGACGTGCCCCCCACGCAGGATTCAGATCTGCAAAGCGCACGTCTTCGCATCGGCAGATCACGGTCGTGGCGTCGGCCCGAGCACTCAACTCGGGTCTCGGCGCGAACGCCGTGCGCATACGTCCTGCGAATGCGCGACCGGCGGCCCCACGCCGACTCCACGCGCTCGTGTCGCTCCCGGCCGACGCCCGTCCGGCGATCGTCCCCTCGATCAAGGCGGCGTCCTCGCCGGCCACACCCGTGCACTCGCCGGCCGCGAACACGCCCGCCACCGACGTGCACTGCCGCGAATCGACCACGAGCGCCCCTCCGGAAACGGAACACCCGATGGCCATCCCGACTTCCACATTCGGGATGAGCCCACACGCCGTGGCCAACAGGTCGCACTCCACCGTCCAACGGCGGCGCCCGTCGGTCAGCGTGACGCGTTCGAGGCAATCGCGGCCCTCCGCCCGCTCGATCCACGTACCGGCGTGCACGGGCGTGCGGCGAAAGGCCGCCCGATAGGAGACGGCATCGGCGAGTTTGGCCGGCGACCGCCAGAGGGACGCCGCGAAGGCGAACGACCGGCGCCGATCTGCCTGCTCGCACACGGCCAACAGATCCGCTCCGCCTGCGACGACGGTGGCCGCGACCGGAAATAGCAACGGGCCCGTACCGGCGATCACCACGCGCTTGCCGCGCACGTCGAGTCCGCTCTTGATCAGCGCCTGTAGCCCGCCGACCCCGAACACATTGGGAAGCGTCCACCCCGGGAATGGAAGGAAGAGTTCCCGGGCGCCGGTGGCGAGTACCAGCGAACGGGCGCGCAGTGCCATCGTGCCCTGCGGGCCGATGAGCGACAACTCCCCGGCCTTCGCCATCGAGACGGCGGTGTTGGGCAGATAGTCGGCGCCACAGGCGCGGAACCGCGCGATCCACTGGCGTGCGGTGGCAGGCAGTCCGGTCGGATCGCGGTGGCGCCAGATCTGGCCACCGAGATGCCAGGATTGGTCCACCACCACAACGCGTGCCCCGGCCTCGGCCGCATGTACCGCGGCCGCGAGTCCAGCCGGCCCTGCCCCGACCACGGCCACATCTACCGCGCGACGCTCAAACATCGTCATCGCCTTGCGTGCCGATGGACATGCCCGCCACGCAGGCCACCAGGCAGGCGCGCTGGTGCGCATGGCCGTCGATCGTCACACGACACTCGAAGCAGATGCCCATGCCGCAGAGGGGACCGCGAGCTTCGCCCTGCACCGAGGTGCGAAACCGCGAGCGGCCACACGCGAGCAGGGCCACGGCAACCGACGTTCCCGCCGCCACGGTGTGCGGTCGCCCATCAATGGTGATCGGTATCCCGTTACTCACGACATCTCCAGCGGCGGCATCGGCCGGTCGGGGCGGAAGGGCGCGGCGTCCAACGGGGCGGCTCGGCCGACGATGCCGGCGGCGATGATCGCGGCTGTGCCCGTGGCGGTGGTGATGCCGAGGCCCTCGTGACCGGCGGCCACCCAGAGTCCGGGCGTTTCCGGCCAGGGGCCGATCAGCGGGAGCTTGTCCGGGGTGGCCGGCCGGAATCCGGTCCAGGTCCGAATGGTCAGACAGTCGCCGAGTGCCGGGACGAATTCCACCGCGCGTGCCACCATGGTGCGGACGATGGTCGGGTTGATCGCGGCGTCGCGCCCCACGAGTTCGCGGGACGATCCGATAAGTATTTGCCCCGTGGCTCGCGGTTGCAGGTTGAACGCCGTCGAGGCGCCGCTCATGCTGTGCGCGCTGCGCAGATAGCCGAGTTCCACCAATTGGCTCCGCAGGAGCCCCGGATATCGGTCGGTGATGACCAGGTGCCCCTTGCGCGGTACGACGCGCAGTCCCGGAACCAGTTGCGGTGCATCGACGCCGGTAGCGAGCACCACCGCGCCGGCGCGGATGGTCTCGATCACGCTTCCATCCGCCACCGTCACCGAGGTCGGCCCGATCTGCGTCACCGACGCCCCGACGCGAATGGTTGCCCCGCGTTCCACGGCGGCATCGAGGAGCCACCGGGCGGCGTTGGGCGGATAGAGCACGCGATCGTCCGGCACGAACAGCGCGCCGGCAAACCCGGGGCGCAACTGCGGTTCCGCCCGCGCCAGCGCCATCTCGTCCAACACGTCGGCGCGCACGCCGACGCGTTCGCACAGCGCGCGTTTCCGTTGCACGGCTTCCATTTCGTTATCGGTGGCAGCGATCCAGAGCGTGCCCGGGCGCTCGTCTTCGCACGCGAGGGACAGCGTCGGCGCGAGCGCCGTCCAGAGATCGCGGGACAGCATCGTGAGCGCCAGCTGCGCCGGCGAGTCGTCCATGACGACGATGTGGCCCATGCCGGCCGCCGTGGTGCCGCCGCCCGGGAAGCCAGCTTCCAGCACGAGCACGCGGAGTTTCTCACGCGCCAGCGCGTGCGCGCACGCGGCGCCCACGATCCCCGCCCCGATAACGACCACGTCGGGACGCGTCGCCGGGTTCATCCGCCCTGCCAGCCGAACCGGAACGGATCGGCGGGATCGAAATAGAGCGTGGCGCGGCCCGTGATGAAGGCCCGGCCCCGTATGTGGGGCACGAGCTGCCCCGCCCGCTCCTCGAGCCATCCGGTGAAGGTGCTCCCGGTGATGCTCTCCTGCGTCCACCGTTCGCCGACCTGCAGCGCCCCGCGGGCATGGAGCACCGCGAGCTTGGCCGACGTGCCGGTGCCACACGGCGAGCGGTCGTAGGCCGCCCCGGGGCAGAGCACGAAGTTGCGGCTGTCGGCTCCCGGCACCGTTGGCGGACCGAACAGCTCGATGTGGTCGATCTCGGCCCCGTCAGCGCCCGTGATGCCCTGCTGGCGAAGCGCGTCCCGAATGCGGATGGTGAGACGGGTGAGGGCCGGAATGTTTCCGTCGACCAGCGGGAGCCCGTCATGGTCCACCAGAAAGAACCAGTTGCCGCCCCACGCAATGTCGCCGCGCACCACGCCAAGCTCCGGTACCTGCACCTCGACCTCGTGCGTGTACCGGTACGCCGGCACGTTGGTGATGGTGACCGCGCCGTCTGCTTCGAGCCGTGCGCGCACGGTGCCCACAGGGGTGTCGAGGCCCACCTCGCCCGGGGCGAGGCGACCCAGGTGCTGGAGAGTGCGCACGACGCCGATGGTGCCGTGCCCGCACATGCCGAGATATCCGATATCGTTGAAGAACACCACGCCGGCCGCGGCCCCCGGTGTGACCGGGGGGGTCAGCAGGGCGCCGACGATGGCGTCGTGGCCGTGCGGCTCGAGCACGACGCCCCGGCGGAGCTGGTCGGCGTGCCGCCGCATGTCGTCGCGGCGCTCGGCCATCGTGGCGCCGGCGGGCGTCGGCCATCCGGCGATGACCACGCGCGTGGGCTCGCCCTCGGTGTGCGAATCGACGATGTCGATTTCGGCGACGAGCCCGCGGGACGTCATGAGCGTGGCTGGGGGACGGCTCCCATCCGTTCGCGAATCAGCGCCAGGGCGGCGGTGCGTTCTTCGCCCACCAGTTCGAGCCGCGGCGGGCGGACGCGTTCACAGCCCTGCCCCACCTCCTGCTGCACGAGCTTGATCAGTTGCACGAACTTGGGCACCGTGTCGAGCCGGAGCAGCGGGAGGAACCAATGGTACAGTTCCCGCGCTTCCGCGGCGCGACCGGCGGTGGCGAGTTCGAAGACCCGCACCGATTCGTCGGGCAGGGCGTTCACGAGTCCGGCAATCCACCCGACCGCACCGGCCGCGATGCCTTCGACGATGGCGTCGTCGAGGCCGACGAAGACGTTGAAACGGTCGCCGTGGCGTTGGACGATCTCGGTCACGCGTCGGATGTCGCCGCTCGACTCCTTGACCGCCACGAGGTTCTGGTGCCGGGCCAGTTCGCCAAGCTGCGCCGGCGTGATGTCGGTGCCATACGCGATGGGATTGTTGTACAACATGCACGAGAGCGGAGTCGCTTCGATGACCGCGTTCAGATGCGCGAGGGTCTCGCGCGCGTCGCCCTGATAGACGTAGGGCGGCAGCACCATGAGTCCGTCGCATCCGATGCGCTGCGCTTCGCGCGCCAACGCGACGGCGTCGGCGGTGGCAAGCGTGCCGATGCCGGCGACCAGCGGCACGCGTCCCGCCGTCGCTTTGCGGCAGGTCGTGAGCACCTCGGCCTTCTCGGCCGCGCTCAGCGTGGCGCCTTCGCCCAACGACCCGAGGGGCACGATGCCGCGCACCCCGTGGTCCACGAGCCAGGATACGTGTTTCGCGAGAAAGCCGTGGTCCACCGTCAGATCGTCGTGGAACGGGGTCGTGATCGCGGAGAACACCCCCGTCCATTCGTCGCGCTTCATGTCCAGTCCTCAGGGATTGATTTGAACCGTTTTGATTTCGGTGTAGAACTCGCGCGCGGCCGGTCCCTGCTCGCGACTGCCCGAGCTGGAACCGCGCATCCCGCCGAACGGTGCGTGCGGATCGACGCCCGTCGTGTCGCCGTTGACGCGGACCAGGCCGACGTCGATGCGGTGGATGTAGTGCAGCGCGCTCGGGATATCTTTGGTGAACAGCGACGCGCTGAGCCCGTAGATGGTGTTGTTGGCGAGCGCGAGGGCGTGATCGAGGTCATCGGCGGTCAGCCACGTGAGGACTGGCCCGAACAGCTCCTGCTGCGCAACCGGCGCGTCGGGTGACACGCCCCGGACGATGGTCGGCGCCACGAAGTACCCATGCGCGAACTGGTCGGATCGCGGCACCGGCACCGGCACGATCTGTTCGCCGCCGGCGTCCGCCAGGGCCCGGGTGATGGACTGCTGCGAGCGCTCGGTGATCACCGGGCCGACCGCCGCCTTGGGGTCGCTGACGGGGCCGAGCGGGAGACCGGCCACCTGTTCCCGCAATCGATCGAGGAACGCGGCCTCGACTTCGCGGGCGACGATGACGCGGCTGGTCGCCGTGCACTTCTGTCCGGCATAGCGCATGGCACCGGCGGCGGTCAGCGCCGCCGCCTGCGCCAGATCGGCGTCGGGCAGCACGATGGCCACGTTCTTCCCGCCCATCTCGGTCTGATAGCGGATATTCCGACCGGCGGCGGCCGCCGCCACCTGCGCGCCGACAGCCGCCGACCCGGTGAAGCTGACGCCACGCACCTGGGACGCGTTGATGAGTGCCGGGCCGAGCCGCGCGCCCGAACCCAGTACCACGTTGAACACGCCGGGGGGAAGGCCCGCCGCGTGCGCGCTCTCGGCCAGCACCGTGGCCACGTGCGACGAGCCCTCGGCGGGCTTGAGCACAACGGTGTTGCCGAAGGCGATGGCCGGTGCCGCCTTCCAGAGCGGGATGGCCGCCGGGAAGTTCCACGGCGTGATGAGCACCACCACACCGAGTGGTTCGCGGAGCGAGAATTGCAGCGCGGCGGCGGTCTGAGCCGGAATGACGTCGCCCATGTTCCGGACGGCTTCGCCGGCATAGTAGCGGAGGATGGCCGTGCAGCGCGCGGCCTCACCGCGCGCTTCCGAAATCGGCTTGCCGACTTCGCGCGTCATCGCCTGGGCCAGCGGCTCCTGGCGTTCGGCCATCGCCGCCGCCCACTTGTACAAGTGCTCGGCACGTGCCGGGCCGGACAGGGCGCGCCACGCATTGCGCGCCTGGTCGGCCGCGGCCACCGCGGCGGCGGCATCGTCGGCGGTTCCCTTGGGGACCTGGGCCACGACATCGCGGGTATCGGACGGATTGAGATCGGCGATCCATTCGTCGCCGGAGCCGGGCGTCCAGACGCCCCCGATGTAGTGCGAGAGTTTGACGGTTGATGTCACGATGACTTCGGGCGGCGGCGCGGCGACGTCCGGGCGGGCGCCGTCGCGTCTTGATGTTGAGCGTTCAGGAATGCGAGCAAGGCCTGGCCGGCACCGCGAATGTGCTGGCGGAGCACGGCGACGGCCCGCTTGGCATTGCGGCGGCGAATGGCGGTTGTGATCTCACGGTGCTCGGTGATGGCGCGCTGCTCCCCGTGCGTGAGAGCGAGTTGCATGCGCGAATACCGATCAGTGTGCTGGTGCAGCCGGTGGACGATCTTCAAGGTCACGGGACGGTTGGCGGGCACATAGAGCGTGGAGTGAAACTTCCAGTTGAGGCCGCCCCATCCGGCCACCTGCCCGCCCTTGAGCGATGCCTCATAGGTGTCGAGGACCTCTTCGGCTCGGACGATCTGTTCCTCGGTGATGTGGGGCATGGCGCGCAGCAGGAGGTCGCCCTCGATCTCGGCACGCAATTCGTACAGTTCCTCGATCTCGGCGAGGGACAGCGTGGAGACGACGGCGCCACGATGCGGGTTGAACGTGACCAGCCCCTCGGCTTCGAGGAGGCGGAGGGCCTCCCGCACGGGAATGCGGCTGACGCCGAGCTGTTCGGCGATCGCGTCCTGACGCAGCGGCTCCCCCGCCGGATAGCCGCCGCGGAGGATCCGGTCGCGGATGGCGTCGCGGGTGAGGCTGGTGACGGTCTGCCGCTCAATGGGGAGGTCGGGCGCCCCGAGCGCGGCGGCGGCGGCCTCGGGACGTTTGGTGGAGCGCCTCGGCATGAGGAAACGGTGATGGGGCCTCTGGGCGGGCCGGCGACACGGTCGCGTCAATCCGGCGTGGTGAAGCGGGCCCAGAACCAACTTGGATACAATATACACGAAGGAGCGTTTTCCCGAAACCGCTGAACCGCCGTCCCGCCACGGAGGCGCCGCCCCCGCCGTCACCACCAAGGCGTGACCCTATTATTCTTACGGGTCGGCGCGGCGACCGCAATGCCGCGCCGATGGATGTCGTCTCATCTATACGAGGGTAACCGCTGTGCTCCTTTCGATGCTGCTGGCCATCTCGGTGCTGCAGGGCCCGAAGCTGTCGTCCGCCGAGGCGGGAACGATCACCCGGGCCGTTGCCGACTACCTGATCCCGCCCGAACGCCCTGTCGGTACCCATGCCGTGGTGGGCCGCACCGTCGTGTTCGACCGCGTACAGAGTACCAAGGCATTCCAGCCCCTGGTGGGACGCATCGAGCAGCGCGACATGGCCCTCACGCTGCCCTCCCTGGTTCTGCCGCGCGACAAGGCGGTCGTTTGCGTGGACGGCAAGCGCGACTGCACCATTACCCGCGACGCCATCTACATCGCCATCGACCACGTGGAGCGCGGCGCAGATTCGGGGGAGTACCGGGTGGTGGCGACCCTGCTCTACGGGGAGCCGCGTCCCGGCGGCGGCCACCAACTCAAGGGCGGCACCTATCGACTCACGGTCGCCCTGCAGGGCAAGAAGTGGAAGCACTGGGAAGTGATCCGGTCCGTTCCGAAACCGGGGGTGTAGCCCACTCCCGGGAGCGCCCGGAGCGCCGCGCTGCGAGCACAAAGATGTCGCTTGTACTTCGGGTCGGACGTGTCACGGCTGCCGCGTCCCCGGCGCGCCGTTGCTAGAGTTCGGGTGAAGCCGATTGACGACACATGGGAATCCGAACTGATGAGGGGAGTCCGATGGCGGGATCGCAGCGTACCATTGCCATTCTGACCGGCGGCGGGGACGTGCCCGGATTGAATCCGGCCATTCGCGCCATCACCATCCGCGCGCTGCGCGACGGATGCCGGGTGATCGGCATTCGACACGGATGGGCCGGGCTCGTGGACTATGTGCCCGACGCGCAGGCCGACAACAGCGAACACATCCAGGTGCTCACCGAGGCGATCGTGAATCGCGCCGGCCGTACCGGCGGCACGTTTCTCCACACCTCGCGCGCCCGGCCCAGCCACCTGCCCCGCGAGCGCGTGCCCGCCCACCTCAGCGGCTACACCGCTCCCATCAACGACGTCACGAAGGACGTGCTCCGCCACCTGGAACACATCGGCGTGGACGTGCTGATTCCGATTGGCGGGGACGACACGCTCAGCTACGCCAAGCGCCTCCACGACGAGGGCGTGAACGTCGTCGCGATTCCGAAGACGATGGACAACGACGTGCACGGCACCGATTACTGCATCGGGTTCAGCACCTGCGTCACCCGCACGATCGAACTCACGCATCGGCTGCGCACGTCGGCCGGATCGCACGAGCGGTTCCTGGTCATCGAGGTGTTCGGCCGCTACGCCGGATTCACGGCACTCCTCCCGACGATGGCGGGCGCGGCGGACCGGTGCGTGATCCCGGAGCATCCGGTGGAGATCGACCAGTTGGCCGAGCTCCTCACGCGAGACCGCAACCGGAACCCGAGCCGGTACGCGGTGGTGCTCGTGTCTGAAGGCGCCCGCCTGGCCACGCACGGTGACATGACCTTCGCCAGCGAGGAGGCCGACATGTTCGGGCACCGCAAGCTGGGCGGAATTGGCGACCAGGTGGGGGAGGCACTCAAGGCCGCCTCAGCACGGTACAACAACGGTCGCCGGATCGAAGTCGTGAGCCAGCGCCTCGGATATCTCGTGCGATCGGGCGAGCCCGACGCGCTCGATTCGATCGTGCCGATGGCCTTCGGCAATCTGGCCATCGACCTGATCATGAAGAAGCAGTACGGCCGCCTGGTGAGCATCCATCGTGGGTTCTACGACAGTGTACCGATGGCGAGCGTGACGTCGGCCAAGAAGATCGTGACCGTGCCGAAGTACTACGACACGGATCGCCTGCGCCCCATCTACGATTTCGACGGGGCACCGCTGTTCATCATGACCAGCGATTGACCGACGGGCGCTACGGCTTGACGCCCTGGTGGTTCACGGCCCAGACGTAGGCGGCCACGTCCCTCGCCGCCTGGTCGCTGATGCCGTTGGGCCGCGCCAGCATCGCGGTGGCCGGCACTCCCTTCTCGATCACACGCAGGATCTCGTCGTACGTCCCGTCCTTGGCGGCGAGCCACGGCTTGCCCTTCTTGTCGAGCGGCGGGGCAATGGCCGAGCCCTGCAGCTTGAGCCCGTGGCAGGCCATACACGCGCCCTGGCCGTGGAAGATGGCCCGTCCGTTCTGGACGGCCTTCGGCGTGACACCACCGCCGTCCGTTCCCGTCGTGTCGGCGCGAACGGCCACTAGGTGGGCGGGCGCTCGGAGGGGGGTGGCACCCACACTCGACACGAGAACGACGGCGACCGCGACTCGTTGGAGCATGCTCAACACGCGCATCATTGGGATCCTCCCGGTGGGGTACCGATTGCGCCTGGCACGGGATGCGCCGGCACGGGCGTCAGTCTGACCATCTCGGCGTGAAACGCACGCCATTGCGCGGCATCGAGCCCCGCCACCGCGGGTACGAAGCCGTTGTCCGGCGGGCCAGCCATGGCCACGCGCGCGAAGTCCTCCACGCTCGTGCGCCAGTCGGGCGTCCGGGCCAACACCTCTGCGGCCCGCTGCGCATTGCCGACCAGTCGTCGCCGCAGCATCGCCGCCGCGCTGGAATCGGTGGCCGCCGGCAATCCGACGGCGGACGGGGCCGAGTAGTCGGCCGCCATGTGTGTCATGATGGTGGGAACCGCCACCTTGTTGGGCGCCCGCGGGCCCTGGGACAAGTGGTATTTGGCGTCCAGCTTGGCGATCTCGGCAGTCGGGTTGTCGTGGTGGTCGAAGTGACCGAGCGCTTGCACGTAGTGCGCGACCGCAAATCGATCGGGCGGGGAGAGGGCGTCGAACGCGGCCATGCCGGTTCCCTTGATCCCTTCGGTGAGCGTGCTGTAGATGTCGCCGATCGTGTACCCCACAGTCCAGCCTTTCGGACTGGCGAGATCACGCGGGCGCGGGGTCAGCGCGACCGCCGCGGCGCCATCGCCCTTCCCCTCCGCGCCATGACAGACCACACAGTCCGTATTGAAGAGTTGCTTGCCCTGCGCGAGCGCCTGTGGGGTGGCAGTGAAGAGTTGCGTGAGGTCGAGTCCCGGGGTCGCCTTGCCGATCACGGTCGGGAAGATGGTGGGATCGGAGTCGGCGAGCGTGGGAGGCTGATACTGCAGCCGCCGAGCTTCGCGCCCCTGCACCACCGCCCTGCCGCCGATGGTGACCAGGCCGAGCGTGAGCAGCGCGCTCCCGACCACCGCCACGATGCGTTGCGATTGATGGGGCATTGGGTGGTCCTCTCAGCGCAGGTGAAACTTGAGGCCGTCGGCCAGGAACGGATCGCCCACGGGCATGTGCTCGCCCATCCGCATCGCCCGGATCACCACGAGCAGGCCGGTGGCAAGGAAGAACAGGGCAAAGGCCGCCTCCGGCCATCCCAGGTGCAGCCCCGCGCCCTGAATGGGTGAGATCAGCCAGAACACGTCCACGAATTCCATGAACAGCACCCACAGCGATACCCAGCGGAGCCGCTTCCAGTTCTGCTTGTCCTTGCGGGACATGAGGGCCAGGAAGGGCACGAAGAAGTGCCCGATTCCGAGCAGGATGAAGACGGCTTCCATGGAGCCGAGGGTGCGCTGCTGGAACCAGAAGATCTCCTCCGGGAGATTCGCGTACCACTGCAGCAGGTACTGCGAGAACGCGATGTAGCCCCAGAAGATCGTGAACCCGAATAGCAGCCCGCCGAGATTGTACAGGTGGTCGTCGGTGACGCCGGGTAGCCGGCCGCGGCGGTAGAGATAGATCACGACGAGCGTGGTCGCGGCGATGGAGGAGGTGACGGCCCCGGCAAACAGATAGACACCGAAGATGTCGCTGTACCAGCCGGCCTCGAGGCTCGACACCCAGTCGAATGCGAAGGCGGTGAGGGTGAGCGCCAGCAGGATCATGAACACCGGCGCGTAGCGCCGGAGTCGGATCGTCGCTCGGGGATCACGGGTCTCGTCCTGCCGGACCGAACCGCCGACCAGGATGCGATACGACCAGACCCACAGCGCGATGCAGACCACCAGTCGCGCGATGAAGAACGGGTAGTTGAGCCACGATGTCTTGAGGGCGACGGTGGTGTGTGCGACCGCGCCCGGCTGCGTCCACGAAAAGCTGACCGGCAGCGAGAAGAGCGCGATCAATGCCACGGGCACGAGCCACGGGGTCAGCGCCGCCACGCGTTCCGGGGCGCGCCGCAGCGGCACGCTCCAGGTGGCGCCGGTCACGTGCTGCAGCGCCACGATGAACAACGCTCCGAGGGCGACGCTCACCATGATGACGAACCAGAGAATCCAGTTCGCCCAGAAGCGCGTCGCCCCGTCCACTAGGTACGTGCTCACGACCCCGATGCCGCCCAGACCCACCGCGGCCCACAGGACGCCTACTCCACGTTTGCTCACTTCACGTCCTCCGCGGTCGCGTTCTGCGACCGCTGCAGCGCCCGGACATAGCGAACGATCGCCCAGCGGTCGTCCTGCGAGATGTCGGCGGCATACGCCGGCATCGTGCGAATGCCCTGCGAGATCACCCAGTAGAGAAAGCCATCCGGCGCTTCACGCATGGGCGCCGACTGCAGATCCACCGGCTGGGCCTGGTAGGTGCTGTCGAGCCACGCCTTCCCGGTCCCCAGGCGGTCGTGACAGACGGCGCAGTGCAGATCGAACATGTGCCGGCCCCGCTCCAGCACCCGGGCCGTGACCGGCAGCGGATCGACGAGTTCCCGTCCGGCATCCTCCGGAGTCGTCGCGAGCATCGGAAGGTAGCCGCGGGCCACGGTTCCGTCGGGCGGCCGTTGCATGCCGCGCCCGTTGGCGAAGAAGGGATCGGCGGCCTGCGCGTCGAGCTTCGGCTGCACTTCCATGTTCACCATCGGTCGGACCGTGGGATACGTCCGCGTCACCCAGGCCATCCCGTACCCGGCCACGAGACACACGGCGACGATCCCCACGGCCGTCCGCACCCACCAGCCGAGGCTCGCCGGCGCGTGGTCGGGCTCCGGGATCACTTCGATCGCCTCACCGCCCATGGCCCGCAACACGGCCTTCGCCGCTTCGACATCCAGGCGTCCCCTCACCGGCATCAGCACCAACGCGAAACGATCGCGGGTGATGGCGGGAAGCGCCTCGGTGTCGAGGATCGGGTTGCCGAAGAACGGCAGCTTGTTGAACACGAACAGCATCCCGAACGCGGCTGTGAACGTCGAGATCAGGATCGTCGCCTCCACCATCACGAGCACCCACCCCGGCCAGCCGTTCATCGCCTTGCCGGCCGTGCGCAGTGGGTAGCTCACCGTACTCGTCCACCATTCGAACGTGAACGCGGAGATGCACGCCAGCGTCCCCATGAGGAAGACGAGAACCCCGAGCTTCGACTTGGGCAGGTCCAGCGCCTCATCGAGGCCGTGCACCGGATATGGAGTGAAGGCCTCGAGCCGGGTAAATCCGCTCGCCTTCACCTCGGGAATCGCGGCCAGGAGATGGTCCGCGTCGCGGAACAACCCGAGGACGCCGAATGTGGCATCAGACATGTTCGGCCTCCGCGCGCTGCTTCTGGTAGAACACGATGTCGGGCTTCACTTCCCAGGCGGCGATGATGGGCATCTTCCGCAGGAAGAGCAGCAGCAGCGTCAGGAAGAGGCCGATGGACCCGAGCAGAATCGCGAAGTCGATGGGGGTGGGCAGATAGCTCCCCCATGACGACGGCAGATAGTCGCGGTGCAGGGACAGGATGATGATGGTGTACCGCTCCATCCACATGCCCAGCGTGACGCCCGCCGACACCAGCACCATGATCGGCACCGAGCGCCGGAACTTCGGGAACCAGAGCAGCTGCGGGAGGATGCAGTTGAGCGTGATCGTCAGCCATCCCGCCCACCACTGATCGCCGAATACGTAATTCGCGAACACGTACTTCACGTAGGGATCGGCGCTGTACCAGGCCGTGAATCCTTCCATCAGGTACGCGTAGGCCATCACGCACGACAGGAACAGCACCATCCGGTTGAGGAGGTCCATGTGCCGGGGCGTCACGTAGGCCTCGAGATGCATGGCCGTGCGCACGAACGCGAACACGAGCACGACGCCGGCGAATCCCGAGAAGGCGGCGCCCACCACGAAGTACGGCGGGAAGATGGTCATGTGCCATCCGGGCACCATCGACGACGCGAAGTCCATGGAGACGATGCTGTGCACGCTGAGCGCCAGCACCGTGGTCAGGCCGGCGAGCAGCAGATAGGCCTTCTCGTACTGCAGCCAGTGGCGGGCGTTGCCCACCCATCCCAGGCTCAGCAGCCGGAAGATGGCCCGCTTGACCTTGCTCTTCGCCGTCGAGCGCAGCGTGGCCAGGTCGGGAATCAATCCGAGGTACCAGAACATCAGCGACACGCTGAAGTACGTGAGAACCGCGAACACGTCCCAGATGAGCGGCGACCGGAAGTTGACCCACATGCCGCGCTGATTCGGATACGGGATCAACCAGTACGGCAGCCAGGGGCGGCCGACGTGGATGGCCGGAAAAATCATCGCGCACATGAACGCGAACACCGTGGTCGCTTCGGCGATGCGGCTGATGGCGTTCCGCCAGCGCTGCCGGAACAGGTACAGGATCACCGAGATCAGCGTGCCGGCGTGTCCGATGCCGACCCAGAACACGAAGTTGATGATCAGGAAGCCCCAGACCACGGGGACGTTGTTCCCCATGACGCCGATGCCCGTGTAGAGCATGTAGGCGATGGCCGAGAAGCCGCCGAGCGCCACGAGGCTCGTGATCGTGATCGCGACGTACCACGAACGCGGGGGCGTCTTCTCGCTCCACGTCCGGACGGTGTCGTCGAGGCCGCCGAGCGAGACGTCGCCTTGGACCAGGGGCGCGACGCGGAGCGCGGCCGGGAGCGTTGCCTCAGTCATCGACGCTCCCCGCGGGCACGCCCGCCGGATTCTTCAGTTCGGCCATATACGTGATGGCGGGGCGTGTGCCCAGTTCGCGGAGCACCTTGAAGCCGCGATCGCTCTGCGAGAGCTTCGCGACCCGACTGTTCAGGTCCTTCAGGTCGCCGAAGACGATGGCGTTGGCCGGGCACGCGACCGCGCACGCGGTGGTGATGTCCCCGTCGGCGACCGGCCGCCCCTCGTCCTTGGCCACCTGGATGCCGTTCCGGATGCGCTGCACGCAGAAGGTGCACTTCTCCATCACGCCGCGTGGCCGGACGGTGACCTCGGGATTGAACGCGAGATCCAATGGATCCGTCATCGAACTCGTCAGGTCGAAGAAGTTGAACCGGCGCACCATGTACGGACAGTTGGCGGCACAGTACCGCACGCCGATACAGCGGTTGTACATCTGCTCGTTCAGCCCGTCGTCGCTGTGCACCGTGGCCGCCACCGGGCAGACCGGTTCGCACGGCGCGTCGTCGCACTGCTGGCAGAGCATGGGCTCGTGCGCCACCTGCGGATTGTCCTCGGGCCCGACGTAGTACACGTCGTTGCGGAGCCAGTGCATGATCCGGCCGAGCGCCACCTGCTCGGGCCCGACCACGGGGATGTTGTTCTCCGATTGGCAGGCGATCTGGCATCCGCCGCACCCCACGCAGGACGAGAGGTCGATCACCATGCCCCACTTGTGATCCGGCCACTCCTGATCCTTGTTGAGCGTGGCCAGCGCCTCGGCATCCGCGGCCGGCGCCGCCTGCTTCGCGTAGTCGTCCAGCGACCAGAGCCGCACGACCTCGCGGTCGTGCAACGAGAATTCGATCTGGCTGCGGACCAGCGGCTGCCGGCCCCCCGACTTCGCGAGCTTCACGTTCGTCCGGCAGAAGGGCGTGGACCCATCGTCGGCGACGAGCGGGAACAGATTCGTGCCGCGCCCCTCGGCCACGCCGCCGGCGCGTCCGAAGCCAAGCGCCGCGAATACCGCCCCCGGCGCCTGGCCCGGCTGTACCAGCACGGGCAGCGTCACGGTGCGCGGCCCGACGCTGACGGCCACGAGATCGCCGTCCACCAGCTGCTGCTGTTTCGCGTCCGCCACCGACACCGCCAGATAATTGCCCCAGCTGACTTTCGTCACGGGTTCGGGCAGTTCCTGCAACCATCCGATGTTGGCATACCGGCCGTCCCAGAGGCGAATGTCCGGCGCGATGAGCAGTTCCAGGCCGGCCGGTGCCGCGGCGCCACCCGCCCGCTTCGCGGCATCGGCAACCGCGCTCGTCCGCAGTCTCCTGGGGGCGCGGGCTGCCACATTGCGGCGGAGCACGCCGTCGTGCACCGCACTCGTCCAATACTTCTGGAAGCTCGCCAGCGTCCCCTTCGGCTGGACCGCCTGTTCCCATCGCATCATCAGATAGGCGCGGTAGTCGGTGATCACGCGGCCGCCGAGCGCCTTGGCCCACCCCAGCAGGATCTCCTCGCCCTGACGCGTGTCGTACAGCGGTCGGATGAGCGGCTGTTGCAGGCTGAGCAGATCGCTCGACGGTTCGAAGTCGTTCCAGCACTCGAGCCAGTGATTCACCGGGAGCACGACGTCGCAGCGGCCGGCGGTCTCGTCGGCATGGAGCCCCAGTCGGATCTTCAGCGGCACCTTGGCGAGGGCGGCATCGAACGCGCTGGCGTCGGACGCGGCGTACGACGGATTCGTGTCCCAGATGATGGCGGCGGCGTACGTGCCCGCGGCGAGATCGCGCGTGAGCTGCGCCATGTCGGCGGGCGTGGCCAACGCCGGCATGTCGACCGCGAACGCCGCGTCCACCGTGTACCCTTCGGCGTCGAGCATGGTGTTGAGCAGTGCCACCGCGGCGTGTGCTTCGATCGGCAGGGACGGCCCGGCCAGCACCAGGCTGTGCTTGCCGGCGGCGGCGAGGTCGGCGACCAGGGCGGCGAGCGCGGTCCGATCGACCCCGTAGCGCTGCGCCACCGCGGCGAGGGTGAAGGGGGCGAGCAGCGAGGGCGCGATGCCGTCGGGCAATGCGCGGCCGTGCCCGCCGTGGAGCGCGTTCGCCACCGCGAACGCAATCGGCGCCGCTCCGGAGGGCCGGAGCGGAATCCGGACGTCGGCCTTGCTCCCGGTCAGACTCATCCCGCTCTCGATCGCGTAGAGGCGGTTCATGGCGTCGCCGGGTTTCGCGGGCCGTCGATTGGCGGCGAACCCGGCGATCGACGCCACGGCGTTCCCCATCGTTCCCAGGAAGTCGGCGTCGAACGCGGCGATCACCGACGCCCGCTCCAGCCGGTAGTGCGGCGTAACGACGGGTTCGTAGAGCGAGGCGGCCGCGCGGTCCGCCACCGGCAGCCCCGATTCCCACGCGACATGCCGGAGCCCGGGGACCACCTTCGCGAGGTCGGCGATGGCGGCCCGCCGCGTGGGCGAGATCACGGCTGGCGTGAGCAGCAGGACCGGCTGGCCGCCCGCCGCCGCCGCGCGGAGCGCGGGCAGGATGCGGGCATCGGCCGCGTCCCAGGTGGCCGGTTTCCCGGCAATGCGGGGCGCTCGCAGCCGTTCAGGATCGTAGAGGTCGAGGAGCTCGGCCTGGGTTCGGATGGACGTCTTGCCCCGGAACATCGGGTGCTCGTCGTTCCCGTCGATGTGGATGGGCCGTCCCTCACGTGCCTTCACGAGCACCCCGTACGGGATCAACCCTTCCTGGTACGTGCTGGCGTAATAGTTGGCCACCCCCGGGATGACGTCATCCGGTTTCCGGGTATAGGGCACGATCGTGTCGGCGGGGGGTGCTTCGCAGGCCGCGGTGGCGGCCAATGCGGCGGACGCGCCGACGAGGCCCAGAAAGCGGCGGCGCGACACCAGGTCGCCCTCAGCGGGCGGCAAGGGCGGCGTGCGAAGTTCAGCTTCGCTCACGTGGGGCTCAGCCATTGCGTTTCACCGCGTGCGGCGCGGGCTGCACCCGGCGCTTCGATGGTGCTCCGGCGCGTGTCGCGTCTGGCGCGCCGGGCGATGTCCGTCGCGGGCCGAACCATTTGAGTACCGACGTGCCCAGCACCAGCGCGCCGACGGCCATGGCCATCTGCGCCAGCGTCTGGCGACGACTCTGTACCGGCATTTCGCTGCTCCTCTGTCGGGTCATCGGTGGCACGCCGTGCAGTCGGTCGGCCCACGCTTCAGCGCCGATTCCGGCGGCAGATAGGGAGCCGGATGGCGATGGCACTCGAGGCACTTTCCCATGCGCATGTTCATCACGCGGGACACCACGTCCATCGTCTGGACGGCACCGTGGCACGTCTGGCACTCGACGCCGACGTTCACGTGCGATCGATGATCGAAGTACACGTGATCGGGAAGGTGATAGACCCGCTGCCACGTCATCGCGGTATCCGTCGCCAATCGCGCCACGACCTGTTGGTTGATGTAGTTGCTATCGGCCATGGTGATGAACCGATGGCAGTTCATGCACGTCTGCACCGCGGGAATGGTCGCATCCCGGCTGCGCTCTGCATTCGTGTGGCAGTACTCGCAGGGAATGCGGTTCAGTCCCGCATGCACGCGGTGCGAGAACGGGATGGGTTGTGGCGGTGCCACGCCGAGTGCGAACCGTGCAGGTTCGGCCGCCCAGCCGACCACCAGCATCGTCCCGATGGCCAGGACGGTCCCCAAGGGAAACACGAAACGCCAGAAACGATCACGCGGATGCACCCGCAGCCCCCGAAGCAGAACGTCAGCCAATCATCACCGCATTGGCAGCAGCATTGCGTAGCATCTCAGGAGAGAAACGGTCAGGGGGGCCGACCGCGCAAAGGCTGCGAGCCAATCGATTGACACGTCACTCGTAGACGCGTCTACATCATGCGGCGGGTGCATGGTCGTGCGCCGTCAGCAATTCGCCGAGATGGTGTCAGGTGGTTCCCGACGATACCGTAAGGGAGTGGCGCGGGACGTATTCCGACTCGGCGTCTCGGGTATCGCGCGCCGGCCGCGCCCGCCCGCTCGGCGCTGCGGGGGGCTACGATATTCGTGAACTCATATGGCCGACGCGGCCGCCCCGTGGGGCGGCCCATCAGGGTCAGTCGACGGGCTCGGCGTGATCGAGGCGCCACCGGGAGGGCGTGCCGCACTCCGTGCACGCGGCGTGGCCGTCGCCGTAGAGCACCAACGCGGTCTCGCGGTCGCAGGCCGGGCACACCGCACGTACGGTGTTGAGGCCTTCCACCGGCAGCCCATTGCGCACAAGTCGGGCGACCATCGCGTCGGGCCCCACCGCGCCCAGCGGGCAGAGCGCGCCGGTGCACTTGTCGCCCACCTCGAGGCAGACGACCTCGGCATCCAACAGTGTCGCCTGTCCGTCGTGCGCCGGTGCGTCGGTGATGACGAGCTTCACCTCGCGCTCGCAGGCGTTGCAGAACAGCCGGTGGCTCTTCATACCGCCCTCCTCAGGTCAACGGAATCGCTTCGGCTCCAGGGATCATGCGGCGGGCCAGCGTGGTCGCCGCGTCGTGCGACAGGCCGAACCCGGATGTCGACGCCGCGTCGGCGTCGATGGTCCGGTCGCCCAGGATGGTGAGGCTGTGCATGGGCGTCAGCCGCGGCGCCGCGGTGATGGGATCCATCAGGTGGTGATAGCGGTGGCCGCGCCAGCGGAAGAAGCGCTCGTAATCGCCTGAGGTGGTCACGGCGCGATCCGCCACGTCCAAGGTCGCGGAGAGCGCCGACAGGTCGCGGGGATTGCGGATGCCGACCTTCCACGGTTCGCCTTCGGGCGAATGGCCGAGCGCGTAGAGATCGCCGCCGACGGTGACGATGGCATGCGCGATGCCGCGGTCGCGCAACGCGGTGACCGCGCGATCGATGCTGTAGCCCTTGGCGATCGCCCCAAGATCGAGATGGATGTCGCGGTCGTCGTACCGCAAGGCGGGGGCACCGCGGAACGTCGAGAGGTCCACTTTCCGCCAGAATCCACGATTGGCCAGACGTCGCACCTGTGCCGCCGCCGGCGGTTCGTGCCGGTGGAGGACATCCCAGAGTTCGGACACCTCGCCCGCCGCCGGATCGAACCGGCCGTTGCTGGCCGACGCCCAATCGAGCGCCCGGCGTACGACCAGCGCCGTTTCCGGGCGAATCGGGACACCCTCGCGGGCCGCTGCGAGATTGGCGCGTCCGATGTCGGAGGTCGCGGTGAAGCGCGTCATCGTGCGCTCGACCCAGTGCAACTCGCCGATCGCCGCATCGATGGCCGCCTCGGCCAGATGGACGTTCCCGTGCGCCACCTGGATCTCGGCGATGGTCCCCATCACCGGCATGGTCCGCTTGGTGATCGCGATGCGGCGCCGGAGTGCGATGGGCAGCGAGAGGCCCACGAACATGCCGGTGCCGATGGTCAGGAATTCGCGCCGACCCAGCTTCCAGCGCGACTCGGGGTCAAGAGGCATGATGATCTCCTTCGTTCCAGCGCTCGCACGAGCCGCCGGTACAACCGTTGCAGTGCCCGGTGCAGCTGCGATGCGGAACCAGGCCGTAGAGGGCGAACAAGGCGGCCCCGATCACGATCGCGATGATGGTGCCGGTCATCCCGCGGTCCCCATGCCGGCGAACCCCATGAAGGCCATCGACAGACATGACGCGATCACGAGCACGAGTCCCATCCGGCGCGCCACCATCGGGATATTGGACAGCTCCATGCGCTCCCGAATCGACGCCATGAGCGCAAGGGCGAGCGTGAGTCCGGCGCCGGCGCCGAGCGCGAACACCAACCCCTCGACCAGCGTGTAGCCGCGGCTGGTCTGGAACAACGCCAGTCCGAGAATCGCGCAGTTGGTGGTGATCAGCGGCAGGTAGATGCCGAGCTGTCGGAAGAGCACCGGCAGGTACTTCCTGACCGCCATCTCCACGATCTGGACCACCGATGCGATGACGACAATGAACGCGATCGTGCGCAAGTAGGGTGTGCGGGCGAGCACGAACGTGTTCAGCACCCACACGCTGACAGCCGTGAGGATGAGCACGAACGTATTGGCCAGCCCCAGCCGCCACGCCGTCTCCACCTTGCCCGTGACCCCGAAAAAGGAGCACAGGCCCAGGAACATCACGAGCGTGAAGTTGTTCACCAACATCGTCGAGATGAAGATCCACGACAGGTTGCTCATGCCAGTGCCCTCCGCGCGCGGCGCTTGCGCAGTTCCATGACGTAGGCCACACCCAGGAGCGCGATCCCGAGCGCGAGGAAGCCGCCCGGGGGCAGCATCATGAACACCCAGGGCTCGAACCGCGGTCCGAACAGCGGATAGCCGAGAATGCTCCCGTTCCCCAGGACCTCGCGAATGGTGCTCAGCAGCGCCAGCGCGAGCGTGAACCCCATGCCCATGCCGAATCCGTCGGCCAGGGCTCGGCGCACCGGCACCTTGGCTGCGAACGCCTCGGCGCGCCCGAGCAGCAGGCAGTTGGCGACGATGAGGGGAATGAACGGCCCCAGCGCCTTGCGGATGTCGGGCACCACGGCGGCCAGGATCATGTCCGCCAGCGTCACGAAGGTGGCGATGATCAGGATGTACGACGTGATCCGCACTTCGTGCGCGATGTACTTCCGGAACAGCGACACGAAGAGGCCGGAGCCGACGAGCACGAAGGTCGTCGCGAGGCCCATGGCCAGGCCGTTGGCGAGCACGTTCGTGACCGCCATCGTCGGGCACATGCCGAGCAGCTGCACGAGCACGGGGTTCTCGCGACCGATGCCGCGCCAGATGTCGGCGATGACGGTGGCCGGCGGCGGGGCTCCGGGAATGAACTCCGTACCGGGCGGCGGAACCGCCACCGGCTCGGCGACAGGAACGGAAGTCACTGCTGCCCTCCCCGATCGTAAGCTTGGACCAGCGGCCGCCACTTGGCGATCGCATGGTTGATGATGCGGATCACGGCGCGCGACGAGATCGTCGCGCCGGAGATGGTCTGGACCTGGCTCGGATCGGCGCCGGTGCGCTGCTTGACCCCGGTCAGCGGCGCGACGCGCCCCGCGAACTGGTCTCCGAACGCGGTGTCGGTCTCAATGCGCTGGCCGAGCCCCGGCGTCTCCTGCTGATCGAGCACTTTGTACCCGGTGAGGGTGCCGGTCGCCGGTTCGAAGCCGATCATCAGCGTGATCACCTCCTGGAACCCCGGTTCGGCGGCGGTCACGGCGACGCCGAGCTGCTGACCGCCGGCATCGAACCCGACGAACGCCTTCTCGGCCGCCTGCTTGTCCACGCCTTCGGGGGGCGTCTTCGACAGTGCCGTGCCCACGAGGTATAGCGTGTCCCAGCGTGCGGGGGCCTTGAGCACCTCGCTCACCGCGCCGGCTTCCTGCTCGGCGGCGTGCTTCTGAATGGCCGGGAGCGTGAGGTTGTACACGGTGACGATGAGCCAGCCGGCCGCCGCGCCGGCGATGGCCAGCGTGGCCAGCAACTGCCAGGCCGGCGTGCTCTTGTGCTCCACCGGCGGCGGCGGGGGCACGTGGCAGTGCGGAGCCGCGGTCATGCCGCCGTCCTCGCCGCCGTGCCGAACACGCGAGGTTGCGTGGCCCGATTGATGAAGGGCACCAACGCGTTCATGAACAGGATCGCGTACATCACGCCCTCCGGCAGTCCGCCCCAGACGCGAATCACGACGACGAGGATGCCGATGCCGGCGCCGAACACCCACCGGCCCGTATTCGTGACCGGCGAGGTGACCATGTCGGTGGCCATGTACACTGCCCCGAGCATGAGCCCCCCCGAGAAGACCATGAACATCGCGCCGGGATGCTGCGGATTGATGATGTGCAGGAGTTGGCTGAGCACCGCCACGGTGAGCAGGATGCTTACCGGAATTCGCCAGTTGAGATAGTTGCGCGCCGCGAGGTACGCGCCGCACGCCAGAATCACGAGCGCCGCCGTCTCGCCCACCGACCCACCGGTGGTGCCGAGGATCAGATGCATCAGCGACGTGCCCTTCCCCTCGAACTTCAGCAGCCCGAGCGGCGTGGCCGACGTCACGGCGTTGACGGCTGGATGGAGGAAGGGCGCGACGAAGAGATCGCCCTTGAGCGTGAAGAAGCCACCTCCCGCCGTGGGCCAGGTGGTGATGGCCACCGGGAAGGCTCCCTGCAGGAAGGCGCGGCCGACGAGCGCCGGGTTGAAGACGTTCTGCCCCAGCCCGCCCCAGACCGCCTTGCCGAAGCCGATGCCGAAGGCGCCGCCGACGAACACCATCCAGAGCGGCATGCCCGCGGGGAGGGTGAGCCCGAGCAGCAGGCCGGTGATGGCGGCCGATCCATCGGCGAGCGATCCGCCCTTGCCGAACGCGCGCTCGGCCGCCACGGATCCGAGCACCGCCGCGGCGATGACGAGTAGCGCGCTGATGCCGAAGAACCACGCGGACGCGGCGATCACCGGCACCAGACTCCCGACCACGTTCCACATGATGCGGGGCGTCGAATCCGCGGGCTTGAGGTGCGGCGACGCGGTGACGAGGAGCCGCTGGTCTGTCGGGGCACTCATTGGACGGTCGCGAGTTGGCGCCGGAGCGCGGCCTTGCTCGCCTGGAAGAGTTGCGCGAGCGGGATGTTGGACGGACAGACGTAGGCGCAGGAGCCGCAGAGCATGCAGTCGGCCAGATGCATGGCCGCCATGTCGTCGTAGCGGCGTACCTGCGCCAGTTCGCCGAGCGTCGACGGATTCAGGAACACGGGACAGGCTTCGAGGCAGCGCCCACAATGGATGCACGCCCAGGTCTGCTCGTTCCGCGTCTCATCCCGCGCGAGCACCACCACGCCCGTGGTTCCCTTCACCACCGGGGCATCGAGGTTGGCCTGTGCCTGCCCCATCATCGGACCGCCGATGATCACCTCGGCAGCGTCGGCCGTCACGCCGTCGCAGAAGGCGAGGAGGTCGCGCAGTTTCGTCCCCACCGGCACGATCAGGTTCGCGGGCCGCCGCAGCCCGTGGCCGGAGACGGTCACGATCCGTTCGACCAGCGGCAGCCCCGTCTCGAAGACCTCCGCAATGGCGGCCACCGATCCGACGTTCTGCACCACCACGCCCGCGGTGACGGGCAGTTTGCCCGACGGCACCTCGAACCCGGTCACCGCCTTGATCAACATCTTCTCCGCGCCCTGCGGATACTTCACGGTGAGCGGCAGAATCTCGACGTCCAGATCGGCGGGGACGGCGGCGATCATCGCCGCAATGGCGTCCGGCTTGTTCCGCTCGATCCCCACCACGCACTTGGAGACGCCGAGCGATCGCATCATCACGCGGATGCCGAACAGCACGCGTGGCGCGTACTCGACCATCGTGCGATGGTCGGACGTGAGGTACGGCTCGCATTCCGCGCCGTTGATGATCAGCGTGTGGACGGTCGCGTCCTTGGGCGGCGCGAGCTTGACGTGCGTGGGAAAGGCGGCGCCGCCCAATCCCACGACGCCGGCGCTCTGCACGGCGAGCACGACCTCGTCGGTCGACAGCCCTTCCCAGTGCGGCACAACGCGCGGCCGCGGAATGTGCGGGGCATACTTGTCCACCTTGATGCGCACGGCCTCGGCCATCGACCCGTCGGGGTGCGGCCACCAGCCGATGTCGATCACCGTGCCGGCCGCCGAGGCATGGATGGGCACCGACATGAACCCGTCGGCCTCTCCGACGACGTCGCCGCGTTCCACATGGTCGCCGACCTTCACGCAGAGCTTCGCCGGCTTGCCCGCATGTTGCCGGAGCGGCAGCACCACCTCGTCGGGATACGGCATGCGCCGGATCGGGAGTTGGTTGGTGAGTCCCTTTTCCTCCGGCGGATGCACGCCGTGTCGAAATCCCAGCGAAAGCGCCATCGTCAACTCAGTTGAACTTCGCACCGCGCTTCACCCATTTCTCCAGGTCCTTCTCCTTGGGGTTGAGCGGCGTGCCGGGGTGAATGATCGACACCGGGCAACGCTCGGCCGCGGTGACGAGTTGCTGGTACGTGCCGGCGCTGGCGTCCTTCACGTACGCCTGCTTGTCCGCGTTGTACGCGAACATGCGCTTATTGAGATTCGTGCACTCGTTGCACGTGGTACACCGCACCGAATCGATGTACGCTTCGAGCGCGAGGTCGTCATCGTCCTCCTCGACGGCTACCGTAGCCGTGCCGGCGGCGACGGGCGCCGCATCGGTGGCAGCCTCCGGCGCCCCCACGGGAGCGGGCGCGGACGGCGCCGCTGGTGCGGCATTCACTGGCGGGGAATCGGTGGCCACGCCGCCGATTCCCGCCCCGTTGCCATTGGTGGTCACGACCGGCAGCGACGACAGCAGCTCGGCGATCGCCGACCCGCCGCCGTGCCGCATGAGCCCTTCGGCCAGGCGGCGGGCGATCTGCGGCGGATAGCTGGCTTTGAGATCAGCGATCTTCCCTTCGTACTCGGCGCGCACCCCGGCCAACCGCTGCGCGAAATCTGCCTCCAGGGAGTCGGCCACCATGTCGCGCACCGTATCCGAAACTTCGAGACCGGCCATCTCCTTCAGTTGTGACCAGAAGTGCAGCCGCTCCTCGGCCAGCCGGACCATCTCGATGGACACGCTGAGACGCCGCAGCTTGCGATCCTTGCCGACGGCCACGATGTAGGGCCGGCGACCTTCGCGCGCATCGGCGCCGAAGGCCACGAACTCGTGGAACGGGAGCATGTCGTCGGACCACGCGTCGACGGGAACCTCGTGGAAGTGCTGCTTGAAGCGAACTTCGGTGGCCGCCCAATCGGCGATCGTCAACGGCAGATCGAGCGCCTGCTCGACGTCCGCGTCGTCCAGATACTTGATGGTGTACGTCGGCCAGGTGTCCTCGGGCGACGGATTCCCGTCGAGCGACAGGCAGTCAGCGTACGACGTGCCGGCATCCGGATCGTAGGTGAGGAACGGGAACGCACGGCTTTCCAGCGCCAGCCGGGCCGCCCGGGTCGACCAGTCGTCGGCCAGGCCATGTTCCACCGGACAGGGCGTGTAGATGTTGAACACCGCCGGGCGCCGCTTGTGCAGCCCCTTGAGCACACCCGCCACCATGTGCGAAGCCGACGCCTGCGACGACTGATGGACGTAGGCGCCGCGGTGCGCGATGGCGAGCAACGCCAGTTCCTTGCGCGTCTCCACCTTGCCGTGCTGCACCTTGCCGTAGGCCGCCATGTCGGCCACCTGGCCAATGTACCCCGAGGTGCAGGACTGACCGCCGGTGTTCGAATAGACCTGCGTGTCGAGGACCACCACCTTGATCGGTTTGCCCGAGGCAAGCAGGCGCGACAGGTTCTGGAACCCGATATCCAGCATGGCACCGTCGCCACCCATGGCGAGAATCGGCGGACAGAGGGCGAACTCATCGTCGCTGAACTGCTGCCACGTGAGCGACCGCAGCCCCGGCTCGTGCGCCGCCGCGTCGTACGCGCCGGTACTGAGCAGTTCGGCCCGCCGCACGGTGGCGACGTCGTCGGCCATCTTCCGCATCTGCCCTTCGAAGACGCCGATGGCAATCGACGGAGCATCCTGGAAGAGATGGTTCACCCACGGGAACGGATACGGATTGTACGGATACGTGCTGGCCCAGACCGACGAGCACCCGGTGCTGTTGGCCATGCCCATCATCGCGCGACCGTTGCCGCTGGGGCCCTCCACGTACCGCCAGCGCAGATCGCGAAGCGCGTGGAGGCTGTCGTTGATCCGCGCCAGCTGTTCGTGCTTGGCGGCGTCCACCGTCACCGCGACGGCGCCCTTGGCGTTCGCGGCAGCGTCGAGATCGGCGCCCGCCGCCAGTAACTCGCGTGCTTGCGTATCGAGTGACTCGATGAGCGTGTCGAGCTTGGCCACCTGCGCGGCCACCCGCGGCTGCATCGACGCCTGGATCGACGAGACGATCAGGTGCACGGCGGTCTTCTCGCCGCACCCCATGCATGCGCCGTCGCCCCCCACCATCGACATGTAGCTCTGCTTCTTGAGGAGGAGTGACGACAGCACGCCAATGCCCTCGTCCACGTCGGACACATTGACGAACCGGTCGGCGGTGTCGGGCAGCTTCTCCCACAGCGCCCAGTTTCGCTGCAGCTGCGCGAGCACGGGCTCATCCTGGCGCACCGTCTCCAGCGCGCCGTCCGGGCACACCGCGACGCAGAGGTTGCACCCTTTGCACGCCTCGGGATGCACCGTGATCGACAGGAGGCCGCCTCCGCCCTTCTCCCGCGCTTCCACGGCGTCGAAGAAGGGCTTGGTCCGGGCCAGCGGGAACTCGGCGAGGCGCTCCTGAATGATCGCGCACTCGCGATCCGTCTCGGCCCGCCGCTCGGCGTCCCACCCCATCTTGTCGGCGATCGTCGTGTACCCCGCGGCAAATGCGGCCGACACGGCGAGCGACGGATTCTTGGTAAGCTGCTTCTGCGTCTCGCGCGCCCAGTGCTTGGTCACCGGCCGCAGCCGGTCGAAGGCCATGCCGTTGGTCGACACCTCGATGGCGGCCGAGATCAGGTCCTCGACGCTGTTCACGAGGCCGGGAATCGCCGAATCGGGGCACTGCGTCCAGCACTGACCGCACCCCGTGCACTTCTCGGCGACGAACGCCGGGACTTCGAGGCGCACGCCGCTCATATCGCGCACGGCGCCGGTGGCGGCCGGCATGGCGCTGATCGCGGCGAACGGATCGGCGATGACGTCCTGCCCCAGGGCGCAGAGCGTACACACCTGCTCCCAGAACCGGCCCGGGTTACCGACGCCCGGTTCGGCGTCGGGCGCGTCGAGCATCGACGGGATGTGCGGTACCGCGCCGGGCTCTTCGTGCTCTTCGACCTCGGTCGGCGTCACGGCCACCACCTGATCGTAACCCCGGCGGATGACGCGCAGGTTGTCCTCGACCACGGTCTCGCCGCGGTGCCCGAACTTCTTCTGGAACTGCTTTCGGACGCCTTCAAACACCGTCGATTCGCTCGATCCTTCGCTCGCGACCAATGCCGACGTCTTGAAGAACGCGCCGAGGAACGCCGCGCCCTGCATCCGGAAGCGCATCTCCACGTCGGAGGCTTCTTCGCGGGCGATGGCAAAGGCGTCCAGCACGTACAGCTTGATGTGACGCTGCCGGATCGCCGCGCGCACGCGCGACGGCAGGCCGCGCCAGAACGCCTCCGGATCCTGATCGCTCTGGATGACGAACACGCCGCCGTCGGCGAGCCCGGCCAACGGATCGCTGTGGCGAAACACGTTGGGGTCGGGCGACAGCACCACGTCCACGTGCTTCAGTTCGCAATTGAGCAGAATCGGTTCGTGCGCCAGCACGGCGTAGAACGTGGTCGGCTGGCCCTTCTTCTCGGATCCGTACTTCGGGTTCGCCTTGATCTGGAGGCCGAACAACTCGAACGCGGTCATCGCGAGGTTCTTGCCCATCGTGATCGCGCCCCATCCACCCACCGAATGGATCCGCACCGCCGTCGAGCCCTTGGGCAGGAGGTTCGGCACATCGGCCGGCGCCAGCGACAGGTCCTTGAGGTGCGGATAACTGTCGATCAACTGCTCCTGCCAGATCTGGAGTTTCGGAATGCGCGTGCCTTCGCGCACGAACTCCACGCCGAGGTAGAACTGCCGGCGCTGCGAGCCGCCGGGCATCATGTTGTTCACCGTCGCCACCAGGTCGCCGGGCTGCAAATCGCGACTCCCGAGCCCGAAGCACCCGGAGTAGAAATCGGGCACCTGCTCGCCACGGAGGGCCGGGATGCCGGCATGCGGCGTCCGTCCGTCGTGGGCGCGCCCGTTCTCCACGGCCTTGGCCATGGCGGCGCGAATCTCGCGCAGCATCGGTGGGTCCACGGCCAACGGTTGATCGAGGCGCTCCAGCACCGCGACGCCGCGCTTGCCTGCCAGGAGGCCGGCCACGAGGTCGGCCGGGAAGGGACGGAACATCGTGAGATTCAGGACGCCGACCTTGAGCCCACGCACGTCGCGCAGATAGTCGGCCACCGCCATCGCATTGGGCACGACGGAGCCCTGCCCCACGATCGCCCATTCGGCATCGTCGAGCCGGTAGCCCGCGACCCGCGCGTAGTGGCGACCCGTGAGCTTCGCGTACTCGTCGAATGCCCGATCGGCCAGCGCCGCCACGTGGTCGAAGTAGAACGGGCGCTGCGCTGCCACACCCTGGGCGTAGCTGTCCTGGTTCTGGACCACGCCCAGCATCGCCGGATAGTCGAGGTCGAACATCTCCGGAATGCGACGCCGTGTCTCGCCGAACACCATACGCTGGGCGGGCGTCGGGGACTCGATGCGATCGGACGGATCGCCGAGGTACGCTTTGACGAGGGCGGGCTCGGGAATGCGAGCGCTCTCGATCACGTGGCTGGTGAGAAAGCCGTCCTGGGCGCAGATGCCCGGATTGAGCGACAGCTCGGCGATCCGGTGCGCGATGAGGTTGAGATCGGCGGCCTCCTGCACGTCCTTGGCGAAGAGCTGGAAGAAGCCGGTGTCATCCACGGCGTGATAGTCGTCGTGCCCGGCGTGCACATTCAACGCCTGCTTGGTCATGGCTCGTGCTGCCACGTTGAGCACGTAGGTCAGGCGCTTCCCCACGGCCGCGTACAGCGACTCGTGCATGTAGGCGACGCCCTGCCCGCTGGAGAAGTTCGTGGCGCGGAGGCCAGTCATCGACATGCCGGCGGTGACCGCCGCGGCTGCGTGCTCGCCTTCGGGTTCGAAGAACAGCAGCCGCCGGCCGTTCACATTCTCGCGACCTTCGGCGACCGCAGCGGCCCAGCCTTCCCCCATCTGCGTCGAGGGCGTGATCGGGTATGCACCCGCCGCCTCGCCCGCCGCGGTTTCCATCGCGACCACGGCCCCGCTGCCGTCCAGGGCCCGTGGGGTTCCGGGATACGGCGCCGCCGAGGGCGCGCCGGACGCGGGCTTGTCCTTCGTCCATAGTCTCATGCTCGTTCGCTCCCGACGGTCTCCGGCACGCGGGCGAACTGCGCGCCGTTCAGCCAGACGATCGCGCCGGTCGGGCACCGCTCGACGGCACGTTCCTCAGCCTGCGTGATGCGTTCGTAGTCCACTGCCGCCACTCCACTGGCAACGCTGATCAGGCCTTCGGCGGCGTCCTGCACGCACTTCCCGCACGCCGTGCACGCCACCCGGCACTGTTCCAGCGCGTCATCCCCATCGATCAGGTTCCGGCACTGCACCAGCAGATGAGCATCCAGCGGCAGGATCGTGAACAGTCCCTTGGGACAGGCGTCCACGCAGTCGCCGCAGGCGGTGCACCTGGCGAGGTCCACCACCGGGAGACCCGTTTCACTCATCTGGATGGCGTCGAACGTGCACGACACCGCACAGTCGGCGAGTCCCAGACATCCCCAGGCGCATCCCTTGGCGCCGCCCGCCACGGCCGCGGCCGCGGCGCAGGTCGGGAGGCCCCGATACTCGGCCTGGCTCACGGCCACGTCGGTCCCGCCGGCACAGAGCAGGCGGGCCACGCGCCGCGACGCGCGGCCCGCCTCGACGCCGAGGAAGCCGGCGATCCGCTTGTGCACGTCGTCGCTGGCCACCGTGCATTCCGAGGGCGCGATCTGCCCGCCCACCGCGCCCTCGGCGAAGGCCCGGCAGCCGGGATGTCCGCAGGCGCCGCAGTTGGCGTTGGGCAGCATCTGCGACACGATCTCGATGCGCGGGTCTTCCCACACCCAGAGCTGCTTGTTGGCCAACGCGATCAATACGCCGAACACCAGGCCGACCCCACCCAGGACCATGATCGCGTGCAAGGTCACCGTCAGCGCGTTCACGTTATGCCTTCCCCTGCAGGCCGGATTCGGTGAGCAGCCACGAGGCGATCCGATCCACCGCGTCGGCAGCACCGACCGCGGGGGTGCCGGCGCCCGCGGGCGTGGGCACCGTGAATGGCGTGCGCGCGAGATCGGCCAGCAGTTTCAGATCTTCGCCCATCTGGAACGCGCTCAACCCGCGAATGGCGCGCTTCGGCGGGTCGGGCATCTGCTGCACCGTCAGCCGCTGCCACGCTTCGCGGCCGCCGTGCGGATCGTGGAGGAAGGTCGCCGATCCCTCGGGCATGAACGCCGCGATGGCCGGCCCGTCGAACACCGCCGCGCGGTCGAGTCCGGAACCGTCGGAGGTCTGCACGACGAAGGCCCCCGGCGTGATGCAGCGAGCGAGCGGCGCCGGCGCGCTCGGTCCCCGCACGACGAGCACCAGCTTCTCGCGTCCATCGGCGAAGTCCGTGAGCGCGCCGGCGTGCACGTCGGCCCCGTCCACTTCGATCACCAACGGCGGCGCGAACCGCCGCTCGGTCTTCGTCCAGAGGTGAAATTCGACGGCGTCGAGCAACCCATCGTGTTCGGCGGCCACATACCGTCCGCCGCGCGCCAGTTCCGTCAGCATCACGGCGCCGAACGCACATCCCGCCGCGCTCAACGCCGCATCGACCACCTTCGCCAGACGGCCACCCGGCGGCACGTCGGCAACGAACAGTTCGTCGCCGCGCGCCGCCACGCCTCGGAGCACATCGGCCGCGCGTCGGAGGGCGGCTACCGCCGCGTCGTCCACGCGGCGGGCCTTGGGAAAGAGGGCCGCGAACGCGGCCGCGTCCACGCGCCCTTCGGCGAACGCGCCCAGCTCGCTCCGCGCGCCGGCGGCGGCCACGTCACTCGTGGCCTCCCGGACGGCGAGAAAGGCGTCGGCCTGAGCCAGCGCGCCATCTACCAGCGTGCGGAACTCGGCAATCGGCTGGGCCAGCGCCGTGAGCGCCTGGGCCGTGCGGGGATCAGACGGCATAACGGTCGAGCTCCGCGTCGATGAGGGCCACCCGCTCCGCGGCCGTACGCGGCGGCACACGCCGCGTCTCCTCGTAGCGGGGTTTGGAATCGTCCCGGAAGAACACCCCGAGATTCACGCGATCCGTGGCGCCGGCCATGCGCCGGGCCGCGTCGAGATCGTGCACGTCGTGGCCCACCTGGTTCTGGTACAGCTTGGCCAGGTCGGGCACGATGACTCCGTCGTCGTGCACGAGCATGTTGATGTTCGCCGGATCCTGCACCGCTTTCAGATAGATGGCGCTGGAGTAGATCGGGCAGCGCTGCAGGATGCGAACGAAGCTGAGCCCGCGGTGCTGCCGGGCCGCGCGAAGCGTCGCGTACAGGTGCGCCGGCACCCACTCGGCCGTCTGGGCGACGAACGAGGCGTTGGTGACGCCGAGCGCCACCTGCAGCGGATTCAACGCCGGGAGCCAACTGCCCCGCGGCTGCGTGTTGCTGGGAAATCCCTGGGGCGTGGTGGGCGACGTCTGCTGTTTGGTGAGCCCGTAGATGCCGTTATCGAGCAGCATGACGGTCAGATCCAGGTTGTAGCGCAGCGCGTGTACCCAGTGGCCGGCGCCGATCGACGTGCAATCGCCGTCGCCCATCACCACGAAGATGTTGAGGTCCGGACGCTGAAGCCGGATGCCCGTGGCCACGGGCAGCGCGCGCCCGTGAATTCCGTGGAACCCGTACGTCTTCAGATAGTGCGGGAATCGGCTCGAGCATCCGATGCCCGACACGAACACGGTGTTCTCCGGCGTCAGCTGCTCGGCCGCCAACAGCCGCTGCACCGCGGCAAGAATCGAGTGGTCGCCGCAGCCGGGGCACCAGCGGGCCCGCGCGCCTTCGTAGTCGTTGACCTCGTACTCGTAGTCTTCGGCGTTCAACTCGAGCACGGGCAGGTGGCACTGGGTCGGCGTCATGACGGGCGTCCTCCACGCGGCATGTGGCCGCGGATGGCATCGACGATGGCGCCGGGCCGCAGTGGCTCACCTGGCACCCGCGTCCAGCAGTCGACGTCCACGAGCGTCGCGTTGCGCAGCAGCATGCTGAGTTGTCCGCGGCGCCGATTCTCCTCGGTGATGTATGGATCGCCAGGCTCGTCGCTGTAGTTGATCTCGACCGTCAATACCTTGCGGAATCGGCGAAAGATGTCCTTGAGCCCCGGCTCGAGCGGCGAGAGGAAGCGCAGGTGCAGCGACGAGACCTTGAGCCCGTCGGCCCGCGCCCGGTCCACGGCCTCTTCGATCGCCCCCTTCGTGCTTCCCCACCCCACGATCAACAGGTCGCCCTTGGCGGCGCCGTATACCGGCGGCGGCGCCAGCAGGCTCTGGAGCACCGCCAGCTTGCGGCTCCGCATCGAGGACGAGCGTTGATGCACGCCCGAGCTGTACGCCACCTTGCTGCCCTCGTCGTGCGACAGGCCGGTGACGGTGTGCATGCCGCCGGCCTGTCCGGGTACCACGCGCGTCGAGAGGCCGGTCTCGGGATTCCACTGGTACGGCTTGTGACCGTCGGCCACCGGGCTCAGGTCCACCGGTTCGGCGAACCAGCGCTCGTCCGGCGTCGGCCGCTTGAACGGCGTTACCCCCGTGGCCAGGTTGGCGTCGGAGAGCACCATCACGACGGCGCGGAAGGTCTCGGCAAGGCGGCGTGCCGTGATCATCACATGGAAGCATTCCTCGATCGTCGCCGGCGCGATGATGACGTGCGGGGCGTCGCCCGTCTGGCCGAACAACGCCGCCAGCAGATCGGACTGTTCGACCTTGGTCGGCAACCCGGTGCTCGGCCCCCCGCGCTGCACCTCGACCACCACCAGCGGGATCTCGGTCATGATCGCGAGGCCGAGAAACTCCGTCTTGAGCGCGAGTCCCGGTCCCGACGTGATCGTGAACGCGACCTTTCCGGCGTAGGAGGCCCCGATGGCGACGCCGGCCGCGGCGATCTCGTCTTCCGCCTGATGCACGATGCCGCCGAACCGTTCGAACACCTCGCTCAGGTAGTGGGACACCGACGTCGCGGGCGTGATCGGATACATCGCGCACAACTCCATGCCGGAGGCGATCGCGCCCAGCCCGATCGCCTCGTTGCCATTCATCACGACGAGCGCGTCATCCGATGGTGCCGGCGCCACCTCGATGCGGAGATCGAGATGCTGCTCCGCCCACGCATACCCGAGTTCCACCAGGGCCACGTTCTTCGCATACACCTCCTCGCTCTTCTTGCGGAAGGTGTAGGCGATCTGCTCGCGAATGCGGTCCATGTCTCGGTCGTAGATGAACGCCAGCAGCCCGAGCGCGAACATGTTCTTGCCCTTCCGTGGATTGTCGACCACGGTCAGGCACTGCTCTTCCATCGGGACGGGAATGATCCGGTAGTCGCAGGTGCCCAACTCGACCATGGCGCGATCCCACGCCGCGCGAATCTCCGGATCCTCGTCCGTGGCCCACTTGTTCTCGACCAGCACGACGGCGTCGGGCGCGAGCGCGTCCAGGCGGTGGCGCGCGAGCAGGACCTGTTCGTTGAACGCGACCGCGAGGGTCGTTGCATCGCCCCAATTCGTGATGGGCGTCGACCCGATGCGAATGCGGTATCCGCTGGCCCCTTCGGGAACACGGGCCGGCGGTTGGATTTCGGCGGGGATGATCTCCACCGTCCATACGCCGTTTCCCATCTTCGCCGACACCGCGCCGAAGATCTGGCCGCACTTCTGCGCGCCTTCCCCCGAATCGGAAACGATCTCGACCGTGTGTTCGGGAACACGAAGCGACTTGCGCCGGGCGGCGCCGCCTGTCCTGGGGACGGTTTCGGTGAGCATGGTGCCGCGCATGCCTCATCATTCGTGGTGGCGCGGCTATTCGAACCCCGGGACGGAGCCTCCACAACCGCGCAGCCTGTGACTGGTAAACCCACACCAGATCGAGGGGCCCGCGTCGTCGTCACCTGTCGTCGCGCGGGTGCCGCGTTCGCGATCAATCTCGACGCGCGTAATTCGCTACCGGGAGCGTTGGAAATCTGTAAGGTGATCGCTACAAACTCGCCCGGAATTCCCCGACAGATTTTCGGTGTTCTCGCACCCGCCGACATCGCGCGTGCAAACGCGCTCGGGTCGACTCCACGATCCGCCGGCAGCGACGACGCGCTTCGCCTTCCTTCCGCGTCGGGCGCGCGAACGGTACCGGGCAATGGTGGGCTACGTCACACCACCGTCACCCGCCAAAGAGGGCGCCGCCGTGAACGGGACGGCGGCGCCCTCCTTCGGCGCAGAACTCAGCGGCGGACTCCGTGCCCGAGCCCCGCAGGGCCGGGCGTCATTCGCGCGCTACTGCAACACCGTCGCGCGCCACCGGGGACCAACGGCCGGAACGATCGCGGGTTCGCGGCTGGCAGACAACGGCGTGGCCCAAGCACGGTACGCCCGATGAGGGCGCGCGTGGGCCGGGGACGCGTCGGCGCCCGCGATCAACATGACGAGCGCGAAGATCGTGAGGGCGAGCACCAGGGCGATCCCTTCCATGCCGCCGACTACCGAGATCACCTGGATCGCGGTGAGGGGCACGGCGTAGACCGCGCGCTCGATGGCGAGACCGACGACGGCGACACCCAGCCAGCCGACCATGCTTGCCACGAGCCAGCCCAGGAGCACCTTGACGGGCAGCCGGACCACTGCGGAGCGGAACGCGGACATACAAACCTCGCGTTGGGGGTACGGGTACGGCTCCATGCTGAGCCGCCCACCGCCAGACGCAGTACAGCGTCGTTCCGCGCCGAGGCATCCTGCACCAACGACTACCCCATCCTTTACCAAACGATCCCAACTGTCGGGGGCAACAAGATCGCCACCCGCCTTGAGAATGCCCGGGGCGGGACTCGAACCCGCACGCCGTTGCCGGTGGGGGATTTTGAGTCCCCTGCGTCTACCGATTCCGCCACCCGGGCAGGAACACACAAACTAGCAACGCGGGGACGGCGGCTCAACGCCGTCCCCGCCCCCGCCTGCTCCCGGGCGCACACCCCGGTGCCTACCCCCCGCCCCCACTGGCCGACGTATCCGGCAGCGTGAGGGGCCGCGCATCGCCCCCCGTCGGCGGAGCCCGCATCATGTTCAATTGCCGCTGGACACGCTCCTGCAGGGCGCGGAACCGCGCCTGTTGCACCGGCGTCATGATCCCCCCCAACTCCTTGTCCTCGGCATCGTTGAGGTCCAGCCGCTGCCGCGGAATCGCCTGGAGCCGGTCGGAAAGCTTGGCCACACTGTCCTGGTTCGGCTTGGCCTTGGCCAACTCGTCCCGCAACGCGATACGGGTCTCGGTCTCTTCACGCGCCAGGGACTGTCGCTCGCCAGCGTACTTCCGGTTGATGGGCGCCAGTTGCCTCATCTGTTCATTGGACAGCCCCACCTGACGGCGCACCGCACGGGTAAACGCCTGCCGGATCTGTCGCTGGAGACGCAGCCGCTCTACCCCCCCCATGCCACGCCCCTGCCGCCCCCGCATCGCCCCCGCGCCCTCGCCGCCCCGGCGCCCGGTATCCGTCTGTCCGTGCGCCGCCGGCGCCACACTCAGTGCGAATCCGGCCGCGAGCGCCAGCGACATCCCGAATCGGCGCATCACACGCCTCCGTTGTTTACGGTGACGTTCGGGATCGACACTTCCGGTTCCGCCAACGGCACCGCCGTGATCTGTTCCACGTCCTGCAGCAGCGTCTGCAACTGGGCATCGGTGAGGTCGCTGTACCCGTAGCCGACCGACAACTCGACGTCGCCCGCGCTACCCATACCCGCGGCCGAATCGTTGGTGGACGCTACCACGGCAGCGCGCCCGGTATCGGTGGAGCCGCCATGGCTCACGTACCGCGCGACGGCTGATCCACCCGCGGCGAGAAACACCACGGCCGCCGCCATCTGCCAGGCGCGCGAGTTCCAGGTGTGCCGACGGCGCGCCGAGGGAGCCGGTAGCGCGGCCACGATCCGCGCCACGTCCACCCGAACTTCCGGGGCAGACGCCCGCAGTCCGCGCAGCAATTCCAACTCCTGGCGGCATTCCCCGCACTCGCGCAGATGTGATTCGACCCGAGCCTTCGACGCCGCGTCGAGGCGCCCGTGGAGCAACTGGGGCAGTTGGTCGCGGATGTCCGCGTTCGGGCAGTCAGTCATCGAGAAACTCCTTGATCGATCGCACGGCGTTGTGATAGTGCACCCGTGCCGCGCCTTCCGTCGAGCCGACCACGTCGGCGATGTCCCGGTACGTTAGACCTTCGGTCACGCGCAATGTGAAGACTTCCTTCTGCTTCGGCGATAGCTGATCCACGGCCCGCCGCAATCGCGCCTCCGTTTCGTCCGCCACCACTCCGTCCAGGGCGTCCACCTCGGTGACGGCGTCACCCTCGGCGATCTCCACCCGATTTCGCCGCCGCCGGTCGGCCCGGCGACGGTCCAACAGGAGCCGTCGGGCAATCGTGAACAGCCAGGTCCGGAGCGCACTGTCGGCCCGGAACGAGTCCATGGCCCCGAAGGCCCGCACGAATGTGTCCTGGACCAACTCATCCACCTCGTGCAGTTCCCCGCAGCTGACCAGGAAACGCGCCACCGCCGGGGCGTGGCGGGTGACGAGCGCCGTTGCTGCCCGTTCGTCACCCGCCCGCCACGCATCGATGAGCTCGAGGTCGTCCCATTCATCCCTGCTCCGGATCGCGTCGGTCATGCCTTCCCTATGGTCGGACGTTCCAACCTGCCGGCCGTTAAGAACTTGCCGAACGCCGGGTTGGCCAATATACACCGGCATGCCGGAACGCCAGTTTCGCCCCGAGCGGATCGCCCACCGCGGGGCCCCCCGAGAATTCGATGAGAACTCGCTGGAGGGCTTCCTCCGTGCGGTGGAGCGCGGGGCGGACGCCATCGAATTGGATGTTCATAGGACGCGCGACGGGGCGGTTGTGGTTCACCATGACCCCGAGTTGCCGGGGCCCGACGGCCGCGCCATCCCGATCGTCGAGTTATCGCTGGCCGACGTCGCGCGGTGCGTGCTCCCGCGAGGGGGACGCATTCCGACGCTGGCCGCCGTCATGGACGCCGTTGGGGACCGGGCCACGGTCTACGTAGAGCTCAAGGGGGAGGGTGTCGGTGAGCCCGCCGTCGAGGTATCTCGCACACACGGCGGCCGGTATGCCTTCCACAGCTTCGATCACGCGGCGGTGCTGCGGCTACGCGACCGCTGGCCGCACCTGAGCTACGGGGTGCTGTTCGACGGCGGCACTCCCGATCCCGAACGGCTCCTCGGCAGCTTTCCGGTGCGCGACATCTGGCCGCACCGGAGCCTGGTGAACGCGCGGCTGGTGGACGCCGCGCATGCCGCCGGGAAGCGCGTCCTCGTCTGGACCGTGAACGCACCGGAACAGGCGCGGACGCTCGCGGCCCTCGGCGTGGACGGCCTCTGCACCGACGATGTGCGCCTGCTCGAGCCGGCGGGCGCCTGACCGACCTCAGGCGCCGGAATCTTCCGGCGTGGCGCCCGCCGGCTGTGGCTCGGATGCCGGTTTCGGCGGCTCGGGGGGCTCCTTCGGATCGCCGGTACGCCGGGAAGCCGCTTCCTTGAGCAGCGTCTCGATGCGGGCGATTTCGGCCTCGGCGGCTGACAGCTCGGAGGCGTGGCGGTTGTACACCTCGTCTGCCAACGGCGTCCCCTCGGTCCTGGCCTTGAAGGTCGCGTAGCCCAGGCGCTGGGCACTGCGATCGGCGGCCTGTCGCGCGCGCATCAGGTCGAGGCGGAGCTTCCCCTCGTCGATCGCACTGTGCGCGGCCCTGCCCGCCCGCTCGACTTCATCCTTGATCTTGTTCCAGATCGGCACGACGCCCTCCGCGGCTCGGTATGGCAGTTCCTACGTCGGCCCGGGGCGGAAAGTGTCGATACGGTGGGGACAAACGAACGCGCCCCCGACCGTGGGACGGGGGCGCTGCCACTCGGGACGCACCGGGGCTCAGGCCGCCGAGGTGGTCTCGCCTTCGGCGGGGGTGGGGTACACGCTGACGCGGTAGCGCGACTTCGAGTGGTGCTCGAACTTCACCACGCCGTCGATGAGCGAGTAGATCGTGTAGTCGGTGCCCAGACCGACGTTGCGACCGGGGTGCCACTTGGTACCGCACTGGCGGACGATGATGTTGCCGGCCACGACCGACTCGCCACCGTACTTCTTGACGCCGCGGTACTTCGGATTGCTGTCGCGCCCGTTGCGAGAGGAGCCGACGCCCTTTTTGTGTGCCATGACGGAACCTTGCTCAGCCGAGTTGGATGTCGTTGATCATTACTTCGGTGAAGCCCTGCCGGTGTCCCTGCTTCTTCGCGTAGTTCTTCCGGCGCTTCATCTTGAACACGACGATCTTGTCGCCGCGGCCGTGCCGCCGGATCTCACCGGTCACCTTGGCGCCGGAGAGCGTCGGCACGCCCGTCTTCACGGTCTTGCCGTCGGAGCCGAGCAGAACGTCGTTGAACTCCACCGTGCCGCCCGGCTCACCGGGCAGCGAGGGAATCTTGTAGTAGCGGCCCGGTTCGACACGGAACTGCTTGCCGCCGGTGCGAATGATTGCGTAGGACATGGGGTCGATCAGGGGTTAATGCGCGCGAGCCATCTAAGTTAGACGACCGCTATCTCCTTGTCAACGTAGGGCCTATGGGGTCCGGAAGGGGCCCCTAGGCCACGGCGTAATGCTGCGTGACGTCGCGTCCGGCGCTCTTCACCACCAGCTTGAATTCGTCGGGCCGGAGCACCGGATCGTCCCGAATCTCGAGGCTGAACCCCACCGCCTTCTCGAGTTTCTTGATCAGATCCTTCTCCTCCTGCAGCACGTACATGGCGACGTCGGGGTGCAGCTTCACGACCATCGGGTCCTTCTTCCCCTCCACCCCCATCCGCCGCAGCGATCGCTCGACGCGCCGGATGATGGTCTCGGCGGTGAACACCCGGCCCGTGCCGGCGCAGGTGGGACAGGCCTCGGTCATGTTCTGCAGGTGGCTCTGCCGCACACGCTGGCGCGTCATCTCGATGAGGCCCAGTTCGCTGACGGCGAACGCCTTGGTACGCGCCCGGTCGCGACTCAGGTGATTGCGCATCTCCTGGAGTACCCGATCGCGGTTGGCCTTGGTCTCCATGTCGATGAAGTCGCAGACGATGATCCCGCCGATGTCGCGCAGCCGGATCTGCCGGGCCACCTCGCGCGCCGCCTCGAGGTTCGTGCGCAGGATCGTCTTCTCCGGGTCCTTCTTTCCGGTGTAGCGTCCCGAGTTCACGTCCACGGACACCAGCGCTTCGGTGGGCTCGATGATCAGATAGCCGCCCGCCGGCAGGTCGCAGCGCCGCTTGAACAGATCGCGGATCTCCGGTTCGATGCCGGCCTTGTCGAAGATGCCGGCCGTGTCGTTCCAGAGCTTGATGCGGTCGATGAGATCGGGCGCCACGCCCTTCAGATACTCGAGGATCTCGTTGTACACCTGCTTGGAGTCGACCGAGACCTGTTCCACCTTCTCGCTGAACAGGTCGCGGATGAGACCGCGGGTGAGATTCGTCTCGCGGTGGATGAGCGCTGGCGCGCGGACGAAATGCGTCTTGCGCTTGATCCGCTTCCACTGGCCGATGAGCGTGTCGAGTTCGCGCTTGAACGTTTCCTTGGTCGCATCCTCGCCCACCGTGCGCGCGATGACGCCGCCCGAATCCTTGGGCAGCACGCTCTCCACCATCTCGCGCAGACGGCCGCGTTCGGCGCGATCACCGATCTTGCGGCTCACGCCGACGCGCGACGCGAACGGCATGAACACGAGGAAGCGCCCCGCCATCGAGACCTGCGCGGTGACGCGCGGACCCTTGGTGGAGATTGGCTCCTTGGAGATTTGGACGATGATTTCCTGGCCGCGCTTGAGCACGTCCTGAATGGGTGGCGCTTTGGCGCGAGCCGCCCGGCGCCCTCCGCCCCCGCCGCGACGGCCCCTGCCACGCGGCCGTTCCTCGGTCGGCTCTTCACCGTCGGCGTACGGGGAGTCTTCCCCCGCGGTGTCGCCGTCGCCCGACTCGTCGTCGCCGTCCTCGTCCGCCTCGTCGTCCGGCTCCCCGTCTTCCGGATACACCAGATCGGAGGCGTGAAGGAAGGCGCTCTTCTCGGTACCGATGTCGACGAAGGCCGCCTGAATGCCGGGGAGAACGGCTTCTACCCGACCGAAGTAGATGTCGCCGACCATGCGCCGAGCTTCCGGCCGGTCGACGAGGAGTTCAACGAGTTGCTCGTCTTCCAGGATCGCAACCCGCGTTTCGCGCGGCGTTGCATTGATGAGAATTTCGCGTTTCATCGGGAACCGCCGGCTCGACTCCGCGCGGCGACTCGGCACGCGAATTGGGGCGGTGGGGTGTGTCCGGGGTGGCGGCGCGCCACAACACGTCAACGTGTCCGGCGGCCGAAACGTGGCTGGGTATCCACCGCTCGAGCGGGATCGACCACACTGAGCCCGGCTGCCGCAGTGCGCTGCGCAAGCATCGCGTCAACGCCCCCAACACTCTGGAGAACGGCTGCTTCCCACGGGCCAGCATGCGATCGACTTCCTGACGGAAGCCGTGCGCCGCGAGGGGGATGGCTGCGCATACGGCGGCCGATGCTGCTTCGGCCGCCGCTGCACATCGAGAGCCTCGACCACGCCGCGAGTCGCGCGGCTGTGCCAAGGCGGGAAATACAAGAGAAGATGTCACCGACAGAATTACTAGTGCTGAACAGGTGCTTCCGCAAGAGTGGCAAGGACTTACGGGGCTCAGTCCAGCAGGTCCTTGAGCAGGTGCCGAGCGATCACGATCCGCTGGATTTCCGAAGTTCCTTCCCCGATCTCACAAATCTTCGCGTCCCGCATCATCCGCTCCACCGGGTAGTCCTTGGTGTACCCGTACCCGCCGTGCAGTTGCAGCGCCTTGATGGTGGTGCGCATGGCCAACTCCGAGCAGAACAGCTTGGCGATGGCGGCCTCCTTGCCGAACGGCTTTCCGTGCTGGGCCAGCCATGCGGCGTGGAACATCAGATGCTTGCCGGCCTCGATCTCCGTTGCCATGTCCGCCAACTGGAAGTGCACCCCCTGGAACTTGGCAATGGCCTGCCCGAACTGCTTGCGAACCGTGGTGTACTTTCGCGCTTCTTCGAACGCGCCCTCCGCGATGCCGAGCGAGAGCGCGGCAATGCCGATGCGTCCGGAGTCGAGGGTGCGCATGAAGTTCTTGAACCCCAGGCCTTCATCGCCCAAACGATTCTCCACCGGCACTTCGACGTCTTCCATGATCAGCTCGGCGGTGTCGGAGGCGCGCCAGCCCAGCTTGTCCTCCTTCTTGCCGGCCCGGAATCCCTTCATCGCCACGAGCGACGGCTCGTGTCCCACGCCGGCCGCCGCCGTGCCTCCCGGGTCGCCGGTGGGCTTGGTGAGAATGAAGGAGCTGATGCCCTTGGTGCCCTGGCCCGGATTCGTGACCGCGGTGACGACGAAGATCTCGCCGACGTGCCCGTGCGTGATGAACCGCTTCACGCCATTGATCACGTAGCGATCGCCCTTTTTCACGGCGGTGGTGCGCGTGCCGCCCGCGTCGCTGCCGGCGTCGGGTTCGGT
The DNA here is from genome assembly GCA_963781765.1 of uncultured Gemmatimonadaceae bacterium. GTDB lineage: Bacteria > Gemmatimonadota > Gemmatimonadetes > Gemmatimonadales > Gemmatimonadaceae > JAGWRI01. The sequence goes on from CAWAHC010000015.1 coordinate 546,507, forward strand.
GAGCCCGAACCCGCCCATCACGCGACCCGAGGCGAGGAAGGGCACGTAGCGCTTCTTCTGCTCGTCGGTCCCGAAGTGGACGATGGGCGAGGTCCCGAGCGTGGTGTGCGCCGAAACCGTGAGCCCATGCGAGGCGTCGACTTTGGCCAGTTCCTCGATCACGATCATGTAGCTGAGCAGATCGAGCCCCGCGCCGCCGAGGTCCTCGGACCAGGGCACGCCGAGCAGGCCCAGCTCGCCCATGCGTTTGACGTTGGCCCACGGGAAGGTGGCGTCGGCGTCGTGCCGGGCGGCCACGGGGGCGACTTCGTCGCGCGCGAATTCGCGAACCATCTCGCGCACGGCCAGGTGCTGCTCGGAGAAATAGAGGGCGTCGTCCATATCAATCAGGAGGCGTCGGCGTCTCGACGGCGACGTCGCGCGCGCTTGGGTTGTTCTGGCGAAGGCACGGCCACCAGCACGTCGTCGGTGCCGATGTACGTGTGCTTGGACCGGCGGCCGGTGCTCTGGGGTCGGTTGATCTGGCCGTTCGAGCGACCGAGGCAGTTGTCGCACGCGCTGCATTCCGGTCGCGCCGCCGGGTCTCCGAAATATCGAAGCACGAAGGCGCGTCGGCAACGCTTGGTGTACGCGTATCGCTGCATGGCCTCGAGTTTGTCCATGTCTGCCCGGTGGCGACGGTCGAGCGACTCCCAATCGATGCGAAACCGTTCCAGCGGCGCGCCGGGCCTGGCCGGCGACGGTCCGGACTCGATGCGGGCCCATTCCACAAACTGCTCCCGCTGGAGGCTCTCGAGCAGATCGAATGCCGGACCGCCGAGCGCGGGGGGCAGCCCGTCCAGATCGACGTCGAGCCCGTCATACAACCTGTCGCGCCCCAGCTTCCAGAGCGCGCGCAGCAGCCCGAGTTCCAGCGCCCTGGACTCACCGAGCTCGGCGCGGATGCGCGCCGTGGTGGCCAGCAGTCGCACGTGCACGCGGCGGCCGACCGCGGCCCCCGCGCGCCATGCCCCCACGCGTTCCAGCAGACGCACCGCCGCCTCGACGTCGCGGGCATTGGTCTTCCGGCCGAGCTTCTTGGCCAACTGCGCTGCGTCCAGCGCGGCCACGGACGGGCCGCCGCGCTGCAGCAGGTCGTACAACCGCTCCACGACCTCGCGCCGCGGGTGCGCCGTGCGGATGAAGTACTCGTGCGTGAACCGGTCCCGATACGCGTGCAGCAGCACGCACTCCGCGGGCTCCCCGTCGCGTCCGGCCCGCCCTGCCTCCTGGTAGTACGCCTCCAGCGTGCCCGGCATGGCGTGATGCACTACCAGTCGCACGTTGGACTTGTCGATGCCCATGCCGAACGCGTTGGTGGCGACGATCACGCGGGCCTCTTCGCGCATGAACGCGTCCTGCACTTCGCGGCGATGGTCGTCGTCGAGCCCCGCGTGATACGGGAGCGCCCGGATGTGCCGGCGGTTGAGCAGATTGGCGATCCGCTCCACCGACTTGCGCGTGGACGCATACACGATGCCGAGACCGTCGCGCGACCGCAGTTCCTCGATGAGCGCGTTGTCCTTGTCGGCGTCGGTACGTCCCGAACGCACGTAGTACGTGAGGTTCGTGCGGTCGAACCCCGTGACGATGACCGTGGGCCGCCCCATTTGGAGCTGGCGAACGATGTCCTCGCGCACGTGCGGGGTGGCCGTGGCGGTCAACGCGAGCAAGGTCGGATTGCCCAACGCCTCGCGGATCTGTGCCAGGCGCAGATAGCTCGGCCGGAAATCGTGTCCCCATTCGCTGATGCAGTGCGCCTCGTCCACGGCGAACAGCGAGACCTCGGTGTCGCGCAGTCGGTCGAGGGTGGTGCCGGCGTCGAACCGCTCGGGCGCCACGTAGAGCATCTTGAGGGCACCGCTGCGCGCGGCGGCCATCCGATCGCTTACCTGCCCCGACGAGAGCGAACTGTTGATGAAGGCAGCCGGAATGCCGCGCCGATCCAACGCGTCCACCTGGTCCTTCATCAGCGAGATGAGCGGCGACACGACAATGGTGAGCCCCGGCAGGATGAGCGCCGGCACCTGGTAGCAGAGCGACTTGCCGCCTCCCGTGGGCAGAATGACCACCGTCTCCTTGCCCGCGAGCACGCTGGCCACCGCCTCGGCCTGGCCGGCGCGGAACGCGGGATAGCCGAATCGCTCGTGCAGCACGTCGAGCGCGGCATCTCCGGCGCCCTGTTCGGGCTTGGTCATACGCACACGCTAGGCGTCCCGCCGCCGGCGGGCGTCATCGGAACCGGGCGCATGGCGCCCTTACACGGCACGAGTGAAGTGTCCGCGTGTGAAGGCGGTGCCCACCAGTTCCCGAACCGGCGAGCGGGCGGTCCGTCGGCCGGCGGCGAGCGCGTCCAGCGCGTCGCGATACCCACGCACGACCTCGCCCACGGGATCGCCGGCGACGTTGAACACGGCCCGGAACGACCGGATGCCGCCGTCCCAGAGTCGCGGCACGAATTCCGAGCCCTCGATCGGGCGCGAGTGGAGCAGTCGGTTGCGACAGGCGGAATCGGTGGCCACCGGGAACGCGTACCCCGTGGGGTCGGTGAGTTGGACGTTGGCGTGCTTCTGCACGCACAGGTCGCGGCATGTGGTGGGCTCGCGTTCGAAGGCGGCCGAGAGCACGCAGTGCTCGAGCGTCATTCCCTCGGGGCGCCCATAGATGAGGATCTCGAACCCGCGCCCCTCCCACGGCGCCACCATCTGGCGAATCTCGTCGAGCGTGAGCTCGACGGACGCCGCGAGCCGGCGCGCGCCCAGGCGGAAGATTTCGGCCGCCGTATGCTGGTTCATCACGTTGACGGCGTAGTCGGCGCTGACGTCCAGGCCGGCGCGCGACAGCTCGGCGACGAGCCCCAGGTGTCCCGACTGCACCGGCAGTCCGAGGTCGAGCCATTTCTGCACGGTCGCCCTCTCTTCCGGGCGGACGATCGTCGGCGTCCGCAGTCGGAGCGATATGCCCTGCTCGGCAAGCCGGGCGTGCAGCGCTCGCACGCGGGCCTTGGGTGGCGCCGGATGGCGCAGGAATGGATCGAACACGATCTCCGTCGCGCCGCCCGCTGCCGCCGCGTCCGCATCGGCCAGATCGAACACCTCGGCCACGAGTCTGAACGGCCGGTCCTCCTCACCGGTGGTCGGACCGATGGCGAGTTCGGCCACCGCCGCCTCGACCCGCACGCGGCGCTCCGACTCGGCCGCGTGCCGCGCCCAATCGCGCCGCTGCATCAACTCGTCCACGGCCCGCTGTCGCAGGTGGTTGAGTTCGCTCACGGGCAGGAAAAGCCCAGGCGCGAGCCCCGCATCGTCGAGCGCCGAGAGCGCGAACGGCGTCTCGCCCAATCGCCCGAACTGCTCGCGGAGAAGCTGGCGGTCGAGGGGACGCGTGCTGGCCGGCGAGAGCGTGGCCTCGCTGAGCACGGTGACCGACTCGCCGCCGCTGGCGAACGTGGCCCTGAGCGGCGCCCCGGCCGTCCCGAACACGCGCGCATCGAGGCGCACCCTGTGCGCGCGCACGTGCGCCGGCAGGGTGGCGTACGACTCGCGCGCCCGGTTCAGCAGCGCCGCTTCGGAAGTCCGGAACACCTTCCAGCCCGGCTGCACCCGTGCCGGCACCGTCACCGCCTGCCGGATGGTCTTTCCCTTGGCCAGTGTCCGCACCGCGGCCACCGTACCACCGGCGGACGCACCGCCGAGTCCGGCGGGCGCCTCGAAGCCCACCCCGTCGCCAAGTTCGATGGGCGCCGACAGCTCGACCACGATCTCACCGCGCCCCACCTCGAGCACCGTGCCGAGCAGCGCGCCGCGGTTGTCGGGCTGGGTACGCGTGACGTAGTCGCGTCCCGCCCGCCCGCCGTACATGCCGCCGGTGAATCCGCGACTGAATATCTGCACCAGCGGCTGGACTTCCGCCGCGTCGGGGAGTGTGCGTTCGCCGCGCGCGATGCGGTCGAGGAAGCCACGATACGTGCTGGTGACCGTGGCGACGTACTCGGGCTTCTTCTTGCGCCCCTCCACCTTCAGGCAGGCGATCCCGGCGTCGGCGATCTCCGGCAAGTGGTCGTGCGCTGCCAGATCGCGGGCCGAGATCAGGTAGCCGCGGTCCAGTTCCTGTCCGTTTGCCACGTCGGTGAGCACGTAGTCCTTGCGGCACGACTGCGCGCACGAGCCACGGTTGGCGCTCCGCTCCGAGATCATCCCCGACATGTAGCACTGTCCGGAGTACGAGATGCAGAGTGCGCCGTGCACGAACGACTCCAGCCCGAGATCGGGCACGGCCGCACGGATACTCCGGATGTCGTCGAGTGTGTTCTCGCGGGCCAGCACGACGCGATCCACGCCCAGCTCGCGGAGCACCGCGGCGCCCGAGGCGTCGTGCACCGTCATCTGCGTGGAGCCGTGGATCTCGAGTTGCGGATACACGCGCTGGATGAGGCGGATGGCGCCGATGTCCTGCACGATGGCGGCGTCGATGCCGCGGTCCACCGCCTCCCCGAGAAAGAGCAGCGACTCGGCCAGTTCGTCGGGTTTGAACAGGATGTTGAACGTCAGGTAGATACGGCGCCCGCGTTCGTGGGCCATCCGGCAGGCCTGCTCCACATCGTCGAGCGAGAGCTGGGCGCCCTCGTCGCGCGCGTTCCACCGCTCCGCGCCCAAGTACACCGCGTCGGCACCGTTGGCCACCGCGGCGCGTACGGCGTCGAGAGAGCCCGCCGGAGCGAGCAGTTCGGGGATCGGGTTGGCGGGCATGAGCGCAACCTAGCGGCTCAGCCCCGCCCCCTCTACGGCCGGTGCGGCCCCGCGTCGTCGTGGCGGCCGTCGATCCGGTCGCGCAGCGAGCGCGGCAGCAGCCGCAGGGCCACCGCCACCACCAGCACGATCATGCCCGCCAGCCGAAGCTGTGCGTTGTCGATGCGCGTGCCGTACCCCCACACGAGGATGCCGACCGCGGCTAACGCGACCTTGATGAGCGCAAGCCGGGTCACGCCGCCGCCGGCAGCCCCAACTGCTTCGCCTCGGCATCGGGGACATCGAGCACCAGGCGGAGGAGCGCCGTGGAATACACCTTCCCCTGCGCGTCGGTCTTGAGCGACAGCGTGCCGCCCCCGTCCAGCGCGCCGTGCAGCAGGAAGTTCAGGGCATGGAGGTTGGGCAGTTCGAACCGTTCGACCGGACCGTCGATGAGACCGCGAAAGTGCTCGGCCACCCGGTCCCGGGTGAGGTGCTGCACGAGCACGGGGTACCATTCGGGCTTCAGCGCAATCACGCCGACGTTCGCGGTGTCACCCTTGTCGCCCGAACGGGCGTGCGCGATGTCGAGCAGGCGGACGTGCATCACAGGATCTCCACGTGGGTCTGGACGACGCGCTTGTCGATGAGCGCCGGCCAGTAGGCGACGATCTCTTCAACCTTGGGGCGGCCGGCGGCAAAGCCGGTGACGCTCGGCGGACCGTTGAGCACCAGCGGCACGATCTCGCGTGTGAAGCGTTCGACCATGGCGCGGTCGTGCCCGCGCACGCCGATGCGGTACTGCACTTCGGGCGCATCACGGCCGGCGTCGCCGGCCAGCCGGCCATGGGTGGCCGAGGCCCCGACGAACTCGCTCAGGATGTGGTCGAACTTGAGCCCGAGCCGGTCGAGCCGTTCCCGCAGCACGCGATCGGCGAGCTGCGCTTTCTCCAGCGCATCCGGCCACGCGTACACCAGCGAGCCCACGGCCTTGTAGCCGTCGCGGTAGGCGATGGACACCTTCAGCTTGTCGGTGGCCTCGCGCCCCTTGATGCCGAACACGCGCACGCGATTGTCGCCCGCCGGTTCCAGATGGATGCTGGAGAAATCGGCAATGACGTCGGGGGTGATGTACGAGTGCGGGTCGCCCATCTCGTAGACGAGCTGCTCCGACACCGAGGGCACGTTGATCCATCCGCCGGTATTCGGATGCTTGGTGACGAAGAACGAGCCGTCCGGGTGCCCTTCGACGATCGGGTAGCCGACGTTGGCCAGGTCGGGGACGTCGCGCCAGTTGTAGAGGCAGTTGCCGCCCGAGCACTGGGCGCCGCATTCGATGATGTGGCCGGCGATGATGCCGGCGGCGAGGCGGTTCCAGTCGGTGGCGCCCCAGCCGAACTCGAACCGCAGCGGCGCCATGGTGAGCGCGGTGTCGGTGGACCGCCCCGTGATGACGATGTTGGCGCCGCGCGAAAGCGCCTCGACGATCGGCACGGAACCGATGTACGCATTGGCCGACAGCACGCGGTCGCGTACCGTGCTCAGCGGCTCCCCCGTTTCCATATGGGTGAGCGCGTGCCCGTCGGCGATCAGATCGTCGAGTCGCGGGAGCAGATCGTCGCCGGTGATGACGCCGATGTGCACCTTCTCGCCCGCGCCCACCTTGGCCGCCACGGCACGTACGGCTTCGGCGCATGCCGGGGGATTCACGCCGCCGGCGTTGGCGATCACCCGCACGCCTCGCTCGGTCACGGCCGGCATGACGCTCTCCATGGCGCCCACGAAGTCGCGGGCGTACCCCATCTTGGGATCACGTTCCTTCTGCTTCTGCAGAATGGACATCGTGACTTCGGCCAGGTAGTCGAGCATCAGATAATCCACGGGACCGCCTTCCACCTGGCGGCGCGGGGCTTCGAGCCAATCGCCCCAGAACCCCTGCCCCGATGCGACACGGACTATGTCTTTCATGATTCGTCGATGTGTGCGGGAAGTACGAAGGCCCCCAGATGCGGCCCCGGATTCTGGGCCGCCGCGCGCAGCGCGAGGGCGAGGGTGTGCCGTGTGTCCTCGGGATACACGATGGCGTCGATGTATCCGCGGGCACCGGCGTACTTGGCGTCGAGCTGGTGTTCGTAGTCGGCGCGCATTTCCTCCATCGAGTCGGCCACCTCTGCCGCCGGCTCCTTGCCGGCCGTGTGCGCCGCTTCGATGGCGGGGCCGTGCACAGCCTGCACCGCGGCCTCGCCTTCCATCACGCCCATGCGGCCGCTGGGCCAGCTGAAGATGAAGTCGGGATCGAAGCCCTGTCCAGCCATGGCGTAGTAGCCCGCTCCCGACGCGTGGTTCACGGTGAGCACGATCTTGGGCACCCGCGCCGTGGCCATCGCCTCCACGAACCGCGCGCCGGCGCGGATGATGCCCTCATGCTCGGCGTCGGGACCGACCATGAAGCCAGAAACGTCCTGCACGAACAGGATCGGGATGCGCTGCCGGTTACACCGATCGATGAAGTACGCCACCTTCTCGGCGCTCTCCGCGTACACGATGCCGCCGAAGCGGGGGCGTTCGTCGGCGCGTCCCTTGATGAGCCCACGTTGGTTGGCGATGATGCCCACCGGAATGCCCTCGATGCGCGCGTCGCCGCAGATCATCTCGCGGGCGAGCCCCTGCTGGAACTCATCGATGCGACCGTCGTCGAGGATGGCGTTGAGGATCGCGTGCATGTCGTACGACATGCGGTGGTCCGAGGGCAGCAGATCGTAGAGCGTGGCCGGGTCGGTCGCGGGTGGCTCCGGTTCGGGCCACGCCGGCAACGCCGGACGCGGCAGCACGGCAACCAGCGCGCGCAGCTTCTCGAGGCCGGCGGCGTCGTGGGGCACCTTGTAGTGGGCCACGCCGCTGATCTCGGTGTGCGTGGTGGCGCCGCCGAGCGTCTCGCCGTCGATCACCTGGCCCGTGGCACCCTTCACGAGGTTGGGCCCCCCGAGCCCCATGAACGACGTGCCCTCCACCATGACGATCGTGTCCGATAGCGCCGGCAAGTAGGCGCCGCCGGCGATGCACGGCCCCATGACGGCGGCCAGCTGCGGCACGTGCAGATAGTGCCGCATGATCGAGTTGTAGTAGAAGATGCGGCTGGCGCCATACTGCCCCGGGAACACCCCGCCCTGGTAGGGGAGGTTCACGCCCGACGAGTCCACCAGATAGATGATGGGAATCCGGCAGCGCATGGCGATCTCCTGAGCCCGGAGCATCTTGCGGATGGTCTCGGGCCACCAGGAGCCCGCCTTGACCGTGGCATCGTTGGCGACGATGACCGTCTCGCGTCCCTCGACGATCCCGACGCCCGTGACCACGCCGGCGCCCGGCGCCTGGCCGTCGTACTGATCGTAGGCCACCAGCAGGCCGACCTCGACGAACGCGGTGTCGGGATCACACAGCTTGGCGACGCGTTCGCGCGCCGTGAGCTTCCCCTGTTTGTGCTGCCGCGCAACCTTGTCGGGCCCGCCGCCCTCACGAAGCCGGTCTTCGAGCTCGCGCAGCGCGTCGCTCAGCGCCCGCAGCCGCGACGTCACGCTTCCTGCCGCGATCGCTCTTCGAACCACGTCCGGATGTAGTCGACGAGGTCCGAGGTTGGCGTTCCGGGGCCGAACAGCTCCCCGACTCCCTGGGCGCGCAGCGCGTCCATGTCTTCCTTGGGGATGATGCCGCCGCCGGTGACGAGGATGTCGTCGCGCCCCTGCTCGCGGAGCAGCTCCTTCACGCGCGGAAAGAGCGTCATGTGCGCGCCGCTCAGGATGGACAGCCCGACCACGTCCACGTCTTCCTGGATGGCGGCGTTGGCGATCATTTCCGGTGTCTGGTGCAGGCCGGTGTAGATCACTTCCATGCCTGCGTCCCGGAGGGCCGCGGCGACCACTTTGGCGCCGCGGTCATGACCGTCCAGACCGGGTTTGGCAACGAGCACTCGGATGGGGCGCATGGACAGCGTGGGTCAGAGGTTCACCGGCGCCGATGGGAGGCACCGGCGTCCGCAGTCAAGCTAGCGGGCGCGTTGCCGCCGGGGCAACTCGTGCCTGCGCGCCACGAGCAGCATCTCACCCGATCGCCGGCCGAGCGGGCGGCCGGTCCATCCGTCCCATGCCGTCTCGACGATCAGGCCGGCGCTCGCCATCAGCTTGGCCAGTGCCGTGGGCGTGTACAGACGGATGCGGTGTTCCCGCTCGCCCGACCCGTGGGGACCGTACCAGTTGGATATCACGGTGAGAATTCCCGACAGCGGGTCGAAGTCGCGTTCCTGCGCCACCAGCGTCCCGTCGGAGGTTCGCCACCAGTCACGGGCCAGGAACCGGGCCATCACGCCGTCGCGGTTGCCGCCGTGCCACAGGAGTATGGCGCCGGGTTTCAGCACGCGCGCGAACTCGGCGATGGTGCGTGCGTCGTCGGCGGGCTCGATGAAGAAGCCGAATGACGTGAACAGGTTCACCACCGCGTCGAACCGGCCGGTCCACCGGGCGGGCAGCTTCCGCATGTCGCCGTGGTGGTAGCGCAGACTCGGGCCGGTTCCTCTGGCGCGGGCCCGGGCCAGCAGGTCGCGCGAGTAGTCGAGCCCGTCCACGCGGTAGCCGGCCTCGGCGAGGAGATGGGCATGCCGCCCCTGGCCGCATGGGACGTCGAGCACGCGGGCGCCGACGGGCAGTCCCAGCAATTCGACCACGCGCGTGACGTCCTGCCGGGCGCGCTCGGGCGTGAAGATGGGTTCGTATTCGAGCAGATACTGCGCGTCGAAATAGTCGCGCCACCACTCGGAGGTCTTCGCGGGGTTCGGCACCCCGGAAGCTAATCATCCCCGCAGCAGATGTTGCCATCCCCGCGCGCCAGCGCGATGTTCGCGGCAGCCCTACGGAGATCGATCCCATGCGCCTCAATCGGCGATTGCTTCGGACGGTCGCGTTCAGCGGCCTGGCTGCCTTCCACACACCGGCTGCCGCGCAGCAGGCGGCCGATAGCGCCATCTTCCGCGGGCGCGTGCTCCAGCAGGGCACGCTCGCGCCCATTGCGGGCGCCGACGTCGCGATTCCCGCCCTCAACCGCCACGCCGCCACCGACAGCACCGGCGCCTTCCGTTTGACCGCCCTGCCGCCCGGCACGCAGATCGCCCAGGTGCGCAAGGTCGGCTTCGCGATGCAACAGGACACCATCGCGCTCGCCCTCGGCTTCGCCGCGGTCCGCACGTACGCGCTGGAACCGGAGTCCACGAAGCTCGATACGGTGCACACGGTCGCGCCGGAACAACGATACGTGTCCCCGTTGCTGCAACAGTTCGAGCAGCGCCTGCACTCCCATGCCGGTGGCCATTTCATCGACGACAGCGTCTTTCGGCAAAATGAGAGCGGAACGCTCGCCGGCCTCATCGCGAGCCGGATCCCTGGCGTGAGCTTCGCGGCTGGGAAAGGCGCGGTGGGCCGCGTACTCGTCTCGACCCGAAAGCCATGTCGCGGCCTGGCGTTCCGCTCGTGCGATTCCCGGCCCGATTGTTTCGTGGCGATTTACGTCGACGGCACGCTGTATTTCAACGCGAGAATGGCGGCCGAAGGCGTGCAACCGCCGGATCTGGAGCATGATCTCAATCCGGCGAATTTCGCCGGCGCGGAGTATTACGCCGGCGGCGCCAGCGCACCGATTGGGATGCACGTCGACGACGACGGGTGCGGGTCGCTCTGGCTCTGGACGCGGGAGCGGTAGCAGCGAAAGGCCACACGGCGCCCGCGCGTACGGCCCCACCTGCGGACCATCCCCCTCATGTACCAGCTGCTGCTCGGCGCCTGCGCGCGCCGCGCACGGCCGGCCGTGTCGGCTCCGGCGCCAGAGCGCACGGACACGAGTGTTCGCGGGCCGTATCGCGTAGCGATCCGCGGCTACGCCGGCGATGCGATGGAACCCTTCATGACGCGCGACGCCCGCTGGCTGCTCTTCAACACGCGCAACGGAAAGAGCGTGACCAGACCGACGTGCAGATCGCCCGCACGGTCGACGACAGCACCTTACGGAAACCCGTTCGCCGCAGCCGCCGTCTTGAAGGCAGGCCACGCGAGCTTGTCCGCGCCCTCTCCGGTTTTCAGCCCCAGCGAGCACAGATACGCTTCGAATGCGGGCACGATCGAGCCGCTCACCCCGTAGTAGCCCGGGAGCTGGTCGCAGAGCGACTGGGGGAAGTCGTACAGGCTGAAGAAACTCAGCATCGGCATCCGGTCCCGACCGATCTTCGCGAACCCGTCGATGCTCGTGGAGACGAAATCGGCCTGCGCCTGCTGCGAGCCCCCGAGTGTCGAATCGGTGGGCATGCCGAACTCCTGCACCACGACGGGCTTCCCGGCGGCGAAGGCGACCATGGCGTCGAGCGTGGCCGGCCCCTGCGACGGTGCCACCACACGGAAGTCCCGACCGATGGCGTAGTAGGTGAACACGTCGAGGTCGGCGTTCGTCGTCAGCGTCCGGATGTTGCCGGCCGACGCGCCCGCGGCCGAGGCCCACTCCACCGTGACGCCGACCTTCATCCCCGGCGCCTTCTGGTGCACGTAGGCCACCGCGTCGTTGAAGAAGTCGGTGTAGGCCGCCCACCCGCTCGTCGCGTTCAGGTAGGCGTCCACCTCGTTTCCGATCGACAGATACGGCACCCGCCCCACCATGATCGGGAGCAGCGAATCGAGCAGCGCATGGAACCTGGCCTTCATCGCGGGGCTGTCGAAGGCCGTGTCGACCAGGTCCGCCGGCGTCTCCTTCACCGTCGTGTTGATCACCTGGATGGCCACATACGGCGTGTACCCCATCCCGGCCACCACATTGATGGTGTTCCGGAAGTCGGTCAGGGCGATGCTGCCGGGCGCGGGCTCCAGCTCGCTCCACCGTTGGGAGTAGAAGAACCCCCGCGCCCCCGCGGCGTAGATCGTGTTGAAGGCGTCGAGCACTTCGGATGGCGTCGCGGGAATATCCGGCGTCGTCGGGGAGACGGCGAGCAGACCGCGCGGGGGAAGCGTGTGTTCAGGGGGCGTGGTGCCGCCGCCGCAGGCCACGAGGCCCGCGACGCAGAGGCAGATCCCGCGGCGGAGGCTGCGGCTCACGCGGCGGCGGGGATCCCCCTCAGAAGAAGACGGGTTCGCGGTAGGCTCCAAACACATCCTCCATCGCCGCGCGGATCTCGAACAACGTGCAGTAGCTCCGCGCACACTCGAGGATCAGGGGCATCAGGTTCCGCGGACCGCGGGCCGCTTCGCGCAGGGCATCGAGCGCCGCCTTGCACCGCGCGTCGTCGCGCTCGGCGCGCAGCTTGGCCATGCGCTCGCCCTGCCGGCGTTCCGCCGCCTCACCCACCTTGAGCACCGGAATGGTGAGTTCATCCTCATCGGTGACGAACTCGTTCACGCCGACCACCACGCGCCGGTGCTGCTCGATCTCCCACTGCTGGCGCGCGGCGGCCTCGGCGATCTTCCGCTGGAACCAGCCCGTCTCGAGGCCCTGCACCACGCCGCCCAATCCGTCGATCTCGGCGAACAACGCTTCGGCCTCGCGCTCCATCCGGTCGGTGAGCGCCTCGATGTAGTAAGAGCCTCCCAGCGGATCGATGACGTTGGGCACGCCGCTCTCGTAGGCCAGGATCTGCTGCGTCCGCAGCGCCACCTGCACCGCCGCCTCGGTGGGCAGCGCCAGCGTCTCGTCCATGGAGTTGGTGTGCAGTGACTGCGTGCCGCCGAGGACGGCGGCCAGCGCCTGATAGGCCACGCGCACCACGTTGTTCATGGGCTGCTGCGCGGTGAGCGTCACGCCGGCGGTCTGCGAATGGAAGCGCATCATCCACGACCGCGGGTCCTTGGCGCCATAGCGCTCCTTCATATGGCGGGCCCAGATGCGGCGCGCCGCACGCAGCTTGGCCACCTCTTCGAAGAAGTCGTTGTGGATGTCCCAGAAGAACGAGAGCCGGCGGGAGAAGTCATCCACGTCGAGGCCGCGGGCAATGCCGCGCTCCACGTACGTGAACCCATCGGCCAGCGTGAATGCCAGTTCCTGGACGGCCGTCGATCCCGCCTCGCGGATGTGATAGCCCGAGATCGAGATCGTGTTCCAGAGCGGTGCATGCTTGGAGCCCCACTCGAAACAGTCGACGATCAGCCGCAGCGCCGGCTCGATGGGAAAGCACCAGGCGTGCTGCGCCATGTACTCCTTGAGGATGTCGTTCTGGATCGTGCCGCGAAGCTTGTCGCTCGACACACCCTGCTTTTCCGCCGCCGCGATGTAGAACGCCCAGAGGATGATGGCCGGGCCGTTGATCGTCATCGACGTGGAGACCTGATCCAGCGGGATGCCGTCGAACAGCACCTCCATGTCGGCCAGGCTGGAGATGGCGACCCCCGTCTTGCCCACCTCGCCCAACGAGCGGGGATGGTCGGAGTCGTAGCCCATTAGCGTCGGGAAGTCGAAGGCGGTGGAGAGGCCGGTCTGTCCCTGCTCGAGCAGGAACTTGAAGCGCTCGTTGGTATCCTCGGCGCTGCCGAAGCCGGCAAACTGGCGCATCGTCCAGAGCTTGCCGCGGTAGCCGGTGGGGTGGATGCCGCGCGTGAACGGGAACGCACCGGGCACGCCAAGATCGGTCTCGCGGTCGCCCTGCACGTCGAGCGCCGTGAACAGGGGCTCGATCTCGCCTTCCGAATTCACGAACGCCAGATCGCGCTGCTCGCCGTTGGCGAAGCGGGCGCGCCAGGCCTCGACTTCGGCCCGCAGCCGCTCCAGTTCGGCGCGCTGCTCGGCAACGGTTTCGGAGAGATCCCGCGTGGACGTCATGGCTTCACCTGCGTCAGAAGGGTTCCACTTCTCGCGAGCAGTGCGTCGGCGACGGCGAAGGGGTTGGTCTCGCCCGCTTCGAGCGCCGGCAACCGATCGTCGAGCCAGGCGTTGGTTCCGGAGTCCTTCCACAGCCGGTCGCGCACCCGCGACTCGACCACATGCATGACCCGGTCGCGCAGCCGGCGGCGGCGGCGGAGCCGCAACTGCCCACTGTCGTCAAGATAATGATACAGGCGGTCCAACGCGTCCACGACCTCGGTCACGCCCTCCCCGTTGACCGCGACCGTGCGCAGTACGGGAGGTGTCCAGCGGTCCGCATCCGCTCGTCGGGCCGCTTCACGCGCCAGACGCGCCGGATTCTTGCGAGACAGGTCCACGCCGTGGTGCATCGGTGTGTGCTTCATCGTGGCGCCAGTGCGCAGGCCGAGCATCAGTTCCAACTCGTTGCGCAACCGGTCGGCGCCCGGACGATCGGCCTTGTTGACCACGAACACGTCCGCAATCTCCATAAGGCCCGCCTTCAGGGTCTGGATGGAGTCGCCCGATTCCGGCACCAGCACCACCACGCTGACATCCGCGATGCGCGAGATATCCAACTCGCTCTGCCCTACGCCCACCGTCTCGATGATGATCCGGTCGATGCCGAAGGCGTCGAGCACGTCGGCCACTTCGCTGGTGGTCGCGGCCAGTCCGCCAAGGGAGCCGCGGGTAGCCATGGAGCGGATGAACACGCCCTCGTCGAGCGCCACGGACTCCATCCGGATGCGATCGCCCAACAGGGCGCCGCCGGTGAACGGCGACGTCGGATCGACGGCCACGACCCCCACGGAGAGCCCGGCGTCGCGATAGGCCTTGACGAGCACGGCGGTGAGCGTGCTCTTGCCGGCACCCGGTGGCCCGGTGAGGCCGATGCGGCGGGCGCGCCCGAGCTTCGGCTGCCAGTGGGCCAGCAGGGCGTCGAACCCCGCGCGGTGGTTCTCGACGATGCTCACGGCGCGGGCGAGGGCCGCGCGATGCCCATCGGCGAACTGCTGGAGCAGTTGCTCGTGTGCGGAGGAGATAGGAGAGGCGGTCATGCGGAAGTGGGAACCGGTTCGTCGTGCTCGTCGCGAATGTCGCCGACGAGTTCCTCCAGCAGGTCTTCGAGCGTCACGATGCCGATGGTCCGGCCGCTCGTGTCATGGACGATGGCCAGGTGCCGGTGGTCTCGGAGCATCTGGAACAACAACTCGCCGCACCGCGTGGCCGCCGACGTCTGCGTCACCGGCCGGGGGGAGGCCAGCGCCGCCTCGGCACCCCGAAGCAGATCGAACGCGTGGATCATGCCGGTCACGTCGTCCAGCGACTCCCGATACACGGGCACGCGGCTATAGGCCGACTGCGCCACCTGCTCGGCGGCGCTGTGCGGATCGACGCTGTCCGCGACGGCGAACACCTGGGCGCGCGGCGTCATCACGTCTTCCACCAACTTGTCGCCGAACTCCGCCACGCCGCTGATGATCACGGCGTCGTCGCGCGCACTCACCCCTTCCAGTTCGCCTTCCCGCAGCAGGCGCTCCACGGCGCGCCGCTCACCCGCCGGGCCGGTGGGTACCCCGGTGGCAACGCCGCGAATCCGCCGCGCGGCCACGAGCACCGGCGCGGCGACGACGGCGGCGCCGCGCAACACCGGGAGCGTCACCCACGCCAGCCCCGCGGTGGAGTGACGGGCCAGGGCCCGGGCGAACAGTTGCGCCACGAACACCACGACGGCGGCACAGATCACGAGGTCCCACGCCACCGTGCCAACCGGGGCGGCCGCGCGGGCCGCGAGTGCGCCGCCGGCCGACGCGATGACGAAGCCCACCATCACCGAGCCCGACGCAATCAGCCGCTGCGGACCGGTGACCGAGTCGAGCGGCACCGTCGCCCCGCGGAGGCCGCGTTCGGCCCAGTGCCGCAGCCAGATGCGACTCGCGAGGCGCACGACCGTCACCCCGGCCACCAGCCATGCAATGGCGAGGGCGGCTGCGACGATGGTCATCGCCGGCGCGTTCATGCGTCTCCCTCGCCCGCCGCCGAGCGGGCCGGATGCCGTTCGAAATAGACGCGCTCGACCCGTCGCCGACGCACGCGCTCCACCACGACCCGGAAATCGCCGATGGTCGTCGTGTCCCCCGGTCGCGGTACGCGGCCGAATTCATCGTAGGCCAGCCCGCCCACTGTGGACACGTCTTCGCGCTCCAGCGAGATCCCGAGCAGGTCCGACAGATCGCTGAGCGGAACCTTGCCCAGCACCCAGAACCGGTCGTTGCCCTCGCGTTCGATGTCGGGCTCCTCCACGTCGCGCTCATCGCGGATCTCGCCGACGATCTCCTCGAGCACATCCTCGATCGTCACCAGCCCGGCAGTCCCCCCGTACTCATCGACCACGATCGCCATGTGCGTGCCGCTCTTCCGGAACTCGCGGAGTTGGCGATCGATGGTCTTGGACGCGGGAATGAACGTGGCGGCCCGGATGAGGGTCGGCCACCCCGCGGGCGGTTCTTCGCCGCGTAGCGCCCAGGCCAGCAGATCCTTGGCATACAGGACGCCGACCACCTCGTCGAGTGTCTCGCGGAACGCCGGCAACCGCGCGTGTTCCGAACTGCGCACCCGATCGAGGACCTCCGACCAGGGCGTCTCGATGTCCACGCCGACAATGTCCACCCGGGGCGCCATGATCTCGTCGACGCTCGTCTCCGCGAGCGCGAAGGCGCGATGCAGGAGTGTCGCGTCGCTCGTGGTCCCTTCGTCGGACGCCGCGAGCACCACCCGGAGTTGCTCCGCCGTGGCCTGGCGCTCCTCCTCCATGTCGGACTGTGCCGGGATGAGTCGATTGAGGGCCGATTCGAGGGCCACGCCGAGGAGCACGACGGGGCGGAGCGCCACCGACACGAAGGCCGTGAACCAGCGCAAGCGTGCCGCCGCTTCGGGCCCACGAATGGCGGCAGCTTCACGCACCGCCGCATCGAAGACGAGGCCCCCCACGATCACCGCCAGCCAGACGCCCGCCGGCACCAGCGCCGCCCCGGGCAGCAGACCCATCACCCCGCGGGCCACACCCGCGCCCAGTGCCAGGTATGCCAGGACGCGGGTGAACGCGAGCGCCCGGTGGGACTCGGCCGCGCCCGCCACGTGGCGGCAGTCGGGAGAGACCAGCGCCCCGCCGGCCGCGGCCGTCATCACGATGAGCACGGCGCCCACCGCCGCGACGATCCAGTCGACGACGGTCACCCGTGCACGCTCCGGAGCACACGCGCCACCAGCCGCTCCTGTCGATGCCACATGTCGGACGTCACGCGCGAATCGTCGTCCGGATGGTCGTAGCCCAGCACATGGAGCGTGCCGTGCACGACGAGGCGGACCAACTCCTCGCGGAGCGTGATGCGGCGCTCGCGCGCCGCCCGTCTGGCGACATCGGTGGCGATGTAGATGTCGCCGGTGACGGGCGCCTCGGACGTAGCGGGCAGAAATCCAAACGAGATGACGTCCGTGGTGCCGCGGCGCCCCAGGTGGTCACGGTTCAGGGTGGCGATCGTGCGGTCGCTCACGAATGCCACCGACAGCGCGGCGTGGTCCACGTGCTCGCTGCGCAACGTGGTGCGTGCCGCTCGCACGGCCAGGTCCCGCGGCATGCCGAGGCGCCCTCGTTCCACGGCGACGTCCACCGTGACGCTCATCGCGCCGTGAACCCGGCGGAGACACCGCCGCCCGACGCGGGGTAGTCGATGCGCGCATGGTGCATGCCGGCGAGTACGCGCGTGAACTCGGCCTTCACCAGTTCGAGCTGGCGGAGGGTCAGGGGGGCGTCGCGCAGTTGGCCCTGGTCAAGTCGCTGCGTCACGATGTGCTCGACCACATCGTGGATGCGATCCGGCGTCGGATCGTTCAGCACGCGCACGGCCGCTTCGGCGCCGTCCGCCAGCATGAGAATGGCGGTCTCGGCACTCTGCGGCACCGGGCCCGGATACTGGTAGTCGGCCGGATGCGGCGCGGTGGAATCGCCAGCTCGATCACGGGCGCGTTCCAGGAAGTAGGAAATGGTCCCGGTGCCGTGGTGTTCGGCAACGAAGGCCCGGAGCACGCGCGGCACCCCGTGCTCCTCCGCCAACTGGAGTCCCTCCCGCACATGATTGCGAATGATCTGCGCGCTCTGCAGCGGCTCCAGCTGATCGTGCGGATTGCGCCCCTTCGCCTGATTCTCGACGAAGTACTGCGGCCTGGCCAACTTGCCGATATCGTGGTAGTAGGCCCCCACGCGCGCGAGCAGTGCGTTGGCGCCCACCCTGCGGCACGCCGCCTCGGCCAGGTTCGCGATCTGCATGGAGTGGGCGAAGGTCCCGGGGGCTTCCAGGCTCAACCGCTGCATCAGGGGGCGATTGAGATCGGACCATTCGAGGAGCGTGAGATCGGTCTCCACGCCGGTGTAGCGCTCGGCGACTGGGAGCACCAGCAGGGCCACGACCACGCTGATGACCGCGTTGAGCGCGCCGTAACCCGACGATCCAATGATGGCGGTCGTCGGCAGGTCGAGTGTGAGTCCCACCGCCACCACTCCCAGGCAGTACGCCGCCGCGATGACGACGATCCAGTAGTAGGCCTGCTGCCGGGTGCGCACGGCACGGACGCTGAACGCCGCGGCCGCCCCGCCGATGATGTTCACGTACAGCGCATTGGTCCCGCGGAAGGCCGCCTGACCGCCGAGCAATCCGGCCAGCAGCACCGCCACGATCATCGCGATGCGTTGATCGAACAGCGCGCTGATCACGATCGCGGCGATGCCCACCGGAATCAATTCGGCCCGCAACGGGTGCAGGTGTGAGATCAGCGCACCGCCAACGATCACCAATCCCGAAACGGCGGCGATCACGATCAACGATCGCTGGGAGTCGTACACGTGCGGCCGGAAGATCAACACGGTGAGGCCGAGCAACGTGACGAGGAGCGCGTCGAACAGGAGGGCGCCCGTCGCCCGCCGCACCTCCGGCACCGCGCCCCGGCGCTGGTCCATGGCGTCGTGGAGCGCGACCAGCTTCTCGTGCTGTTCGGCGCCCACCACCTCGTTGGCGCCGACGATCTTCTCGCCGGCCCGAACGTCGAACTTGCTCACCGGCACCGATCGGCGAAGCTGGCCACGTCGCATGTCCGTGGTCGCGGAGTCGGGGACGATCGTTGGATGGAAAAACGCCCGCAGCAGCCGCTCGTACACGCCGCGCACCACCGGTCCCGGATCGGGCTGGAGCGCCCGCGCCTGCACGGCGAATTCGGCGAATGTGCGCACGCTGTCGGACGGTTGCGGGTGCTCGCCCCGTCCGCGTCGCACCACGACCTCCCCGCTCACGCCATTGAGCGCGCCCTCCGCCGCGATGCCCGCCGAGAGCCAGCGACCGTAGGCCTGCGACACCGCACTGATCATGCGCCCCCGGCGACCGGCGTCGGCCAGGTATGCCACGTCGCGCCCCGACAGCACGACGTGGAAGGCCGCCGCCGTCCGTTGCACCGGCACGGAATCCCCGTGCGCGCCGTCAATCGCACTCCCCAGCGCCCCCGCAAAGGACTGGAGCTGCTGCTGGGCTGTATCCAGTGCCGACGGGACGAACGTGTACACCGGCTCCACGGTCCGCGCGAGCGCTTCGCGCTCGCGGCTCAGCTCCGCCTCGTCCTTCATCACGCGGAAGGCGAACGGCGCAATCACGTTGTCGCTGGCCACCGACCCGACCTCGTAGATCGGGAAGTTCGCGGCCGGCACCGCGGGGAAGAGCGCGTACGTCAGGATGGTGAGGGCCACCGCCAGGGCGAGCCGCGGACGATGGTCCACGCGTTGGCGGCTCGCCTCGGGCGGCTCGCCGCTGGGGCGCAATGGTCGATCGGGGGCCGTCACCGCGGCCTCAACTCTCCGCGTCCACGGCGTACGCGCGGATGATCTGGCGCACGAGCCGATGACGCACGACGTCGGTCTCGTCGAAATACTGGAAGGCGATGCCGTCGATGCCCGTGAGGATGCGCTCCACCTGTAGCAGCCCGGACTCCTCGCGTTTGGGCAGGTCTATCTGCGTCTTGTCGCCGGTGATCACGACCTTGGAATTCACCCCCAGTCGCGTGAGAAACATCTTCATCTGCATCGACGTCGCGTTCTGCGCCTCGTCCAGGATGACGAACGCGTCGGCCAGTGTCCGCCCGCGCATGAACGCCAGCGGCGCGATCTCGATCACGCGAGTCTCGAGCGCCTTCTGCACGCGCTCAAAGGGCATCATCTCGTCGAGCGCGTCGTACAACGGGCGCAGGTACGGATCCACCTTGGCCTGCATGTCGCCGGGCAAGAATCCGAGCGATTCGCCCGCTTCGACGGCCGGCCGCGCGAGCACGATCCGGCGCACGCGCTTGCGCACGAGCGCATCCACGGCCGCCGCGACCGCCAGGTAGGTCTTGCCGGTTCCGGCCGGCCCGATCCCGACCACGATGTCCTGATCCGCGATCTTTCGGAGGTATTCGACCTGCCCTGCGGTCTTGGCCTGGACCACGGTGCGCACGCCCGGCAGTGCGATGCGCGAGGTGGCGGGGACCGAGCCGTTCTCCGTCGGGGCCTCGGCGTCACCCACCTCCTCGATCCCCAACTCGGAAAGCCGCAGCACGTCGTCGGCTGAGAGGGCCAGGCGCTGCCGCGCGACGTCCACCATGCGCTGGCCAACCGGCACGGCTCGCGATACCAGTTCCTCGGCGCCGGTGATGGAGAGCGCATCCCCGCGCAGCGCCACCCGCACCCCGAACAGCCGCGCCAGCTCGACCAGGTTCGCATCGTTCACCCCGGCCAGAGTGAGCAGATCGGCCCCCTCCGTGGAAATCCGTCGGGTGGTGCTCCCCGCGTCGGTCACTTGCCCTTCCCGATCACCGCGATGTGCAGATCACGCAATTCTTCGGGGGGCACCGGCGAGGGCGCCCCCTCGAACAGCGCGCGCGCGGCGGTTGTCTTGGGAAAGGCGATCACGTCGCGCAGCGACGGCGCCCCGGCCAGCATCATTGCAATCCGGTCGAAGCCGAGCGCGATGCCGCCGTGCGGCGGCGCGCCCGCCCGCAGCCCCTCGAGGAGGAAGCCGAACCGGGCCTGGGCCGTCGCGTCATCGATTCCGAGCAGCGAGAACATCCGGCTCTGCAGCGCCGGATCGGAGATACGAATGCTCCCGCCTCCCAGTTCGGTGCCGTTGAATACGACGTCGTACGCGTTGGCACGAACGCGTTCAGGCGCCGTAGCCAGCAGCGGAACATCCTCGGCGCGCGGAGACGTGAAGGGGTGATGCACCGACGCCAGCGTCCCGGTGGCCGGATCGCGGTCGAAGAGCGGGAAGTCGGTGACCCAGAGAAACGCGTGCGCCGACGCCGACACCAGCCCCTGGCGGCGTGCCACGTCCTGTCGCACGCGGTCCAGCGCCGGGTTGGCCACGCGATCGACGGCAGCCACGTACAGACCAAGCGCGCCTTCGGGCACCCCCAACCGGTCCGCCGCGTCGGCGCTGAGAAACTTGGCGGCAGGGCCTTCGAGCTTCCCGTTCACGTTCTTGAGTCGCAGCAGCCCCATGGCGCCGGCCGACTTGGCCGCCGCCTCGATCTCGTCCACCTGCTTTCGCGAGAGGGTCGCGCCCCCAGGCACCACGAGGCCGCGCACGCGGCCCCCCTGCGCGAACGCCGACTGGGCAATCGAGAACTCGGTGTCGCGGAACACGTCGCTGACGTCCGTGATCTCCAGCCCGTAGCGGAGATCCGGTCGATCGCACCCGTACCGCTCCATCGCATCGGCGTAGGTCATGCGCGGGAACTGGGCGGGCACGGTGTGCCCGGCCTCTTTCCAGAGCGCGGCGATCATGCCCTCAGTAAGCCCGATGATGTCCTCGGTGTCGATGAACGACGCCTCGATGTCGATCTGCGTGAACTCGGGCTGCCGGTCGGCGCGCAGATCCTCGTCGCGGAAGCAGCGCGCGATCTGGAAGTATCGATCATACCCGGCCACCATCAGCAACTGCTTGTAGAGCTGCGGGGACTGCGGAAGTGCGTAGAACTCGCCCTCGTGAATCCGGCTCGGTACGAGGTAATCGCGCGCGCCCTCGGGCGTCGGCTTGGTGAGAATCGGCGTTTCGATCTCCAGAAACCCGCGCTCACTCAGATATTGGCGGGTCACCTGCATCAGCCGATGCCGGAGCACGAGATTGGCCTGGAGCTCCGCTCGGCGGAGATCGAGGTACCGATGGCGCAGCCGCAGGTCTTCGGCGGGGAGATTCTCTGCCTTGGTGCGCGCCACGGGGATCGCCGGCACCTCCGCCGGGCCCACTACCTGCATGGCCGTGACGTGCACCTCCACGTCGCCCGTGGCCAGGTCCGCATTCTGCATTGCGGACGGACGTGCGACGACTTCCCCCTCGATCAGCACCACCGACTCGTTGCCGAGTGCGGCTGCCTGATCGCACAGTTGCTTGGGGGTGCGTTGCGGGTCGAACGACGTCTGCACGATGCCGCTGAGGTCGCGCAGATCCACGAACACGAGGCCGCCGAGGTTGCGAGCCCGGTGCACCCAACCGCCAAGGCGCACCCGTTGCCCCACGTGGGCGGCCCGCAGGGCGCCGCAGCGATGGGTCCGGAGAGTAGTCGAGAAATCGGTTTGCATTGCGAGATGAAAGGGCGGCCGCAGCTCACCGCAGCCCGAGGCCCGGCACGATTGCCGGACGGCTCGGCGTTGTCGGCACCCCCGACGCGGGCACGCCGGACGCGCAAACCGACCCGGGCGATCCTTGGCCGGGTCGGCGGAAAGTGGGGAAAGCCGGATAGCGACTCATCGAACCCTGTATCATAATGCCGGAACGAGACTTACGGTAGTTGGCGGGTTGACTCGCGCCCGCCGACACGGCTAGCTTAAGTGTATGCGCCGCATGCTTTTTGGCGCTGCCATCTACTGTGAGGTGGTAGCTCCGTAGTTTGCGGATCGGATCCGCCGTCGCACCCGCCCGTCGTGGGGCGGACCACCTTCCGTCCAGTGCTCCGATGAGTGAGCTCGAGAACCTGCTCGACCTGACGCCCGCGCAGGCGTTGGACCGCCTCACCGCATTCGCGGCCGCCGAAGGGCTGCCCGCGTATCGCGGGCGGCAAATCGTCCGCCATCTGTGGATGGCGCCGGCGCCCGACTTCGCGAGCATGAGCGATCTCCCCGTCGCGCTTCGCGAGCTGCTCGCCGTGCGGTTCAGCCTGCCCCGGTTGGAGATCGCGGCGCGGGAGACGTCGGCGGACGGCACGGAGAAGTTCCTGTTCCGACTGGCCGACGGGGAAGCCATCGAGACCGTGGCGATTCCGGAGGGGAACCGCGTCACGCTGTGCATCTCGTCGCAGGCCGGGTGCGCGCTCCAGTGCGCGTTCTGCGCCACCGGCGCCATGGGCTTCTCGCGCAACCTGGCGGTGCACGAGATCGCCGGCCAGGTACGGGAGATGCGACTACTCGATCCGCCCATTCCGGTGACGAACGTCGTATTCATGGGCATGGGAGAGCCGCTCATGAACTGGAAGGCCGTGGACCCCACGCTCACCATCCTCAACGATCCGAACGGCCTTGGCATCGGGGCGCGCCACATCACGGTCTCCACCGTCGGCGTGCTGCCGGGCATCGTGGCGCTCGGAAAGCGACCCGAGCAGTTCCGGCTGGCCATCTCCATCCACGCGCCCAGCGATTCGCTTCGGCGCGAGCTGATGCCCATCAATACGAAGTTCCCGTTGGCCGCGGTGATCGAGGCGGCGAAGGTCTTCGACCGTCGCGTGACCTTCGAGTACGTGATGCTGGGAGGCGTGAACGACGGGGAGGAGCACGCCCTCAACCTGGCGGCGCTGGCCCGCGAATGCCGGGCGTTCGTGAACCTGATCCCGCTGCACCCCGGCGGGGCGCGCGGATTCACGCCGACGCCGCGGACGAAAATCGCCGCGTTCGCCCGCGAGCTTCGGGACCAGGACGTGGAGGTCGCCGTGCGGAAGAGCCGCGGCGTGGACATCGCCGCCGCGTGCGGGCAGCTACGGGTAGAGCGGCTCGGGAGGGGGGCGCCACGTGCGTCCCAACAGCACGGTCACGTCCACGTAGAGCGTTGAGTCGGGGCGCGATTCCACGCGCGCTCCCCCGAGTGCCCGGGCGACTCTGGCCGCCCAATCAGGATGGCCGGTGCGATCCAGCACCAGCGTGCTGTCGTTCTGTTGCGCACTCGTGCCGATCGACACCACGTCGAACCCGCGGTCGCGGAGCAGGAATGTGCCGCGCCGCGCGAGGCCGCGGATTCGCGTAGCATTGAGCACCTCCACGCGGACGCGACCGCGCGTCGACGCGGTCAGGTCTGGAGGGGTGGCGACGGATCCGTCCGGCCCCCGATACGCGCGTGCCCACCAGTACCAACCGCCGATCATCAGCGCCAGCACGACGGCCACGCCGACCACGAGAGACCTCACCTTCACTGGAGTTGGTTCCAGAGGGCGATCGTCGGTTCGAACACCTGGTGCCCGTCGCGGAGCGCCCATTCGATGCGCACCCGGACCACCTGGCGAAACACGCCGTCGAAGTCGTGCGGCACCTGCGACGCAAGAAAGGCGCGATCGGCCCGCGCGAACTTGCGGCCCGGCTCCAGGAAGTCGGCCATGTAGAGTGCACGCCCGGTGCGCTCCCACTGCGGATCGCCGATGGTATGGTGCCGCACCGCAGCCAGCACGTCGGGGCGGCGCTCGCCGTCCTGCGCCAGCCGGATCGCCGCGGCCGGCCCGTGGAGAATTCTGGGCGGTCCGTCCGGCACTCCGGTCAGCTCGCGCATCCGCTCGTCAGAGGCGTCGCGCAGCGCGTCGTGCCAGCGCCCGGCATCGCGCCACGCCGCGGCCTCGGCGTCGGGGATAGCCAGCGCCGCCGCCCACGCGTCGAGCAGCGCCGTGACCCGCGCGATGTGCTCGCGCCGCGATTCCCCGACCTCCGCCCAGGATGGCAGGGCGAGGGCGTCCGCGCCGCTACGCATCCGCCGCCGCCTCGAGAAACGCGACCTCGCGTTGCCAGAAGTCCCGGTCTCGCAGCCCCGGGTGCGGCAGTACGAGCTGGCCGTCGTCGAGCGTCCGCGTGCCGAATCGCACGATATCGAGGTCGAGGGTGCGTGGCCCCCAGCGGACGCGCCGCGTGCGCCCGGCCGCGCGCTCGATGTCGTGCAGGCGCGCGAGCAGTGCGTGGGGGGTGAGGGTGGTTTCGATGGCGAGCATCTGATTCAGATAGGGGTCCTGGCCCGGCGGGCCGAACGGGGCCGTCTCCTCCACCGGAGTTTCGGCAATCACGCGTGTCCCGGGAAGGGCGCGCATGGCGTCCCGCGCCATGCCGAGGAAACGGGACCGGTCTCCGAGGTTGGAACCCAGCGCGATGTAGGCGATCTCACCCATCGACGGGACGCAGGATGGCCACTTCGACGTAGTCGAGCGGCGCTCCCAGCGGCACGTTCGGCTTGCGGACCCGCACGTCCACTCGCTTCACGCCACCCACGCCGAGCGTTGCCGTCGCCACGCGCTCGGCGATCTCTTCCAGAAACTCGCGCGGCGACCCCATCACGGCGTCGCGCGCCGCGGCATGCAGCCCGCGATAGTCGACCACCCCGGCGTGACCGGCGGCAATCGCGACCGTGAGATCCACCTCGAGCGGCTGGGGATGCTCCCGCTCGTGCGGCAGGATGCCGACCAGCACGTGGAAGCGCATGCCCCGGAGGGTGATGGTATCGAGGGAACGTTCGTGCTTCACGTGACGCTCGTGATCCGGTGGGTCAGTTCGCTGAGATAGACCGCGACGCCTCGCAACTCCTGCGTGGCGCCTTCCAATTCCCGCAGCGCCGCGGCCTGATCCTTGGCCGAGGCAGTCACGCTCTCGGCGCCCTCGCGGTTGTGCTGCGAGATCGTGGCGATCCGCGCCACCCGCTCGCGCAGCCGGCCGAATTCGAGTTCCTGGTCGCGGGAGGTCTGGGCAATGCGCTGTGCGCCGGCTGCGGCGGCGGCCGTGGCGTCCACGATCTGATCGAGCGCCTGGCGTGCGGACTCCGCGAGCGTCTCGGCGTCGCTCACGATGGCCTGCCCGCGGCCCATCTGCAGCGCCACGCGCCGCATCTGTTCCTCGAATCCCATCAACACGTCGCTGGCGTCGTCCGCCGCCGTGGCGCTCTGCTCGGCCAGCTTCCGCACTTCGTCGGCAACCACGGCGAAGCCCTGACCCTGCTCGCCCGCGCGTGCCGCTTCGATGGCAGCATTGAGCGCGAGCAGGTTGGTCTGATCGGCCAGCGACCGGATCACGCTGATGAACTCGGTGATGCGACGGGTGGCCTGCGCCAGCGCCGCAATCTGTGCCCCGCTCTCCCCGACGAAGCCCTTCGCGTTCACCAACCGTTCGATGGCCGTGGCGATGGTGAACCGATGCTCGCCGGCGATTTCCGTGGCCTGCTGACTCGCCTTCGCAGCCGCATTGCCGTCGCGCGCCACTTCCGCCGTTGCGCCGTGCAGGGCCGTGGTCGCTTCGAGGCTACGGTCAATCTGTTCGTTCTCCTCCACCACGCCACGCTCGATGTCCGAGATGGTCCGGGCCACGCTCTCGCCGCCCGAGCGGAGCGCGCGCGCCGATTCCGTCAGGGTATCGAGCTGCGAACTCACGCGGGTCATCGCCTCGAGCAGTGGCTGCCGCAGGTCGTGAATGTGCAGGGTGGTCGCCAATTGGTTCGCGAAGCGCCGGATGAGGCCGACCTCCTTGAGCGAGTAGGCGTTGCGCTTGTGGTGCTCGAGTTCCAGCAGCCCCACGTTGCGATCGCCGAAGCGCAGGGGGATCACGGCCATGCTATCCACGTTCGGTTTCGCCTTCTCGATGCGCGGGTCGTGCTGCGTGTCGCCCACGATCACCGGTTGCCCCTCCACCAGCGCCGTCCGGCGGAGCGCGTCGTCCATCGCGGGAATCGACTCGGCATGATCGATGTAGCCCGTGGCCTGATTCCAGACCAGCGTCAGTCGGTCGCCCTGCAGTCGGTAGATGCTGAACGACCGCCAATCCACGAGGCGGTGGGCCAGCGCTTCGATCCGTCGGAAGGCGTCACCCAGCCCGACGTCGGAAGACACCACCTGTTCCATCGCCAGGATCTTGTTCAACTCCTCCGCGGCGACGGCCTCTTCGAGGATCCGCCGCACCAACAGCCCCCCGAGTCCGAGCAGGATCCCCACCACCACCCAGCCGGACGGCCCCAGTTCGCTGATCGTGATGATGATGATCGACACGGCGATCGCACCGGCTCCGAACCCGATGACCTCGTAGCGCAGGATCAGCGACTTCTCTTCCTCGAGAAGCTTGTCGCGGAGGATGAGCGTGAAGTACAGCAGCGCGCGGCTGATCAGAAAGTACGCGAAGATCAACAGCGCCAGTGGCGGCAGGTTGTTGGCCGTCAGCGTGATGCCGCCCGTGCCGGTGAGACGGGCGGCCCACGCATACATGCCGAAGGCCGCGAGCAGCGCCACGACCTCGCGTCCGCCGTTGATCCAAGCCGATTCCAGCGGCTTTCGCAGCACCACCGCATCGCCGAGGACGACGCCGAAGTAGACGCCCAGCGCCGTCCCCGGCGCGCCGATGGCCACGGCCCCGGCCATGGCGGGCACGGCCAGCAGATTGAGCGCCCCGTACTTGGTCAGGGGCACCTGGAAGGCGCGCATGAGCACGCTCCCGAGCAGCACGACGACGATGCCGTAGCGCTGCGTGAGCCATCGCGGATCGTGGGCCAGGGAGACCGCGAGCAGGAGCATCCCGGCCAGCCCCATGGCGCGCGAATACAACCGGAGGAAGATCGACACGCTATGCCGCGTCGATGGCGCCGCGGAGCGACGTCGCAAAGGAGACCGCGCGCTCGACGCTCTCATCGGCCGCCCGAACGATCGCACTGCCGACGACGACGCCGTCGGCCAGTCTGGCGACCGTGGCGGCCTGCTCCGGCGTGGCCACGCCGAAGCCGACGCAGATCGGGAGCGTCGTGACGTCGCGCAGTCGCGCGACGGTTTCGGGAAGCTCCGGCGGCAGTGCGTCGCGCATGCCCGTCACGCCGAGCCGGCTGATGAGGTACACGAAGCCGCTGCCATGCGTGGCGATCTTACGCATCCGGTCTCGCGGCGTGGTCGGGGCCACGAGGCGAATGAAGGAGAGTGGGCTGTCGCCGAACCACCGCTCCCGATCAGGGTCGGCCCCCACGGGGAGATCGGTGACGAGCACCCCGTGCACACCCGCCTCGGCGGCGCGCGACAGCGCGTCGTCTCCCGCGGCAAGCAGTGGATTCAGGTAGCTGAAGAGCACCACCGGCACGGACAACGCAGCCTCGGCAATGATCCCGAGCACGACGTCGAAGGTCACGCCCTGCGCCAGCGCGCGCTGCGAACTGGCCTGGATCACCGGGCCGTCGGCGAGCGGATCGGAGAACGGCACGCCCACTTCGATGATGTCGGCGCCCGCGCCGGCGAGGCCCTGCAGCAACGCGACCGACCGCTCACGGTCCGGATGGCCGGCCGTCACGTACGGCACGAGCGCCTTGCGCCCCTGCGCACGGAGCGCGGCGAAACACGCCGCGATGGTTTCAGACGAAATAGTCGCCGACACGAATGCCGTACCGTTCCGGGTTCTCGGTCTTGATGATCGTCCGACGGTAGTTGCCGTCGGCGTCGAGATCCGCGAGATCGACGATCTCGCCGGGCTGCACCAGATTTCCCATAGCATCGCTGATCACGCGAATGATCGGCCGCGACAGCATTTCCTGCAGCGGATTGACCGCGTGCACGATGCCCAGTTCGAACGTGTCGAGCACCACGAGCGTGC
Source organism: uncultured Gemmatimonadaceae bacterium (assembly GCA_963781765.1). Taxonomy (GTDB): domain Bacteria; phylum Gemmatimonadota; class Gemmatimonadetes; order Gemmatimonadales; family Gemmatimonadaceae; genus JAGWRI01. Next base: position 574,992 of record CAWAHC010000015.1, read on the forward strand.
CCACGGGATAGATACCCGTGAGGTTGACGAACGCCTTCACGAGCACCGGATCCATGCCGCGCCGGGGATTGTCGCGCATCTCCTGCATGACCGTGGCCGGATTCAGCGGCGTGGTCTGGTACGACCGGCGCGACGTCGCCGCGTCGAATCCGTCGGCGACCGCGACGATCTTGCTGTACATGCTCATCGTCCGCGGCCGGATCGGCCGAGGATACCCCGTCAGGTCCGTCTTCATATGATGTTCCATGGCCACGACCATCGCCCGGTACGGGAACTCCTGCTGACCGCGCACCTGGAACAGCGCCAGCACCCCGAGCCAGGGGTGCGCCGCGATCAATCGCCACTCGTCGTCGGTGAGACCGCCCGTCTTGTTCAGCACCTCGGCCGGCACGCGCTGCTTGCCGATGTCGTGGAACAGCGCCGCCAGCCCGAGATCGTAGAGTTGCAGTTTGGTGAGCCCGAGGCGCTTGCCGATCGCCACCGAGAAGATGCAGACGTTGACGCAATGCGTGAACGTGTACTCGTCGTAGTCCCGGATGGTCGTCAATCCGATCAGCGACGTCTCTTCGTTGAGAATCTGATCGACGATGCCCTGCACGATGCGCTTGATCTTCTTGATGTTGGGGCTCTTGCCGAGCCGCACGGACGTCATCAGGTCCCTGGCCACGACGACGGACTGCGAGTAGGTGCGCTTGGCGCGCTCCCGGGCCTTCTCGGTGTCGCCCGAGGCGGCGGCCATCGGCGGCCCGACGGTAAACGATTGGATCCCCGCCTCCTCGAGCCGTTCGACCACGGTCGCCAGGCGTTCGTCCGGCGGCTCGGCGGTGGTTCCCTGGAGCACCGACAGCAGGATCATCCAGTCCTTCGGCGTTGCCCCCTCGTGCACGTCGAGCGATCCCGCGCCGTTGGTGCGGAAGATCGTCAGGATGTGACTGAAGCTGGCATAATTGTCGAGGTCGATGCGCAGCCGGATCGCATTGACGAAGATGAACTCGCCCGACACGCGGAGGTGCATTTCCTGCTCCGCGTTGAGAATGTCGTTGGCGCGCGCCGCCAGCTCCTCCAGCGCCTTCTGCACGGCCGCATTCTCCACCGGGTACAGCTTGATGGCGCGCAGCGCGGCGTACAGATCGCGGATCATGTCGCGGCCCACGCGTCGCACGTACGAGTCGCCGCGCGCCCCGGCCTCGCCCGACGCGTCCATGTTCGCGCGCGTCAGGGCCTCGGTGGGCCGCGACGCCGACGTCCCGCCGTCCGGCTGCCCGTCGGTCGTCATGCCGGCCCCCCACGACGCGCCTTGTTCACGGCGTTGCGCACCACCACGTCCTTTTCCGACGACGCCCGTCCCAGACTCTCCTGCGCTCCGGTGGAATTGATGCGGCCAAGCGCCATGGCGGCGCAGGCTCGCACCTCCGGATCCTCGCGACGCCCCAGAAATCCCTTGCCGTTGAGAATGCCGTCCAGATACGGCACCGCGCTGTCGGCGGAGAGAATGCCGTAGGCCTCGAAGAAGGCCACCTTCTCCGTGAGGTCGGCGTCCCGGAGCGCCTTGCCCTTGACGGCGCTCTCGACGCGCGGCAGCACCGGCCGATACCCGCGGGTGGCGAGTACACGGACCGCCGTCACCCGCGTGTCGCGGTCGCCGTCGGATACCCAGGGCTCCAGCGCCTGCAGCGCACCGGCCGAGCCGATCTCGCCGAGCGCCTGCACGCAGGCGAGGCGCATTTCGGGATCGGCCGCCGGCATGACGCGGCCAATGGCGGCCACGCCCGCCTGGATCTTGAGGGCGCCGGCCCGCCGGACGGCCTCCAACGCGACCGCCCGTTCTTCCGCCTGAATCAGTTTGACGAGTTCGGCGGTGTTGGCGGCCGTCAGCCGCGCGGCGGCCTGCTCCAGCATGGGGCGGAGACGCTGGCTCTGCAGGCGTCCGAGCCAGGAGAAGATCGTGCCCAGGGCTTCCGGTCGCAGTTGCGCGAAGAGCTCCGTCAGGTCGGCAACCGGCGGCGGGTCGCTGCTCTCGTCCAGCGCCTGCAACAGCTGTCCCAACGGCTCCGGCTGGCTCAGTCGCGCCGGAATCTGCGACAGCCGCGTGCGGTGCTCCGGCGTCACCTCCTTCCCCCGCTCCGCTGCCACCTGCGACTCGCGAAGCAAATACGCCACCGTCCTGAGGTGCCCGCCGGCCAGCAAGTAGATCATCAGCGTCTCGACGAGATCCGCGACTTCGGTCCGCACGGCGGTATCGGACTGCGCCTCGAAGATGTCGAACAGCGTGGCGGCGATCGACTGGCGCAGGTCGGTGGCGTACTCTCGGGCGATCTCCCCCTGCAGATACTCGATTTCCTTCTCGTCCAGGAAGTAGAGCGTCGCGTCGAAGTCGGCCATGTTGACGACGTCGATGGCCGATTCTTCGGTGCTGTCGGCTGCCGTGCCGGCGTTCGCCTCGCGGACCTCCTCCGGCGACAGCGGGCGCGGCGGCTCTCCGCCATCCTCCAGGGGGGTGGCGGACTCCAACCCGAGATCGACGTACCGATACCGCAGGCACAGGAAATCCTGCTCCCACAGCAGCGCCAGCAGGTCGTCGTCGTCGGGCGAAGCCTTGCGCACCCGCTGGAGGATCGTGAGCAGCTTCACCAACTCCGTCTCCTCGAACCCCTTGAGGAGCGTCACTTCGCGGACGCCGTCCTTGTAGAAAAGCCACGGCACGCTGTCGGAGGTCTTCGCGCTCTCCTGCATCACCGGGTGCTCGTACCAGAGCACCTGGGTCTCCGTAAACGTCAAGACCAGCTCGTCGGACTCGTCCCAGATCGGCGCGAACGCGCCGCGGACCGTGTCGATGGCGGCCTTGTAAATGGGGTTGTTCGGGAGATACAGCTGGTGGGCGCGGAGTGCCTTCACGAACGACCGGAGCAGGTCCTCGACCGACGTGCTCGGGAACGGAAGGTCAGGCAGCTCCGCCTGTTCGCGGCTCTCTCGCTGAATCGGCGCTGTCACGCCCCCAAGATACCCATTTCCATAACTTGCGCCACATCCTTGTCGCCGCGCCCACTGACGCACAGCAGGATGCTCGCATCCGGCGACCAGCGACCAACTTGCGATTCGACCCAGGCCACCGCGTGGGCCGACTCCAACGCCGGGATCACGCCCTCCAGAAGGGCCAGCGATCCGAACCCGTGCAACGCCTGTTCATCGGTCACCGACACGTACGTGGCGCGTCCGGAATCCTTGAGGAACGCGTGCTCCGGCCCCACCCCGGGATAGTCCAGCCCCGCCGACACCGAATGGGCGGGATGCACCTGTCCGGCCGCGTCCTGCAACAGATAGCTCAGCGTGCCATGCAGCACCCCCGGGCGCCCCTGGGCCAGCGACGCCGAGTGTCGTCCGGTATCCAACCCCTCGCCGGCGGCCTCGACGCCCACCAGCTCCACGTCCGGGTCGCCCACGAACGCATGGAAGATGCCGATCGCATTCGATCCACCACCGACGCATGCGACCACCGTCGTGGGGAGCCCGCCCGTGCGATCGAGCATCTGGGCGCGCGCCTCGCGCCCGATCACCGCCTGGAAATCCCGGACCATGCGGGGATACGGCGCCGGACCCACCACCGAGCCGATGATGTAGTGGCTGGTGCGGACCGTCGTCACCCAGTCGCGAATCGCTTCGGTGGTCGCGTCCTTCAACGTGCGCGTGCCGCTGGACACCGGCACTACCTCGGCGCCCATCAACCGCATGCGGTACACGTTCAGCGCCTGGCGCCGCATGTCTTCCTCGCCCATGTACACCACGCACTCGAGGCCGAACCGCGCGCATACGGTCGCCGTCGCCACTCCGTGCTGCCCGGCGCCGGTCTCGGCGATGATGCGTTTCTTCCCCATGCGCATCGCGAGAAGCGCCTGTCCCACCGTGTTGTTGATCTTGTGGGCACCTGTGTGGTTGAGGTCCTCGCGTTTGAGCAGCACCCGTGCGCCCACGCGCTCCGAGAATCGCGGCGCCTCGCTCAGCGGCGACGGGCGCCCCACATAATCGGCCAGCATGGTATCCAACTCCTTACGGAATGCCGGGTCGGCCATCGCCGCGTCGAGCGCCCGGTCGAGTTCGTCCAGCGCCGGGATGAGCGTCTCGGGGACGTACCGCCCGCCGAACGCGCCGAACCGGTCGGTCACCTGCTCTGCAGTCATCGTGCTCCCTCGACAGAACGTACGGCATCCCGGAACGCGCGCATGCGCGCCGGGTCCTTGATCCCCACCTGTGCTTCGACCCCCGACGATACGTCCACCACATCGGGGCGCAGCGCGGTCACCGCCCGCGCCACGTTCTCCGGACGCAGGCCGCCGGCCAACACCAGCCCGGCACGGCCGCCGGAGCGCATGGCCGCCACCGGAGCCGACAGCGCCTCCCACGAGAGCGCGACTCCAGTGCCTCCCAGCGCCCCTTCCACCTTGGCGTCGAGCACCACCGCGTCCGCGGTCGCGAACAACTCCCGCGATCGCTCCGGAAGTTCCCTACCCGCGATCCGGAGCGCCACCCAGATCGCTCGCTTCCATTCGCGACGGAGCGATTCCACTTCCTCGGCGCTCGAGTCGCCGTGCAGCTGCACTACGCTGAGTCCCAGCGCGCGGGCCCGGGCGGCAATCGCCTCCGACGGCTCGCGGCCGAACACGCCCACCCGATCCACCCCCGGCGGCAGCGCGGCAAAGATCGTGGCCGCCCCCGCTTCATCCTGCCGTCGGGGGCCCCCCGCGAACACCACCCCGACATAGCGCGCTCCCGCCGCCACGGCCGCGCGCGCATCCTCGGCCCGCGTCATGCCGCAGAACTTGATCTCAACCACGCACCGAACCCCGGCGCGGAATTCCGGCCAATGCCCGTACCGCCGCGGCAGGATCCGGGGCGCCGGAGATCGCCGAGCCTACGAGCACCGCGTCCGCACCGCTCGCTGCCGCGCGGACCACGTCGTCCGCAGTCGTGACGCTGCTCTCCCAGACCGCGACCACGTCTGCCGGGATCCGGGGAATGAGTTCCTCCGCCACGGCGACGTCCACCTCGAGGGTCTCCAGATTCCGACAGTTGACGCCGACCACGCGGGCGCCGGCATCGAGCGCCCGGCTCAACTCGTCCATCGTTCGCACCTCGACCAGCGACTCCAACCCGAGCGCGTCGGCCATCGAAACGAGCCGTGGTAGCACCGCCGGATCGAGCGCACGCGCGATCAGCAGCACAGCAGCCGCTCCCAGCAGCCGCGCCTCGACGAGCTGCACTTCATCAATATGAAAGTCTTTCTTCAACAACGGGATAGCGACGCGACTTCTCACGTTTTCGAGGTCGGATGCGGACCCGCCGAAGTGCAGTAACTCGGTGAGCACCGAGATCGCGGCCGCACCGCCGGCCTCGTACGCCGCCGCCTGGGACGCCGCGTCGAGCCCCGCATTGATGGTTCCTTTGGACGGCGAGCGACGCTTCACTTCCGCGATCACGCGCACCGAATTCCCGCGGAGTGCGGGGGCGAACTCCGGCGTCTCCGGTGCCGACCCGAGCGCGCCTTCGAGGTCGCCGCGCCGGCGGCGCAACGCCACCACGCGTTCCATTGTCTGCCCGACAATCGTCCCGAGTGTGCCGCCGGGCGGGGTCCAGGAAGTATTCGCTTGCACTTCGGTTCCTGTTCGGTTAAGCTGATTTCGGTGGTTCTTCGGGACTGGTGGCCACCGCCACCGCGCACACCCGCTCAACGAGGTTCGCCGCATGCCGCTCACGAAACGCCAGCGCGAGATACTAAACTATCTGACCGCGCATACCGAACACCACGGGTACGCGCCGAGTTTCGAGGAAATTGCCGAGCAGTTCCACTTCAGTTCGCTGGCCACGGTGCACGAGCACCTGAGCAACCTCGAGCGCAAGGGCTACATTCGGCGGACGTACAACGAGAGTCGCGCCATCGAGATTCTCCCGTCCGAGGCGGTGGGCCGGGCCATCGAACTCCCCCTGCTAGGCGCGGTCGCAGCCGGCGCGCCCATCGAGGCGATGGACCACAACGAAACGATCACGGTGCCCGAGACGCTCGTCCGGCGATCGGGGGATCACTACGTCCTCCGGGTCCGCGGGAATTCGATGATCGACGAGCAGATCCGCGATGGCGACTTCGTGGTCGTGAACGAGCGACCGCGCGCCGACAACGGGGAGACGGTCATCGCGCTGATCGACGGAACGGCGGCGACGGTCAAGAAGTTCTACCGCGAGCGGGACGGCCGGGTTCGGCTCCAGCCGGCCAATGAGACGATGGCCCCCATCTATGTGAACGAGAACGACATCCGCATTCAGGGCGTCGTCGTGGGCGTGATGCGCCGGTACTAGGCCGGCGACGCGAACGCCCGTCGCAGGCGTTCCAATGCGGTGAGGCCGGCGCCCGACCGCACGGCCACTCGTGCCTGTTCCACCCCCTCGTCATACGTCGCCGCCGCGCCGCCGACGTAGAGCGCGGCGGCAGCGTTCAACACCACCGCAGCAGTGGCCCCCGGCGACGCGGTCCCTTCGAGCACGCTGAGCACGGCGCGTGCATTCGCCGTGGGCGATCCGCCCGCGAGTTCGGCGGGCGTTGCAATGCCGAGCCCGAACTTCTCGGGATCGATGGACCACTGCTGGATCGTCCCATTCCGTACCTCACGCACCTGCGTGGGCCCCAGCGGCGAAATCTCGTCCATGCCCGCCCCGTGCACAACGAGGGCGTGGTGGGTGCCGAGTTCGGCCAGCGCCGCGGCCAGGAGCGGCGCCCGATCGGCGTCGCCCACGCCGATCACCTGCCGGCCCGCTCGGGCCGGGTTGGCCAGAGGACCGACGATGTTCATCACCGTGGGAACGCCGAGTTCGCGGCGCACCGGTCCCACGTACCGCATGGCTGGATGCATCAGTGGGGCGAACATGAAGACGATGCCGGCCTCGCGGAGCGCGCGCTCCATGACCGGCACCGGCACGTCGATCTTCACGCCCAGCGCTTCGAGCACATCCGCGCTGCCGCACCTGGTGGTGAACGAGCGGTTGCCGTGCTTGGCAATCCGAACACCGGCCCCAGCGGCCAGCAGCGCCGCCGCCGTGGAGATGTTGAAGGTCTGCACCGTGCCGCCGCCGGTACCACAGGTATCGACCAGCGTCTCCGGATGCTCCGCCCGCAGCGGCACCATGACCCGCTGCAGCGCGCGCACGACGGCCGCCACCTCGGCGCCGGTTTCGCCTTTCACCCGCAGTCCGATGAGAATCGCCGCTACCTGGGCCGGTGTGGCGTCTCCCGCCATGACCCGGTCGAGGCCCGCCGTCAACTCATCGGGCGTCAGCGGCGCCCCCATGGCGAGTCGATGTATTACCGTGCGGAGCGGGTCGGGAGCCCCCGGCTCAGGCACTCATGGTCTCCATGAGGCGTTCCGGGAGCCGGGCGTTGGTGGCGACGAGCGCGATGACGTGCGCCAGCAGGCCCATGCGTTCCACGTCATCGTCCACGAAGACACCCGCCATGCGACGGTTGGTCAGATTCACCACCCCGACCAGCTTCTCGTGGTACACGAGAGGGAAGCTCAGGAAGGATCCCGTGGTGTAGTACGCATCCTTCATCAACGGATGCTCCCGCGCCTCACTCACGTCCTGCACCAGCAGTGGTTCGCGGGTAGCCGCCACGCGGCCCGAGATGCCGGTGCCGATGGCGACCCGTTTGCCGGCCGCGACGTTGGGCGCGATGCCTCGGCCGGCGGCCAGGTACAGCGACTCCTCGCCCGGCACGCGTAGCATCAGCGAGCACCGCTCCACGTTCATATCGTCGCCCACCAGGGCCAGAAGCCCCTCGGCCAACTCGCGCGGCGCTTCGGTGGACGCGTCGAGGGTGAGCACACGTTCGATCAGATAGAGGGTGCGGGTCTTCTGGCGCAACTGTTCACTCCGGCGGTGCAACTCCACGTGGGCCTTCTCGAGCTGCTCCACGGCGGAGCCGATCGTCGCTTCGACGGCTTCGGACCGGCGGTTGGCGCGGCGTGCTTCCTCGCGGACCTTCGCCAGTTCGCGCTCCAGCGCGACGGTCTGGCTCTGCTGGTCGGCCGCGGCGAACTCTCCGGTGGCGCGCACCAGCTGCTGCCCGAGGTCGGTCAGCTTGCGTTCGTACTCCCCGTGTACCCGCTGTGTCACGTCCTCGAGTGTCTGGACGGCTTCGCGCCGCGCCTCGCTCTCGAGGAAGCGCCCGTAGGCAAGTTCGAACAGCGCCACGGCGGGCTGGAAGCGTTCAGCCGTGCGGGTCCCGAAGATCTTTCGCGGTTCGAACAGCGCCAGAATGCCCGACAGCCCACCCTCGAACATCAGCCCCTTGAGCGACAGGTAGCCCCCCTCCGCGATTTCCGGCAGGCTGAGCATGCGCACGATTTCGGCGGAGTGGTCGCCGAAGTCCACGAAGGTCGTGCCGGTGCTGAGGGCCACGCGTTCGCGGGTAGGGAGGTGGTCGAGGGTCGTGTCGATGCTGCGCGTCTCGACGCCTTCGGGGCGCGCCAGGCGACGGTCACGCATGAGCGCCCGCCGTGCTTCGTAGGTGATCAGGGCCACGTGCGCCGTGCGATCCATCTCGGCCAGCCCGTCGGCGAGCGCGACCAGGGCGGCGTCCAGATCGGACGCCGCCGCGAGGGCGTGGGCGAGAGACGCAAGAGTGCGCGGAGGCATGGTTTGCGGGCGCCGCCGCATGAATCACTGCGTCGGCGCGAACGGGCGAAATGTGAGCGTGTACGTCGAACAATGTCAATCGCTTGTGGCTCGCCGATTGCTTGACTTCATTCCGCGTGCTGGTAGGTTTCTCGCAATGGCGGAGCGCACTGTGCAGCTCGTGTTGCACTATGACGGCTCGGGATTCAGCGGATGGCAGCGGCAGCCCGACCAGCGCACCGTTCAAGGTGTCGTGGAAGCAGCACTCGAGCGCCTGTGCAGCATGCCCGTCGGCGTGCTGGGCGCGGGTCGGACCGATGCCGGGGTACACGCCCGAGGCCAGGCGGCCGGGGTACACGTCCCCGACACATGGGATCCACCCGCACTTCGTCGGGCGCTCAACGGGGTGCTTCCACCGGACGTCTGGGTCGCCGCGGCGCATGCGATGCGCCCCGACTTTCACGCCCGGTACAGCGCGGTGGCGCGCCGATACACCTATCACGTCGGGACGGATGAAGAAGCCGACTCACCATTTCGCCGCCGGTACGAAGTCGCCGTTCGGCGCCCCCTCGATCGGGGCGCCTTGGACGCGGTCAGCCGCCGGTTGGTCGGCGTCCATTGTTTCCGGGCCTTTGCGGTCCGGGGCACCGCGCCCGAACACGACGACCATCGCTGTGACATCCGCGTCGCCCGCTGGCAGGATCGCGCCGGCGGTCTGGCGTTCGAGATCGAGGCGAACCGCTTTCTCCATCACATGGTGAGATTTCTCGTCGGGACGATGCTCGACATCGCTACCGGGCGCCGCCCGGAAGACGATCTGGCCGTTCTCCTCGACGCCGGCGACAACCGCGACGTGTCTCCCCCCGCGGCGGCGCATGGGTTGTTTCTGGACGCCGTGACCTACCCCTCCGACCTGTATCTGTCATGAAACTGCTCCTCGCCACCGCCGACCTCGACGAGATCCGGTGGGCGGCGACCAACGGCCTGCTCGACGGCGTGCTCACCACACCCGCCCTGCTCCGGGCGGCGAACGTCGACGACGATCGCCACCGCATCGAAGAGATCTGCCGCCTGAGCCCCACGCCGGTGTATGTCGCGGTCCACGCCGTAGCGGGCGGCGACATCTATCGTGATGCGCGCGACCTGGCACGACTCTCCGACCAGATCATCGTGCAGGTTCCGTTGGTGGAGGACGCCTTCGGTGCCGTGCACCGCCTGCACGCCGATGGCGTGCGTATCGCGGCGATGCTCGTGTTCAACGCCGCGCAGGCGCTGCTCGCCGCCAAGGCGGGGGCGTCCACCGTGGTGACGCCGCTCGACCAGCTCGACGCCGTCGGCCACAGCGGCGGCGAGGTGGTGCGCGATCTCCGACGCGTCTTCGACGCCTCGCGCACGGAGTGCGATATCCTCGCCGTACGTCCGACCACCGCGCAGCAGTTCTCCGAGTCCGCGCTCGCCGGGGCCGACGGCGTGGCCATCGCGCCCGACATCCTGCGCTCCCTCCTCCTGCACCCGCTCACCGACCGCGGCATCGACCAGTTCCTGAACGACGTATCCCGGCACCATGGAGATTGGAGTCAATCATGATCGTAGGGCGCGCTTCCGCATTCCTGACCGCCGTTCTCCTGTATGCCGGCTGTTCCGGGCCCGCCGAATCGTCCGCCGCCCAGGCGGCGGGCACGTCGACGCCCCCGGCGCAGGTCACCACCGGCGACTCCGTATCCGCGAGCCGGCAGACGGCCATCACCCGGGCCATTGCCAGGGTGTCCCCCGCCGTGGTCACGGTGCAGACCGAACAGGTCCAGCAGGCGCAGCCCGACCTCTTCGATTGGATGTGGGGCAACGGCGCCCGGTCGCGCTCCGAGGCGGGCCTGGGCACCGGCGTCGTGATTCGCCCCGACGGTGTGATCGTGACCAATGCCCACGTGGTCGCCGACGCCAACAAGATCTCGGTGATGCTGCCCAGCGGCGCCGTCTATCCGGCCACCGTGAAGGGGGTCGACGCGACGCAGGACGTAGCCGTGATCACGATCGACGCCAAGAACCTCCCCGTGGCGGTGCTCGGCAATTCCGACAGCGTGATCGTCGGCGAGTGGGCGATCGCCATCGGGAATCCGTACGGGTTCATGCTCGGCAATCCGGAGCCCAGCGTGACCGTGGGCGTCATCAGCGGCACGGGCCGCAACCTGGTGGCCGGCGCCAACGGGCCGCAGGCGTATTTCGACATGATTCAGACCGACGCGGCGATCAACCCCGGCAACTCGGGCGGCGCGCTGGTGAACGCCGACGGCCAGGTGATCGGCCTCAACAGCTCCATCTACACGCCCAGCGGCGGCTCGGTGGGACTCGGCTTCGCCATCCCGATCAACCGCGTCAAGCACGACGTGGACGACCTGCTCACGCACGGCGAGGTCCGGCGCCCCTGGATCGGGGTCAAGCTGCGCGTGCCCACTAGCAGCAACATCCGGGAGGCCATCGCGCAGCGCGCCGAGATCGCCACCGTGGTGCCCGGCTCGCCGGCCGCCCGCGCCGGTCTCCAGGTGGGCGACGTGATCGTGAGCGAGAACGGCCGCACGATCCACAACATGTACGACTGGGAAGGGGCCCTGCTCGACCTCGGCGTGGATCAGGAGGTCCGGCTCGAGATGCGCCGCGGCTCCCGCACCTTCGCGACCACGGTGAGCACCGTCAATCTGCCCGAAGTGGACGCGCCCAAAGTCGAGGTGCTCAAGCAGCTCGAACTGGTGACGGTCACGCCGGCCATCCGGGCCGAGCGGAATCTTCGCAGCCGCGCCGGCGCGCTGGTCTTCAAGGTCAGCAACCGGATGGCCAACGAGCTGGGCATCCAGACCGGCGACGTGATCGTACGCATCAACAACGTGGACGTCACAAGCGCCGACGACGCGTCGCAGGCCCTCAACCGGTTCGCCGGCCGCGGCCCGATTCGCATGTATCTCGAGCGGTCGGGCACCTTCTACGTCACCGACTTCGAGATTCGATGACCCAGCACGATCGGTATTCCTCGCCGCTGTCCGAGCGTTACGCCTCGAGCGCCATGCTCCAGTTGTGGTCGCCGGCCACGCGGTACGGCCTCTGGCGCCAGCTCTGGCTGGCGCTGGCCGAGGCGGAGCAGGCTCTGGGAGTCCCGATTCCCGACGAGGCCATCACCCAGATGCGGGCGCATCTCGACGACATCGACTTCGACGCCGTGGCGGCGTACGAGCGCCGCTACCGGCACGACGTGATGGCGCATGTCCACGCGTTCGGCGATGTCGCGCCCGCGGCGCGGAAGTACATCCATCTCGGCGCCACGAGCGCCTTCGTCACCGACAACGCCGACCTGATCCTCATGCGACGCGGGCTCGACCTGCTGCGCGGGAAACTGGTGACGGTGCTGCGGTCACTCGCCGAGTTCGCCCGGGAGTGGCGGGACCTGCCGACGCTGGGGTCCACGCATTTGCAACCCGCCCAGCCTACCACGGTGGGCAAGCGCGCCACGCTGTGGATGCAGGACCTGGTGCTCGACCTCGCCGAACTCGACCACCGCCGCAACGCGCTGCCCTGCCGTGGCGTGAAGGGCACGACCGGCACGCAGGCGTCGTTCCTGGAACTCTTCGACGGCGATCACGACAAGGTCCGACGGTTGGACCATGCGGTGACGGCCGCCATCGGCTTCCGCGAGTCCATTCCGGTGTCGGGCCAGACTTACACGCGCAAACTCGATGCCGCCGTGCTCGACGTCGTGGCCGCGATTGCGGCCAGCGCCGCCAAGTTCAGCGGCGATCTCCGCATGCTGCAGTCGTTCGGCGAGATCGAGGAACCGTTCGAGGAAGAGCAGATCGGGTCCTCAGCCATGGCCTACAAGCGCAATCCCATGCGCAGTGAGCGCATCGCGTCGCTCGCCCGGTTCGTGTTGAGCCTCGAACCCAATGCCAACCAGACCCACAGCGTGCAGTACTTCGAGCGCACGCTCGACGACAGCGCCAACCGGCGCCTGGCGATTCCCGAGGCGTTCCTGGCCACCGACGCCGTGCTCGTGATCATGGAAAACGTGGTGAGCGGCCTCGAGGTGCATCCAGCCCGGATCGCGCGGCGATTGAACGACGAACTGCCGTTCATGGCCACCGAGGCGCTGATCATCCGGGCGGTACAGATGGGAGGCGATCGCCAGGATGCGCACGAACGCATCCGCCGGGCGAGCATTGCGGCCGCTCGCGCCGTGAAGGACGGCGCCCCGTCCAACGACATGCTGGATCGCCTGGCCGCGGACACCGCGTGGCCAGTGCCCGCCGCCGAGATGCAGGCGCTGCTCGATCCCCTGCACTTCATCGGGCGGGCGCGGGAACAGGTGGATGAGTTCCTGGCCGAAGTGGTGGACCCGCTGCTGCGGGGCGCCGCCGGCGCCGATCGCGAGGAGGTACGGGTATGAGCATCATGGCATTGGCTCCGCTCCCGCTGCGTCATCTGCGCCGCGGCAAGGTGCGTGAGGTGTACGAGGTCGATCCACTGCACCTGCTCATCGTGGCCACCGACCGCGTGAGCGCGTTCGACGTGGTGATGAAGGAGCCGATTCCGTACAAGGGCGCCGTGCTCACGCAGACCACGGCGTGGTGGCTGCGCCGTTTCGAACCCGACGTGCACCACCACATGATCTCCGCCGATGTCGACGAGATCATCCGCCTCGTGCCCTCGCTCGCCAATCACCGGCAGACGATCGCCGGTCGCGGCATGCTCTGCCGCCGCGCGCAGGTGTTTCCCGTCGAGTGCGTGGTGCGCGGCTACATCTCCGGGTCGGCGTGGAAGGAATACCGCGACCAGGGCACGCTGGCCGGGGAACCGCTGCCGGCCGGACTCCGCGAGGCCGACCGCTTCGCGCGCCCGATCTTCAGCCCGGCCACCAAGGCTGAGAGCGGGCACGACCAGAACATCACGATCGCCGAGGTGCAGCGACAGTTGGGGACCGACGTGACGGCCGAACTCGAACGGCTCAGCCGCCACGTCTATGAACTGGGCCGCGCCCTGGCCGCCGAGCGCGGCATCATCATCGCCGATACGAAGTTCGAGTTCGGGCGCGACGCCGCCGGCCAGATCACGCTGATCGACGAGGTGCTCACCCCCGACAGTTCGCGTTTCTGGCCCGCCGACCGGTACGAGCCCGGCCATACGCAGCCCAGCTTCGACAAGCAGCCGCTCCGCGACTATCTGGACGGCGAGCGGCGGGCCGGGCGGTGGAACGGCGACGCCCCCCCGCCGCCCCTGCCGGCGGAGGTGATCCGTGCCACCAGCGAGCGGTATCTCGACGCGTTCCACCGCATCACGGGCGCGCCGTTGCAGCTGGAGGGCCTCACGTGAGCTTCGCCCGCGAAGGGATGCCCTTCATCGTCACGGCGGCGCTCATCGCGGTGGCGTCGTATGCGCTGGCGCTCAACCGGCGCTCGTGGCCCCTGTGGCTGTTGGCGTTCGTGGTCACGCTGCTCGCCATCTGGGTGGCCTACTTCTTCCGCGACCCGGAGCGGAACGGCTCGCGCGGCGACGCGCTGGTGATCGCGCCCGCCGACGGTCGGATCGTTCACATCACCGAGGTGGACGAACCCACCTTCCTCAGCGGACGCGCGTTGCGCATCTCGATCTTCATGAACGTCTTCAACGTGCACGTGAATCGGTACCCGGTGAGCGGCACCGTGGAGTACGTGCACTACAATCCCGGCAAGTTCCTGAACGCGGCATCCGAGAAGTCGAGCCTCGAGAACGAGCAGATGTCGATCGGGATCGCGCATGGCGCCGCGCGCGTCATGATGCGGCAGATCGCGGGGCTCGTAGCGCGCCGGATCGTGACCTACAGCAAGGTGGGGGACGCCGCCCGCCAGGGGGAACGCATGGGCCTGATCCGGTTCGGCTCGCGCGTCGACGTGTTCCTTCCCACCACCGCCACCGTGCAGGCACGCGTGGGACAGAAGACCCAGGCGGGCGTGACGGTGCTCGCCCAACTCCCGACCCCATGACGCCCTCCGCCCCCCGGCCGCGGCCTCGCGCGCGGCGCGCCATCGTGCTCTTCCCGAGCGGCCTGACGCTGCTGAATCTGTTCTTCGGCATGTTCGCCATCGTCGCCGCCACGCGGGGCGAGTACTCCCGCGCCGGGTGGTTCGTGGTGTTGGGCGGCGTGATGGATATGCTCGACGGCCGGGTAGCCCGGGCCACCAACACCGGCGGGCAATTCGGCGAGGAACTCGACTCGCTGGTCGACGCCGTCACGTTCGGCATCGCGCCTTCCATGATCACCTACTTCGCGGTGTTCAATCGCGAAGGGTGGGAATGGCTGTTCTGCTTCCTCTTCACGGCCTGCGCCGTGCTGCGCCTGGCGCGCTTCAACGTGGAACAGGCAGGGACCGCCAAGACCTACTTCCAGGGTCTCCCCGCGCCGGCCGCCGGCATCACGCTGGCCACGTACTACTGGTTCAGCCAGACGCCGCTGTACCAGGAGACGGTGATCGCCAACCTGCCGTGGCACGTGCTGCTGCGCTACATCATGCTCGCCCTCAGCTTCCTGATGGTGAGCAACGTGCCGTATCCCGTGATGCCCAACGTGAGCCTGCGCAGTGTGCGAGGCGTGATCGGATTGGTCCTGGTCGTGGGCGGGATCGCCGCGCTCGTATTCCTGCCCAACCAGTTCTTCTTCCCTGCCGGCGTGATCTACGTGGGCTTCGGCATCGGGCGCGCGGCCTGGCTGGGGCTGCTCGATCGCCGCACCGGCGCCCCGAACCCCGACACCGACCTCGGCATCGACGCCCACGGCCGGCCGGTGCGCCGGCGCGAAGAGGTCGGCGACGATCGTTCCCGCCGCCGCCGCTCGCGCCGCCGCCGCGAGCGCGGGCCGGGCGCCGCCCCTCCGGGCAATCCGCCCCCCACTTCTCCACCCAAATCCTCAAGCGAATGACCCGCTTTCGTGTGTCCCTGCACATCACGCCGCGTCGCGGCCTGCTCGACCCCCAGGGCAAGGCCGTGGCCGACGCCCTGCATACGCTCGGATTCGCCACCGTCCGCGACGTGCATGTGGGACGCCACCTGATCGTCGAGTTGGAGGCGGCCGACCAGGCCACCGCCCAGGCGCAGGTACGCGACATGTGCGAACGCCTGCTCGCCAACCCCGTGACCGAGGACTACGACGTGGCGGGCGTGGAGGCCCTCCCCGCATGAAGTTCGGCATCGTGACCTTCCCCGGCTCCAACTGCGATTACGACGCCTATCGGGCCGTGGTCGAGGCCGTGGGTGAAGCGGCGGTGTTCCTCTGGCACAAGGACCACGACCTGCAGCAGGCCGACGTGGTGGTCCTGCCCGGGGGGTTCAGCTATGGGGACTACCTGCGGCCCGGGGCCATCGCGCGGTTCAGCCCGATCATGACCGAAGTCGTGGCCCACGCCAAGCGGGGAGCGCCGGTGCTCGCGATCTGCAATGGCTTTCAGATCGCCTGCGAAGCCGGCCTCCTGCCGGGCGCGCTACTCCGCAACGAGAGCCTCAAGTTCATCTGCGAAGTCGTGAGTCTGCGGGTCGAGCAGACGGGCACCATGTTCACCAACCGCTATCGCCGCGGACAGACGATCGCGATCCCGATCGCGCACGGCGACGGCCGCTACACCGCCGACGACGAGACGCTGCGCCATCTGGAGGACGACGGTCGAGTGGTGTTCCGCTACGTCTCGAACACGGCCGAGGCCGATGACGGGTGGAGCCCGAATGGTTCCATGCACGCCATCGCCGGTATCGTCAACGACGCGGGCAACGTGCTGGGGATGATGCCCCACCCGGAGCGCGCGGTGAGCACCCTGCTCGGCTCCGCGGACGGCGTGGGAGTTTTCGAATCGCTGTTGTCCGCAGTCACCGCCTGAACGGAGAACCCGATGCCCCACCACTCCGAAGACCACCCGACGGGCAACGAAGACGAATACTTCGCCCGCCAGAACGCCGAATTGATCGCCGAGATGCGAAAGCGGCTCGATGCCGAACGCCTCACGCGCGAACGCCACTCGCACTACATGAAGTGCCCGAAGTGCGGCGCCGACCTGCAGGAGGTCGTCCGAGAGAGCGTGACGATCGACGTCTGCCCCGAGTGCAAGGGCGCGTGGTTCGATCCAGGCGAGGTCGAACTCCTGCGCCAGGCATCCCGCAATCCCATCACCAGCGTCGTCACCGACCTTCTCGAACTCCTGAGCCACAAGAAGTGACCGTTCAGCCGCGCCCCGGCGACCCAGCCATCACCCCGGCCCTCGTGGCCGAGCATGGGATCACCGAAGACGAATATCGCCGCCTGGTCGACATGCTCGGCCGCACGCCCACCTTCACCGAACTCGGCATCGTGAGTGCGCTGTGGAGCGAACACTGCTCCTACAAGCACTCGCGTCCGCTGCTGCGCACGCTCCCCACCACCGCCGACTACGTGCTCCAGGGCCCGGGCGAGAACGCCGGCGTGATCGCCATTGGCGATGGCCTGGCCATCGCCTTCAAGATCGAGTCGCACAACCATCCCTCGGCCGTGGAGCCGTATCAGGGAGCGGCCACCGGCGTGGGTGGCATCCTGCGCGATGTGTTCACCATGGGCGCCCGCCCGATTGCGATGCTCAATTCGCTTCGCTTCGGGAGCCTCGACTCGGCCCGCGTGCGCTACCTCTTCGCCGGTGTGGTCAAGGGCATCGGGGACTACGGCAACTGTGTGGGCGTACCGACCGTGGCCGGCGAGGTCACGTTCGATCCGGCGTACGACGGGAATCCCCTGGTCAACGCGATGTGCGTGGGGCTGATGAAGGAGTCGGAACTCATGCGGGCGGTCGCCCAGGGAATCGGCAACCCGATCATCGCCGTCGGGGCCCGCACCGGACGCGACGGGATCCACGGTGCATCGTTCGCGTCGGAGGACCTGTCGGAAGCCACCGAGGCCAAGCGTCCGCGCGTCCAGGTGGGCGACCCCTTCACCGAGAAGCTCCTGCTCGAGGCGAGCCTCGAACTGATCAACAGCGGCCACATCGTGGCCATCCAGGACATGGGCGCGGCGGGACTCACGTCATCGTCGGCCGAGATGGCGGCGCGAGGCGACGTGGGCATCACGATCGACGTGTCCAAGGTACCGGCACGCGAACCCGACATGACCCCGTATGAGCTGCTGCTGAGCGAATCACAGGAGCGCATGCTCGTGGTCGCCCGGCGCGGGCACGAAGACGCGGTGCGGGCCATCCTCGAGAAGTGGGACCTCACGGCCGCGGTGATCGGCGAGGTGATCGCCGACCCGGTGTACCGCGTGACCGAGGGCGATCAGGTGATCGCCGAATTCCCCGGCACCCGGCTCGTCACCGACTGTCCCACGTACACGCCCCCTGCCACCGAGAGCCCGGCCATCGTCGCGCTACGGCAGCGTGACGTGAGCGCGATCGTGGAGCGCCCCGAGGAAATGGACCCCGCGTGGACCCTCTTGCAGCTGCTCTCCAGTCCCACCATCGCGAGCAAACAGTGGGTGTACCGGCAGTACGATACCAGCGTGCGCACCAACACCGTGGTCGGGCCCGGTGGAGACGCGGCGGTGCTGCGCATTCGCGGCACCGACCACGCCGTTGCCGTGAAGACTGACTGCAACGGACGCTACGTCTACCTCGATCCCCGCGCCGGGACGCGCATCGCGGTGGCCGAGGCCGCGCGAAACGTCGCCTGTACGGGCGGACGCCCCATGGCGATCACCAACAACCTCAACTTCGGCAATCCGCGAAAGCCGGAAGTCTACTATCAACTCCGCGAGGCAGTCGCGGGCATGGCGGAGGCCTGCACCGCGCTCGGCACGCCGGTCACGGGCGGCAACGTGTCGCTGTACAACGAGAACCCCAGCGGCGCCGTCTATCCCACGCCGGTGGTGGGCATGGTGGGCCTGGTCGATTCCGTCGGGCATATCACCCGGTCCGCGTTCTCACACATGGGCGACCGCATCGTGCTACTCGGCGAGCCCACGGCGTCGATCGGTGCCAGCGAGTACCTGCAGCGCATCCATGGCGTCGTCGCCGGCGCCCCGCCCGCCTGCGACCTCGAGGCTGAACGGGCGCTCATCGACACGCTGCTCGAAGCCATCGGCGCCGGGGTCGTCCGCTCGGCGCACGACTGCAGCGACGGCGGCCTGGCCGTGGCCCTTGCCGAGTGTGCTATCATGGAACGGGGGCAACAGTTGGGCGCCCGGGTGGATCTCTCGCCCTGGCAGTCGCTGCCGCTCCGTGCGCTGTTGTTCGGCGAGGCCCAGGCGCGGGCAGTGATCTCGACCCCCGAACCGGATCGCTTGGTGGCGATCGCCGCCAAGCACGGCGTCCCCGCCCAGGACATTGGCCTCGTGGATGACGGCGGACGGTTGATGATTCGCGTCGGCGTACGCGAGATCGCAGCACCGCTCACCAAACTGGACGACGCCTACTTCGAGGCGATTCCCCGCATCATGTCGCGGCCCGCGTCAGCGGCCGCCGATTCACCCGAGACGACGGCGGCCTGATTCCATGTGTGGCATCTTCGGTATCCGCGGGACCCCCAACGCCGCCCGGCTCACTCAACTCGGGCTCTACTCCCTTCAGCATCGCGGCCAGGAATCGGCCGGGGTGGCCGTGCTCGACTCCGATGGCCATGGACAGATTGTCCGTACCATGGGGACGGTGAACGAATCGATGGGACACGAGCTGGAGCAACTGCACGGAGACCTCGCCATCGGGCACACGCGGTACAGCACCGCGGGGTCGTCCACCATCGAGAACGCACAGCCGATCTTCGTGCAGTCCCGGGGCGGCTACATCGCCCTGGCGCACAACGGCAACCTCGTGAACGCCGTACAGGTCCGGGCCGAACTCGAGGCGAGCGGCTCCATCTTCTCCACCAACGCCGATTCCGAAGTCATCGTGCACCGACTCGCCAAGTCGCACGCGCCGACGCCGGCCGCGCGCATGGCGGAAGCACTGACCGGGCTCGAGGGCGCGTACAGCCTGGTGGCAGCCATCGGGCATACGCTGATCGCGGCCCGCGACCCCCGTGGCTGGCGCCCCCTGGTGATGGGCCGACTCAACGGAGCGGTGGTGTTCGCGTCCGAGACCTGCGCGCTCGACATCGTGGGCGCCGTCGCCGAACGGGAGGTGGCGCCCGGCGAGATCGTGGTCGTGGACGACGCCGGCATTCAGGTGGTCCAGGCCCTCGAGGCCAAGCCGACGAAGAAATGCGTGTTCGAGTACGTCTACTTCGCGCGCCCCGACAGCCGCGTGTTCGGTGGGTCGGTGGACCGGGCCCGGCGGGAGCTGGGCCGGCAGCTCGCCAAGGAGCATCCGGCCCCGTCCGCCGACCTCGTATTCAGCGTCCCCGACTCGTCGAATTCGGCGGCGCTCGGCTTTGCCGAGGTGAGCGGGCTGCCGTATGAGCTGGCGCTCATCCGCAACCACTACATCGGCCGTACCTTCATCCAGCCCACACAGGCCGGAAGGGACGCCAAGGTCAAGGTGAAGTACAACCCGGTGCGCGAGGTGATCGAGGGCAAACGGGTGGTGATGGTGGACGACTCCATCGTCCGCGGCACGACGACGCGCGGCCTCGTGGCGATGATTCGTGCCGCCGGCGCCAAAGAAGTGCACCTGCGGGTGAGTTCGCCGCCGATCACGGGGCCCTGCTACTACGGCATCGACACGCCATCGCGTCGAGAGTTGATCGCCGCCAACATGTCGCGCGACGAGATCGCCCAGACGCTGGGCGTCGACTCCCTGGGGTATCTGTCGCAGGAGGGGATGCTGGGGGCGGTCCCCAACGGGCCGGACGGCTTCTGCGATGCCTGCTTCTCCGGCAACTACCCCACGGCAGCCCCGCTGGACCTCCGCGCGGACTGACCCCCGGGGCTGGCCCGCGGGGGCCGGCCGGGGGGGATGGATCGAAACACGGCGGCGGCGGTATGCGTCATGTGCCGGGACACCGGACCTCCGGCTGCTCCCTGTTGCAGACCCTACTTTCTACCTGGCGCCCGCTCATGGATAGTATATTTCCGGCTTCATGCCGATTCTGAGCCTGCCCGGCCGGACCGTCCGCGCCGTCCGGCATCCGGCGATGCCGCAGCTACCCGATCTTCCCGAAATGCGGGACGACCGGACGTTTCGCATCGCCCTCGTCACCGAGTACTACTATCCGCACCTGGGCGGCGTGTGCGAGCACGTCCACTTCTTCGCGCGTGAAGCGCGGCGGCGCGGCCATCATGTGGACATCATCACGTCCCACATTCCGGGCGCCGAGGAGCTGCCGAACGTCATCCGGATCGGCCGGAGTCAGCCGGTGCAATCCAACGGATCCCAGGCCCGCATCACGCTCGGCCTCGGACTCCGCCGCCAGATGCGCCGAGTCCTGCGAGATGGGCGCTACGACGTCGTCCACGTGCACTCGCCGCTGACCCCCGTGCTGCCCCTCCTCGCCATCGACGAGGCCGGGGTGCCGGTGATCGGGACGTTCCACACCTATTTCGACCGCTCCGTCGCCTACGGGCTGTTCAAGCGGTACTTCCAGCGCCGCCTCGACAAGCTCAGCGCCGCCATCGCCGTTTCGCACTCCACGACTGTGGCGCTGGAGCGCTACTTCGAAGCCGATTGGCAGATCATTCCCAACGGCATCGACGTCGACGTATTCACGCCGCACGCGCCGCGTCCGCCGGAGATCCGCACCGATGTGCCGTCCATTCTGTTCCTCGGGCGATTCGATCCGCGCAATGGGCTCGACACGCTGATCGAGGCGTTCGGTCGCGTGAAGGCGCGCGGGCGCGCCGCCCAGCTGGTGGTCGTAGGCGACGGTCCGCTGCGTGACCGTTACTACGCGCTCGCCAAGGGCGACCCGGATATCACCTTCGTGGGATCGGTGCTCGAGGGACGGCCACGCTACTACGCGAACTGCTCGATGTACGCCTGCCCCACCACCAAGGCGTCGTTCGGCATCACGCTGCTCGAATCGATGGCGTGCGAGACCCCGATCGTCTGCTCCGACATCCTCGGATTTCGCGACGTGGTCGAGAACAACCGAGAGGCGTTGATGGTACCCTGCGGCGACATCGATGCGCTGGCGGACGCCATCGTCCGGCTCATCGACGACGAGACGCTGCGCCTGCGACTGGGCAAGCGGGGCCGCGAGGAGTCGCTGCAGTACGGGTGGTCGCGCGTCACCGAGCGGGTCCTCGGCGTTTACCATTCCGTCCTCGAACGCGTCGCCCTCGCCCCATGATCGGGGCGGCCGTTCTCGGCGGCACCGTCGCGGTGGCGGGGATCGCGGCGCACGGCGCGTTCTATCGCAACAGCTTCGTGTTCGGTCACGCGCTCGGGCGACTCCCTACGCGGGACCCGGTGGTGGCTCTCACCTTCGACGACGGCCCGAATCCCCATGCCACGCCTCGCGTTCTCGATGCGCTCGGTGAGGCCGGCGTCCACGCCACGTTCTTCATCCTCGGCCGGCACGCCGAGCGGTGGCCGGCCCTGGTACGCCGCGTGCGAGACGAGGGCCATGCGCTCGGCAATCACGGCTATTTTCACCGCAAGCTCCACTTCAAGGGGCCGCGCTACGTGCGCACCGATCTCGGACGCGGCTCCGACGCGATCGCGGAAGCCTGCGGGGAGCGACCGGCGCTCTTCCGCGCACCGCACGGATTCCGAAGCCCGTGGGTGAACGGCGTCGCGGCCGACCTCGGCGAGCGCGTGATCGGGTGGTCGCTCGGCGTGTGGGACACCGACCGTCCAGGCGCTGACGTCATCGCCCAGCGCACGGTCGTGGGCGCGCGCCCCGGATCGATTCTGCTCCTGCACGACGGCGACGGCTACAATCCCGCCGGCGACCGGCTCCAGACGGCGGCCGCGGTGCCGCGGATCGTCACCGATCTCTCGGCCCGCGGCTATCGGTTCGTCACCGTGCCGGCGGCATGAAACGCGCCGCCGTCCGCGCCCTCCGGGTGTCGATGTGGGTGGTGGTCGGCGCCTTCCTCGTCCTGTTCGCCACCCGCGTACAATGGGGTGAGACCTGGCGCGCCTTCCGCTCGGCGTCGCCCAACCTGCTGTTGCTCGCGGCCGGCGTGAATCTGCTGTCGCTCATCCTCAAGGGCGTGCGGTGGTGGGTGTTCCTGCGCCCGGTGGGCGCCGACTCGCTGTGGCTCGCCATGCGCGCCACCTTCGCGGGCGCGGGGCTCAACAACGTGCTCGTGGCCAACGGCGGAGAGGCCGCGCGCGTGATCTTCGTGTCGCGGGCCTCCCACGTGCCGAGCGCGAAGATCCTCGCCACGTTCGCGCTCGAGCGGCTGTTCGAGTTGAGCGGCTACGTGCTGATGCTGGTGCTCGGCATCTGGCTGCTTCCCCTGCCCGGCCACATCTCCGCGTTGCGCCCGTTCGCCATCACCGCCCTGGCGGCGCTCGGCTTCTTCGTGCTCTTTCTGCTCAGCCGGGAGAAGACCGAGGAGCGTGTGACCGACGAGAGCACTTGGCGCGGCAAGCTCCGGGCGTATGCGCGCCGGTTCACGCACACGCTGGCCAGCGTGTCCACGGTGCCGCGGTTTGCGGCGGCGATGCTCCTGTCAGTCGGGGCATGGGGCCTGCAGATCGCCACCTACCAACTCACCGCCGATGCCGTGCATTTCCCGATCACGTTCACGGGAACAGTCGCCTGCCTGCTCGCGGTGAACATCGGATTTGCCATTCGCCCCACGCCCGGCAATGTCGGCGTGTTCCAACTTCTGTACGCGCTCACGGCGGCGGCCCTGGGATTCGACTCGAACGCCGCCGTCGCCGTCGCCTTTCTGATCCAGGCGCAGCAGATCCTTCCCGTCACCGCGATCGGCGTGCTGTTGGCCCCCGAGTTCCTCCGGCGGCGGCGCCAGGCCGGGCAACCCGCCGGCCTGGCGGGTGCCGCGGTCAATCCGCTGGACCTCCCGCCCGACCAGTACGAGTAGCGCGGCAGTCCCGCGGCCACCCACCCGACGGCCGGCGTCAGCTCGCCGGCACGAACTCCTCGTCTTCCAGATCGGGCCCACGCGTGAGGATCGCCCGCGCGTCCGCCACGGCGTCAGTGGAGCCGGCCAGCGCCAGGACGTCTCCTGCCCGCAGGCGTTCGTGCCCCGTGGGCACGATCGCCTGCTCCTCCTCGCCACTGCCGCGCACGATGCAGAGCACGGTTGCACCGGTCAGCCCGCGAACGTTCAGCTCGGCGAGTGTCCGGCCCACGCTCCCGCTCGGCGGGCGCAGTGACACGGCCACGGGTTCGCCGAGTCCTGGCAGCAGCACCCCGAGGCGACGCATCGTCTGCTGGAGAGTCTCGCGTACCGGACCGTCGGCCATCTGCTGGGCCAGCGCCGAAACCATCACCTGCGCCCCCGCCTGGGCGTGCCCCTGCAGGTTGCGCGCCCCTCGCCAGAAGGCGGCGCCCAACAGGATGGCGATCCCGGCCAGCACCACGAATCCGGGGTAGCGCGGGAGGAAGGGCTGCGTAACGGCAAGCAGCGGCGCCCCGATGGCCAACAGGAACGCCAACTGGAGTGCGGTGACGAACGCCCGTCGGGGCGCGGCGGCGAAGTCCGCCCGCCCCGCCTTGGCTGCTGGCATCGCACGCACCGCCAGTATGACGGCCAGACGCGCCGTGGTCCGGACGATGCCGAGCACCAGCGGCGTGGAGACGAGCAACGCGCCAAGCACGACGAGGGCCTGTGCCGCGGCCTTCGAGAGCCCGAACCATCCGTCCACGATGCTCGTGAACCGCTGCAACTCGGACGCCGATCCGACGATCACGCCGGCGAGCAGGGCCGCGTCCACCAGCAACATGCGGATGAGGCGCCGCAGCCGTGAGCGGCCCGCGACGGGTGCCCTGCGCAGGCGCTCCACCCACGAGCCGTACAACGCGACGAACGTCTGCAGGGGACGCGGCAGCTTCCGGTCTACCCAGAGCGCCACGGGTTCCGCGACACCGATGAGCAACGGCGTGGTGTACGTCGTGATCGCCGAGACGGTCACGGCAATTGGAAAGAGAAACGCTCGGGTGGCGCCTCCCGCGAGCCCGACCCCCGCGATGATGAACGAGAACTCGCCGATCTGCGCGAGGCTCATACCGGTCTGGACGGCGGTCCGCAGGCGGCTGCCGGTGAGAAACGCGCCCAGCGAGACCGCGATCACCTTGCCGCCGATGACCAGCAGCGTGAACGTGAGCACCGCCCCCCAATGCGCCACGATGGTGTGCGGATCGATCAGCATACCGACGGACACGAAGAAGATCGCCACGAACATGTCGCGCACGGGCTCGATGAGCCGTTGAATCACCGCCCCTTCTCCGGACTCGGCCACCAGCGTGCCCGCGATGAAGGCCCCGAGCGCCACCGAATACCCGAACGCCAGCGCGAGCAACGCCGCACCGAAACAGATGCCGATGCTGGCCACAAGCGTGGTTTCCGCACGCCCGAGGCGCACGACCCCACGCACGAGCCGGGGCACGATCAGCAATCCGATGCCGATGAGTGCCGCGAGGAACGTCACCAGGCGAACGCCAGTGATGCCGAGGCCGCGGGCCGTCAGCCCGCCCCCCGCGGCCACCGCCGAGAGCAGGGCCAGGAGGAAGATCGCGATCAGATCCTCGACGATCAGAATGCCGAACACCGAATCCGTCAGCGCCCGGCCCATGCCGTGCCGCGCGAACGCCTTGGCGACAATCGTCGTGCTCGAGATGGCGACCACGGCGCCGGCAAAGAGCGCTTCGATCGGCGTCCAGCCGAACAGTTCCGCCAACAGGTATCCGAGGGCGAGCATGATGCTCGTCTCGGCAAGCGCCGCCAGCCCCGACGTCACCCCCATCTGGATCACCCGCCGGAGGCGGAATTCCAGCCCGAGGGAGAACATGAGCAGGATCACCCCGAGTTCCGACAGCGTCTGCGCCGTGGAAGTGTCCGCCGCCACCGGCACCGGGATGTGCGGCCCCAGGATCATCCCGGCCAGAAGATACCCGAACACCACCGGTTGCCCGAGCCGCTGGAACAGGACCGTCGTGACGGCCGCGACGCAGAACACCAGCGCCAGCGTCTGCAGGAACACGGGGGGAGCGTGCATGCCTCAGAGCATAGCGTGGCGCGGCGGACCCGCCCAGTCCCGCCGGAATGCTTTCTGGGCGCCCTGGAACGACGAACGGCGCCCGATGCCGGGCGCCGTTCGTTGTCCTGAGACTACTTATTCAATGGAGGCGCGGGGAATCGAACCCCGGTCCGAGAATAGATCCACCACAGCGTCTACGTGCGTAGTTCACCGATTGGTGTTTCCTGCGGCTGGCCGGTGAACCGCCCACCGCCGGATGAGCCCTCTAGAATCTCGTCAGCGCGTCGAGAGCGTACTCGCCGACCATCCCGGATTTGCGATACTCCAGAAGCCGCCCCGGGAGGGCTTCCTCAGGAGCACTCGGCGTAACCGAAGTTACGCAGCGAGGGCCAAGTTGTTGTTGGCAGTTAAAAATGTCCCGAGTGTTTTACCAGGAACCCGAGGACCTGGGCACGCGGCCACAGCTTCACTTACCCCGTCGAAGCCTGTCGCCCCCTCTACTCACTGCTGACTGCTGACTGCTCGTCCAAGCTAACGACAACCGACCGTCGACGCTCAGCACCATTTAAAGTACATCGTAAGGTGCAACCTTGCAAGTCACTCACTTGTCTGTTGATACGGCAACAGACTTCACGCAATTTCGCCCTGCACGCTTGGCCTGGTACAGCGCACGGTCCGCCGCCCGAAAGAGTCCGTCCCTCGCCGGTACCGCGTCAGGATAGGACGCCACGCCGAACGAAGCCGTCACCGGGATCTCCTCACCCTTGAACTTCACAGGCTGGGCCTCGACCGCGTGCCGGAGTCGATCGGCCAGATCCGCCGCCCCCACCACCGACGTCTGCGGCAGCAGAATCGCGATTTCCTCCCCGCCGTACCGGGCGATCACATCGACGGTCCGGACGCCCTCGGCCAGTCGAGATGCCACGTGGCGCAGCACGTCGTCGCCCGCCTCGTGCCCCCAAGTATCGTTGATGCGCTTGAAATGATCGATGTCGCCCAGAATCAACGCCAGCGGCTGCCCGAACCGGTCCGTCGCGTCCAGCAACCGCTTCAGGTGCTCGTCGAAGGCCCGGCGGTTCGCGAGCCCGGTGAGACCGTCCGTGCTCGCCCGCTTGTTCGCGGCGTCGAACTCCCACGCCATCTCCAGCGGCCCGATCGAGACCGCGCCCAGGGCCCCCAGGTTGTCCACCTCGTCCTGCGTGATGTGCCCCGCTTCGGTGGACGCCACGACGATGGCGCCGAGCACGTCGCGCCCTCGCTTCAGCGGCACGATGCCGATCGCGCCGCCGCGCCACCCGTCGTCGCCGTTGCTCATCAGTGATACGCGGCGATCGGTGGGCGAGGTATCGTCCATGAACTGCACCATGTCGTCCTGGCACGCTTTGAACACCAGCGTCTCCGCGTCGATCTGAAATGGGGATGCGCGGAAACCCGGCGTCGTGTAGCTGACCCACCCCTTCTGCACATCGGCACGCCAACGGACCAGCGCCGCGGACGTGGCCGACGAGACCTGCAGCGCCGTCTCGCAGATGGATGCGGCGAGGAGCTCCAGGGTCTTCTGCGTCTGAATCCGCTGCACCGCGGCGAGCAGGGCCCGGCTCTGTCGCATGTGGCGGGCGAATTCGCGCCGTCCTTCGCTCAGCGACACCAGGCGGACCACCTGCGCCGCGTACCGCGGAAGCCACTCCTTGGCCTTCTGCCGGCTGAGCAGGAGCCCGCCTTCGTTGGCCACGGTGAGGACCCCGATCAACAGCGTGTCGTCGATGACGGGCGCGGCGGCGAAGTGCGGCGGCGAGACGCTCTCGCCGGCATCGAGCACGACAAGCGCGCCCTCCGCCGCCCAGCGCGCGAGGGGGCCCCATTCGGCGAGGTCGAAATGCTGCGGGCGATCGGCGCCCGGGGTGGACCAGGCGGCTGGCGCCAGCGAGTCCCGCGCCTCGTCCCACCGCCAGAAGACGGCTTCCGCGGCACCACAGCCGTCGCTGATGTCCCCGAGCTGCTCGATCAGATGGGCGGCGTCGCGCACGACCTCGCGCGCCTCATGGGTCGCGTCCACGCTGCTGCGCAGGTCCGACAGCGGTGTGGAGGGGGTCAACAGGCGCCGCCGCCGTGCCGTGGACGCAAGCAGGCTATCCACATTGGAGGCCGCGATCGGTGCGATCTCTACGGACCGTGGCGCCCGACGGGCTGGGCGACGGGCACGCAAATACTGGTAGACGCTCAACGCCAGCGCTACCGCCCCGCTGCTCACCGCCACCCATTCCGCAGTCGTCATGCCCCGACCGGACACCCGGTGGACGAAGTCAGTCGTGCGTGATCCGGCTCGCGGCCACGGCCGCGCCGAATCCGTTGTCGATGTTCACGACGGTCACCCCTGCTGCACAGCTGTTCAGCATGGTAAGCAGTGGAGCCACGCCGCCAAAGGCCGCACCGTATCCGATGCTCGTCGGAACGGCGATGACCGGGCGGGCCACCAGCCCGCCGACCACCGACGGCAACGCGCCGTCCATCCCCGCGACCACGATCACCACGGCCGCCGCCGCCAACTCCTCGCGCCGCGCCAGCAGACGATGCAGGCCGGCCACCCCGACGTCCGTGATCCGCCCCACGGCGTTCCCCAGCGCGACGGCCGTCACCGCCGCTTCCTCGGCCACCGGCAGGTCGCTGGTTCCGGCGGTGATGATGCAGACCGTGCCGCGTCCCGCCTCCGGAGGGGTGCCCCCGGGCAGGAAGGCGGTCCGCGCCACTGGATTCAGTTCGATTCCGGGGAGCGCCGTCCGCAGCGCGGCGGCGGCATCGTCACCGAGCCGGGTGGCGAGTACCCCGTCGCCGCGCGCCGCGATGCGTTCCGCGATTTCGACCACCTGTGCGGGTGTCTTGCCCGCTCCGAAAATCACCTCGGGATAGCCCTGCCGCAGCGCCCGGTGGTGATCGACGGTGGCATGCCCGAGATCCTCGAACGGTAAGAACGCGAGCGCGTCGATCGCCTCTCCGATGGAGAGCGTGCCGTCCGCGACCCGCCCAAGCAGATCGCGAACGCGCCCCCGCATCATGCGCTCAGGGCCTCCAACCGTGGCTCGTCGGGTGTCGCCTCTGGGGCGTCCCGACGCGCCTGGTCGCGCAGGTAGGCGTCGAAGATGCCCGCGATCTCGGTATGGGACTCCACAGCGTGCAACTGCTTCCTGAGCTCGGCCGAGCCCGGCAGGCCGCGCACGTACCACCCGAGGTGCTTCCGGAACTCGATGGCTGCTCCGCGCCGGTCGGGCTCGTAGGCTGCGGCCATGGCCGAGTGCTCCAGGGCGATGCGGAAACGTTCTTCCACCGCCGGCGCCGGTCGCATGGGGCGCCCCGCCAGCAGGTCGCGGGTCTGGTCGAAGATCCAGGGCTGCCCGAACGAGCCGCGGGCGATCATGATCCCTGCGCACCCCGTCTCACGATGCATGCGCACCGCATCCTCCGCGGTCTTGATGTCCCCGTTGCCGAGCACCGGGATGTCGAGTGCCTGGACCACGGCCGCGATCTCGTCCCAATGCGCGTGCCCCGTGTACATCTGCGTCCGCGTGCGCGGATGGAGCGCGAGCACGCGGGCCCCGGCGTCCTGGCAGCGCAGCGCAATTGCCACCGGATCGCGCATCTCCTCGTTCCATCCACTCCGGATCTTGCAGGTCACCGGGAGGTGGGTGCTCCGGGCCACGGCCCGGATCACGTCCTGCACCAGGTTCAGATCCTTGAGGCAGCCCGAGCCCCCGTTGCGGCGGACGACCTTCTTGACGGGGCAGCCGAAGTTGATGTCGACGAAGTCGGGTTGGAAGACGTCGGTGACGAACGCGGCCGCCTCGCCCATCGCGGCCGGATCGGCCCCGAAGATCTGGACCCCGATGGGATGTTCCTCCGGCCCGAAGCGCAGCTTCTTGATCGTGGCAGGATTCTCTCGACGAATGCCCTCGGCCGACAGGAATTCCGTGACCACGACGTCGGCCCCAAAGCGGCGGCAGAGTCGCCGGAAGGGCGACTCGGAAACGCCGGCCATGGGGGCCAGGTAAAGCGGGACGGAGGCGTCGAGGGGGAACGGAAAGGGCATCCCGAGCAAGCTAACCGAGGCCGGAAACCGGTGCAACGCCGCTATTTGACACGACTTGGGCGCTCCGGTTAACTTCGCCAGTTCACGACCACTACGAGATTTCGGCGCGTGAGCGCTACGGCATTTACTGGGCGGGGACCGAGTTCGATGGAACTGCGCGAATTCTTCAGCGAAGACGCGATCAAGCTCGAAATCGAGGGCACCAACAAGGACGATGTCCTCAAAGAGCTGATCGGGCTCCTGAAGCTCGACGAAAAGTCGGAAGGCATGCTGTTCAAGATGTTGAAGCGCCGGGAGAACCTCGGGTCCACGGGCATCGGCCGCGGAATCGCCATTCCGCATTGCCGCTCGCTCGTCGTCAACAAACTGCGGGTGGCGTTCGGCCGGAAGAAGGACGGTGTCGACTTCAAGGCCATCGACGAGAAGCCGGTCAACTTCTTCTTTCTCATCGTCGCGCCGCCGCTCGAGGTCTCGAATCAGTACCTGCCAGTGCTCGGCAAGATCGCTCAGTTCAGCAAGGAACCGGACGTGCCAGGACGGCTGCTCGAGATCACCGAACCCAAACAGTTCCTGGCGCTACTCGAAGAAAAAGGCGTATAGCGCGGCGTTTGCATGCGGCTGGCATGGTCGCCAGACGCCGGTGGCCCCTGAGCGCTCAGACCCGGCCGAACAACGCGAGAAAGAGCACTGTCGCGATGACGGTCAGCGCCACGGCATAGACGATGCCGACCGCCGTCGTTCGCCAGGCGGCCACCCCGGGGCTCACGCGGTACACCCGCTCCACGCCATCCAACACGTTCCAGGTGGCGTAGAACAGCCCCGCGACGGACGCCACGAAGCTGAGCAGCCCGGCGCCCGGCAGACTCACCACCAGCAGCGCGATCAGCAACAGGAAGAGCGCCGCGTGCGCCTCGAGCCCGTACAGCCAATGGTCCCGGAACCTCGGCATCTGCTTGCGAAACGCCAACTGCATGAGTCCGGCCGACAGCGGCAGCAGCAGCAGGAAGGCGATCGGCACGGCGAGGCTCACCGCACGCGTGAATCGCTCCGGGTCGCACAGCGCCTCGCCGGCGAAGTGCTCGAGGCCGGCCACCGCCGATCCCGACGCGGAGGCCTCGGGCGCTCCCCCCGTCCCGAGCAGCAGGCCGAGGTCGGACGTCACCTGCCCGTTCGCGCAGGCCGCCACCGTGTCCGGCGTCGGTTCGTGGCGGCGCCCCTGCTGGACCAGCGTGATCAGGAAGAACACCGCAGCGAGCACCACGAGCAGCCGCCCCAGCGGCAGGTATCCACCACCCTGCCCGTCCAGCACCGCCCGCGTGATCGCGCCGGGGCGCAGGGTCAGGTCGCGGAGCGTGACGGTCCATGCTCGGCGGGCCGGCGCGTCTACTCCCACTCGATGGTCGCGGGCGGCTTGGAACTCACGTCGTACACCACGCGGTTCACGCCGCGCACCTCGTTGATGATGCGATTCGAGATCCGGCCCAGCACGTCCGGGGGAAATGCGAACCAGTCGGCGGTCATGCCGTCGGTGCTGGTCACGGCGCGGAGGGCGACCACGTTCTCGTACGTCCGGTAGTCGCCCATCACCCCGACGCTGCGCACCGGCAGCAGAACCGCGAACGCCTGCCAGATCTCGTCGTACAGCCCGGCGGCGCGAATCTCCTCGAGATAGATCGCATCGGCGCGGCGCAGGACGTCGAGCGCCTCGTCGTTGACCGCTCCCAGCACCCGGATGGCTAACCCGGGGCCGGGGAACGGGTGGCGCCCAACCGCTGCCTCCGGCAGTCCGAGCTCGCGTCCCACATTGCGCACCTCGTCCTTGAACAGTTCGCGCAACGGCTCGATGAGCGTGAACTTCATGTCCGGCTTCAGCCCGCCCACGTTGTGATGCGTCTTGATCGTCACCGACGCACCGCCGGTGGGCGACGATGATTCGATCACGTCGGGATAGAGCGTGCCCTGCACGAGAAATTCGGCGCCGCGCGCGCTCGCCTGGGTCGCGTCCTCGAACACGTCGATGAACGTGTGGCCGATGATCGTGCGCTTCTTCTCGGGATCCTCCACGCCCGCGAGCGCGTCGAGGAACCGTCGCGACGCGTCGACCGTGACGAGATCAATGCCGAGGTACGACCGGAAGGTGCGCTCCACCTGATCGCGCTCGTGCAACCGCAGCAAGCCGGTGTCGACGAACACGCAGGTGAGTTGATCGCCGATGGCGCGGTGCACGAGAGTTGCCGCGACGGCCGAGTCGACGCCCCCCGAGAGCCCGCAGATCACGCGCTTGTCGCCGACCAGGGCGCGCACCTTGGCCACTTCGTCGTCAATGAACGCGCCGGGCGTCCACGTCGGCTCGGCCCCGCACACCTGAAACAGGAAGTTGGCGATGAGTTCCGTGCCGCGCGTCGTGTGCGCCACCTCGGGGTGGAACTGCACGCCGTACAGCGGCCGTGTCGCGTGCCGATAGGCGGCGATGGGCGAATTGGCAGTGCGCGCGATGGGCACGAAGCCGGCGGGGAGAGCCCGCACCTGGTCGCCGTGGCTCATCCAGGCCGAGAACGACTCGCCGGCGTCGAACCCCTGGAACAGCGGGTCGCCCCCGACGACGGTCACTTCGGCGCGGCCGTACTCGCGCTGCGTGGCGTGCGTGACGTCGCCCCCCAGCAGGTGGGCCATGAGATTCATCCCATAGCACACCCCGAGCACCGGCGCGAGGTCGAGCACCTCGGGAGCGAGGGTCGGCGCGCCCGGATCGTACACGGAGTTCGGCCCGCCGCTCAGAATGATCCCGGTGGGGTCCCAGTCGCGAATCCAGTCGGCGGAGCGCGTCGGCGGATGAATTTCGGAATATACGCGCGCCTCGCGCACGCGCCGCGCGATGAGCTGCGTGTACTGCGAGCCGTAATCGATGATCAGAATGCGGGAGGACACGAAGGGGAGTCCGAGAGCGGGAAGCGGCGCGCTAGTATTTCCAGTGCGCCGAGTCGAGTGAGAGGAAGTCGACGTGCTTGCTGTCCAGGTCGAGAATGGCGGCTTGTGGCGTGCCGTGGATCCAGCCGCATCCCTCGCCCGGATTGAGAATCAGCGTGTTGCCGCGCGTCTTCATTTCCTGGAGATGGGTGGCGCCATGGATCACGATCGAGTGCGCCTCGAGCGATCGCTGCTGCACGTCCCCGATGTCGTGCACGATCAGAATGCGCTCGCCGCCCACATCGAAGCTGTGCGGCGACTCGGACAGCTCGAGCCCGATCCCCGCGCTGGCCCGCGTGCTCAGGCCCTCGGGATCGCCGTCGTTGCGCCCGAAGACACCGGCCAGGGTCATGTGCGAGTCTTCGAACGGCTTCAGCACGAACGGCGAACAGAAGTCGCCGGCATGGAGCATCATCGACACGCCGGCCTCCGCCATCTGGCGAATCAGCTCGGCCACCGCCGGGACCCGATCGTGTGTATCGGACATCACGCCAACACGCATTACGTCCTCCAGTCGGGTTGGTCCACCTCGCGCCTCACGAGATCCTCGTAGGTCTCGCGCGCCGTCACCACAGCAAACCGGTCTCCGTCCACCATCACCTCCGCGGGGCGGCGGCGACTGTTGTAGGTGGACGCCATCACGTAGCCGTACGCGCCGGCGTCGAACACGGCGAGCAGGTCGCCGGGCGCCGCCGCGTCCATCAGCCGGTCGAGCGCGAGGAAATCCCCCGACTCGCACACCGGCCCCACCACGTTCAGTACCTGCTGCTCGGCCGCCTGCTGCACGCACTCGACCCGATGATACGCGTTGTAGTACGAGGGACGCAGCAGTTCCGTCATGCCGGCATCGGCCACCGCGTATTCCTTGCCGCCGCTATGCTTGCGGTACAACACGCGGGTGAGCAGCACCCCCGCATTGCCAACGATGTACCGGCCCGGCTCCACGATCAGTGACAGTCCGGTCTCGTGCGCGATCGGCACCACGGCAGCCGCGAATTCCTCGAGATCCAGGGGGCGTTCGTCCGAATATCGGACGCTGAGCCCGCCACCGACGTCCAGGTGTCGGAGCGAATCGATGCCGGCCTCGCGGATCTCCTGGCACAGCTGCGCGAGCCGCCGGCCCCCACTCCGGTACGGTTCCACGTGCGTGAGCATGGACCCAAGATGCATGTCGAGCCCGGCCAGCGTCACGCCCGGGAGCCCGGCGGCGATCCTGGCCACGTGCAACGCATCGTCGTACGGAATGCCGAACTTGTGCCCGCGCTCCCCCGTCTTGATGTAGTGATGGGCCGCTTCCACGGTCACTTCCGGGTTCACCCGAAGCGACACCCGCGCCTCCACTCCGAGTTCGGCGGCGAAGCGACCGATGGCCCGCACCTCCGCCTCCGACTCGGCATTGATCAACGCCACGCCGGCCGCGAGCGCCTCACGCAGTTCGTCGTCGCTCTTGCCCACCCCGCCGAAGATGATGTCCCCACCGCGGTACCCCGCCCGCAGGGCGCGCTGCAGTTCGCCCCCGGACACCACGTCCACGCCGCTTCCCAGCGCGTGCAGCGTGCGGAGCACGGCCCGGTTCGAGTTGGCCTTGAGCGTGTAGTGAATGCGGTGCTCCACCGCCGAGAGCGCCGTGTCGAGGGCGCGGTACCGATCGCGGATCAGCCCCGCCGAGTACACGAAGGTGGGCGTCCCGACGGCAGACGCGATGCGTTCGAGGGGAACGTCCTCGGCGTGGAGTTCCCCGTCGACCCGGGCGAACCCGGCCGTCAGTATGCCTTCGCCCATAGCGCCTCGGCGCTGGCCGGCCGCCCGCACCGGAGACAGCTCGTCGGCGCCTCCGCCGAGCGGAACTCCTCGTCTGGCAATACTCGGATCGTCGCCTTCGTGTCGGTCTTGATCTGCGCCTCGCACGCCGCGTCGCCGCACCATCCCGCGTACACGAACGCCCCCTCGCCCTCCATCACCTCGCGGAACCGGTCATACGTGATCGGCTCGCGAATGCTGTGCTGCTCTCGGCGCTCGCGGGCCGCGATCAGCATGTCGGCCTGAATGCGCGACAGCAGTTCCGCCACGTCTTCGGCCAGCGTGTTGAGCGACGCCGGGCGCTTCTCGCGCGTGTCGCGGCGCACCAGCACCACCTGGTTCTTGTCCAGGTCGCGCGGACCGATCTCCATGCGCACGGGCACGCCGCGCAGTTCCCACTCGAAGTACTTGGCCCCGGGCTTGATGCCTTCCCGGGCATCGACGTGCACGCGGAGGCGGCCGGGCTCCCGGTGCTCCCAGGCGCCGAAGCTCTCCACGATCTTGTCGGCCGCGGCCAGCACACGCGCCCGGTCCTCGTCGGTCTTGTAGATCGGCACGATCACGATTTCGATGGGCGCCAGCTGCGGCGGGACCCGCAGGCCGACGTCGTCGCCGTGCGTCATGACGAGGCCCCCGACAAGGCGCGTCGATACGCCCCAGCTGGTGTTCCACGCGTACTCCACCGTCCCGGACTCCGCTTGGAACTTGAGATCGAATGCCTTGGCGAAGTTCTGGCCAAGGTTGTGCGTGGTGCCGGCCTGGAGCGCCTTGTTGTCCTGCATCATCGCTTCGCACGAGTAGGTGCGCAGGGCGCCGGCGAACCGCTCGGAGTCGGTCTTGCGGCCGGTGACCACGGGCATCGCCATCCACCCTTCCATGAAATCGCGGTACACGCCGAGCATCTTGCGCGCTTCGGTCTCCGCCTCGTCATGCGTCGCGTGCGCGGTGTGCCCTTCCTGCCACAGGAACTCGAGCGTGCGCAGAAACAACCGGGTCCGCATTTCCCAACGCACCACGTTGGCCCACTGGTTGATGAGCAACGGCAGATCGCGGTAGCTGTGCACCCACTTGGCGAACATCGCGTAGATGATCGTTTCCGACGTGGGCCGCACGATGAGCGGCTCTTCCAGCTTCTTGCCTCCGCCGTGCGTGACCACCGCCGTCTCGGGCGCAAAGCCCTCCACGTGCGCGGCTTCCTTCTCCAGAAAACTCTGCGGAATGAACAGCGGGAAGTAGGCGTTCTGGTGCCCGGTGGCCTTGAACTGGTCGTCGAGCGCGCGCTGCATCCGTTCCCAGATGCCGTAGCCTGCGGGACGGATGACCATGCACCCGCGGACCGGCGAATAGTCCGCCAGCTCGGCGCGGAGCACCACCTCGTTGTACCACGCGCTGAAATCCTCGGCGCGCGGAGTGAGCTTCTTGTCGTCAGCCATGCGTAGGGTCTGGTGGGAAGGGCCGGGTCAGACCAGCCGGCCCTCGCTCAATCTAACGATTCGCTCCTCGCCCGAGGCGAGGGATTTCAGCATCAGGGTACCGTCCTCGCGCACGATCACGGCCTCCGGCGCCCCCGCCGACGAGGCCGCCTTCAACTGGCGTCCCAACTGCTGCGGCCGGAGCGCATACTCCACGCTCGACCCCGTGCGGCGCAGCGCCTGCGCCAATCGCATCGCGTCGCCGAGTCGCCGCGAGTCCGCATAGGCCACCCAGTAGTCGGGGCCGGGGAGCGCCGTGGGCATCAGCCCCCGATGTCGCAGCAGCTCGCCCAGCACCACGTCGCCCATGCCGAATCCCAGCGCTGGAAGGTCCACACCGCCCAGCGACTGCAGCAGCGTGTCGTAGCGCCCGCCGCCGCAGATGGCCCGGAATTCCCCGTGCGCATCGAACAGTTCGAACACGATGCCCGTGTAGTACGCGAGCCCGCGCACGATCTTGAGATCGAGCTCCACCCACGGCGCCACGCCGAGCGCGTCGAGATAGGAGAAATAGCGCTCGAGTTCCCCCAGACGCTGGTTGACCTCGGCGTTCGCGCCGTACTCGGCCCGCAATCCGTCCAGCGACACCCGGCCGGTGAGACCGACAATCCGGTCGATGACCCCGGCGCTCAGGCCGAGCGCGCTCAGCTTCTCACGCGAGATGTCCAGCGGCTGGCGCTCGATCTTGTCGATCACCGTGAACACGCTGGGCGCCAACGCGTCGTCGACGTCGAGCGTGGCCAGCAGCGCCCGCAACAACCGCCGGTCCGACACACGCGCGCGCACATCGTTCTGCGTGAGGCCCAGCGCGCGCATGATCTCCACGGCAACCGCCAGCAACTCCGCGTCCGCCGTCACGTCCGCCTCGCCGACGATATCCACGTTGAGTTGGAAGTGCTCGCGCAGCCGTCCCTTCTGCTGGCGCTCGTAGCGAAACAGCTGCGGGACCGAGAACCACCGCACCGGTTTGCGCAGCGCGTTGGCCTTGGCGGCCACCATGCGGGCGAACGTCGGCGTCATCTCCGGCCGCATGGACACTTCGCGCCCGCCCTTGTCGGTGAAGTGGTAGAGCTGACCGACGATCTCCTCGCCGCTCTTCTTCGTGTACAACTCGAGGGGCTCCAGGGGCGGCCCATCGTATTCCACGAAGGCGAATCGGCGCGCCACGTCGCGCCACGATTTGACGATGAACTCGCGCTCGGCGAATTCCTGCGGATAGAAATCCCGGAAGCCGGGAAGCGCGCCTTTGGCCATCCCTAAACCTATTGGGCGAGCGGAGATACGTGCAAGCGCGACATTGCATCTCCCACCGTGTGGAACGACCCGGTGACGAGCACCGTCGCCCCCGTCCGTTCGGCGCGCGCCAGGGCGACGTCGAAGTCGGCGATCGCCTCGTACGCCCACCCGCGCTGGGACGCGAACGCCGCCACGTCTTCCAGCCGCCACGCGCGACTCTCGGGAGCCGTCGGCGCGTTGGTGAACACGAACCGCGCCACGCGCGGCGCGAGCGCATCGAGCATCTCGCGCCAGTCCTTGTCGCCGAGGGCGCACACCAGCGCCACGACGGGCGCCGGCGGCTCCACACGGCCCAGGGTGCGCGCCAGCACGCGCGCCCCGTCGCCGTTGTGGGCCACGTCGAACAGGTACTTGCCCGTCTGTTGGAAGCGCCCGGGAATGTGAATCGCTTCGAGGCGCGACGCGGCGTCGGCGAGCGAGACCGCGAACCGCGGTCCGGCGGCGTCGAGCCACTCCAGGGTGAATGCCAGATTGGCCGCCTGGTGGGCGCCGGTGAGCGGCGTGTGCAGGCGCTGCCGGTCGCCGAGCGCCGTGAGAACGAACTCGGTGCCGTGCCCGTCCACCGTCAGCGCTTCCACGCGCGTCCGCTCCGCCACCACGCGCACCTCGGATGCGCCGGCGGCCTGGGCGCGCACCGCCAGGACTTCGCGGATGCGCGGGTCCGGCTCGCCGATCACGGCCGGGCGCCCCGGCTTGAAGATCCCGGCCTTCTCGCTCGCGATCTCGTCCAGCGTCTCGCCCAGATACTCCATGTGGTCGAATCCGATGGAGATCACCCCGGCGGAGACAGGATCCACGACGTTCGTCGTATCGAGACGCCCGCCCAATCCCGTCTCGATGAGTCCGACGTCCACGCGCTGATCGCGAAAGTGCGCGAAGGCGAGCACCGTGGTGGCCTCGAAGAACGTGGCGCCGATACGTTCGACCAACGGCGTCCAGCGCTCCACGAACGACACCACCTCCTGTCCGGAGATGGCCGCGTCGTTCACCATGATGCGCTCGCGGAAGTCTACCAGGTGGGGTGACGTGTACTTGCCCACGCGCAGCCCGCGCCCCCGCAGCAGCGCCTCGGCCGTGGCCACGGCACTTCCCTTGCCGTTCGTGCCGGCCACGTGCAGCACGGGAAAGGCCCGGTGCGGATTGTCGACCGCATCGAGCAGCGTCTCGGTGCGTTCGAGGCCGAACTTGTAGCCGCTGGTGGTCCGCGCGAAGAGGTACTGCAGCGCGTCCTGGTACCGGATCAGGTCGACGTCCACCCCGAGGCCGCCGGTTTCCCGGACATGTGACGGAGCAGCTGGCTCACCGTCTGCTTGAGGTCCTTGCGATGCACGACCGTGTCCAGCATGCCGTGGTCGAGCAGGAACTCCGACGTCTGGAATCCCTGGGGAAGATCCTGGCCGAGAGTCTGCTTGATGACGCGCGGTCCGGCAAACCCGATCACCGCGCCCGGCTCGGCGAGGATCGCGTCGCCCAGCATGGCGTAGCTGGCGCTCACGCCGCCGGTGGTGGGGTTGGTGAGGATCGATACGTACGGAATCCGCCGCTCCGCGAGCTGCGCGAGCATGGCCGCGACTTTCGCCATCTGCATCAGGGAGAGCACGCCTTCCTGCATGCGCGCGCCGCCAGACGCCGACACGATGACCAGCGGGTACTTGCGCTCCAGCGACCGTTGGCCGAGACGGGCGATCTTCTCGCCGACCACCGATCCCATCGAGCCACCCATGAACGCGAAGTCCATCACGCCGAGATTCACCGGCGCTCCGTCCATCATGCCCGAGGCCGCCAGGAGGGCGTCGGTGTCACCGGCCTTGTCGGTGGCCTTCTTCAGCCGCGCGGGGTACTCCGGAAAGCCGAGCGGATCCGTGGACCGGAGCTCGACCTCCAACTCCTCCATGGTGCCGTCATCGAGCAGGATGGCGGCATATTCGTGCGCCCGGATGCGTCGGTGATGCTCGCAGTTCGGACACACGTTGAGGTTGCGCACGAACTTCTCGCGAAGGTCCGTGTGGCCGCAGGCCTCGCATTTCTCCCAGGCGTCCGCGGGGATCTCCAGCTTCTCGCGCCGCGGCTGGCGGAGCTTCTTTTCCTTCTTGAACCAAGCCATCCCTCAAATCTGGCGGGGCTCCACCGGCGGGGGAAGTACCGGCGGATCAGAGGCCAATCTGCCGCGTCCCGGCGCCACGCCCCTCACCGGAAATCCGGGTCAGTACGCCCACCGCCAGCCAACTGGCGAACATGAACGATCCCCCATAACTGAAGAACGGCAGCGGGATGCCGGTGACCGGCGTCAGGTTCAGCGTCATACCGACGTTCTCCACCACGTGCGTGAGCCACATCGCGAGGAGGCCGAACGCCACCAGACTGCTATAGGAATCGCTGGCCCGCGCCGCCACCCGCACCACGCGGTAGAACAGGAACGCGAACAGCGCCAGCGCCACCGTCACTCCGACGAATCCCAGCTCCTCGCCGACCACGGAGAAGATGAAGTCCGTGTGTTGCTCAGGCAGGAACGCCAGCCGCTTCTGGGTCCCCATCGTGAAGCCCTTCCCGAACCAGCCGCCCGAACCGATGGCCACCTGCGACTGGATTACGTGGTAGCCGGTCCGGAGGGGATCGCTATTGGGGTCGAGGAACACCCGCAGCCGCGACTGCCGGTACGCCCCGAGGTGATCCCAGAGCAACGGCGCCACCACGCCGGCGATCACATTCGCGGTCACGACGGTCACACTTTCCCACAGATACGGCTTGTACCAGAGCACCAGGGCCAACAACAACATGAACCAGGCACCCCAGAGACTCGTGTTGAACGCGAGCACCAGACTGATCACGGGACTGGCGACGAGCACCAACAGCTCCCACGACACTCCCGCCCAGAACAGCATCAGGAAGAAGATGCCGACGAACACGATGCCGGTGCCGAGGTCGGGCTGCAGCATGATCTCCAGCCACGGGATCCCCACGACGAGCGCCGGCTTCCACAGCTCGACGATCGACTTCGGCGCTTCCCGGTTGGCGGCCAGCACCTTGGCCAGCATCATCACCA
Source organism: uncultured Gemmatimonadaceae bacterium (assembly GCA_963781765.1). GTDB lineage: Bacteria > Gemmatimonadota > Gemmatimonadetes > Gemmatimonadales > Gemmatimonadaceae > JAGWRI01. The sequence goes on from CAWAHC010000015.1 coordinate 615,381, forward strand.
CGGTAATCTTCGCCAGTTCCGACGGCTGCCCCAGCCGCACTCCGCCGATCACGAGCCAGCTCTTCGTGCCGGCCGCCGTGCCCGAGCCCTTGCCGAAGAAGAACAGCATGAAGAGCACGAGAATCGTGCCGACATAAGCGGGGACCGTCGCCCATTCGAACAGGCGCACCGACGCCCGACTCACCGCGAACGCTCCGGCCAGGCCCAGCGTGAACCAGAGAATCTGCTGCCGGTACACGTGCGCCACCGCCGTCGGGACATCCGTCTGGCCGGCCGAGTACACGACGGCGATGCCGTACGCCGAGAGGAGCAGCGCCACGGCCACCAGCGGCCAGTCGAGCGTGATGCGACGGCCGCCGCTCACCCGCCGGTCTCCACGAGCGTCGTGACCGTGCTCTTGAGGTAGTGCCCGATGATCGACGAGGCGATGCGGGCCGCCCGGGGGCCATGCCCACCGAACTCCAGCATCACGACGACCACGATCTTCGGATCTTCGGCCGGCGCGAAGCCGGCGAACCACGCATGATTCAGTTCCACCCCGTTCCGGCGAACGCCGCTCTGGGCGGTGCCCGTCTTGCCGGCCAACTGCACACCCTTGATGCTCGCGCTCGCGGCGGTCCCGCCGGTCTCCACCACCCCTTCGAGCGCGGCACGGAGGTTGCGCAACTGCGTGTCATCGAGCGTGAAGATGCGCTGCAGTTGCGGCGGCTTGGTGGCGATCTCCGGTGTGGCTTCGACGCCGTTCTCGGCGAGCGCGGTATAGAACTTCGCCATGCCGAGCACGGTCTGTGCGTCCTCGCCCTGCCCGATGGACATGTTCATGACCGTCGCACCCAGCGTCCACCCGCGCGGACCGTACTTCTGATCGAAGTACTGCAGGCGATCCGGGAACCGGGGGCGGCTGTCTTCGGGCAGGTCGATCCCGGTCGGCGTATTGAACCCGAGCTTCACCCCACCGGCAATGAGCCGCTTGAGGCCGATGCTCAAGCCGAGTTGATAGAAGTAGACATCGCAGGATTTCTCGATGGCCTGGCTGAGCGTGAGGTCGCCGTGCCCGGCCGCATCCCAGCACGCCCAGTACCGGTCGCCGTAGAAGTAGCGCCCCGTACACGGCTGCGGCATGTGGTCGCCCATATTCACGAGGCTGTCCTCGAGGCCGATCACGGCCGTGGCCAGCTTCCAGGTTGAGCCCGGCGGGTACGTGCCCTGGGTCGCCTTGTTGTAGAGCGGCGATCGCGGATCGTTGAGCAGCGAGTCATAGTAGGCGACGGACACGCCGCCGACGAAGCGGTTCGGATCCCAGCTGGGCGCGCTGTAGAGCGCCAGCACGGCGCCGGTCCGCGGCTCCAGGGCCACGGCACCGCCGGCGAGCGAGTCGCCGAACAGACGCGCCACGTACTGCTGCAGATCGAGATCGATGTTCGTGTAGAGCGGCTTGCCCTGCTGCGGCACGAGGTCGTCCCGTGCGCCGACGTCGCGCACCACGCGCCCGCGCGCGTCCACCTCGACGAAGCGGCTCCCCTCGCGCCCGCGGAGCGTCGATTCGTATTCCCGCTCCAACCCCTGCTTCCCTACCAGCTGCCCCGGCTTGTATCCGTCGAACGCGGGCGTGGCGAGCTCCGAATCGCTCACCTCGCCGATCGACCCGACAAAAGCGGCGACGTCGCTGCCGGCGGGATAGGACCGCTTGGGCGACGACTGGATGATGAGGTTCGGGAAGTCGATGCGGTGCTCCTCGAGCACGGAGATCTCGTCGAACGTCGCGTCGGGGAGAATCACCGTTGGCCGCACCGGGCTCCGATTGTAGCGGCGGATGGCGGCATCGATCTCCCCACGACTGAGCGGCACCATCTCGGCCACACGCCGCAGCGTGCCCCGCAGGGAGTCGAGCGACTGCGGCAGGATCGAGACCGTGTAGCCGACCACGTTCTCGGCGATAATGCGCCCCGTCCGGTCGAAGATGTTGCCGCGCGGGGCCGGGAGGGGCACCTCGCGCAACCGATTCTCCTCCGACCGCAGCGCCCACTCCTGATTCCGGATCACCTGGGTGCGGAAGAACGCCAGGAGCAGGATGCCGAGCGCCAGCCCGATGAATCCCATGGCCACGCGCGCCCGATGCGCGACGGCGTTTGGGTGGAAGCTCACGGACCGGCGCCCTCACCGAGCGGACGGAGGATCGCCATGGCCACCACGCCCACCACCGCCGTGAGGGCCGCCGAGAGCACCGACCAGAACAGCACCTGGGCCAGGAGGGCGCCGATCGACATGTCATGCTGCGCCAGCACGTACACCAGGTCGAAGGCCCACTTGCCGAGGAACAGGAAGGCCGCGTTGATGGCGATGTTGTCGGCGAAGAACGTGCCCTTCAGCCATGAGGCGCCGAACCCCACCACGGCCATGGCGAGGGCGCCGGCCCCGAATCCGCTGAGCGCCAGCGAATCGGTGGCCAGTCCCAGCCAGAAGCCGAGCACGGCCGCCCAGCCGGGCCGCATCCGCACGGCCGCGTACAGCACCGCCATCACGACGAAGTCAGGCGACACCCGCCACGGCATCAGCGGCTGCACCACGAACTGCAGCACCACGAGCACGACAACGACCGCCGCGGTACGGATCGCACGAGGAGCGCTCATCGCGGCCCCCCGCTCGACGGCCGCCGCACCGTATCGATCCGAGCACTGTCGGCGTGGGCCCGGCGGCGCGCGGCCTCGAGCGCCGCCGCGTGCCGGGCCAGCGAATCGGCGACCAGGTTCATCCGGTGCTGCGCCGACTCGACGGTGGCGCTGTCGGCCCACGCATTCCCGACGCTCACCTGCGCCCGATCGGGCGTCATCACCATCACCGAGGTGACGTTCGCGGGATTCACCGCGGGCCGCAGCAGATACGTGCGTGACCATCCCTCGGTGGTGTTGATCTCCGCCATCACCGTCCCCACGGGAACGCCGCGCGGGAAGGTGCCCCCGAGCCCCGAGGTGATGATCTGCGTGCCCGGCTTGAGCAGCGTGCGAAAGGCAACGTTACGCAATTCGAGCAGATACCCCGCGGATCCCGACCCCGCATGCGGATACACGATGCCGAACACCGTGCCGTCGAGTGTCATGGCGCTGAGCCGAAAGTCGGGATGCGAGAAGAGCATGACGACGCAGCTGTTCGGGTCGGCCGACTGTACGAGGCCGATAATGCCGTCGGGCCCGACCACGGGACTGTAGGTGGAGATGCCGGCGCGGCTACCGGCGCTCAACACCAACGAGGTGATCACGTCACCCGGACGCCCGCGTTCCTGCAGCGCCACCGCGGGAATGATGCCCCATTTGAGCCGGCCGCCGAGCCCCACTAGTTGCCGGAGCCGGTCGTTCTCGAGGCGTAGCGCGTTGGCCTCGCTGGCGGCCGCAGCCAGCGTATCGCGGCCCAGCGCCAGCTTTTCCGATTCGAGCCACGCCACACGCCACTGCGTCGCCCCACGCTGCACCGTGATCAGTGGCGCCATGAGCGTCCGACGGATCGCGCCGGAGATCGGATCCCGCGCCTGCCGGGGGAGGGCCATCGCGACCACCGAGAGGACGATGCAGAGCGCGAGGACGGCGATGTCGAGCCGGGTGCCGGAACGTGCGGCGCGTGCCACGACCTGCCCCTCAGCTGCTCAGCACGGACCAGTACTTCTCCTCGTCGTCGAGAATCCGCCCCGTCCCGCGCACGACACAGGTGAGTGGATCCTCGTCCACGTGAATCGGCAGGCTCGTTTCCTGGCTGAGCAGCAGATCGAGACCGCGAATCAGCGCGCCGCCACCCGTCATGACGATTCCCCGGTCCACGATATCGCTGGCGAGTTCCGGGGGCGTGATTTCCAACGCTCGGCGCACGGCGTCCACGATCTGCTGCACCGGCTCCTGAATGGCTTCCCGGATCTCGGTGGAGTGCACACGCACCGTCTTCGGGATGCCCGACACGAGATCGCGCCCCTTGACCTCCATCTCGCGCTCGTCGCCCACCGGCGCGGCCGATCCCACCTGGATCTTCACCTGCTCCGCCGTCTGCTCACCGATCAGGAGGTTGTAGTTCTTCCGCAGAAATTGCACGATCGCAATGTCGAGTTCATCGCCCCCGGTGCGGATCGACGTGTCGCTGACGATGCCGGACAGCGCGATGACGGCGATCTCGGTGGTCCCACCGCCGATGTCGATCACCATGTTGCCGGTGGGCGTCTCCACCGGCAGCCCCACACCGATCGCCGCCGCCATCGGCTCGGCGACCATGAACACTTCCTTGGCGCCGGCCCCCATGGCCGAGTCGCGCACGGCGCGCTTTTCGACTTCCGTAATACCCGACGGCACGCACACGATCACCCGCGGCTTCACCTTGAACACGTGGTTCTCGATGATCAGGGTGAGAAAATACCGGAGCATCTTCTCGGTGACATCGAAGTCGGCGATCACGCCGTCCTTCATCGGGCGCACCGCAATCACGCCGTCGGGCGTGCGCCCGAGCATTCGCTTGGCTTCCAGTCCGACGCTCTTGATCACCTTCGTCTCGCGATCGATCGCGACGACGGAGGGCTCGTTGAGCACGATGCCTTCGCCCTTGACGTAGATCAGGGTATTCGCCGTGCCGAGGTCGACACCGATCGCATTGGCGGGAAACAGGGAGCCCGCTTTGAAGAAAGGCCAGCGCATCAGCCGGTAATGTTGACCCGAAGTGTGAGGACGGACGGCGGCGAATCGAGGTCAGCCATCGGCGGCAGGCCGTGAGCGTACCGCCGCAGGGCGATGCCAGCAAGATATTGCCTTACCGTAACCTACGCCACTCTAGACGCACGCGAATGCGTGCCCGTAACAAGGGGCGGGAGCCGTGTGGCCCCCGCCCCCTCCCCCGCCTTCCCCGCAGCCGCCGGCCTTGCCCTCAGGCCAGAAAGGTCGAGGCCTCCACGTACGGCAGGCCGAATGCGTCCGCGACCGCCTGGTAGGTCACCTGCCCCTCGGCGACATTGAGCCCCTTGAGGAGCGCCGGATTTTCCTTGAGCGCCCGCTTCCACCCCTTGTTGGCCAACTGTATCGCGTACGGCAGCGTGGCGTTGGTGAGCGCCAGCGTGGACGTTCTGGGAACGCCGCCCGGCATGTTGGCCACCCCGTAGTGGATCACGCCGTCCACCACGTAGGTCGGGTTCTCGTGCGTCGTCGCGTGGATCGTCTCCACGCACCCGCCCTGATCGATTGCCACGTCGACGATCACCGATCCGGGCTGCATCAGCTTGAGATCCTCTCGCCGGACGAGCTTGGGCGCCTTGGCGCCGGCGATGAGCACGCCGCCCACCACGAGATCGGCCGTCGCGATGGCCTCGAGAATATTGTGGCGGTTGGAGTGGATGAGTTGCACGTTGGCGGGCATCACATCGCTGAGGTAGCGTAGCCGCTCCAGCGACAGATCGAGAATGATCACCTTGGCGCCCATGCCGGCGGCCATCTTGGCGGCATTGGTGCCCACCACGCCGCCGCCCAGGACCACCACCTTGGCAGGCGCCACACCCGGCACGCCGCCCAGCAACACGCCGCGGCCGCCGTACAGCTTCTCCAGATACTTGGCGCCCTCCTGCACCGCCATGCGGCCCGCCACCTCCGACATCGGCGTCAGCAACGGGAGCTCGTGGTCGGGCATTTCCACCGTCTCGTACGCCACGCACACCGCACCACTGTCGAGATGGGCCTTCGTCAGCCGCTCGTCGGCGGCGAAATGGAAGTACGTGAAGAGGAGCTGGCCGCGCCGCATGTGCTTCCACTCAGGCTCGATCGGCTCCTTCACCTTCATGATCATGTCACTGTCACGCCACACGGTCGCGGCGTCGGGTGCGATCTTTGCTCCGACCGCGGTATACATCGAGTCGTCGAACCCGCTGCCGTCGCCGGCGCCGGTCTCGATGAGCACGGAATGCCCGGCGCTGACCAGCGCCTCGGCACCCGCCGGAACGAGCGCGATGCGGTTCTCGTTCGTCTTGATTTCCTTCGGAACGCCAACTTTCATGGCTCGATTTGGTTGCGAGTTGGTATGGCCGGCCAGGACGGCCCAGTTGCCGCCCGGCTGGGGGCCGAAGGGAAACCTAAGGGTCGGTCAGACCGGGTGCACAGGGGGGCTGGGGCCCCCCGGTCATGGGCCCCCCGGCCACCGTCAGCTCGCCGAGCCGGGCCCCAGGGAGAGGATGGTCTGCGCGCTGGGGTCGAAGAACGTCCGCGCGACTTCGCGCACGGCGTCCTCGTCCACGGCGTCCACGAGCGCCAGCAGCTCGTCCAGCGACCGATAGGGCTCGTCGTAGAGGGCCACCGACGCCGCCCGGTACATACGCGAGGCCGGGCTCTCCAGCGACATCACGAGGTTCCCCTTGAGTTGCTCCTTCCCCATGGCCAGCTCGCCGGCCGGCAGCCCCTCGTCCGCCAGCCGCTGGAGTTCGGCCCGGATGGCATCCAGGGCCCGGCCCGCCGTGTCCGGCCCGGTGCCGACGTAAACGCCATGCACGCCGGTGAGTTCGTGGAGCGATTGGAACGTGTACACGGCATAGGCGAGGCCGAGTTCCTCGCGCACCCGCTGGAACAGGCGGGAGCTCATCCCCCCACCCATCAGCATGCTCACCAGCACCAACGCGTGTCGTCGAGGATCGCCGTGGCGCACGGCACGCGATCCGACTACCAGGTGGGTCTGCGCCCCGTCCCGGTCCACGTGCCGCACCTCCGGCCCGACCTCCGGCGCCGGCGCTACCGTGGGTCGTCGATGTCCGCCGCGCGGCTGGCCCGTCCAGCCGGTGCGGGCCAGCACGTCGAGCAGGGCGTCGTGGTTCACGCTGCCCGCCACGGCCACGACGATGTGTTCGGGGTGGTAGGCCCGGCCGTGGAGCGCCCGCAGCTCGGCGGTCCCCAACCGCGAGACAGTCTCCCGGGTGCCGAGAATCGAATAGCCCAGCGGGTGCTGACCCCAGAGCGCGGCGTTGTGTAACTCGAACACGAGATCGTCGGGCGTGTCCTCGACCATCGCGATCTCCTCGAGGATCACCCGGCGTTCGAGCGCCAGGTCGTCGTCGCGCAATGCGGGGTGGAACACCATGTCCCCGATCACGTCGGCCGCCAGCTCCAGGTGCGCATCGAGGACGCGTGCCTGATACACGGTGTGTTCGCGCGAGGTGTACGCATCCAGGCCGCCGCCCACGGCCTCGAGCGAGAGAGCGATCTCGGCCGCGCTGCGCCGTTCCGTACCTTTGAACACCATGTGCTCGAGCAGGTGCGACACCCCCATCTCCTCAACAAGCTCGTGCACCGACGCCGACCGGACCCATGCCCCAAACGACACCGACCGCACTCCCGGCATCTGCTCCGAGAGTACGGTCAGCCCGTTCGGCAGGACCGTTCGGCGAAACGCGGTGTCACCGCGCTCCGCCGGTGCGGTCACGACCGGCGCGACCGCTCGCCGCGGCGACCGCCCCCGCGGCGTCCCCCGCGATCCCCGCCTTCCGGGCGGTCGGCAGACGCTTCGTCGGCCCCGTTCCCATCGGCCGGCGCCGCGTCCTCGGGCGTGCCTTCGGGCTTCGGCAGCAGCGCCTTCATGGACAGGCGGAGACGGCCCCGCTCGTCACGCTCGATGAGCTTCACCTTCACGCGGTCGCCCTTCTTGACCACGTCTTCTGTCCGCTCCGTGCGGCCGTGGCGCATTTCGGAGATGTGCAGCAGCCCTTCGGTGCCCGGCATGATCTCGATGAACGCGCCGAACGCCGTGGTCGACTTGACCGGGCCTTCGTAGATCTCGCCGACCACCGGCTCGGCGGTGATCGCCTGCACCATCTGCCGCGCACGCTCCATGGCCTCGCCGCCGACGGCGGCGATCGTGACCATGCCGGAATCGTCCACGGTCAGCTCGGCGCCTGTCTCGTCCTGGATGCCGCGAATCGTCTTGCCCTTGGGGCCGATCAGGTCGCCGATCTTCTCGGGGCTGATCATCATCGTCACGATGCGCGGCGCGTACGGCGACAGGTCGGCGCGCGGCGTCTCGAGCGCCTTGCTCATCTCGCCGAGGATGTGCATCCGGCCTTCGAGCGCCTGGGCCAGCGCCTCCTTCATGATCTTGAGGTCGAGCCCCTGGATCTTGATGTCCATCTGGATGGACGTGATGCCCTGCGCGGTGCCGGCCACCTTGAAGTCCATGTCGCCGAGGTGGTCCTCGGTGCCCAGGATGTCGGTGAGAATCGCGTACTTCTTGCCTTCCTTGATGAGTCCCATTGCCACACCCGCCACCGCCGCGCCCATGGGGACGCCGGCGCCGAACAGGGCCAGCGAACCACCGCAGATCGACGCCATGGACGACGAGCCGTTGGACTCCATGATGTCGGAGACGATGCGGATGGTGTACGGGAACTCCTCGAACGGGGGCAGCATGGCCTGCAGCGCCCGCTCGGCGAGGTTGCCGTGTCCGATCTCGCGCCGCGACGTGCCGCGCATGGGCCGCACCTCACCCGTGGAGAACGGCGGGAAGTTGTAGTGCAGCATGAACGACTTGGTCGACTCCCGGGGCTCGTCGATGCTGTCGAGCCGCTGGACATCGTTGGCGGTGCCGAGGGTCACGGCCACGAGGGCCTGCGTCTGGCCGCGTGTGAACAAGGACGACCCGTGGGCGCGCGGCAGCACGTCCATGTCCACCGTGATCTGGCGGACTTCGTTGGCCTTGCGGCCGTCGACGCGGAGCTTGGTATCGAGCACCTGCGAGCGGAGGCTCTCGTACTCGATGTCGCCGAGGACCGCCTTCACGTCACCGCCGTTGTCCGGGAACTCTTCCTTGAGCGAATCGGCCACTTCGTGCTTGACGCGCTCCACGGCCTGCACGCGGGTGTGCTTGTCCTTCTGGTTGATCGCTTCGGCGATCTTCGGCTCGGCCAGCTTGCGGACGCGCGCTTCGAGTTCGGCCGAGCGCTCGGGTTTCTTCCAGTCCATCTTGGCCGGGCGCTCGATCTTCCCGAGCAGCTCCACCTGGGCCGCGATCAGTTCCTTGATGCCGCCGTGCGCCACTTCGATGGCGGAGACGACGTCTTCTTCGGAAACCTGCAGCGCGCCGCCCTCGACCATCATGATCGAGTCGTCGGAGCCGGCGACCACCAGGTCCATGTCGCTGTACTCAAGCTGCTGGAAGGTGGGGTTCAGCACCCAGTTGTCCTGCACGCGGCCCACGCGGACACCGGCGATCGGTCCCATGAACGGGATGCGCGAGGCGTTGATGGCGAAGGAGGCGGCGACCAGCGCCAGCACGTCGGCGTCGTTCTCCTGATCCGCGGAGACGACGTAGATGAAGACCTGCACTTCGTTCTTGAAGCCTTCCGGGAAGAGCGGCCGGATCGAGCGATCGATGACGCGCGCCGAGAGGATCTCATTATCGTGCGGGCGTCCTTCGCGCTTGATGAACCCGCCCGGAATTTTGCCGGCGGCGTAGGTCTTCTCGCGATACTCGACGAGCAGGGGGAAGAATGGGAGCGTCGATTCCTTGTCACTCACGGTGCAGGCCGCGATCACCATTGTGTCGCCGAACTGCACGACGGCCGAGCCGGCCGCCTGCTTCGCCATCCGGCCCGTCTCGATGACGAGCTTCCGACCGGCGAAGGTCTTCTCGATGCGTTGCATCATTGCGTTGTAGCCTCGTGGAATGCAAAAAGCGCGCGGGCCACTGTGTGGCTCCCCGCGCGCGTGCTCATCACGTTCACCCTAGTACCGCAAGCCGAGGTCCTGCACGAGCTGGCGATAGCTCTCGACATCGGTGCGCCGCAGATAGCTCATGAGGCGCTTCCGCTGGCCGACCATCTTCAGCAGGCCGCGCCGGCTGTGATGGTCCTTCTTGTGCGCGCGGAAGTGCTCGGTCAGGTAGTTGATGCGCTCGGTGAGCACGGCAACCTGGAGCTTCGTCGAGCCGGTATCGGTCTCGTGGGCCTTGTACTTCGCGATCTCGGGTGACTTCTGAAATGACATGACGTGATGATCCCCGCCCCAATGGCGGTATGTTGATTAGTCCGAATCAGTTGCAGCAGATGAAGTTAACGGAGTAGGTATTCGGTGTAAAGGGAGGGGGCGAACTGATGAGCCAGCCTCCCGCCGCGCCGCCGCCCTACGAGAAGAAGTGCCCCAACCAGGCCTTCGTGTCGTTGAACATCACGAGCGCGAACAAGAGGCCGATCACCACCAGGCCGACCCGCAGGATGTTCTCCCGCGTGCGGGCGCTGAAGGGGCTCCCCTTCGCGGTCTCGATCACGTTGACCACGATCTGCCCGCCGTCGAGAATCGGGATCGGCAGGAGGTTCAGTACGGCCACGTTGATGCTCAGCAGGGCAATGAGATAGAACAGGGTCTCGATTCCGTTGCGGGCCGCCTGGACCGACGCCCGGGTGATGGCGATGGGCCCACCCAACTCCTTCACCGAGACCTTGCGGGTGATCAGGTCATGCACGGTGCCGATGACCGCCCCGCCCATGACCCACGTCGCGCCGGCCCCGTTCGCCACGGCCTGCGCAAACCCAAGCGGAATCCGGCGCACGTCCTGCCGCTGCGCCACGCCGATGCGCCCCAGCGTATCCACGGCGTTGGTCACCGGATCGGTCACCGGCGTCGGCCGCGGCGTCACCCGAAGGTCCAGGGGCTTTCCCTGGCGCCAGATCGTGAACACCAGCGTGGACCCGGCGGCCGCGCTCACGCGGTCCACCAGGTCGGCGAACCCGGGCATGGCCACCCCATCGATGGCCGCGATGCTATCGCCCTTCTGTAGCCCGGCCGCGGCGGCAGCACCCTCGGGAAGGACCGAGTCCACCACCGGCGGCACCCAGTAATCCACCGCGCGCGCCACCGCCAGCGGGGTCAGCGAGTCGTTCAGCGGAACGACCACGTCCCCGTGCTGCGTGCCGAATGTCACGTCGGCTCGGCTGAGCGCGACCTTGTTCAGGATGTCCGACCAGTCGCCGACGCTGTCGCCGTTCACACGGAAGATCGTGTCGCCGGGTTGCAGGGCGGCCAGCGCTGCGCCACCCGGCGGCACGTGCACGGCCCCGACCACGCGGGTAGGCAGCACGATGCGCCCGAAATGGAATGCGAGGCCAATGGCCACCACCAGCGCCAGGAGGGCGTTCATGGTGACGCCGGCGAACAGGATCAGCAGCCGGGCGGGCAGCGACTTCGACTCGAACCACCGGTGTTCCGGCACCGGCCGCGGCCCGAAGGGCACCATGGCCTCCGGATCGTAGCCCGGGTCCCCCTCCTTCAACCCGCCCTGCTCCTCGCTCCCCCCTTCCAGGAACGCCGAAGTCTCGTCGTGGCGCGACGCCATGCGCACGTACCCGCCGAGCGGAAGCAACGCCAGCACGTATTCAGTCTCGCCGCGCCGTTTCCGCCAGAGCGCGGGGCCGAAGCCGATGGAGAACCGCGGGGCGTACACACCCATCGCCTTGGCGGCCAGGAAGTGCCCGAACTCGTGCACGAAGATCACGAGTCCGAACACGAGCACAGGTGCGAGAAGCGCTAGCATCCGAATCGGTCTCTCACTTGGTGGCGCGCCGCGGCATCCGCCGCTTCGAGCGCCGCGCGGGTATCGCCGGGCATCCCGCCCAACGTCTCGAGCGCATCGGCAACGCCCACCGCAATGTCGGTGAACCCGATCCGCCCTTCCAGAAATATGGCGACGGCCTGCTCGTTCGCGGCATTGAAGATTGCCGGCGCGGCGCCGCCCGCGCGCCCCGCCTCCATCCCCAACCGCAATGCCGGAAAGTCGTCCAGCCGCACGGGCTCGAACGTGAGCGGCGACGCGCGGACGGGGTCGAACGCGGGCACCCCGGCGTCCGGCATCCGGTCGGGGTGCGTGAGCGCGTACAGGATCGGCAGCTCCATGCTCGGCACCCCCATCTGGGCCAGCACGCTGCCATCCACGAACTCGACCAGCGAATGGACGATGCTCTGCGGGTGCACCACCACCTCGATCCGGTCGTACGGAAGCCCGAACAGGTAGTGGGCCTCGATCACCTCGAGCGCCTTGTTCGCGAGCGTGGCGCTGTCCACGGTGATTTTCCGCCCCATGCGCCAGGTCGGATGCTGGAGGGCATCGGCCAGCGTGGCCGACTGCAGCCGCTCACGTGACCATTCGCGGAACGGCCCTCCGGACGCCGTGAGGATGATCCGCCGCACTTCCACGCCCGGACGTCCCGCTATGCACTGCAGCACGGCGCTGTGTTCGCTGTCCACGGGCACGACCTCGCCGCCCCCGCGGCGCTCGGCCTCGGCCACGAGATGCCCGCCCATCACCAGCGTCTCCTTGTTGGCCAGCGCCACGCGTTTGCCGCGCTCGAGCGCCGCCAGGGTGGCGTCGAGCCCTACCGACCCGACGACGGCGTTCAGGACGATGTCCACGTCGTCGCGCACGGCGGCCTGCGTGAGGCATTCGGGCCCCCGACACCAGTCCCGCTCCCCGCCGGCCCCGTTCTGCACCAGCCCGACGAAGGCGGGTGCCCCGCCGGCCGCTTGCTCGGCAAGGAGCGTCGCGTTGGAGTGGGCGGTCAGTGCCGCCAGTCGGAACCGGTCCCGATGCCGGGCCAGCACGCGGAGGGCCGTCGTGCCGATGGAACCGGTGGAACCGAGAATGGCCACCCCCACCCCACGATGCGTCATGCGGGGGCGGGAACGAGCAACAGGCCGAGCAGGAGATAGGCCAGCGGCAGCACGAAGAACAGACTGTCCAGCCGGTCGAGCACGCCGCCGTGTCCGGGAATCAGTTGCGAACTGTCCTTGACGCCGGCTTCTCGCTTGAGCATCGACTCGAAGAGGTCGCCGACCTGGGCGGCCGCACTGATCGCAAACCCGAAGACCAAGATCCCCAGCGGCGTCAACCCGAGCTGCGCCACGGGGCGCAGCGCGAAGTGCACGTAGAGATAGGTCCCGACCACGCTCGCTGCGACGCCGCCCACCGCTCCGGCCACCGTCTTGCCCGGACTGATGGCCGGCATGAGCTTCCGTCGCCCGAACATGCGACCGAAGGCGTAGGCGCCGATGTCCGTGAGCCAGGTGAGGATCACCGGCAGGCCGACCAGCGCGCCACCAGCGGAGATGGACAGGTGCACGCCGCCGAGGGTGAGCTGCCGTCCACCCAGCGCGTATTCGTGGTACCGCAACATGTAGGCGAACGAGAGCGTGCACCCCGTGTACAGCACCCCCAGGAAGGTGACGCCCAGCGACGCGATGGGCTGTCCCTGCGAGCCGCGCAACCAGAGCGTGAGCGCGCACACGATCAGGACGATCACCAGCACGTCTACCGGTCGCACGGCATAGAGGCCGAGGTACCGGGCGTGGACGGCGAGGGGGGTGAGCCCCGCCAGCCCGATCCCGATGTCGTCCAGCGGCTGGTTGCCCGCACCACGCGCCAGGCGGAAGAACTCCCAGGCACCGACGGCGGAGGCCACCGCGAGCAGCGCTGCCAGGGGGGCGCCGCCGAGGGCCAGAATCACCAACACGATGGGTGCGGCGACGACGGCGAAGAGTACGCGGCGCATCAGTTCCGTCATCAGACCGTCACTCGACCGAACCGGCGGTCGCGGTTCTGGAAGGCGAGAATAGCTTCGTAGAACTGGGCGCGGCGGAAGTCCGGCCAGAGCAAGGGTGAGACGTAGAGTTCGGTGTATGCCAGTTGCCAGAGCATGAAGTTGGAGACCCGCAGCTCGCCGGACGTGCGGATGAGGAGATCGGGATCGGGCATCGTCGCGGTATAGAGGCGCGACTCGAACGCCGCCTCGTCGATCTCCGCCGGCGCGAGGCGGCCGGCGGCGACGTCCTCGGCCAGCGACCGGGCCGCCCGAACCAACTCGGCCCGCGAGCCGTACGAGATGAACAGGTTGAGATCGAGCCGCGTGTTCTGCGCCGTCTGCGTCGTGACTCGCGAGACGGCCGCCGCGGCCGGCGGGGTGAGGCGTTCGATCTCACCCAGCACGCGGACGCGCACGCCGTTGGTGTTCAGGGCGTCGGCCTCGCGCTGGATATACTCCTCGAGCAGCGACATCAGCGCCGAGACTTCGAGCTTCGGCCGGTGCCAGTTCTCCTTGGAGAACGCGAACAGCGACAGGCACTCGACCCCCACTTCGATGGCACCCTCGACAACGTCGCGCACCGACTGCATGCCGGCCCGGTGCCCGTACGTACGCGGCATGACCCGCCCCCTGGCCCACCGACCGTTGCCGTCCATGATGATGGCCACGTGCCGCGGAATCCGCCCGTGCAGGCGGATTTGACCGAGCAGGTCCGCGGATGTTGCGTCGGGCACCGCGCGACTCCCGCTCAGACTTCCATGATCTCGGCTTCCTTCGCCTTGATCAGCTCGTCGACGGTGTGGATGTAGTCGTCGTGGAGTTTCTGGACGTCCTTCTCGGCGTGCTTCACATCGTCTTCCGAAACGCCCTGCAGCTTCTTGAACCCTTCGCGGGCGTGCGTGCGCGCATGGCGGATGCCGATCCTTCCTTCCTCGGCCAGCTTGTGCACCACCTTCGCCAGTTCGCGGCGTCGCTCCTCGTTCATCTGCGGCAGCGGCACGCGGATGAAGGTGCCCTGGTTGGATGGCTCGAGGCCGAGGCCGGCGTCGCGAATCGCCTTCTCCAGCACCTTGCTCTGGTTCTTGTCGAACGGCGTGACGATGAGCAGACGCGGTTCCGGCGAGGCGACGGTCGCCACCTGATTCATGGCCATCGGGGTGCCGTACATCTCCACGCGCACCGAGTCGAGCATGTTCGGCGACGCCTTCCCGGAGCGAATGTTGGAGAACTCCCGTTTGGCGTTGTCCAGCGCCTTGTCCATGGCGCTCCGGCATTCCTTGAGGATGTCCTGGATTGTGCTCATTGAACGAGTGTCCCCTCGCGCTCTCCGCGCACCGCGCGCGCGATCGCGCCCGGTCGATGAATGTTGAGAACGATCAACGGCAGGTCGTTCTCCTTGCAGAGGGTCACTGCCGTCTGATCCATCACCTTCAGCTCCTCGATCATGACGTCGCGGTAGCTGATCTGTTCGTACAGCTTGGCGTTCGGATCCCGCCGCGGATCGGCGGAATACACGCCATCCACACTCGTCGCCTTGATGATCAGATCGGCCTTGATCTGGATGGCGCGCAAGACGGCGGCGGTGTCCGTCGAAAAATACGGGTTGCCCGTGCCCGCGGCAAAGATCACGCTGCGCCCTTTTTCGAAATGGCGCAGCGCGCGACGGCGGATGTACGGCTCGGCCAACTCCTCCATCCGGATCGCCGTCATGACGCGGGTATCGATTTCCTTCCGTTCGAGCACGTCCTGCACGGCGAGGGCGTTGATCACCGTGCCCAGCATGCCCATGTAGTCGGCGGTGACGCGGTCGAGTCCCAGCTTCGACAGGATCGTGCCGCGCACGATGTTGCCGCCGCCGATGACCATACCCACGGTGGCGCCCATCCGGATGACCGCCACGATTTCATCGGCCAGCCGGTCGATCGTTTCGAAATCGAAGCCGAACCCCACCTTCCCGGCCAGCGCTTCGCCGGAGAGCTTGATGAGTACGCGTGGATAGCGGAGGTCGGCCATGGCGCTCATTCCTCGCCGAGTTGGAACCGCACGAAGCGCTTCACCTGGATGTTCTCGCCCGTCTTGCCGGAGACCTCCTTGACCAGGTCACCGATGGTCTTCTTGGGCTCGCGCACCCACGGCTGACCGAGCAGGGTCACATCCTTGAAGAAGGCCTCCATCTTTCCGTCGACGATCTTCTGGAGCATGGCTTCGGGCTTGCCCGCGGCGCGCGTCTGCTCCTCGGCAATGCGGCGCTCCGACGCGACCTGCTCCGGATCGATGCCGTCCTTGTCCACGGCCACCGGCGCGCTGGCGGCGATGTGCTCGGCGACGAAGCGCGCCAACTCCTTGAAGTCGTCGGTCCGCGCCACGAAGTCGGTCTCGCAGTTGAGCTCGACAAGCACGGCCACGCGCCCGTTGTGGTGCACGTAGTGGCCGATGATGCCCTCGCTCGTCGTGCGTCCGGCGCGCTTCTCGGCTTTGGCGGCGCCGCGCTTCCGAAGGTTCTCCACTGCCTGGTCGATGTTTCCGCCCGTCTCGTCGAGGGCCTTCTTGCAGTCCATCATGCCGGCGCCGGTCCGCTGGCGCAGCGTCTGGACGTCCTTTGCACTGAACGTAGCCATATCGTGTTCCGTCCTAACGGTCTGAGTCGTGGAAACGCCGCCAGCGCAAGCCGGCGGCGTCTGTCGAATTTACAGCGGCAGGCGCCGCGACCGGGCGGCCCCACGGGCCGCCGATCCGGAGCTATTCGGAAGGCGTCGCGTCGCCACCCTGGGTGGTCGCTTCGACCTTTGCTGCTTCCCCACCCTCGGCGGGCGCTTCGGCCTCTCCTGCTTCCCCACCTTCCCCGGTGGTCCGGAGCCGCGCTGCGATGGCTTCGGGCTTGGCGCGGCGGCGGCGCGGACGGCGGCGGCGCTTGCGCTCGGCGTCGCCATCGGCCGGCTCGGCTCCACGGTCGGAGCTGTACGTGTAGCTCTCGCCTTCCTCGACCTCCTCCCTGGCCGGCGCCTCGCGGCGCGCCTCGGAGATCGTCGCCCCAATCGCGTTGGCAATCAGTTCCACCGACCGGATCGCATCGTCGTTGCCGGCAATCGGCACGGTGATCAGATCGGGATCGGCGTTCGTATCGACGACGGCGATGATCGGAATGTTGAGCTTGTTGCCCTCCGCCACCGCGATGCGCTCCTTCTTGGAGTCCACCACGAACATCAGGCCCGGCAGCCGCGTCATGCCGCGGATGCCGCCAAGGTATTTGGTCAGCTTATCGCGTTCACGCGACATCATCAGCTGTTCTTTCTTGGTGTAGTTCTCGAACTCGCCGCCCGATTCCGATCCGGTTTCGAGTTCCTTCATCCGCCGCAGCTGCTTCTTGACGGTCTGGAAGTTGGTGAGCAGGCCGCCCAACCACCGCTCGGTGATGTACTGGGCGCCGCAGTTCTCGGCGGCCTGCTTGACCAGTCCCGCCAGCTGGGTCTTGGTGCAGACGAACAGCACGGTCTCGCCGCGCAGGATGACTTCGCGCGCCAGCTTCTGCGCCAACTCGAGCTGGCGCAGCGTCTGCTGGAGGTCGATGATGTGGATCCCGTTGCGCTCCGCGAAGATGAAGCGGCGCATCTTGGGATTCCAACGGCGGGTCTGGTGTCCGAAATGGACACCGGCGGCGAGCAACTGCTCGAGCGTGAGCTGCGAATCGGGCATGATGTGTGACGTCCCTCAAAGTGGTTTGATCGTCCGCTTCCGTCAGCGCCCGCCGCGAACCGGCGTGCCGGCACCCGCGGGGGCTCGAGAAGCGTGTGAGATGAACTGCTCGCCAACCGTGGCGGGATTCCGACTCCGGGAGCCCATCGCTCCCGGGTCGAAATCGGCCGCTCGGCTAGCGCTTGCTGAACTGGAACCGCTTGCGTGCCTTCGGACGGCCCGGCTTCTTGCGCTCCACCGCGCGAGCGTCACGCGTCAGAAGCCCGAGGTCGCGAAGTTTGCGCCGGTGCTCTTCGTCGAGCTTGACGAGGGCACGCGCCACGGCGAGCCGGAGCGCGCCGGCCTGGCCGTTCTGGCCGCCGCCTTCGCACTTCGCCTTGACGTCGAAGCGGCCGAGCGTATCGGTCGCCGTGAACGGCTGCTGAATGGCCGACACGAGCGTCGGCCGCGGGAAGTAGTCACCGAGCGTCCGCCCGTTGACGTCCCACTTGCCCGAACCGGGCTTGAGGTAGACGCGGCACACCGCTTCCTTGCGGCGGCCGATCGCGTGAATCGTCGTCGTGTCGGCCATTACTTCGTCTCGCTCTTCTTGATGGGAAGCGGCGTCGGCTGCTGCGCCGCGTGCGGATGTTCGGAGCCGGCGTAGACGCGCAGTTTCCCGCGCAACACCTGACGGCCCAGCGTGGTCTTCGGCAGCATGCCGTGGACCGCCTTCTCGATCACCCGTTCCGGATGCTTGGCCAGCATCGTCGCGAACGGCGTGAGCCGCTCGTGTCCCATGTAGCCGGTATGCGTGAAGTAGCGCTTCTGCTCGGCCTTGCGGCCCGTGACCTTCACCTTGGCCGCGTTGATGACAATCACGTTGTCACCGGTGTCCATGTGCGGCGTGAAGATCGGCTTGTGCTTACCGCGAATCACCTTCGCGATCTCGGACGCGAGACGGCCGAGTACCATGCCCTCCGCGTCCACGATGAACCACCGCTGCTCGATGTCGCTGGGGGTGGCGCTGAACGTCTTCATTGAAACCCTGACGAACGATGTGGGTGCTGCGCCTCACCGGTGCGGGTTGCAACCCGGGTCTCGGCCGCCCTAAGGGCGTTTTATACAGACCCCTAAGCTACGCAAGCACTTAGCGCGTGTCAACGCGCCTATCACTCGCTCGCTACGTCCGAAACGGGCGTCTCGAAGACCACGCCGCGCGCCTCCGGCCCCACCGCGGTCAGGAACGCAATCACGATGGCCATCACCGCCGCCACGATTGCCAGCGCCTCGCCGTAGTTGCCACCCCGACGTTCGGCGATCCCGGCCTGGATGGTGGCGTTGGCGGAAGCCAGGAAGTTGCCCAGCTGGTAGGCGAACCCCGGGAACGTCCCCCGCACTTCGTTCGGCGACAACTCGTTCAGGTGCACGGGGATGACCCCCCAGGCCCCCTGCACCGCCACCTGCATGCAGAAGGCGCCGATCGCCAGCACCACGACTCCGGTCGCCATGCTCCAGAGGGGGATCATGATCAGGCCAAACAGCGCGGCCAGGACGATGGCCGACCGGCGCCCGATCCGCTCCGAGAGGGTGCCGAAGAAGATGCCGCCCGTGATCGCGCCCACCTGCATGATGATCGTGATGAGGCTGACCCGGGTGGGATCGAGGTGGTGCTGACTCTGCAGGAAGGTCGGGTACAGATCCTGGGTACCGTGGCTGAAGAAATTGAACGCCGTCATCAGCACCACCACGTACAGGAACAGCTTCCAGTTGGTGCGGATCGAACGCAGGAGTCCCCCCTGCGGCTTGGCCCGCGCCTTCTCCCAAACCGGCGACTCCTCGACGTTGCGCCGGATATAGAGGACGAGCAGCGCCGGAATGACGCCCACCGCGAACATGCCACGCCAGCCGATGGTCTGGAACAGCGCGCCGTACACCACGGCCGCCAGCAGATACCCGAAGGCATACCCCTCCTGCAGGATGCCCGAGACGAGCCCGCGCGCCTTCGGCGGAATCGATTCCATGGCAAGCGACGCGCCGATGCCCCACTCACCGCCCATGGCGAATCCGAACGCGGCCCGCAGGATCATCAGCACCACCAACGACGGGGCGAACGCCGATGCCAGTTCGAGCACCGAGAACAACACAATGTCGATCATCAAGATGGGCCGGCGTCCGAACCGGTCGGCGAGCAGGCCGAACACCAGCGCGCCCAACGGGCGCATGGCCAGCGTGAGCGTGATCGCGATCGTCACCGTCTTGACGTCGGTGCCGAACTCCTGCGCGATCGCGCGCAGCATGAACACCATCAGGAAGAAATCGAACGCGTCGAGCGTCCAGCCGAGGAAGCTGGCGATGAAGGCGCTGCGCTGCTGACGGTTCAACTGCCCGAGTTCGGTAAACACACCCATCTGGAGCCTCCGTACGGGGTTGCGGTGGTTCGGACGAGGGAAGCGCCGCTCGCGCCGGCGCCAGCGTAGCCCGCGGGACGGTGGCCGTCAATGACGCGGCGACATCTCGGCGCGTGAACGCATGGCGTAGGCGCCTTTACCCGCCCGTTACGAAGCCAGACGGGCATCGTGACAGGTCCGATCTAGCCTTGGGTGCATCGGACGGACCCGCCGTTCCGACACGTCAACACCACGATTCCATCCCTATTGCGAGTACCCATGCGAACTCTCCCTCGTCTGGCCGTTGCTGCTGCCTTCGTCGCCCTCGGCGCGACGGGTGTCGCGGCGCAAACCACCGTCACGATCCCCCTCAAGTTCTCGGGCGTCGTATACGCGGATTGGCAGAACGGCGGCACCAAGGCACAGCGCGCCATGAACAAGTTCGACCTCACGCGTGCATACCTCAACTTCGTGATGCCGGCCGGCGACAACGTGACCGTGCGCGTCACCACCGATGTGCTCAACAACCCCGCCTCCGGATACAATGGATGGCAAGCGCGCATCAAGTACGCCTTCATGGAATGGGCGGCGTGGAAGGATCAGGGCCAGAATCCCGCGTCCCTCAGCTTCAGATTCGGGCTCGAGCAGACGCCCGAGATCGACATGATGGAGAGCTTCTGGCAGCGCGGCATCACCAACACCCCGATCGACTATCTGGGCTTCGTCCCGTCGTCGGATCTCGGGGCGGTCGCGATCTACAACCTGCCAGGCAAGCAGGGCCAGATCTACGGCGGCGTGTTCAACGGCAACGGCTACGGCTCCACCGAGACCGACCGGTTCAAGAACGTCAACGTCCGCTTCAGCTGGACCCCGCTGGCGGCCAACAACGGCGCCGGCTACTTCAAGGGCCTGCAGATCAGCCCGTACTATCAGAAGGGCTACACGGCCAGCGCCTTCGACGCGACGGCGCCCGGCCTGCAGCACGACCTGTGGGGCATCCACGCCGGTGTGAAGGACCCGCGCCTGACGATCGTCGGCGAGTACGACAGCCGGACGAACGGCGCCGACACCCCGCTCAGCGCCAACGTCACCACGACCACCGGAGCCGTGTACTCGGCGTTCACGATCTTCCGTCCGCTGGCGTTCGTCAACAACACCAAGAGCAATCCCTGGTCCGTCGTCCTGCGGGCCGATCAGTACAAGCCGAATACCAACGTGAGCGCCTATCAGCGGTACCTCATCGGCGGCGTCGGGTATGACATCAGCAGCAAGGTCACGGTGTACGCCGACTACCAGGACATCGAAGGCCACAGCGGCAACACGTCGGACATGAAGGCGTTCTACTTCCACTTCATCATGGGCTTCTAGCCCTACCTCTCGCCTTTCGAGGACCAACGAATCATGAAGCGTTTCCTTCTGGCAGTTGCCGCCCTGGCCGCCATCGGCGCCCCGGCCGCGGCCCAGGACCTGACCGGTGCGGGGTCGAGCTTCGCCGCACCGATCTACAACAAGTGGGCGGATGCGTACGCCAAGAAAACCGGCGTCCGGATCAACTATCAGTCCGTGGGCTCGGGCGCCGGCATTCGCCAGATCTCCGAAATGACGGTTGACTTCGGCGCCACCGACGGCCCGATGACGGACGCACAGATGGCGCAGGCCAAGGGAGGCCCGATCCTCCACATCCCGACCGTGATCGGGGCCGTGGCGATCTCGTACAACCTGCCGAGCGTCAAGCAGCACCTGAAGATGACGGGCCCGCTCCTCGCCGACATCTATCTCGGCAAGGTCACCAAGTGGAATGACGCGCGCATCAAGGCACTGAACCCGGGTGTCGCCCTGCCCGACAAGGGCATCGTGGTGGTGCACCGGTCCGACGGCAGCGGCACGACCTACATCGTCACGGACTACCTGTCGAACGTGAGCTCCGGCTGGGCCAACGGCCCGGGCAAGAGCACGGCGATCTCGTGGCCCGTGGGCCTCGGCGCCAAGGGCAACGAAGGTGTGGCGGGCCAGGTCCGTCAGATCGAAGGCGCCATCGGCTACGTCGAGTTGGCGTACGTCCTCACGAACCACATGACCTACTGCGTGCTGCAGAACAAGGACGGCAAGTATGTTGCGCCGTCGCTCGAAGGCGCCACCGCGGCCGCCGCGGGCACGGCCGCCAAGCTGCCTGCCAACTCCGACTTCCGCGTCTCGATCGTGAATTCGCCGGGCGCGGCGTCCTATCCCATCTCGTCGTTCACCTGGATTCTGATGTACCGGCACCAGGCGAACGCCGCCAAGGGCAAGAAGCTCGTAGACTTCATCGACTGGGCCATGAACAACGGCGATTCGGAGGCCGCGTCGCTCCAGTACGCCACCCTGCCCAACAACATGAAGGCCATGGTGCTCAAGCGGTTGAAGGAAGTCACCTACTGACCGGGTAGCGCACCGGCCGTTACACGGCCGTTACAAAGCAGTCCGCATCTCGTTGCGACTCTGAGCGAGCCTTCACGTTCACTTGGGACCTTCGGTCCCCCGATGAACGTGGAGGCTTTGCCTTTGGAAGACGCCACCGGCGTACAAGTGACGGGCGGGCTGGCCCCCGCGGGCCCACGCATGGAAGGCGCCGCGCTGGGCGATAGGATCTATCGATGGCTGACCACGGCCGCCGCCCTCCTCGTTCCCATCCTGCTCGGCTTCATCGCGTTCGAGATATTCAAAGCGGGGTGGCCGGCGTTCCAGAAGGCCGGATGGTCCTTCTTCACATCAAGCGAATGGAACCCGGTGACCGGCGAGTTCGGGGCCGCCCCGGCGATTTTCGGCACGCTGGTCTCCTCCGCCATCGCCCTCGTCATTGCCACGCCGCTGGCCATCGGCACGGCGGTCTTCCTGTCCGAACTCGCGCCGCGCTGGCTCTCCCAGCCGGTGGGCTTCCTGGTCGACCTGCTGGCCGCGATCCCGAGCGTGGTGTACGGGCTGTGGGGCATCTTCACACTCGAACCGTTGATGCGCAGCACGGTGGCGCCGTTCATCCAGGACACGCTCCACCTGGGCAATCTCCCGATCTTCGAGGGCGTCTCGTACGGTCCGGGGATGCTCACCGCCGGCGTGATCCTGGCCATCATGATCGTGCCGTACATCTCCGCGGTCACACGCGAGGTGCTCCTCGCCGTGCCGCGCTCGCAGCGCGAAGCCGCCTTGGCCCTCGGCGCCACACGCTGGGAGATGATTCGCGACGCCGTCATTCCGGGCGCCCGATCGGGCATCGTGGGCGGCATCGTGCTCGGCCTGGGCCGCGCGCTCGGCGAGACGATGGCCGTGACGATGGTGATCGGCAACGCGCCGAAGATTTCCGCATCGCTCTTCTCGTCTGGCTACACGATGGCGTCCATCATCGCCAACGAGTTCAGCGAGGCCAGCAGTGACGCCCATCTCTCGGCCCTGATGGCGATCGGCGCCTCGCTGATGGGCATCACGCTGATCGTCAACATCATCGCGCGCTGGCTCGTGAATCGGGTGGGGGCGCGGGTCCGATGATCCGTCGCAAGCTGGCCAACGTGGCGATGCTCGCCCTGATGTGGGGGGCGGCGGCGGTGGTGTTGCTGCCGCTCGTGCTCATACTCTGGAATCTCTTCAAGCAGGGCGCGTCGTCGGTGAACTGGGCGTTCTTCACCCAGCCGACGAGTCCACCGGACACGCCGGGCGGGGGGATGTCGAACGCCATCGCCGGCACGCTCATGCTGCTCGGGATCGCCTCCGCGGTGGGGCTTCCGGTCGGCATCGGCGCCGGGATCTACCTGGCCGAACGGCGCTCGGCGCGCCTCGCGAATCTGGTGCGGTTCCTCTCCGATGTCCTCAACGGCGTGCCGTCGATCGTCACCGGCATCTTCGCCTGGCAGGTCATGGTGCGGCCGGCTGGCCACTTCTCCGCCCTGGCCGGGGGTGTGGCCCTGGGCACGATGATGATTCCGCTCGCCGCCCGCACCACCGAGGAGATGATCAAGACCGTCCCCAATTCGCTGCGCGAGGCGGCGCTCGCCCTGGGCTACACCAACTGGCGGACATCGCTGTTCATCGTGGCCCGTACGGCGCTGCCCGGCATCGTGACCGGAGCCCTCGTCGCGCTGTCTCGCGTAGCCGGCGAGACGGCGCCGCTGCTGTTCACCGCGCTCGGCAACAATTTCTGGTCGCTCGATCCCGCGAAGCCGATCGCGGCGCTTCCCCTGAACCTCTACTTCTACGCCATCAGCCCATACGATGCGTGGCATCGGATGGCGTGGGCCGCGGCGCTCGTGCTCATCGGGCTGGTGCTGCTGATCAGCATCGCCGCGCGCTACGCGGCACGTCCCAGGTTCGGCAAGGCGGTCGACTAGATGACGGCACCGACGCCTGCCCCCACCTCGATGCCCGGCGCTTCGCCGAGCGCATCCGCGGCCGGCAGCGCCGTGCCCCGTCCGGCCGCTGCGATCCGCCCTGCCGACCAGAGCGCGGGGGCGCAGGCCCAGCCGGGTCGTGTACTGCTGAGCGCCAACGGGCTGAACGCGTATTTCGGCGCGCTCCACGCGGTGCGCGACGTGTCCATCGAATTCCGCGAGCGCGAGGTCACCGCCATCATCGGCCCGTCGGGGTGCGGCAAGTCCACGCTGCTCCGCTGTTTCAACCGCATGCACGAGACCGTGCCCGGCGGACGCGTGACCGGGCGCATCGACTTTCACGGCCAGGACCTGTACGCGCCCGAGGTGAACCCGATCGCAGTACGCCGGCACATCGGCATGGTCTTTCAACGGCCCACGCCCTTCCCGACGCTCAGCATCCGCGATAATGTCTCGGCCGGACTGCGAGCGCTGCGCCGCAGCCGGCGCCCGCCCCGCGCCGAAGTGAACGACATGGTGGAGCAGGCGCTCCGCGACGCCGGACTCTGGGACGAGGTCAAGGACCGGCTCGACACCGGTGCCATCGCGCTCTCGGGCGGCCAGCAGCAGCGGCTGTGCATTGCGCGCGCGCTGGCCACGTCACCGAGCGTGCTGCTGCTCGACGAACCAACGGCGTCGCTCGATCCATTGAGCACGCAGAAGGTGGAGGAACTCGTTTACGACCTGCGCAAGCAGTTCACCGTCGTCATCGTGACCCACAACATGCAGCAGGCGGCCCGCGTGTCCGACCGCACGGCGTTCATGCTCACCGGCGAGTTGGTGGAGGTGGCACCCACGGGGCGGCTGTTCACGAACCCCGCCGATCCGCGCACCGAAGCCTACGTGACCGGACGGTTCGGATGAACGGCCAGATCCAGGCCGAGGACTTCTCCTTCTGGTACGGGGAGACGCAGGCGCTCAAGCACATCTCGCTCACCCTGCCTCCGGGTCAGATCACGGCGCTCATCGGGCCGTCGGGGTGCGGCAAGTCCACCTTTCTCCGATCCATCAACCGGCTGCAGGAGATCATTCCCGGCACCCGGCACGAGGGCTTTCTCCGGCTCGACGGCGCCGACATCCATGCCCCAGGGGTGGACGTGGTCTCGCTCCGCCGCCGCATCGGGATGGTGTTCCAGCGGTGGAACCCCTTCCCGCGGTCGATCTATGGCAACGTCGCGTACGGGCCGCGGATCAACGGTATCCGGGACACGGCGCGACTGGACGAGATCGTCGAGACGTCGTTGCAGCGCGCCGCGCTCTGGGACGAGGTGAAGGACCGGCTCCGGCAGAGTGCGCTCGGACTCTCCGGGGGACAGCAGCAGCGGCTGTGCATCGCCCGCGCCCTGGCCAACGACCCGGAGGTGCTCCTCCTCGATGAGCCGGCCAGCGCGCTCGATCCCCTCTCCACACAGAAGATCGAGGAGTTACTGTTCGAGCTTCGAGGATCGCTCACCGTGGTCATCGTCACGCACAACCTCCAGCAGGCGGCGCGGGCCTCCGACCACACGGCGTTCTTCTTTCTGGGCGAACTCATCGAAGCCGCCCCGACGCAGACCATTTTCACGGCGCCCTCGGACGAGCGCACCGAAGCGTACATCACGGGGAGGTTCGGATGAGTCCAGTCGATACGTCGGGCAAGTATCGCCACTTTCACGAGCAGCTCGCGGAGCTGACCCAGCGGCTGCTGGACATGTCCGACCGCGCCACGTCGCTCATCGACCTCGCCGTGGATGGGCTGCTCTCGCGTGACCCGACGGCCGCGGAAGCCGTGCTCACCGGCGACCGGGAGCTCGACGCGATGGAACTGGAGATCGAGGACCGCGCCGTGGCGCTGCTCGCGCTCCAGCAGCCGATGGCCCGCGATCTGCGCTTTCTCGTGAGCACCATCAAGATCTCGAGCGACCTCGAACGCGTGGGTGACCATGCGGTCAACATCGCGCAGAGCACGCTGCGCCTGGCGGCCATGCGCACGCGCATCACGCCCGACCCCGAGATCGCCGACATGGCGCGCCGCGCGCGCCGCATGCTCGGCGATGCGCTCACCGCCTTCGTGCGCAGCGATGGCGCCCTGGGCAGGGCCGTCTGCCAGGCCGATGACGCGGTCGACTCGCTGCATGACTCGATGTTCCGCATCCTGCTCACGCACATGATGGCGGACCCGCATACCATCAACGCGTCGCTCGAGCTCCTGCTGGTGAGCCGCAACCTCGAACGCGTGGCCGACCTCGCGACGAACATCGGGGAAGACGCGGTGTTCCTGGCCGAGGGGAAGCAGATCAAGCACCATGCGGAGCGTCCCACGGACCAGAGCGCGGCACATGCGGCGGCGACGACGACGACCGCGGCGGACGAGAAGCCCGCCGAAGGCGCGGAGCCGCCGCAGCCGGGCAGCTGACGCTCGCCTCAGCGACCGCCCGGCTCCCCGGTCCCCTCGAATCGCGGCTGCGGTCGCCCGGTCGCTGTGCTACGGCGTGCCCGGCTCGGCCACCACCGCCAGCCAACTGCCGTCCGGGCTCAGCGCCACCCGCGACAGGTGGCGCAGCCCCTCTTCTTTGAAGTCGGCGATCGGCGTCCAGCGAGCGGCGGTGCCTTCCGATCGATCGAGGCGGTAGATCAGCGTTCCGGCGGCGGTGAGCACCGCCGTCGGCGATTCCCACACCACGTAGTCGGCGCCGCGAGGCATCCGCGCCACGCGCTCCGGTGCCCCGTCGGCGGCGGCGGGATCCGCCGTCTCCAGGTACCATCCCGAGTCGGCGCGCTGGAGATACGAGAACCGCGTTCCACCCGGCACGCGTTGCAGCGACCGGCCGATATCGTGCCCGATGACCCGCGCTGTGTCGGTCTGCGTATCGGCGATCTCCAGCGCGTTCGGCGACCCGAGCACGAACAGCGCCAGCGAATGGTCGTTCAACCAGACGTGGTAGCCCACCGGCGCGATGTCGGGCAGCAGGAGCACGGGCGCCTGCCCCGAGGCGTTGAATGCCCAGAGCCGCTGGGCCGAATCGCGCTCCACGCGCACCACGCTGAACCCACCGCCGGTGGGCATGGGCGTGGGCGAGTACTCGCTCTCCACGGTGTGCGTCAACCGCGTGCTGGCGCGCGACTGGAGATCGATGCGGTAGATGTCGGCCTGTCCGTCGTCGCCGATCGCCGTGTAGAGCAGCGCCCGGCCGTCCAGAGTGAACGCCGGCTGATTGTCGTAGCCCGGCCGGTGCGTGAGGTTCACCGGCGGATCGCTGATCGCAGCGCCCGCGGCGCCACGCAGCCGGACGAGGTAGATGTCGGTGCCCGGCGGCGCGCTCTGCGCGACGAGCGTCGAGGCCGTGACGAGCAGTGCAAGCATGCCGCCGATCGAGTGCTTCATGGCGAACCTCCCGGGCGCCGGGCCCGTTGGCTATTCGAGTTCCAGCAACACCGCTCCCTTCTCTACGGCCATGCCGGCAGATACCAGCACCGCCTTCACCGTCCCGTCGGCCGTGGCCCGTAGCTCGTTCTCCATCTTCATCGCTTCCATCACGACCAGCCCCTGCCCGGCCCGCACCGAATCGCCAGGCTTGGCGTTGATCCGCACAATGAGCCCCGGCATGGGAGCCACCAGCGGGGCCGGGCCGGTGGCAGCCGCGTCCACCCCCGACAGTTCCCGAATCGTCCGCGCGCGTTCGTCCAGCGCGTCCACCTCGAACCGATAGCCGTCGATGGAGAGGGTGTAGAGACCGCGGCGCTCACCCGGGCGCACCAGGACGCGGTGCACGGTGTCGCCGATGGTGACGAGCCGCATGGGCGTTCCCTCGACGTCCGCCAGATGCGCGCGGACCGACTCGCCGTCGGCGTGCACACCGCTGCCGTCGAGGACGACCTCGTGTTCCTCGCCATTCACCGTCACGAAATACTTCACGCCGCCGTTCCCTCCACGAGACGCAGTTCGCAGACGGTCTCCACGTGTGCCGTCTGCGGAAACATGTCGAATCCCACGACCGACGCCACCCGGTACGACGGCAGCCGCCCCACGTCGCGCGCCAGGGTGGCCGGATCGCAACTCACGTAGATGATCGCACGGGCCTTGGGCTGGGATTGTTCCAGAGCCCGCGTCACCGCGGCCGCCGCGCCCGCTCGCGGCGGGTTGAGCAGTACGAGATCCGCCGGGAGCGCGGCGGTGAGCGCATGCTCCACCGAGTCGGCCACCGCCCGCGACCCCGCCGGAAGCCGCGAGGCGGCCACGCGGCTCGCCGCAGGATCCAGCTCGATGGCGACCACCGACGCGCCGCGGCGGGCGATGGCCTCCGCGGTGTCGCCCACGCCTGCGTACGCATCGATCACCCGCGCCGGCGCGTGCGCCTTCACCAGGGCCAGCACGTGCGAACGCAGCATGTCGGCGACTTCGGCATTCACCTGGGTGAACGACGCGCCGTGTTCCTGGCCCGGCCCCCGGTCGGCCATCAGTCGCCGGCGCCCCCTGGGACCGCCGGCGATCCACCAGATGGCCACGAGCGACGGGATCGCCGCCAGGAGGTCGCGCGCCGTGCTCCACCCGTCGCCGCCCTCGACCACGAGCCCCGCGCCATCGCCGAGCAGTCGCACCGACGCCCGCAGCGCCTTCGCGTCCGGGAGCAGCTCGCCGTGCGCCAGCACGTCGCGCCAGACGGCGACCACGCGCTCGTCGGTGATCGGGCAGTCGTCGAGCGCGAATATCTCATCGGGCGCGTCGTAGCGGTGCAGGCCGGCGATCCACGCGGAGCCGGACCGCCGGAGCGCCAGGGTGAGCTTGGTGCGGTACCGCCACGCCGCCGTGCCGTGCCGCACCTCGGGCAGGTCCATGGGCCGTCGGGCGATGCGCTCGAACGCGTCGCGAATCATCCCCGCCTTGGCCCGGTGCTGTGCGTCCGCCGAGAGGTGCTGCAGTTGGCATCCGCCGCATCGATCGCCCTCGTAGTGCGGGCACGGTGGCGGCACGCGATCCGCCGACGGTGACAGGACATCCACCGACTCGGCCCGTGCAAAGCGTTTGCCGCGCTCAACCGTGGCGCGAATCCGGTCGCCGGGCGCCGTGCGCGGCGCGAACACGACCAGTCCATCCGCCCGTCCGACGCCATCGCCGCCCGTTGCGATGCCGTGGATGTCGAGTTCCACGACCTCAGCCGTCACCGCAGGCCTTCGAGTCTGGCGGCGCGCGTCCATGCCGCGTCGCCCCCTGCGGTTGCGGGCGCCGTGCCCCCGTTCGGGCGCCGAGCCGCGCGGTCGCGCTCGGCCAGCAGCGCACCGGCGATCGCCGCCACGCGCGTCGCATCCGCCGGAGGCCTCACCGCAATGAGCGATGCCAGTCGTCGCTCGAGCCACTGGATCTCGATGTCGCCGCGGCGGAACTCCTCGTCCTCCATGACGCGGAGGTGGAAGTCGCGCGAGGTCTCGATCCCATCCACCGCGAGTTCCATGAGCGCGCGATGCATGCGGTTCACCGCCGCCTCGCGATCCGCCGCCCAGACGATGAGCTTGGCGAGCATCGGGTCGTAGAACAGTCCGATCTCGCTTCCCACCTCGATCCCACCGTCCCAGCGGACCCCGGGGCCGGCCGGCAGGTGAAGGTACGAGATGCGTCCCGTGGAGGGCAGGAATCCGTTGTTCGGATCCTCGCTGGTGATGCGGCACTCGATGGCCCACCCGTTCGGCGTCAGCTGCTCGAACGCATCGGGAATGGCCTCGCCGGCGGCCACGCGCAGTTGCCACTGCACGAGATCGATGCCGGTCACGAACTCGGTGACCGGATGCTCCACCTGGAGCCGCGTGTTCATCTCGAGAAAGTAGTAGTTCCCATCCCGGTCGAGGAGAAACTCGCAGGTGCCGGCGTTGCGATAGCCGGCGGCCTTGGCCATGCGTACCGCGGTGTCGCCCATGGCGCGCCGCACCTCCGGCGTGACGGCCACGCTCGGCGCTTCCTCGATCATCTTCTGGTGGCGCCGCTGCACCGAGCACTCTCGCTCGCCCAGCGACACACACCGCCCATGGTCGTCGGCGAGCACCTGGATCTCCACGTGTCGCGGTCCGACGATGTACTTCTCCACGTACACGCTGTCGTCCCCGAACGCGTTCTTCGCCTCCCGGCGGGCCGTCTCGAGCGCCGACGCCATTTCGTCGGGGGCGCGGACCACGCGCATGCCCTTGCCGCCGCCACCCGCGGCCGCCTTGAGCAACACCGGGTAGCCGAATCGCTCGGCGATGGTCTGCGCTTCGGCGGCGTCGGCGAGTGCCTCCGTCGTCCCGGGCACGATGGGGACATCGGCCTTCTCCGCCAGTTGACGTGCCGCGGTCTTGCTCCCCATGGCCGCGATCGCTTCCGGCGGCGGGCCGATGAACACAAGGCCGGCGTCGCGAACGGCACGGGAGAACCACTCGCGCTCCGAGAGGAACCCATACCCCGGATGGATGGCCTGCGCGCCCACCTGCCGGGCGACTTCGATGATGCGCTCGCCGACCAGATAGCTCTCCGACGCCGCCGCGCCGCCGATGTGCACCGCCTCGTCCGCCTCGCGCACATGCGGCGCACGCGCGTCGGCATCGCTGTAGACGGCCACCGACCGGATGCCCATCTCGCGGCAGGCGCGGATGATCCGCACCGCGATCTCCCCGCGGTTGGCGATCAGCACCTTCTGGAGTGGGCGCCGGGCGGGCGCCGCCGCGCCACCGCCCTTCTTGCGCGGGCTCACAGTGGAATGTTCCCGTGCTTCTTGGGCGGGTTCCGGTCGCGCTTGGCGTGCAGCGTCTCGAGCGCGTCGATGAGGCGCGGCCGCGTGTCGCGCGGATCGATGATGTCGTCCACGAAGCCGCGCGACGCGGCCACGTACGGGTTCGCGAATTTGGCGCCGTACTCGGCGACCTTGGCGTCCATGGCGGCGGCGGGATCGTCGCTCTCGGCGATCTCCTTCTTGAACAGAATCTCGACCGCACCCTTCGGACCCATCACCGCAATCTCGGCGGTGGGCCAGGCCACGTTGAAGTCTCCGCGAATGTGTTTGGAACTCATCACGTCGTAGGCGCCGCCGTACGCCTTGCGGGTGATCACGGTGAGTTTGGGCACCGTCGCTTCGCAGTACGCATAGAGCAGTTTGGCACCGTGCTTGATGATGCCGCCGTGTTCCTGCGCGAGCCCCGGCAGAAAACCAGGGACGTCCTCGAACGTCACGATCGGAATATTGAAGGCATCACAGAACCGGATGAACCGCGCCGCCTTTGTGGACGCGCTGATGTCGAGCACGCCGGCGAGCACCGCGGGCTGGTTGGCGACGATGCCGACGCTGTGCGAACCCAGGTGCGCGAACCCGCAGATGATGTTCGATGCGTAATCGCGATGGACTTCGTAGAAGTCGCCGTCGTCGACCACGCGCCGCAGGACCTCGTGCATGTCGTACGGTTTGTTGGCGTTGTCGGGCACGATATCCAACAGCGCTTCGTCGCGGCGGTCGCGGGGATCGGAGCCGGCGCCGGTGGGGGGCGTTTCCAGATTGTTCGACGGCACGAACCGGAACAGCTCACGGATCGCCTGCAGGCACGCGGGCTCGGAATCGAAGGCAAAGTGGGCGACGCCCGACGTCCCGGCGTGCGTATCGGCACCTCCGAGCTGTTCCATGGTCACGTCTTCGTGGGTGACCGTCTTCACGACGTTGGGACCGGTGACGAACATGTACGAACTGCCGCGCACCATGTACGTGAAGTCGGTGATCGCCGGCGAGTACACGGCCCCACCAGCGCACGGCCCCAGAATCGCCGAGATCTGCGGCACGACGCCCGACGCCAGCGTGTTTCGCAGGAAGATGTCGGCGTAGCCGCCGAGCGATACGACGCCTTCCTGAATGCGGGCGCCGCCGGAGTCGTTGAGCCCGATCACCGGGGCGCCGTTCCGCACCGCCAGGTCCATGATCTTGCAGATCTTCTCGGCGTGAGTCTCCGACAACGAGCCGCCGAACACGGTGAAATCCTGCGAGAACACGTAGACGAGCCGCCCCTCGATGCGACCGTAACCGGTGACCACCCCGTCGCCGTACACGATCTGATCGTCGAGGCCGAAGTCCGTGGATCGATGGGTCACGAACCGGTCGAATTCCGCGAACGATCCGTCATCGAGGAGGAGGTCCAGGCGCTCGCGGGCCGAGAGCTTCCCTTTGTCGTGCTGGGCTTTGAGGCGCTTGGCGCCCCCGCCCTGCTCGGATTCTGCCCGGCGCTGCTCGAGCTGGTCGAGTTTGTCTCGCATGGTCATAAGCGGCAAAGCTAGCCTCTGGGCGGATCGGCTTCCAGACTGGACAACCGGGGGGACGGGCCACGGGCTGGTCCTTGCCGCCGGTTGGGACCGCGGGTGGTTGCCGCGGTAGTTGCCGTATCCGCGGACTTCGCGACTTCCGCGTCCATTGTCGTTCAATCTGTTTGCACGGCGCCATACACAGAGCCGCCCCGGCCGGGATGAATCCCAGCCGGGGCGGCGCCTGTCCCAGTCGACCGAAAATCAGCCTTCGGTCTTGGTTTCCTCCGTCGGCTCGGCGACGGGCGTTTCGGCGACAGGTGCTTCGGCGACGGGCGCGTCGGCGAGTTCCTCGTCGTCGTCCGGGACGCTCAGATCCGCCGGCACGGGTGCCACGTCCTCATCCTCGGTATGCACCGTGGACGGAGTCTCCGGACGCGGCGGCTGCTCCTCGGGAATATTGGTCACGCCGAGCACGATGCGGCGGTGGATCGGATCCACCTCCAACACGCGCATGTCGAGATTCATCCCTTCGTACACCACGTCCGCCGGATTCTCCACCTGCTGCTCAGTGGGGGAGAGTTGGGAGATCGGGACGAAGCCTTCGATATCGTTGCCGATGTCGACGACGACGCCCTTGTCCATCAGCCGCACGACGCCGCCCTGCAGGTCGGTGCCCACCGGGTACGTCTCGCCGATCTTGAGCCACGGATCCTCGGCCGCCTGCTTGAGGCCGAGCGAGATTCGCTTGTTGTCGCTGTCGATGTTCAGGATGACCACATCCACCGCATCCCCCTTCTTCACCACTTCCGACGGGTGCTGGACGCGCTTGGTCCAGCTCATGTCGGAGATGTGGATCAGCCCGTCGATGCCCGGCTCGATCTCGACGAAGGCGCCGAAGCTGGTGAGGTTGCGGACCTTGCCCGTGATGCGCGTACCGACCGGGTAGCGCAGGGGCAGCACCATCCACGGATCTTCTTCGGTCTGCTTCATGCCGAGCGAGATCTTCTCTTCGTTCGGATCGACCTTGAGCACCACGGCCTCGATGGTCTCGCCAATGGACACGAGCTTGGAGGGATGGCGGACGTTGCGCGTCCAGCTCATCTCGCTGATGTGCACCAGCCCTTCGATGCCCGGCTCGAGTTCGATGAACGCGCCGTAGTTCGTGATCGACACGACCTTGCCCGTGACGCGGGTGCCCACCGGATACTTCTCGGCGACGTCCTTCCACGGATAGCTCTGGAGCTGCTTGAGCCCGAGCGAGATACGCTCGCGGGTCCAATCGATGTCGAGCACCTTGATCTCGAGCTCCTGCCCGATCTGCACCATTTCCGACGGGTGCGAGATGCGGCCCCACGACATATCCGTGATGTGGAGCAGGCCGTCCACCCCGCCGAGGTCGATGAATGCCCCGAAGTCGGTGATGTTCTTGACCACGCCCTTCCGCACCTGATCCTTCTGGAGTTCCTTCATCAGCTTCTCGCGCTTGCCGGCGCGCTCGGTCTCCAGGATCACACGGCGCGACACCACGATGTTGCGGCGGCGCTTGTTGAGCTTGATGATCTTGAACTCGAACTTCTGGCCGAGCAGCTCGTCGATGTTGGGCACGCGGCGGAGCGCGATCTGCGACCCGGGCAGGAACGCGTCCACGCCCATGAGGTCAACCACGACGCCACCCTTGATCTTCTTGATCAGGGTGCCTTCCACCGGCTGGTCGGTCTCGTAGGCCACGCGGATCCGCTCCCACACGCGCATGAAGTCGGCCTTCTTCTTGGAGAGGACGACCGAGCCTTCCTGGTCTTCCAGATGCTCCAACAGGACTTCGACTTCGTCGCCGGGCTTGAGGTCCGGGTGGTCCTTGAACTCTTCGAGCGGCACGCTGCCTTCGGACTTGAACCCGATGTCGAGCACCACGAGGTTGTCGCGGATTTCGAGCACCGTGCTCTTGACGATCTCGCCTTCTTCGATGGAGGCCAGGGTGCCGTTGTACAACTCCATCATCCGCTCGTAATCAACGGACGTATATTCGTCGTCGTCGTACAGTTCAGGGCGGCGGTTGGCAAGCGGGCGGAGTTGCGACTTCTGCGCGTCGCGCTTTTCGCGCAGTGTGGCCGCTGTGCCGGTTGTGGTGGTATCGAGCTCGGTCATAAGAAAGAAGAGGTCTCCCGAATATTCCGCGGATTGATCGCTCGCCGCGACGAGGTTGAGGAAAACGGAATCCACCCCGCCCCCAACTTCGGGGACCGGGTTGGACGAACCCTAAAACCTAGCTTGGACGAAAGTTGACGTCAACCGGCGGAAGTAGCGTCCCCTCGGTGAGTTACGGCTCGCGCCAGGGCTACGATCCGCTCCACCTGCTCTTCCTGCGTCAGGTACGTCGTGTCGACCACCACCGCATCCCGAGCCGCCACGGTTTGCGTGGCGTCGCGGGCGTCGCGCTGCACCAGGCGGTCCGTCTCCTCGGCCACTTCCTCCTCGGTCGGTGCCCGCTCCAGCCGCTGCATCAGGCGCCGCCTGGCCCGCTCCCACGGATCGGCCACGAGAAAGATCTTGAGCGGGGCATCGGGGAACACCGCCGTCCCCATGTCCCGCCCGTCGACCACCACGTCGTGCCGGTCGGCTGCCGCCCTGACCTGATCGTTCACCCAGCTCCGTACACCAGGCATCGCCGCGATGGTGGAGACATGGCGCGTGACCTCGGGCGAGCGGATCCGATCTCCCACCGCCTCGCCGTCGACGCACGGCGCGAACGACCGGCCGGCCGGCTCGAGCGTCACCCGCGAGGCGTGCCGCAGGACCGACGCTTCTGTCCACCGGGCCAGTTCCGGATCGGCGGACAGCACCGCCGCCGTCAGCGCCCGGTACAGGGCGCCCGAATCGACGTGACGGATGGCCAGCCGGTCGGCGACCCACTTGGCGGTGGACGACTTGCCGGATGCCGCCGGCCCGTCGATGGCAATGGTCAGTCGTACCGGCGGCGTCATGACTCGACCGCTCCCGCCAGCAACTTCCAGAACCCCGGGAACGACACCTCGACGCACGCCCGGTCGTCGATCGCGATCTCCGCACCGTCCGTGGCGCCGAGCAGCCCGAAGGCCATCGCGATGCGGTGGTCGCCGTGGGTGACGATGGAGCCGCGTAGCGGGGCGCGCGTGCCGTGCACGATCATGCCGTCGGGCAGTTCCTCCGCGTCCACGCCGAGCGCGCGCAGGTTCGCGACCACGGTCGCGATTCGATCGCTCTCCTTGACGCGCAATTCGCCAGCCCCGGAGATTCGCGTCACGCCCTCCGACCGGACGGCGACGCACGCCGCGAGCGAGACCTCGTCCACCATGCTTGGCACCTCGCCGCCGGTGATGTCGGTGGCCCGCAGCGCCCCCGCCGTGACGCGCAGCGTGCCCACCGGTTCGCCGCCGCGCGTCGCCTCCGCCAGCACTTCGACGCGCGCGCCCATGCGTCGCAACACCTGCAGGAAGCCCGTCCGCGTGGGATTCAAGCATACGTCGTGCAGGAGCAATTCCCCCTCGTCGGCCATGGCCGCCAACGCCGCGAAGAACGCCGCCGACGACGGGTCGGCCGGCACGTCGACGTCCACGCTCGGCAACGCCGTCACCGGCTCGAGCGCAATGGCGCCGTCCACCATGCGGAGTCGCACACCGCGGGCCGCGAGCATGCGTTCCGTATGGTCGCGCGACAGGAAGGGCTCGCCCACCGAAACCGCCACCTCCGCCGAAAGGCCGGCGAGCAGAATGGCGCTTTTGACCTGCGCGCTGGCCACCTCGGTGCGCCAGTCCACCGACCGCAACGTCGTGCCGTACACCACCATGGGCAGTCCGTCGCCGCGCTCGCAGTGCACCCGCGCTCCCATCGCCTCCAGCGGCCGGATGATGCGGCGCATGGGCCGCTTGCTCAGGCTCCCATCCCCCACGAACCGCGACGTGAACGACTGGGCCGCCGCCACACCGGCCATCAGGCGGGTGGTGGTACCGCTGTTGCCGCAGTCGAGGTCGCGTCCCGGTGCCCGGAACCCGCGGAGCCCCACACCGGTCACCCGCATCTCCGGCGCCAGCGCCGGCACGTCCACGCCGAACGCCCGCAGCACCGAGGCCGTGGAGCGCACGTCGTGCGAGTCGAGGATGCCGCGCACGGTGGATTCCCCGTTGGCAAGTGCCGCCAGGATCAGGGCCCGGTGCGAGATGGACTTGTCGCCGGGCGCGCGGATCGTCCCTCGAACCTTCACGGTGCGGTCCGGTGCATCACCGGAGCCAGGCCTCGAGCGCCGTGGCCAGGTCGGTCTTCTGGTCGCGATACTTCACGATCACCGGCGCCTGCAGTGCGAGGTGCTGGTCGGCGCCCCACCCGGCGGTGACGGCGCGCGCGCCGGGCACCACCACCGCGCCGGCAGGAATCTCCAGCGGAGCATCGGCCCCCCCCCGGTACACGCGCTCGTGGATGAGGTCGAAAACCGGGGTGCCGCGCGTGAGCACCACGCCCGCGGCCAGCACCGCCCGCTCGCGCACCACCGTGCCCTCGTACACGCCGCAGTTGCCGCCCACGAGCACGTCGTCCTCGATCACCACCGGACTCGCGCTCACCGGTTCGAGCACCCCGCCGATCTGCGCCGCAGCGCTCAGATGCACCCGCTCGCCGATCTGCGCGCACGAGCCCACCAGAGCGTGCGAATCGATCATCGTGCCGGCGCCCACCCACGCGCCCACGTTCACGAACATCGGCGGCATGCACACCACACCGGGGGCGACATAGGTGCCGCGCCGGATCGTCGAACCGCCGGGCACGATGCGCACGCCGTCCACGACGGCGAAGTTCCGCGACGGGAAGGTATTCTTGTCGATGAAGCTGAATCGCGCCTCTGCACCGGCCGGGATGGACATGTCGGCCATCGCGCCGGCGCGGAAGCCGAGCAGGATGCCGCGTTTGACCCAGGGCACGGCGCGCCAGGTGCCGTCGGCATCGCGCTCGGCGGCGCGCACCGCCCCGAGCTCCAACGCATCGAGCAGTTCGCGGACCACGACCTGCGCGTCGGCGGGCAGCGCCTCGCCACCAGGCGTATCCGCGAGCGCCACCACGCGCTCGGCGAGTGTCGCCATCAGGCCAGCGCTCCCGCCTGCTGCAGCGCGGCGCGCACCGCCGGTTCGTGCCGGGGATCGAGCGGCACCAGCGGGAGCCGGAGCACGTTCTTGATGCGCCCCATCATGGCCAGCCCGGCCTTCGCGGCCAGCGGGTTCGACTCCACGAACGCCGCCCGCATCCAGGGGAGCAACTTGAAGTGCAGCGTGCGCGCGCCGGCGAGGTCGCCCGCCAGCGCGCGCTCGGCCAACTGCGCCATCAGCTTCGGCGTCGCATTCGACACCACGGAGATGATGCCGTCCGCGCCCGCCGCCATCATCGCCAACGTCAATTCGTCGTCGCCCGAGAGCACGCTGAACGACGCCGGCCGGCCGGCGAGGATGTCGGTGACCTGCGAGAGGTTCCCCGACGCCTCCTTCACGGCCACCATGTGCGCGTGGTTCGCCAACGCGAGCGTCGTCTTCGCTTCGATGTTGCTTCCGGTGCGGCCGGGCACGTTGTAGATCACGATGGGAAGTGTGGTCGCCTGGGCGATGGCCTCGAAGTGGGCGATGATCCCGCGTTGCGGCGGCTTGTTGTACATCGGCGATGCGTGGAGCAGGTGCGTGGCTCCCGCGTCCTCCATCTCCCGAGACAGCGTGATCGCCTTCCTGGTATCGTTCGACGCCGCGCCGGCGACGACGGGCACGCGTCCCTTCACCTCCCCCACCACGATCTCCACCACCCGCCGATGTTCCTCGACCGTCATCGTCGCCGCCTCGCCTGTGGACCCGCAAGGCACCAGGAAATGGATGCCTTCGGCGATCTGCCACTCGACGAGGTCGCGTAGCGCCTGCTCGTCGATGGCACCGCGTTCCGTGAACGGCGTGACGAGTGCAGTGCCGCACCCGCTGAGTTTGGGGACGGTCATGACTGCGGCTCTCCCGTTGAAGTGAGCACGTCGCGCAGCGTGAAGATGCCGCGGCGCCCGGCCAGCCACTTCGCCGCGCGCAGCGCCCCCTCGGCGAACACGCGCCGGTCGCGCGCGGTGTGCACCAGGCGGATCTGTTCGAACTGCGCGTCGAACACCAACTCGTGGATGCCCGGTACCGAACCCGTTCGCACGCTCGTGATCGGTACCTCGCGGCCGAGCTTGGCCGACGCGGCCCGGGCCAGCGCCAGGGCGGTTCCGGACGGCGCATCCTTCTTCTGGGCGTGGTGGGTCTCGATGAGGTGGACGTCGAAGCCGGGTGCCGAACGCATCGCCGCCGCCGCGGCCTCCACGGTCATCGTGAACGCGGCAACGCCGAGCGAGAAGTTCGGCGCCGCGAGCAGCGCGCCGCCCACTTCGTTGACGAACTTCTCCACCTCGGTACGCCGCGCATCCCAGCCCGTGGTTCCGACCACGATCGGACAGCGCGCCGCCGCGCACACGCGAATGTTCTCCGGCGCGGCCTCGGGCGACGTGAACTCCACGGCCACCTCGGCGCCGTTGAGCGTCTCTGCCGTCACGTCGTGCGCGTCGCCACCGGCCCGATCGATGCGGGCCACCACCTCGAAGCCGTGGTCGGGGGCCAACGCTTCCACGGCCCGCCCCATTTTGCCCATGCCGATGATCGCCAGCCGTTTCATCCGCGCTTCCCTCCCTCGAAGAACTCGGCGTGGAGCCGTTGCATGGCCGGCTTCACCTGTTCGTCTTCCACGACAATGGTGAGGTTGATGCCCGTGGCGCTCAGCGAGAGCATGTAAACGCGCACGTCGCCCAGCGCCTGCAGGGCCCGCGACATCGACATGCCGCCGTCGCTCAATCCCGCGCCGACGATCGCCACGATTCCGCGGTTCCGCTCGATGGCCACGTCGCCCAGCGACCGCAGATCCACGATCAGCGCGTCCAGATGGGACGCGTCGTCCACGGTGAGCGACACCGACACCTCGCTCGTCGCGACCACGTCGACCGAGGTCTTGTGCCGTTCGAACACCTCGAACAACGACCGCAGGAATCCTTCCGTGAGCAGCATGCGCGGCGAACGCACCTTGACCAGGCTTACGTTGCTCTTGCCGGCGATCGCCGTCACCGGGCGTCTCGGCGTATCGAACGCGATCATCGTCCCCGGCGACTTCGGGTTCAGCGAATTGAGCACGTACACCGGAATGCCCAGCCGCACCGCCGGCGCGATGGTGCTCGGGTGCAGCACCTTGGCGCCGAACGACGCCAGCTCCGACGCCTCGTCGAAGCCGATGCGCTCGATGAGCCGAGCCGCCTTCACGACGCGCGGATCGGCGGTGAGCATGCCGTCGACGTCGGTCCAGATCTCGATGGCATCGGTCTGCAACGCAGCGCCGAACAGGGCCGCGCTGTAGTCGCTGCCGCCGCGGCCGAGCGTCGTCGTCACGCCCGTGTTGGCCGACGCGCCGATGAACCCGCCGAGCACGGGGATCTGTCCGTCGCGCACGGCCGGCGCGATGAGGCGCTGCGCGGCTTCCGCGATGGCGTCAGGCTCCGGTTCCGCTTTTCCGAAGTTGCGGTCCGTGATCATCACCTGACGGGCGTCGATGTGCACGGCCGGAAGTCCGGCCTGCCGGAAGGCGGCCGCGATGAGCAGCGACGAGAGCTGTTCTCCCATGGCGGCGATCGCATCCTGGCTGCGCGGCGTGAGGTCGCCGAGCACGGACAGGGCGCCGGCCAGGCTGGCCAGTTCGTCGAACATGGCGCCCATCTCACTCACCACGTCGTTCGCCTCGCGCCCGCTGCCGAGCAGCGCCTCGGCTTCGTCCAGGTGGCGCTGGCGCAGCGACTCGACGCCGCGCAGAGCGAGAATCAACTGCCCGCGCGCCGATTGGTCGGCGATTTCGAACAGCAGGTTGGTGGCACCGCCCAGCGCCGACACGACGACCACGGGCGCGCGGGGGCGACGCGACTCGACGATCGCCGCCGCCCGGCGAATGGCCGCGGCGTCGGTTACCGAGGTGCCGCCGAACTTGAGGACGATCACGGCCGGTCGAACAGCCCGCGGGCTGCCATGAGCTCCGCGTTCAGCACCGAAGCACCCGCCGCGCCGCGAATGATGTTGTGGGCCATGAGCACCATCTTCACGTGGAACACCGGGTCCGGGCGCACGCGTCCGACCACGAGCGCCATGCCGTTGCCCTCCATCCGGTCGCGGCGCGGTTGCGGGCGGTCCCGCTCGTCGCGCAGCACGAGCGGCCGGTCGGGCGCGCTGGGCAGCCCGCGCGCTTCTTCCGCTCCCCGCCAATCGGCCAGCACCTGCGTCACCTCGTCCGCCCCGGCACTCTGCTCGAATTCCACCGACAGGCACACCGTATGTCCGTGTTCCACCGGCACCCGGTTGGCGTGGGCCGAGACTGCAAACGGCGCCGGCCGGATCACGCCCGCGCTCACGTGCCCGAGCATCTTGTTGATCTCGATCTCGATCTTCGGCTCCTCGTCGTTGATGAACGGGATCACGTTGCCGAGGATGTCGAGGCTGGGCACGCCGGGGTAGCCGGCGCCCGAGACCGCCTGCATGGTGACCATGAACACGCGCCGCACCCCGAACCGCTCGTGCAGGGGGGCCAGCGCCATGGCGGCCGGAATGGACGCGCAGTTCCCATTGGTCACGATCGCCCCGCGCCACCCACGCCGCTCGCGCTGCGCGTCGATGACGTCCAGATGGTGGGGATTGACCTCCGGGATGACCAGCGGAACGTCGGGTTCCATGCGGTAGTTCTTGGCGTTGCTGAGCACCATCCGTCCCGCGTTCGCGAACGCGGGCTCCACCTCACCGGCCACCGACGAGTCGAGCGCCGAGAAGACGATGTCGGCTTCCACCGCGGCCGGGTCGCACGCCAGCACCGGCATCGCGGCCACGCGCGCCGGCATCGCGTCGTCGCCCACCCAGCGCGCCGCATCGGCGTAGGCCTTGCCCGCCGAGCGCTCCGACGCCGCGAGGGCCGTGAGTTCGAACCACGGGTGATCCGCGAGCAGCCGGACGAACGCCTGGCCGACGGCGCCGGTGGCGCCGAGAATCGCAACGCTTCGTTTAGACGTCTTGGTGGGCGCCATGGAGGGCAGTCAGGCCTGGAGGAGGGCGCGCGCCATGCGCGCATAGGCATCGACGGCGGCGCGGAGCTCGCCGACCTCGACGTATTCATCGGGCGTATGGGCCACGGTGATCGACCCCGGGCCGAACAGGAGCGGGGTGCCCCACCGGTCGAGCAACGGGATGTCCGACGTGTACGCCACGGGGGCCGTCTCGAATCCCGCGATCGTGTGGAAACGCTGTGGCGGAATGTAGGAGCCCCATTCCAGCTCGGCGCGGCCGTGGGCCCACGCGGTCACCTGCTCGCGCAGCGGCTCCACGTCGCCGACC
Source organism: uncultured Gemmatimonadaceae bacterium (assembly GCA_963781765.1). Lineage (GTDB taxonomy): Bacteria > Gemmatimonadota > Gemmatimonadetes > Gemmatimonadales > Gemmatimonadaceae > JAGWRI01. The sequence continues at coordinate 657,059 of CAWAHC010000015.1, forward strand.
AACCGGAACATGATCTCCGCTTCGCACAGCGCCGGGACGATGTTGGCTTCCGTACCACCATGGATGGTGCCGATGTTCAGCGTCGTGTCGCCCAGTGCCGGATCGGACGGCATCGGGATCTCGTCGATCGTGGGCAGCAGGCGCAGCATCGGCTCGATGGCCGATTCGCCGAGATAGGCGTAGGCCGAGTGCGCCGCGCGGCCGCGCGTGCGGACGACGACGCGCTGCGAGCCCTTCGCCCCACTGGCGAGCTTGCTCTCGGTGGGTTCGCCGTTGATCAGGTAACGGCTCGTCGCCGGCAGGTGGTTGGCGGCACGCGCGCCGTCGGAGTTCTTCTCCTCGCCCACCACGAACAGCAGGTCCACGCGGTGTTGCCCCTCCTCGGCGAGCAGGTCGGCGGCGGCCATCATCGCCGCCGCGATGCCCTTGGCGTCGCAGGCACCGCGGCCGTACAGCCGGTTGCCCTCGAGACGGGGTGAGACGTACGGCGGCACCGTGTCCAGGTGCGTGGAGAGCGTGACGCCCTTGCCCGACCGCGATGCCCACACGTTGGCGCGCCCGGGCGCGACCTCCTGCAGTTCCACATTCCACCCGCGGGCCACGAGCCAGCGCGAAACGAAGTCAACGGCGCCGGCCTCTGCGCCGCTGGTGGATTGGATGGCGAGCAACTCGGCGGCAAGCGCCACGACGTCTGTCATGCGCCAAAGCTACCAGCTTTCGCGCGCGATGGGAGCTACCAGCCGGCGGCGACGCCGAACAGCATCTGCCCGTCGTTGTACGTGCGCGCGCCGCGCGTCAGCGCGCCGCTGTCGTAGTTGTCGGTGAGGGCCAGGGACAGCGACACGGTGCCGTTCATCTTGTAGCGGAACTCGGTATTCGAGGCCACCAGGAACTGCGCCGCCCCGCTGGCACTCGGCTGCCACGACGTGGCGTGGGAGATCCGCATGCGATCGTCGAACGAGTGCGAGTACTTGGCCAACCAGGAGAACCGGGCGATGGTCTGGTTGGGGAAGTGGACGGTGCTGTCGCGCGCCAGGGTGCGTTCCGCCGACAGCGACAGGCTCAGGCTGCCATCGGTGGACGGCGACTGGAGCACGTTCCACTTGGCGCCCGCGCCCGCACTGACGCGCGACGCGATCCGCTTCTCGAGATTCGATTCGACCGTCGTGGTCACGAAGCTGGACACGGGGGCCAGCGGCTTGAAGTTGACGTTCACGGTTCCGAGCCAGATCCGCTTGGTGACGATGCGCGGTCCCGCGTCCACCGCTGCCTCGCCGTACAACGTCTGGAGTTCGGCGCTGAGCCCGAACGACGAGTCCACCCGGGCGATCTTGCCGTCGGCGCCGAGCACCTGCTGCTGGGTGTTCCCGAAGAACACGCTCGCGTTCGCGAGCGCGCTGCCCTTCCAGGGGCTGGGCCTGGGCGTGGGCGGCTTGGGTACGGCCGACGCGGGCGGAACATCCTGCGCCTGTGCCGGGACGACCGCGATGACGAAGCACGCGAAAACGGCCAGCGCGATGGCGCCGGCCTTGGCAGGGGAACGCAGCAGCAACATGCCGCAAAATACACAGCGATCGCGTCGGATTCAGCCCCCGGCGCGCGATCCATGTAACAATAGCGCACCGGATGCATGGGACCGGTTTCCAACCGACGTCGGCGTCTGCCCACCGCTGCGGCAGGCCTGGAATCGTGGCGGCACCGTTGGTCGTCCGTAGATTGACACCGATGGCGATGACGCCGCCCCGGTCCGTCGGTGGAACTCCAGCCCGGCCCGATGCAACGACGTGCCACGTGCCCCTGACGACGACGCCAGACCCCACCGCCACGGGTGACCGACCCGTGTCGACGACGCCCACCAACCGGCGGCTGACCGCGATCTGCGCACTGGTCGCACTCGCCGCTGCGGCGGTTGCCCTGTGGGCCATGCGTCCGTACGCGGTCGGCGTGTACCACGACGACGGCGTCTACGCGATTCTGGCCAAGTCGCTCGCCACCGGACGCGGCTTCCGCTACCTCCATCTTCCGGGCGCCCCGGTTGCCGGCCACTACCCACCCGTGTACCCGGTATTCCTGTCCCTGTTGTACCGGCTGGTGCCGCAGTTTCCGGCGAACGTCAAACTCTTCCTGCTCGCCAACGTCGCGCTTGTCGGCGTCGCCGCCTGGTACACCCAGGCGCTGGCGCGTCGCATCCTGGGATGGTCCGCGGCGGCGGCCGCCGCCGCGGCGCTCGTCGCCACGGCCACCTTCCCCATGCTTCTGCTTTCTGGGCTCGTGCTCTCCGAGACGCTGTTCATCGCGGCCCTGCTTCCGCTCCTGGTCGGGAGCGAGCGGTTCGTCTCCGATCCCGACCCGAGTGCGTCGAGAGCCTCGGTACACGCGGTCCTGCTGGGCGCCAGCTTCGGCCTGCTCGGGCTCGTGCGCACGCACGGCCTCGCGCTGGCGCTCGCGGCGGTGCTGGTGCTCGCGTGGCGGCGACGCTGGCGGGACGCCGCCCTCTGCCTGGTTGGTAGCGCCCTCGTCATGACGCCCTGGGTGATATGGGTGCGCGTCCACGGCACGATGCCCTGGTCTGGCCTCGAAGGATCGTACGGGAGCTACATCGCCTGGTTCTCAGACGGCGTCCGAGCCACCGGGCTGCACGGCATGCTGAGTACCGTGATGAAGAATGCGCGGGAGTTCGCCGAACTGCTCGCAGACCGCTGGTCGTTCTCCGATGTGGCGTTCGCACGCCACGCCTGCGCGCTGCTTGTGGCGACTGCGCTCGGTGTCGGCGCATGGCGTATGGCCCGGCGCGCCGCGGTCACCGTCGGCTTCCTGGCGATCTATATGGTTGTGACCCTCCTCTGGCCGTTCACGCCGTGGCGCTTCTTCTATGCGGTGTGGCCCATCATCGTGCTCTGCATCGGGGCCGCCGCGGAGTGGAGCGCCAGCGTTCGACCTCGCGTCGTCCGGGCGGGCGCGCTCGCCGCCACGACGTTGTTGGCGGTGGGCCTGGTGCGGGCAGAGGGCCGGAGCTACGCCACGCGAGCGTGGCGCACGGGCACGGACCAGGCGACCGCCACGATCGCGCCGCTGGTGCGGTGGGTCGCCGCGCATACGGATTCGTCCGACGTGGTCGCGGCGGACGGCGAGCAGGTGGTGTACCTGTTCACCGGGCGCACGGCGGTCCCGATCGTCCCCTTCACCGCCGCGGAGTACGTCGTGCCACGTAGCGCGCGCACGAACGCTGCGGCGATAGCCCGATTGCTACGGGCGACGCACGTGGACTATCTGGTGACCATCTCGCCGGCCCTGCGCGACGCGGCCGGGCTTCTGGTCCGACCGGACACCGCCTCCGGCGCTCCCCGCCTCGCCGCGATGGACGCCGTGGGCGCCGGTGAGGCGTTCAGAGTCGAGCGCCCGTAGCATGCCGAACGGGGGCGTCGGAGAACTGCATGCCGGGGGCCGGTCTCGAACCGACATGGGCTTTCGCCCAAGGGATTTTAAGTCCCTCGCGTCTACCAGTTTCGCCACCCCGGCGGGTGCAGGCGAAAAAGGAGCGGCCGCGGCCGCTCCTCATTTCGATCCCATCAGGTGTCAGAGCGGGAAACGGGACTCGAACCCGCGACCCCAACCTTGGCAAGGTTGTGCTCTACCAACTGAGCTATTCCCGCGTGCCCCCAATATAGCCGCCGCCGGCGCGACCCGACAAGAACGTCAGGGGCGTTCCCCGAGCGCGTGGACCGCAAACCAGACGCACCACGCGACGAGGCCAGACAGCGACGCGTCTCCGCCGTTCCCCGTGGCCATACCCTCCGCGTCCACGAACTCCGCCGCCAACCCACTGTCCAGTGCCGCCCGGCGAAACCACTTGAGCGCGGAACCCGACGCCGGTCCGATGAGCTGGGCACAGCGCTGCACCAGGTGGCCGTCCGGCTGGCCGATAGCCTTGGCGGAGCGGCGATAGTTCGTGTCGTGCCGCTCCATGGTTTCGTAGATCGGCAACCAGAGCACCGAGCCCGTCGGATCGTCCTCCAGCGACGCGCCACCGTGCAGGTCGATGCTCGACGCGAACACCTGCACGCCTTCGCTCGGCATCAGGAAGTGGCGCAGGAGCGCCGCCCGCACCGCTTCGGGATCCTGCACGTCGCGCGCCGCTTCCTCGTCCAACGTGCGCCGCAGCACGTCGAGCGCCTGCGCCACCATCGCGTTCCCGTGCAGCGGGAACGGGTACGGGAGCGGCGTGCCCGACGGGCCCACCTCGCTCCGGTACAGCGGGCGATCGGGGTCGCGGCGCCCGGACAGTTCGTCGTGCGCGGCGTACAATGTGTCGGCCAGCACCGGCTCCTCGACGATCCGGTCGTCGCCGGTCTCGCGGATGTAGCGCTCCACCGCCACCGGGTACGCGGCCGCGCCCTCGAGAGAGAACCCGGACTCGAACAACGTGCCGTCCAGGTAGTCCACGCCGCGCCCCGGCGCATAGCCGTGCAATTCGCAGGCGCGCAGAATCAGCTCCCGGGCCAGCGGCGGATCGGCCAGCTGCACCGCCGGAATCGTCCACAAGAGCGCCTGCCAGTCGCGCACCGTCACGCCGGCGCCGTGCCACGGCGCGCGGGTGCGCATCAGGTAGTAGTGGGCGTCGTCGAGCGCCCGCCCCACCCCGTAGAAGTACGCGAACAGCAGGTTGCGGTTGATCAGCCCGTCCATGGCCGCCGAGCCCGTCGTCTGCTCCAACGATTGGATGGCGTCGCGCGTGCCGGCCAGGAGTTCGTGCCACCCGCGACGCCGCAGCACCCCAACCGAGGCCTGCGCGCCGTCGCGCTCCGGGCCGGCCGCCAGGTAGAACGCCACCTGCTCGCGCGCCCCGGCGGCGAGCACCAGTTCCCGCGTGATGGCGAATCGTGGCGCTGTCCCCTCCACGACCTCGATGGAAGCGTCGCCGTCCGCCCCCACCGCGAGCGCCACCAGCCCGGGCTCCGCCGCGCCTCCCAGCAACACCACGTCGCCCGACCGCGACACCTGGTGCGCGTCGCCGAACGGGCGGGCCGACCGTACGCGAAGCTGCCGGTGCCCGAGCGTGCCCTCCACGCCCACGCGCACCGTGCATGCCGAGTCGGTCCGGCTCTCCACCGAAAGCGCATACACCGCGCCGGCCACGTCGGCGTCGCGTCCGAACGGCGCGAACGCCGTGCCGCGCACGAGCACCGGTCCGAGCTGGCAGGTGAACGTGGGCAACCAGCCCAGCGCACGCTCCCAGGCGATGGGGGCGTCCGACATCTCGCGCGCCACCCCGTCGACGCTGAACGTCGGGCGCAGCAACGGCGCGCCCTCGCCGTCGGCGAACCCGGGCGAGCCCGCAAATTCGATGGCCGACCGCGTGCCCCGATGCACCATGCCGACCGCGTGAATGGCGCCGCTGGCCGGATGGATGCACGGGAGAGCCAGCCAATGGTTCCCGGTCATCTGCCAGGGAACGCGCGGGATTGGGAGCGAAGACAGAGGCACGGGGTAGAGGTTAACTTTGACGGGCTTCCGGCTTGGATAATACACTCGCGCCTTCACCCCAGCGACTCGCGATCCTGCATGCTTCGTTCGCGCGCCACCCGTAGCCTCTCCGCGATCTTCCTCGTCTGCCTCGCGCTGGCGCTTTCCGTCCGCCCGGCCCTGGCGCAGGGCGGTCTCAGTCACCTGGACGACGCGACCATGGTTCCGCGCGGCGAGTTCCGGCTGCAGACGATCGCGGCCTGGGTCCGCTTCAACGCCCGGTTCGCCCCGCCCGGCTCCGCCAACTCGACCATTCCGCTTGGCAGCGAGTTCAGCTTCGACTCGCTCGGCGTCGTCCAGCTTCCCGCGCTGACCGGTACGCAGAACGGCATCCAGACGCTCGCCGGTTCGCCCTTCCGCCTCTCGCTCGGCGCCATGCAATCGGCCATCGATGCGCGGGTCGTGGTGATGCCGATCAGCCTCGAATACGGGCTCTTCCACCGGCTCACGGTAGGGGCGATGCTCCCGTTGGTGCGCACCCGCATGAGCATCATGCTGCGCGCCAACCCGCTCGGCACCGAGGGCAACGTCGGCGTCAATCCGGCGTCGGTGAACCCGACGTCGCTGGCATCCGACAGCGCCGTCGTGGCGCAGTTGGCGCAGGCGGCGGCCGCGCTCCAGACCACGCTGCAGGGATGCCAGGCGGATGCGACCTCCGATCCGAACTGCGCCCAGCTGCTTGCCCGGCAGACCGACGTGACCGCACTGCTGCAGAACTCAGCCCAGTTCGCCACGACCTTCACGTCCGTCTACGGGGCGAACGCACAGAATCGCGGCGGCCCGCTGGTGCCGGTGGCGGGGAGCGCCGCCGATGGACTGATCCGGACCCGCCTCGCCTCGTACGACTCGTCGTTCCAGGCCTTTCTCAGCACAGCTCCCCGCATCACGGCCATCCCCGCCGCGGCCGGCGGCCCGGTGGGGACTACCGATCTCGGCAACATACTCCACGATCCGGCCATCGCAGGCTTCGATTCCCTGAGCAGCACGGTCCGCATCGGACCGGGCGATCTCGAACTCAGCGCGCGGTACCTGTTGTTCGACGGCTTTTCCGATTCGCGCCCCGGCGAGATTCCGGCGGGCCTGCACGGTCGCGCCACGCTCACCGGCATTCTCCGGCTGCCCACCGGTTTACTCGCGGCCTCGAGCAACCCGCTCGATATCGCCACCGGTCACGGCGCCCTGGGCGCCGGCGCCCGCATGGCGTTCTACTCGCAGTGGGGCAGTCGCTTCGGTCTGTCGGCGTCAGGTTCCTACATGCAGGCGTTGGGCAAGACCAAAACGGGCGCCTACCCCAGCGCGTACGGGGCGCCCTTCCCGCCGTCCACCGCGGACCTGTATCCATACACGCCCGGGGCCGTGGCGGCGTTCGAGATCGCGCCGCGCATGATGATCACACACCTGTTGGGCATCAACGCGATGTACGACTTCCGGCATGTCGCCGCCAACGACTACGGCGGCCTCACGAGCGCAGCGGGGGCGCTCGCCGTCACCCCAGTGGCCATGCTCGACGGCGTCACCACCGCACCCGGCACCCTTCAGTCGGCCGGCTTCGGTATCACTTACTCGACGGTCACCGAATACGACCGCGGGCGCGCCGTGCTTCCCATCGACATCACGTTCACGCACCTCGAGGCACTGAGCGGCGCCGCCCGGATGCCCAAGTCGTACCGCGATCAGATTCAGCTACGGTTCTACTACCGCCGCCATCGCGACTGAGCGCGTCACGATTTCCGGCGCGGGCGGGCGGGCCGCGAGCGCCCGGGCGCCGACGCGGCGGCGGTGTTCAGGAGTTCGGCGGCGTGCGCGCGACTGAGGGCGCTCTCGGGATCACCGCCGAGCATGCGCGCGATTTCCGTCACGCGGAGGTCCCCCTCCACCACGGTCACGCCGGCCGTGGTCACGCCCCCCGCAGCGTCCTTGCTCACCCGGATGTGGTGGTGCGCGCGGGCCGCGATCTGCGGAAGATGCGTGATCGCGAACACCTGATGGCTCGCGGCCACCCGCCGCATCGTGTCGCCCACCTGCAATCCCACCTTCCCGCCGATCCCGGCGTCCACCTCGTCGAACACGAGCGTGGGCACCTGGTCCAACCGCGCGAGGATGGTCTTGAGCGCCAGCATCACTCGGCTCAGCTCGCCGCCAGACGCCACGCGCGCCAGCGGACGCGCTTCGTGCCCCACGTTGAGTGAGACGCGGAATTCCACGTCTTCGGCGCCCTCGGCGCCAACGGCGGGCCGCGGCACGAGCGCCACATCGAGATGCCCGTCGGGCATGCCGAGGTCGGGGAGCAACTCGTCCACGGCGCGCGCGAGCCGCGTGGCGGCCAGGGCCCGCTTGCGCGTGAGCGCGGCGCCCGAACGGTCGAGCGCCTCCACCGCCGCCTGCTCCCGGCCGTGCAACGTGCGCAGGTCGAGACTCGACGAATCGATGAGGTCCAACTCGCGGCGCGCTTCGCGGCCCTGGTGGATGACGTCGGCCAGCGTCGGACCGTACTTCTTGGTCAAACGGTAGAGCGCGTCCCGTCGACCGCGCACCTGGTCCAGTCGCCGCGGATCGAGATCCACGTCCTGCTGGTAGCGCTCCAACTCGCGGGCCACGGCATCGAGTGCGTAGTACGCCGTGTCGTACGACTCCTGCAGCCGCTCCAAGCCGGGATCCAGACGCTGCAATTGGTGCAGCGTCCGTTCGAGCAACGCGAGCTGTGCGAGGATGCCCTGCTCGTCGGTGGTCAGCCCCTCCTGCGCGGTGCCCGCCAGCCCGCGCAGTTCGTCGGCGTTCTCCAGCCGATTGGCCTCCTCCTCCAGTCGCGCATCTTCGCCATCCACGAGTTTGGCCTCTTCGATCTCCTGGGCCACATGGCGCAGATAGTCCGAGCGCCGCTGCGCCGTCTGGGCGCGTTGCTCGAGGTCGGCAATGTCGCGGCGGATCTCGCTCAACGTGGTGAATGCCTCGCGCACGGCGGTGGCTTCGGCCTCCGCCGTGCCGAACGCGTCGAGAATGGCCCGCTGCGATTCGGCATCGAGCAGCGCCTGTGCTTCATGCTGTCCGTGCAGGTTGACCAATTGCCGGCCGATCTCGGCCAGCAGCCCCGCCGTCACCGTGGAGCCGTTCACCCAGGCCCGCGCGCGGCCCGGCGCGACTTCGCGCTTCAGCACCACGAGCCCGTCGTCCACTTCCACGCCGTGCGCGTCGAGCAGGGCCAGCAGGCCCGGACGGTCGCCGGCCTCGAATACGCCTTCCACCACCGCCTTCTCGGCGCCCGTCCGGATCAGGTCGGCGCTCGCCCGTTCACCGAGCAGGAGCCCCAGCGCGCCGACGATGATCGACTTGCCGGCGCCGGTCTCGCCCGACAACACGTTGAACCCCGGGGCGAGGGGCAGCGTGAGCGACTCGATGATGGCGAAGTTGCGGATGCGCAGTTCGATCAGCATGCCGGCGAATGATCCCGCTTCGGAAGCCCTCCCCACCCCAGCTTCTGCCGCAGCGTAGCGAAGAAGCTGCTGCCGGGGAATCGCACGACCCCGATGCCGTGCGCGGCGCGACGCACGCGGAGCGTCTCGCCCGTCGCGAACGTCGTGCCTGGCTGGCCGTCCACCGTCACCAGAAGTTCCTCGGGCCCATCTTCCGACTGCACCGACACCACGGAATCCGCGGGGAGCACCACCGGACGGATGGCCAGCGCATGCGCGGACACCGGCGTCACCAGCAGCGTCTCGAGCGTCGGGAACAGAATCGGGCCGCCCGCGGAGAGGGAATACGCCGTGGACCCCGTGGGCGTGCAGATCACGACGCCGTCGGCGGCGTAGCTGGCCACCGTCTCGTCGTTGGCCGAGACGCGCAGCGTGACGACGCGGGCGAAACCGCCCTTGTGCAGTACGACGTCGTTGAGTGCGAACCAGTCCTGCCGCTCCCGCCCGGCCGTGTCGAGCACGGTGGCGTGCAGGGCGATGCGCGTTTCCACGGTGTACTCGCCGCGCGCGAAGCGGGTGAGCGCCGACTCGAACTGGTCGACGGGCGTCCCGGTGAGGAATCCGAGGCGGCCCAGATTGACGCCGAGAATCGGCACCTGGTTGGCCTGCAGCAGGCGGGCGCCGCGGAGCAGCGTGCCGTCGCCGCCCAGGGTGAGGAGTGCGTCGAGCGCCGCCGGGTTCTCGAGCAGCGCGCCGGGCGCCCCCTCTTCCAGCAGGTCCTGCTCCACGAACAACTCGATGCCCAGACGGGGCGCGATCTGTCCAAGCGAGCGCAGCACCCCCCCGAGCCCGGCATCAACATACCCGCGATGCCCGATCACGCCGAGGCGAATCACCCGGCCATCGCCTCGCTCTCGTGCAGCGCCCGCACGCGGTCGGCGATCCCTTCGGGCGTGAGCCCGCAGGCTTCGAGCTGGCGAGCGCGCGGGGCGGCGTAGACAATCCGGTCCGGCACGCCGAGCGTGCCGACCCGCACCGCGGGATCGTGCCGCTCGATGATCGTCGCCATGTACGCGCCGAACCCATTCACCACCGCGCCCTCCTCCACCGTCAGCACGTGCTTGTGATCGGCCAGCACCGCAGCCAGCGTCACGGCATCGTACGGCTTGAGGAAGCGACAGTTGACCACGGTGACGTTCAGTCCCTCGGCCGCCAGTGCGTCAGCGGCTTCAAGCGACGGATTGACCATCGTGCCGACGGCGAAGATCGCCACGTCGGCTCCGCGCCGCAGCACTTCCCACGTGCCGAACGGCACGGGCTCGATGTCCCCGACGTCGGGCGTATCGTCGGGCACGGCGGCGCGGGGATAGCGCAGACAGAACGGTCCGTCGTCGTGGTGCAACCCGGTCCGGAGCAGCCCCAGCATCTCGGTGCTGTCCTTCGGCGCCGTGACCGTCATGTTCGGCACCGCCAGCATGTAGGCGATGTCGTACAGTCCCATGTGGGTCTCACCGTCCTCGCCCACGAGGCCGGCGCGATCCATGCAGAACACCACGGGCAGCGCCTGAATGGCCACGTCGTGAATGATGTTGTCGAAGCCGCGCTGCAGGAATGTCGAGTAGATCGCCACCACGGGACGCAGCCCGCGGGTGGCCAGGCCGGCGGCGAAGGTGACCGCGTGCCCCTCCGCGATCCCGACGTCGAAGAACCGATCGGGCAGTGCCTTCGCCACGAACGCCGTACCGGTGCCGCCGGGCATGGCCGCGGTGATGGTGACAACGCGCGGATCGTCGGTGGCGAGCTTCACGAGCCCCTTGCCGAAGACCGCCGTGTACGCCGGATTGCCCGTCGAGGCCTTGAGCGGTTTGCCGGTCGCCGGGTCGTGCCCCGGCGGCAGGGCGTGCCATTTCTCACCCGCCGCGTGTTCGCCCGCCGGAAAGCCCTTGCCCTTCTGCGTCACCACGTGCACGAGCCGCGGTCCCGACATCTTCCGAACGGCGGTGAAGGTGTCGAGCAGGGCCGGAATGTCGTGGCCGTCGATGGGCCCGAAGTAGCGGAAGCCGAGTTCCTCGAACAGCACGCCCGGGGTGAGGAACGACTTGACGCTCTCCTCCCACTTCTTCACCCACCCCGACACGCCGGACAGCGGGCGAGGCGCCTTGTCCATGATGTCGCCGATGGCCGAGCGGAACCGGTTGTAGAGCGGATTCCGCTGCACCGAATTGAGGTACTTGGACATGGCGCCGACGTTGGGCGCGATCGACATCTCGTTGTCGTTGAGCACCACGACGATGTCGCGGTCGGAGTGGCCGGCGTTGTTCAGCCCCTCGTACGCCAGGCCGCTGGTGAGCGCCCCGTCGCCGAGCACGGCCACCACCTTGTACCGATCGCCGAGAATGTCGCGACCGGCGGCAATGCCGAGCGCCGCCGAGATGGCGGTGGCGGCGTGACCGGCGCCGAAGGCATCGTACTCACTCTCGGCGCGCTTCAGGAAACCGGAGACGCCGCCCTCCTTTCGCAACGTCTCCATCCGATCGTTGCGGCCGGTGAGCAGCTTGTGCGGATAGCCCTGGTGGCCGACGTCCCAGACCAACTGGTCCTCGGGCGTCTCGAACACGGCGTGGAGCGCGATCGTCAATTCCACCACGCCGAGCCCCGCCCCAATGTGGCCCCCCGTCCGGGAACAGACGTCCACCAGACGCGAGCGCATCTCGTCCGCGAGCGCGGGCAATTCGGTGCGGGGGAGAGCGCGGAGGTCGGCGGGGGAGTGGATGCGGTCGAGGAGGCTCATGGGACTCGGATTCCGATTCGGCTGTCGTACAAAGGTACTACGATCGGCGCGTGATGATGAATCGCGCCAACCGGTCGAGACCGTGGGTCAACAGCCCGGCCTGATCCAGGGCCGCGCATCCCTCGGCCACCAGGGCGTCGGCGCGGGCCACGGCGCCCTCCACACCGAGGAGGGCCGGATACGTGCTCTTACCGAACACCAGATCCTTGCCGGCGGTCTTGCCGAGCTGGTCGGTGGTGGCGGTCACGTCCAGCACATCGTCGGCAATCTGGAAGGCGAGCCCGGCGCTGGCGCCGAACTGCTCGAGCGCCATCAGGCGTTCGGAGGACGCACCCGCCGCGAGTCCGCCCAGGGTCACCGCGGCCGAGATCAGCGCTCCCGTCTTGGCGCGGTGGATGCGTTCCAGATCGTCGAGGCTCAGCGACCGGCCCTCCCCTTCGAGGTCGAGGAGCTGCCCCCCCACCATACCGCCGGCGCCGGAGGCCCGCATCAACTCCACGACGATGCGGCCGACGACGGTCGGGGTCAGCCCCATGCCCCGCGCGGCCCGCGCCGCCTCTCGCGCCGCCAGCGGTACCATGGCAACGCCCGCGGCCGTGGCCGCCGCCACGCCGAACACGCGGTGCACGGTGGGCCGCCCGCGCCGCATGTCGTCGTCGTCCATGCAGGGGAGGTCGTCGTGCACCAGCGAATAGGCATGCACTACCTCGATCGCGGCGGCGAGCGCGGCGGCGTCACTCCGGCCACCGGCCGCGCGGTAGGACGAGAGGAACAGCACCCCACGCAACCGCTTGCCCCCGCCTTCCAGGCTGTAGCGAATGGCCTCGCCCACCGGACCGGGGAGGTGCGCCGCCTCCCGGGAGACCAGATCGGCCAGTGCGGCGTCTACCGCCGCGCGATCAGCCGCGAATTCCTCGGTCCCTTCAGCCACCGAGGTCGGTGACCTCGAACGTTCCGTCCTCGTGCTCCACCAGCCGCTCCACCTGAGCCTCGGCTCGGGTCAGTTCCGTCGTCGCGTCGCGAAGGCAGGCAATGCCCTCCTCGAACAACTTGAGGGAGCGTTCCAGATCGAGCGTATCGCTCTCCAGCTCGGAGACGATCTCCTCCAGCCGCTTCAGCCGCGTTTCGAAGCTCATGCGCTCTCCTCGATTCCGGTGGCGCGCGCTCGGACGTCACCGTCGCGGAGCGTCAGCCTGAAGTCCCCGTCCACGGCGAAATGTCGCACCGAGCCGAGCACGTGCCCGGCCGGATCGCGCGCCACCGCATACCCGCGCTGCAGCGTCGCCAGCGGACTCAGGGCCTCGAGGCGGCCGGCCAGCGTCTGCACCCGGGCCCGCCGGCGCTCGACGCCGCGCCGGGCCAGTCCGTCGAGCGCACCGCCCGCCCGGTGTAGGCGCAGCCGTCCCACGTCGACGCGCGAGGTCACGGCGCGCCGCAGCCGCACGCCCAGCGCCCGCACCTCGGCGCTCAGTTCGCTCACCGCCCGCACGGCCACCTCGGCGGCCGCCGACGGCGTGGGCGCGCGGAGGTCCGCCACGAGGTCGCAGATCGTCACGTCCACCTCGTGGCCCACGGCAGAGATCGTCGGCATCGGACAGGCCGCCAGCGCACGCGCGACGCGTTCGTCGTTGAACGCCCACAGATCCTCGCGTGCGCCCCCACCCCGCCCGATGATCACGAGGTCGGCATCGTTCCAGCGCGCCACGCGGTCGAGCGCGGCCACGAGTTCGCCAGGCGCGGTCTCCCCCTGCACCGCCGCCGGCACCACGACCACTTCCACGCCGGGCGCGCGCCGCCGCACCACCGCCGTGATGTCGTGAAGCGCGGCGCCACTGGGGCTGGTGATCACGGCGATCCGCCGCGGGTACCGGGGGATGGGCCGCTTGCGTTCCGGGGCCAGCAGGCCGTCGGCCTCGAGCCGCGCGCGCGTTTCTTCGAACGCCTTGCGCCACAGGCCGTCACCGGCGGCTTCCATCCGCCGCACCATGAACTGCATCTCGCCGCGGGCCGGATACACCGAGAGTTGGCCGAGGGCCGAGATCTGCATGCCCTCATCGGGCGCGGCGGGAATGCCGCGTCGGTCGCGCGACCAGACCACGCACCGGATCTGGGCCGTCCCGTCGCGCAGCGTGAAGTACCAGTGCCCGTTGCGGTGCGCCTTGAAATCGCTGACCTCGCCGCGCACCCAGAGCGGCGGGAAGGCGCCTTCGATGACGTCCTTCGCCGTCTGCGTGAGCGTGCCCACCGCCACCGCCGTTTCCGCGGACTCGCCCGGGGCGGCGTCCGCCGGAATGTGCCCGGCCAACGCGGCCGGCGACGCGAAGAGGTCGAAGTCTCCCGCGTCCGACCCGCGTGGCTCGTGCCGGCGGGGCATCAGCCCAACGCGCGGGATGCGGCGCGGGCCGTGTTCTGGAGCAGCATCGCGATCGTCATCGGGCCCACGCCCCCCGGGACCGGCGTGATGAGCGACGCCACCGGCTGCACGCCTTGGAAATCCACGTCGCCCACCAGGCGATAGCCCCGCTTGGCCGACGCGTCCGGCACGCGATTCATCCCGACGTCGATGACCACGGCGCCAGGCTTCACCATGTCGGCGGTGACGAGGTTGGCGCGCCCCACGGCGGCGATGATGATGTCGGCGCGCCGCGTGTGATCGGCCAGGTCGCGCGTGCGCGAATGACAGATCGTCACCGTGGCATCGGCGTCGGCCCCCGACTGGATCAGCAACGACGCCATCGGCTTGCCGACGATGTTGCTGCGGCCGATGACGACCACGTTGGCGCCCCGCGTTTCCACGCCGTAGGCGCGCAGCATGGCCATCACTCCGGCCGGCGTGCAGGGCGCGTACCCGTCCTTGGAGCCGGTGAGCAACAACCCGACGTTCACCGGGTGGAAGCCGTCGACGTCCTTCTCGGGACTGATGCGCCGGATCACGGTATCCGAGTCGATGTGTTTGGGCAGCGGCATCTGCACCAGAATGCCGTGCACGGCCCGGTCGGCATTGAGCCGGTCGATGAGCGCCAGGAGGTCCTGCTCCGTGGTCGATGCCGGGAGCGTGACGGTGTCGGAGTGAATGCCCGCTTCGGTCGAGGCCCGACCCTTGGCCCGTACGTAGACGGCACTCGCCGGATCGTCGCCCACGAGCACCACCGTTAGCCCCGGCGTCATGCCACGCGCCGTCAGCGACGCCGTTTCTTCCGCCACGCGCTCCCGAATCTTCTTGGCCAGCGCGACGCCGTCGATCAGCGCGCCGCGCGTCATCGTATCATCTGGCAAAATCCACCGCCCTCGTTTCGCGGATGAGTACCACCTTGATCTGTCCGGGATACTGCAGCTCGCCCTCGATGCGACGCGCGATCTCCTCGGACAACGTCGTCATGCGCGGGTCGTCGACTTCGTCGGGCGTCACGATCACGCGCACCTCGCGCCCCGCCTGAATGGCGAAGACGCGTTCCACGCCCTTGTAGCTCGAGGCGATGCGCTCGAGCCCTTCCAGCCGCTTGACGTACGTCTCGAACGCCTCGCGCCGGGCACCGGGCCGCGACCCCGAGATCGCGTCGGCCGCCTGCACCAGCACCGAGATCTCGCTCTCGTGCGGCACGTCGTCGTGGTGCGCCGCGATGCAGTTCACCACGAGCGGGTTCTCGCCGTACTTCGTGGCCACTTCCACGCCCAACTGCACGTGCGTGCCCTCGTGCTCGTGCGTGAGCACCTTGCCGATGTCGTGCAACAGGGCGCCGCGCTTGGCCATCGCCACATCGAGCCCGAGCTCGGCGGCCATGATCCCGACCAGCCACGACACTTCCTTGGAATGCTGCAGGATGTTCTGCCCGTAGCTCGTCCGCCAGTGCATGCGTCCCACGAGCTTGATCAGTTCGGGGTGCAGCCCGTGCACTCCCGCCTCGTACGCGCCTTCCTCACCGAACTCGACGATCTGCGTATCCACTTCGCGGCGCGACTTGTTGACCACTTCTTCGATCCGCCCCGGGTGGATGCGCCCGTCGGTGACCAGCTTCTCGAGCGCCAGCCGCGCCACTTCGCGCCGGATCGGATCGAAGCACGAGACGACCACCGTGTCGGGGGTATCGTCGATGATCACGTCCACGCCCGTGGCGAGTTCGAACGCACGGATATTCCGCCCCTCGCGGCCGATGATCCGCCCCTTCATCTCGTCGTTGGGGAGCGATACGGCCGACACCGTGCTCTCGGCGGTGTGGTCGGCGGCGATGCGCTGGATGGCCAGCGCCACGATCTTCTTGGCTTCCCGCTCGGCGTTCCGACGCGCGCTCTCCCGGATCTCGCGAATGCGGTTGGCGGCATCGGCCTGCGCCTCCTCCTCCATGCGGCGAATGAGTTCGGCCTTGGCGTCCTGCGCCGACATACCGGCCAGCTGTTCCAGGCGGCGCCGCTCCTCGCCGACGAGCTTCTCGAGTTCGAGTTCCCGATCGGTGACGGCCTTCTCGCGACGCCCGAACTCGCTCAGGCGGCGACTCACGTCCTTGTCGCGCTGGTCGAGCGCGTCGACCTTCCGGTCGAGCTGCGTCTCACGCTCCTCGAGTCGTCGTTCCTCGCGTTCCACCTCTTCGCGCCGTCCGCGGGCCTCCTGCTCGAACGTCTCACGGAGTTTGATCAGCTCTTCCTTGCCGGAAACGATCGCGCTCTTGCGCAGCGTCTCCGCCTCGCGCTCGGCGTCGGCCACCACGCGCCTAGCCACGTCCTGCGCGGTCGACTTCGCCTCCGTCTGGCGCCGGAGTTCGGCGGACCGACCGGCCCGCCGCCCGAATATGAAAAACGCCGGCGACGCAACAATGAGTGCGCCGAGCACGGCGAAGATCGCGGTGACGTTCATCTGGGATCTATGCTCCACCGCGGAAAGCGGTCCGCGGAAACGGGGAGAACCACTACCCGGAGGGAGCGCGCGGTGCACCGATTCCGGCCACACACCGGCGAAGGGTATGAAGCGGGACGGGCTAACTCCCAAGCGCGCTTGGACCTACGGGTCAGACGGCTACTCGAACCAAAGCTACGGGCCGGCGCGGAAAAAGGCAATCCGACTTCCTGCCGCCGCGCCTTGAAATAACCCCCGGCTCCCGCGAAACTCCACCCAACGCCTTGCGAGGAAATGCGCAGCATGGAGCCGAGTAACGTATCCGACCCGCGATACTACCATAAAGTTGTCGACTGCCAGTGGGGGTGCCCCGCCCACACAAACGTACCCGAATACATCCGATTGATCGCGCAGGGACGATACACCGATTCATACATGTTGAATCGCGTGTCGAACGTGTTCCCCGGCATCCTCGGCCGTACCTGCGACCGTCCCTGCGAACCCGCCTGCCGCCGCGGGCGCGTGGACGGAAAGCCCGTCGCCATCTGCCGCCTCAAGCGTGTGGCCGCCGATCTCCGCGACGACATCCAGGACCGGCTACCCGTCATTCCCGATCGGAAGAACGGCAAGCGCATCGCGCTCGTCGGCGCCGGACCGGCGTCGCTGACCGTGGCCAACGACCTCATGCCGCTAGGCTATGAGTGCGTCATCTACGAGAAGCTCCCGCAGGGCGGCGGACTCATGCGCTACAACATCCCCGCCTTCCGTCTCCCGGCCGCCGTGCTCGACGAGGAAGTGGACAACATCCTCAACATGGGCGTCGACATCCGCTACGAAACGCCGGTGGCGAGCCTCAAGGCGCTGCTCGACGAGAAGTACGACGCGGTGTTCGTGGGCAGCGGCGCGCCCAGGGGCAAGGAACTCGACATCCCCGGCCGCTGGGACACCGACCAGGTGCACATCGGCATCGAGTGGCTCGGCTCCGTGCACTTCGGCCACATCGAGAAGATCGAACCTCGCGTGCTGATCATCGGCGTGGGCAACACGGCCATGGACTGCTGCCGCACCTCGAAGCGGCTGGGCGGCACCGACGTCAAGGTCGTCGCGCGCCGCTCGCGCCCCTACTTCAAGGCCTCGCCGTGGGAGTTGGAGGACGCAGAAGAGGAGGGCATCGAGATCATCGAGAACCATTCGCCCAAGCGCTTCGTCGTCGAGAACGGCAAGCTCGTGGGCATGGAGTTCGAGCGCCTGGAGTGGACCGAGGTGAACGGCCGGCAGAAGAGCACGGTGCTCGACACCGTGGTCATTCCCTGCGATACCGTGATCCTCGCCATCGGACAGGACAACGCGTTCCCGTGGATCGAGCGCGACATCGGGCTCGACTTCGACCCCAAGTGGGACATGCCGATCGTGGACAAGACGACGTTCCAGAGCACGCGCGACGGGGTGTTCTTCGGCGGCGACGCGGCGTGGGGACCGGAGAACATCATCTGGGCGGTGGAGCACGGGCATCAGGCGGCGATCTCGATCCACAACTACTGTCAGGGCGTCCCGGTCACCGAGCGACCCGCCGACGGCATGAATCTGGTCAGCTCCAAGATGGGCATGCATGCGTGGAGCTACCACAACGACTACAACCCGTCGCCGCGCGCGCAGATGCAGCACGAGGAACTGGTCAAGCGGTTCTCCGACGTGGCGGTCGAAGTGGAGCTCGGCTTCTCGCCCGAGCAGACGGCGCACGAGGTCCAACGCTGCCTGAACTGCGACATCGAGACGCAATTCAGCGCCAAACTGTGCATCGAGTGCGATGCCTGTGTGGACGTCTGCCCCGTGAACTGTCTCACGATCACGCACGACGGCGGCAGCGAGGCCGACCTCCGCACGCATCTGTCGGCGCCGGCGGTGAATCTCGAACAGGCGATCTACGCGTCCACGCCGCTGCCGCAGACCGGACGGCTGATGGTGAAGGATGAAGACGTGTGCCTACACTGCGGCCTGTGCGCCGAGCGGTGTCCGACCGCAGCCTGGGACATGCAGCAGTTCGATCTGATACGGGCCTATGCAGGCCGGAGTGCCTCATGAGCGGCGTGAACGACTTCGCATTCAAGATGGCCACCGTGAACGGCACCGGCTCGGCCAGTGCGAACACGCTGCTCATGCAGGCCATCTTCCGGATGGGCATTCCGGTGACGGGCAAGAACATCTTCCCGTCCAACATCCAGGGCCTGCCCACCTGGTACGAGATCCGCGTGAGCAAGGACGGCTACACGGCCCGCCCCGAGGCCATCGATCTCGTCGTGGCGCTCAACACGTCCACGTACGACCGGGATGTCGCGGCCGTGCGCCCCGGCGGATACCTGCTCTACGACTCGTCGTGGCCGCTCGATGCCGATCTCATGCGGGAAGACATCACGCTGCTCGGCGTCCCGTTCGGGCATCTGTGCGTGGAGAACTTCGAGGGCGACCGCGCGCGCACCCTGCTCCGCAACATCGTGTACACGGGCACGCTCGCCGCGCTGCTCGGCATCGACATGGACATCATCGGCGAGATGCTGCGCGAGAAGTTCTCCAAGAAGAAGTCGCTCCTCGATGCCAACTTCCGCGCCATCGCGCTGGGCCACGAGTACGCGGTCCGGCACTTTCAGTGCCCGCTGCCCTTCCACCTCGAGCGGATGAACGCCACCGCCGATGCCATCGTCATTGACGGCAACACGGCAGCGGGACTCGGCGCCGTGTTCGCGGGCGCGACCGTGGGCGCCTGGTATCCGATCACGCCGTCCACGTCGCTGATGGAAGGCTACAAGATGTTCTGCGAGCGCTTCCGGGTGAACAAGGACACCGGCGAGCGCAACTACGCCATGATCCAGGCCGAGGACGAACTGGCCGCGGCCGGCATGGTGATCGGGGCCGGCTGGGCCGGCGCCCGCGCGTTCACGTCCACTGCGGGGCCGGGCATCTCGCTCATGCAGGAGTTCATCGGCCTCGCCTACTACGCCGAGATCCCGTCCGTCTTCTTCGACGTCCAGCGCACCGGGCCGTCCACGGGCATGCCGACGCGCACCCAGCAGGGCGACCTGATGTCGGTGGCCTACGCGTCGCATGGCGACACCAAGCACATCGTCCTCTATCCCAGCGACCCGGGCGAGTGCTTCTACATGGCCCGCGATGCGTTCGATCTGGCCGAGCGCTTTCAGACCCCCGTGTTCGTCGTCTCCGACCTCGACATCGGGATGAACGACTGGATGGTGCCACGCCTGGCCTGGGACGACGCCTACGTGCCGGATCGCGGCAAGGTCCTGAGCGCCGATGAACTCGAGAAGATCCAGACCTTCGCCCGCTACACCGATGTGGACGGAGACGGCATCGCCGCCCGCTCGCTCCCCGGCGTCCACCCGAAGGGCGCCTACTTCACGCGGGGATCGGGGCACGACCGCAAGGCCGCCTATACCGAGGACGCCGACGCGTACCTGGAAGTGGTGGACCGCATTGCCAGGAAGATCGCCGGCGCCGCCCAGGCCGTTCCGGCACCCGAGATCCGGCGGCAGCCGAACGCCGAGATCGGCCTCGTCTCGATCGGCGGATGCCATGCGGCGATGCTCGAAGCCGTCGACCGGCTCAAGGCGCAGGGCGTTGCCGCCGACTACATGCGCATCCGGGGCTTCCCCTTCGATGCGCCGGTGGCCGACTTCCTCAACGAACACGACATCGTGTTCGTCGTCGAACAGAATCGTGACGCCCAACTCCGTGCGATGCTCACCATCGAGACCGGCGTGCCGCGCGATCACATGATCCCCATTCTCGATTACGGCGGGCTGCCGCTCACGGCGCAGCGCGTGGTGGCCGCCGTGACGGCCCATCTCCAGGGAGCGGTCGCATGACGTCCATCGCCAAACCTCCGGTCCGGCATCCCTCGCTCCCCAAGAACGCGCTCGGCCTCACGCGGCGCGACTACGAAGGCACCATGTCCACGCTGTGCGCCGGCTGCGGACACGACTCCGTGACCGCCGCCATCGTGCACGCCTTCTGGGAGCTGGACGTGCCGCCGCATCGCGCCGCCAAGATGAGCGGCATCGGCTGCTCGTCCAAGACCACGGCGTACTTCATGCGCCAATCGCACGGCTTCAACGGCGTGCACGGGCGCATGCCCGCCCTGGCCACCGGCGCCAACGCGGCCAACCGGGGCCTGGCGTTCATCGGGATCTCCGGAGACGGTGACTCGCTGTCCATCGGGCTCGGGCAGCTCAGCCACGCCATCCGGCGCAACGTGAACCTGCTGTACATGCTCGAGAACAACGGGGTGTACGGGCTCACCAAGGGCCAGTTCTCGGCGTCGGCGGACGTCGGTTCGACCTCGAAGAAGGGCGAGACCAACGAGCAGCGGCCCATCGATCCCGTGCTCCTGGCGCTCAGCCTCGGCGCCACCTTCGTCGCCCGCGGGTTCTCGGGCGACAAGGCGCAGTTGGTGCCGATCATCAAAGCCGGGCTCCGCCACAACGGATTCGCGCTCATCGACGTGATCTCGCCCTGCGTGAGCTTCAACGATCACGTGGGCTCCACGAAGAGCTACCGGTACACCCGCGAGCACTACGAGGAGTTGGCGCCGGTGGACTTCGTGCCCATGCGCCGCGAGATCACGGCGCCGGAAGGATCGGCGGCGACGATGTCGGTCACCATGCACGACGGCAGCGTGGTGCGCTTCCGCAAGACCGGCGACGACTACGATCCCACCGACCGCGACGCCGCGTACGCGCACGTGCGGCGGCACCAGGAGCGGGGCGAGGTCGTCACCGGGCTACTCTACATCGACGAGCACACCCGGGACATGCACGACATCAACCATACGACCGAGACGCCGCTGGTCGACCTGCCGTACGATATGCTCTGTCCCGGGAACGCGGCGCTGCAGGAACTGCAGGCGGACTTCCGCTAGAGCGATCTCTGCGTGCTAGGCCGGAAGCGTCCGGCCCGCGATCCGACGCCCGCCGAGCTGCCGCGAGACGATCGGGAACGGCCTCGGCGGGCGTGTTGCGTAGCGTCCCGCGATCCGCGATGGCCCGTGCCACCGGGATGCCAAGAAACGCGGCCACGGCGGCGGCCGATTCCGCGCCCGGCCAGTAGTTGCTGTGTCCGTACAGCTGCCCGGCGTGCGCCAGCTGCTCCGTCGAGCGCCAGGTGGCGCCGGGGCCGCCGTGTCGCCCGACCGCCGTGGGGAAGAATCCGTCGCCGCCCGCCGTCTCGCCGATCGGGAAGGCGAGCTTCAACACGTTGTCCCCTTCGGAGTGCAGCGCCTGAATGCCGCCCGCCCATTCCACACCTGGCCGCAGCGGCTTGCCCCGGTCCACCCTGTCCGTGGGAACCGCCGCCGCCATCAGCACCACGCGGTCGACCACGATGCCATGCGCCGGCGGCAGGCTCAGGCACTCCAGCAGCTCGGCCACCAACCGGCAGCCCAGCGAGTGCGCTACGATGGACAGCACGATCGGCGGGGTCCCCGCGCCGCCCAACCCCCGCAGGAACGCATTGATCCGCCGGGCCGATTCGCGCGACACACCGATCTTCTGCGGATACGCGGCCTGGTTTACCACGACGATCGGTTCATCCCCCGGCCACTGCACGCCCGTTGGGTTCTGCGGCATCCACCCGCCGATCTTCGCCCTCGCAATGCCGTCCAGAAAGGACGTCCACGATTGGCGCGCCGCCGACGCGGAGTTCGCATACCCGTGCACCAGCAGCAGCACCGATCCCGCCAGCACGCCACCGCGCACGTCCACCACCGGCCCGCCGGAGTCAAGCCCCGGGGCGCGTACGCTGATCTCGGGCAGTGGGCCGCGCACGGCTACTTCCGCAGCCCCTGCAGGGCCGCCGTGATGTCGCGGGCCACCGGCGCCAGGAACCCGGCCAGAAGCGCCCCCACGACCACCGCCCCCCAGGCGCCCACATAGCTCGTCCCGACGTGGAACCGCATCTGCATCGCGACGAAGGTCAACCCGCCGCCCAACACCAGCGAGAGCACCTGCAACATCAACTTCCACCGGTAGCCCGTGGCGATCTGGAAGGCGTCGATCGCCCGCTGGAATTGATGCATGACCCGCGTCCTGGCGCTGGCGAAATCGAGCCGCGCCTGCGCCTCGTCGCCCGCCCCGGTGAACAGCGCCGCCAGATCCGCCGGTGCCGACTGCGACGCGACGATCGCCACCACGTTTCGATCGC
>CAWAHC010000016.1:0-316262 GCA_963781765.1 uncultured Gemmatimonadaceae bacterium
GGCGCTGTGCCCAATCTGTCATCAGATTTCCTATCAAGTTCACAGCCATTACATCCGTACCTTAGCGGACCTGCCCTGTGCTGTGTTGGGAGTTCGCTGGATGCTGCAGGTAAGGCGGTTTTTCTGCCGTAACGAGGCGTGTGCTCAAAAAATCTTCACCGAACGCTTGCCTACTCTGGCAGCCCCTTGGTCGCGGCGCACACAGTGGCTGCGCGACCTGCAGAGCGCCGTTGGAGTCGCGGTCGGGGGTCACCTCGGTGCATGGCTGTTGAAACTGCTGCGGATGAGGACGAGTGTCGACACCCTGTTACGTCGATTCGCAAAACGCCACTGCCGAACGCTCCCACACCGCGCGTGCTGGGCGTGGATGACTGGGCGATTCACAAAGGCGTGACCTAGGAACCTGTTGGTTGACCTCGAGCAGCATCGACCGGTGGACCTACTGCCAGGTCGTCAAGCCGCAACCCTAGCGAATTGGCTGCGGGCGCATCCCGGCGTTGAGATCATCAGCCGTGACCGGGCGGGGGCTTACGCCGAAGGCGCTGCCCAAGGCGCACCGAACGCCCTGCAGGTCGCCGACCGCTGGCATCTGTTGAAGAACCTCAGCGACGCCTTAAGCCGAGTTCTGGAGCAGTATCGCCGCGCTTTGCAGCAGCTAACCCATACGGTTAGCGCTCCCAAGCCGCTGACGGACTGATCTTGGAACTGGGTGCGCCAACACCGCTTTCACCTGCTGCTGCTACCCGAGTGCGTCAGCGCCGGGAACAGCGCTACCAGCGTTACCAGTTGGTCTGCGCCTTGCACCAGCGGGGTTGGACACAGGCAGCCATCGCTCAGACCACCGGACTCTGTCGCAAGACCATCCGTCGCTGGTTGCGGGCGGGGCACTTCCCCGAACTGCGGCGACGACGACGCCCCAGTCGACTGGACCCGTACAAGCCTTATCTGCTCCAGCGGTGGCAGGCGGGCTGTTGGAATGCCACCCAATTGTTCCGCGAAATTCGGCTGCGAGGATACGCCGGCGAGATATCAATCGTCCGTGACTTCGTCCGTCAGTTACGCCAAGCACAGGGCTTGCCTCCAGGCAGACGAACCCTAGTTCTGCAGCAATTGACGCCCGAATACCCATCCCGCTTGACCCCGCTGCGCGCTGCCTGCCTCGCGTTGGGTCGCCCCGAGCGGTGGCGAAGTGACGAACGCGACCTCGTGGAACGGATGCGTCAGCTCAATCCGGAAATTGACGCCGCGAATGCGTTGACTCAAGCCTTCGCTGACATGATCCGCCAGCGTCAACCCGATGCGCTCGACGATTGGCTGGAGCACGCGGCACAGTCCAACTCGGCTCCCCTGCGGGCGTTTGCCGCTGGCATCCGCCGCGATTATCCGGCTGTGAAGGCGGCGCTGACGGTGGCGTGGAGCAATGGTCAGGTGGAGGGGCAGGTCAATCGCTTGAAGTTTATCAAGCGGCAGATGTACGGACGCGCCAACTTCGACCTGCTCCGCCAGCGAGTTCTGTGTCCGCTACCTGCATAATTCATCAAAAGTGCGACAGAGCCCTTATATCACCGCTACTGACACCAGGTCTGGAGTTGGGACATCACCAAGCTCAAGGGACCGGTCAAATGGACCTACTTCTATCTCTACGTGATCCTGGACATCTTCAGCCGCTACGTCGTCGGCTGGATGGTCGCCCAGCACGAGCCGCCGACCTGGCCAAACGCCTGATCGAGGCCACCTGCCGCAAGCAGGCGATCGTTCCGGACCAACTGACGATTCATGCCGATCGAGGCTCCTCCATGAAATCCAAGCTCGTCGCCGAGTTGCTGGCGGATCTGGGCGTGACCAAGAGTCACAGCCGGCCCACGTCTCCAACGACAATCCGTTCTCGGAAAGCCAGTTCAAGACTCTGAAGTACCGTCCCGAGTTCCCCGACCGCTTCGGCTCCATCCAGGACGCGCGCGGCTTCTGCCAGGTCTTCTTCCCCTGGTACAACGAGCAGCACTACCATCAGATCCGGGCTGAACTTCTCACCCCGGCAGCGTCCAGATCCTCCGGCCAGGCAGCGTTGATCCGGCAGCAGCGCCAGACGGTGCTGCAAACCGCCTATCGGCTGCATCCCGAACGCTTCAGCCAAGGCGCGCCGGTCGTCGCCGCACCACTGTCGGCGGTCTGGATTAACCCGCCTTCAGACCGGAATCTTCCTTAAATGTTTGACCGAAGTTGTTTCAAACCCTTGACACATACCGCTAATCTCCTTTAGTAATCGTCATGAAGTTACATATCGACCCTCAATCGTTTGGACGACGCTCCGGGTGTGCTACCAGCGGACTTGCCGGCTCTGGATCGATCCACGTGACCCACTGAGCCACGTCCGGCACGCGATACTCAGCCGTCGCGTCCTTCGGCGCGGGCACGCTGATCTGCGGGAGCGTTGCCATCTGATCGTACATCTCCAGAATGATGCGCTTCGTCAGGTATTCGCCTCACAGACCTAGAGACCTGCTTAAGGCAAAAACGTCAGGCTACTAACATAAATCTGACCCGTAAAAACGTCTTGTTGATCCACAGGTTGGTCAGACAATAGCCTAAACTTGAAGCCAACAGTAGTTCCCTCGCCTCGTGGAACTGCCAGAATATGTGCTAATCTAAGGTAACCAAAGTCCTTGATTGAATACTTATCTCTAACGGCAGTTAGGTCAGTAAAGAAATCGCGTGTATAACCATCATTGGAATCAACCACTTCGCGCCATATGATCGATACCCATCGATTGGTTTCGACATCCTGTCCAAAGCCAAGATACGCTGTCCCCAACTGCGGTATATCCATATAGGGAAATATGTTGACCGCAGTATTTTCATCACTTTTGATATACATGGTAGCAATGAGAGTATTCATGTCTCCACGCTCAGCAACCTGCAACTTTCGTTGAAGCTGAGCCATCGAAGTCTCCGTCGCTGAAGAGATCGCCCTGGTTATCTCGTCGAACTGTGGAGCGCAATTCCACGGGATATACAACGAATTCGCCGTTCATACCACCGATATCGTCCATATACTCGAGACTCGGATGCTTTGCCTGCGAGTTCATTCGCTTGACTCCCAACCAAAGTTGGTTTCATCTACCTCACTCACTGGATTAATTGAGATATAAGCTGACAGCCCGCTGGGAGATTGAGACGATAGCCGTAGAACTAATCCTAGAACTATGAAACTTACTACAACGAATAGTGCTGTTGTCCATAAAATCCACCGTCGATTTTTTGGTCGATCAATACCAGCATAATCGTAGAGAGCATCAACGAGCTTACGGACTCCATCATCGAATCTGGTCTCAGATGCGTTGTAATGCTGGATACTGATGAGTGAATCCGGTACCGCAGTCTTTTCACTGCCATGCACGATGAGCGGAAATAAAGGGATCGATTTATTCAAGGCAAGGTCAATTTCTTCGTTGACATACGGCGAAGCTTTGGCAGATGGCGACAGCGCCACTACCATGGCTTGAGAGTTAATAATCGCTTCTTCTATGCTGCGAGGCCAATTTTCTGAAATTGTTAAATTGCTCGTGTCCATCCAGACACTAAGACCAGCGCGTTGAAGCCGTTGCTTGAGTTTTTCCGCTATGGGGAGTTCGTCACGGCTGTAGCTGAGAAAAATGTGTCGACGCATATCTACCTAGCCTTTGCAGAGTTATATGCCATGTGCTACCAGCGGACTTGCCGGCTCGGGGTCAGCCACGTCTGCCACTGCGACACGTCCGGTACGAGATAGCTCGCCGTTGCGTCTTTGGGCGCGGGCACGCTGATCTTCGGCACGCCGCCATCTGATCGTACATCTCCAGAATGATCCGCTTGGTCAGGTATTCGCCGTGTGCCGCTTCGTCTTTGCGTTTGACAATCGGGAACGTTTCGAGGACATAGTCCACGTCGTCGCGGGCGATCCCGTACAGGTGGAAGTAGAGCGCGTCGAGTTCGCAGCGCATCAGGAAGCGGCGATCTTCGTCCCACACGAACGGCGGATTATTAAGCACCGAATAATCTATCCCACGCTTCAAGTACAAATCGCTTTGTACGAAATTCACCGTACTCGTCTGTCTCCTTTTCCTTCAATAACTTGGAAAGTTTCACCTGGAAAATCCTCGCCATAGATGTCAACAGGGTCAAGTACGTAGCGTAATTCGTCTCTTGTTAATCCATACAGTTTTGCATAGTAGGCATCAAGTTCAGCCCGAAGAAGAGTCCTCCGCTCCTCGCCCCAAATGAAAGGCTTGCCGTTGTATTTCATGGCTTGCGCAAATGCCTGTACGTCCCAAGATGTAAAGACAAGCTCAAGAACTCGGTTTGCTATAAATTCAATGTCGTCTTGTGTATAGAAATCTGGTGGCAACACAGGAAACTGTTTCAGATATCCGTACGTCAGATGTGAACCACCGACTTTCTGACGAGCAAGATAATCAAGAATTAGGCTATTCATGTTTGCCAGAAAACACGCGATTTGGATTGGTTCAATATCAGGTGTGAAGAAAACGAGCGGTGCTGTGTGACCTACTGCGACGAATGGCAATATACTGAAGACAGAAGTCCTTTCGACCTTTGCATTTGCCACATCACGAAAAGCGACAAACCACTTGTGATCCCAACCGTCAGGTATTCGCGCTAGAAACTCTCTCTGATTTACCCAATATCGAGGTTCTACCGTGTAGTGTGGATCAAGATAATTCTCTCTCAACTGATTAGGTAAACCGCGTCCGCCTTTCCCTTTTGCCTTTCCAAGTAAATCGTAGCCAGAAAATCTGTGATCGAAGTGCCAGAAAAACTTGGCTTCGTATAACGCAACTCCAGAGCCCGATTTAGATACGAAAAGTTCACTGTCTCCAGACATATGGAACATTGTTCCGAACTGAAGTTGCCAAGGATTAGTTTTCTTATTTTCATCTTGAATAACGGGAATCCGAGCATACAGGCTTTTTGTCAACTAGTATATACTAATGGTCGAAGTAATAGGCCACACATACCGGAGCCCCGTCTGCTGTTCGGTCGCGGTGAGCGCCCGCAGGCTCCGACGGCGCGGCTGGTGAGCACCGGCGGGTGCTGCTGCCGGTAGTAGGTGGCCGGGGCCACCCCGAGCGCCGTGCACAACGCCGTGGTGCCGCAGCGGGGCCCGTGGGTCGCGATGGTCGTCATTTGTGCTGCTCGCCAGGCTTGTCGCTCGCCGGGCAGGGCGATCCCCAAGAGCTGCGAGACTTTTTTTTGAACCTCGACCATCGCTTCGGCGCGCGGCCGGCCGCGCGGTCACCTTGGCCAGCTGCCGCTCCAGCTCCGCGATGCGCTTGGCGCGGGGATGTCCGGCGGCGCAGGCTTCGGGCCCCGGCGCTGCGCCAGGCCGGCGAGCTCGCCGCGGCGACGGGCCGCGCGCCAACTGGCGAGGTGGGACGAGTACAAGCCTTCGCGCCGGAGCAACGCCCCACTTCCCCAGGGGCGCGACAGCGCTCGACCTCCTGGAGAATCTTGAGCTTGTACGCGGCGGTGAAGCGGCGGCGGTCGCGTTTGGCGGACATGCCCACACTCTCGCGAACCAGCAACGGGGTAGGAGCAAGAGAAGCCGACACGGAGACATCCTCTATTACCTCTGGAGCACTAAACTCTGGGCAGATCGGAGTCTCAACTCCATATTGGCAGAGAGGGAGTGACCCGGTGCCCAGCTGCTGCCCGTGAGTGTCACGCTAGGGGCGAAGGTGAGCGACGTCGTGTCCATCGCGCCATCGTCCGTCAAGTAGACGGTGATCGGCAAAGAGGCCGATGTGTAGCTGCCGCCGCTAGGCGAAATGACTACGTGCGGTGCCTCATTACCCGGACACGGCGGGTCAATCGACGTGCAGCCTTGCGCCCACAGGCTGCCCGAGAGACCAAGCCCGGGAGCAAGGACGCTAAGGCCGATAGCGAAGATGACCGCAAGCATGACTGCGGCCAGCACGCGCCGTCGCGACGGGGGAGTTTCCGCCACCACTTCTGCAATCAGAAGTGATGACGATTCGACACAAGCACCAGCGCCGACCGCCTGGGGGAGAGATGAGGGACGCATACCGCACTCCGGGGATGGCAACCAATGGAAAGGGAAGGGACTCCGGATCACTCGTGAGATCTGCGCACTCGCGAGCCGTACCTCGGGACGCGCGAACGCGCTGGGGCTGGCCGGCGCGGGAACCGCCGCGGCACGCGCCTGCCGCCCGCTGGCCACGGCTGTTCTCACGGCGGCCGTGGCATCGGGGACCTCTGATGAGGGATATCTCGCCGGCGGCGCCCACCCATGAGAGCCGGTCGTTCGGCGAGCACCACGCCCGAATCGCAAAGCGGTAGGGCGGCGCGTGGGAAGGTGTCGCCCGAGAAGGACAAACATCCGACCTGGTCGGGCGTTGACGCTCGTGCGATCACGCGGCCAGGTGTGCCGGTTTGCGCCACCGCCACCTTCTGAGCGCGGCTGGTGCGGAGGGGCGCGGCCAACTCGCCACGCAGCGGGGCCACGTGCCGCCCCGACCTAACGCGTCCCCGCCACCCCGCCACCCCACCCCCGCGATGTTCACTCATCGCGCCGCCTCCACACCACCCCAGTTGCCCACCCATAGTGGCACGCCGTTGCGACGATCGCGCCGCGCAGCCCCCGCGGGGGCCCCGACTTCCCTGTCGGCGGTCCCCATGATACTCCACCACGCGCATCGCACAATAGGCAAATTCATAACAGTGTCTCGTTGATCGCCAGCACCTATCTACGTACCGTAACATGTCGTCAGCGATGCTATCCGCCACCAAGTCCAACACGCTCAACGAGAACATTTGGTGCATAACACCGGTCCAGCATCGCTATCTCGCGGCCTGCACCGGCGCGTCTCCGTCTAGCAACTCGCCACGTGGCGCTGTCATGTGTCGGTGGTGCAATCGCGCCGCCGTCGCGCGCCAACATCGTTGCTTGCCAGATTGCCCGGCGCGTGTATTGTGTAGTCCCAATATGCGCTCACGTCCCGACGTCGTTCCCAATCTCGCGCCCGGTATCTCGCGCGAATACTTGATCCAGTATCGGGTGTGCCCCAAGGGCCTCGCCCGTGACGGCCGCTTGATCGTTGCCGCGGCGCCCGATGCCCCAACGGATGCGCTCGACGATCTCGCCTTCGCCTACGGGAGCGCCGTGGTTGCGGAAGTCACCCCCGCGGAAGAGCTGGAACGTTTGATCGAACGGGTCGCCACGCAGGAGGACGCGACCGTTGAGGTGACGCCTGGGGCTGGGGCCGGCGACGACGACCTCACCACGGACGTCCGCGATCTCGCGAATCAGCCGCCTGTCGTTCGGTACGTGAATCTCCTCATCCGTGAGGCGTACGACATCGGTGCGAGTGACATCCACCTCGAAGCAACGCCCGGTGGCCTTTCCGCCCGCCTCCGCCTGGACGGGGTGCTGACGGCCGCGCCGGAGGCGCCAGCGTCGCTCCACCATGCGATCGTTTCGCGCATCAAGCTCCTGGCCGCGCTTGATATCGCCGAGCGCCGACGGCCGCAGGACGGTCGCATCCGCGTACGCCTCGAGGCGCAGGATCTCGATCTCCGCGTGTCGACGGTGCCGACGTTGTATGGCGAGTCGGTGGTCCTCCGCCTACTGGATCGGGGAGGGCGACCCACCAGCCTCGACGAACTCGGGATGCCGCCTGACATCCTGGCGGCGATGGATCACTTGGCGCGGCGACCGCACGGCATGGTCCTTGTCACCGGTCCGACCGGCTCCGGCAAGTCCACGACGCTGTACGCCGC
Source organism: uncultured Gemmatimonadaceae bacterium (assembly GCA_963781765.1). Classification (GTDB taxonomy): domain Bacteria; phylum Gemmatimonadota; class Gemmatimonadetes; order Gemmatimonadales; family Gemmatimonadaceae; genus JAGWRI01. Next base: position 7,795 of record CAWAHC010000016.1, read on the forward strand.
CCTCCAACTGCGACCGCGCCTGGAGGAGAAGATCATCACGGTGGAGGACCCCATCGAGTACCAACTGACGGGGATTACCCAAGTTCCGGTCCACCGCCAGGCGGGCGTGACCTTCGCGTCGGCGCTTCGGTCCATCCTGCGCCAGGATCCGGACGTCGTCATGATCGGCGAGATGCGTGATCATGAAACCGCGGAGATCGCCGTGCAGGCGGCGATGACGGGGCATCTCGTCTTCTCAACCCTGCATACGAACGACGCCATCAGTGCGATACCGCGCCTCCTGGATCTCGGCGTTCCCAACTATCTGGTTGGCGCGACCGTTGAAGCGGTGCTGGCGCAGCGCCTCGTGCGCCGGATCTGCGCCGAATGTCAGACCACGTACGAACCGAGTGCGGAACAGTTGGCCGCGATCGCTGGCCGCCCCGTCGGGCCCAGGCGACTCGTCCGGGGGGCCGGCTGTGCCGCGTGTCGCCACACCGGGTTCCGGGGGCGCGTCGGTGTATTCGAACTCCTGCCCGTGACCGACGCGATCAAGGAGGCGATCAGCCGTGGGGCCAGCCGGGCCACGCTGCGGGCGATGGCCGAACAGGGCGGGATGCGACCGCTCAGCGCCGATGGCTGGGCAAAGGTCGAGGCGGGACTCACGACCGTGGAGGAGGTGCTGCGTGTGGCGCACGGATAGACGCTGCCCGACGCACCGACGCGCGGGGTTCACGCTGATCGAAATGCTGGTGGTGATCGCGATCATCGCGACGTTAGCCGCCGTGGTTGCCCCCGAAATCTTCCGCAATGTCAGCGATGCCAAGGTCACGGCGGCCAAGAGTCAGCTGGGGATCTTTGCGCTCGCGCTCGACAGCTACCGGCTGGACACCGGCCAGTATCCGACAACGGCGCAGGGGCTCCGGGCGCTCAGGACCGCGCCGTCCGGGGGTGGCGACGCCCCGCGGAATTGGCGCGGTCCGTATCTCCGAAAGGATGTCCCGCTCGATCCGTGGGGTCGCCCCTATGTGTACGTGGCTCCGGGCTCGGCGAATCCGGACGCCTACGATCTGTACACGTTGGGCCGCGACGGCAAGACCGGGGGCGACGGCGAGGACGCGGATCTGACCTCCTGGGGCGGCCCGGTACGTCAATGACGGCGCCCATCAGCTATGCCTACCGGGCGGCGCGCGCGGACGGCGGGATCGAGATGGGCGCGCTCGCGGCCGAGAGCCGTGAGGCGGCCGGCCGAGCCTTGGCCTCACGCGGCCTCCTCCCGCTCGAACTTCACGTGGAGGAGAGCGAGAGCGGCGGTCGGACGCGCGTCTCGGCTCGCGACCTCGCGGTCGGGTTTCGAGTCCTGGCCACCCTGCTGGATGCCGGACTTCCCATGACACGGGCGCTCGCGGCCATGCCCGAGCTGACGCCACCCTCGTGGAGCGCGGCGCTTCCTTCGATCCAGCAAGCGGTCCGCGAAGGCGTTTCCTTCAGCGTGGCGCTCGGGCAGAGCCGCCTCCGCCTTCCCTCAGCGGTCGTCGGAATGCTCGCCGCCGGCGACGCCGGCAGCGGCTTGGCGAACGCGGTCCGGCGTGCGGCGGATTTCCTGGAGGACGTAGCGGCCACGCGAGCGGCGATCTGGAACGCGCTGGCGTATCCCGCGGTACTCACCGTGGCCGGGCTCGCGTCAACGGCATTGCTCGTCGGCGTGGTGCTGCCTCGCTTCGCCGGCATGCTGAGTGATCTCGGCCAGACGCTGCCGCCCGTGACGCGCGTCGTGCTCACGACGGCGAACGTCACGCGGACGGCGACGCTCCCTGGAATACTTGTCCTCGTCGTTGTTCTCGGTGTCTGGCGCGCGTGGGTCGCGACCGAGCTCGGCGCGCAGCGGTGGCACGCCGCGCTCCTGGCCCTCCCGCTGATAGGGTCGGTGCGACACGCGGCGGGCACCGCCCGGACGTGCGCGGCCGTGGCGGCGCTGCTGGAGAGTGGCGTCCCCCTCTCGACCGCCCTCGCCCACTCCGCGCGCGCGAGCGGGGATGCGGCGCTGACGGCGCGGCTGCGCACGGCGCGCGAGTCCATCGTCAGCGGCGGCCGCCCCTCCGCGGCGTTTTCCGCCACTGCCACCCTCACGCCGACCGCCTGTCGATTGGCGCGCGCCGGCGAAGAGAGCGGCCGCTTGGCGGACATGCTTGGCCATGCGGCGGCACTGGAGAACGAGCGGGCCACCCAACTCGTGAAGAACGCGGTGCGTCTGCTGGAGCCGGCGCTCCTCATTGTGTTTGGCGGGTTGGTGGCGGTCGTGGCCGCCGCCCTCCTGCAGGCGATCTACAGCGTGCGGCCGGTGTGATGACGCCGCGTCCTGGGCGCCTGGGGTTCACCCTCGTGGAACTGCTGGTCACGCTCACGCTTGTGAGCCTCATGGCGGGCGTGGTCACGCTCGCGTGGCGCCGAGCACCGAACGTCTTGACCGTCGACCCGATCAGGGCCCGGATCCTCGCCGCCCGCGATTCTGCGCTGCGCATTGGGCACCCGGTCACGATCTGGGTGGCGGATTCCGCGGATGGCGTTGATGGGATGGAGGCGACGGCGCTTCCGGATGGTCGCGTGCTCGCGTCGGACACGCTCGCGATCAATCCCTGGTCCGGGACACCCGATCGTGTCGACCGCACGCCGTAGTCGTCGCACGGCGCGCGGCGTCGTACTCCTCGAGGTCCTCATCGCGCTCACGATCCTCGCCGTGGCGGGCATCGCCATCATGCAGCTCGCCCGCGAATCGGTGGCCACCGTCGCCCGGACGCGGGCCTCCGGCACGGCGCTGGAACGCGCCAGTGACTTCCTGGAGGCAGTGGCCCTCTGGCCGCGGGCCGACCTCGACCGGCACCTCGGCGGCCGACCGGAAGGGGCATGGCGTCTGCGCGTCGAGCGCCCGAGCCCGACGCTCTATACCGTGGTGCTCATGGACAGCGCCCGCGCGCGGGTGCTCCTGTCCACGACGCTCTACCGTCCGGAGACCCGCGATGCCCAACGGTAGCCGTCCAGCGGCCCGGCCCCGGACGGGCTTCACGCTCCTCGAGGTCATGCTCGCGCTCGCGATTGGGGGAATCGTACTCGTCGCGGCGCGTGGCCTGGTGGAAGATGTGGCCGATCAAGCCGATCACCTCGCCAGGGCGGCCGCCGCCGACGCCGAGCGCGCCAACGGCGAGCGACAGCTCCGCACGCTCGTTGATCGGTTGGAGGTGGGCACGCCTGGGAGCGCTGCCTTCTTCGGAGACCCTGTGAGTGCGCAATTCACGACATGGTGCGACACGCCCGCCGGGTGGCTCGAGCGATGCACAGTGACCCTGGTGTTCTCTACCCGCGGTGGCGCGCCGGCGCTCGTGGTGGACCTCCCCGTGACCGGGCGGGTGGTGTTAGCGCGGGGATTTCAACGTGGCACGTTCCTGTATCTGGAGACGGCGGCGGGTGGCGGCCTGTGGGTCAGCCGATGGGGACCGGGGCCGAGAGCACCGCTCGCGCTGGGCGTGGTGCTCGACGCGGACACTCTGATCCTCCGCGTCGGAGACCGGGGATGAGTCGGCCGGACCGGCGTCGTGGATTCGTACTCCTCACCGTGCTGTGGGTGCTGGTCGGCGTGTCCGTGGTTGGCGTGACATTCGAATTGGTCGCGCGACGGTCGGTCAGAGCCGCCGCGAACCGAATGGCCGAGACGCGGGCCGATTGGCGGGCGAAGGGATGCCTGGCCCGGGCGCGCGCCGCCATCGACGGGGCACTCGCCGATACCACGACGACTAGCTCCAGCGGACTCCCGGACCCGTGGCGCGCGCTGGATGAGATCGTCGCCGCCGCGTCGCGGGGGTGGCCGCCGGATTGTCGCGTGACGGCGGTACCCACCGGCCTCACCCTCGACGTGAACACCGCGACCGAGGATATGCTGCACCGCCTGCTCGCGGCGCTCGGCGTGCCGCCGCAGCAACGCGACTCCATCGCCGATGCGATCCTCGATTGGCGCGACGCGGACACGCTGCCGCGCCCCCATGGGGCCGAGGCGGACTGGTACCGCGCCCGACATCTTCCGCTGCCGCGCAACGGCCCCTTTGCCGACCCGCGCGAACTGCTGCGCGTCCGCGGCATCGCCGGCGTGCCAGGCCTCGAGACGCTCCTGGGGGTCGATCCGGGACGGATCGATCTCAATCGTGCGCCCCCTGCCGTCCTTTCCGCACTTCCCGGGATAACGCCGGAACTCGTCGCTCGCCTCGAGGAAGACCAGCGGCGTGGCACCTCATTGCCTGATCTCCTGGCCCTCGGCGGGGAAGGTTCCCCTGCCTCACGGGCGGCGTTGATGGACCACGAGATCGAACTCGAGCGGTTGACGACGACCGAACCCGACGCCTGGATTCTCACGATCCGCGCGCGCGACGGCGTTCCACCAATCACCGTCGCCCTCGAAGAGCGGCTCGTGCACGCCGGCACGCGCGCGGCCGTCCAACGGCGGCGGACCTGGCTCGAATGAAGGCGCGCACGATCGGCCTCGCGATCGGGGAGGGCGCTTTACGTGCGGTGGGCGTCGTGGGCGACCACGTGCGTTGGGCGGTGGAAGTCGAGCGCGCCCCCGAAGAGACACTCGCCGCTGCGCTGGACGCGCTGATTAAGCGCTGCCCCATCCCGCGGTGGCCGCGGCCACGGGTGATCGCCGCCGTCGGCCCCGCCGCCTCGCAGGTCAAGCGGCTCACCGGTCTCCCCCCGCTCCGGGACCCGCGCGACCTGACCGCGGCGGTCCGCGAGAGCACGCGACGATTCTTTCTCCAGAACGGCACGCCCCTGCTGACGACCGACCTCGAACCACTGGCGCCCGGGGAGGCCTGGGCGGCGGCAATCGAGGCGCCCGTGGTCGACGCCGTGGCCCTCGCATGCCGCTCCGCGGGACTCAAGCTCGTCCGGATCGTTCCGACCGCCGTCGCGCTACCGCATGCCCTTCTGAATCCGGAGATCACGTGGAGGGACGGATCGGTTCGGACCACCATTGGCACCCACGAAGGCCGGATTGCGGTCGTCACACGGACGCTGGCGTCTGACGCGGACGAGGCGCCGCCCTTACAGCCCGTCGGAGCGCTGGCCACACTGGGCGACCGAGCGTTGGCGTTCGCCGATGCGTATGGCGCCGCCCACCTGCCCCGCGAGACGCCGCTCGTGTATCGGCCAGGGCGCCCGGACCGCTTGCGCCCGCCGTCTCGAAGACGGCTCCTCGTCGCGGCCGTCGCGGCAGTAGTGGGCCCGATGCTCGCGTTCATCGTGCCCGGCGTGGCGGCGCGGGTTGCCGGGACGCGTGCCGACGCCGAGTTCGCGGTCCTCGCGCCGGCGGACCGTGCCGTTGGGGTGATCGAGGAGCGTCTCGCGCAGGCGACGGCCGCCCTGCGCGCGATGCAGGCATTCGACGCAGGGCGACCTTCCCCCACCCGTCTGCTCCGCGACTTGACACGTGTCCTGCCCACGCACACGGCGCTGGTCGCGCTCACCGTCGATAGTACGACGGGGACGCTCGTCGCCCTCAGCCGCGATCCGACCGCCGTCGTGAATGCGCTCGAGCGTGTTAGCGGGATCGCGTCGCCCCAGATGCTCGGGCCGGTCACGCCGGAGGCCGTGGGCTCGGCGTCGCTCCAGCGCGTGACCGTGCAGTTTCGCGTGCTGCTGCCGCCGACGGACTCGTCGACACCGACGGGACGGAGGGCTGGTCGATGAAACACGTCGCGCTCTCCGCCCGCGACCGCCGCGCCTTGCTCTTGGCCGCTGGCATCATCCCGGCCTTCTTCATCGTCGGGCGCGGCATCCCGGCCGCGCTCACTTGGAGTCGCACGGCACGACGTCACGCGGTGGAAGCATCTGCGGCGGTGGCCCGGGCCCGGGCCCGCATCGGGATGCGCCAGCCGCTGTTCGACTCGTTGCGCGTGCGCCAAGCACGAATGGTCGCGGGGCTGGCGAGGCTGCTGCCCGGCCGTGACCCGGGCAGTGCCGAGGCCGCGCTGGCGGGACTCGTCGCCAGGGCCGCGACGACGGCTGGCGTCCGACTCAAAGCGGTCCGGCCGCTCGCCGTCGCGACGGACGACTCGGGGGCGACGACGGCGCTTCGGACAGTGGCGGTCCGGGCGGACGTGACCGGCGACATTCGCGGGCTGGTTCGATTCTTCACCGCCCTCGAAGGAAGCCAAACGGACTTGGCGATCCGGACGTTCGGCATCACGCAACCCGACCCCGTCGGAGCGCCCGATCGTATGGAGACGCTCGACCTGACGCTGACGGTCGAAGGCATGCTGCGCGGCCGCGGAGGAGGCCCCCCATGATCTCGCGTCGCGTATGGGAGCGAACCCTCTGGGGAATTGCCGGGGTCGGGAGTGCCGCGGCCATCGTCGGTGCGCGGATGGCCATGCCAACGTCCGCGGCACCGGTGCCCGTGATCTGGAGCGCACCGAGCAGTGCGACGGTTGTGGTCCCGGAGTCGCTCGACACATTCGCACGCGCCGTGGTACAGGCGGATCTCTTTCGCCTGGATCGCGCACCGGCGCCGGTCCCGTATCAGGTCGCCGCCGGCCAGGGCTCGCCTACCCCACCGCCCGCACCCGCCAAGCCGCCGCTGGCTGTCGCCGGTCTCATCGGCGGCCCACCGTGGGTCGCGATCCTCGAAGGCATCCCCGGGCAGGCCGGGAGCATCCTCGCCCACGCGGGCGATATGTTCGGGCCACTCTGGGTACGCAAGATCGACCGTAACGGAGTGGTCATCACCGGAATGGACACCACATGGAACCTCACGCTCAAGCACCCGTGGCACTGAGCCTCCGCCGCCGAGACCGCGTGCCCCTGGCCGCGCTGCTCCTCGCCCTCCTCCTGCTGGCACCGCGCGCAACACGTGGCCAGCAATCCAAGCGCTCGCCCGAGAGTGCGACGAACGCGGCAGCGGACACCGGCGCCGTGGTGGCCAGCGGGGACAGTGTCGCCATCCACCTCGTCGACGCCGACCTTCGAGCCGCCGTCGAAGCGCTGGCGCCATACCTCGACCGACCGGTGGTCTTCGGCAGCAACGCCATGACCGCTCGCGTCACCCTCACGACGCCCCGCCCCGTGGCTCGCCGTCAGATCATTGGCCTGCTCCGCGGCATGCTCGAGAGCCAACAATTCGAGTTGGTGAGCGACTCCGCCGCGGGCCTGTATCGCGTGCGCGCCATGGCGCCGGCGTCCCCGGAACCCGGGGCGTCAGCCAGCCCTGCCCCGGGCGCCGGCCAGGATACGTCCGGTCCCGTTCAGCTGTACATGATCCAACTTCGCCACGCACGCGCCGCCGATGTGGCGGCCACGGTCAACGCGCTCTTTGGGCAATCCAGTGCCCTCGGAGAGCCGGGGGCGTCCCGGCCATCGACCCTCGGTCAACAACTGACGGCGAACCAAGTGCCGCCATCGAGCGCACCCCCGCCGTCGCCAGCGGCGGTACCTGGGCTCCGAGGCCGCGTCGCGAAGTTCCAGGGCGAAGTCACGATTGTTCCCGATGCCCGGACGAACAGTCTCCTGATTCGCGCCGGCCCGTCGGACTTCGCCCTCATTCAGGCCGCGGTCCGATCGCTCGACACCCGACCGTTGCAGGTCCTCATCGAAGTGGTAATTGCCGAGCTACAGACCAACCGTCAGTTCTCCTTCGGGGTGGACGCGTCGCTCCCGCCTACGAGGGTGGGTGGGTCCAAGTCGACCGCGACCGTGAGCGGCTCCCAGTTGGGACTCGGCGGCGCAGGGGATTTGGTGCTGCAGGTCATGCACCTAGGCCCCAACGACATCACGGCGACGCTCGCTGCGGCCGCAGAACGGGGCGACGTTCGCATTCTGAGCCAGCCGGTGATTCTGGCCGAGAACAACCAGTCGGCGACGATCAACGTCGGGAGCCAGCGCCCCTTTGTGCAGGTATCGCGCTCACTCCCAACCGACGCGGTCGAGCCGCGATCAGGTCGTGCAGTACAAGGACGTCGGCACGAAACTCACAGTGCAACCAACCATCAGTCCCGACGGCTATGTGGCGTTGTCGGTGACGCAGGAGGTGAACAACGCCACCAGCGAGGTTGCGTTCGACGCGCCGGTGATTTCGACGCGGTCCGTGCAAACGCAACTGCTGATCAAGAACGGCCAGACCGTCGCGCTCGGCGGCCTCACCGACCAGCAGCGTGATGTGACACAGAGCGGCATTCCCTTTCTCTCGGGCATACCGTGGCTCGGGGGCCTCTTTGGACGGACCAGCCGCCAGACCTCCGAGACCGAGCTATTCCTGTTCCTCACCCCGCACGTGATCCGGACCGATCAGGACGCCGACAGTCTCACCGCTCCGCTCCGGAACCGGGCGAAGGGAATCCGGCCATGAGTCAGGCGCGCCTCCGGAAAGCTCGACCGCGCATTGCATGACCCTGTGCCCGAACTACCCCTCCGCCACTCCATACGCCTTTCCATCATGTACCACCCGCCCCCACGGCACCTCGGCGTCGTGCTCGAACACCACCAGCCACTCCTGCTCGGCGGCCGACTTCAGAATCCGCCGCTTGGTCTCCAGCGTCACCAGCGGCTCCACGTCGTACCCCATGATCCAGGGCAGCGGCAGGTGGGCGGCGGTGGGTACCAGATCCGCCATGAAGAGCGCCGTCTCCCCACCGGAATCGAGCCGCACCGACTGGTGCCCCGGCGTGTGGCCCGGCGTGGGCATCAGCGTGATGCCCGGGATGATCTCCACCTCCCCCTGCACCAGCTCCAGCCGCCCCGACTCCATCACCGGTTCGAAGTTGTGCGGAAAGTAGCTCGCCGCCGTGCGCTCGTTGGTGTTCTTGGCCCACAGGTACTCGGCCCGCTGCACCACGTATCGCGCCCGCGGAAAGGTCAGTCGCACCTGCCCCTCGTCGTCCACATACGTGTTGCCGCCCGCATGGTCGAAGTGGAGGTGCGTGTCGATCATCAGCACCACGTCGTTGGCCGCGACGCCGAGCTGCGCCAGCCCGTCCTCCAGCCAGGTCCGCCCCCCTTCGCCGGCGTTCTCCACGCCGTAGATGCCGCGGAACTTGTCGGTCTCCTTGTTGCCCAGCCCGTTGTCGATGAGCACGGGCCCACGCGGATGCTCGATGAGCAGGCAGCGCATCCCCATCTGGATGCGGTTCCGCTCGTCCGCCGGAATCCGCTTCTCCCACAGCGGCTTGGGCACGACGCCGAACATCGCGCCCCCGTCCAGCTTCTGGCCCCCCGCCTGAATGGCGTGGACCTTCCATTTCCCGAGCGTGCGGGTCTCTACATGCGGTTTCATCGTCATGCGGTGCGGTCGTCGGTGGCGGAGCGCGGAAGCGCCGACCAACGTCGGCGGCGGCGCACTCCCGGGTGCAGAAGATGGTCGAGATCGTCCCACGTGTCACATCCGCGGGCGAACGCATCGTCGAGCAGACGCGTCAGCACCTGCGCCGTGGCCAGGGCATCGCCCAGCGCGCGGTGCCGGCTCTCCACCGTAATGCCGTAGTGCGCGGTCACGTGATCCAGCGAGCGCCGCGGCAGGTGCGAGAGCAGGCGGCGCGCCAATCGAACCGTGCACAACCGCTCGCTGTCCAGCGCGCCCGCGCCGGCCCGCTCCATTTCCATGGTCACGAACCCCCAGTCGAAGGGCGCGTTGTGCGCCACGAACACGTGGCCGGCGAGCAGGGCGCGCAACTCGTCGCTCACGTCGCGAAACGACGGCGCATCCTTCACCATGGCCCACGAGATTCCGGTGAGCTGCGTGATGTAGCGGGGGATCGGGCGCTCGGGGTTCACCAGCGTGCTGAACGTCTGCGTCACCCGCCCTTCCCGCACGACCGCGACGGCGACCTCGGTGATCCGGTCGCCGCGTCCCGCCGCGGTGCCCGTGGTCTCGACGTCGACCACGGCGTAGGAGAGCGTCGCCAGCCGGGACGCCCCCTCGATCACGCCCACGGATCGTCCCGCAGCACCGGACAGGTCATGCACCGGGCGCCGCCGCCGGCGCGCACGAGTTCCGATCCCTCGAACGTGATCACGGCCCGCTGGCCGTCGTCGATCGCGCTCTGACCCGTGAGATACGAAACCCCGGAGACGATCTCGAATCCCATGCGCTCCATCTCGCGCAGCGTCGCGTCGTTGCGCTGATAGGAGAGCACCACGCCGGGCGACACGGCCACGAAGTTGCACCCCGACGCCCACTGCTCGCGCTCCTGCGTCGTACGATTCTCCCCGCCGCAGAAGATCGGCTCCATGGGCATGCCGCACTCCTTGAGCGCCGCGAACAGGTTCGGCATCTCCCGCAGCTGCGCCCGTCCCTTGCGCCAGTGCAGCACGCTCAACCGCTCCGACCCGATGAAGTGCGGTGGATAGATCACGCACAGGTCGCGGTCCACCTGCGTGAGCACCATGTCCAGATGGATCGCGGTGTCCTGCTTGGGCATCACCACCACGATGATGTCGGTGACCGGCGTCTGCTCGAAGAACAGCGACGCCAACTGGTCGATGGCCGCCGGACTGGAGCGCTCGCTGAATCCGATCACCACGAGGTCGCGGCGCAGCGGGTGGACGTCGCCCCCTTCGAGCGTGTGGTTCGTCCGGCGCTCGGCCGCGCCGTCGAACAGGATGCCCGCATTGGCCAGCGCCGGGTGGTGCGTGAACAGCGACTTCATGATCAGTTCTTCGGGCCACCGGATGCCGTAGCGCATCGAGCCCACGAGCACGTGGTCGCCGGCCACCATCGCGCTGTCGCGCGTGAAGAACAGGTTGGGGAGCGGGGGCAGCGTGTAGCCGGGCTCGTTCAGCGCCTTGGCCAGCGGGCCCGGGCGACTCCTCCCGGCCCTCGATCAACATTCGCGTGAGCGCCGGGGGATCCAGCGCCGTCAGGTCGCGGGCCAGCGGTTCGGAGGGCACGATGTCCATCGTCGCACGGATCAGCAGTTCGCGAGCCGCCGAGCTGGCCAGCACCTGCTTCGAGCAGGTCGCTCACCTGGTAGACCGTCGCGAACCGCTCCAGGAGGGCGATGAACTGCCGGTGCTCCCGCTGGGCCGCGTCGGCGTCGATGATGTCGTCGTAGAGGTAGTCTTCCCGCGTACTCGGGGTCACGGCCAGCAGCTCGCGTCCCGGCGTGTGGACCACGACGCCCCGCAGGCGGCCGATTTCGGAGGAAATGTGTACGGGCATGCCCAAAGCTAACCGGGGCGCCCCGGGTGGTGTCCGGGCGTACCCCGGTATATCTTGTGAATGAATTCACAAGCGGCTCGTTCCCGTGAAACGTATCGCCGATTCGACCGTTCGGCGGCTGTCCGCCTACCTACGATTTCTCGAGGATTTCGAGAGTCGCGGCCTGACCACGATCTCGAGCGATGAACTCGCCAAGCGGGGGGGCACGACCTCCGCCCAGGTGCGGAAGGACCTCTCCTTTTTCGGCTCCTTCGGCAAGCGCGGGCTCGGCTACTCCGTGCCCGAATTGGCGGGACGGCTCCGGGAGATCCTCGGCCTGGGACGCGACTGGCGGGTGATCATCGTCGGCACCGGCAAGATCGGCGCGGCCCTGGCCCGCCACCACGGCTTCCAGCAGCGCGGGTTCATGATCACCGGCGCCTACGACAACGACCCCGAGATCATCGGCGCCGACCTCGACGGCATCGAGGTGCGGGACATCTCCCACCTCGAGGACGACGTCCGCCGTCAGCACCTCGACATCGCGGTGCTCGCCGTACCCGAGGAAGCGGCGCAGCCCGTCACCGACCGCCTGGTGAAGGCCGGCATCAAGGCCATCCTCAACTTCGCCCCCGCCCAACTGCACGTTCCGTCCGACGTGACCGTGAAGACGGTCAACATGGCCATGGAACTGGAAGGGCTCTCGTTCGCGCTTACGAACCGCGAGTAGGGGCGAGCGCGGCCAACAGCCGCGCGAACGCGCCCGGGGACAGCGTCTCCGGCCGCACCTCCGGATCGATCTCCGCGCGAGCCAGCACCGCCTCCGCCTCGGCCGGGTCGAGTGCCGCCACCGACCGCACGATGCGGCGCATCTGCTTTCGTCGCATGCCGAACACCTGCAGCACCAGGGTGCGGAGCCGATCCTCGTCCTCCGGCGCCACCAACGGCGAGTCGAGCGGCGAGATGCGGACAATCGCACTCTCCACTCTGGGCGGCGGCCGAAAGGCGCCGGCCGGTACCGCCGCCACGAATTCCGCGGTGGCCACGGTCTGCACGTTCACCGTGAGCGCGCCGTAGTCCCGCGAGCCCGGCTCGGCCGTGAGCCGCGTGGCCACCTCACGCTGCACGAGGTACACGGCGCGGAGCGGCCGCGGCTTGCGCAGTGCGTGAAAGAGGATCGGCGTCGTGATGTAATAGGGTACGTTGCCGACGAGCAGGTAGGGCCCGGCGGCAATCGCGCCCAGGTCGGTGGCGAGGACGTCCGCCTCGACCACTTCGACCACCGGCGTGGCGGCATACCGCTCGCGCAGCAGCGCGGCCAGCGCGCGGTCGTACTCGATGACCACCAGCCGGTGGCAGTGCGGCACCAACCGATCGGTGAGCGCGCCCCGCCCCGGCCCGATCTCCAACACGGTCTCCTGGCCCGTGAGCTGGAGCGCATCCACGATCCGATCGAGGGCGCGCGCGTCGTGCAGGAAGTGCTGGCCGAGGCTCTTCCGCACAGGCGGCATGCCGGCACCCGCACCACCCCGACCGCGCGGTGGCGGACGCCGGTCAGCCACGGGACGCCGTCAACTGCGCACGACGATGACGGTCAGGTCGTCCGGCGCGCGTGCGCCGTCCAGGAACGACTGAACGGCCCGGAACACCCGATCCACCACGACGGCCGACGACTCCGTTCGATGCTGACGCACCACGTCGAGGACGCGGCGTTCGCCGAAACGTTCCCCACCGCGGTTGCGGGCGTCGCTGACGCCGTCGGTGAACAGCACCAGCAGGTCGCCCGCGGCGTCCCACTTTCGCTTGGCCGTGCGGGGCGCGTCGGCCGTGAGGCCGAGCGGCGGATCGAGCGCCGTGAGCCGCTCGTGCGTTCCGTCGCCGTGCATGAGGAAGGCGGATGGGTGCCCGGCGTTGGCATATCGCAGCACGCCGCTGCTCCGGTCGACGACCGCGTAGAAGGCTGACAGGAACATCTCGGTGGCCGCGAGTTCGTCGCGCAGCGATCCGATCACGGCGTCGAGCATGGCGCCGGGATCGGAGGTCGCCTTGGAGTGAATCGCCGACGCACTCATCACGAGCGCCATGATCAGTGCCGCCTGGTACCCGTGCCCCGAGACGTCCCCCATCAACACCCCGACGCGTCCCCGGCCGAGGCGGAAGAAGTTGTACAGGTCGCCCCCTACGCTCTCGGCCGGCACCACGCGCGCCGCGGCGTCGGCGTCGGGCGCGAGTCCGGCACCCGCCGGCAGGAGCTTCATCTGCAGATCGTGGGCCATCTGCATCTCGTGGGCGAGCCGCTGCTGGGCGATTGACTCCCGCACGAGCCGAGTATTCTGAATGGCGGTGCCGATTTGCGTCGCGATGGCCGCGATCAGCTTCTGGTCGCCCGCTGTGAACGGATGGCCGCCACGGCGTCCCGACAGGTTCACGACGCCAAGCGGCTGGGGCCCGCGCGCGGTGCTCCAGATGATGGGCACCGAGAGCATACCACCGTCGCGGTGGTCGCGCTCCTGGGGACAGGCCTCGTCGCTCGCCTCGGCGATTTCCGGATGCATCGTGCGGAAGACGCGCGCCGTGATGCTGCACTCGTCGTCCACGCCGATCGATGGCAGCGAGGCCGGCCGGGCGCCGAGCGCGGCGACGACGCGGAGTTCCCGCGACGGCGCATCGTACACGAGCACGGTGGCGCGCCGCGCGCCCACCGTCTCGCAGATCTCGGTGAGAATCGTGTGCGCCGCTTCCTCCAGCGCCACCGTTCGCCCCAGAATCTCCCCGATGGTATAGAGGAGGTTGATCTCCTCATACCGTTCGGCGAGTTCGCCGGCGGCGTGTTCGACTTCGAGGGCGGATTGGAGGAACTGTGAGACGACGGGAAGGAGGAAGCGGAGGTGTGTCTCGAGGGCGGCGCGACTGGAGGGTGAGGGGCCGACGATGAGCCAGGCATTGCAGGGGCCCCGCACGGCGGTCGCCAGCGCGGGGCCGCCGGGCGTATTCACGGACTGCGCGCCCTCCGACGGCCCCGGCCATCGCTCCAGCGGAGGCCCGCGGTAGGTGGCGGCATCGCACACCGGCGGCCGGCCCGCGGCCGGCTCCACCCACACCGCGGCATCGCAGCGCGTGGCTTCCTTGAACGCGGTGAGCACCGACGTGAGGTCGCTCATGAGGCCCGCCAGAGCGTCATCCGCACCACGTTGCCTCCCTCCCCGTCCACGCGCTCCACCTGATCCATCAGCTGCACCATCAGGTACAACCCGCGCCCGTCCTCGTCGAGCAGATGGTCCGGGGTGGTGGGGTCGGCCGCGCAGGCATCCAGGTCGAATCCGGCCCCCTGATCCATCACGTCGATGACGAGCTGCGACGCCCCCACGCGCGCGCGCACGAACACCCGCTTGCTGCGGTCCTCCCTGTTGCCGCGGAGGATCGCGTTCGAGAGTGCCTCGGTGAGCGCCACCGGAACGTTCAGCGACAGGTGGTGGTCGGCGTACTGCAACCGCCGGCATTCGGCACGCACCGCCTCGACGACGCGCTCGATGAACTGCACGTCGCTGGGGATCTCGAACTCGAGCAACCGGGATTCCTCCCGGAATTGCTGCGGCGTCTTCACGCCCCGCGGTGTCCCGTCGTCATCGGAAGCCGGACCCCCGCCTCAGAAACTCGCGAGTGCCTGTTCGCGGGTCTCGGCGATCTGGAACAGCGTGTCGAGCTTGGTCAGCTCGAACAGCGTCCGGAGATCCTCGTTGAGCCCCGCGAGGCGGAGCGCCCCGCCCTGCTCGCGGATCTTCTTGGACAGCGAGACGAGGACGCCGAGGCCGGAGCTGTCGATATAGCCGGTCTGGCTGAAATCGACGAGCAGCTTGCGCGCGCCGCCTTCCAACTCTTCGAGCATCTTCTGCTTGAGGTCCTGCCGGTTGCTGACGATCAGTTGGCCTTCGATCGCCACAATGGACACGTCGCCCTGTTTCGTGATCGTGAAGCTCATGCCTTCTTCTCCTCGGGGACCGGCGCAGCCGCAGCCGCGCCATCGTGGGCCTGAAGGGCGGTCACGGCCGCCACATGGAAGATGTCATCACTGGTCGCGCCGCGCGAGAGATCGCTGCACGGCCGTCGGAGCCCCTGCACGATCGGCCCCACCGCCGTCGCCTCGGCGATACGCTGCACCAGCTTGTACGCGATGTTGCCGGCATCGAGCGACGGGAAGACGAGCACGTTGGCCCGCCCGCCAACGGCGCTGCCCGCGACCTTCCGCGCCGCCACCGAGGCGACGAGCGCCGCGTCGCCCTGCATCTCGCCGTCCATGGCGATCTCCGGGGCCCGCGCCCGCGCCAGTTGGAGCGCGTTGCGCACGAGATTCACGCTCGGGCCGCTGGAACTGCCGCGGGTGCTGAACGACAGGAACGCCACCACCGGCTCGTCGCCGACGATCCGACGCCGATCGCGCGCCGCCGCGACGGCGATGTCGGCCAGTTGCTCCACGGTCGGGTACGGAATGACGGCGCAGTCGGTGAACGTCAGCACCTCGTCCAGCTCCGTCCCCCGGAACGGCGGCACCACCATGTAGAACGCGCTCGAGATCGTTCGCACGCCGTGGGCCGGTCCGACCAACGCCAGCGACGCGCGCAGTACGTCGCCGGTGGTGTGGCACGCGCCGGCCACGCAACCGTCGGCCACCCCCAGGCGGACCAGTCCGTCCGCGAAGTAGAGCGGGGTCCGGGCCAGCCGCCCCGCCTCGGTCTCCGTCATCCCCTTCTCGTGGCGGGCCACATGCAGCAGGTGCGCGATCTGGTCGGCGCGCGGGTCGGTGGACGGATCGAACGTCTCCACGCCCACCGCGCGCGCCGCGTCGTGCGATTCCGGCCGCTCGGGATCGAGCACCAGCAGGGGCATCACCACGGCCTGCCCCCGCAACGCCCGCACGGCGTCGAGCGTGCGGCCATCGGCCGTCTCCGGAAACACGATCCGCTTGCGGAGCGCCGCCGCGCGCCGGCACACGCTGGCCAGGAAGCTCATGCGCTGGCGTACTTCCGGCGCAGAGCCTCCACCACGGCCCCGTGCACGAGGCCCGTGACATCGCCGCCGAATTTCGCGATTTCCCGCACGAGGCTCGAGCTGATGTACGTGGTGTCGAGCGACGGCACCATGAAGATGGTTTCGAGATTTGGCGAGAGATGGCGGTTCATGAGGGCCATCTGGTACTCGTACTCGAAATCGCTCACTGCGCGCAACCCACGAATGATCATCGTGGCGCCGGCCGCCCGCGCGAAGTCGACGAGCAGGCCGGAGAACTCCCGCACCTCGATGCGCGGTTCGTTGCCCACGGCCGCCCGGATGAGCGCGACCCGCTCGCTCACGTCGAACAGCGGCTGCTTGGCGAGGTTCGTGGTGACGGCCACGATCAGCCGGTCGACGAACCCCAGGCTTCGCAGCATCAGGTCCTCGTGCCCCCGCGTGATCGGATCGAAGCTTCCGGCGTAGATGGCGATGCGCGTCATGGGTCCCCGAACGTGAGAGTCATCCCGCCCCGCACTCCGGCGAATGATAGCACCGCGTGCGCACGCCGCCCACCGTCAGTCGGCGCGGAAAATCGTGATCACGGTGTCGCCGTACACGCGACGCGTCCCCTCGCCGGGTAGCGTTTCGTCCTTCCGGTGCTCCACGCCGAGGAGGTCCGCGAACGGCACCGCCAGCCACGCTTCGGCAATCCGGGTGGCCAGATGCTGCCCGTACGGCGGATCGGCGAACGCGACATCGTACGCGTGCGCCTCCAGCCCCTGGGCGAACCGCAGGGCGTCCCCGCGGTGGACCACCGCCGCGTCCCCGGCGCCGAGCGTCTGCACGTTGTCACCGATGCATCGCAGGCTGGCCGGCGAGATCTCTACCAGATCGGCCACTGCCGCCCCTCGCGACAGCGCCTCGAGCCCCAGGGCTCCGGAGCCGGCGTACAGATCCAGGACCCGCGCCTCGGGAATCCAGGGCGACACGATGCTCATCCACGCCTCGCGCACCCGATCGGCCGTCGGACGCACCCGATCGTCGTCGGGCGGCTTGATGCGACGCCCCCTCCACTTGCCGGCCACGATGCGCATGGGATCAGCTCTGGAAGTCGGTCAGCCGCGCCTGGAGCCGCGACTCGCCCTTCCACTCGTCGCGGTCGAGTCGAAACGCCACGTCGATCGGCCGGCCGACGTCCAGTTCACCCTTGCGCTCGGCCATCCCCCATCCAACGGCCGTGAGCGTGTGCCCCCCGCCCTGCAGCACCAGGCGCAGCCCGTTCTTGCCAACGGTGCGCGGCGGCGCCGCGAGCGTCACCCCGCGCGAGACGAGTACCGGCGACGGGTTGCCCGCCCCACACGGCTCCATGTGCCGCAATAGCGTTTCGAGCTGTTCGGTGGCCGCATCGAAGGGCAATTCGAGATCGGCGCGGATTTCCGGAACCAGATCGTCGGGCGTGAGCGCCGCACGCGCCGCCTCGTTGAACCGGGCGGCGAACGCCGGCACCCGGTCGCGCGCGATGGTGATTCCGGCCGCCGAGCGGTGGCCGCCGAACCGGATCAGCAGATCGCGGCACTGGCCGATGCCGGCGTGGAGATCGAACGGTGTGATCGAGCGGCCGGACCCCTTGCCCTCGTCGCCGTCGAGCGCGATCAGGATGGTCGGCCGCCCGAACTGCTCGACGATGCGCGAGGCGACGATGCCGATCACCCCCGGGTGCCACCCCTCGCCCGCGAGCACGATGCCGTACGTCTCGTCGAGATCCATGGCCTCCACCATACGAACCGCCACCTCCAACGTCTCCCGGTCGATCTCCTGCCGGCGCACGTTGAGTTCTTCGAAGTCGCGCGCCAGCCGGTTCGCGTCGGCCTCTTCCTCTGCGGTGAGCAACTCCACACCGCGCAACGCATGGTCGAGCCGGCCCACGGCATTCAGCCGCGGCGCCAGAATGTATCCCACGCGCCCCGCGGTCAGCGCCTTGCGCTCGAGTCCGGCGGCACGGATCAGCGCCCGCAGACCGACGTTTCGCGTTTCGGCCATGAGTCGGAGGCCGTAGCGCACGAACACCCGATTCTCGCCGCGCAGGGGCGCGATGTCGGCCACCGTGGCGAGCGCCACGAGGTCGAGCATCTCGAACACGGCATTCTCGTTGGCGCCGAAGGCCCGCACGAGCGCTAGTGCCAGCTTGAACGCCACGCCCACCGCCGCCAGATCCTTGTCGGCGGACGGACACCCGGGACGCTTCGGATTGATGATCGCGAACGCCTCGGGCAGCGGACCGCCCGGGAGGTGGTGGTCGGTGATGATGACATCGACGCCAGACGCCTGAAGCTGCCGCACGGGCTCGATGGCGCTGGTGCCGCAATCGCAGGTCACCACCACCCGTGCGCCGATGTCCGCCGCCGCGCGAACGCCGGCATCGGTGAGGTCGTACCCGTCGCGCAGCCGCTGCGGAATGAACGGTTCGGCGCGGCCGCCGAGCAGCCGGAGCGTGCGCAGCATGATGGTCGTGGAGCACATGCCGTCGACGTCGTAGTCCCCGTGCACGAGGATCACTTCGCGCTGGCGAATGGCGTGTGCCAGGCGCTCGACGGCGCGATCCAGGTCCATCAACGTGGACGGCGCGTGCAGATGTCCGAGCCGGGGCCGGAGGAAGCGTTTGGCAGCGTCGGGGTCGGCGTACCCGCGTGCGACGATGAGACGGCACACGATCTCCGGCAGACGCAGGGCGTCGGCCAGCGCCGCGACGGCGCTCGGCTCGGGCTCCGGGGGCATGATCCAGCGGTTGCGCGAGCGCATCCGGCTCTGGGAAACGGGCACGCCCGGAAGCTAGGGAGCCGGGCGGCCCCCAACAACCATCATTCGGCCGCCGAGTACAGCAGTACGCCGCATCCCTCGCACACTTCCGGCGCCCCGGTTCCCACCATGACGTTGCGCCGCTGCATCGGGATCATGGTGTCGCAGTTGCTGCACGATTGCCCGCGAAGCGCGAACAGGGCCACCGACCGCTGGCGCTGCTGGATGCGATCGTACCGGGCCAGCAGACTGCGGGGCACCTTGCGGGCCTTCTCGCCACGCGCCCCCTGGGCGGCGTCAAGCTTGTCCTGGAGCGCCTTGCGGTCGGCCTCGAGCGTTTCGCGCGCCTCTGATTGCGCCGCCCGCGTGGTCTCCACTTCGCGCTCGCGTTCGGCCACGTACTTCCGCAGGTCGTCGACCCGGGAATGGATGGTGGCCATCTCGCGTTCGTCCTCGGCCAGCATGCGCCGGGCCTGTTCCGTCTGCGCCACCGCCGCCGCCGCTTCGCGCGGGGAGGTCACGGTGTTCAGCACCTCCTCGTGGCGTTTGACCAGGTCGCGATGCTGGTCGATGCGAAACTGCAGGTCGCGCTGGCGCTTCTCCTCGGCCTCGAGACTGCTGTTGGCATCGCTCAGCGATTCCTCGGCGCGCCTGGTGCCGGCTTCGAGCGCGGCCATGCGCGGCGCCAGCGCCGCCATATGATCTTCGAGTTCGAATATCACCACATCGTCCTGCTGAACTTCCAAGAGAATCACCACGTCTTGGTGCACGAGCCTGTCTCCATCGGTTATGAGCGTCGAATGCGAAGCGCTGCCCAGCTACGGCCTCCTAGCGAGCGCGATTCCTCGGTCAACTGCGTCTTTCGCAACATCAACTCGTCCTGCTCTGCCCCCGTGGCAAGCGACAACTGCGCGTCGAGTTCAGCGATCTCCCGTTTGAGGCGCTGCAACTGCAATGCCGTGAGGCAGTCCTGCACGGTACGCTGCGCGGACTCCAGCCCGCCATCCTCAGCCAGCAACAGCTGCAGAACCGTATTCGCCTCTTCGTCGAGCCCGGCCGCAAGGTCGTCCACCGAGCGATCCGGTTCCGCCGCCGCGAGGCGCGCGTAGATCGCACGGAGCGATGGTTCCTCGAACTCCTGCGGGCCCACCTGCTCTGCCACCACCTCAACATACGTCGGCTGGTGCAACATCACACGTACCAGCTCCCATTCAGTCCTAACCCCGGGGGTCCGTCGCACGTCACGGCGCCGGACGGGAGGGGCCGGCGACGCCTCCGGCGGCGCCTCGAAATACTCGGGCGGAGGCGGCTCGGGCCCGCGCATGCGCACGGGTTCCGGCCCGTGCCCGATCTCGCGCTCCAGCAGCTCCCGTCCCACCCCCGAGACCTCCGCCGTGCGCCCGATGTACAGGTCGCGCGTCAGCGGATCCGACACCGCCCGGAGCGTCGGCAGCAGCTTGTCGATGGCCTGCCGCTTGCGCCGCAGATCGGCGAACGCGCCGTGGCGTTCGAGCAGTTGAATCTTCCGCTCGAACACGTCGATCGCCTGGGCGATGTACTCTTCCAGTCGTTCCCCGCCGTGCGTGCGCACGAAGCTGTCCGGATCCTCGCCGTCGGGAAGCGTGACCACCTGCACGGAGACGCCGAGCCGCAGCAACTCGTCGCCGGCACGGAACGTCGCCTTGAGCCCGGCGGTATCGCTGTCGTAGAGCAGGTAGACGTTCTTCGTGTAGCGGCGGAGCAGCTCCGCCTGCGGTTCCGCCAGCGCCGTGCCCAGCGGCGCCACGACCTCGTTGACACCGGCCATCATCAGCCGCACGCAGTCGAAGTATCCCTCCACGAGAATCGCCCGGTCGGCCCGGCGAATGGCGTTCTTGGCCCACGACAGCCCGTACAGCGTGCGCCCCTTCACGAAGGTCGGCGATTCGGCGGAATTGAGGTACTTCGGCTCGCCCGGTCCGATCAGCCGACCGCCGAACGCGATCACGCGCCCCTGCACGTCATGGATCGGGAACATCAGCCGATTGCGGAACCGGGGCCGAGGCTCCTCGACGTCCTCCCGCTTCACCAGCAATCCGGCCTCGAGCTGCCGCTCGTCGTCGAAGCCGAGCGTCTGCAGGTGCGCGCGCATCAGGCCGATCTCCCGGGGCGCGAAGCCGAGCGAGAAGCGCTCGGCGTCTTCCTGCTTCACGTCGCGCTGCGCCAGATACTCGCGCGCCGCCGCGCCCCCTCCGACGTCGCCCTCCCAGAGCATGCGGCTGAAGTACTCCGCCGCCGCCGCGTTCACTTCCCACAGCGGCTCTCGGGGGTCGGGACCCTCGCGCTTCCGCGAGACCTCGCGCACCTCGATGCCCGACTTTTCGCCCACGTACTTCACCGCGTCCACGAAATCGAGGCCGAGGCGCTTCTGGACGAAGGTGAACACGCTCCCCTTCTCGCCGCACGACCAGCACCGGTACCCACCGCCCGGCGTCACTGAGAAGTTGGGGTGCGTGCCCTGGTGGAAGGGACAGGGGCCACGCCAGGTGCGGCCCACGCGCTTGAGCTTCACGTGCTCGCCGATGATCTGCACGATGTCGGCCGCATCGGCCACGCGCTCCACCACGTCGTCGGGAATCACGCCAATTCCGCCACCGTCACGCCCGCACCGCCCTCGTTCCAGGCGCCGAGGCGGAAGTTGGTCACGCGGGAATCCTTCTTCAGCATTTCGGACACACGTTCACGCAGGGCTCCCGTGCCCTTGCCATGGATGATGCGCAGCATGCGCAGGTCGGCGAGCACCGCCGAGTCGATTGCCTGCATCACCAGGCTCTCCGCTTCGTCCGCTCGCAGGCCACGCAGATCAATCTCGCTCGGAACGTGCGCCTCCGGCAGGTCACCGCGCCAGCCCACGGCCGTCGCCTCGGCACGCCGCTCCTCGACGCGCGTCAACGCGCCGAGCGGCACGGTGAGTTTGAGCGAGCCCACGGCGACGACGGCGTCCGAGCCTCGCAGGTCCACGATCCGCCCGAGCTTGCCGTCGAGGGTCCCCACGGCCACTCGGACGCCGGCGGCCAGCGCCCCCGGGGCCGCCGCGGGCGCCTCGGGGTCCGCCTCCACCCGCCGCGCCTCGGCATCGAGCGCCTCCAGCGCCTCCGCCTGCTGGGAAGCCAGCCGCTCGGCCCGCCGCCGGGCATCGCGGCCGGCACTATCGATGGCCTCCGCGCCCGCCGCCTTGAGCTCGCGAATCGTGCGTTCGATGTCGTGGCGGGCATCGAGCACGTATCGCCGCGCCTCCTGCCGGGCGGCGCGCTCCAACTCACGCTCGCGGTCCCGTACCGACCGCTCGCGCCGCACCACCTCCGTCAGCCGCCACCGGCCGTCGTCGAGCACCGTGGTCATCTCGGCTTCGCGCGCCGTCAACTCGCGCTCCCGGATCTCCAGCCGCTCCAGCAGGTCGCGCGTGTCGCGCTCGTTCTGGGGAATCCGTTCCTCGGCGCGCGCCACGATCGCCTCCGGCATCTCCAGACGCCGGGCGATGCTGATGCCGTACGACCGGCCCGGGATGCCCTTCACCAGGCGATACGTCGGCGCGAGCGCCGCCGCGTCGAACTGCAGCGAGGCGTTCACCACGCCGGGCTGCTGGCTGGCCAGCTCCTTCAACGTTCCCAGATGCGTCGTGGCGACCGTCGTGGTGCGCCGCTGCGTCAGCGACTCCAGAATGGCCCATCCGAGCGCGGCCCCTTCCTGCGGATCCGTGCCCGAGCCCAGTTCGTCGATCAGGACGAGCGAGTCCGCCGTCGCACTGCGCACGATCTCGGCCAGATTCTTCAGGTGGGCGCTGAACGTCGACAGACTCGCCTCGATGGATTGTTCGTCTCCCACGTCCGCGAAGAAGTCGTCCACGACGGCAATGCGCGACGCGGGCCCCACCGGCGCGGGAACGCCGGACTGCGCGAGTGCCGAGATGAGACCGAGCGCCTTGAGGAGCACCGTCTTGCCCCCTGTGTTCGGCCCCGACACCAGGAGCGTGTGTTCGTCGGGATCCATCGACAGGTCGAACGGGACCACGGGAATGCCCTGCGCGACGAGCAGCGGATGCCGGCCGCGCACGATCGCGAATCCCTCGCCCGGCGCCGCCAGCGTCCCGCTCGCGCACTCGAAGTCATCGGCGAATCGCGCTCGGGCGTACAGACTATCGAGTTCGGTCAACGCGTCGAGCGATGCGATCATCGGCTCGCGCAGCGGGCGCACGCGCTCCGTCAGCTCCGCCAGAATCCGCTCGATTTCCTCGTGCTCGGCGGCTTCGAGTTCGCGCATCCGATTCCCGAACTCCACCGCGGCCGGGGGCTCGATGAACAGGGTGCCGCCGGTGGCCGAGGCGTCGTGCACGATGCCGCCCACGGCACCGCGACCCTCGCGCCGCACGGGAATCACGTAGCGCCCGTTGCGCACTGTGATCGACAGATCCACCGGCCGGTGGTGCGTTGCGAGCCCCGCCATCACGCGTTCCAGAATGCGGACCAGCGCGCCCTCGGACTTCCGGAGTTCCCGACGCAGGCGCTTCAGTTCGGGCGACGCGTCGTCGCGCACCTGCCCGTCGTCGTCGAACGTGCGGTCGATAGCGTCCTCCACGATCCGCTGCGACAGCAGACGGTCGATGAACGGCTCGAGCACGGCGCGCGCGACGGCGGGGCGCTTCTCATCGCGCAGCGCCTCGCGCGTGAGGCGCGCCGAGCGGAGCAGCTGGCCGCCCTGCTGCAGTTCCTCGGCCGTCCACCGACTGCCGGCCACCCGCAGGCGAGCGAGGGGGGCGGTGACATCGGGGACGGGCTCTGGATGCCACGGGTGGTCGCCCTCGCGCATGGCGCGCATAGCCGCCACGCGTGCGTGCTCGGCCTCCAGCCAGTGGCGATCGGTGCGGGGCCTGAGCGCGCGGACCCGGTCGGCGCCGAGGGCCGACTGCGCCCGCTCGGCCACGAGGTCGAGCACGCGCAAGAATTCCAGAACCACCAGCGCGTGGGCGTTCATGCGCCGGTTAGCCGGTGGGGACGCAAAACCCGAACGGGCGGGGAGAGTCGCCCATTCGGGTTGCGAGATGCTCACTGAGGTCCACCGTCACTCCTTGCGGGCCAATTCCTCACGCACGATGGCGTTGATGGTGCCGCCCTCCGCCCTGCCCTTGAACTGCGGCATGACCTTGGCCATCACGGCGCCGATGTTCGCGGCGCCCGCCGCCATGGCCGCCCGCACTGCCGCCCGGATCTCTTCGGGGTCCACGGCCGCCGGCAGATAGGTCTCGAGCAGAGTGACCTCCGCCCGCTCCTTGTCCGCCAGCTCTTCGCGGTTGCCATTGGTGTACATCTCCACCGACTCGCGGCGCTTCTTGATCCCGTGCCGCAGGACGTCGATGACGTCCTGGTCGGTGAGATCGCGGCGCAGCTCGATGGCCCGGTTCTTCACGTCGGCGATGATCGTGCCGAGTAGCAGCGTGGCCGGCTTGTTCTGCGCCTTGCGCGACGCATTGAGATCGGCCTGCAACCGCGCCATCAGGTCGGACATGTTACGAGGACCGGCTCCGGCGATTCTTGCGAATGGCCGCGTTCATCTTGCGCTTGCGGCGTTCACTCGGCTTTTCGTAATGACGATGCTTGCGCAGGTCCGACAGGATACCCGCCTTCTCGCATTTCTTCTTGAACCGCTTGAGCGCGCGCTCGAAGTTTTCATCGTCGTGGATGATGACTTCCGACAAAAGTGCTCTCCCCCCTTCGTGGCGTTTGCGGCGCCGGATAAGTTTGCGTAGCCGTGTAACTTAGCGAAGGCAGGGAAGCGGTGTCAATGGAGAGCGCCGCCCATGAGATTCCGGGCTCCCGGGGCATCCAGGGCTTCGGGCGCGGTCGCCTCACCCCGGCGGCCACCCCAACGATCGCCCCCCCAGCAGATGCAGGTGCAGGTGGAACACCGTCTGCCCCCCATCGGCATTGGTGTTCACCACCACGCGGTAGCCGCCCTCGGCGATCCCTTCCTGCTCGGCGAGCTCGGTGGCGAGTTGGGTCATCTTCCCGACCATCGAGAAATCGCCGATCTCGTTGAGCGATTCGACGTGCGCCTTGGGAATGATCAGAATGTGCACCGGGGCCTGCGGATGAACGTCGCGGAACGCGATGAAATGCTCGTTCTCCATCACGACCGTGGCCGGAATCTCGTGGCGCACGATGCGACAGAACAGACAGTTTTCGGACACCGCTCCTCCCGAGCCGTTCACCGGCCCTGACCGGTGCGGACGATCGCGAGCGCCGCGACCCCCGCCGTTTCAAACCGCAAGGTAGTACTCCCCAGCGACGCCGCGCGCCAACCACGCGAGAGCAACAGCTCGAGTTCGTCGGGCTCCAGCCCGCCTTCGGGCCCGACCGCGACGACCGTCTCGTGAAACGGCGCGAAGGTCGACAGCGGCGGACCACCGGCATCGAGCACGTATCGCGCCTCCACACCCGCGCACCTGGCAACGGCCTCCTCCAGGCCGCATCCGTCGTGCACCGCCGGCAACCAGGCGCCCCCCGACTGCTCCAGCGCACCGACCATCCGGGCCCGCACCCTGCGCACGAACGCGTCACCTTCGCCGCGCGGCGATACACTGCGCGACCGCGCGTACAGCACCGGCTGCCAGTCGGTGATTGCGAACTCCGCGGCTTTCTCGGCCAGCCAGAGCATGCGGTCGCGGTCGGCCATCGGCACCAGAAGCGTGAGCGGTGCCGCCCGCTCGCTGGCCTCGCAGGCTTCCACCGATACCTCGCCGCCGCCGCGTCCATCCAGACGTCGCAACGTTCCCCATCCCACGCCCCCCGCCCCGTCGGTCACGCGGACTGCGTCGCCGACCGCGAGCCGGCGCACCCGGGCGTGTTTCACGGCGGCATCGGGCAGCGGCACCGCTCCCCCGACCACCGGAGTCGTATCGACGAAGAAGGAGGCTATCCCCGAACTACTGCGACGCTCCACCACGCGTCCTCCTCGAGTTCGGCGATCGCCGACCAACCGCGCGCGCCGAGCGCCGCCAGCATCTCGTCCCGCTCCGACGCCATGATGCCGCTGAAGATCGCCCGGCCATCCGGCGCCAGCGCAGCCTCGATGACCGGGAGCAACGCCCGGATCACGCCCGACAGGATGTTCGCGAGCACCAGGTCCGCCGGCGCCACCAGCGGCAGCAGTTGGGTGGCGTCTCCCAGAATCATCGTCACGCGACCGGACACGCCGTTCGCCACGATGTTCGCTTCGGCGTTGCCGATGGCGTCGGGATCCATCTCGATGGCCGCGACGCGCGCGGCACCCAGTTTCGCCGCGGCAATGGACAACACGGCGCTCCCGGCGCCGAGGTCCACCACGCGATCGCCGGCCCGCAGCACCGACTGCATGAGCGCGAGCACGCCGCGCGTCGTCGCGTGCTCCCCGGTGCCGAATGCCATGGCCGGTTCGATGACGATGGTCCGGTCCGTGTCGGTGCCTTCCACCAACCAGGGCGGCGTGACGGTGAGCGCGCCGACCCGGTGTGCGCGCACGCCACGCTTCCACTCTTCGGTCCAGTCCACCGGCGCCAGCGGGCTCACCTCGACCGGGGCATCGGGGGCGCTCCGCGCGATGGCGGCGGCGAGCGCATGGAGATCGACGCCCTCGTCGACGTGCGTGATCAGCAGTTCCCCGTCTTCATGCACCCCTTCGGCCCCGCCCGCGAACATCGCCGCGAGCACGGCGTCGCGGTGCGCACCGGGGCGCACCCGAATGGTGGTCCAGGTCACGCGCCCAGCGCTTCCTTCATCTTCTTCCAGAAGCTCTTCTCGCGTCCGGAAACCGGCACCGACGGCTGCACCTCGGCGAGCTGCTTGATGATCCGTTCCTCGTCGTCGGTGAGGCGTTCCGGCGTCCACAACTGCACGCGCACGTGCAGGTCGCCCGTGCCCCCGGAGTTCACGCGCGGCAGGCCGCGCGACTTCAGGTGGAACATCTGTCCGCTCTGTGTCCCCGCCGGAACGCGAAAATTGACGCTCGCGGTCACCGTGGGCACGGTAACGTCGGCGCCGAGCACGAGTTGTCCGTAGGTCACCAGCACCTCGGTGTACAGGTCCTCGCCGTCGCGCTCGAAGCGCGGATCGTCGGTCACCTCGAACACCACGTGCACGTCACCGCGCTGCCCGCCCCGCGCGCCGGCGTTGCCCGCCCCGCGCATCGTCATGTACTGGCCGGTGGACACGCCGGCCGGCACCTGGATCTTCAGTTCGCGTTCTCCACGCACGCGCCCCTCGCCGCGACACTTCTTGCAGGGCGCCTGCACGATCGTGCCTTCGCCCTTGCACGTGGGACACGGAACCACGGTCAGGAACTGGCCGAAGAACGAACGCTGAGCGCGCCGCACCTCGCCCGCCCCTCCGCAACTGGGACAGGTCTCGACCCGAGACCCGGGCTCGGCGCCCGTTCCGCCGCAGTGATCGCACGCGTCGAGCAGCTTCGCCGTCACGCTCTTCTCCACCCCCGTCGCCACCTCCTCGAGCGTGAGCGCGATCGAGACGCGCACATCGGCGCCGGTACGCACGCTGCCCGCAGAGCGGCCGGCGCCCCCACCGAACAGTTCCTCGAACCCTCCCAAGCCGAAATCGCGCATGAAGATGCCGAGCGCTTCGGACAGATCCACATGATGGAATCCGGCGCCCCCACCCCCGCCGCGCAGTCCGGCCTCGCCATAGCGGTCGTACGCGGCGCGCTTCTGCGGCTCACGGAGGACGTCGTACGCCTCCGTGATCGCCTTGAACCGTTCCTCGGCGTCCTTGGAGCCGGAGTTGCGATCGGGATGGTACTTCATCGCCAATCGCCGGTATGCCTTCTTGATCTCGTCGTCGGAGGCGGTGCGCGCTACCTCGAGCACCGAATAGAAATCAGCCATGGAGTGTTCTCAATCGAGCAGATCGGTGAGCAGTTGCGAGGTGTGCGACACGAGCGCGATGACCTTGTCGTACGGCATACGCGTGGGACCGATGACACCGATTACCCCACCCAGCGTCCCGGCGTGATACTCCGCCGTCACCACCGTGAAATCCTCGAGGCGCGGATCGGCGTGTTCCTTGCCGATCGTGATCGTGAGCCCCGCCGCCTGCGGGCGCGCACGGAGTGCATCGGCCAGGGTCTGGGGACTCTGCGTGAAGTCGAGCAGGCGACGCATCCGGTCGGCCGCCGAGAACTCCGGCTGCTCGGCCAGCACCGAGGCCTGACCCAGCACGACCGTTCCCTCGACCAGGGGGAGCGCCGCGTCGAACAGCAGGCCCGCGTCCTGCACGAAGATGTTCAACAGTTCGCGGGCTTCGGCGCGCGTCACCGAGTCGCGCAGCCGCGACCCCATGGACGTGCTGACCTGTTCGAGAGTCAGCCCGGACAGCCGCTCATTGAGTACCGCCGTCACCTCGGCCAGCACGCCGTCGGCAATCTCGCCCGCCACTTCCACGAACACCGTGCGCGCCACGCCACCTTCCAGCTGCAGCACCATGAGGAGCCGCTCGCTGCTCACGCGCACGAGGTCGAGGCTACGCAGCACCGTCTTGCCGAGCGTGGGCCCGAGCGCCACCCCCAGCTCCTGCGCCAGAACCCCGAGACTCTGGGCCGCGCGCCGAAGAATGGTTTCGATGGGAGAGTCGGCTCGGCCGATTTCCTCAACCAGACGCCCATGGTCGGCGACCACCGCGGGCCCCCGCGCCAGCAGCGAATCGACGAATGCGCGGTACGCCTTGTTCGTCGGCACGCGGCCGGCCGACGTGTGGGGATGCGCCAGGAACCCCTTGTCCTCGAGGTCGCTCATCGTGTTCCGGATCGTGGCCGGAGACACGCCCAACTCGAACCGACGCGAAAGCGTCCGCGACCCCGCCGGTTCGGCAGTTTCGACGTACGTCTGGATTACGGCTTCGAGCACCGTTCGTTCGCGATTCGTGAGCTGGTCAGGGTCCATAAGTGCAAATCTAGTAACGACTTCGACTGTCGGTCAAGTATTGTGTCAGGGCGTCAAGCCGCAGCCAGCCCAGCGGCGTCAGCCGCAGGGTCCCGACTTCGTCCACCGATGCCCACCCGGCTTCCAGCCAGAGTTGCAGCTTTGTCCGCTCCCCCGGCAGCAGGTGCAAGCCACGTGCCGTGCGCAAACCGAGGTATGCGGCCTCCAGCGCCCGCGACTCCGGAGTCAACCGTTCCTCGCCCTCCACCGGGTCGTCGCCCGCGCCGACGGCTGCCATCCAGGCGGCATAGGCCGACAGGTTCCAGCGACGGGTTTCTCCATCGAAGGCGTGGGCCGAAGGCCCCGCCGCTGCGTACGGCACGCCGAGCCAGTAGGCGGAATTGTGTCGGGCTTCGTGCCCCGGCCGTGCATAGTTCGACACCTCGTAGTGTTCGAATCCTGCGGCGGCGAGCGTTTCGTGCGCCGACAGGAACTCGCGTTCGTACCTGGAATCTGGCGCTTCCTGCATCGTCCCCCGGTCGCGCCACCGGGCCACCGGCGTGGCCGGCTCGACGGTGAGCCCGTACAGCGACAGGTGCTCCGGCGCCAGCGCGAGCGCCGCCTGCAGGTCAGCGGCCCAGTCGCGTTCCAACGCGTCCGGGAGCGCGAAGATCAGGTCGAGCGAGAGATCCGCGAACCCCGCGGCGCGGGCGACATCCACGGCGCGGCCGATCGCTGCCACGTCGTGTGTTCGGTGCATCCACGCCAGCACCCGCTCGTCGAACGATTGCGCGCCGAGCGACAGGCGGTTCACCCCCGCATCGCGCCACGCCCGGGCCGCATCGGGCGACACGTCTTCGGGATTGGCCTCGAGGGTCACCTCGGCATTCGGAGACAGGGACGCTCGGCCACGCACCGTGTCCAGGACCCGAGCCACGCCGGCGCCTCCGAGCTTGGACGGCGTACCACCGCCGAGGTAGAGCGTGTCCAGTTCCCAACGCGCGACGTCGGCGTATCGCCGCTGCAGTTCGCGCGCGACGGCGGACGCGTAGTCGTCCACCGGCACTACCGCGCGTACGGCGATCGAGAAGTCGCAGTACGAACAGCGCCGGGCGCAGAATGGCACGTGGACGTAGAGGTGGCGTGGCAGCACGATGGAATATACGGCGCCACGGTCGGGTCCCGTCGCCCGTTCGGTCACCCGATCCGACGCCTGACCTCGCCCGTAATCGCGCACTCCGCGGCGCCGGCGAGTTCGAGCGCGGTGATCGCGGCCAGGCAGCGGTCGGCGGGCAGCCGGGCGCGCGCGCACACGAGGTCCATCTCCACGGGCCCACCGTCGAGCGCTTCCCACACCCGCGCTTCGTCGCTGCCCGCCTCGAGTGCCGGCATGCGCACGGCGCGCGTGAGGCCCATCAGCGCCAACGCATCCTCTACGTCGCACAGCATGTGGGCTCCGTCGCGGATCAGCAGGTTGGCGCCCTCGCTCTGCGGTTGATCGATGGCGCCGGGCACCGCCGCCACGGCGCGATTGAGTGTGTTGCCGTAGGTGGCCGTGATCAGGGCACCGCTCTTCACCCCCGCCTCGACGACGATGGTCAGCGGGGCGAGCGCCGCAATGATGCGATTGCGCCGCGGGAACGATCCTCCATTGGCCCGTTCGCCCGGCGGGTACTCCGACAGCAGCAGCCCGCGCGACCCGATCTCGGCGTGCAGGACACGGTTCGCGGCGGGGTATGCAATGTCGGCGCCGGTGCCGAGCACGGCGATCGTGGTGCCGCCGGCATCGAGCGCCGCCCGATGGGCCGCCGAATCGATGCCGCGGGCCATGCCACTGACCACGCAGGCGCCGGCGCGCGCGAAGGCCCCCGCCAGCGCGCGTGCGATGCGCACGCCATACGCGGTGGCCCGTCGCGTGCCCACGATCGCGACCCGCGGCACGTCACCGAGCAGGGCGAGATCACCGAGCGCCCAGAGCACCGGCGGGATGTCGTCCAGATCGCCGAGACACGGCGGGAGCGCAGGATCGCCCCAGGCCAGCACACGCATGCCCAGCCGCGCCGCGTCGGCAAGCGCGGTGTCGGCCGCCGCCAGCGCCGCCACACGGTCTCCCTCCCGCGCTGCATCACCCAACGCCCGCTCAGCGGACCCGAATCGCGCCACCAACTCCGCGAACGTTGCGCACCCGATGCCGTCGATCATCGAGAGCGCGAGCGTGGCGCGTGCCTCAGGGGAGGTCGGAGAACTCCCGGCGCGGCGCAACGGCCTGTCTCAGCGCGTGAATCTGCGTCCACCATCCGGCGAGCAGCGCATCGAGTCCCGTGCGGGCGGCCGCGCTGATGGAGAACACACGGAAAGCACCCGGCGCGTCCAACTCGGGCGGCGGATCGTCCCCCCACAGGTCCATCTTCGTGTACACCACGCAGTGCGGCTTCTCGGCGAGTTCCGGGGAATACGCCGCCACCTCGGTGCGCAGCTGATCGTATTCGGCCTGCAAGTCCATCGCATCGATGGGTATGACGAACGCCAGGATCCGTGTGCGCTCGATGTGGCGGAGGAACTGCAGCCCGAGCCCCTTCCCTTCGTGGGCACCTTCGATGATGCCCGGAATGTCGGCCACGACGAAGGTGCGATGCCCACTCAACGGCACGACGCCCAGATTGGGCGCCAGCGTGGTGAAGGGGTAGTCGGCAATCTTGGGGCGCGCGGCCGAGATCACCGACAGCAGCGTCGACTTCCCGGCGTTCGGTTGCCCCACGAGCCCCACATCGGCAATGAGCTTGAGTTCCAGTTCGAGCGCGCGGGCCTCGCCCTCCTCGCCCGGCTGCCATTCCCGCGGGGCGCGGTGCGTGGCCGTGACGAAGAACGCGTTCCCCTTGCCCCCGCGTCCGCCCTTGGCCACGACGATCGTATCGCCCGCTTCGAGGACCTCGCCCAGGAATTCACCACTGTCCTTGTCGCGCACCACCGTGCCCGGCGGCACGGGGAGCGTGATGTCGCTCCCCGATTTACCGGTGCGGTTCGAGCCTTCGCCGTGCTGGCCGCGTTCCGCCTTCCAGAAGTCGCGATACGTGTAGTCGAGCAGTGTGGACAGGTTGGAATCGGCCCGTATGAGCACGTCGCCGCCACGGCCCCCGTCGCCGCCGTCGGGTCCACCCAGGGGCACCCACTTCTCGCGGCGGAACGAGGTCTGACCGGAACCCCCGGTGCCCGCCTCGACCTTCACGACCGCGCGGTCGACGAACATGGCTATTTCCCCCGCACGCGGGCCCAGAGCATCCGCGCGGTTTCGAGTCGTTGGTCCGGAACGACGCCCGCGAGCGCCGCGATGGTATCCGCTACCGCAACCGGCGCGACGCCCGCGTTGCGCGCCCCGTGCAGATGCGAGTGCAACTGGCGGTCCTGTCCCGCCGCCGCGCAGGCCGCGACGATGCACAACTCCCGCCGCGGGAGATCCAGACCCGGCCGGCTGAGCACCTTGCCGTATCCTTCCATGATCATCCACTCATCGAGCGCGCCGTGCAGTTGGCGGATATTCTCCCGCAACCGCTCATAGAACGCCCCGTAGACCACCGCGCACGTACGTTCTCCATCGGTGCGCCAACTCCCGGGCGTCCCATCGGCCGGCGGGGCTACCGGCGTCGGATGCACGCGACGCCACTCGCGCATGGCATTGAGCGTGCGCGGGAATCCGGCGAACAGGTACGATTGCAGCAGCAGTTCCTCCACCCAGAGTGCCGGCACCACGGGTGCGGCGGCGGCGATGGCAGCGCGCTGCTCTGTCTCGGAGCCGGCGGTCACCACCGCCGACAGCCGCACGAGCAGCCGCGTCTCGTTGTCGAGCACGTGGAGAGTGGGGAGCGAACGGGCGGTATCCGTCATGATTGCGACGCAGCAGACATCACTTTCGCGGCTCCGTCAGTTGCCGGGTCGGATTTCACCAACGATCTCGCCGCGCGTGTTCACGATCGGGCGACGCATCAACGCGTGCAGGCGCGGTGGCAGCTTGCCCGGCAACACGTCCAGCAACTGCAGGGCGCGCAGCAGCGCGGGGTACTGCGCCCGCGCCGCGCCGTCCTCCACCTTCACGGCCACGCCCACGCCCTGCTCGAGGCAGACCGCGGTGTGGACGCCCTCCGCGCCAACCTTCGAGACCACGCGGCCGCCAGTCTCCTCGATCAGGATCGTGTCGAACCGATCGGTGCCGCCGACCAGGAACGGGTATGCCCCCATGGCACCAAGCACGCGTCGCGGCCCCGGATCCCCGTCGGACGCCGCCTGGCCCAGCCGGGCGTAGCTCGTCGCCATGCCGCGCAGCGGCAACGAGTACTCCACCACCCCGCACCCGTCCACAGCGCGACCGATGTCGTCTTCGGCGAGTCCGGTCCACCGGCTCACCGAGGCGAGACAGCCCTTCTGCACCTCGTGGTCGGCGCGATGGTAGTCCGCGGTCGACCAGCCGGCCGTCTTGGCCCGGGCCAGCATGGCCGCATGCTTGCCCGAGCAGTTGTTGTGCAGTCGCGTCGGCGCGGCGCCCGATGCGCGGAGCACCTCGGCGCCACGCGCCGTGAGCGGCTCGTGCGGTCCGCAGGCGAGATCGCGCTCGCCGAGTCCGAGGCTGGCCAGCATTGCCGCGGCGAGCGCGACATGTTCGGGCTCGCCCCCGTGCGACGCGCAACTCAGGGCCACCTGTTCGTCCCCCCACCCCAGCGCGTCGAATCCGCCCGCATCGGCAAAGGGCATCGCCTGAAATGGCTTGGCGCACGAACGCCAATGGGATACCCACGCCGCCTCGCGCGCGCGCGCCACGAGCCTCCCCGACGGCTCGACGGCGGCCGCGTGCACGCGGTGCACCGCTTCCACGCTGTCGCCGCGCGTGACCACGACATCCAACTGCATCTCGTTCATGCCAGCCGGCTCTCCGGTGGTTCGGAAACGGGGGGAGGGGGGACTTGAGGACGAAAGATAACGTGCAGGCGGGGCCGGACCGCCGTTATTCGGCGAGCGGCAGGTCGCGTGTGGCCCGCGTGGCGCGGGCTATGCCGTAGATGATGAATGCGCCCCCCACCACGGTCCCCCAGTTCGGCAGTTCGCGAATGCCGGGAAGCACGGCGGCGAGAATCGTCGCCCCTACCGGTTCGCCGAGCAGTGCCAGATTCACCACGTATGCGGGCACGTACCGGAGCGCGTAATTGAACCCCGTGTGCCCCAGCAGCATCGGCCCCAGGGCGAGCGCGGCAAAGATTGCCAGTTCGCGCGGCGGCTGCGGCAGGAGCACCACCTGGGTACCGCGGGCCGCGATCATCAGCACCACGAAGCACGCGCCGTACACCACCGCGACGTACGGCCACAGGTCCAGCGTGGCGCGCAGCTTCCGCCCGGCCACGAAGTAGCAGGCACCGGCAATCGCCCCCACGACGGCCAGCCCGTCGCCGAGCAGCGCACGTCCTCCGAGCCCCGCCCCCTCGCGGATGAGGTCGGGAAGCACGACCACCACCGCGCCGGCCATGGCGATCGCGATGCCACTCCACTGGCGCCGCGTCGGGTGTTCGTGCAACCAGAGGATCGACAACACGCCGACGATCGCCGGCTGCATGTCCACCAGCACGACCGATGCCGAGACCGTCGTGAGGTTGAGCGAGGCGTTCCACGACCAGAAGTGGATGGCGAGCATCGCGCCCGCGCCCACGGCGACCCCGAGATCCCGCCGATGCAGCCGGCCGAGCTGACGCCAGCTGCCGGTGAGCGCCAGCGCGATGGCCACGATGACGAGCGAGAACCCCATCCGACCGGCGGCGACGATGAGCGCCGGCGCGCCCGAGAGCCGCGTGAGCGGCCCGGCCATGGAGATGCCGAAGATGGCGAAGGCGAGAACGACGGTGGGCGACACGTTAACCCGGGGTGGCGGCTGGGAGCGGCAGGCGGACGGGTAACGCTAGCCGCACCAAACACCGGGCGACAGGTCGGACCCGGTCAGGTGACCGTAGGCGGTCGGCAGTCTGCAGTAGGCTGCTAATTGCAAACTGCGAACTGCCAACTACCAGCCATCAGTGCTCAGTCAACAGTCATCAGTTGTCCGTCCGTCGCCGCCTGTAGTAAGTTCTCTGCCCATGCCACAGACCATGCCCCGCGACCGGCTGACCGCCCTGCTCGACGCCGCCAAGCAGCAGCGGCTGGCGGTGATCGGCGACGCTATGCTGGACGTCTACCTGGTCGGCGACGTGGAGCGCATCTCGCCCGAGGCGCCGGTGCCCGTGGTTCGGGTGCGCGAGCGTCGGTACGCGCTGGGTGGGGCCGCCAACGTGGCCCAGAACGTCAGCGCCATGGGCGCGCAGAGCCTGCTCGTTGGCGCGGTCGGCACCGACGCCGGCGGCGCCACGCTGCGCAACATGCTCGACCAGATGTCGGTGGATTCGGACCATCTGGTGGAAGTCGACCGGCCGACCACCACCAAGACCCGCGTGCTCGCCCGCTCGCAGCAACTGGTGCGCGTGGACGAGGAGGACGATGCCGATTTCTCGGCCGGCGAGATCGAGAAGCTGCTCGAAGCCGTGCACAGCGCCATCGATCGGTCCGACGCGCTGGTGCTCGAGGACTACAACAAGGGCGTGCTGGTGGCCGAGGTGATCGCCAAGTCGATCGCCTGGGCGCGGGAGCGCGGCATCCCGATCGTCGTGGACCCGAAGTACCGGAACTTCTTCGCCTATCGCGGCGCCACGGTGTTCAAACCCAACCGCCGCGAACTCGAAGCCGCGCTCGGGGCCGCCATCAACCTCGACCATCCGGAGGCGCTGCCCGCAACGTTTGCCCGGCTGGGTGTGGACCATCTCCTGCTCACGCTCGGCGAACGCGGGATGGCGCTGCTGTCGGAGGACGGGTCGGTGGTGCGAATTCCCACCATGGCGCGCGAGGTCTACGACGTCGTGGGCGCCGGCGACACGGTGACCGCGTACCTGGGAGCGATGCTCGCCGCGGGCGCGACGGCCCGGGAGGCGGCGGTGATCGCGAACTTTGCGGCGGGCATAGAAGTCGGGAAGCTCGGCGCCGCCACCGTGACGCCGGCAGAGATCCTGGCGTCCTATGACGACTTCGTGGCGCGCCAGAACGCGCAGGCGCACCTCACCTGACCGTGGCGTCGCGGGGTCGGGCGCGCCGCTTGCGGACGCCCGCCCGGCCCGATAACTAGAAGGCGCGCCACCCGGGGCCTTAGCTCAGTTGGTTAGAGCAGTGGACTCATAATCCAACGGTCGCAGGTTCGAATCCTGCAGGCCCCACTCGGCAGGCCGCGCCGCCAGGGCTACCATCGCCCGGAGGGCGCGGTTAGGTTTTTCGCACTGGACGTGCCATGAGGCGCGCTCAGGTCGCGTAGCTCAGCTGGTTAGAGCGCTGCTTTCACACAGCAGAGGTCCACGGTTCGAGCCCGTGCGCGACCATCGAGGAACGGGGTGCCCGGTTGGGCACCCCGTTCGTGCGTCTGAGCCGCTGGCCAACGCCTACGGCACACCTGCGCGGTACGACCCGTGCCCGGTCACGCTTTCACGGCCCGTCGGTCGTCCGGCAGGCGACCAAGCAGCCGCAGCAGTCCGTCGAGTACGGTCAGCGGATGCGGGGGGCACCCAGGAATGTAGAGGTCGATCGGGAGATCCATGGGCGCGACGATCTCCGAGCTTCCTGCGAATGGGCCGCCCGCGATCGCGCAGGCGCCCACGGCGATGACGATGCGCGGGCTCGGCGTGGCCTCGTACGTTTTCATGAGGGCGTCGCGCATGTTGCGATTGATCGTGCCCGTAACGACCAGGCCGTCGGCATGGCGAGGCGAGGCGACGAATTGCACGCCGAAGCGCGCCATGTCGAACACGACGTTGCTGAGCGCGTTGAGCTCGGCCTCACATCCGCCGCAGCTCCCCGCCACGACGGACCGCAACCGGAGCGACCGGCCGAAGAGCCGCCGCATCTCGTCCCCGAGCGCATGCGCCAGCTCCACCTGCCCCGTCGCCGATATCAGCCCCTCGCGCGTCGAGGTGGCCATTCGATAATCCGTGGTGAACCGCACCGCGCCGGCCGGATGCGCGCCCGCATCTTCCGGGCTGAACAGGCACGCGCCGACGTCGAAGGGCGGAGCGCCGGGCGCCGGATCGATCACCGGCAGCGCTCGGAAGCGTTCGGGGAACTCCACCTCCCCCCGCGGAAAGGGCGACGTGCGCATCCCCTGCCGGAACCGAGCCCTCAGGAAGTCGAGCATGGCGATCCTCCGGCGCTCGCGCGCCGCTGCGTCGGGTTACAGGTCATGGCCGGCGTACGACAGGTTGAAGCTCTTGTTGCAGAGCGGGAAATCCGAGATCTGGTTGCCGGGCATGGCCATGGCCAGCGCGGTCCAGTTGTGGAACGACGCATCCACCACCTTGTGCCGCCGCACGCCGCCGCGGTCGTCGGTGATCAGCACGTGGGCCAACTCGCCGCGCCAGCCTTCCTGCAACGCGACGACGATCTCGTTCGGACGCAGCGAGCCGCACTCGGTGCGCGACGCACCGCGCGGCAGCGCGCCCAGCTGTTCGATCACGAACTCCAGCGACCGCCGCACTTCATGCCACCGCACCAGCGTGCGCGCGTGCACGTCGCCCGCCCAGCCCGTGGCCACCGGGATGTGCGCGAAGCGGAAGATGCCGTACGGGTGGTCGTGCCGGACGTCACGCGCCACCTCGCATGCCCGGGCCACGGGTCCGACGAACCCCAGTTCGACGCACTGCTCGCGAGTCACCGCCCCCACGCCTTCGAGACGGGCCTGAACCGACGCGCTCCCGAACATCAGCGTCGCCACCGACTCCAGATCGTCGCGCAACCGTTCGAGCCGCGATCGCATTTCCACCGCCATCTCCGGCGGCAGATCCCAACGCGTGCCACCGGGCCGAATGAGACCGCGGCCGTAGCGATTGCCCGACAGCGTCATCAACAGGTTGAGGCACTCGCCGCGCATGGCGCCGAAGTACGCCGCCGCCGGCTGGTAGGCCACGTCACCCGCGATCGCGCCCAGGTCGCCGATGTGATTGGCCAGACGTTCGAGTTCGAGCGCGATACCCCG
This sequence comes from uncultured Gemmatimonadaceae bacterium, assembly GCA_963781765.1. Lineage (GTDB taxonomy): Bacteria > Gemmatimonadota > Gemmatimonadetes > Gemmatimonadales > Gemmatimonadaceae > JAGWRI01. The sequence goes on from CAWAHC010000016.1 coordinate 45,754, forward strand.
AATGGCCTGCGCCCGCGGCGGCTTGCGGCAGCGCGCCACGGCTTCGATGGCACCACACCAGGCGCCCACGTGCCCGATCACGGTATCCCCGGCAATCGACTCGGCCACGAGCACGGCTCGCTCCGCGGCCACGGTCTCGAGCAGCGGCTCGACGCCGCGGTGCTGATAGCCGAGCATGATCTCCAGGAACAGCACATCCTCGCCGTGCGCCTGGAATCGGAAGTGCCCGGGCTCGATGATCCCGGCATGCACGGGACCCACGGCGACCTCGTGCACTTCGGATCCTTCGATACGGAAGAACGGATAGTGGTCGGGGTCGAGCACCACGTCGGTGCGCCCTGGTGGGCGATGATCCGGAAGATGCCGGCGGAGCGGCTTGAGCCAGGGATGCCCTTCAGGACGGACGCCGCACTGTTCGGCAATCTCCCGTTCGAACGCATGCACCTGCGGACAGTCCGGCGTGAGCGCCGGGTAGCGGTCGCCCACCACCATGCTCGACGCGCCCAACTCGCCGCGCGTGTCGTCGGCGAGCACGGCGACGATGCGCGTCCGGTCGCTGCCCTCGGGCATGCCGAACAGCGCCACCACGCGCCATCCGTCGCGCACGGCGCCGATCACGGTGTGGCGGAAGCCGTCGACCGACTCGCTCGGCACAGCGTCGAACGGCGCGGCGCGCCGGTTGCGAAGCCCCATCGCGCTGAACGCGGTCACGGGGCGCTCCCGCCGAGCGCCGCGGCCGCGTGCACCAGGGCGCGCTGCAGCGGCGCGGGAATGTAGAGACCGAGCATCAGCACCACGGCCGCCAGCGCGATGGGGCCGGCCACCAGCCACGGGCTCTCGCGCACCACCGGTACACCGGGGTCCGGCTCGCCGAGCGCCATCTTGAGAATGAGCACCGCCATGCCGACGAAGATCGCCGCGAGCAGCAGCAGCGTGGCGACGGCAATCCACAGATGTCCGCCACTGACGGCGGCGCGCAGGATGGTGAATTCGCTGAGGAACAGGCCGAACGGCGGCGAGCCGGTGACCGCGAACAGGCCGGCCACGAGCAACACGCCCGACACCGGCAGGGTGCGGATGAGGCCGCGATGGCCGGCGGCGGCCGACGAACCGGTGGCGAGCACCACGTTGCCGGCTACCAGGAAGAGCCAGCCCTTGGCCAGTCCGTTGTTCACCATGTGCAGGACGGTGCCGTATGCGCCCACGCCACCCAGTCCGAGGCCCAGCACGAGCAGTCCCATGTGTTCGACACTGGAATACGCGAGCAATCGTTTGAGATCCCCCTGCCCGATCACGAACGCCGCCGCCGTGGCGAGCGACAACAGGCCGAATCCCAGGAGGATGGGCTGCACGAACGCTCCCAGGCCCGCGGCCATCGCCACCTGGGTGATGCGCGCCACACCGAGAAATGCGCAACTGGTGAGCGCACCCGCCATCAGCCCGCCCACGAGTGCCGGCGCCTCGCCGTACGTGTCGGGCTTCCAGGTGTGCATGGGGGCGAGCCCCATCTTGGTGCCGAACCCGACGACCAGGAACACGAACGCCGCGCGCAGCCACGCCGGCTGCAACTCCCGTGCATGCCCCACGAGATCGCCGAGGATCAGCGGATCGCCGGGCACGCCGCGCTGCGCGCTGGCCAGAAAGAACGTGCCGAGCAGCGCCAGCGCGATGCCCACCGACGAGATCACGAGATACTTCCACACCGCTTCGAGCGACCGCCGGTCGTGCCGGTGGAAGATGAGCGGCGCGACGGCAAAGGTCGTCGCTTCGAGGCCCACCCACAGCATGGCGAGGTGCTGGCTGAGCGACACGACCGTCATGGCGGCGAGGAACCCGAGCAGGCCGCTCACGAACACGCGCCCCCCCCGCGGGGTGGCACGCTGGAGGTATCCGACCGTATAGATGGCCGTGGCGAAGAACAGCACGCTGACCAGAGACAGCGTGATGAGCCCGAGGGCATCGTCACGCAGCCAGCCGTTGGCGGCGCTCTGGACGGGCAGGCCCCAGAGCGTGGCCGTGATCGCCAGGTGCGCCGCCGCCGTGCCCACGAGCACCGCTGCGCGCCACCGCCCCACGCGCGGCGAAGGCACGGCGCCGGTGATGGCCGCCGCGAGCACGGGCAGCAGGCACAACGCGAGAAGGCGCATCAGTCCTTGAGCTCGGTGAGTCGCGCCGAATCGAGCGAGTCGAACTCGCGGTTGATGTGGAAGACGACGATGCCCATGATGAACACGCCGGCGAACACGTCGAGCAGCACGCCCACCTCCAGCAGAAACGGGACGCTCTCCGTCTGTGTGAGTCCGAAGAGGTAGATGCCGTTCTCGAGCATCAGGTAGCCCACCACCTGGGTGAGCGCCTTGCGCCGCGTGGTGAGCACCACGAGCCCGATCATGACGGTGGCCAGGGCCACCGGCACCAGCAGCGGCTCGCGGGTGTCGCCGGCGGGCAGGCGGGCCGCGATGGCGAACGCCAGCGCGAGCGCTCCCGCTCCCAGCAACAGCGACGTGATGAAGCCGACCACCGGCTCGACCTCCCGCCGCACGGCCGCCTCACGAATGGCCCAGAGCAGGAACCAGGGAAGGATCACGGCCTTCACGAGCAACGTGCCCGCCGCGAGGCCAACCACGTGTACCGTGAGGCCCGACGCCAGGGCCAGCGGCAGCAACCCGAGCAACAGCCCCTGTGCCGCCACGGCGCGGATGCACGTGCGCAGCCGTGAGGTGCCGAGCACGGCGAAATCGGTGAGCACCACGAGCAGGAGGAATAGTTCCGCGGTCGTCTGCATGGTCAGCGGAGCAAGAGAATGATGCCGAAGAGCGCGAGCGCGCCGGCACCCACGATCAACTGCGGCACGCGCGTGAGACGCAGCCGCGCCATGACCGACTCGACGACGCCAACCGCCGCGGCCACCGCCGCGAGGCTCACCACCAGCAACGACAACGCCGCCCACAGCGGAAGCGTGGACCGCGGCACCATGATGTTCACGAGCAACGCGGCGAAGATCGCCAGCTTGAGCGCGCTCCCGAACAGGATGAGCGCCAGATCGGGCCCGCTGTGATCGAGCACGATGACCTCGTGGATCATCGTCAGTTCGAGGTGGGTGGCCGGATCGTCCGCCGGCACCCGCGAATTCTCGACCAGCAGCAGCACGAACAGCGCCAGAGCCACGAGCACCAGCGAGGCCGTGTCGCGTGGCCACGCGGCCGCGAGCGCGGGGCCGAGCATGTCGCTGAGTGACAGATGCCCCGTGGCGAGCACCAACCCCACGAAGCAGAGAAACAGCACTGGCTCCGCAAAGCTCGCGAACGTGACCTCACGGCTCGCCCCCATGCCCTCGAAGCTCGACCCCGTATCGAGTCCGGCGAGCACCAGCGCGAATCGCCCCAACGCGAGCAGCCCGGCGAACGCCACCAGATCGCCGGCAAAGTGAACCGGAGCCACCCGGCCATCGAGCGGCAGGAACAGCGCGGCCACGAACAGCGCGGCCACCACTACCACCGGCCCGGCACGGAACACCCATGTGGTCGTGGTGCTGTACACCGCACCCTTGCGCGACAACTTGGCCAGGTCGCGATACAGCTGCAGCACCGGGGCCCCGCGCCGCCCCGTGAGTATCGACTTCACCTTGACGGCGACACCCGGCAGCAGCGGCGCCACGATCATCAACACGGCGAGCGCCGACAACGCGCCCCAATTCACGGACGGCATCACGGCGCCCGTCCCACCAGCATCAGATACGCGAGCACAGCCACCAACGCGGCGACCACATACAGCAGATACAACGAAAGGCGCCCCCGCTGCAGGGGACGCATGCGTCGCGCGAGCCGTTCGATGCCGTGCCACGCCGGCACCACCACGCCGTCGAGCATCGGGTCCGCGGCGTGCGTCACCAGCGCCAGCGCCGTGCGCTCGGTGCGGACGCCGGCCACTCCGCGATACGCCGTGAGCAGTGGCGCCGCGAACGACGACCCGGTGTACTGCATTCGCGCCGTCGGCGAGGCAAAGGCGCATCCCCATGTCTCGACCGTCGCGCCCATGCGCCGGCCCGCCCGGCGGCCGCGCGCCATCCAGACAACGCCGAGCGCGACGGCGAGTCCTAGGGAGAACCAGGTGGCGATCAGTACCGCCGGATCGGCCGCGTTCGTCCACAGCGACGTCAACGGCGTGCCCGACACGAGCCCGCCTATCCGCAGCATCGACGGCACCGCGAGCACCGGCAGCAACCCGATGGCCCCGCACGCCACCGCAAGCGCCACGAGCGATCCCGTCATCCCCGCCGGCGACTCGTGCGCGGCCGATACCCCGGCGTCACGCGAACTCCCGAGAAACACCACGCCCACTACCTTGGCAAAGCACGCCAGCGCCAGCGCGCCAATCAGTCCCAGCACGGCGACCGCGAGCACCGCCATGCGCGCGCTGCTCGCGAGGAGTCCGGCGTGAAGCAGCGATCGGAACACCAGCCATTCGCTCACGAACCCGTTGAGCGGCGGTAGTCCGACAATGGCCGCCGACCCGATCATGAAGGTGAGCGTGGTGACCGGCATGCGCCGGATGACCCCGCCCAGGTGATCGATGTCGCGCGTCCCCGTGGCGTGCGTCACCGAGCCCGCGCCCAGGAAGAGCAGGCTCTTGAACAGCGCGTGGTTGAGCGTGTGCAATGCGGCTCCCGCAAAGCCAAGCACGGCCATCAGCGGATGCCCGTACGTGATGCCCAGACAGCCGGCGCCCACGCCCATGAGAATGATGCCGATGTTCTCCACGCTGTGAAACGCGAGCAGACGCTTGAGATCGTGCTGCGCCAGCGCCCATACCACGCCGAGCACGCCCGACACGGCGCCCGCCGTGAGGAGGAACCAACCCCACCATGCCGGAGGTGACCCCATGAGGAACGTCGTGCGGAGCAATCCGTAGATCCCCATCTTGATCACCACGCCCGACATGATCGCCGACACGTGCGACGGCGCGGCCGCATGCGCTTCGGGAAGCCAGAAGTGAAGCGGCACGAGCCCCGCCTTCATGCCGAACGCGACCAGCGCCGCGCCCAACACGGCCGCCTGCGACGCGCCACCGAGCGCACGGCCGGCCAGCGACGCGAACGTGAGATCGCGCGCGCCGCTGCCCCACACCGCAAACAGCGCGAACAGTGCCAGTGTGCCCACGTGCATGGCCACCAGATAGAGCATGCCCGCGCGCCGCACCTCGGCGCGTCCATGGTCGAGAACGATCGCCGCGTACGACGTGAGCGCCATCGCCTCCCAGGCGATGAGAAACGGGAGCGCCGCCCGGGCCACGACCAGCGTCAGCAGCGCCGCCATGAGCGTGGCGACGAAGAAGTGCGACGCACGCGCGGCGCGCGGCGTCGCACCGTCGCGCAGATACGCCACGCCAAAGGACGCGCTCGCCGAGCCGGCGGCGAGCGTCAGCAACAGGAACAGCGCCGAGAGCGGATCGAGTCCGAACACCCACGGCCCGCCCGGCATGGGCGTAGGAAACGATACGCTGACCACCGAACCGCCGGCGAGCACGCGCACCGCCGGAACGCTGCCCGCCACCACGGCGCCGGCCACGCACAGGCGGTACACGAGGTCTGCCGCCGCGGGGCGCCGCCAGAGGGCCGCCCCGAACGTGCCCGCCGCCACCATCAGCCCGATGCTCCAGGCGACGAATATCATCGGCCGATCCCGGGCAGAAACAGCAGCGCCAGCAGCACGGCCATGGCGGCCACCATGTACACCAGGGATGTGGTCACGCGCACCCGGTGAAGCGCGCGCAGCCGCGCCGCGCCTCGACTCACGCCTGCGAACGCCGGACGGTACACGCCCGCCAGCACACGATCGGCCGTGGACGACACCCACTCGGCCGCCACGGGCCAGAGTACCGCGGGCGCCCCGACGCCACCCGAAACGACCCGATGCCGCGTCTCGACACGGAGCACCGGCTGCATCACCGTCGTCAATCCGCCCGCGAACGACGTGGAGCTGTACTGCATGGACGGTCCGGCGGCTGGGTACCCGCACCCCCACGTGTCGCCCGTGCGACGCACCGCGCGCCGCGCCCACACGCCGCGCAGCGCGATCACGAGCACTACCACGGCCGCGAGCAACGGCGGGAGCAGCGTCAATGGACGGAGCGCCGTGCCCGCCGCCGTCACGTCGGCGCCCGAGGCCACGCCCGTCACCGCGGCGGACAGCAAGCCAGCCACCCGGCTGGGCGCCGCGGCGACGGCTACGCAAACCACGCCCAGCGCCACCAACGGTCCTCGCATCAGCCAGCCCGGCTCTCGCGCCTCGGCCGCCGCCTTCGTTCGCGGCACGCCGAGCAACCCCACTCCCACCAGACGGGCGACCCCCGCCAACGCGAGCCCACCGGCGAACACCACCGCCGCCAGCGCCGCCACCAGCGCCACGCGGTCGAGGCCCGTGAGGTTGAGGATTCCCATCAGGAGCGCCCGAAGCAACAGCCATTCGCTCACGAACACGTTCAGCCCGGGCAGTGACGCGATCGCCGCCGCACCCACGACGAGCACGCCGCCCACCGTCTTCCAACGACGCAGGAATCCGCCCATCGCATCGAGATCGCGACTGTGCGCGCGCACCGCTACGGCGCCGAAGCCGAGGAACAGCACGCTCTTCACGAGCGCGTGATTCCACAGATGCAACAGCGCCGCCGTCCAGCCGAGCGCCGCCAACAGCGGATCGTGCAGCGCCGTGCCCAGCAGTCCCACACCCATGGCGAGCGTGACCAGCCCCGCATTTTCAACCGTGGAGTACGCGAGCGCTCGCTTTACGTCACGCTGCGACAGCGAGAACAGCATGCCGCCCACGGCGCCCGCCGCGCCGAGCAGCAGGAGCAGGTACGCCCACCAGAGCGGGGGCGCGCCGAACAGCGGGACGAACCGCGCCAGTCCATAGAATCCCATCGTGATCATCACGCCCGACATCAGCGCCGAGACGTGCGACGGCGCCGAAGCGTGCGCGTCGGGCAGCCATACGTGCAGCGGCACCATCCCCGCCTTGGTGCCGAATCCAATGAGCGCCAACGCGAACAGCACCCCCGCCGGCGCCGCCGCATGAATGCCGAGCGGCGCGATCGCGAAACCATCGGTGGACACCGCCAGCAACAGCGCCATCAGCAGGAGCGCCGCCGTGGCGAGATGCCCGGCCACGAGGTATTGAATGCCCGCCACGCGCACGCCGCCGTCGGCATCGTCCTCCACGACGAGCGCCCACGAGCTGAGCGTCATCAATTCCCACGCCACGATGAGCAGCACCAGATTGTCCGCCGTCGCCACGAGCGCCATGCTCAGCAGCAGCATGTTGTACGCCGCGAACGACGCGCCGCGCGAACGCCCGGAGGCATGATCGCGCTGATAAGCCACAGCGTACACGGCCCCCAGCGCGCCGATCACGGCGATCGGCAGCAGGAACACCGCCGCCAGTGGATCCAGACGCAGGGCAAGCGCGCCGCCGGGCACGGTCCACGGCGCCGTCCACAGCCGCGGCGTGCTACCGAGCGCCAATGTAGCGGAGACCGCCGCGGCCAGCCCACCCCCGACGGCGCCCACCGCGCCGATGACGGCGGCCGCGAAATGGCGGCGCACCACCAGGGCGCCGAGGGCACCCATGGCCCAGCATCCCATCGCCACGCTGAGGGCCGTCACGCGATCACGCGCCGCCCCGCGAAACGTCTGACCGCCCACCCGATGCGGGCCCCGCCTCCACCAACGCGATACGCGCCAGAATATCGTCCGTCGGCGCCGCCGTGCGTAACAGGCGCCGAAGCTCGACGTCGCGCAACACGAATCCCAGTTGGGCGAGAATGCGCAGGTGCGCGGGTACGTTGGGGCTCACCACCAGGAACAGCGCCCGCACCGGTTGGCGATCCACCGCCTCGAATTCCACGGGCCGCGCGAGCAGGCAAAGCGCCACGAAGGAATGCGCGACATGGAGGAGAATAGGATTCCGCACGTGCGGTATCGCGATGCCGTCTCCGATGCCGGTGGACCCCATCGCCTCGCGGGCCTCCAGCACCGTGATCAGGAATTCGCGGTCCACGTCGTCCGGAAGCGGCAGAAGCATGACCACGTTCCTGAGGACCTCGGGCTTGGCGGCGCCGCCCACCTCACGGTACACGCCCCCCGTCGCGATCAGCGCGGATAACGGCGGCACCGCGTCCGGTGCCCGCCGCGCCTGGTCGAGCAGGCCGCGCGACACCGGAATCCCCTGTTCCACCGCCCACTCCCAGAGTTCGATGGGATTGCAGTACAGGCGCTCGTTGACGCGGTGGGCCGGCAGCCCTCGCGTGTTGATCCACCGGCGAGCCCGGCTTTCCGGCACGTCGAGATACGACGCGACTTGGCGAAGGGTCAGTTGCATTGACGGGGAGGGCGAAGATCAGGCGTGGGTCACGAACAACCGACTCGCCGTGTCCCGGACGAGCGCGGTGACGGCGGCAGCCGTCGGTGCCGTTCGCAGGGCCGGAAGGAAGCCCGGCTCCTGGCACAGGCGCGTGACCTTGGCCAGCAGCGCGAGCTGCACGCGCTCGCTGCGCGCGAGCAGCAGGATCAGCGTGTCGGTCAGCCCGCCATCCAGCGCACCGAACGCGACAGGCTCCGCGACGCGCCCAATCGCCACCAGATCGTGGCTCTCGAGCACGCGCGGCCGGCTGCGCGCGGTGTGCAACAGCGCCACACCGCCTGCGAGCGCCGTACTGCACAGCCGCTCCCGTTCGAGCACGCGTTCACACACGAGATCGGCCGAGACCGACTCGGGAAACCGAAGCGAACTCACGAACGCTCGCACGACTTCGTCGCGTGAGCCGACGGGCACGGTGATGCGCGCATTCTCCGGCGCGATCAGATCAGCGACGACGGGAATTCCCCGGTCCGCCTCCCCATCGCCCTCCAGGGCCTGCAATGAGTCGGCGTCCAGCCGCTGAACGTTGAAGTCCAGCCATTCGTCCACGGCGGCCTTTCGGAACCGCCACTGGCCGCCAACCTTCACGGCCGGCAGGTCGCCTCGTTCCAGCAGCCGGTACACCGTCCGCTGCGAGAGCTGAAGGTATTCCGCAAGCTGTTTCGGGCTAAATAGGTCTGGCAGCGCGGCGTCCTGAAATGGAATGGCGGTAAATATGCCACTCCCTAGCATCTATTGTCAACAGATGTCATATATTGGCATAACGCCAAGCGGTGGTGCAACGCTGGTGGCCGGATACCGAACGCCCCGGCCTACACCGGCACCACTTCCGCCCCGGCGCTCCGCAGCCTGCCCGCCAGCGCGTCGTCCACCCGGGCCCGCACGATCATCCGGTCTCCGTCCGCGCGTTGGTCGACCACCTCGCCCTCGCGGTGGATCGCCGCGAGCAGGCGTCCATCCGACGGGGAAAGTCGGATCTCCGACATCGGCCGTCGTGCGCGGATCGCCGCCTGCAGCGCGCGACGGAGCGGGTCCAGCCCGCCGTCGCTCTTGGCGGACACGAAGATCGCATCGCGCTCCATCGCGGTCACGCGCGCCTGCAGCGCCAACAGCTCCTCGTCGGACAGGGCGTCGATCTTGTTGAACACCAGCAGCACCGGCGCTTCCTGCAGGCCGAGCTCCTCCAGCACGTCGTCCACCACCTGCCGCTGGTCGTCCCACATCGGATGGCTCGCGTCCACCACGTGCAGCAGCAGATCGGCGTCCCGCGTCTCTTCGAGCGTGGCGCGGAACGACGCGACGAGATGGTGGGGCAGCTTGCGAATGAACCCCACCGTGTCGGTCACGAGCGCGTGCGAGTTCTCGCCGAGATCGACCTCGCGCGTGAGCGGATCGAGCGTGGCGAACAGCCGATCCTCGACGAACACGTCCGGAGCCGCCGCGAGCCCGCGCAGGATGGACGACTTGCCCGCGTTGGTGTAGCCCACCAACGAGGCCTTGAACGCGCCCTGCCGCGACTGTCGCTGCACGGCCCGCGCCTTCATCACCTCGCGCAATCGTTCCCGCAGCAGCTTGATGCGGTGGTTGATCAGCCGCCGGTCCGTCTCGAGCTGTGTCTCGCCCGGGCCCCGGACCCCGATCCCGCCGCGGAACTTCTCCAGGTGCGTCCACATGCGCGTGAGCCGCGGGAGCATGTATTCCAGCTGCGCCAGCTCCACCTGCATCTTCGCCTCCGCCGATCGCGCCCGCGTGGCGAAGATATCGAGGATCAGTTCGGCCCGATCCACCACGCGCTGCCCGATGGCGTCTTCGATGTTCTTGCCCTGCGAGGGCGAGAGCTCGTCGTCGAAGATCACCAGCGTGGCGCCGGTTTCGATCACCTTGGCGCGGAGCGCGTCCAGCTTTCCCGACCCGAGGTACGTCGCCGGGTTCGGCCGGTCGATCTGCTGCGTCAGTTCGCCGACGATGTCCGCACCGGCCGTGTCGGCCAGTCGCTCGAGTTCGCGGAGGTGTTCTTCCAGCATCCGCCGGGCGCCGGCCCGCTTGATCGGCGCGCCGACCAGCAACGCGCGGTCAGCAGGCGGATTGACGGTGATCAGATCGCGTGTGATGCAGGCCTCCGCTCAGTGGATGCGGGTGTTGATGGTGGAAAAGGTGCCGGCCGCGGTGAAGGGAAATGTGTGGCTTCCGATCGGCGTATCCACGGTCAGGTCGCCGAGCACGGTGTACTTCACCGCGCCGGTCTGCATGAGCTGGCGCGCGGCCGCGCCCACACCGGCGTACGTGAACTGCACCGGGATGTGAACCGTGGTCGTATCCCCACCTTGGAATTGATTCCGGTCGGTCAGCGTGCCGTCCGCCACCGGCAACGAGTCCACCTTCACCTGGTAGTGCATCTGCGTCGCGTCCAACCGGTATCCGTTGGGGTTGTAGATGCGCAGCACCACGTCCAGGTTGCCGCCCGCGATGCCGAGCCCCGTCAGTCGCACGTCCTGCAGTGCGACCGCCGGTTGTTTGAAGACCTGCTGACCGATCGACGAGCAGCCGCCCACGAGCGCGAGCGCCGCGGCTGTCACGACCCACCGCTTCAGAAGTTGTGTCCGCACGGGTTCCTCACTCGGTATCGCCCGCATCGCGGGCTTTTCGTTTGAGTTCCGACCACCACGCCAGGCGCTTCGTGATCTCCTTCTCGAACCCGAAATTGCCGGGCTCGAAAAACGCGGTCCCTCGCAGGCGCTCCGGCAGATACTCCTGCGGAATGTACGCCTCCGGCACCGCGTGTGCGTACTGATACCCGTCGCCATAGCCCAGTTCCTTCATCAAACCGGTGGGGGCGTTCCGGATGTGAAGCGGTACCGGCTCCGCCGGCGTGTCGCGCGCCGCCGCCAGGGCCGCGTCCAGCGCCCGCTTGGTGCTGTTCGACTTGGGCGCCGTGGCCAGGTACACCGTCATCTCCGCCAGCGGCAGATACCCTTCCGGAGGCCCCAGCATGTGGAAGGCATCGCGGGCGGCCACGGCCAGTTTCAGCGCTTCGGGATCGGCGAGCCCGATGTCTTCGGCCGCCATCGCCATCGCTCGGCGAAACAGCACCATGGGATCGGCCCCGCCCTCGATCATCCGCGCCATCCAGTAGAGCGCCGCCTGGGGGTCGCTCCCCCGCAGGCTCTTGTGATACGCGCTCAGCATGTTGTACGTCTCTTCGCCACTCTTGTCGAAGCGCGCGAATCGGAGTTGCAGCGCGTCCCGGGCCTCGGCGGCGCCCAGCCGCCCACCCCGGCCCACGTGGGCGGCCGCCGCCTCGAGCACCGTCAGGGCACGTCGCGCGTCGCCGTCCGCCAACGTGGCAATCAGCGTCACCGCCTCGTCGTCCACGTCCAGACGCCAATCACCGAGCCCGCGATCCGCATCGGCCAGCGCGGCGCGCAGGACGGCCTCGAGATCCGCCACCGGAATGGGCTGCAGCACGAACACGCGCAACCGCGACAGCAGTGCCCCGTTGATCTCGAACGACGGGTTCTCCGTGGTGGCGCCGATGAGCGTGATCGTGCCCGCCTCCACGTGCGGCAGGAAGGCGTCCTGTTGGGCCTTGTTGAACCGGTGGATTTCGTCGGCGAACAGAATCGTGCCCTGCCCGGCCGCCCGCCGTGCCTCGGCCTGCGCCACGATCTCGCGCACGCGGGGCACCCCTTCGGTGACCGCGGAGAAGGACACGAACGTCCGGTCGGTGTGGCGCGCGACCAGTCGCGCGAGCGTGGTCTTGCCCGATCCGGGCGGCCCCCAGAATACCATCGAGCCCACGGTTCCGGACTCGATCGCGGCGCGCAGCGGCTTGCCCTCGGCGAGCAGGTGCCGCTGCCCCACGAATTCGTCCAGCGAACGCGGGCGCATGCGCGCCGCCAACGGCGTGTCGGCCGGCTTGGCCCACAACGACTCCGCGCGCGCGTCCGGCGCCCCGCCAACCGGCTTGCGATGCGCGCTCATCGTCCCCCCGCGTCCGACTCCGACTGCAATTCGGTCGCCCGCTGCTGCAGCGCCGTCGGCGTGTTCCGCGCCGGGTCGTCGAGCACCCAATCGAGCAGCGCCTGCAGAATCCGGCCCATCGCGGGACCGGGCGGGACGCCGGCCCGGCGCAGGTCGTCGCCGTCCACCGCCAGATCGCGCAGGTCCACCGGATCGCGGAACGCCGCGCGGAGCGCCCGGCGGTAGAGCGCCCGCACCGCCGCCGCATCGGGCGCCCGGCCGTGTTCGCGCCGTGCGGCCCAGCGCGCGCTCGCCAGACGGAAGAAACCGGGGAGGTACAACCGCCCCACCGCCGCCACCCAACGACGCACCTGCGCATCAGGCACCGCGGTGCCACCCGCCAATGCATCGCCGATCGATGGGCCGAGCGTCTGCCACCGTTCCACCAGCGCCTGGATCCACGTCATCTGCAGCTTCGAGCCACGCAATGCGGTCAGCGCCGCGGCGATCTTGCCGTCGGTGGCCGGCACGTCGCTGAACAGCGCCGCCATGCGATGGATCCGCCGGTTGGGCCGCTGTGCCAGCCCCGGCGTCGCCAGGCAGTCGAGCGCGCGCAGTATCTCGTCGCTGAGGCCGGTGAGCGCGGGCACGAGCGTGGCCAGCGCGCCGGCCTCCCGCCAGCGCCTGAGCGCCCGGCCCGGCCGGGCCACCTGCTCCATGGTCTTCTCGATCTCCTGCTTGACCCGCTCCGGCGACAGACGCCCCAGATGCGGCGCGCTCGCCACCATCGCGTCCCACGTGGCTGGGTCGATGTCGAAATCGAATCGCGCCGCGAACCGGATGGCACGCAGCACGCGCAGGCGGTCCTCACGCATGCGCGCGGCGGGATCGCCCACCGCGCGCACGAGACGGCGCTTCAGGTCGTCGCGGCCCTTGAACGGGTCGTGCAGCTGCTCGCGTCGAGGCGAGTAGGCGATGGCGTTGATCGTGAAGTCGCGACGGGCCAGGTCGTCGTCAAGCGAGACGCCGAACTCCACCTCGGCGTGGCGGCCATCGGTGCGCACGTCGCGTCGGAAGGTCGTCACTTCGTGCAGGGTCTTCTGGTCGTCGAGCACGCCCACGGTGCCGAATTCGATGCCCACCGGAATCGTGCGCCGATGCCCGAACAGCGCACGCACCTGTTCGGGGGTGGCCGCCGTGGCCAGGTCCCAATCGAGATGCGGGTGGCCGAGCAGGGCGTCACGCACGGCCCCCCCCACACACCAGGTCTCGTGGCCGGCCCGCTCTAGCCGGTCGGCGATCTCGAGCACCGGCGGCGGCGGGCGCAGGAGTTTCCGCTCGTCCCGCTCAGCCATCGAAGACGGTGCGCACGTCGACGCCGGCGCCGAGCGCCAGCATGAGGTCGATGCGCGCCTGTTGCGGTCGCCGGCTGCCGGCGAACAGCGCGCCCGCCTCGAACAGCCGCCGTCCGCCGCCCGGATAGCCGTAGGTGTGCCCCACGCGCCCACGGAGGGCGCGCGAGGCGATGACCACCGGCTTCCCGTCGGCAATCCAGCGTTCGATCCCATCGGCCATGAGCGGCGGCACGTTCCCCCGCCCCATGGCCGCCACTACCACCCCCTGCGCCGTCTCGCGCGAGGCATCGAGCAGGCGCGCATCCGCGCCCTGCCACGCGTACACGATGTCCACCGGTTGGGCCGGCGCATCGGGCGCCAGAACGGGAAGCGCGGAATGCGCGTTGCGACGGACGATCACCCGGCCGTCGTCCACCACACCCAGCGGACCGAGCCCCGGACTCTCGAAGGCGTCGGGCATGTGCGTGTGGACCTTGGTGACGTCCAGCGCACTGAAGATGCGGTCGCCCATCACCACGAGCACACCGAGCCCGCGAGCGTCGGCGCTGGCCGCGGTGATCACCGACGCGCCGAGGTTCGCCGGGCCGTCCCAGCCCAGATCGCTGGATGTCCGCATGGCCCCCGTGAACACGATCGGCTTCTGTGTGGACAGCGAGCGCGCCATCAGGTACGCCGATTCCTCAAGGGAATCGGTGCCGTGCGTGAGGACGATGCCGTCCACTTCGGGGCGCGCGAGGTGTGACGCGATGCGCGCGCGGAGCGACCAGACGCGTTCGACGGTCATGTGCGGACCGGGAAAGGCGCCGAAGTCGTCCACCTCGAGTTCGGCGAACCGGTCGATGCCCGGCGCGAGCGCCAGAATGTCGCGTCCGGTGAGCGCGGGCACGGCGCCGCCCAATGCGGGGTCGTGGCGCATGCCGATGGTGCCGCCGGTGAAGAGGAGGACGATCATCCGCAGAGTACACTCCCGCCGTTCACGTTCACGATCTCGCCCGTGATGTGCCGGGCCAGCGGTGAACAGAGAAAGACGATGGGTCCGGCGATGTCTTTGGGGTCGGCCACCCGCCCCAGCGGGATCGTGGCCGCGATTCGGTCGCGGCCGCCGTCGGCGTACGGGATCTCGCACATCTCGGTGTCCACCCAACCGGGGGCGACGCTGTTCACGGTGATGTCGCGTGCCGCCAGTTCCGGCGCCAGCGACTTCACGAATGCGATCATCGCGCCCTTCGACGCTCCGTAGTCGGCGTGGTATGCCTCGCCGCGCTGTCCGGCAGTGCTCGCCACGAGCACGAGGCGGCCGTGGTCGCGCAGGACGCGCGCCGCTGCCCGCGAGGTGTAGAACATGGAATCGACGTTCTGCGTCATCGTCCGCCGCCAGCGCTCGTCCGACAGTCGTGTCACGTCCTCATCCTCCACCGGCCAGATCCCGGCGTTGCCGACGAAGAAGTCCAGCGCGCCGAGTTCCTTGACCGCGGCCGCCACGAGCGCGTCCGCCCCCGCCGCCGTGGCGATGTCTGACGCCACGGCCGCCGACCGCACGCCGAGCCGGCGCGCCTCCGCCGCTACCCGTTCGGCGTCGTCGCGCCGCGAGTGATAGCCCAGCACCACGTCAGCGCCGCTCTCGGCCAGCAACGACACCGTGGCCGCGCCGATGCCGCGCGAGCCTCCGGTGACGAGTGCACACTTACCCGACAGATTGATCACAGGTCCCGCTCCACGAGGTCGCAGATGATGTGCTCGATGCACAGGTGCAATTCCTGTGCGCGATCGGTTCGGTCGGTGGGAATCACCACCGCATGGTCGGCCAGCGACCGGAGTTTGCCCCCGTCCCGCGCCGAAAAGGCCAGCACCTGCACGCCCGCCGCCCGCGCCGCCTCGGCCGCGCGCAGAACGTTGGGAGAATTGCCGCTCGTCGAGTGAATGATCAGCAGGTCGCCGGGGTGCGCCAGCGCTTCGACCTGCCGCGCGAACACCTCGTCGAATCCCAGATCGTTGCCCACCGCCGTGAGAAGGGAGGTGTCGGTCGTGAGCGCCACCGCCGGGTAGGCGCGCCGGTTCCGCATGTAGCGCACCACGTACTCGGTGGCTATGTGCTGGGCGTCGGCCGCGCTCCCCCCGTTGCCGCAGAAGAAGAGCGTTCCTCCGCGCTGCACGGTTTCGCGCACGAGGCGGAGCGCATGATCGAGTTCCGCACCCAGGGTGTCAGCCACGCGGGTCGCCGTGCCGGCCAGCGCCCGGAGCGCCTCTGCGAATTCGCCGCTCGCTTGCTGTGTCACGCCATGCGCCTCCGCACCGTCGTGTTCCTCAGTCTCGGCGCCGGCGGCCCGATCCGCCGCGCCCCAACACCATCGACTTCAGCCGTGCCATCATCCCCCCCTTCACCACCAACGGCGGCACGTCGCGGATCGGCTCGTCGGCCAGCAGCCGGCGGGCGTTCTCCCGCGTCAGCAGGTCAGCCTGCTCCGCCGTGCCATACTCCAGCAGCCACTCGCGCACCGCCATCAGCGATCGCGAATCGCCGTGATTGTCGCTCGCGATGACGTCGGTGCATCCGCGGGCGAGCATCTCCCGCGCCAACGCCGCCATCCGGTGACTGCCCAGCAACGCGGCGCCATCCATCTGGATCACCGCCCCCACCCGGCGCCACTCCTCCACGCGCTCCACCGTGCAGCCATGGTACCGCTCCGGATGCGCCAGCACCGGCACGATCCCGCTCATCCGCAGGCGGAACAGCTCGTCGTCGGCGTGCGGCGGAATCGACATGCGCGGGAACTCCACGAGCACCGCCTTCGAACCGCCGAGCCCGAGCTGCGGATGCCGCAGATCGACGCCGGGCATGTCGAGCATGATCTCCCAACCGAGCCTGAGTTCCGGTCCTGCGGGCGCGGCGGCCCGCAGGTCGCCCAGCAATTGCCGGTACTGGTTGTACGGCGCACTCGCCGCCTCCGTCGCCATGAGGTGCGGCGTGCACACCAGCAGCTCGACGCCGCCCGCCGCAAACCGCTGCAGCACGGGCACCGACACATCGAGCGACGGCGATCCGTCGTCCACTCCCGGCAGCAGGTGCGAATGAATATCGATCACCGCCCACCTCCGTCTGTCGTCACTCGGCGGCCGGTACGGGCGCAAACCGCGCACCGATCGCCGCCACGCGCGCCATGACCGCGCCCGCCTCGCCGTCGAGATCCACCGCCGCCGCCGCCGCGTGCTCGAAGGCATAGGTCACCAACGCATCGGCGGCCAGCAGGTCGAGCGCCGTCTCGCGTCCCGTCTCCCGCGCGGCCAGAAGGGAGGCGAGCAACTCCTCGGCCGCCGCCTCGCACGCCGCGTGCGTGTGCGAGGCGTCGTCCGACCAGCGGGCCCCGAGCACCTCACGGATCCGCGCGGCCAGAGCCGCCGGTGCCTCGGGCGTGCGCGACTCGAGCCACGCGCCGACCGTCACTTGCCCTTCGCGATCAACGTGCGCGCGATGTCCGGAGCCTGCCGCAGCGCGTCGTCCAGGCGAGAGGCATCGGGAATGCCGGCCTGCGCCATGTGAGGCTTCCCCCCACCACGACCGCCTGCCAGCGCCGCCAACTCCTTCACCAGCGCTCCGGCGTTCACCCCGCGCCGCACCATGTCGTCGGTGGCGACCGCGAGCATCGTGGTCTTGCCGTCGCCGAAGGTGGCCGCCAGTACGCCCACCCCCGACCCGAGTTGCTCGCGCAGCGCGTCGCCCAGGGTCTGCAACTCCTTGAGATCGGCCGCGGGCACCACACGACCGACGAAGCGGGCCCCGCCGCCGTTCAGTGCCTGCGCTTCGCTCAGCCATTGCGCCATCTGATCGCCCCCGCCACGCAACACCTCCTCCACCCGCTTCTCCAGCGCACGCCGCTCGTCGAGCAGCGCCTGCGCCCGCTTCTCCACACCGTCCAACGGCACCTTCAGCAGCTCCGCGGTGCGGCCGAGCGTCTCGGCGCGCTCGTGCAGCAGGGCGTACGCCCCCGGGCCGGTCACCGCCTCGATGCGCCGCACCCCAGACGCCACGCCGGTCTCGTGAACGATCTGGAACAATCCGATTTCCGCCGTGCTACGCACGTGCGTACCACCACACAGCTCCATCGAGAACCCGGGCACCGTCACCACGCGCACCACGTCGCCGTACTTCTCCCCGAACAGCGCCATGGCGCCGGCCGCCCGGGCGTCGGGGTACGGCATTTCCCGCGTCGACACCGGAATCGCGTCCCAGATGCGCGCGTTCACGATCTCCTGAATCTGCGCCAGCCGCTCGGCGCTCACCGGGCCGTGATGGGTGAAGTCGAAGCGCAGACGGTCGGGCGCCACCAGCGAGCCGGCCTGATGCACCGCCTCGCCGAGCACCTGGCGCAGCGCGGCGTGCAACAGGTGGGTGGCGGTGTGATTCCGTTCGGTGTCCTTCCGTCGCAGCGACGGCACCCGCGCCGTCACCGGCCCGAAGGCGAGCGTTCCGTCGATCCGCCCCACCGCGGCGGGACGACCATCGACCTTGCGCACATCTTCCACGTCCATGCGCCATCCCGTACCCACGATCTCGCCGTGGTCGGACACCTGCCCACCCGACTCGGCGTAGAACGGCGTCTCGCGCAAGAGGAGCGCCACCCGTCCGTCGCCCAGCTGGCGCACCGCCGTTACCTGGGTCTCGATCTCCACCTCATCGTACCCGACGAACGCCACGTCGGTGCGCTCGGCCCCCGGCGCCGTCGTCCAGTCCGCGAGGTCGCCCAACGCGTCCGCCTGCACCGCGATGTTCCGCGACTTTCGCTCCTCCTTGGACCGGTTCCGCTGCGCATCCAGCGCGGCATTGAACCCGGCGATGTCCACCGTGTATCCGCGCTCGCGCGCCATGAGCTCGGTGAGATCGATCGGGAAGCCGAACGTGTCGTACAACCGGAAGGCGTCGTCACCGCTGATCGTGCCGCGAACGGAATCGCCGAGATTCGTGCCTCGCTCCGGCGCCATCTGCTCGAACCGGGCCAGGCCGCCTTCGATGGTCGAGAGGAACGACTCCTCTTCCACCCGCGTGGTCTTGATCAGATGCGCCGAACGCGTGCGCAGCTCCGGGTACGCATCGCCCATCGTCTCGATGACCGCCTCCACCACGCGCACCAGCGTCGGTTCCCGGCGACCCAGCAGCCAGGCGTGGCGCACGGCGCGCCGCAGAATGCGCCGCAGCACGTACCCCCGCCCATCGTTGGACGGGAACACGCCATCGGCCAGCAGGAACGCCACGGCGCGCGCGTGATCGGCGATCACCCGGAACGACGCCGGATCCACCATCACCGTACGGCCGTGCACGGTCATCGCAGTGGGCGCATGCTCCTTGCGGCCGCGGTACGGAAGCCCCACCGTGTCCTCGACGGCACGAATGAGCGGCGCGAACAGGTCCGTGTGGTAGTTGTTCGTCACGCGCTGCATCACGGCGGCAATGCGCTCCAGCCCGGCTCCCGTGTCCACCGACGGCCGGGGCAGCGGATCGAGCGCGCCGTCCGGCTGCCGGTCGAACTGCATGAACACGAGATTCCAGATCTCGAGGAATCGTCCCGCTTCCGCGCCCTCCACAAAGGCGTCGGTGGAGAAGTCCTTGCGGTCGAGGTCCGTCCACTCCCCCGACGCATCGTCGGGAAAGCGCCAGTCATCCGTGAGATGCGCCAGATCGACGTAGAGCTCCGAACACGGACCGCACGGTCCCGTATCGGCCATCTGCCAGAAGTTGTCCTTCTCGCTCAGACCATAAATCCGCGAGTCGGGAAGTCCCGCGACATCCGCCCAGATCTGCCGCGCCTCCTCGTCGTCCCAGAACACCGACACGCGCACATGCGCAGGATCGATGCCCAGATTCCCGTCCTCGCGCCGGCCGGTGACGAATTCCCACCCGAACCGGATCGCGTCGGCCTTGAAGTAATCGCCGAACGAGAAGTTGCCCAGCATCTCGAAGAAGGTGTGGTGCCGGGCCGTGTGCCCCACCTGCTCCAGATCGTTGTGCTTGCCGCCGGCCCGCACGCACTTCTGCGCCGTGGTCGCCCGGCGGCGGCCGTCCGGCGGATCCTCCATCCCCAGAAACACCTTCTTGAACTGGACCATCCCCGCATTCGTGAACAGCAGCGTGGGATCGTCCGCCGGGACGAGGGACGAGCTGGGACGGCGCACATGACCCTGACGCTCGAAGTAGGCCAGAAATCGCTCGCGGATTTCCGCGGCCGTCAGGGTGGGGATTTCACGGTGAGGCATACGGGGGGGAATATATCACCCGGAAGGGGTGAACACCCCAGTTCGGCGCATGACCGGAACCGCGATTGTACACGGCAACCACGGCGCTACCACTCCTCCTCGCCGAGGCGGTTCAGTACGTCCCGGATCTCCTCGCTCTCGAATCCACGCCGCGCGAGGAATCCGAACAGGCGCCGCCGCCGAGTCGGCGCGTCCAGGCGGGCCAGTGTGCGCAGCTTCTTTCGCGCCAGCCGCTCCACCGTTTCGATCTCGTTCACCCCTTCCTCGACGAACACCTCGGCAATCGCGGTATCGGCGAGAGCACGGTCCACGCCGCGGCGCGCGAGTTCCTGCTGCACGCGGCGTCGCGACATGCCGCTCCCCAGCGCCTTGGTGCGCGCAAATTGCCGGGCGAAATCGGCGTCGTCCAGATACCCGGCGCCCTCGAGCCGGTCGAGGACCCGGTCCACCTGCTCCGCGGGTTCCCCCTTTCGCAGCAGGAGGCGCCGCAACTCCAGCCGCGACCTCGCGCGCGCCGCCAGCAGCCCCGTCGCGCGGTCCCACGTCGCCAACCGCGCGCACTCCGCTTCGAACGCCGGGCGCACCGGTTCGAATTCCTGTCCCACCCGGAGTCCCAGGCTCGCGATCGCGTCGACCGAGACGGCGCCC
Source organism: uncultured Gemmatimonadaceae bacterium (assembly GCA_963781765.1). Taxonomy (GTDB): domain Bacteria; phylum Gemmatimonadota; class Gemmatimonadetes; order Gemmatimonadales; family Gemmatimonadaceae; genus JAGWRI01. The sequence goes on from CAWAHC010000016.1 coordinate 66,377, forward strand.
ACGCCCCGGCCGTCCACCGCCACCTCCACCCGGCCGGCGCGTCTCGGGTGCGGGACCAGCGCGGTGATCAATCCCACGCGTCCTCCGGGAAAAAAGTGCCGGGGAGCCGCACTCTGTAACGTTGGGAGTTTCCGGGTCCCGTCGCTTCCAGACTACGTCTCCCCGGCACGATTCCTCCGCCGGATGTTCCCAGGGCGCCTATTCCTCCGCCGCCTCCGCGGGACCATCTTCCTCGGCGCCTGCCGGCGTGATACCGAGCACCGTCTTCACCTTCTCCTCGATTTCGGCCATCATCGCCGGATTGTCCTTGAGGTACAGCTTCGCGTTCTCCCGGCCCTGCCCGATCTTCTGGTCCTTGTAGCTGTACCACGCGCCCGACTTCTCGATGATGCCCGACTCGGCGCCAATGTCCACGAGCAGCGACGTGTGGCTGATGCCTTCGGCGTACATGATGTCGAACTCGGCCTGCCGGAACGGCGCCGCCACCTTGTTCTTGACCACCTTCACGCGGACGTGCGAACCCACCACCTCGTCCTTGTCCTTCACGGCACCGATGCGCCGGATGTCGAGGCGCAGCGACGCATAGAACTTGAGCGCCTTGCCCCCGGTGGTGGTTTCCGGATTCCCGAACATCACGCCGATCTTTTCGCGCAGTTGGTTGATGAACACCACCGAGGTACGCGACCGGGCAATGGCACCCGTCAGCTTGCGCAGCGCCTGACTCATGAGCCGCGCCTGCAACCCGACATGCGAGTCGCCCATGTCGCCCTCGATCTCGGCTTTGGGCACCAGCGCCGCCACCGAATCGATCACGACGACATCGACCGCGCCCGAACGGACCAGGATCTCGCAGATCTCCAGCGCCTGTTCGCCGGTATCCGGCTGCGAGATGAGCAATCCTTCCACGTCAACGCCCAGCTTGCGCGCGTAGTCCACGTCGAGCGCATGCTCGGCGTCGATGAACGCCGCCACACCCCCGGCGCGTTGCGCGTTGGCCACCACGTGCAGGCAGAGCGTCGTCTTGCCGCTCGATTCCGGACCGTAGATCTCGGTCACGCGACCACGGGGAATGCCCCCCACGCCGATGGCCGCATCGAGATTGAGCGCGCCGGTGGGAATCGCGTCGACGCGCACGTGACTGTCCGTGCCGAGCCGCATGATCGAACCCTTGCCGCAGCTCTTCTCGATCTGCGCGATGGCCAGGTTCAATGCCTTCTTCTTGTCGTCCTGCATCGTGGAGACGGCCATGATCGGCAAGTCCTTTGGTTGAGCGTGAACCCCCTGGCCACGCGGGCTAATCGTAACCCGGCTGGCCCCTATCTCGTTACCCCGAAGAAAATACGAAACCCCTTCGAGGAATCAAGGGACCGACCTAATGCTGAACGCATTCGCCACGTGCCGGACCCGCACCCGACGTCCCTGAACCAAGATACCAACGACGTCGAATCTGTACGATTCATCCGACCGACCATGACGTGAGATCCAACTTAAGGCTGAGCGTTCCAACTCGATGCGTTTACGCCAGTTAACCGCTTCGATTGGATCGCCGAACCGCTCGCTGGACCTCGCCTTCACCTCCACGAAGGCCACCACCCCATCGCGTTCGACCACGAGATCGATGTCCCGGTGGCCGAACCGATAGCGGCGGTGCACCACGCGCCAGCCCTGCCGGGCCAGCCACCGCTCCGCGATGCGCTCTCCGAGTTCTCCGAATGCCTGCGTCGCCGCTGACATGGGGCCAACCTACGGCCCGCTGGCCGCGCACCATCACCGGAACGTGCGCGCTCGAACCGGAACTACGCGTTACTGCCGCTCCACGAGCGCCTGCTCGAACACGACCCCCGGCTCCTGCGGCAGATTCTGGCGCGTGCGGACCACCACCGGATCGGATTCCGACAGCCAGTAGTGGACCACGGCGTCCGCTGTCGTCAGCGAAATGACCCAGCAGTGGAACCGGCCGAGCGAGGTGTCGAGATCCTGCTCCCCGTCAACCGACAGCGCGCCGGGCACGATGCGGCTGGCGCCGAGGTCCACCTCGAGCACGGACACCGAGTCCACGCGCCCGACGCCGTGCGGCATGAGCTGCAGGACGACCTCGGTCATCGAGGCGCCGGCGAGCAGGTCGCGCCCGTGCGCGAGTACGATGTTCTGGTTGCCGCTCGGACCGCTCGTTCCTCCGTACAGCGAGTCCGCCGTGAATTCGATCGCCATGCGCGACCGTCCGCCGAGCACCGACGTCCAGTGCAACGGGCGCAGATCCACGTACGACATGTACAGCGAATCGGTAGACGGCACGCTCCCGGTGCGCGTCTCGGCGATCAGCCACGCGGGAAAGGCCGCGTAGGTGCTGTGCTCGATGTCCACCTCCCGCGTGCCCACCAGATGGGTGCTGTCGGGGAAGACCAGGCGCATCTCGTAGCTCAGGTGCTGCTGGCGCAGCAGCAGCCCGTTCACGGGCAGCGTGCGCGGCGGCACGGTGTCCGTATCGGCAGACACCGGCGGGCCCGACCGTGTGGTATCCTGCGCGCCTGCCGCCCGTGGCGGCGCCGCGGCCAGGGCCATCGCCCCGGCCACCAGCAGCGACCACCGAGCGGTCATGTCCTGGGCCCGCAGACGCGATCGAGGTCCTCGAGCCCCATCAGCACCTCGCGCGGCCGGCTCGATCCGGGTTCGGATTTGCCGATCACGCCGGCCGCCTCGAGCTGATCCATGATCCGCGCCGCGCGGCCGTAGCCGATGCCGAGCCGCCGCTGGAGCAGCGAGGTGGACGCGCCCTGATTGTGGATCACGGCCTCCCCGGCCTCGCGGAACAGCTTGTCGCGATCGCCCGCGTCGCCCGCCGGCTCCTCATCCTTCCCCGCCTCGGCCGCCTCACGAGCGCGGATGGCGGCGATGATGTCTTCCTCCGACGCCTCCTCGAGACCGAGCCCTTGGGCCAGCCGCACCTTCCGACGGGCTTCGCTCCGCGCCTCGTACCACTTCATGAGGTTCTCGGTATCCGCGCTCGAGATGAACGCCCCCTGGAGCCGGGCCGGCTCGGACTTGCCCGGTGGTATGAACAGCATATCGCCGTTGCCGAGCAGCGCTTCGGCACCCGCGCCGTCGATGATCGTCCGGCTGTCCACCTGCGAGGCGACACGGAACGCGATCCGGCTCGGGAAGTTCGCCTTGATGAGCCCCGTGATGACATTCACGCTCGGGCGCTGGGTGGCGAGCAGCAAGTGAATGCCGATGGCCCGCGCCTTCTGCGCCAGCATCGCAATCGGACCCTCGACTTCGCCCTGCACCGTCATCATCAGGTCCGCCATCTCGTCGATGACGATCACGATGTACGGCAATACGTCGCCCGTGTATTCGAGGTTCTCGAACGCCACGTCTTCCTGCTTGGGGTTCTTGAGCGCCGCGCCATCCTGCAGGCGCTTGTTGAATTCCTGGATGTTCCGGCAGCCGTTGGCGGCGAGGAGCTTGTACCGGTCCTCCATCTCGTGCTTGGCCCAGTGCAGCACCGACGCCGCGTCCCGATTGTCGGTGACCACCTTGTGCCGCAGGTGCGGCAGTGTGTTGTACACCGACAGTTCCACCATCTTGGGATCGATCATCAATAGCCGCAGGGTGCGCGGCGTGTGCCGGTACACGAGGCTGGTGATGATCGTGTTCACGCACACGGACTTCCCCGATCCCGTCGCGCCGGCGATCAGGAGGTGCGGCATCTTGGCGAGATCGGCGATCACCGGCTTGCCTTCGAGATCCTTGCCCAACGCCACTGGGAGGGCCGCCCGCGCGTTCTGGAACTCCCGCGACTCGATCAACTCTCGAAACGCCACGATCTCCGACGTCGGGTTCGGCACCTCCACACCCACCGCGCCCCGGCCTGGAATGGGGGCGACGATTCGGATGCTCTGGGCGCGCATCGCGAGGGCCAGGTCGTTGGCGAGGTTTGCAAACTGGCGCACCTTCACACCGGGCGCGGGTTCGATCTCGAACTGCGTAACGACGGGACCCGTCGTGCGGCCCACCAGATGGCCCTCCACCCGGAACGTCCGCAGCGCCTCGATGAGCTTCTCCCCCATCTCGTCGAGTTCGCGCTTGCCGCCGTCGCCCACGCGGTCCGGGGGGCGGGTGAGCAATTCGGGCGTCGGCAGTTCGTCGGCCAGCGCCGATTCCGGTGAGATCGCGGACCCATCGATCTCCGCACGGATCTCGTCTTCTCGCCGGGCCGCAGCCTCGGCCCGGTTCGCGCGCTTCCCCCGCTTTCTGGAGGAGCGCGGATCACTCGCCTCGGGCTCCGATGTGTCCGCCTCGATCCCGGGCATCTCGTCTGGCGAAGGCTCCAATTCGAGCGCCAGGTTCCGGTCGCGCGCCGTCCCCTCCCGCCCACCGGCCCCATGCCGTGTGCCCACCAGCGCGCGGATCGGGTTCCAGGCCAGGGTGGCGGCCATGAGCGCCGACACGGCGAGCGCTACCAGGATCCACGCGCCAAGGTCGCCGAACCAGGCCCGCCAGTACGAGGCGACGAAGGCGCCCCAGAGCCCCGAGGCGCTGGTCGCCGGGTCGCCCAGCTTCAGCCCCGATCCCAGCGCCACCGTGGCGGGGAGCACCAGCACCAGACCACCCAGGAAGATCATCCACGATCGGTCGGTATCGGACCGCAACCGGCCGAACACGCGCAGCGCATGCACCAGCGGAACGAGGGGTACCAGCAGGGCCCCGGGCCAGCCCAGCAGCGAGACCAGCGGCCGAGCCAGGTGGGCGCCCACCCACCCCACATTCGCCCGCACGTCCACCCCCGCCCGCAACTGCGCCAGGCCAAGAACCAGCAGCGCGCCCGCCAGGAAGACGGCGAGCAGGAGCAGGGCGATGGCGATCAGCTCGCGGCGGAGCGAGTCGCGCACGATCAACCGCCCCGCGCGGGCGCCCGGCGGGTGATCTGCCGGTCCTGATACATCGGCACCACCGGCGACGTATCGAGCGTGGCGCAGGCCACGAGATCGGCGGCGAATCCGGCCTCCGCCAGCGCCTGGCCGTGACGCGATGTCTCGAACAGCCCCCACAGGTCGTCCCCGTACTTCCGATGTACCTGCAGGGCGGCCAGAGCGGCGTCGTTCAGCACCACGTCCGAGAGCCGGCGGGTGGCATGGTGGACGAATCGTCCGGCGCAGGCCGCATCCTCCAGCGAGAACTGTCCCTCGTGTCCGGCGCAGATGAAGGCGAGATCGGTGCCCTTGCGCAGCGCCGCCCGCATCACGGCGAGCGTGGCGGAGAAGTTGACGAACGCGGCGACGAGCACTTCACGCGCGCCTTGCGTCGCCGCGAAAGCGCCGGTGCCGTTGGTCGTCGTCATCAGCACCGTCCGCCCATCGACGGCATCGGCGGTGAACTCCACCGGCGAGTTGCCGAGGTCGAACCCCTCGATTTTGCGCATGCGGCGCTCGCCCGCCAGCCGGACGTCATGCCGTTCGAAAGACTTGGCCCGCATCAGGACGGCGTCGGAACTCTCCCCCGGAACCACCGCGCGCGCACCGCTGGCCAGCGCGGCCACGATCGACGACGACGCCCGCAAGACGTCCAGCACCGCGACCACCCGGCCGGCGACGTCTCCCGGCCCGACTTCTCGCGCCGTGAAGAAGACGTCGACGCGCACCTACGTGGGCTCCTTCATGAGATCCGTCTCGCGTTCGAGGAACTTCGTGTCGACCTCACCGGCCTTGAACCGTGGATTCTCCATGACCCGGGCGAGGAACGGGATGGTCGTGGTCACCCCCTCGATCACGAACGCCTCGAGCGCCACGCGCACCCGCACGATGGCCTCGTCGCGGTCGCGCCCCTGGCAGATCAGCTTGCCGAGCAGGGAGTCGTAGTACGGCGGCACGGTGTAGCCGGCGTACACGTGCGAGTCCAGTCGCACCCCGGGGCCGCCGGGCGGATGGAAGGTCACGATGCGCCCCGGCGACGGCTGGAAGTTGCGCGACGGATCCTCGGCATTCACACGGACCTCGATCACGTGGCCCCGCAGCGGGGGCAGCTCGCGCACGGTCAACTCCTCTCCCGCCGCCACGCGGATCTGCTCCTTCACCAGGTCCACGCCGGTAATCATCTCGGTCACCGGATGCTCGACCTGGATGCGCGTGTTCATCTCCATGAAGTAGAACGACCCGTCGGTGTCGAGCAGCATCTCGATGGTGCCGGCCCCGACGTAGTCGATGGCCTTGGCACCGGCGACGGCGGCCGCGCCCATGCGGGCCCGGAGGTCGGGCGTCACGGCCGGACTCGGAGATTCCTCGATGAGCTTCTGGTGGCGCCGCTGCACGGAGCAATCGCGCTCGCCCAGATGGATCACGTGCCCGTGCCGGTCCCCGAGAATCTGGAATTCGATGTGGCGCGGGCGCGCCAGATACTTCTCCACGTAGACGTCGCCGTTGCCGAAGGCGCTCAGCGCTTCGGAGCGGGCGAGCCCGAACGAGCGCGCGAAGTCGTCGGCATCCTTGGCCACGCGCATGCCCTTGCCCCCGCCGCCGGCCGCCGCCTTGATGATGACGGGGAACCCGATCTCCTTGGCGAACTCGAGCGCTTCGTCCACGTCCTCCACGGGCCCGGGGGTGCCGGGCACGATCGGGACACCGACCTCGGTCATCGCCTTGCGCGCCGCCGCCTTGTCGCCCATCACGCGAATCTGTTCCGCCGTGGGGCCGATGAACGCGATGTTCGACGCCACGCAGGTTTCGGCGAACTCCGCGTTCTCCGCCAGGAACCCGTACCCGGGGTGGATGGCGTCGGCGCCGGTGATCTCGGCCGCCGCGATGAGGCGCGGAATGCGCAGGTAGGAGTCGCGGGCCGGTGGCGGTCCGATGCACACGTCGTCGTCCGCGAATCGCACGTGCAGCGATTCGCGATCGGCCTCCGAGTAGACCGCGACCGTTTCAACGCCCAGTTCCTTGCAGGCGCGAATGACGCGGAGCGCGATCTCTCCGCGATTGGCAATGAGTACCTTCTTAAACACCGAGTTCTCGAGTCGAAGTCCGACGACGGCTGCGGCGAGCGTCGGGAGTCATGGGCCGGCGGCCGTCAGCTCGCCGACTCGCCCTCGAAGGGCGTCCAGCTGGTGTCGCTCGTCCCCGCCACCCCCTGTACCCGCAGCGCGAATTCACTGGGACTGGTGGCGTAGAAGAGCGCGCTTTCGTACGACACGATGCCGCGTGTGTAATGCTGCATCAGCGACTGGTCGAAGCTCTGCATCCCGTACTGCACCGTGCCTTCCTTGATCAACTCGGGAATGTTCAACAGCTTCGTCATGTCGCGGATCTGATCGCGGACCGTGGCCGTGTTGATCAGCACCTCGGCGGCCGGAATGCGCCCCGGCTTGTCGGCCCGCGGCACGAGCCGAAGCGAGATCACCGCTTGCAGCGCACTCGCCAGCGAGAACCGTACCTCGGCCTGCTGATGCGGCGGATAGAACGACAGCACGCGGTTGATGGTCTGCGTGGCATCGGTGGTGTGCAGGGTGGAAAACACCAGGTGGCCAGTGTCCGCCGCCTTGAGGGCCGTATCGAGCGTATCGAGATCGCGGATCTCGCCGATGAGGATGACGTCGGGGTCCTGCCGCAACACGCGCCGCAACGCCTGCGAGAAGTTGGACGTGTCGGTGCCCACCTCGCGCTGGTTGATGTGGCAGTTGATGTCCCGGTGGAGGAACTCGATCGGGTCCTCGATCGTGATGATGTTCGCCTTGCGTTTCTCGTTGATGTGCTGGATCATCGCCGCCAGCGCCGTCGACTTGCCCGACCCCGTAATCCCGGTGACGAGCACCAGGCCGCGCGGCTTGAGGGCGATCTCCTTGAGCACCGGCGGCAGATTGAGCTCCTCGATCGTCCGCGCCTGGTACGGAATCGCCCGCATAGCGAAGCACAGCGACCCGCGCTGCTGGTAGACGTTCACGCGAAACCGCCCGATCCCCGGCACGCCCACCGCGAAATCGCATTCCTTCTCCTCCGAGAACAACTTCACCTGTCGGGCCGTCATCAACTGCTCGGCGAGCGTCTTCAGATCCTCGGGACGCAGCGCCGGCTGGTCCATCGGTTCCAGATCGCCATTCACGCGCAGCGTCGGCGGGCGCCCGACCTTCAGGTGCAGGTCGGACGCCCCGCGCCGGACCAGCTGCTCCAGCACGCTCTTGAAGTGGAAGGTGTGCGGAGCGGCGGCCTCGCCGGGAGCGGGATTCGGAACGGCGGGCTTAGCCATTGGGATCGATGCGGAACAGGGTCTGTCCGTACTCCACGGGCTGGGAGTCCTCGACGAGAACCTCCTTCACCACACCGGCGTACTCGGACTCGATCTCGTTCATGATCTTCATGGCTTCGATGATGCACAGGATCTGTCCCTTGGACACGCGCGTGCCCACCGAGACATAGGGCTTGGCCCCCGGCTCCGGCGCATGATAGTACGTGCCCACCATCGGCGACTTCACCTCGAGGCCGGCCGGGACCGCCTCGGGCGCGGGTTCCGGCTCCGGTACCACGGACGGTATTCCCTGCGGCGGCGTCAACCGGGGGTCGCTCGAACCGGTCATCATCGACGGCAACTGCACCGGCGCCGTCATCTGCACGGTACCGCGCTGTGACGGCGACTTGGAGATCCGGATCTTCATCCCCTTGTCGGACGAGATCTCGATCGAGTCCACCGTCGAACCGTCGATGATGTCGATGAGCTTCTTAACGTAGCGAAGGTCGATCATAGAGTCGTGGAATTGGCGCGAAGGGTCCGCCCTACACCAGCTCGAGCAACTCGCGCGTGAATTCGGTCAGTATGCGAGTGTCATTCGGGCCCAGCCACACATCGTCTTCTATTCGTACTCCACCCCATCCCGCCCGGTAGACGCCGGGTTCGATGGTCACCACCGCACCAACCGGAAGGGCCTGCTCGTTGGTGCGGGCGAGCCGCGGCGCCTCATGCACCTCCAGCCCGATCCCGTGCCCCAGGCTGTGGCCGAACAGCTCCCCCAGCCCGTGCCGCTCAATGTAGCGCCGCGCGACCCCGTCGGCATCCCGCCCCGTCATCCCGGCGTGCACGGCCGCCGACGCGGCCTCGTTGGCGTGCCGGACCACACCGTAGAGCTCGCGCTGCTCGTCGGTCGCCCGTCCGACTACCACAGTGCGGGTCACGTCCGAGCAGTACCCCTCCACCACCGCCCCAAAATCGAACAGCAGCAAGTCACCCGTCTTCACGCGATGGGCCGTCGGCTGCGCGTGGGGCAGCGCCGCGCGCGCCCCGGACGCGATGATCGTGGCAAACGGGAACCCCTCGCTCCCCTCGTCCCGGAGCGCGTGCTCCAGCGCCCCGGCAACCTCCAGTTCGCTCATCCCCGCACGCACACTCTCGAGCGCGCGAGACAGCGCGCGCGTCGCCACGTCGGCCGCCCGCTTGATCAACGCGACCTCCGACTCGTCTTTGCACTCCCGGAGCCGCTCCACCAGGTCAACGGTGGGCCGCCACTGCCACTGGCTCCCAGCGCCCTGCAGACGCTGGAAATCCCGATGCGCCATGTGGGCCGCCTCGAACCCGATGAGCTTCCCCCCCCGCCATTCCCCCAACTGCTGCCAGAGAGAACTCCACAGACTCACCGGATCGATCACCACGCGCGCCAGGTCGCCAACTTCCTCGACGACCTGCGTCTGGTACCGGAAATCCGTGATCAACAGCGTGTCCGCCGACGTGACCACCACCAGGGCGCTCGACCCCGAAAATCCGGTGAGGTACCGGATGTTCGAAAGGCCGGTGATGAGAAGCGCATCCAGTCCCTCCGCCGCCACCGCGTCGCAAAGCGCGGCGAGACGCCGCGCACGGGAGTCACTCACGGGCGTTGAGGTGCGAGACCAGGCCGCGCAGCGCCAGGTCGTAGCCGATCACGCCGAGCCCGCACACGACTCCGACCGCCGCCGGCGCGAGCATCGAATGCCGGCGCTCTGGCTCCCGCGCGAACACATTTGTGATATGAACCTCGACGAACGGCACGCTCACCCCCGCCAGGGCATCCCGGATGGCGAGGCTCGTATGGCTGTACGCGCCGGCATTCACCAGCGCCCCGTGCACCCGGCCGCGCCACTGGTGAATGGCGTCCACCAGCGCGCCTTCACCGCTGTGTTGGGCAAACTCGATTTCCAGCCCCATCGAATGGCCCAGTTCGCCCAGATGCCGCTCGATGTCGGCCAGCGATTGGCGACCGTACAGCTCGGGTTCGCGCGTCCCCAGAAGGTTCAGGTTGGGCCCGTTGAGTACGGCGATTCTCACCGCTTCTTCAATCCGTCGAGCCACGAGTTGAATTGCTCGATGTCGTCGTCGGCGGATTCGGACGGCTGGCCCAACGGAGGCGTCTCCATGGCCGACGACCCCATGGCCGGCGTGGGATTCGCGAAGAACTTGTCGAACGAGAAGCCCCGAGGCTCGGGGGGCGCCGCCGGTGAACGCTGGTCGCGGAACACGCTGTCAAGCGAGAGCTCTTCCGTGGCTCGGCGCGCCGGCGCTCCTTCCATCGGCGTTGGCGGGGGGTCACTCGCCTCCGGGGTAGCACCGTAGGCGCCAGCGAGCCCTTCTGCGGCTACCTGGTCCTCGTCGGCAACGCTCGCCGGATCGAACATGAGGTCGATGGTGCCACCGCTCGATCCATGCTCCGGCTCCTTCGGCTCAGCGCCAGAAGCTGCGGGGCCCGAGGCGCCGTCGGCGGGTTCCTCGACGGCGGCATGCGTTTCCACTGCAAGCTCCGTGTCCCCCACGTCGGACTCGCCCCACCCGGACTCTACCGCTTGCGCAGAATCCACCGGCTCCGACTCGACCACGGCCACGGTCTCTTCGACGAACAATTCATGGACTTCCAGCAGGTCGCCCTCCACCGCGTCGTCACCACCTTCCTCCTCCGCGTCCGCCACTGCGGCCTCGCCCTCGCCTCCACCCAACACGTGATTCCCGAGCGCCACGAGGAACTCCCGAATGGACGGACCGGACGCAGCCTGGGCCTCCTGGACCGGACGGGATTCCGACTCCGCCGCCGCGTCCCGACGTTCAGGCTCCGGTTCGGGGGCACCCTCGAGCACCGGGTCGCCGGGCTGCTCATCGGTTATCAGGCCAGCGGGCGGCTCGATTCCCAAGTCGTGTGCTTCCGACACCACCGAGTCGGCCCCAAGGGCAGGCTGGGCCTCGCCCCCTTCGGTGTCCGACTCGAATGTGAACGATGACGTATCGAGATCCGGCACTTCCTGCGCCGGCGGCGTGGTGACCTGGTCGGCCGGCACGGCGGATTCCAGTTCCGAGACCTTCGCCTGGAGCCCCCCGTCGTCCGGACGCTGTGCAAGCAACTGCCGGTACACACGAAGGGCATCGTCGTGGTGGCCCTGCGAGCGATAGAGCTCGGCCATCGTTTCGGTGGCGAATGGATCTATCGTCGGCGCCGACGCCGGGGTCGGCTCGGGTGTGGCCAGGTCGAGCTCCACCAGCGGGAACGCGTCGCCCAACGCTTCCGGCTCCGCGTCGAGTTCGGAGGAGGTGTCCTCCGGCAGGGACTCGCCCGCGGCATCCACCGTGGGCATCAGCAAACCGTCGCCGGCCCGCTCCACGTAGAATCCGGTGGTCTCGAGCGAGGGGCGGGGCGAATCGCCCCACGGCTCGGAGGATTCGGCGGCCGCGAGGTCCAGGTCGTCCAGATCGAGCAACTCATCCGCGGGTGGTGCCGACGCCTGGGGCGGCTCCTGTGGGGCACCAGCCGCTACCGCTTCCACCGACTCGACCGGCGTCACCGACTCGACCGGCGTCACCGACTCGACCGGGGTAACCGGGGGCGGCTCCGTGACCAGGTCGGCTGCCTCGGATATCGCGACCGCTTCTGGTGCGGCCACTTCCGGGGCGGGCGCTTCTGTAGTGTCCGATGTCAGTTCCACCGGCTCGGTGGCCGGAGCGTCCACCGGAGGCTCCGCCGCCTCTGTTTCCGGAGGCGCGGACCCGACAAGCCCTTCCAACGACACCGAGGCCATCACGACCGTCCCCGTCGGTCCCGTAAGCGGCGATTCTGACGGGGTTGCTTGCGGTGCCTCTGGCGGCGTCTCGGCCAGCTCCGTCAGGAGCGCAGCGATCTCGTCGTTCCGCGGGTCGGCATCGAGCACCCGCTGGTACCAGAGCCTCGCCGACGCCACATCGCCGAGGCCGCGGGCGATGTCGCCCAGGTAGCGGAGGGCGATGAGGTTTTCGGGGTCCAGCGTGAGGGCGGTATCGAATACGAGCTTGGCTTCGTCGAGCTGCTGGGCGTCGTAGAGCGCCTGCCCGTACACGATGTGCCCGCTCATATGGCCCGGCTGCTGCGGCAGGAATTCCCGGCAGATGGCAATGGCCTGGTCGGGATCACCCGCCTTTCGATATTCGTTGGCGAGAGGAGCAAAGTACCGACGAGGGTTCTCGTCGAACTTCTTTTTCAGGTCGTCGATTCGGGCGGTATTCGCCATATCTGGCCTCGAGCCGTCGGCGGGCGGTGTGAAAGCGAACAATACATATCGCAGACAGTTCAAGTCAATCAGAAGTCACACGCCGACTTGATTTTAGGGCCATCCAGGGGATAGCTTTTTCTGCTCTGCACCATAGTCGCAACCATCGCTCGCATCAGGAGTAACGCCGCGTGCTGCAAACCATGCGGAGCTGGGCCAAGTATATCTGGATTTTCGTGATCGCGGCCCCGTTCATCTTCGTCTTCCTGTTCTATCAGACCTCCGGGCTCGGTAACGCTGCCTCGGTCACGCCCAGCACCCCCGTGGCCAAGGTGGACGGCCAGGAGATTCTCTACGCGGACTACACGCGCCAGGTGGACAACCAGGTGCAATCGGAGCAGCAGTCGTCCGGCCGCACCCTGACACAGGACGGGATCCGGCAGATCCAGAACTCCGTGTTCGATCAGATGGTGACGCAGATCCTGCTGGACCGGGAATACAAGCGGCGCGGGATTTCCGTCACCGCCGACGAGATCCGCGAGTACGCCAAGTATGCCCCGCCCTCGTGGATCCAGCAGAGCCCGGACATGCAGACGGACGGCAAGTTCGACATGGCCAAGTACCAACGGCTGCTGCAGAGTCCGGTGGCCCGCGAGAGCGGCCTGCTCGTACAACTAGAGGATTACTACCGGACCGAGATCCCCAAGCAGAAGCTGTTCGAGCAGATCACGGCCGGGGTCTACGTCACCGACGCCGACCTGTGGCGCGCGTGGAAGGATTCGCACGACAGCACGCAGGTCAGCTATGTGGCATGGAACAGCATGCCCGACTCGGCCGACCTCGCCTCGGTCACCGACGCGCAGATCCAGCAGTACTACGACGGCCACCACGACACCTTCACCGAGCCGGGCACCGCCCGGCTCTCGGTCGTGGAGATCCCGCGCGTGATCACGGCGGCCGACAGCGCCGCTGTCCGGGCGCACCTGATGAAGCTGCGCGCCGAAATCGAGTCGGGCACCAGCTTTGCCGACGTCGCCAAGCGCGAGTCGCAGGACTCCGCGTCGGCGGCGAACGGCGGCGACCTCGGCATGAGCACCAAGGGGCAGTTCGTCCAGGAATTCGACAAGGCGGCCTGGGCCCTCAAGCCCGGCCAGCTTTCGGGACCCGTGCTCACCCCGTTCGGCTATCACCTGCTGAAAGTGAACTCGCGCAAGGGTGATTCGATCGACGTCAGTCACATCCTGTTGCGCATCCAGCCCACCGATTCCAACGAAGCCCGGATCGATCGGGAGGCGGACCGTCTGTCAACCATGGCGGCAACGGCCGAGGTGCCGAGCAAGCTCGACTCCGCGGCAGCGGCGCTCCACCTGACGATCTACAAGGTCACGGCCGCCGAGAATCAACCCGCCATGCTCCGTGGCGCCCAAGTGCCCAGCGTCAGCGCGTGGGCATTCGGCGGGGCGCAGCCCGGCGACATCAGCGATCTGTTCGACGACGATAACGGCTATTACATGGCGCGCCTCGATTCGCTCACCCCTGGTGGGTTGCGCGACCTCAGCGTCGTGCGCGATCAGATCCGCGCGACGATCGCCGCCCAGCACCATCTCGATCGGATGATGGCGTCGGCCAAGGCGTTCGCGTCGGCCGCCGGCGCCACCAGTCTCGATGCCGCGGCACGGAAGCTGAGCCTCCAGGTCGCGCAGACCCCCACGTTCGCGCGCACCACGTTTGTCGCCGGGCTCGGTGGCCAGTTCACCGCCGCCATCGGCGCGGCATTCGGGCTGCCCTTGCATGCCGTGAGCGCTCCCGTACGCGACGAAACGCAGATCACCGTGGAGCGCGTGGACCGCCGGATCGACGCCGACAGCGCCGCCTGGGTCAAGCAGAAGAGCGTGCAGCGGCAGCAGCGCATCAACCAGCTGCAGCAGGCACGCCTGCAGATGTATCTCCAGTATCTACACGACTCCGCCAAGATCGACGACCGCCGGAAGTCCATCGACGCGGCGATCCGGCGCACGTCGACCTAGCAGCGACGACAGCGCCAAACACGCAACGGCGCCCCGGCCAGATTGGCCGGGGCGCCGTTTCCTTGTCCCGTGTGGCCGTCGCGGACTAGATCAGCCGCTTGGGTTCACGGGCCGGCTCTTCCTCCTGCTTGGTGCGCGCCGCCGGCTCGCCCGTGTGCAGCCGGTCGATGTGTCGATCGTCGTCGGTTTCGCTCACCTGCCGCTGCACATCGTTGATGCTGCGCTTGAACTCCCGAATGCCCTTACCCAACGAGGCCCCGATTTCCGGTACGCGCCGCGCACCGAACAGCACGAGCACGATCACCAGAATGATGAACAGCTCCATGGGCCCGAAATTTCCGAAATTCATACCGTCTCCTAGAAGAGCGACCGCGCGATGAGATAGGCCACGAACACGCCCACGAGGCCGAGGATCGACACATCCAGCGCCACCGGACCTACACTGAACTTGATGATGACGAGATCAATCGGCAACGGCCCCAGCGAGGGCGTCACCCCGGTGGTGAGAAATTCCTTGACCGCGCCGGCCGGCAGCCACCGGCGGGCGATCTCGGTGAACGCACCGCCGACGATGAATCCGATGGAGAGCACCAGGGCGTGGTAGCCCGGCCGATGTTTGGCAGAACCGGTGGGAGGCATTACCAGCGCCGGTCCGTTACGTAGGCGATGGCCTCGACGAGCGAGGCACGGGCCGGCGACTCCGGAACCCCCGTTAGCGCGTCTTCCGCCTCCTGGGCATACTGTTCGCTCCGCCGTCGCGCGTACTCGATCCCCCCCGCCTCGGCCACGATGCCCACCACGTTCTGGATGTCGGCGTCCGTCGGCTCGTCGGCCGCGAACAGGCGCTCGACCTGCTGGCGCGCCGCGACCGACAGGGTCGGGAGGACGGCAATGAGCGGCAGCGTGACCTTGTGCTCCCGCAAGTCGTTGCCCGAAGGCTTCCCCGTGACCGACTCGTCCTCGGTGTAGTCGAGGATGTCGTCGACCACCTGGAAGGCCATGCCCAACCGGTCGCCGAACCGGGCCATGCGCTCCCGAAATTGCGCCGCGCCGCACAGCGCGCCGCTCTCGCACGCCGCCGAGATCAGCGACGCCGTCTTGGCCCGGATGAGCAGCTCGTACTCCGGTTCTCCGAAGTGCAGGGCATCGATTGCCGCCAACTGTCGCATCTCACCCATGCTCAACTCGCTTGACACGTCGGTGACGACGCGCAGCACGTCGAAGTCACGGATGGCGACCAGGGCACGCAGAGCGCGCGAGTACAGGAAGTCGCCCATGATGACCGACACCTGGTGGCTGAACATCGAGTTCACGGTCGGCAGGCCGCGCCGCATGGCCGAGTGGTCCACGGAGTCGTCGTGCACGAGCGTCGCCAGATGCATCAGCTCGATCACGGCGGCGAGTCGCTGCGCCCTCGGCTCCGGCTGTCCCTCGAGATCACTCGACAGCAGGGTCAACGTGGGACGGAACATCTTGCCGCGCATACCGAGCAGGTGACGACTCACCTCCTCCACCATCGGCACGCCGGAACTGACGATCTCCTGCATCGCCTCCATCACCAAATCCAGGCGCTCACGCACCGGGGCCTGGATACCGCGGAGGGCGTCGGTCATCGGCGATCGCGGCCGGGCAATCACGCCGCTCACCGCGTCGCCTCCTCGATGGCATTCATGCGGTCGCCCACGTCACGGAACTGCACGTCGACGACGAAGATCCGCTGGTAGTACTCGAGCGCTTCGGCCGGCTTTCCGAGCGCCTCGCAGGCCCGCCCCAGCAAGTACAGCACGCCCACCAACTGGTCGTCTCCGACCCCTCGCTCGTGCACCGCCCGGCCCAGCAGCGTGCTCGCCATCTGGAACTGCTCCTTCTCCATGAAACACTGGCCGATGGCCTCGTAGGTGCGCACGCGGTTGTCGACGCCGCGCAGTGATTTCTGGAACTCGGAGATCGCCTCGTCCAGCAATCCCATTTCCTTGTAGGCGATGCCCAGATCATAATGGCTCTGATAGTCGTCGGCATCAACGTTGTCGGCCACGCCCTGCTTGAACTTCCGCAGCATGTCCGCGAAGTCGGCCTCCTCGTCGCCCGACGGCTCCTGCTCGGCCACCACCATGCGGGTGTCCTTGGGCCGCTCCTCATCGCGCATCAGGTCGCCGAGGTTGACGAAATCGCCGCGGGCCGGCGTGGGAATGGCGACCCGCGACCGCGATGGCGTTCCGAGCGAGGACCCCGGCATGCCGACGGCCGGCGTGTCGGACAGGGCGCTCAGGGCCCCCTGAGCCCGCGCGTGGTCGGGCGCCAGTTCGAGCACCCGGTTGTAGATCACGCGTGCCTTGTCGGCCTGATCGCTGCGGAAGAGCGCATCGGCCAGTTCCAGATACGCGTCCACCAGCCGGCGCTTGTCGTTGGACCGGAACGCGTACTCCACGAGCTTCTGGTGGTGCTTCACCGACGAGGGATCGGCGCGGACCAGTTCGTCGGCGATCGAGGCGGCGGCCTCGAGATTCCCGTCGGCCTCGTACCCCTTCATCGCCGCCTCGAACTCCAGCAGCCCGCCGTCGCGGTTCCCGGCCTCGAACATCGCCTCCCCAAGTTCGCGATGCGCGTCCCAGTCGGCCGGATTCACATCCACCACCGCCTGGAGCATCTCGACGGAGTGCGCGGCGAGCATCGTCGATGCCCGCCCGACGGCCGTCCCGCTTTCTCGCGCCTCCTCGGCCTCCTCGGCCTCCTCGAGTTCGTCCAACTCGCGGGACCGGAGGCCAGGCGCGAGGTCGATCAACGGGAGCCCGTGGGTCGGCGACCCACTGGCGGGGGGTTCGCTGTCGGGCACCTCGAGCAGATCGTCCGGCAGCATCAGCTCGAGCTCATCGCCCGTCTCGGCCTCGGCCTCGGCCGCAACGCCGCCCCACGTCTCCGTCGCGCTCTCGTCTTCCGCGATCGCCGACGAGGCTTCGACCGCGTCGACGGATTCCTCCGTCGCCCCGTCGGTCGACGCTTCGGGCACGGCTTCATCCGCGCCCGGCAACGATGTCCGCTCGATATCGGGCAATGCCCCCGGTGCGTCCGCCGCGTCGGGCGCGTCGAACGACGTGGCGACGAGCCCTTCAACGGGCGTGTTCTCCCCGGGCGCCGACGCTTCATCCTCGTCGAATGCCCCCGCGCGCGTCACGCCGTCCAGCGGCGCGGCATCGAGGTCCTCCGGACGCACGCCGTCGCCGACGGAGGTCTGCTCGATGACCGGGGCCTCGTCGGGCGGCGACGGCGGCGCGGGACTCGGCGTCTCGCTGGGCGTTGATCGCGGCGTGGCTCCCCACGGCGTGGTTCCCCGCGGCGGCCTTGGCGCCTCGTTCAGGTCGAGGAACACCAGGTCCTGCCCCTTGGTCTCCAGCGGGGTATCGCTCGCCCGCACTTCGGCATCAGGATCGATCGCGCGTACCCGCTCGGCCGTCGCTTCGGCCTCTGCGGGACGTCCCTCCGACGTGTATCGCTGGTAGAGTAGCTGCAGCTGCTCGACGGCCTCGTCGGGCTTGCCCGCCTTCTGCAACTGGTCGGCGAGCATCAACCGAATGTCGTCCTGGTCCGGACAGAGGTCCGCAAATTCCTTCAGCGCGCGGAATGCTTCGTCCAGTCGCCCGGACTTCTGCATCCGGTCGGCGAACTCGAGGAAGTTACGCTTCGCCTCCGCGGTGAATCCCTTCTGGGCGCTGATCTTCCCGAGCTTGTAGTAGACTGACGTACGCCCGGGCGACTGACGGAGGATCTTGTTGCACAGCGCGATGGCGTTGTTGAAGAAGCCACCGTCGCTGTAGTGGTCGACCGCCCGCTCATAGTAGTCGACCGCGTCGGCGACATTACCCTGGCGCAGCAGCAGGTCGCCGACCCGGTTGAACAGTGCAACGTCCAGTTCCTCGGGGTTCAGCTCGTACTCGGCCAACAGGTCGATGTAGACGGCGAGCGCCTTGTCCGGCTGTTTCTTCAGCTCGAATTCGGCAGCCTTCTTTTTGAGCTTCGCGATGTTCGACATCAGCGCCCGGAAGGCCTCGAGAGAAGGGCCGACGACGGTCAGCGTCGGGGGGAATGAGCGTTGAAAGCTATCCCTAAGTGCTACCAGTCACAAGGTTTGCCTCGTACCCAGCTCCGCCGGCAAATGGGGGCGCCAAACCAATACGGTAACTCTCGATAGTCCGTTGCGTCGAACAGCCCGAGGTCGGCGGAGAACCCCGGCGCAATCTGCCCGACCCGGTCGGCGATCCCCAGGGCCGCCGCCCCATTGACCGTCGCCGCCACCAGCGCTTCCGCCGCGCTCAGGTGCAGTTGGCTCACCCCCAGCGTCAGCACCGTTGGGAAGTGCAGGGTCGGCGACGTGCCGGGATTGAAGTCGGTGGCGAGCGCCACCGGAACCCCGGCCTCGATGAGCCGTCGTGCCGGCGCCTGTGTGGACTTCCCGAGAAACACCATCGTGGCGGGAAGCAGCGTGGCCACGGTGTCCGCGCGGGCGAGCGCGGCGATGCCCTGATCCGAGATCGCGGCCAGGTGATCGGCCGAGGTCGCGTTCAACTCGCCCGCCAACTCGGCACCGCCCGACGACGTCAGCTCGTCGGCGTGAAGCTTCAGCCCCAGCCCCGCCGCGCGCGCAGCCAGCAGAATCTCCCGCGATTCCCCCGGTGTGTACACGTGGGTCTCGCAGAAGACGTCGGCGAACTGTGCCAGCTGCTCCTCGGCCACGCGGGGAATCATGTCGTGGATCAGCGTGTCCACGTACGCACGGCGCGACGCCGCCGTCCCCCGGTGCTCCAGGGGCACCTCGTGGGCGCCCAGAAACGTCGGCACGATCCGGATCGGAAGTTCGGCGCTCAGCCGCGCGATGGCGCGCAACATCTTGAGCTCGTCGTCCAACGTGAGTCCGTACCCGGACTTCACCTCGACGGTGGTGACCCCACTCGCCGCGAGCAGGCGGAGTCGTCCGCGCGCCAGGTCCACCAACTGCTGCTCCGTATGCGCGCGTACGTCGCGCACCGACGCGTGGATGCCCCCGCCCCGCCGCGCGATTTCCATGTAGTCGAGTCCCGCGGCCCGCATCTCGTGTTCCGCGGCACGATCGCGCCCGAACACCGCGTGCGTGTGCGAATCCACGAACCCCGGCGCGAGGACGCCGCGGCCGCAGTCCACCAGTTCCCACTCCGGATAGGCCCGCCGCACCTCCGCGTCGGGCCCCACCGCGTCGATCACGCCCTGGCGGACGGCCACCGCATAGCCGTCGCGCGCCCCAGCGTCCGCCATGGCCCCGCCGCGCCGAGCGCCATGCGGCCCGGCACACGTCACCACCTGCGATGCATTCACCAACAGAAAGTCCGTCATCCGACCGGCGCTCCATGGGTGCTGCCCATCACATCCTGCACTCGCGACCATTCCAGCGGGGCCTGCGCCTCACCGCGGCAGGCATAATAGCACGCGTCGCAGTTGATGGGCTGGTACCGCCGGAAATCCCGCCAGTGGAAGTTCGTCGGAAAATCGGGGCAGCGCTTGACGTGTCCCACCGGATCGATGTGGATGGTGCGGATCCCCGACCGGCACGGCTCGGTGAGTTCCCCCCGCACGTACCGCGGAATCTGGCGCAGATAGTAGTCCGAGCTGGTGATCACCCCTCGATGCCGCCGCTTGAAGTCCAGCAGCGCCACCACCAGCTCGTCGACATCGCGTGCGTGCGTGTCCTGCAGCAGGTGGGACGCGTTGCCGTTCTTGGCGTCGGTGTACACGCTCAGATTCACCCCGACGCCCAATTCCCGGGCCCGGTGCACGAGCGGCAGGATCTGGTCGACGTTGTCGTTCTTGATGACCGTGTTGAACCGGATGTTGTCGATGCCGCGGGCCTGCATGCCCGGGATCGCGTCGAAGATACGCGCGCTCAACCCCGGAATGCCGCGCGCCAGGTCGTGCCGCTCGTCCGGATAGTCGAGGGAGATGTTGAACTGGTGCACACCGGCGTCCCACAGTCCGCGCGCGCGCTCCGGCGTCAGCATGGCCCCGTGCGTGATCAGCGCGACGTACTTCAACCGCACCGCGGACGACACCGCGTGGACGATCCCTTCCAGATCGCGCCGCATCAACGGCTCGCCGCCGGTGAACGTGACCATCATCGGATTGAAGAACCGCGCCGCGTCGGCGAAGCTCGCCAGCTCGTGGTCCCGGGCACTCGGGTGCGTCTTCCAGTAGTCGCAGAACCCGCACCGGGCGTTGCACCGCAGTGTGACTTCGAAATGCACGAGTACCGGCATGCGCCGCATCGTGAGCCAGGCGTACTTGCCGATGAACAGCGGGACGTGCCACGGCTTGAAGCGAGACGTCAGCATTCAGGAACGGTCGGCCTTCATTCCGCCGTCTCGCGCATCGGCAGCCTGATGTGCTCCCGTTGCGCCGTCGCCACCGCCTCCTCGTATCCCGCGTCGGCGTGCCGCGCGACGCCGAGGCCCGGGTCGTTGGTCAGCACCCGTTCCAGGCGCACACGCATCTCCGGCGTGCCGTCGGCGACGATCACCTGGCCGGCATGCAGCGAATTGCCGATGCCCACGCCGCCGCCGTGATGGAACGAGACCCACGACGCGCCGCTGGCCACGTTCAACATCGCGTTGAGGATCGGCCAGTCGGCTACCGCATCGCTGCCGTCCTTCATGCGCTCCGTCTCCCGGAAGGGCGAGGCTACCGACCCGGTGTCGAGGTGGTCGCGGCCGATCACGATGGGTGCCGAAAGTTCGCCGCTCGCCACCAGGTCGTTGAGCGCGACGCCGAATCGCGCGCGTTCCCCCTGCCCCAGCCAGCAGATCCGCGCCGGAAGGCCCTGGAAGTGCACGCGCTCGCGCGCCAGGGTGATCCAGCGACGCAGGTGCGCGTCGTCCGGAAACAGATCGAGGATCAACTCATCGGTCCGGTGCAGATCCTTGGGATCGCCCGAGAGCGCGACCCAGCGGAAGGGCCCCTTCCCCTCGCAGAACAGTGGCCGGATGTACTCGGGGATGAACCCCGGAATGTCGAACGCGTTCGCCACCCCACGATCGAATGCGACGGTCCGGATGTTGTTCCCGTAGTCGAAGGTGACGGCCCCGCGGGCCTGCAGGTCCAGCATCGCGCGCACGTGCACGGCGATCGATTCCTCGGCCAGTTCGAGGTAGCGCTTCGGGTCGCTGGCCCGCAGCGCCGCTGCCTGGGCCAGCGAGTGCCCCGCCGGTACATAGCCGTTGAGCGTGTCGTGCGCGCTCGTCTGGTCGGTGAGTGCGTCCGGCACCACCCCGCGGGCGACGAGTTCCGGCAGCACCTCGGCGGCATTCCCCACCAGGCCCACGGAGAGCGGCTCCCCGGCCGTCCGGGCGCGCTCGATGAGGGCCAGCGCCTCGTCCAGCGTCTGCGCCTTCCGGTCGCAGTAGCCAGTGGCCAGCCGCTTGTCGATGCGGGCCTCGTCCACCTCGATCCCGAGGAACGCCGCGCCGTGCATCGTGGCGGCGAGCGGCTGGGCGCCGCCCATTCCGCCGAGCCCGGCCGTCAGCACGAACCGACCGGCCAGCGTGCCGCCGAAATGGCGCCGCGCCATGGCCCCGAAGGTCTCGTACGTGCCCTGCAGAATGCCCTGCGATCCGATGTAGATCCACGATCCGGCGGTCATCTGTCCGTACATCATCAGTCCGGCGCGCTCGAGCTCGCGGAAGTGTTCCCACGTGGCCCACCGTCCCACCAGATTGGCGTTCGCGATCAGCACCCGCGGCGCACTCGTGTGGGTGCGGAACACGCCCACCGGCTTCCCGCTCTGCACGAGCAGGGTCTCGTCGGCCTCCAGCGCGCGCAGCGAGCGCACGATGGCGTCGAAGGCATCCCAGCTACGCGCCGCGCGCCCCGTGCCCCCGTACACCACGAGGTCGTCGGGACGCTCCGCGACGTCGGGATCGAGGTTGTTCATGAGCATCCGCAGCGCCGCCTCCTGCTGCCATCCCTTGCAGGACAACACGGTGCCACGCGGGGCGTGCACCGGCCGCGGACCCGCCGCGGACTTCGGATGTTGCGTGGACGTGGCGGTCATGGCCAACTCGCAGTCGGGGTGAAATGATCGTTGGCGATCGCGTCGGCCAGGCAGGCGATGTCGCCCGCCAACACGCGATCCTGGACGAGGGGGGGCACGAGCGCGCGGACGGCCCGATGGGCGGCCGCCGCGCCCCGACCCGGCGTGAGCGGCGCGCGGTAGTCCAGCCCCTGGGCGGCGCACATGAGCTCAATGGCCAGCACGTAGCGCACGTTCTGCACGATGCGGCGCAACTTCAGCGCGGCCGTCATCGCCATCGGCACCACGTCCTCCTTGTTCCCGTCCGTTGGAATCGTGTCCACGCTGGCGGGGTGCGCCAGCACCTTGCACTCGCTGGTCAGCGCCGCCGCGGTGACCTGGGCCATCATGAACCCGGAGTTGACTCCGGCGTCGGGGGACAGGAACGGCGGGAGGCCCTGGTTGAGATCGGGATTCACGAGCCGGTCGATGCGGCGCTCCGAGATCGTGGCAAGATTCGTGACGGCGATCGCCAGCACATCGAGCGCCATCGCCACCGCCTGCCCGTGGAAGTTGCCGCCGCTGAGCAAGGTTCCGTCGTCGAAGACGAGCGGGTTGTCCGTCGCCGCATTCAGTTCCCGGGAGATCAGCCCCCCCGCGAACTCCATGGCGTCGAACACCGGCCCGTGCACCTGCGGGATGCACCGCAACGCATAGGCATCCTGCACGCGCGGATCGCCCGTGCGGTGCGATTCCCTGATCTCGCTCCCCTCCAACAACTCGCGCATCAGTCGCGCCGAGGCAATCTGCCCAACCTGCCCGCGCACCTCCTGAATCCGCTCGTCGAACGCCACCGGGGTGGCGAGCAGCGCGTCGACGGTCATCGCGCCGGCAGCATGTGCCACCCGCCAGAGTTGGCGGGCATCGGTGAGCGCCAGGGCCCCGATGGCGGTGTGTGCCTGCGTGCCGTTGATGAGCGTCAGCCCCTCCTTCGGCCCCAGCACCACCGGCGTCAGCCCCGACCCGCGGAGCATGTCGGCGGACGGCCCCCGCCGGTCGCCCTGCAACAGCTCTCCCTCGCCGATCAGGGACAGCGCCAGGTGCGCCAGCGCCGCCAGGTCGCCACTCGCCCCCACGCTGCCCTGCTCGGGCACCGGGGGGTAGAGCCCCGCGTTGAGCATCGCGACGAGCAGGTCGGCCAGGTCGGCCCGCGCCCCTGAGTATCCCTTGCTGATCACGTTGGCGCGGAGCAGCATCATCGCCCGCACTTCCCGCTCGGGCAGCAGAGGGCCCACACCCGCGGAGTGGCTGCGCACCAGGTTCACCTGCAATTCGGCCAGCCGCTCGTGGGGAATCGCGACGTCGGAGAGCTTCCCGAACCCGGTCGTGACGCCGTAGGCGACCGCGTTGCGCTCCACGAGATCGGCCACCACCGCCTGCGTTCGGCCGATCCGCGCTCTCGCCGCGTCGGCCAGCGCCACCGGCACCCGGCCGATCGCGACCGCCGCCACGTCGGCAATGGCGAGCGAATGACCGTCGAGCGTTACGTGGGTTGTCATGGGCGGAACATCTCCGGCGGCCGCGGACAATTCAAGGCCCGCCGCGGCGCCCTAATACTGCCCGCCGCTGCGATACGTGCCGCGGTTGTAGTTGAACTTGAGGTCCGGCTCGGCCGTCAGGGCGATCTGAAACGAGAACGAGAAGTTGCCGTTCGGCGACTGCGTGAACGAGAAGATCGCCCGCCAGTCGTGCAGCTCGCGAATCAGTTGCACATCCTGACTCGCGAATTGGTGCTGCTGGAAGTTGTAGCTCGTTCGCCAGGCCGCCGACCAATTGGTGGTGAGGGGGAACTGGACGTTGCTCCCGAGCGACGCGGTGGGAGGATTGACGTAGACCGGTCCGCCCGCCGAGGTATTGGGAATGTTCGCGTCCTGTGTCGGCGTGGTGCTCTGCCGCGCAATGCACGCGTCGTAGGCCGGCGGATTCACGTCCTTGTAGGGAAGACAATACCGCGTGGGGTCGGTGTTGATGACCGTGCCGCCGACGGGCGGCCGCGTGCGCGCCGAGCTGAAGTTGAACGAGGCCGACCAGGACTTGGCGGGAGCGGCCAGGTAAAGCGTGTTGCGCGAGTCCATGCCCGCCACCGGCCGCTGAGACATCTGATCGGTGAACTGTTGGGCGTTGGACGCCGCGTCACCCATGGACTGACCGGGCTGCTGCAGCCCGGACGTCGTGTCGTTCGACATCCCGAGGAGCCGTCCCAGGAACGCGAACGGATTGTGTTCGGCATCGACTCTGAAGTTGGCGGACACCGAATTGCGGTATGGCTTGAACACCGCGGTATCGCTGATCGGACTGCCCTGGAACAGTGAATAGCCCACGTTGAGCGTGAACCCGGGGATGAGTTGCGACGCCAGACTGTAGGAGAAGTTGTCGCTCGTGATGCCCGCGAGCGCGCGGTGGGTCTTCGACGCCCGCTCGAAATCGTACGTCAACGGCGACAGGTTGATCGAGAGCAGCTGGATGGGGGTCTGCTTCGCGGCCGTCCCGCCGTTCAGCGTGTCGTCCTTGGCCTTGAGCTTCGCTTCGAAGGTCTGGTTCAGCGACAGGGAGATCGACTTCTGGGCCAGCGACCCGAGGTAGCCCGCCCGGGTCTGGTTGGTGGCCGCCAGGTACGCATCGCTCACCTTCGCCGCCGGTGCGTAGCTGAACGTGACCTGGGGGCTCATGGTGTGGCGAAACCGCGAGAACGGCCCGAGCCCCGGGAACAGCCCGTAGATCGTCGGACTGATCCCGAGGCCGAAGGTCAGGCGCTTGCTCTGGTGCACGAACTGGCCACCCGTGAACTGGCTGCGCACCCAGAAGGCGCCCGGGTCGACGTTCTGCAGGCCCACGCTCGGCGACAGCCCCAGCACGTTCTCGCCCAGGCGCGGGAGGCTGAACGTGGGGGTCCAGTCCACGTCGGTGCGGAAGGTGCTGGCGAACACCCGCTTCTCGTGCGCCGAGGTATCCTCGGGATTCGAATAGACCGTGTATTGCTGCGGGAAGATGTTCTGCTGGTCGTTGACGGAAAACGAGTTCCGGAGGTTGAACCCGAAGATCTGGATCGGCGTGTCGAACCCAAGACTGCTCTGGTAGCTGCTGCGCTTGACGGTGGAAGAGTCGAGGCCGCCCAACCCGTTGAGGCTGTAGCGCTGGCTGAACAGCCCGGCCTGATCGATATGCAGGCTCTGGCTCGCCGAGTAGTGGAATCCCGGCGACCAGGTGAGCCACGACGCCAGTTCGATGGGGCTCGTACTCACACTCACCGTCGGAAAGGTCATGTCCACCTGCGAGCGTCCCGGGTATTGCGTGCGCGTGCCCCCGATGCTCACCTGGGCCGGCCCCACCTTCTGCTGATAGTTGAGGGATGACGAGATGTTCTGGAGGGCCGCGGACGGGTTGAACGTGTTCTGGCGCTGCAGTTGCGTGCTCGTGACGTAGTTCATGCTCGCCGTGAGCGTGCTGTTGCGCGAGAACTGCTGCGAATGCCTCCAGCTCAGCGCCAGGTTGGTCTGCCCGTTGCGTTGCGCCGTGTAGGACGACGCGATCTGCCCATTCAGGAACCGGTCGCGCCATTTGTAATCCCATTCGCCGTTGAACCGCAGCCAACCGGGATCGCCGGTGGCCGAGCCGCCGGTGCTGCTCCGCCAGTCCATCCACGCCGATGCGGCCATGTAGTCGTTGAGCGCCCAGTACCAGCCGAGGTTCTCGATGTCGCGGCGGTAGGTGGGGCTGTTGCGCACGATGTCGGCGACGCCGAACCTGGGGCTGAGCATGCCGCTGCGGCGCCCGCTCCGAATGTCCTGGAAGAAGAACGGCAGCCACATCACGGGCACCTCGCCGATGTACAGGACAGCCGGCCGGCCCACCATCAGGTTCTTGGTGCGCTTGACCTCGCCGACCTCGAAGTGATAGTCCGGCGCGATGCTGTCGTTGCACGACGTGATGCTCGCCGTGGTGCCGTACAGTCGCGGTGGGATGTTCTTCGTCGAATCGCCGGCCTCGATCTTCACCACCTTCGGCTTCACGTACCAGGTATTGCCGTTATTGTCGACGGAAACCGAGGCATCGTTGATGCGCCCCGAGCGCTCGGCGAGGTTGTAGGTGGCCGTGGTGCGCCCCGTGATCGGGGCCTGCCCGCCTCCCGGCACGATCACGTACCCCGCGCCGGCCGTGTCGCGGCTGGTGACCGTGACGCCGCGCGTCTGGCTGTCGTAGCGGATCGTGGAGTCGGTGACGACCGTCTGATCGCCGCGCTGCACGGCCGCCGTTCCGGCTTCGCCGGCGAGGATCTGAATGGCCTGCGTGACCGCGTCGAAGCTGAGCACGCCGCCCTCGTACCGGGTGATCGTGTAGCCTTTGCGGTTCATCAGCGCCCGCATCACGGAATCGGGGGTCGACCACTTCACGGCGACCGCCGTGTCGCGCTGTGCGGTATCGCCGAGCGCCCGCTGGACGGGGGGGCGACGCACGGGCGCACCCTGCCCGGGCAGCGCGGCTGGCAGCGCGGCAGCGATGCTCAGCGCGAGCCACCACCGCGTCATGCCGACGCTCCGCCCTCGTCCTCGTCGACGACCGTCGCCAGGCGCTTCTCGCGCCGCCGGTAGATGATGAACGACAGCGCCACGCTGACCTCGAACAGCAGATACAGCGGGATGGCCAGCGCGAAGGTCGTTCCCAGGAAATCACCGGGTGTGATGATCGCCGCGACGCCCCAACAGCCAACGATGGCGTGGCGCCGGTACTTGCTCAGAAACTGCGGCTTCACGAGGCCCAGCGCCGTGAGTCCGGTGATGACCAGCGGCAGCTCGAACACGGCCCCGAACGCCACGCACAGCGTGGTGACGAACCCGAAGTATTCCGACGCCATGATCATCGGGGTCAACGCATCGGATTCGAGCGTCATCAGGTACGCCAGCGCCAGCGGCAGCACGAACACGTAGGCGAGCGCCACCCCGAACGCGAACAGCAGCGTCCCCACGAAGATCGCCGGAATGACGACCCGCTTCTCCTTCTTGTACAGCGCCGGCGACAGGAACGCCCAGAGCTGGTAGAGAATCATCGGCAACGCGATCACGGCGCCGATGACCAGCGACGCCGACATCAACACCGTGAACGAGTCGGCCGGATGCGTGATCACCAGCTTCTGCCCGTTCAGATACGGCAGAATCGGCTTCTCGAGGAACAAGATCGCGTTGAAGTGCACGACGATGAACACGCCGATGGCAACGCCCACCCCGAGCGCGCCGATGGACCACACCAGGCGCCACCGCAACTCCTCGAGGTGGTCGAGGAAAGGCATCTCTTCCGACTTCTTGGCGGCCATCAACTCCTCGGGCGGAAACGGTTACCGGGACGGCAGCGTCTTCAGCCGATCGCTCGCCAACGTCGCGGCGTCGCTGTTCGGATATTCCTTGACCACCCGCTGCCACGCCGTCCGTGCCGCGGCGGCGTTCCCCTGCGCCAACTGCGACGCCCCGTACTTGAACAGGGCGGTCGGCGCGTCCGGACTCTCGGGGTACTGCTTCACCACCGCCAGGTACACCGAATCGGCGGCCGCGCGGTTGTTCTCCCCCTCGTAGCAGGTCCCGATACTCAGGGCGACCAGCGAGGCGTTCGAGTAGCCCGGGTACGTCTGCAGAATCTGCCGGAAGGCGAGGCGGGCCGTGCTGAACGCCCCGTTGTTGTACTGGTCGCGCGCCAGCTGATAGAGCCGCGCCGGTCCCGGCGCCTGCGAGGCACCGGAATCGGACTTGGCCGAATCCGCGCCCGTGCGGGGCGCCCTGGTGTCCATCTGCGCTGCCAAATCCTGAATCTGCCGTTGGCTGATCCCCGCCCGGCTCTGGAGCGTCACGATCTGCTGCCCCAGTTCATACAGCTTCTGGCTGGAATTCGCCTGATAGTTCATGAAATGCGCGCTCAGGACGCGCAGCGAATCGTTGATCGTGGCCACCGCACGGGCCACCGAATCCAGCCGGACACGGGCCAACGAATCATCGCGGGCCCGCGCCCGTTCCTGCGCCTGCGCCTGCTGCGAACTTTGCGCCCGCATCGACGTGAGGTCGTCCTGGAGGAGGCGGATGTCCCCTTTCGAGGCGAGACACCCGGCCGCCCCCAGCGCAAGGACAGGCGCGAGGAATGAACGCTTCAGCATCTACATCCTCGGGGTCATGAGGGGGCCGTCACCGCCGCCGGTGATCGTGAAGTCGTCGCGCCGGTTCTGGGCCCAGGCGTCCTCGCCCATGCCCTGCGCCACGGGGTGCTCCTCGCCATAGCTCACCGTCTCGATGCGCGCTTCGGCCACGCCGTGATCGGTGAGATACCGCTTGGCCGTCGCGGCACGACGCTGGCCCAGCGCCAGGTTGTACTGGGTGGACCCGCGCTGGTCGGTGTTGCCCTCGATCCGGATCATCACATTGGGATTGGCGAGCAGGATCGGCAGCTTGGCGTCGAGAATCGCCTGCGCGTCCGAGCGCAGATCGGACTTGTCGAAGTCGAAGTGGATCGTCTGGCTCAGCGTCGCCCGCATCGCTTCCTGGGCCGCCTGCGCCGCCCGCGCGCTGTCGGCGGCGGCACGCTGCCGCGCCTCGTCGGCGGCACGCTTCGCGGCATCGATCGCGGCCAGCGAATCACGGATGTGCTGCTGACGCAGGGCACTCGTGTCCACCGGCGCCGGCGGCGGGGTCGGCGTCGGCGCGACTTCCGGCGTCTTGTGGCATGCGGCCAGGGTGACCGTCGCCAGGGTGAGCGCTGCGAGCAGCGTCCGGGTACCGTGCATGTTCTCTCCTGATCTCGGGGTTAGAAGGCGAACTTCTGGCGAACTGCTACCCGCACCGGTGGCGCCGCACGCTCAGGGCATCAGGCGCGGCGACCATGCGGCCAACCGCGACGTCGCCATCCCGTGCGTGAGTTGCCGAACCCGGCCGGACTGCGTGTCAATCACCCACAACTGCTTGGTGCCACTCCGCGTGGACGTGAACACGAGGTGCCGGGAGTCCGGCGCCCAGCTCGGCCCCTCGTTTTCCGCCACACTGCTCAACTGGTGCGGAATCCGGTCGCGCAACGACATCGTGACGATCTGAAAGATTCCCGACGAGTCCGGCACGTAGGCCTGATACGCGATCGCCAGGCCATCGGGCGACCAGTCCGGGTCGGAGCGGTAGTTCCTGGTGCTGAAGTCGTACGTGGTGAACATATCAGCATTCGTCCCATCCGCATCGATAATATAGATCTCCGGCGGGCCGGCTCGCCCGGACGTGAAGGCGATCCGGCGCCCGTCGGGACTGTAGGTTGGCGTGCTGTTGTCGGTGCCGTTCCCGACCGTGATCCGCTGGGGGAGTCCGCCCGCCGCCGGCGCCGAGTAGAGATCGGACCCGTTCTCCCCGGCCACCGCGTAGAGGATCGTCGAGCCGTCCGGCGAGAACGTCGGCGCGCTCACGTTGGTGTTCCGCCGCGCCCCGAACGCCCGCGATTGCCCCGTGGCGAGGTTGAACACCACGATCCGCGAGTCCACGCCGAACGTCGCGTATGCCAGCGTGCTCCCGCTGGGACTCCACGCCGGCGACAGCCCCTCGCCCAGCATGGGGATCGTGAGGTCGTCGGCCCCGTCGCTGTCCACCACGTGAACGGCGTGCGACCGAACGTAGGCGATCCGAGTGGCCGCGATGCCCGGCACCCCCGTGATCCACCGCGACAGCTCATCCGACACCCGGTGGACCGCCATTCGCCACGCGCGGGACGCGGCGTCCTGCGGCAGCGCGAACTCGTTGACGTCGATCACCCGTTGGTGCACCACGTCGTGAAGCGCCACATGGAGGCCTCGATCGGTGTTGACGGCCTGCACGACCGCCAGTGCGCCGATGGTCCGGAACACCCCGTAGTTCATCGCCTTGGCGTTGCCCGCCGCATCCAGGCGCGAGCGAAGCGCCGCCGCCATCGAGTCGGGGATGGTGATCATGTTGACGCCGTCCCCAAAGTCCAGGTCGCGACTGATGACGGCCCGGATCGAATCGCCGTTGAGACCGGGTACCGGCAGGACCACGACGCCCGGCCGAACGCCGGCGTCGTACTGGAGCGTGATCCGCACGCCCTTCATCGTCGAGTCCTGCGCCATCAGCGGAGCGGCCAGGCACAGCAGGGCCAGGGCGAAACGGATCGACGTTTTCATCAGTGGATGATTCGCGGGTCGAAAGTGAAGATCACGGGAAGCACGTCGTCGGGATACGTCGACGGCAGCGGGCCGAACGCCCGCGCCGTTCCGGCGGCGTCGATGGCGCCCTGCGCCGCGAGGTCGAACGCGTACGAACCGGACTTCCGCTGGAATCGGAAGTCCGTAACGCTGCCGTCGCGATGAATCAGAAACACCACCTGAGCAGTCAGCGAGGAGTTGCCGGGCGGCTGGAAGCGCAGCGCAACCTGGCGCGTGATGTTGTCCACATACCCCGGGAAGGGGAAGTCGATCCCCGGTGTGGAGACGTTCGCGACGTCGGTACCCTTGCCGCCCTCGGGCCCACCGCCCGCGGTGGGCGTCTTGGATGTCACGCGTTGCGTCTTGGCCCCCGGCGGCGCGGGCGTCGTTTCCTTTGGCTTGACGGCCGGCTTCGGCGGCGCTTTCTGGACCTTCTTCGGCGCCACCGGCACCGTCTTGGGTGCGACCTTCGGCTTGGGAGGTGGCGTGACCTTCTCGACGGGCTGCGGTATCGACGGGGTTGCCCGCACCACCCCAATCGCCCGGGGACCCGCCGGCGCGGCAATGAGCTGGACCCGATACACGGGCGGCAGCGCCGGTGCCGGCGGCGGTCGCAGGACGAACAGCGCCGTGACCACGGCCGCGTGCAGCAGCACCGATGCGCCGATCGGCAGCTTCAGTGAGGGCCGCGCGGCCTGGGCGCTCACGTCAGGGCTGCTCCTGTTCCGTGATCAGTCCGATGTCGTGGACGCCCGCCGCCTGGATGACGGCCAGCACCTGCGCCACGAGTCCGTAGTCCACACTGGCATCGGCGCGGAGGTAGAGCCCCTGCTGCGCCCGGTCCTTGGCGAGCGTCTGGAAGGCGGCGCGGAACTCGGCATAACTCATCGGCGACGCCTCGTCCACGAGGATCAGTCCGTCTCGCCGGACCGTGACCGTCATGCCGCTCTTGGATGTGATCGGGCGCGCCTCGGTCTTCGGGAGCGCAATATCCACACCGCCCTGCATCATCGGGGCCGTGATCATGAAGATCACGAGCAGCAGCAGCATCACGTCGATCAGGCTGACGACGTTGATATCGGCATTGAGGTCGAGACGGCGGTTCCGGCGGCGGGCCACTTAGATGTGCCCCTCGCGCGCCAGCAAGGCGATCACGTCCGTGCTGAAGTTCTCCATCATGCCGTCGAAGCGATTGAGTTTGCTGGCCAGGATGTTGTACCCGAACGTGGCCGGAATGGCCACCGCGAGCGCCGCCGCGGTGGCGATCAGGGCCTCGGCGACGCCCGGCGCCACCGCGCCCAGGTTGCCCGAACCCTTGCTCGCGATCCCGAGGAACGCCTCGATCACGCCGAGCACGGTGCCGAACAGGCCGATGAGCGGACTCGCCGATCCCGTGGTCGCCAACCACGGCAGGTACCGACCGAGCCGCTCGCGCTCCTCCGACGCCTCGGCGTCGAGCAGCAGTCGGAGCGTCTCGATCTGCGTGGCCGACAGGCGATAGCTCGCCCCACCCGGCGCCGGCGATGGCTGTTGGGTGGCCAACTCGTAGGCCTGCTGATTCCGGATCCGCGTTTCCGAGACGAAGTGCATGGCGCGGAGAAAGAGCCGCGGCAGGGCCCCCGGCGGCGAGCGCTTGACGAGCGCCCCTGCTTCGTCGAGCCTCGGCGCGTTCTCGAATGCGTGCTGGAACTTGAGCGCCGCCTTCTCAGCCTTGGCCAGCTGCCGCCACCCGCCGAACATCACGGCCCAGCTCAGCAGCGACAGCACGGCCAGGATGCCGAGCACGATCTTCGTGCTCAGACCGGCGCTCGTGATGAGGTCGAGCGCGCCGTTCGGCGTCGCGCCGCCGAGTTGCAGAGTTCCGAGAATCATCCGCGAGAAGGACTGGAGGTGGAGGTCTGCGGCCCGGACCAGGCGTACGTGTTCGCCAGGCCCTGCGATAGCGAGACGGAAGGACGCCAGCCGAGTTCGGCCGCCGCTTTGTCGATCGTGAGTGAGGATTCCTGGAGTTCGCCGGGACGGGCCGGCGCGAACTCGACGGGGACGGTGCGGCCGGCAGCGGTCATCAACGCGGACGCGAGATCCACGACCGAGGTCGCCACGCCGGTCCCGATATTAAACGCGCGAGCGTTCATTCCGGCACTTCTTGGCGGATGGTAGTCGGCGGCGCGCAGCATCGCATCCGCCACGTCGCCCACGTACACGTAGTCGCGCGTCTGGTTCCCGTCGCCGAACACCGTGAGCGGCTGGCCGGCCCGCACCCGCCCACAGAAGATCGCCACGACCCCGGCCTCGCCGTGCGGATCCTGGCGCGGCCCGTACACGTTCGAGAAGCGCACCGTGACGGAGCGCAGGCCGTGCACCCGCGCGTAGTACGACAGGTACTGCTCCACGCTGTGCTTGGCGATCGCGTACGGCGAGTCGGGCTCCTTGGGCACGTCTTCCACGTGCGGGGGAACGGCGGCATCGCCGTAGATCGCGCCGCCCGTGGAGGTGAAGACCAGCCGCGTCACGCCGATGCGCCCCGCCCCCCGGACCGCCTCGAGGAGGTTCAGCGTGCCCAGGATGTTGATGTCCGCGTCGAGGACCGGGTGCTCCACGCTCTTCCGCACGTCGATCTGCGCCGCGAGATGCGCGATCACGTCGAACCCGCCGGTGCGCACCAACTCCGCGGCCTCCGGCGATCGGATGTCCAGCTCGTGAAACGTCGCGCGGGCCGGCAGGTTCTCCCGCCGCCCGCTCGACAGGTTGTCCAGCACCGTCACCGCGTGCCCTTCGGCAAGGAACCGATCCGCAACGTGCGACCCGATGAATCCGGCGCCGCCGGTGACTAGTACACGCTTCATCTTGCTGACTCCTTCGTCGTGGGTTCGTGTTCGTCCGCGGCCGCCGGAGTCGGCGCCTCGTCGTCCAGCGCGAACAGGTAGCGCATCGCATCGACCACTCCCAACCCGCGCCCATTGGACGCCGCCGCCCGCAGTCGCACCGAGGGTTCGTGCATGAACTTGTTCATCAGCGACTTGGTCAGGTACTCGATCCCCGCCCGCTGCTCGGGCGTGAGGTCCCGCAGCCGCCGCATGGCCACGGCCAATTCCCCGTCCCGCACGGCGTCCATGCGCGACCGGAAGGTACGCAGGACGGGGACCGCCTCCAGCCCCGACAGCCATTCCCAGTACCGGTTGAGCTCTGCGTCCACGATCTGCTCGGCCGCCGGCAACTCGCCGCGACGCCGATCCAGGTTGGACTGAATCACCTGTTGCAGATTGTCGAGATCGTACAGAAACACGTTGGTGAGACCGCCCACTTCCGGCTCCACGTCGCGCGGCACGGCGATGTCCAGAATGCACAGCGGCCGATCGCCGCGGCGGGCCACCGCCTCCCGCACGCGGTCCACCGTCACCACGGGGTGCGGCGACGCCGTGGACGACAGGACGAGATCCACGTCGGGCAGCTCGCGCCAGCATTCGTCGAAATGCATCGCCCGCGCCTGGTGCTTCTCGGCCAGTTCCACCGCATGGGCGTGTGTACGGTTCGCCACGACCGACGCGTGCACCCCCTCGTCCACGAGGCATTCGAGCGCCAGCGCCGCCATCTCACCGGCCCCGAGCACCATCGCCCGCCGCCCGCGCAGCGTTCCGAAGATCTGCTTGGCCAGTTGCACCGCCGCAGAACTCACCGACGCGGCGCCGCGAGCCACCGCCGTTTCCTCGCGCACGCGTCCGGACGCCGAGAGGGCGGTCTGAAAGAGACGGTTGAGCGCGACCCCCGACTCGCCGCGACAGTGCTCCCAGGCGTCACGCACCTGGCCGTGGATCTGCGCCTCGCCGAGCACCATCGAGTCGAGACCGGCCGCCACCCGGAACAGGTGGCCCACCGCCTCGCGGTCGCGCCGCACGTATCCGTACACGCTCGCGTCGGCGCCCAGCCGCACGCTCATCTCGGCCCACACCGCGGGCACGGCGTCTTCCGCCCCCTCCACCAGGTAGACCTCGGTCCGGTTGCACGTGGACAGCATCACGCCCTCGACGGCGCCCGACGCCTGGCGCATGCGCTCCAGCGCCGGCCCCATTTCCGACGCGCGAAACGTCAGACGCTCGCGCACGTCCAGCGCCGCCGTCCGATGGCTGATGCCGGCGACGATCACTGCCATGCCGCCAACCTCCGCGCGAACGACCCGCGCTCGATCGATTGGCAGACGTCGTCATCGACGAGCGACTCCACCGCGTCGGCCCAGCGCGTCTCGTCGCCGCGCGCCAGCAGGCGCGCCCGCAACGCCAGCAGCCCGTCGACGGCGCTCGCGTACGACGCACCGATCCGGTCGGCCAGCATGTCGCACACGCGTCGGGCCATGGGGTCGAGGGCGTCGGCCGCGACGGCGATGGTGAGCGCACCCGCCCGCACCGTTTCCGGACTCGTGAACGTGCTCGCGTCCGGGTCGCCGGCGATACTCACCAGGCGGCCCGCCGCGTACGCCAGTTCGGCGACCCGCGCATTGAGCACGGCATCGTCTGTCGCGGCGAACACGATCGTGGCCCAGGCCACGTCCTCGGGCACGTGGCCGCGCGGCTCGAGCGTCATCGACGGCAGCCGGGCCACCACCGCATGCAACTGGTCCCCCGGGCGCTCGGCGACCACGCGAACGGACGCCCCCGCCCCGCCCGCCACACTCGCCGCCTGGGCCGCCGCCGTCCCGCCGCCGACGACCAGCACGCGAGCTCGGCGCGCATTGATGGTCACGGGGAGACCGCTCAATGGAACTTCCCCGCCACCGGCCCGGCAACGCGAAGCGCCACGTACAGCAACACGACCAGCGTGAACGAGACGCTCGACCACAGCGCCGCACGGTGCGCCTGCCAGCCGCGCACCACCCGCCCGAGCGCAACGCCGCTCACCGCCAACCAGGCGGCGATGCCCCACGCCAACTGCTCCGGACGCATGCCGCCGTACTCGAGTGAATAGGCCACCGCCAGCACGATGCCCACCGTGAGCCCGAGCCACCCCGCCAGCGCCGCCAGATGGTTCACGCGATCCAGCGTCGCCAACGGCGGGAACATGCGGAACATGGCGTCGAAGCGCCCCGACTTCAGCTCGCGCCGCTCGACGAGATACATCACCCCCGCCACGGCCGCCGTGCCGAATGCCGCAATTCCCACGAAGCTCAGCGCGATGTGCGCCACGAGCCACGCGCCCTGCACCCCCGTCGGCTCCGTCGCGTGATGAAAGCCGATGACGGTGGCGATCGCGGTCGGCACAGCCGCCATCGGCGCGGCGACGAGCGTGAGGCTCACGTCGTGCGCCAGGATTTCCACCAGTAGCAGGGTCGCGGCGAGCACGAGTCCGGCCAGCGAGAGCGACGGCCCGAGCCCGGCCACATACACGTGTCCCGCCTGAATCGCGAGGGCCACGAGGACGGTGAGGTGCACGATCACCCCAGCGCCGAGCAGCGCCAGCACGCGGCGCTTGAGCGCGTTCATGGGACGCGCGAACGCCGCCGCCGCCAGGGCGGCGGCGGCGACGTACAGTCCGATGGCGAGGAAATGGGCGATCGCGATCATTGCGCTCGCCCAAATCTAATCCCTGGAAGCCGTTAGGGCATCATCGACGGTGAGCTGTTACGGCATCTTCGCCGAAACGCGCACCACCATCCCGACGTCGATCGCCGGCTGCGTCTGTGCGATGATCATCGCCGTGGTCCCAAATGGCGTCACCTTGATGACCTGAGCACGACCGATCCGGATCTCAGGTTCGGCGGGGTCGTTCGTGCGATCCGCGCTCGTGGAAGCCTGGCGTGGACGGAAGACATCGAATTCATCCCCCGGCTTCACACCGTCGGCCGAGGTGATGTCCAGGACGGCGTAGCTCTGCATCGTCGGCAGCACCGGCGAGGCGAGGATCCACTTGATGGACGCCCAGCGGCCGCCTTCCACCGGCGCCGGACGCTGCGTGCTCCCGATGCCGGCCGTGTCGATGGGGACGAGAACCTGGTCGGGACGCATCTCTCCGAACAACTGCACGACCGTGGCAACGCCCGCGGTGCCGCCCACTGGCGCCTGCGTGACCTCGACGACGCCCGTGGGCACCACGATCTGGCCCTGGCCCGGCAGCTCGTCGCCCATGGTCAGGACGACGAAGCGGTCCCCCGCCTTCGCGGACGCGTCGCCCGGCAGCGAGATCAGCACCTTGCCGTACGGCTGGAAGATCGACGTCGACGCGATGTCCGCATTGGGATCCAGATCCGCGGACTTGATGATGCGCCCGAGCCCAACCTTCCCCCCGGCCGCGACGACGTACGGCGCCCGCACGTATTCGCCCGAGCGCACCGTCGGAAACACCGGCGTCTTCTCGGTATCTACCGTCGCGGTAGAGCGGGCACCCTCGCTCCGACGCGTAAACTCGGTGGACCGGTCCATCGAGGCGAATTCCTGCTGCGTACTCATCGCCGCGGCCTTGGCCGCGGTATCCGCCGCCACGGCCATCGTATCCACCTTCGCCCCGGTATCGGCGCCCACCGCTGCCACGGAAGGCACCCCGCCAGCGGGCGCCACCGTCACCGTGACTCCCGTGACCGCACCGGTCGACCCGGGGACACGCAAGACCTGCCCCGGATAGATCCAGTGTGGGTCGGCAATGATCGACGTGTTCAGATGGTAGATCTCGGGCCAGCGGAACGGATCCAAGAGCATCTGCTGGGAGATGCCCCACAGGGTCTCCCCCTTGACCACGGTGTGGTTCTGGGAGGCCGTGTCGGCCTTGGCCGGCTGTTGCGCCGCAAGCGCGGTTGGGAGCGCGCCGATCGACGCGGCCACGAGGATTGTGCGAAGGGTCGGGTTTCGCATGGTGCCGATGGTATGCTCCCGGTTCGCGGGCCGGACGGTCGCGCGAACAGCTCCAGGGAAGTGACGTGGTATGCGCCGGGACATTCAACGCCCCGTGCGAGACATCGGCGATGCAGGACACCGCCGCTCGGGGATGACGACCCGGCGCCATAAATGGAAACGGGGCCCCAGGGGTCAAGAACCCCCGGGGCCCCGCTTCGACCATGCGCCCCTAGAACGGCAAATCGTCGTCCTGATCCTGCAGCGCTTCGGGGAAGTCCTCGAAGGCCTCACCGCTCCCCGACGCCGCCTTGGCGGCCGCCGGTTGCGAACGGCTGGCCCGAGGGGCTTGGGTCCCGTCGGAATCACCCCCGCGCGGCGAACTGAGCATGATCAGCTCCCGCACGTTGATCTCCGTGGTGTACCGCGTCTGGCCTTCCTTGTCCTGCCACTGGCGATACTCGATCCGCCCCTCGACGTACAGCTTGTCACCCTTGTGGACGTACTTTTCCACAATGTCGGCGAGCTGCGATGACTTGCTGTTCCACACCACGCAGCGGTGCCACTCGGTTTTCTCCTGGCGCTCTCCGGCCGCGCTACTCCACGAACGGCTCGTGGCCAACGAGAACGTGGCCACCCGGTTGCCCCCGGTGGTCGATCGCACTTCGGGATCGCTGCCGAGGTTCCCGATCAGCGTCACCTTGTTCAAGCTCCGGCTCACAGTTCCTCCTGGCGAGATTTGGTTGATCTCCTCGCCGCGCATGATGTCCAATCCAGTTGATATCCGCGTAACCAAATCACTACGGCACAAACACTTCCATTGCATACACGAGACACTACGTGAGCCTCGGCCCTACCATTCGGCGGAGGATCAGTGCGTCCTCCGCCGGACGCCGATAGTACCCCCGCCGACGTCCAACCTCCTTGAATCCACGAGACCCGTAGAGCCCGCGGGCTTCCGCATTCGACTCCCGCACCTCGAGGTACAGCCCCTCAACCGCCCGCCGCGTGGCCTCACCGACGATCTCGTCGACGAGCCCGGCCCCGACTCCTCTCCCCCGGAATTCCGGGGCCACGGCCAGGTTGGCCACCTCGCCCTCCCCGCCGGCGAAGATCGCCACAACATAACCGACCACCGGGGTCCCGGCATCCTCTCGCGCCACGAGGAAGAGGAGGTACTCCCGGCCGAGCAACTCGGCGAAGGCCGTGGCCGGCCATGGATCGGAAAACGCCAGTTGCTCGATGGCGGCTACGCGGGGGACGTCTTCGACGACCGCCGGCTCGATGCGCATGGTCACCCTCGCGGCAGCGGCCGACCGTGGGCGGCCTCCCACCGAACCTGCGCCTCTGCCAGCCGCCCGTAGTCGGGTTCCCACGTCGCCAGATCCACGGCGTCGCCACCCCCATCGGGCCCCTCGAGGCGAACGACACCCCTGGCGTGCGGCGTGGCGGCGATCTCCCCTCCGATCCCCACCGTGACTGCGCGGAGGACCCGGGCCGTCTCGGCCAGATCCCCGGTCGCCACGAGCGTCGGGAGCCCCGCCGGCGCCACGCGCCCCAACTCCGCTTGGACCTCGACCAACTGCGCGTAGGCCTCGCCTCGAAGCGCATCCATCACCGCCAGGTAGCGGCCGGCGACGGGAAGCGGGTCCAGCCCGGCCACCATCAGCACCAGCGACGAGACGGCGCGCAGCGGCACCGAGCCCCCAAACGCAATTCCCTTGGCGATGGAGGCCGCGATGCGAAGGCTGGTGAAGCTCCCCGGGCCCGCGCCACACACCACCACATCGAGCGCGTCGGTCGAGAGCCCGGCGGTCCGCAGCGCCTCCGACACGGCCGGCATCAGCCGCTCTACTCGGGCGCCGCGCATCGCCGTCTCGGCCGCCGCCGCCACGGCTCCGTCGCGGAGTATGGCGACCGTGCCGGTATAGGTCGAGGCATCGAGCGCGAGGATATTCATCCCTCGGCCCCCGTCGGCGTCCCCTCGACGTGCAGCACGCGCACGTCCGGCGCGCCCGCGTCGTGCGAGAGCGACAGCCGCACGACCGACGCCGGGAGGCGGCCGGCCGCCCGATCGGGCCACTCCACCAGCACCAGCGCGCGGTCGGTCATGATGTCGTCCCATCCGAGATTGCTGAGGTCGCGCGGCCCCGAAAGCCGGTAAAGGTCCAGGTGGTAGACGGGGGCGTCGGGCGCCTCGTACTGGTGGACGAGGGCGAACGTCGGGCTCGTCACCTGCTCCGTCACACCGAATCCCCGGCAAACGGCGCGCGCGAGCGTCGTCTTCCCCGCCCCCAATTCCCCATCGAGCGCCACGACCAGCGGTGCGCGACACGTCCGTCCGAATCGCTCGCCCCAGGCGGTCAGTTCGGCTTCGGTGAGCCGAAGTCCCTCCGAAACCCCGTGCGTTGGTGCCACGCGATGCTCAGCGTGCGGCGCGGCGGCCGCGCGGGTGCGCCGTCGATGCCGAGGCACCCGCCGCCTGCCGCGACCGGCGTGCCCGCACTTCGAACAGCTGATCGCGTAGTTGGGCGGCCAGTTCGAAGTCCATGTCCTTGGAAGCCGTGCGCATCTGTTCCTCGAGCATCGCCTCCAGCGCGGCCGGCTCCATGACGTCGTAGCCGCTCTCCGGCTCCGCCACCTTCCGTTGGTCGTCACGCGGCGCCCGCGCGTCCGCCACCCGCGTGCTGAAGCGCACCTGATCGATGCTCTTCACGACCGACTGCGGCGTGATGCCGTGCTCCACGTTGTACGCCATCTGCAGTTCCCGGCGCCGCGCCGTCTCGTCGAGGCAGCGCTGCATCGAGCCCGTGACCCGGTTCGCGTAGAAGATCGCCCGGCCCGACGCGTGCCGGGCCGCGCGTCCCACGGTCTGGATCAACGACCGATCGCTGCGGAGGAATCCCTCCTGATCGGCATCGAGGATGGCGACGAGCGAAACCTCCGGCAGGTCGAGCCCCTCGCGCAGGAGGTTGATCCCGACGAGCACGTCGAACTCGCCCAGGCGAAGTCCGCGGATGATCTCCATCCGCTCGATCGCGTCGATGTCCGAATGCATGTACCGCACCCGGACGCCCACCTGCTGCAGGTAGTCGGTGAGGTCCTCCGACATGCGCTTGGTCAGGGTGGTCACCAGCACACGCTCGCCGCGCCGCTCCCGAACCCGAATCTCGTTGAGCAGATCGTCCACCTGGCCGCGGACCGGCCGCACTTCGATCTCCGGATCCAGCAACCCCGTCGGGCGGATGATCTGCTCGACCACGACGCCGTCGGAGAGCCGCAACTCGAGGTCGCCCGGCGTGGCCGATACGAACAACGCCTTCGGCGTGAGCGACAGGAATTCGTCGAACATCAGCGGCCGGTTATCGAGCGCACTGGGCAGTCGGAACCCGTAGTCGACCAGCGTCAGCTTGCGGGCCCGGTCGCCATTGAACATCCCGCCGATCTGCGGGAGCGACACGTGCGATTCGTCGACCACGACGAGGAAGTCGTCGGGGAAGTAGTCGAACAGGCAGGCCGGGCGTTCCCCCTCGGCGCGTCCGGCGAGATGCCGCGAGTAGTTCTCGATGCCCGCGCAGGTTCCGATCTCGAGCATCATCTCGATATCGAAGTTCGTCCGGGACTCCAGCCGCTGCGCCTCCAGCAGCTTCCCCGCCTCGCGGAGCACGGCCAGCCGCTCCGCCAGTTCCACGCGGATTCGCCCCACGGCGCGCTCGAGCGTCGCCCGCTGCGTGACGAAATGCTTGGCGGGGTAGACCGCCGCCCGTTCCAGCACCGCGATCGTCTCGCCGGTGAGCGCATCGATCTTCGAGATCCGCTCGATCTCGTCGCCCCACATCTCGACGCGTACCCCCTGCTCCTCGTACGCCGGGAGGACCTCCACCGTATCGCCACGCACCCGGAACGTGCCCCGGTCGAAGGCGACGTCGTTGCGGTGATACTGAATCTTCACGAGCGCCCGCAGGATGTCGTCGCGGGCAATCCGCTGTCCCGTGGTCAGCGTGAGCATCTGCTCCCGGTACTGCACCGGGTCGCCGAGGCCGTAGATCGCCGAGACCGTGGCCACGATGATCACGTCCTGGCGCTCCATCAGGCTGGAGGTCGCGCGCAGCCGCAGGCGGTCGATGTCCTCGTTGATGGAGGCATCCTTCTCGATGTACGTGTCCGTGGTCGGCACGTACGCTTCCGGCTGGTAGTAGTCGTAGTACGAGATGAAGTACTCGACCGCGTTATGCGGAAAGAAGCTCTTCAACTCACCGTAGAGCTGGGCCGCGAGCGTCTTGTTGTGGGAGAGGACGAGCGTCGGCCGGCCGAAATCGCGAATCACGTTGGCGACGGTCATCGTCTTGCCCGACCCGGTCACGCCGAGCAGCGTCTGGAAGCGGTCGCCCCGGGCGAGGCCGGCCGACAGCTCGACGATCGCCTTGGGCTGGTCGCCAGCGGGCGCAAACGGGCTCTGGAGGTCGAAGTCGGCGGACATGGACCCTCAATCTAGCATTTCGGCGTTTCTTCGGGAAGCCGTGGGATTGCGGGCGGAGTCGGCAGTCAACCGCCTATTGCGTACGGTTCACTACCGACTGGGATTTCAGTCGTCCGCTGGAATCCGCTCCCGCCGCGCGACTTCGCTGATGCCTTTCACGCGGCGCATCGCCTTCACGATCTTCTGCAGGCGGGTCAGGTTCTCCACCTCGACCACCACCGAGCCCAGGACCTTGCCGTCGGTGGTGCGCAGGTCGAGGCTCCGGATCTCCGTGCCGGTCGACGTGACCGCCGTCGTGACGTCGGCGTACATCCCGCGGCGGTCCACACCCTCCAGGGCCAGACGCACGACGAAGCGCTCGCCTTCCGCCCCCTGCCAATCGATCTCCAGCCGTCGTTCCGGCTCGTGCGCCAGCAGGAGCAGGTTGGGACAGTCGCCGCGGTGGATGCTGACGCCACGTCCCCGGGTCACGTAGCCGACCACCGGATCGCCGGGCACCGGCTGGCAGCACTGCGCGTAGCGCACCATGATGCCGTCCACGCCCTGGATGCGCACGCCCTTCGGCCCGCGCATTCGATCGACCAGCCGCTCGATGGCGCTTGGCTTGGTCGCCTCCGTCCCCTCGAGTTCGGGGAAGATCTGCTTGAGCGCGG
The DNA here is from genome assembly GCA_963781765.1 of uncultured Gemmatimonadaceae bacterium. GTDB lineage: Bacteria > Gemmatimonadota > Gemmatimonadetes > Gemmatimonadales > Gemmatimonadaceae > JAGWRI01. The sequence continues at coordinate 109,066 of CAWAHC010000016.1, forward strand.
CGGCGATCTGGATGTCCCCCTGGCCGATCGACGCCAGCAGGTGGGTCTCGTCATTGAGGTTCAGCGCCTTGACTGCACGCGCCAGTTGCTCGCTGGACGGCCGCGAGAGCCGACGGCGCTTGATCTCGCGGTCGAGGATGTCCTGCCCCAACTTCGTGGCCGACTGTTGCGCGTCGCGCTTGAGCACCTGCCGGATCTTGTGCCGAGCCCGACCGGTGTTCACGTGGGCGAGCCAGTCGCGGGTCGGGCGCGCGGCGTTCGAGGTGATGATCTCGACGGTCTCCGAGTTGCGCAGCGCTCGCGACAGCGGGGCGATGCGCCCGTTCACCCGCGCTCCGGCGCAGTGCAGCCCGATCTCCGTATGCACGGCAAACGCGAAGTCGATCGGCGTCGCGCCCTTGGGAAGCTGGATCACGTGCCCCGTCGGCGTGAACACGAAGATCTCGTCCTGGTACAGATCGAGCTTCAGGAACTCCAGGAATTCGTCCGGCGTCTTGGCGTCGAGTTGGAGCTCCAGGATCTGGCGGAACCAGGTGAGGTGCCGGTCGAGTTCGTCGGCGCTCTTGGCGTCTTCCTTGTACAGCCAGTGCGCGGCGATGCCGAAGTCGGCGGTGCGGTGCATGTCGCGGGTCCGGATCTGTACTTCGTACAGCTGGCGGCCGGGCCCGAAGACCGTGGTGTGGAGCGATTGGTACCCGTTCGATTTCGGCTGGGCGATGTAGTCCTTGATCCGCTCCTGCACGGGCGTCCAGCCATCGTGGATGATGCCGAGGGCGTGATAGCACTCGGGCACGGTGTTCACGAGCACGCGGATGGCGAGCAGGTCGTAGATCTCCTCGTACGGCTTCTGCCGCTGCGTCATCTTCTTGTAGATCGACCACAGGTGTTTGGGCCGCCCCGTGACTTCGGCTTCGGCGATGCCGGCGCCGGCCAGGGCGCGTTCGAGCGGTTCCTTGAACTGTCTGATGAGTTGCTCACGCTCCTCGCGCTTCTGCGCGACCTTCTTGGCCAGCGTCTTGTATCCCTCGGGTTCAAGGTGCTTGAACGCGAGGTCCTCGAGTTCCCACCGCATCTTCGCCATGCCGAAGCGGTGCGCGAGGGGGGCGTACAGGTCGCGCGTTTCCTGCGCGATACGGCGGCGCTTCTCCGGGGGCAGCCACTCCAGCGTGCGCATGTTGTGGAGCCGGTCGGCGAGCTTGATGATGATCACCCGCGCGTCCTTGGCGATCGAGAGCAGCAGCTTGCGGTAGTTCTCGACCTGGCGCTCCTGCGTCGAGGCGCCCGTCGGGAGCTTGGCGATCTTCGTCAGCCCGTCGACGATGCCCGCCACCTCGGTCCCGAACTCCCGCTCGACGTCGGCCACCGTCATCTTGGTGTCCTCGACCACGTCGTGGATGAGACCGCTCGCCACTGTCGCCGAATCGAGCTGCAGGTCGGCGAGAATCTTCGCCACCTCCACGCAGTGCGTGACGTACGGCTCGCCCGAATTCCGCACCTGGCCGGCGTGCGCCTCGGCGCTGAACTGGTAGGCGTGCGCCAACAGGTCGCGGTCGAGCCGCTCGTGGGCCGGGGCCTCGCCGTCGGGCCAGCCGGGGATCACCTCGCGCAGCGCGGTGGCCGTCACAGCAGCCCCGCCTCGGCAAAGCTCGTGTAGCGGCCGCGCCCGATGATGATGTGGTCGTGCACCGGGATGTCGAGCAGTCGACCGGCGGCCACTAGTTGGTCGGTCACGGCCCGGTCATCCGGCGACGGCATCGGATCACCGCTCGGATGGTTGTGCACGAGGACGACCGACGCGGCGCGTTCCGCGATCGCCTCGCGGAACACCTCCCGCGGATGCACGAGCGAGGAATTCAGAATCCCGCGCGTGACCGTCACGTCCCGTTCCAACCGATGCTGGGCATCCAGTACCGCCACATGAAACTCCTCGACCGGCAGGTCTTCCAACCGCGGGGCAAACAGCGCCACGACATCCCGGGGCGATCGCACGGGCGCCCCATCCTCCCGCGCTTCGGCCGCCATCCGGCGGCCCAGTTCGAGCGACGCATGGATCGTCACTGCGCGCACCCGTCCTACCCCATCGACCGTCCGAAGCGCCGCCACCGGCTGCATGGTCATCCGACGCAACGAGCCACCGGCCGCGGCCAGCACTTCTTCGCCGAGCCGCAACGCCGATCGGCCCGCCCCACCAGACCCGAGGACGATGGCCAGCAGTTCGGCTGACGAGAGCGCCCGTGCCCCCAGATCGAGCAGCCGCTCCCGTGGGCGCTCCGACCGGGGCAACTCATGAATAGTTAGCGCACGAGCCCTTGACTGGCTAGACATGTGGCGGGTCCTCCGACCGGGGGCAACGGAAGCCGTTGCCGGGTCGAAGGATGCATCGCGGGTCCCGGGGTGTCGCCACCAAAACACTGCCGGTCGTGGCGCTTCCTGCGGCAGAGGCCGGCCGCCGCGCACGAGACGCCGCGGCGCGACGAATCAGGTCAGGCCGCAGCCCCGTGGCACTTCTTGAACTTCTTGCCGGAGCCGCACGGGCACGGATCGTTGCGCCCGACGTTGGACCAGTCCCCGCCGCCACCACTGCCCGGCTCCGGTTGGTTCAGCGACCGCGGGCGCCCGGCGCCGACGACCACCGCCTCGCGGCGCGCGGGCACCGGTTCGGCGACGGCGACGGGCGGTGCCGTGGCCCCAACGCCATCCCCGGCCGCTTCCCCGGCTCCCTCGTCCTCAGGGACGTCCTCGAGCACGCCCAGGGCGTTGTAGCGCTTGGTAGGCGCCTGGCGCGTGGCCGGCGGCGGGCTGCCGGCGGCCGGCGTGAACGTGATCTGGGCGCGCAGGAACCGCTCGGCAAAGGTCGTGTAGATGTCGTTCATCAGATCCACGAACATCACGTACGCTTCTTCCTTGTACTCGATGAGCGGGTCCTTCTGGCCCCACGACCGGTAGTGGATCGAGTTGCGCAGCTGGTCGAGATCGTAGAGATGGTCCTTCCACTTCTCGTCGAGCACGTTCAGCATGACCAGCGCCAGCAGCCGGTCGGCGAAGCCCCCCTGTTCGTCCTTGTACTGATTCAGGCTCTCCAGCTTCGCGGCGTAGGCCCGACGACCCGCGTTCACCGCCGCCTCGGCGGCGTCGAACACCGTGACCGGCCGCAGGTCCGGCGTATCCAACTCCGGCACCGACAGCAGGTAGTGCATCAACAGATCCTGCTGGATCAGCGGGATGTCCCAATCCTCGGCGCGCTCGTACTCAGAGAGGGCGGTCTCGACCCGGGTCCCGAGCGCCCGCTCCATCATGCGGAGGCCTTCTCCCTTCAACTCCTCGCCGCCCTCGAGCGCGAACGTGCGCAGCGAGTAGATGACCTCACGTTGCTGGTTCATCACGTCGTCGTACTCGAGCAGCCGCTTGCGCGACTGGAAGTGCTGGAGTTCGACGCGCTTCTGCGCCTGCTCGATGGAACGGGTGATGAGCGGGTGCGTGAGCACCTCGCCGTCCTGCGCGCCCAGGCGGTCCATCAGCTTGGCAATGCGGTCGGAGCCGAACAGCCGCATCAGGTCATCTTCCAGCGAGAGGAAGAACTGCGACGAGCCCGGATCACCCTGGCGGCCCGCGCGGCCGCGAAGCTGGCGGTCGATGCGCCGCGATTCGTGGCGCTCGGAGCCAATGATGTGGAGGCCGCCGATCTCCTCGATCTCGGTGTCCTTGCCGTTGAGATCCTTGACCGTGGACGCTTTTGCGACGGTGACCCCGGGGCCGAGTTTGATGTCGGTGCCGCGCCCGGCCATGTTCGTGGCGATGGTCACGGCGCCGGGCTGGCCGGCGCCGGCGACGATCTCGGCTTCGCGCTGGTGGTACTTCGCATTGAGCACATTGTGCACGATGCCGCCCCGCTGGAACAACTTGGCCAGCGTTTCCGAGGCGTCGACGCTCGTCGTCCCGATCAGGACCGGGTAGCCGAGGTTGTGCAGCCGCCGCGTCTCCTCGACGATGGCGTTGTACTTCTCGCGCCGCGTCTTGTAGACCAGGTCGTGCCGGTCGTCCCGGATCACCGGCTTGTTCGTCGGGACGACCGAGACCTCGAGCTTGTAGATCTCGAAGAACTCGCGCTCTTCGGTTTCCGCCGTACCGGTCATGCCAGCCAGCTTGTCGTACATGCGGAAGTAGTTCTGGATCGTGATCGTGGCGAGGGTCTGCGTCTCCCCCTTCACGTGCACGCCTTCCTTCGCCTCCACCGCCTGGTGCAGGCCCTCCGACCACCGGCGCCCGGGCATGGTACGGCCCGTGAACTCGTCGACGATCAGCACCTCGCCGTCCTGGACGACGTAGTTGACGTCGCGCTCGTACAGGCCGTGGGCCCGGAGCAGCTGGTGGATGATGTTCAGCTTCTCGCTCTTCGTCGCGAAGTCGATCTCGAGCTGGCGGCGCATCTCGAGCCGGGCTTCCGGCGACAAGGAGGTGTCGTGGTCCACCGCGTGCGTCTGCTCCGAGATATCGGGCATGATGAACGCTTCGTGGTCGTTCGGCGAGAGGAAGTCGACGCCGCGATCGGTGAGGTGGACCGAGTGGCCCTTCTCGTCGAGCACGAACAGCAGGTCTTCCTCGAGTTCGCGGTATCGCTGCTTGGAAGCCGGGAGCCGCCGGTCGGCGATGTAGTCCAACTCCATGCGCTGGACGAGTTGCTTGTTGCCGGTCTCCTGCAGCACCTTGAGCAGCCGCTTGTTCTTGGGACCGCCGAGTTGGGCCTTGTACAGCTTCATGCCGGCAGCAGCCGTATCGTCCTTCTGGAGATCGCGCTCCGCCTCGCCCACGAGCCCATTGACGAGTTCGGTCTGCTTGCGGGCGAGGCGTCCCACGGCGGCGTTGTGTTCGAAATACCGGCCGTCGTTCTCGTTGCCCACGGGGCCGGAGATGATGAGCGGGGTCCGGGCTTCGTCGATCAGGACCGAATCCACCTCGTCGACGATGGCGTAGATGTGGGGGCGTTGCACGCGTTGGTCGAGCTGCACGACCATGTTGTCGCGCAGGTAGTCGAAGCCGAATTCGTTGTTGGTGCCGTAGGTGATGTCGCAGTGGTAGATGTCGCGACGCTCGGGAGTGCCCGGCTCGGTGTCGTCGAGGCAGCCGACCGTGAGTCCCAGGTACTGGTAGACGTGCCCCATCCACTGCGCGTCGCGGCGCGCCAGATACGAGTTCACGGTGACCAGGTGGGAGCCCTTGCCCGGCAACGCATTGAGATACAGCGGGAGGGTGGCGACGAGGGTCTTGCCTTCACCGGTTGCCATCTCCGCGATGCGACCGAGGTGCAGTTCGATGCCACCCATGAGCTGGACGTCGTACGGCACCATGTTCCATTCGATCTCGTGTCCCGTCACCATGACCTTCGTCCCGAGCAGTCGCCGGCACGCGGCCCGGACGGTCGCGAACGCTTCGGGGAGGAGTTCGTCGAGCACCTCGGCCGTGGTCTCGCGCAGCTTCCCCTCCATGCCGCTGGTGCCATCGGCCCCGCCCAGTTCCCGATCGATGCGCTCGCGCTCCTCGGAGTCGACGGCCATCCGCTTCTGCTCACGCAACTCGGCGATCTTCGCTTCGAGCTCCCGCGTCCGCTCGCGAATGACGTCGCGGAACTTCTGTGTCTGGGCGCGGATCTCGTCATCCGAGACGTGGCTCAGCCGCTCGTCGTGCTCGTTGATGGCGTCGACGATCGGCTGGATTCGCTTGCGCTCCCGGTCGTGACGATTGCCAATCACCGCCGAGATCATTCCCTTGATCATGCAGTCCCCTGTCGATACAACCCAGCCGTGGCGATGAAGTCCGCCACGGCAGCTGCGACGAATCCACGAATCGGTCGGCCCTGCTGGACCCGCGCCCGGATCTCGGTCGCCGAGACGTCCACCCGTCGTGTGTGCAGCCGGAGGACGGCCGCCGCCCCGATGCCCGGGGGCACCGCCACGGCGTCATCTCCGGTCCGCTGCATCACCGCGATCCGGGCGAGCGACGCGATCCGCGCCGGTTCCCGCCACTGCGGGAAGGTGGAGAAGGCGTCGGCCCCGATGAGGAAGAACCGCTCCGCATCCGGATACCGTTCCGCAAACGTTGTCAGCGTGTCAACCGTGTAAGATAATCCCTTTCGCTCGATTTCGACCGCCGAGACCGAAAATCGCGGGTCGCCATCGATCGCGTAGTGCGTCATGGCCAGCCGCTGCTCCGGCGAGGCCACGAGTTGCCCCTGCTTGAGGGGCTGGGCCGCCGTCGGGACGAAGATCAGCCGATCGAGCCCCAATTCGTCGTAGGCGTCACTGGCCTCCAACAGGTGCCCGACGTGCGGCGGGTCGAAGCTGCCCCCGAAGATGCCGAGCCGCATGGCTCAGGGGATCGGGCCCGGGGCCGGCGCGCCGGGCGCCTTCGAGGTGTCGGCCGGTGCCTTCACGCCGCGGCAGGCGTCCCGGACCTTGCCGTCGTTCGGGTACAACGACCGCATCTGCGTGCAGATGTCGGCCAGGTCCTCGGCATAGTGGATCTTGTGGTACGATTCGGCCAGCCGCAGCATGGCCCGCCGGCCGTGATCGGTCTCCGGCCATTTGCTCACGACGTCCTTGAAATACAGGATGGCCGAGTCCCAGGCGTCGTTCCGGAAGTAGAACATGCCGGTGTCGAAGTCCTTGGTCGCGAACCACTCGTTGAGCTTGGCAATCTGCGTCCGAGCCGAGTCCGCCACGGCGGAGTCCGTCTGCGCGTAGAGCTGCAGCAGCATCGTGTAGGTCTGCATCGCCGTCAGGCCGTAGGTCTCGTCGAGCGACGGGTTATGCCACAGGGATTGGTAGGCCCGTCCCGCCGCCAGATCCGCGTGCGAGGCCAGCGAATCGTCGGGGAACGATTCCACGAGGCGCGAGAAGGCCTGCGCCGCCAACAGGTCCTCTCCCTGGCGCAGGTGGGCCATGCCCAGGTACCAGTACGACGGGACGAGCAGCGTGTCGCGGATCCCGAGATCGAGCGTCAGCTTGTCGAATCCCGAGACCGCGTTCTCCCAGTGATGCTTGCGGAACTCGGTGAGTGACGCCTTGTACAGGGCTTCGTTGGTGGGGAACTTCGTGACGACGAAGGCCGGCCGGCAGGCCGCGGCGGCGAGCCCCAGCGCCAGCGCCGCCACAAGTCCGCGGGTCTGTCGATGCATAAGCTGAGAAACATAACGGGCCATGAGGCCGGACGGCATCCTCACGCCCCGGTTTTCCCGGACGGCCGTGGCTCACGCGGCGCCATCCGCGTCGTCCCCACCAGCCCGCGAAAATACTCGATGGTACGCGACAGCCCCTCGCGCAGGGTGACGTTCGGTTCCCACTGGAGCATCGTGCGGGCGCGCGTGATGTCGGGCTGGCGCAGCCGCGGGTCGTCCTGGGGGAGCGGGCGATGCTCGATCGGCGCCGGGCTCCCGGTCAGCTCGACCACCAACTCCGCCAGCTGGGTCACGGTATACTCGGTGGGATTCCCGACGTTCGTCGGCTGGTGGTCGCCGCGCATGAACAGTCGAAAGATGCCCTCGACCTCGTCCGACACATAGCAGAAGCTGCGCGTCTGCCGGCCTTCCCCGTAGATCGTGATCGGCTCCCGGTTCAGCGCCTGGACGATGAAGTTGGAGACGACACGCCCATCGCGCGGCCGCATGCGCGGGCCGTACGTATTGAAGATTCGGACGATGCGGGTGTCCAGTCCGTGGTACGTGTGGTACGCCATGGTGATCGCTTCGGCGAAGCGTTTCGCCTCATCATAGACACCGCGGGGGCCCACCGGGTTCACGTTGCCCCAGTACGTCTCCTTCTGGGGATGCTCGAGCGGGTCGCCGTACACCTCCGACGTCGAGGCGATGAGGAATCGCGCGCCTTTGGCCTTGGCCAATCCCAGGGCATTGTGCGTGCCCAACGACCCGACCTTCAGCGTCTGGATCGGGAGTTCCAGATAGTCCACCGGACTCGCCGGCGACGCGAAGTGCAGCACCCCATCCACGTCCCCCGGCACGTACACGTACGTCGACACGTCGTGACGGATGATCGAGAACCGGTCATTGCCGATCAGATGAGCGATGTTGTCAGGGTGTCCCGTGATGAAGTTGTCGATGCCGACCACGGTGTGGCCGTCGGCGAGAAATCGGTCGCAGAGATGCGAGCCCAGGAAGCCGGCGGCTCCGGTGATGACGACTCTCACGGTGCCGCCGCCCGGCCGATCGACGCGTACGAGAACCCCTGGGCGAGCATCTTGGCGGAGTCGTACAGATTCCGCCCATCGACGACGATCGGCCGCCGGAGCGCCTGCTTGATCCGGGCGAAGTCGGGATGGCGATACTCGTTCCAGTCGGTGACGACAACCAGCGCGTCGCACCCGTCGAGCGCCGCGTAGCCGTTCTCGGCATATCCGATGCGGTCGCCGATCCGGCGCCGCGCTTCGTCCATGGCTACCGGGTCGTGCGCCGTGACGGTGACGCCGGCGTCGAGCAGGGCCTCGATCAGCACCAGCGCCGGCGCCTCCCGCATGTCGTCAGTATTGGGCTTGAACGCCAGGCCCCACACCGCCACGTGGGCGCCGCGCAGATCGTCTCCCAACATCGCCGCCAGCTTCTCGAACAGCCGGTGCTTCTGCCGGTCGTTCACCTGCTCCACCGCTTCGAGAATTGCCAGCGGCGCCTCGAAGTCGTGTCCGGTGCGGACGAGCGCCTTCACGTCCTTGGGGAAGCACGAGCCACCGTAGCCAGGCCCCGGGAAGAGGAACGCCGGTCCGATCCGGTCGTCGCTCCCGATGCCCTTGCGCACGAGGTCCACGTTGGCCCCGACCCGCTCGCACAGATTCGCAATCTCGTTCATGAACGAGATGCGCGTCGCAAGCATGGCGTTGGCCGCGTACTTCGTCATCTCGGCCGAGGGGATGTCCATGAAGATGATCGGCTTCCCGGTACGGACGAACGGCGCGTACAACTCCGCCATCACGCTTCGCGCGTGGTCGGTGTCGACGCCGATCACGACGCGATCGGGCTTCATGAAGTCGTCCACCGCCGCGCCTTCCTTCAGGAACTCCGGGTTGCTGCAGATGTGATACGGTAGCGTGGCGTTGGCGGCGATGGCTGCGGAGACCTTGGCCGCCGTGCCCACGGGAACCGTCGACTTGGTGACCACCACCAGTTCCCGGGTCATGTGCTTACCGATCTGCGTCGCCACGTCGAGGACGTGGCGCAGATCGGCGGAGCCGTCCTCATCGGGCGGCGTGCCGACGGCGATGAACACCACATCCGCATCGGCGATGCTGGCGCCCACGTCCGCGCCGAATCGCAGCCGGCCGGCCTGTTGGTTCCGCGCCACGTACGCATCGAGTCCCGGCTCGTAGATCGGCAGGACGTTCCGCGTCAGCCGTTCCACCTTTCCGGCGTCCAGGTCGGCGCACCGCACCGCATTGCCCGTCTCAGCCAGACACGCGCCGACGACGAGCCCCACGTATCCCGTTCCGACCACCGTGATGTTCATACCATTCCTGTAAGCTGGGCGTCCGTCGCCGGTGCGTCAGGCACCGGTGGCCGCCGGTTCGTCCGGCTCGCGCACCGTGGCCAGCGAGAGCACGCGCGCCCGCGAAGGACGGGTACGCACCGTGGCGTTGCGCGAATCCACGACCAAGTCCGTGTGGTCGACCAGCCACTGGTAGTCCACCGAGCTGTGATCGGTGACGATCACCACCGCGTCGGCCGCATCCAACTCCTGCTCGGTCAGCGGCACACCAAACATCTCATGGTCGTCGTCGTCGCGCACCATCTTGATGTGCGGATCGTGGAACACCACCTCGGCCCCGTGCGCCTGCAGCAGGCGGATCACGTCCAGCGCGGGGCTTTCGCGCACATCGTCGATGTCCTTCTTGTACGCCACCCCGAGCACCAGGATGCGGCTGCCGTTCACCGCCTTCCGGCGATCGTTCAGCGCCTGCGCGACCTTCTCCACCACGAACGCCGGCATCTGGCTGTTGATCTCGCTCGCCAGATCGATGAACCGCGTCTTGTAGTTGAGCGTCCGCATCTTCCACGCCAGGTAGTGCGGATCGAGCGGAATACAGTGCCCGCCGATTCCCGGGCCGGGCGTGAACTTCATGAATCCGAATGGCTTGGTCGCCGCCGCCTCGATGACCTCCCACACATCCACGCCCAGCTTGTCGCAGACGATCGCCATTTCGTTGGCCAGGCCGATGTTGACCGAGCGGAAGGTGTTCTCGAGCAGCTTCGTTAATTCCGCCGTCTCGGCACTCGACACCTCGACCACCGTTTCGATGCAGACGCGGTAGAGCGCCGCCGCCACTTCGCTGCACGCCGCCGTCACGCCGCCCACCACCTTGGGCGTGTTGGTGGTGTGGAACCGCGGATTTCCGGGATCCACGCGCTCCGGGCTGAAGGCGAGGAACACGTCCTCGCCCACCACCAGGCCGCTGCGCTCGAGGACCGGCTTCAGGAGCTCGCGCGTCGTGCCCGGATACGTCGTGCTCTCGAGAACCACGACCTGGCCCTTCCGGACGTGCCGCCCGATCGTCTCCGCCGCCGACAGCACGTAGCTCATATCCGGATCGCGCGTCTTCACGAGCGGCGTCGGCACGGCGATGGAAATCGCGTCCACGTCGCCCAACCGGTTCTCGTCCATCGTCGCGACGAACATCCCCGATTTCACCATCGCCGCCACGTCCGCCGCGGGGACGTCCTGGATATGTGATTCCCCGCGATTGAGCAGCGCCACCACGCGCTCGCTCACGTCGTACCCGACCACGTGCATCCCTGCCTTCGCGAACTCGATCGCCAGCGGGAGGCCGACGTATCCCAGGCCGATGATCCCCACCACGGCTTCACGCCGCTCGATCTTGTCCAACAACGCGCGTTTTGACATTTGGATTAGTGCCCGTAGAAGGATTTGACCGCCGCCACGACTTCGTCCAACTGTCCGTTCGTCAGCTCCGGATAGATCGGAAGCGACAAGACCTCGTGGGCCGCCTGCTCGGACACCGGACATGCGCCGGCCTGATAGCCCAGATACGCGAAGCACGGCTGCAGGTGCAGCGGCAGGGGATAGTACACCGAAGTACCGATTCCCTTGGCTTTCAGGTCCGCTTGCAGTTCGTCCCGGCGTTGGGCGCGAATGGTGTACTGGTTGAAGATCGACTCGTTCCCCGGCGCCACTGTCGGGGACTTCACCTCTGCGACGTCAGCGAGCGCCCGGGTGTAGTACGCGGCGTTCTGACGACGCTTGGCACTCCAGGCGGCCAGGTGCGGCAGCTTGGCCGACAGGACGACGGCCTGCAGTGCGTCGAGCCGACTGTTGAACCCGACCTCGTCGTGGAAGTACTGTCGCGACCCGCCGTGCATCCGCAGGCGCTTCAGCCGTTCGGCCAGCGCCTCGTCCTGCGTCACCATCATGCCGCCGTCGCCGTAGCCACCCAGGTTCTTCGACGGGAAGAAGCTGAACGTGCCGATCGTCGCGACCTCACCCGCCATGCGCCACTCGCCGTCGATCATCCGCCGGGCGCCGATGGACTGGGCGGCATCCTCGATCACCGGGATACCCTTGGCAACGTTGAGAATCGCCTCGATCGCCGCGATCTGGCCGAACAGATCCACGGGCACGATCGCCTTCGTACGCGGCGTGATCGCCGCGGCAATGGCATCCACCGAGACGTTGAACGTGTCGGGATCGATGTCCACGAATACCGGGGTCGCGCCGACGTTGTGGATGGTGCCCGCCGTGGCGAAGAACGTGAACGGTGTCGTGATGACTTCGTCCCCCGGACCGACGTCCAGGGCCCGGAGCGCCAGCAGCAACGCGTCCGTACCGCTGGCGCACCCCACGGCATACGCGGTGTGCGAGAGCTCGGCGACCTCCTGCTCGAGCCGCGCCACCGGGGCGCCGAGGATGAACAGCTGGGAATCGACCAACTCGAGCAGCGGCTTCACGATCTCGTCCTTGATCGCCGCGTGCTGGGCCCCGAGGTCAAGCAGTGGAACTCGCATCGTCAGATGGGGAAATGCCCGCCAGGCGGGCCATGAATTTCGATTCTCGAAAGTGGCGCAAGTGCAAACACCACTGAAACTTCGCCGTTCCGCACGCCGAGGTCAATTGCCGGCCGTACGGCGCCGGCCACGGGCTCGCCGTCCGACGGTCGAGCCGTCCGTCAGGCCGCTCCACCCTTGAGCGGCAGCGGGACCGTCTCACCGGTCTTCGCCGATTCGTAAATGGCAAGGATCAGTTCCAGCGACTTCCGGCCAGCCCGCCCATCGGTGTCCGGCTTGCCCTCGCCCCGCAGGACGGCGAGCACGTTCTGGTAGTACCCCAAATGCCCGAAACCGTAGACGTTGGGTGGGCTGGTGCTGACCGAGTCCACGAGCTTGTCATCGTCGTCGTACTCGGCAAAGGCCCAATGCTCGACCTTGTTCACCGCCGTGCCGCCGATCTTGACCGACCCCTTTTCCCCGAGGATGGTGATCGATCCTTCGAGGTTCCGCGGGTATGTGAGCACGCTCACCTCGATGACGCCCAAGGCGCCCGAGCGGAACTTGAGGACGGCGGCCCCGGAGTCTTCGGCCTCGATCTGCCGAGCCTGGGTCGCGGTCTTCGCGACGACGCTCTCGACCGGGCCGACCAGCCACTGCACCAGATCGACGTAGTGCGAGGCCTGGTTCATGATCGCGCCACCGTCGAACTCCCAGGTGCCCCGCCAGGGCGCGGCGTCGTAGTACTCCTGGGGCCGCTGCCACCGGACGGTGACGTTCGCCATGTAGATGCGCCCGAACCGGCCCTTGTCGACGGCCCGGCGCAGGAGCTGGATGGGCGGGTTGAGCCGGTTCTGCTTGACCACGAACAGCTGGACCCCGGCGGCGTCGCAGGCCTCGACCAGATCGTCGGCCGCCCGCAGCGTGGTGGCCATCGGCTTCTCGCTGAGGACGTGCTTCCCGGCCCGGGCCGCCACGACTCCCTGCGGGCCGTGAAGGCCCGATGGAGTGCAGAGGGCCACGATGTCCCCGGACGCCACCCGCAGCATCTCGTCCAGCGACGTGAACCAGGGTACCCCATGCAGTTCGCCGGCGGTCCGCGCCCGCTCCGCCTCCACGTCGCAGACGGCCGAGAGCCGAAGGCCGTCGGTCTGGGCAATCGCGTCGAAGTGATTCTTGCTGATGCGCCCACACCCGACGAGCGCGACGTCAAAGATCCGATCGGTCATCGCAGGCAGCTCACGTGCCAGGGGCCGCGACGGGCCGGATCCCATCGCCGTGCCGTTCGTATGTCGTGCCGCAGGCCGCGCAGCGGCCCGCTCCGCTCTCCGGCAGCCGTTCGCCGCACTGACACATCCACCCGATGCGCCGGCCGGGAACGCCCGCGATCAACGCGTACGCCGGCACGTCGCGGGTGACCACCGCGCCAGCGCCGATGAACGCATACTCGCCCAGCGTCACACCGCAGACCACGGTCGCGTTGGCGCCGATCGAGGCGCCCCGCCTCACATGCGTGGTCCGGTACTCGTGCTTGCGCGAGACGTGACTGCGTGGATTCATGACGTTGGTGAACACCATCGACGGTCCGCAGAACACGTCGTCATCCAGCACGACCCCTTCGTAGACCGAGACGTTGTTCTGAATCTTCACGTTGTCGCCGATCTGCACGCTGTTCATCACCACCACGTTCTGCCCCAGACTGCATCGCTCGCCGATCACGGCGCCGCCCATGACGTGGCAGAAATGCCAGATCTTGGTGCCGCGCCCCACCTGGGCTCCCTCGTCCACGTATGCGGACTCGTGAATGAACAGCGTGTCGCTCATACTTCCACTCCGAGTTCGGCCTGCCATTCCTGCAGCGACTTGACCCGCGGGCGCCGCGATCGGAGCGAGAGGATCGCGTCACTCGCCGCGCTTGCCGCCGACATCGTGGTCGTATACGCCACGTGGTTGCGAATGGCGGCCTGTCGCAGCGTGTAGTCGTCCACCTGGGCGTGCTTGCCCAGCGGCGTATTCACCAGCAGTTGCACGTCACCGTTGAGAATCAGGTCGTGACAGTTGGGCCGCCCCTCGTGCACCTTGAACACGGGATCGGTCGCGATGCCCCGCTGGCGCAAGTAGCGTGCCGTGCCGGCCGTGGCCAGCAATCGGAAGCCCATCTCCTGGAACCGCCGTGCGATCGGCGTCACCGTCGGCTTGTCCGAGTCGTTCACCGTGACGAGAATCGTGCCCTCGAGCGGCAGCCCGTTCCCGGCCGCCAACTGCGCCTTGGCAAAGCTGGCCCCGAACGAATCGGAGATGCCCATGACCTCGCCCGTGGAGCGCATCTCCGGTCCGAGCACCGGATCGGTACCCGGGAACTTCGTGAACGGGAAGACGGCCTCCTTCACCGAAACGTAGGCCGGTGCGATCTCCTCCGTGAACCCGATCGCGTCGAGCGTCTCGCCGAGCATCACGCGGGCCGCCAGCGAGGCGAGCGGCACGCCGATCGCCTTCGACACGAAGGGAATGGTGCGGCTGGCCCGCGGATTCACCTCCAGCACGTACACCACGTGATCCTTGATCGCGTATTGGACGTTCATCAGCCCCACCACCCCGAGCGCGCGCGCCATCGCCGCCGTCTGCTCGCGCATCACCTCCATGTCCTCCTCGGTCACCAGATACGGCGGCAGCACGCACGCCGAATCGCCGGAGTGGATGCCGGCATCTTCGATGTGCTGCATGATGCCGCCGATCACCACCCGCGTGCCGTCGGAGATCGCGTCGACATCCACTTCGAACGCATCCTCGAGGAACCGGTCGATGAGCACCGGGCGTTCCTCTGAGACGTTGACGGCGGTCTCGAAGTAGTGCTCCAGCGACGGCGCGTCGTACACGATCTGCATGGCGCGTCCGCCGAGCACGTACGACGGTCGGACGAGCACCGGGTAGCCGATGCGAGTGGCGGCCTCCAGCGCCTCCTCGACACTGGTCGCGGTGCCGTTCGGCGGCTGCGTGAGCCCCACCTCGCGCGCGATCTTCTCGAAGCGCCGCCGGTCTTCCGCGATGTCGATCGCGTCGGGGGAGGTGCCGAGGATCTTCACACCGGCGGCCTCCAGCGGCCGCGTGAGCTTCAGCGGCGTCTGCCCTCCCAACTGGACGATCACGCCCTCGGGCTGCTCGCGCTCCACGATCTCGAGCACGTCCTCGAGCGTCAGCGGCTCGAAGTACAACTTGTCCGAGGTATCGAAGTCCGTGGAGACGGTCTCGGGATTCGAGTTGATCATGATCGTCTCGACCCCCTGCTCGCGAAGCGCCATCGCCGCCCGCACACAGCAGTAGTCGAACTCGACGCCCTGGCCGATGCGGTTCGGCCCGCTGCCGAGAATGACCACCGACCGGCGCCCGGAGCGCGGCGCCTCCGTCTCCTCGTCGTAGCAGCCGTAGAGATACGGCGTGGACGACGGAAATTCGCCGGCGCAGGTGTCGACCATCTTGTACGACGGCCGGACCCCCAACGCCCACCGGTGGCCCCGCACCGCGTTCTCGGTCTCACCGCGCAGGCCGGCGAGTTGCCGGTCGGAGAAGCCCATGCGCTTCATGCGCCGCATTTCGAACGCGCCCACCGATCCGAGCGCCCCGTACCAGCGCTCGGCTTCCACGAGCTCCTGCATCTGCTGCAGGAACCACGGGTCGATCGCCGTCAGCTCGGCCACCTCGTCCACCGTCATGCCGCGCAGCAGCGCGCGCTTTATCTGGTAGATGCGCTCCGGCGTCGGCTGCCGGAGCGCGCCGGTGAGCGCCGCCTCACTCTCGTCCGGCAGGCGGTCGTCCACCGGCCGCGCCGCCACTGCCCAGCCGGGGCGCCCGGTCTCGAGAGCGCGCAGTCCCTTCTGCAGCGCTTCCTTGAACGTCCGCCCGATGGCCATCGCCTCGCCCACCGACTTCATCTGCGTGGTGAGATACGGATTGGCCGCCGGGAACTTCTCGAACGCGAAGCGGGGAATCTTCACGACGACGTAGTCGAGCACCGGCTCGAAGGACGCCGGCGTCGTCTTCGTGATGTCGTTGGGGATCTCATCCAGCCGGTAGCCCACGGCGAGCTTGGCCCCGATGCGCGCGATCGGGAATCCCGTGGCCTTGGAGGCGAGGGCCGAAGAGCGAGACACCCGCGGATTCATCTCGATCACCAGCATCTCGCCGTCGCGTGGATTCACCGCGAACTGGATGTTGCAGCCACCGGCTTCCACGCCGACTTCGCGGATGATCGCCACGGCGGCATCGCGCATCAGCTGGTATTCGCGGTCGGTGAGCGTCATTGCCGGTGCGACGGTGATCGAGTCGCCGGTGTGCACGCCCATCGGATCGAGGTTCTCGATGGAGCAGACGATCACCACGTTGTCAGCGTGGTCGCGCATGAGCTCGAGTTCGAATTCCTTCCACCCGATCAGACTGCGTTCGATCAGCACCTGCGTGGTGGGCGACTCGTCGAGTCCGCGCCGCACGATGTCCTCGAACTCACCGCGGTTGTACGCGATACCGCCGCCGGTGCCCCCCAGCGTATACGACGGTCGGATGATGGCCGGGAACGCCGTGTCCTCGACGATCGCCAGCGCTTCGTCGAACGTCGTTGCGATCCCGCCGTTCGCTACGGCCAGCCCGATGCGCGCCATCGCCTCGCCAAACAGCTTCCGGTCTTCGGCGATCGCGATCGCACGCTCCTTGGCCCCGATCAACTCCACCCCGTGCCGCTCCAGCACGCCGGACTCGGCCAACGCCATCGCCACGTTCAGCGCCGTCTGACCGCCCATGGTGGGCAGCAGCGCATCCGGCTGTTCGCGCTCGATAATCAGCTCGACGTACTCCGGCGTGACCGGCTCGATGTAGGTCCGGTCGGCCACCTCGGGATCGGTCATGATCGTGGCCGGATTCGAATTCACCAGCACGACCTCGTAACCTTCCTCCTTCAGCGCCTTCGCGGCCTGCGTGCCGGAGTAGTCAAATTCCGCTCCCTGCCCGATGACGATCGGGCCGGAACCGATGACCAGAATGCGATGGATGTCAGTGCGTCGCGGCATGTAGCAAGTCGTCGATGATGTCGTCTCGGGTGCGGCGGGGCCGCCACCCGGTGGCTCCGGCCAACTTCTCAGGACTTCCAATGAGCGCGGGCACGTCCGTAGCCCGCTGGAGCGAAGGATCCGTGGCAATATCGGCCTGCACCCCTGCCCGTTCCAGCACGCGTTCCGTCAGCGCTCGCACCCCCACGCCCTCCCCGCTGCAGACGTTGTAGGCCTCCCCCGGGGTGCCCCGCTCGAGCAGGGCGAGATAGGCGTCCACCACGTCGGCCACGTGAAGATAGTCGCGAATCGTGTCCCCGTTTCCGATGCGGATGGTCGCGCCCCCGTGGGCGCGTAGGTCCAGCACCCGACTCACCAGCGCCGGGAGCAGAAAGTGCGCGTCGTGCCCGACGCCGGAGTGGTTGAAGCTCCGGGTGGCGATCACCTGCACCCCGTCGGCCCGGAAGGCCTGCAGCGCCGCGATCTCCTGGGCCGCCTTGGAGGCGGCGTAGACCGTCAGTGGCCGCTGTTCGGCCGCTTCCGACAGGGGGAGTTCGCTCGGGTCGTGCCGCCCATACTGCTGCGCGCTCCCGGCCACGAGGATGCGGGGGTCCAGGCGACCGGCGTGCCGCCGGCGACCGACCTCGGCCAGCAGCGTCACCGCCCCGACCACGTTCACCGCCCACGCATCTGCGGGCGCGTCGTCCGCGCTTGGCAGGTAGCTGATGCCGGCCAGGTGAAGGATCGCATCGGGCCGGCTGGTGTCGAGCGCCGCCACCACATCGGCGCGCGACCGGACGTCCATCGAGAGCCATCGGACGGCTCGCCGCTCGCCGTCGGTCAGGATCCCCGGCGCAGGCGCGCCCACACCGGCGGCATAGACGTCCCACCCCTGGGCCAGCAGGGATCGTGCGATCCACTGGCCGACGAACCCCCCACCGCCGGTGACGAGCGCGCGTCCGGTCACTTCCGCCCGAGTGGGGCGTGGCGGTCCATGTCCGCCCGGACCATCATCTCCACCAACTCCTCGAAGGCGACTTTCGGCTGCCAACCCAACTCCCGCCGCGCCTTCCCGGGGTCGGCCACCAGCAGATCCACCTCGGCGGGCCGGAAGAAGCGCTTATCCTGAACCACATAGTCCCGGTAGTCCAGCCCCACGCACTTGAACGCGGCGTCGCAGAGTTGACGCACCGACCAGGTCAATCCGGTTCCGATCACGAAGTCGTCGGGCGCGTCGCACTGCAGCATGCGCCACATGGCGTCCACGTAGTCGCCGGCGAATCCCCAGTCGCGCCGGGAGTCGAGGTTGCCCAGGCGCACTTCGTTGGCGAGCCCGAGCTTGATGCGCGCGGCCGCGTCGGTGACCTTGCGCGTCACGAATTCCAGCCCGCGGCGCGGGCTCTCGTGATTGAACAGGATGCCCGAGACCGCATACAAGTTGAAGCTCTCGCGGTAGTTCACGGTGATCCAGTGACCGTACACCTTGGCCACTCCGTACGGGCTGCGGGGATAGAACGGGGTGGTCTCGGACTGCGGCGACTCCACGACCTTCCCGAACATTTCACTCGAACTGGCCTGGTAGAACCGGGCCTTGGGCGCGGCCTTCTTCATGGCCTCGAGCATGCGCGTGACGCCGAGCGCGGTAAACTCGCCCGTGAGCACCGGCTGACTCCATGACGTCTGGACGAAGCTCTGCGCGGCGAGGTTGTAGACCTCGTCGGGCTCGTACTCGCTCATCACATCCGTGAGTGAGGTCTGATCGAGGAGATCGGCCGAAGCGAGTTCCACCCGATCGATGAGGTGCGCAATGCGTTCGTACGGCGTCGTCGAGCTGCGGCGTACGATGCCGATGACCCGGTAGCCCTTGTCGAGGAGGAACTCGGCCAGGTAGGAGCCGTCCTGCCCGGTGATGCCGGAGATCAACGCGGTTGGCATGAGGCGCGGGAGCTGAGGGTGAGGCGGTGAGACTGCGCGGCGGTAAGGTGGCACATCCTCGTCAGCACTTCATCATTTCAGGGTGTTCGACGAAAAAAAGGGGGAGCCGCAATGCGGTTCCCCCTCATCGCGGCCGAATGACGCCACGGTCAGGCAGCTTGCCCGCGAGGCGCCCGCTTGACCTTGCCGGCATGCAGACACCGCATACAGACCTTGACCTTGATGACCTTGCCCTTGGCATCGACGATGCGGACGACCTGAAGGTTGGGCTTCCAGGTCCGGCGGGTCTTGTTGTTGGCGTGCGAGACGTTGTTGCCGAACGCGACGCCCTTGTCGCAGACGTAGCAGCGGTTTCTCTGGATGGCCATGGGTCAGCCCTCGATCAGTTCAATGCGCGCCATCTCGGCGCCGTCACCCTTGCGGTGGCCGGTCTTGAGAATGCGCGTGTAGCCGCCGGGCCGCTTGGCGTAGCGCGGTCCCAGTTCCTGGAACAGCTTGTCCGCCGCTTCCCGCTTCTGAATGTCACGTCCGGCCAGCCGCCGCGCGTGCAGCGTTCCCGTCTTGGCCTTGGTGATCAGCTTCTCGACGAAGGGCCGGAGTTCCTTGGCCTTCGCTTCGGTCGTTTCGATCGCGCCCTGCTCGATGAGCGAGGTCGCGAGGTTGCGCATCAGGGCGCGCTTCTGTTCACCGGTCCGGCGCAGCGCCCGGCCGGCATTGGCATGCCGCATTGCCTACTCCTCCATGTCGTCGGGCGCCGCCGCGGCGGCCCGGCTCGGCGGCGTGCCCCAATCCAGGACCCGCACGCCCTCGCCGTTCTCTTCGAACCGCATCCCGAAATTCAGTCCTTCACGCTCGAGGAGATCGGCGATCTCCTGAAGCGACTTCTTGCCGAAGTTCTTCACCTGCAGAATCTGGCTCTCGGTCTGCCGCACCAGGTCGCCCAGCGAACGGATGCTCGAGTTCTTGAGCGAGTTCACCGAGCGCACGGAGAGTTCGAGATCGTCGATCGGCGTCTTGAGCAGCTGCGCCAGACGGACCGCATCGCCATCGCTCGACTCGGTGGTCTGGCCCAGCGGCGCCGACGTGTGCGAGCCGAAGTCCACGAAGTACTGGAAGTGCGACTGGGCCAGCGCGGCGGCGTAGCTCACCGCTTCGGCCGGCGAAATCGTGCCGTTCGTCTCGACCGTAAGCGCGAGCCGATCGTAGTCGGTGCGCTGCCCCACGCGGGTCTCGGCGACCAGGAAGTTGGCCCGGCGCACCGGATTGTAAATGGCATCGATGCGCACGAGGTCCACCGGCCGACCGCGATCGAGCGGGTGCTGGTCGGCTTGGACGTAGCCACGGCCCTTGTTGACGTAGAGGTCCATCGTCAGGTCGCGGTCATCCTGCAGTGTCAGGATGTGGTGCGACGGATCAATGACCCGCACGCCGCTCGCCGACTGG
The DNA here is from genome assembly GCA_963781765.1 of uncultured Gemmatimonadaceae bacterium. Classification (GTDB taxonomy): domain Bacteria; phylum Gemmatimonadota; class Gemmatimonadetes; order Gemmatimonadales; family Gemmatimonadaceae; genus JAGWRI01. The sequence continues at coordinate 129,472 of CAWAHC010000016.1, forward strand.
ATGTCGGCCGCGGTCACGACGCCTGCCTTGGACTTGGCGATGTGGACGACCGCCTCCTCGACTTCCTCGTCCAGCATCAGGGTGAGCGTCTTGAGGTTGCCAATGATCTGGTGCACATCCTCGACCACGCCCGAAATCGTCTGGTGCTCGTGGACCACGCCGTCAATGCGGAACGCCCACACGGCGGACCCGCGCAGCGACGAGAGCAGCATCCGGCGCATCGCGTTGCCGAGCGTGTGTCCGAACCCGCGCTCCAGCGGCTGCAGCCGGAACTCGGCAACGTTCGGGTTGTCATCGCGCGTCGTCGATTCGACGAGCTGCGGGCGGACGAGTCCGCGGAGTTCGATCGTATTTGCCATGTGCGTTGGTTTCCTGGTCTTACCGGAATGCCCCGGTATCGCCCTGCCCCGCCCCTAACGCGCGGCAAGCTCGAATGGGAGTTAGGGTCCCGACCCTTCCACAGTTCCGCCCCACCGCCCCGTGGGGCCGTGAGGCGGTCGATCGGTGAGGCGGGCCGGCTGGACGCCGCCGCGCGTGATGCACGGCTTCACCGCCTCACACTGTTACTTCGAGTACAACTCCACGACCAACTGTTCCTGCGCCGCGATCGGAATGTTCGGGCGCGTCGGGCGCTCCAGCATCCGGCCGCTGAACGTTTCCTTGTCGATGGCGAGCCAGGAGAGCGAGCCGCCACGACCCGACTGCTCCAGTGCCGCCTGCACGGCGACGATCTCACGCGACTTCTCACGGACGCGGATCTCCTGCCCGGGCTGGGCAATGAAGCTGGCCACGTCCACCGTCTTCCCGTTCACCTCGATGTGCCGGTGCCGGATGAGCTGGCGCGCCGCCTTGCGGCTGGGCGCGAAGCCCATGCGATACACCAGATTGTCGAGCCGGCTCTCCAGCGTGGCGAGCAGGTTGTGGCCGGTCATGCCGGGCAGGCTCGACACCTTCTGGAAGATGTTCCGGAACTGCTGCTCACCGAGCCCGTACATCCGCTTGATCTTCTGCTTCTCGCGCAGCTGCTTGGAGTACTCCGACGCCTTGCGCCGGCGGGCCGTGCTCTGGCCGTGCTGGCCAGGCGCGTACGGGCGCCGCTCGACCGGGCACTTCTCCGTGAAGCACTTGGTGCCCTTGAGGAAGAGCTTGGTCCCCTCGCGACGACACAGCTTGCAGCTCGCTCCCAGATACCGACTCATGGCTCAGACTCTCCGGCGCTTGGGCGGACGGCAGCCGTTGTGCGGAATCGGCGTCACGTCCTTGATCGACTTGACCTGCAGGCCGGCCGAAGCCAGCGCCTGAATGGCGGACTCGCGTCCGCTGCCGGGACCCTGCACGCGCACGTGCACGCGCTTGACACCCAGTCCCAGGGCTTCGCGTGCGCACTGCTCCGACGCCACCGTGGCGGCGAACGGCGTGCTCTTCTTGGATCCCTTGAAGCCCGCCTTGCCCGACGAGCCCCAGGAGACGGCATTCCCGTGCACGTCGGTGATCGTGATCATCGTGTTGTTGAAGGTCGCGTTGACGTGGGCGATGCCTTCCGCCTCCACGACGCGCTTTGACTTCTTGCCAGTCGCCATAGGATTACTTGGTTACCTTCTTCTTGCCCGCGATCGCGCGGCGCGGTCCCTTCTTGGTCCGCGCGTTGGTGTGCGTTCGCTGTCCCCGCACCGGCAGCCCGCGGCGGTGCCGGATGCCGCGGTACGATCCGATGTCCATGAGGCGCTTGACGTTCATCGCGACTTCGGTGCGGAGCGCGCCTTCGACCTTGTATTCGCGCTCGATCACCTGCCGGAGCCTGTTCACGTCGGCGTCGGAGAGGTCGCGGATGCGCAACGATCCCTCGATGCCCGCCTTCTGAATGATCTCGGCGGCGCTCTTGCGCCCGATGCCGAAGATATAGCTCAACCCGATCTCGACCTTCTTGTCGCGAGGGAGATCAACGCCACTGATACGCGCCATGAATTAGCCCTGCCGCTGCTTATGCTTGGGGTTGCGCTTGCAAATGATGCGGATCACGCCGTTCCGCTTGATCACTTTGCAGTGCTCGCAGATCGGCTTCACGCTGCTGCGTACTTTCACGGAAGCTCCAGACCGGTCGAAAACAGATACGGACGAATTTCTAGCCAGACCTTAACAGTAACCGGGGCCATAAGTTGGCGCAAGCGAGCCATACGCTCGGTTTCTCGCTCCGGCACGTCGTCCGTTCTCCCGGTCACCGCCGGTCGTTCACCTGCGCTCCCGCGAGTTCCGACAGCACCCGCTCCATGGCCTCGCGGGGGTGAGATGCCGCCGTCACGGTACGACCGAGCACGACATAGCGGGCCCCGGCGGCGGCGGCTTCCCCCGGCGTCACGACTCGGGCCTGGTCGTTGGCCCCGCTGCCGGCCAGCCGAACGCCCGGGACCAGCGTCTGGAGCCGCCCGCCCAACCGATCGCGCACCGCCCCCGCCTCCCGTCCGCTGCACACCACGCCGTGGAGTCCCGCCTCGGCTGCCGTCCCCGCCAGACGCAACACTTCCGCGTCGAGGTCCACCCCATCCTCCGGCCGTCCCCAGGCGTCGGCCAGACCGGCGCGGCCCAGCGAGGTCAATACGGTGACCGCCAGGAGCTGACAGGCCCCGGCCCCGGCGTCCGCCGCCGACCGTTGCGCCGCGTCGAGCATCGCTCGTCCGCCCGACGCGTGCACGGTCAGGAGCCGCGCCCCGTGCGCGCTGGCACGAAGCACCGCCTTGGCCACCGTGTTCGGAATGTCGTGCAGCTTGAGGTCGAGGAACACGTCGGCCCCGCGGTCGCGCAGCGCGCGAATGACGCCCGGGCCCTCGGCCGTGAACAGTTCCAGGCCGACCTTGTAGAAGCTGCACAGCCCGTCCAGGCGATTCACCAGCGCCAAGGCCGACTCGAGGCTGGGGACGTCGAGCGCTACGATGGGCGTCGTCATGCGGGCCATTCCAGCGTCCCCCGGAGGGAGGTCAGATCGGTTACGGCGTGCCGGGCGCACCACCGGCCGAGTTCACGTACCACCCGCGCCGGTTGCCGGGGGTTGCGAAGGGCGGCCGTCCCGATCCCCACGAGCGACGCCCCCGCCATGATGTACTGGAGCGCATCCTCAGCAGTCCGGACGCCGCCCAGCCCGATCACCGGCACCGAGACGGCCCGGCTCACCCGCCAGGTGGCCAGCACGCCCACCGGGAGCAGCGCCTCACCGCTCACGCCCCCCGTCCCGAAGCCCAACGCCGGCCGGCGCCGCTCGACGTCCACAACGAGCCCCGGAATCGTGTTGACGACGGTGATGCCGTCGGCCCCCGCCTGCACCGCCACCGCCGCCGTGCGCCCGATGTCCGGAAGGGTCGGCGAGAGCTTGGCAAACAGGGGCCGCGCCGTCGCCGCCCGCACCCGAGTGACGAGCGCCGACAGCGCGGTGTCGTCGGCCCCGAACTCGATGCCGCCGGCCTTGGTATTCGGGCAACTCACGTTCAACTCGTACCCGTCCACCGCCGACGCGACGTGCGGGCTCGCCTCGATCTGCCGGACCACGTCCGCGAACTCGTCCACGACGAAGCCGACCACGTTCACCAGCTTGCGCGTGCGCGGCAGCGACTCGGCGAGCCAGGGCAGATACGACCGGCACACGTCTTCGACCCCGGGGTTGGCCAGTCCGACGGCGTTGATCATGCCGCCCTGGAACTCGGCCACGCGCGGGGCCGGCGCTCCCGGACGAGGGGCGAGGCTCACCGCCTTGGTGACGAGGCCGCCGAGCGCCCCCAACGCCATGACACCGGCGAGTTCCCGCCCGTAGCCGGCCGTGCCGGCGGCGAGAACGATGGGATTTTGAAAGTCGAGTCCGGCAACGCGAACGCGCAGCGCGGACGGCGAACTCATGGGTGGCCGCCGCTCGTCCGATCGGCCACGCCGCTCACCCCGGCCCAATACGCGTTCAGGTAGTTCACGGCGGCGTCGGCGATCGCGCCCGCCAGCTTGGTCTGAGAGCGCGAATTGGTCATGAACGCCGCGTCCGCTTGATTGGAGCCGAATCCGATCTCGACGAGGACCGCCGGCATGAACGCGGTTCCCAGGACCACGAATCCGGCCTGTTGCACCCCCCGGTCGGGTCCGGGCTCCACGTTCCCCAATTCGTCCTGGACCGACTCGGCCAGCTTCATCGACTCCCGCAGGTGTTCGTTCTGCTGCATGTCGTTGAGGATGAAGCTGAGCGGATCGCCCTTCGACTGTGGCTGGCCGGTGTCGTACCGGGCGGCCGAGTTTTCCATCGCTTCGACCCGCCGGGCATCCTCGGTCTTCGCCTCGGAGAGAAAGAACGTTTCGTACCCGCGGGCGGCCGCGGCATTTCGCCACTTGGGATTGGCAGCGTTCACGTGAATCGAGATGAACAGGTCGGCGTGCGCGCGATTGGCGATCGGGCCGCGATCGTACAGGTTGATCAGCGTATCGGTGGTCCGCGTGTAGACGACTTTGACGCCGCGCGCCTGGAGCGCCTTGCCCAGCTTGAGGGCCACGGCCAGGGTGACGTCCTTCTCGTAGATCTTGTGGCGGGCGCCGATGGGGCCGCTCATTCCGGGGTCGACGCCCCCGTGGCCGGCATCGATCACGACGGTGCGCGCCGGGCCGGCGAGGTACGGATGCCCGGCCACCGCGACCACCGGGCGGCGCGGCGTCGCCACGTCGGCCGCCGCCCGCCCGGGCACCGCGGCCTGCATCTGGAGCGCCAGTAGCGCCAGCGCAATCATCGGGCGCGCCCCACGCGCGCCATTTCACGCTCGGCGTCGCGCGCCTTGGCCGTCTCACGCTTGTCGTGCAGCTTCTTTCCCTTGCCCAGTGCCAGCGTCACCTTCGCCACTCCGTGCTTGAAATACAGGTCGAGCGGGACGAGCGTCAGGCCCTCGCGCTCCACCGCTCCAATCAAACGACGGATTTGACGCCGGTGGAGCAACAGCTTGCGTGTACGGGTCGGCTCGTGGTTGTTGTAGCTGCCCTGCTTGTAGGGCGAAATATGGAGATTGAGGAGGAAGACCTCCCCGTGCTTGACGATCCCATAGGCGTCGACCAGCGACGCCTTCCCGTCCCGCAGCGACTTAACTTCGGTACCGGTCAGCACGAGGCCCGCCTCCCACGTCTCGATGATGTGGTAGTCGTGGCGAGCGCGCTTGTTCCGCGCGATCGGGACGGTATCGTTGGTCTCGTTCGTTGACTTCATGCTCAGCCGTCAATAATATCCGCGTTCTCGCCGAAGTGGTGGAACTGGTAGACGCGCTGGCTTCAGGAGCCAGTGGGCGCAAGCCCGTGCGGGTTCGAGTCCCGCCTTCGGCACTCCGCAATACACAACGAGGGGCATCCTTCCGACCGGAAGGTGCCCCTCGACGCGTTCCGGAGGCCCGTCAGCGGCGATCGATGGCCGACGGGGACACGTGCTCCGGCAGCGAGGCCGTGCCAAAGATCGCGCGCAGCGCGTCGTTGCCCTCATCCAGGTAGCGACTCAGCAGTTCACCGGCCCGTGCCACGTTCGAATCGACCTCGCGGAACGAGCCGCCGGCGAACGCCAGGAGCGTCCGGCCGAGGCGAGCCGGGGTCGCCGCGGTGATCCTGGCGGCGAGTGCGTCCCGATATGCACTCAGACGGGCATTGAACTGGGCCTGGGCGAGTTCGAGCCGGTCGCGACCGATGCGTGGGTCGCGTTCGAACGCCGCCGCCATCGCGTGCGCGACTGCGGCCCCCGTGCGATCGTCGAGTGCATCGCGCTGGGCCGTGACGAGGCCCAGCGCCCGACGGGCATACCGCAGCTCCCACGCGGCATGGTCGTCATCGCCGCGCGTGGCCGCGCCCGACAACCAGACGACGTCGTCGCCCGCCGGCTCGGCGAGCAGCCCCGCGACGAACCGCTCCGCCCGATCCTGCGACTGACGCTCGGCTTTCCACCGCCCGAAGATCGGGATGGACGGCATGGCCGGCGCCGGCGGGATCAGCCGTTCTGGAGCACGGGCAACCCGCGACCCGGCTCGACTTCGGCGATCTCAGGCAGTCCAACCCGTGCCCGCACCTCGTGCTCCTGGTGCAGCAGGTCGGAGAGCCGGACGCCCTCGAGCACCTCGTCGATCTTCTGCTGCAGCATCAGCCACACCGGGCGGATGCTGCAGTCGTGCGACGCCGAACAGCGTTCCTCTTCCACCGGATGCGACACGCAGTGGAGATCGAACGTCGTCAACTCGGACGCATTGATCACGTCCCGCACACTGATCGCGGAGGCCGGACGCGCGAGCGCGTACCCGCCGCGGGCCCCCCGGGTGCTCTTCACAATATCGGCGCGGCGGAGCCGGAGCAGGATCTGCTCGACGTAGTCCACCGGCAGCCGTTCAGTCGCCGCGATTTCGCGACCAGTGATCGGTCCATCTTCAGTGCGCTTCGCAAGATGAAGCGCACAAATCACGCCGTATTCGGCCAAAGTAGTTATGCGCACGATTGGAGGTTAACGCGCAAGCGCGGTGGCGGAAAGGGGAGCCGCCCGCCGGGGGGTCATCCGCCCCCGTGACGGCCCCCGGGAATGCCGATCTCGGTCATCTTCCGGAGATCGAGCACGTCGGCGATCTGATCGGGTGGCAGGACCTGCTCGCGCTCCACCATCTCGCGGATCAACACGTTCTCCTTGACCGAGCGCTTGCTGATCTCGGCGGCCTTGGCGTAGCCGATCTGCGGCGCCAGCGCCGTGGCGAGCGCCGCCGACCGCTCCACCCAGTACTCGCACTGGGCCCGGTTGGCCGTGATGCCGGCGACACAGCGCTCGTTCAACACCACGGCGGCGTTGGAGAGGATGATCATCGAGAACATCACGTTGTGGGCGATCACGGGCATCATCACGTTCAGTTCGAGCTGCCCGTGCTCGGCGGCGGCCGCCACGCACGCATCGTTGCCCACCACCTGGAAGCAGACCTGGTTGACCATCTCGGCCACCGATGGGTTGATCTTGCCCGGCATGATCGAGGATCCGGGCTGCACGGCCGGCAGCACGATCTCGTCGAGCCCCGTCCGCGGGCCACTGACCAGGAGCCGCAGGTCGTTCGCGATCTTGCTCAGATCGAGAGCCAGCACGCGCACCGCGGCCGAGAATGCCGCGGCGTCGCCCATGCTCTGCATGAGTTGGATGCGATTCTTGCCCACGCGCAGGTCGAGCTTGGTGATCGCCTTCAGGTGCGTATTCATCAGCTGCGGGTATTCGGGTTCGACGTTCACCCCCGTGCCCACCGCGCTCCCACCGATGCCGAGGTCCCGGAGGAAGTCGGCGGTCTGCCGGATGCGGGTGAGGTTCCGATCGATGGTGGCGGCGTAGGCCGTGAACTCCTGCCCCAACCGGATCGGCATCGCGTCCTGCAAATGCGTGCGCCCCGCCTTCACGATGTCGTCGAACTCCTTCCCCTTCGCGGCGAACGCGTCGCGCAGTCCGCCGAAGGCCGTCTCGAGCGTCCCGAGCAGATCGAGCGCACCCAGCCGGATGGCCGTGGGAATCACGTCGTTCGTGGACTGGGCCATGTTGACGTGGTCGTTCGGGTGCACGGGCTTGTACGCTCCGCGCTTGCCGCCCAGCAGTTCGTTGGCACGGTTGGCGAGCACCTCGTTGCAGTTCATGTTGTGCGAGGTGCCGGCGCCGGCCTGGTAGACGTCCACCACGAAGTGGTCGTCGTACTTGCCCGCCAGCACTTCGTCGGCGGCCGCCACGATGGCATCGGCCAGCTTGGCGTCGAGCCGGCCGGTTTCCTTGTGGGTGAGGGCCGCGGCCTTCTTGATCCACACCACCGCCCGCACGAATTCCTTGAGCGGCTTCAGGCCGCTGATCGGGAAGTTCTGCAGGGCACGCTGAGTCTGCACGCCATAATACGCATCGGCCGGCACGTCGAGTGGGCCGAGAGGATCGGATTCGGAACGGGTTGCGGAAGTCATGGGAAGCATCGCCGTCGGAGAAGAGTGGTGATTCGCCCGAAGGAAACGAGCGTCAGGAAGTCGTGCGCAGGCCGCGCACGGCGATGATGAGAATGGCGGTCGCGCTGAGCATCGCGATGCCGAGTAGCACGACGCTCAGCAGATGCAGCTGGCCGAACGCGACACGCAGCGGGTCGGTGGCGGCGAGCGCATCCACCGGGCCGGGAATGCGGGCCCGCACCCGCGCGATCATGGCGTCCACCACGAGCTGCGCAATCATGCAGGCCGTGCCGCCAAGCGCGGCGGCGAGCACCCGCGGCTTGAAGCGCGTGCTGGCGTCGGTCCACACGCCGAACAGCATCACGGCGGCGAACACCACCATCCCCGCCCAGAAGATCACGGGCAGTACGCGCCCCACCAGATCGCCGGCGAGGGTGCGCGTGGGAAGCACCGCGAATGCCGCGGGCGCCACGACGGCGGCGAGGAGCACCGCGGCACCGAGCCAGACCGCGGCGAGCACGATCTGCCAGAGGGCCGCGCCTCGCGCCGTCACGGTCACCGACGCACCGGCAACGCGGTGCCGTTGAGGAACGGGTTGTCGGCCAACTCTTCGCCGATCGTCGTGGCCGGGCCATGCCCGGGGAACACGCGGGTTTCGGCAGCGAGGGCACTCACCCGGGCCAGCGACGCCTCCATGGCGGTCGGCGTCGCCGAACGGCAGGTCCGTGCGGCCAATCGATCCGCGGAACAGCAGGTCACCGCCCAACAGCAGGTCCCCGCTGTGGAACACCACGTGGCCCGGCGCATGCCCGGGCGTATGGAGGACGGAGAACCGGGCGCCTCCGATGGTCAGAATATCACCCTCGGCGAATTCGCGATCCGGAGGCTCCGGCTGGTCGAAGGGCACCCCGTACGTGGCGGCGACTTCGGCGGCGTGATCGTACAGCGGACGGTCGGCCGGGTGCAGATACACCGGCACCGGGTGCACCCGGCGCACCCCGTTGATACCGCCCACGTGATCGAGATGGCCGTGGGTGAGCCAGATCGCCTCGAGCGCCGCCCCCGAGGCGGCCACCATGGCGAGCAGGCGCTCCGGGTCGTCGCCCGGGTCGACGAGCACCGCCCGAGCCGACTCGTCGTCCACGACCAGGTAGCTGTTCTCCTGGAAGGGACCCACGGTTTCGGCGCGGATCCTGATCACGCGGCGCCCACGGGGTTGGCCGCGTCGGCCCGGGCCTTGAGGTACTTCTCGGCAGCGATGGCCGCGGTCGTCGCATCGCCCACCGCCGTCGTCACCTGTCGTGTCACCTGCACCCGCACGTCGCCGGCCGCAAAGAGCCCGGGGGTCGAGGTCTGCATGCTCCAGTCGGTGATCAGATAGCCCAGCGCGTCGTGGTCCACGTGATCGGCGATCACACCGGTATTCGGCTTGAACCCGATGAAGATGAACAGGCCGGTCGCCGACAGGTCGCGCCGGTCACCGCTGTTCACATCCGCGAGTTCCAGATGGTGCAGCAAGCCCTGCTCGTCCCCCACCGCACGTTCGACCACCGTATTCCAGATCATCTCGATCTTCGGATTGGCGAACGCGCGCTCCTGAACGATCTTCGATGCGCGCAACTCCCCGCGCCGGTGAATCAAGTACACCTTGTCGGCGTATCGTGTGAGGTAGTCGGCCTCCTCGACCGCCGCGTCACCACCACCGACCACGGCGATCGTGTGGCCGCGGAAGAAGGCGCCGTCGCACACCGCGCAGTAGGACACGCCCTTGCCGGCGTATTCCAACTCGCCTGGAATGCCCAATTTGATGGGCGTGCCGCCCGCGGTGACGATGACCGTCGGGGACAGGTACGTATCGCCGCTCTCGGTGGTCGTCTCGAACATCCCGTCGTCGCGCTTCTTGACGGCCGACACGACGACGCCGGTGCGAACGTCAGCGCCGAATTTGGTCGCATGGTCGGCGAACTTCTGCGCGAGTTCATAGCCCAGAATGCTCTCGAACCCCGGATAGTCCTCGATCAATTCGGTATTCAGCAACTCCCCGCCCGGGGCGCCGCGCTCGAGCACAACGGTCTTGAGCATTCCGCGGCCAGCATACATGCCGGCGCACAAGCCGGCAGGGCCCGCCCCGATGACTACGACCTCGAACTCATGGGTCTGTGCCACACGATTCTCACTTTCGGGGCTCCGCGCCGATGGCGGCGGAGCGTTTCTCTCGTCTGAATCTCGCCAGAAACACCGGCGAGGGGAACTGGAATACCTTCACGCTAATCGAACCGTCAACCGTTGTGGGAGTCGGACGTTCCCCGGTCTATCATCAGGCGACTCACGGCTCCGTGACAGTGGGAGACCGTGCCGACGAGCGCATCCACCGGCCCTCCGGCGGCGCCCGCGGCGGCGATCGCCGCGTCGGCATCCAGCACCTCCGCCACGTCGATCATCCCGACGCCGTAGGCGCGATGTACACACCGAAAGAGAAAGGGCGCCATGGTGTACGATCGTTCGGCATTCACGCGGATGGCATAGTCCCGCACGGCGGGCGCGAGACTCCAGTCGCGCGGACCTCGCGTGTGAGGACAGACCGCGGGCTCGATGCAGTTGATGGGACACGTCCACGTGGCGTAGCTCACGTAGTGCGTCCCGTCGGGGGCCGCGCGCTCCCACGGCACGCCGGGCGGCGTCGGCAACGGCGCGACGCGGATATCGCGGCCCGGCCAGCGCGCGCGGGCGGCATCGAGCAGCCAATCGCGCAGCAGGTGGGGCATCAGCGGCGACGGCACGATGGCATCCGCTCGGCCGGCGGTCGGCAGGAAGGCCGCGAGATACTCCCGCCACTCCGCGGTGACGCGTGTCGCCAGCGGGTCGCCGGCGGCAAGGTCCGTGGAGACGGCGCACGCTGGATCGCGATCGACCACCACCACGCCGTCGCAATGGATAGCGCGCGCGGCTACGGCCCGCCGGAGTTGACGCAGGTAGTAGCCGCCGTAGCACCCGCCGCCGATCACGACGATGCGTCCGAAGTTCTGCGGGGCCGAGAGGCGCGGGTTAACGACGGACACGGCGTCCGCCGTCCACGACGAGCGTCTCGCCGGTGACGAAGTCCGCGTCCAGGAGATAGAGCACGGCCTGCACCACATCGTGCGGCGAACCGTGCCGCCCCAACGGCGTGGTGGCGCGCAACCGTTCGGCGTCAGCGTCGTCCCAGCCCTCCGGCAGCAGCACGGTTCCGGGCGCCACGGCATTGACGCGGACGGCGGGCGCCAGCACGCGCGCCAGCGATTCGGTGAGACGGACGATGCCGTGCTTGGAGAGCCCGTGCGGGATGTAGCCGGGCCAGGTCTCGAACGCCGCGAGATCGGCGATGTTCACGATGGCGCCGCCGTCCGCGGCGGCGGTGAGCCACGGCGCGGCCGCCTGCGAGACGAAGTACGGCGCGCGAAGATTGAGCGCGAAGATGCGGTCCCACTGCTCCGGCGACGTCTCACCAAACGGCGTCCGGTCCATGACCGCCGCCGAGTTGACCAGGACGTCGAGGCCGCCGAGGTGGCGCGCCGCGTCGGCAACGAGTATCGACGGCGCGTCGGGTTCGGCGAGATCGGCCCGCACGAGCACCGCGTCGCCGCCGGCCTTGGAAATGAGCCGTGCCGTTTCCGCGGCGCCGGCCTCGGACCCGTGGTAGTGCACCGCCACGCGCATGCCACGGCCGCCAAGTCCGACGGCGATCGCCCGCCCCACGCGCGTTCCGGCGCCCGTTACCAGCGCCGCCCGTCCTCGCAACTGCATGGTGCCTCCCGTTCCGGTGGCTACGCCGTCGCGCGCGTTCGCCGCTCCGCCACCCGTGCGTCCTGCTGCGCCAACCAATCCTCCGGCACCCGCATCGACCCGAGCGTTCGGGGGCCATCGCTGGCACCGTGCCAGTCCGACCCACCCGTGGGCAGCAAGTCCAGGTGTTCGGCGAGCGTGCGGAGCCGGGCAATGTCTTCGGCGCCATGGCTGGGGTGCAGTACCTCGACGCCGTCCAGGCCCTGAGCCGCGAGCGCCTCGAGGCGCGCGCGGGTGCCGGCGCGACCCGGGTGCGCCATGAAGGCCACGCCGCCAGCCCGGTGAATCATGGCGATGGCGTCGGCCATGGTCAGCCGATCCTTGGCGACGAATGCCGGCCGGCCATTGCCAAGATACCGATCGAACGCATCGCGGAGATCGGTGGCCCAGCCCTCCTGGACCATGGCCCGAGCCACGTGCGGGCGCCCGATGGCCGCCCCCGCCGCCTGCTCCAGAACGGCCTCGAACGTGATCCGCACGCCCAGTTCATTGAGGCGCGACACCATGCGCTCGGCGCGCTCCCGCCGCATCTGACGTAGCGCCGAAAGCCCGGCTTCGATCTCGCCGGGCTGCGAGAGGTGCAGACCCAGCAGGTGCGTTTCGACGTCGCCCTCGACGGCACTCAGCTCCACACCGGGCACCAGCCGCACCTCCCGGACCCGAGCGGCGGCCTCCGCTTCTTCGATGCCGGCCACGGTGTCGTGATCGGTCAGCGCGATGGCGGTGAGGCCGGCAGCGTGCGCCGCCTCAATCACCTCCGTCGGCGCCAGAGATCCGTCGGACGCCGTGGAGTGGGAGTGCAGATCGACATATGCGGGGCGCTCGACCACGGATGGGGCGCCCTCCGGCACCGTCACGTGGAGTAGTCGGCTTCGGGCGACGTGAAGCTCGGCTGCGAGTGGCCGAACAACCGCTGCAGGTCGGCCTCGCTCATCTGGGCCAGCGCCAGCTCGCGCGAGCGCACGCCATGCGGCGAATACCGCGTGACGCGCACCTCGCGATCGTCACCGGCGCCCGCAATGAACAGCAGGGCGAACTCGTCGTGGTCCATTTGCGTGACGCGGCCCGACGGTACCACGCGCCAGGTCCTGCCGTTCACGTTCAGCGTCCGGATGGGCATTTAGGGCAACTCCACTTCAATGTAGATGCGCCCGGCGTCGAGAATCGGATCGGGCGCCCCCTGATGGGCGCGCGTCAGCGTCGGGGCGTCGGGGCCTTCGAAGAACTCGAGAAACGCGCCCGGCAACCCCGCCTCTTCGAATGCCCAGAACCGGCATCCGGCCTTGGCATAGTACTCCTGCCGCCGCACGAGGCGTTCGCCGTAGCGCTTCCGCTCCTGCGGGGGAATGAGGGTGCGTTGCACCGTGAGGGCGCGCGGCATCTCAGAGCGCCCCGTCGGGGAAGGACTCGATCGTGTGCTTGATGTGACCGAGGAACTGGTCGGCCACGGCGCCATCGACGATCCGATGGTCGAACGACAGGGACAGATAGGAACAGGTGCGAATGGCGATGGTGTCCTCGCCGTCGGCGCCGGTGAGCACCTTGGCCCGCTTCTCGATGGCACCGATGCAGAGGATGGCCACCTGCGGCTGATTGATGATCGGCGTGCCGGTGAGCGACCCGAAGACCCCGGGATTGGTGATCGTGAACGTGCCGTCCTGCACTTCGCGCGGATCGAGCTTCTTGGCCCGGGCGCGACCGGCGAGATCGTTGAGCGCCTTCGTCAAACCGGCCAGCGACAGGTCCTCGGCATTCCGGACCACCGGCACGATCAGCCCCCAGTCAAGTGCCACGGCAACACCGAGGTTGATCGGCCGCCGGTAGATGACGTTGGTGCCGGCCACGGAGGCGTTTACGATCGGGAAGGCCTTCAGGGCATCCACGGTGGCCTTCATGATGAACGGCATGTACGAGAGCTTTTCCCCGTACGCCGCGAGGAACGCCGCCTTCTGCGCGGCACGAATCCGTGCGACGCGCGTGAAGTCCATCTCCATGATCGACGTCACGTGCGCCGACGTATGCCGCGACACGACCATGTGCTCACTGATCAACGCGCGCATCTTGCTCATCGGTTCGACGCGGTCGCCCGGCCACGCCGTGGGCATCGGCGCGGTGTGCGCGGCCGGCGTAGCGGGGCCCCGCGGGGCCCCCGAATCGAGGTACTGCATGATGTCGCGCTTCGTGACGCGTCCGGCGAGGCCGCTGCCCTGCAGGGCCGACAACTCGACGCCATGCTCGGCGGCGATCTTGCGCACGAGGGGCGACGATTTGGTGCGCAGTCGGTCCTCGAGTGAGTGGCCATTGCCCGAGACCACATTCGCGGCCGGGGGGCGCGTCGCAGGCGCCGGCGTGGGAGCCGGGGCGGCGGCTGGTGCCGTTGCGGCGGCCGCGGTGGCGGCCACCGGAGCGGCCGGCTGCGCGGCCGGCTGCGCGGCCACCGCGGCGCCCTTCTCCGACTCGAGCCGAGCGACGACCGTATCCACCGCCACCGTCTCGCCTTCCTTGACGAGGATCTCGGCGATCACGCCGGCCGACGGTGACGGGATCTCGGCGTCGACCTTGTCGGTGGAGATCTCGAACAGCGGTTCGTCGCGCTTCACCTCGTCCCCGACCTTCTTCAGCCACTTGGACAGGGTGCCTTCGGCGATCGACTCGCCCATCTGGGGCATGGTGACGTCTATGCGTGCCACGGGATCATCCTCGGTCCGATTTTTCCGCCGCGCGGCGTCCGCGGCGTCTCAGGAACAGGACGGTCGTCGGAAAGATGAGCGCACCGGCGACGGCCCCGAAGAACCAATACGTTCCCCAACCACAGGGTGCGCCCGTGTTGGGATCGGAGGAGCAATGCCGTGCCCATCCGGAGATCTTGGCGACCAGGACTCCCAACATGCCGCCGCCAAACAGGCCGGCCACGAGGGTGATGCACCCCAGACCAAGATACTCCCATGCGCTCCCGGTTTCGACCGGGGGCTGCTCATCGGGGGTCAATCGCGGGCTCCGGCAGCGGCTTCGGGAGGATGGAAAGCCGGGGGCATGCCGGCGTCAGTACGCGGCTTCGAGCGCGTGGCGCGGGTCTTCCTCGCGATGCAGGGAGAGGAAGAACCGCTTGACGTTCCGGTCGAGGCGGCTCTCGCCGATCTGATTGGTCTCGACGTCGATGAACGTGTAGTGGCCGCCCTCGGCCTTCACGGTCAGCCGGAGCGAGCCCAGGGGGCCGCTGAAGCTCCGCGCCCGCGCGGCGGAGGCGCCGCTCTGCAACCCGAGGGTCGGGAAGAACCGATCGGCCGCGGCCACCGCGTCCGCCGGCGTGAGGTGACTACGATAGAAGTGGCGCATTATGGTGGGGTCGAGTCGGGGCGTTCGTTGAACACGTCCTGCATCCAGTCCACCCGCTCGAGCGGGTGGAGCGAGTCCCGGCGGAACCGGATGGCCATGGCCCACTGGCCCGCCGTCACGAAATTCAACTTTCCGTAATAGGTGCCCAGTTCCGGTCCGTTCTGGAAACCGTCCCACGTATGGGGACCCTGGGGGCCAGCGCTCATGTTCGCGAAGATCTGCCCCTCGCCGTTGTCGATCGGCTGTTGGGTCTTGCGATCGCGGACGATGACCTTGTAGGTGATGGTTTCGCGCGCGTGCGGCGGGATGTCGGAGGGCTCGATGGTGAAGTCGTAGCTCTTGGACGGCAGATGCAGCACGGGCCGTCGCGGCTCACCGCCGCAGGCGGCCATGAAGCCCGCCAATCCTCCCAGTGCCAGCACGCGCGCGATTCGCATCACTATCGATAGTACTCCAGGCCCAGATGCGTGATCTGCTCTTCACCCATGAGGTGACGGAGCGTGTTCTTCAGCTTGGTCTGCTGAATGAAAAGATCGTGCTCCGGCTGCAGCCCCGCAGCCGCCATGGGCGACTTGTAATAGAAACTTAACCATTCCTGGATTCCCTTCATGCCGGCGCGCTGGGCGAAGTCGGAGAACAGCGCGAGGTCGAGCACGAGGGGCGCCGCGAGGATGGAATCGCGGCACAGGAAGTTCACCTTGATCTGCATCGGGTAGCCCATCCACCCGACGATATCGATGTTGTCCCAGCCTTCCTTGTTATCCCCGCGCGGCGGGTAGTAGTTGATGCGCACGACGTGCGAGAAATCCTTGTACAGGTCGGGGTACTGCTCGGGCTGCAGAATGGTGTGCAGCACGCTGAGTTTGGATTCCTCCTTCGTCTTGAACGACTGCGGATCGTCGAGCACTTCGCCGTCGCGATTGCCGAGGATATTGGTGGAGTACCACCCGGCGAGGCCGAGCATCCGCGCCTTGATGGCCGGCGCGATGACCGTCTTCAACCACGTCTGCCCGGTCTTGAAATCCTTGCCCGAAATCGGCACGCCCTTGTCGTTGGCGAGCTGCTGCAGCGCCTGGGTGTCGACCGCGAGGTTGGGCGCGCCGTTGGCGTACGGGATCCCCTCCATGATCGCGGCGTAGGCGTACAGCATCGCGGGCGAGATTGCCTCGTCGTTCTCATCCATCGCCTTCTCGAAGGCGGCAAGGCTGGCATGCTGCGGCCCGGGCCGGATGAAGATCTCGGTGGACGCGCACCACACGACCACCAGGCGATCGAGCTTGTGCTCGGCCTTGAAGTCGCGCATGTCCTGCCGCAGCTGCTCCGCCAGGTCACGCTTGGTCTTGCCCTTCTTGACGTTGCTGCCGTTGATGCGGGTGACGTAGTGATTGTCGAACACCGCCGGCATCGGCTTGATGGCCTTGAGGAAATCGGCGACGCGCTCCAGATCGGCGGCGTCGAGCACGCCGGCCTTCTTGGCGGCTGTGTAGGCGTCGTCGGGGATCGGATCCCAGGCGCCGAAGACGAGGTCGTCGAGCTGGGCGAGCGGCGCGAAGTCCTTGATCAGCGGCGCTCGATTGTCGGTGCGCTTGCCCAACCGGATGGTGGACATCTGGGTGAGCGAGCCGATGGGCTTGGAATATCCGCGGCGGATGCTCTCGACGCCGGCCATGAACGTGGTGGCGACTGCCCCGAGTCCGGGGGTCAGCACACCCAACTTTCCGGTGGCCGGCCGGGGCGCCTGGTGCGTTTCGGAAGACGAACCCTGCACGACGTTAATCTCCTTTGAGCAAGGGACGCGCGTCGAATGCGGTCGGGGGCGGCGCGGACGTCTGTCCCGCCGTTTCCCCAACCGACGCCGGGGCGTCCGTGGGCGTCGTGGCTCGATAGACGAAAGCCACACGCTGGTAAACGGTAATCCAGGCCGTGACGGTCAGGATCACGATGATGGTCGCAAGGACGACCCCATGCAGAGTCAGTCCGAAGAACGCCTGCGGTACCGAGAGCAACACCACGCGCTCGGGACGCTGCAGCATCCCCACCTTGGCGTGGATTCCGAGCGCTTCCGCGCGTGCCCGTGTATATGACGTGAGAAAGGCCCCGATGAGGCCCAACAGGCAGACGACTACCATCGGCACGCTGGCCCACGAGTGGTGCGCCTGATTCAACGCGTAGAAGACGGCGAGTCCGCCGAGGACGAACCCGTCGGCCAGCCGATCAAGCGTGGAGTCGAGGAAGGCGCCGAACGTGGACGCCTGCCCCGACCGCCGAGCGACCGTGCCGTCGAGGACGTCGAAGATCGCCGTCAACCCGAGGAAGAACCCGCCGACACTGATGTGCCCGGTCCCATACACGACGCCGCCGATCAGCGTGCACAACGTCCCGATCACCGTAATGGTGTTGGGGTGCACACCATGGCGCACGCACCAATCCGCGACCGGATCGATGAGCCGCAGGTAACCGTTCTTAAGCCAGTCCGGCAGAATCTTCATTCGGCTCCGAGACGCGCACTCGGCTGGCGCCGCGCCGCTCGATCTGGGGGCGGGGGCGAGGGCACAACGCAAACGGCCGGGGCGACGCCCCGGCGGCTAATAGTATCCGGTTGGCAAACAGGTAGCAACCGCGAAACGCCCCGTTTCGTCGCATGGTGGACGGTCGTATTGTAGTTGATGCCGCATCACCGACTTGCGCCCTGTTTCGCCCTCGTGGCCGCCCTCGCCACCGGCGCGCCGGCGCGCGCCCGCGCGCAGGGTCCGCGGGCGGCCGCGGTGCACACCGAACGCCCTGCATCCCTCGGCCTCGTGTTGCACGATACGCTCCGCGCGGTGCTCGAGGCCGCGGTCCGCGATCATGCGTTCCCGGGCGCCTTCGCCGTCATCGGAGACCACCGGGGGATTCTGGCCACCTACGGTGCCGGCCACCTCGATTGGGCCCCCTCGCCCCGCCCCGACTCCCACACCATGTGGGACCTTGCATCGCTGACAAAAGTGATCGGCATGACGTCGGCCATGATGCAGTTGGTCGAGCAGCATCGCGTGTCCCTGGACGCTCCGGTCCAACGCTATCTCCCCGAATGGACGGGACCGCACAAAGCCGAAGTCACCGTCCGCAACCTGCTGACCCACACGTCGGGACTCCCGGCCTTTCGGGCGTACGACCAGATCACGACCAACGCCGACAGCATCGCCGCGCTGATGATGGCGGAGCCGCTCGAGGCGCGGCCCGGCTCGCGCTACGTGTACAGCGATATCGGTGCGTACCTGGCGGGGAAGATCGTCGAGCGCGTAAGTGGCCAGCGCCTCGACCGGTACCTCGCCGACCACGTCTTCGGACCGCTGGGGATGCGAGAGACCATGTACAATCCGCCCGACTCGCTGCGTCCACGGATCGCCCCCACCGAGGTCGATCCGCGACGCGGCGGCAAGCTGCGGGGCCGGGTGCACGACGAACGGGCGTACTACCTGGGTGGCGTCTCGGCGCACGCGGGATTGTTCAGCAGTGGGGCCGACCTGGCCCGGTTCGCCCAGATGTACCTGAACGGGGGGGCGCTCGGATCCGTCCGGCTGTTCCGGCCCCAGACGGTCATCGAATTCACGACGTTGCAGGACACCGCGCTCTCCAACCGCGCCATCGGTTGGGAGAAGGCCAACGGCACCAACTCGGCCGGGCATCTGATGTCGGCGTCGGCGTTCGGGCACACCGGATTTACCGGGACGTCGATCTGGATCGACCCGGCCCGTGACCTCTTCATCGTGCTGCTCACCAACCGCGTGGACCCGACGCGGAACAATCACAAGATCGGGGGCGTTCGTATCGCGCTGGCCGACGCCCTGGGAGAAGCCGTGAATCCCGGTGCGGCCGCGGCTGTGGAGCAGGCTCGCGAAGCCGTAGGCGCCCGTGACCGGAATCACCCTGGGAAGATCCGGCGCTTGAAGCGGTAGACCGGCGCGCTATATTTCGCCCGTGCAGATGGGCGGGAGTACAAGCCGCTCAACGACTTGGAGGATTTGATGAGCATCAGTCAGCAGCCGGACGTGATGGTGACCGTGACCGATGTGGCGGGCGCCGAAGTCAAGAAGTTCATGGACCAGGAAGGCGTGGATCCCGCGGTCGGTGGGTTGCGCGTGAGCGTGCAGCCGGGCGGGTGCAGTGGATTCAAGTACGGTCTGCTCATCGAGGATGCCGCCGCCGACGACGATTTCGTGGTCGATCAGGGCGGATGGCGTGTCCTGGTGGATCCCTTCTCGGCGCAGTACCTCAACGGCGTCACGATTGACTACGTGTCGTCCATGCAGGGGTCGGGGTTCACGTTCAAGAACCCGAACTCGACGGGCGGATGCGGGTGCGGTAGTTCGTTCACCGCTTGAGTAGCGGCTTCACCGCTCTCGACGCCGTCGTCCTCGTCGCCTATCTGGCGGGGACGACGGCGTTCGGCGTCTGGCTCGGACGCCGGCAACAGGACGCACGCGACTACTTCGTGGCCGGCCGGAACATTCCCTGGCCGGCTGTCATGTTTTCGGTGGTCGCCACCGAAACGAGCGCGCTGACGTTCATCAGCATCCCGGGGCTGGCCTACATCGGGAACCTCGGCTTTCTGCAGGTGGTGGCCGGCTACCTGGTCGGCCGCATCGTGCTCGCCTACACGCTCCTGCCCCGCTACTACCAGGGCGAGATCGTGACCGCGTACGCAATGCTCGAACGCCGGTTCGGGCTCGCCACGCGCCGATTCACGTCGATCGTGTTCATGGGCACGCGGGTGCTGGCCGACTCCGTGCGCATCTTCGCAACCGCCATTCCGGTGGCGCTCATCCTTGCCGGCACCGGCGCCGTCTCGTCGCGCTACACGATGCACGCGGGGATCCTCATCCTCGGGCTCCTGACCGTCGCCTACACGTACAAGGGCGGCATGCGCGCCGTGGTCTGGACCGAAATGATCCAGGCGGGGATCTACATCGCGGGCGGGCTCGCCGCCGTGGTGCTGCTCGGCCGGTCGGCGCCGGGGGGATGGGGCGCCATCCTGCACTCGGCCCACGCAGCCCGCAAGTTGCAGGTCATCGACTGGTACACGGGGTTCGATCGCCCCTTCACGGTACTGGCCGGCCTCCTCGGCGGCGCGTTTCTCTCCATGGCGTCGCACGGCGCCGATCAGTTGATCGTGCAGCGCCTGCTGTCGGCGCGGTCGCTGCGCGACGCCCAGAAGGCCGTCATCGGCAGTGGCGTCGCGGTGATCGCGCAGATGGTGCTGTTCCTGATCATCGGCATCGGGCTGTGGGCGCACTTCGCCGGCCGGACCTTCGCGTCCCCCGACAACATCTTCCCGACGTTCATTCTCGAGTCGATGCCGCGCGGCCTGCTCGGTCTCGTGATCGCGGCGATCATCGCGGCCACGATGAGCACGCTGTCGGGCACGATCAACGCGCTGGCCGCTTCGGCGACCCTCGACATCTATCTGCCGCTCACGGGACGCTCGGCGGACGACCCGCGCACGCTGCGGGTGGGCAAGCGGCTGGCGCTCTTCTGGGGACTCGCGCTCACGCTCGGGGCCCTGCTCTTCCGCCAGCAGGGCACCCCAGTTGTGGTCATCGCCCTCTCCATCGCGTCGTTCACCTACGGCGGGCTGCTGGGCGGGTTCTTCCTGGCGCTGTTCGTGCGGCGGGCCCGCCAGCGCGATGCGATCGTCGGGATGTCGGTGGGCATTGCGGCCATGGCGGTGGTGGTGTTCGCAAAACAGCTCGCGACCGCGTATCCTTCGCTCGCCGCGACCCTCGGCCCGTTGGGGACGATCGCGTGGCCCTGGTACGTGCTCATCGGCACGACACTCACACTTCTCACCGGAACCCTCTCGTCGTTCGCGCGCGCCCCGCGCCCGGACGGCGCACCCGTGACATGACGGCACTCGTAATCGGCATCGACGGCGGCGGCACCAAGACCACGGCACTCGTGGCGGACGATCAGGGCACTCCTATCGGCGAAGCGACCGGCGCCCCGAGCGCCGTGCGCGCCGACGGCGTCGACGAGAGCGCGTCGATCATCGAAGCCACGGCGCGCGCGGCGCTGAGCCAGGCCGGCGTCGACGAACAACCACGCGTGATCTGCGTGGGCGTGGCCGGCGTGGGACGCGAGTCGTTGCGCCTGGAGTTGTGGGAGGCGTTGAACAGTCGCGACCTCGCCGACGAGGTCGTCGTACACACCGACTACTCGATCGCCTTCGACGACGCGTTCGGCCAGGGGACGGGCATTCTCCTGCTCGCCGGCACCGGCTCGGTGGCCGCGGGGCGCGGGCCGACTGGCGCCATGGCCCGGTGTGGTGGATGGGGACCGGTGATGGGCGACGAGGGGGGCGGCGCGTGGATCGGGCGGCGTGCGCTGTCGATCGTAGCGGCGGCCGCGGACGGTCGCGAACCGGAGACGGCGCTCACCGGCGCCGTGCTCACGGCCACGGAGTCCGCCGAAGTCGCCGACCTGATCGCGTGGGCGGCCGACGCGACATCCAGCGATCTGGCGACCCTGGCGCCGGTGGTGTTCCAGGTGGCCGGCGCCGGCGATCTGCGCGCGAATTCCCTGCTCGACCTGGCCACCGAGGAACTGACGGTCCACGTGCGCGCGCTGGCCCGGCAGTTATTCACCGACGAGCGCGCCGCGATCCCGATGGCGCTCAGCGGCGGCCTGCTGGCCCGTGGGGGGGCGCTCCGAAAGCGCGTGACGCAGCGGCTCAAGCACGCCGTGCCCGGCGCACAACTGGCCAGCGAGGACGTGGTGCCGGCCCGGGGAGCGGTGCGCGCCGCCCTGCACTTCCTGGGCGACACCATCTGACGCCACCGGATCCGCCGGCGTGAGTGCGCCGGCGGCGGACGCTAGGCGGCCGACTCCACCCCGGCGGGCGCCAACTCCCCTTCGATGCGGGCCATCACGGCCGACGCGAGACAGTTGCCCAGCACGTTGATCGACGTGCGCGCCATGTCCATGAACGCGTCGACCCCGAGCAGGATGGCCACGCCGTCCAGGGGCAGGTTGAACTGCGTGAGGGCCCCGGAGAGAATCACCAGTGCGGCGCGCGGCACGCCCGCCACGCCCTTGCTGGTGAGCATGAGCGTCAGCATCATCACAAGCTGCGTGCCCAGGGACATGTGCATGCCGGCCGCCTGGGCCACGAACACCGAGGCCAGGGCAAGATAGAGCGTCGTGCCGTCGAGGTTGAACGAATAGCCCGTGGGGATGACGAAGGCGACGATCCGGCGCGGCACGCCCATCTCCTCCATCCGTTCCATGGCCAGCGGCAGCGCCGCTTCTGACGATGCCGTGGTGAACGCGATGAGCCACGGCTCCTTCACGGCGGTGATGAATCGGCGAATCGGCACCTTGAACAGCAGCGCCACCGGAAGCAGTACCGCCACCGCGAAAATGATCAGCGAGCCATAGAGCGCCAGCACGAGCACCGCCAGCTTGCGCAGCACATCCATGCCGCTGGTGCCCACCGTGACCGCGATCGCCGCCCCGATCCCGATCGGGGCGAACGCCATGACAAGGCCGGTGAACTTGAACATGACCTGCGACAGCCCGTCACAGAACGAGAGCATGGTGTTCTTGGCGGTGCCGGCCGGCACTTGCGAGAGGGCCACGGCAAAGAGGATCGCGAAGAACACGATCTGCAGCACTTCGTTGTTCGCGGCCGCTTCGAAGAAGCTCTGCGGCACGGTGTGCGTCAGCACGCTGCTCAGCGTCGCGTGCGTCGTCGCGAGTCCGGCGGTCTGGGCGGCCGTCGCGCCTCCCAGGTCAACCCCGACGCCGGGCTTCACGAGGTTCACCACGGCGAGCCCGACCACCAGCGCCAAGGTCGTGACGACCTCGAAGTAGATGATCGATCGGAGGGCCAGCTTCCCCACGCGCTTCATGTCGTCGCCGTGGCCGGCGATGCCGACCACCAGGGTGCCGAAGATCAGCGGCACGATCAGCGACTTGATCATGCGCAGGAACAGCGTCGCCCAGATCTTCAGGTCCGGCGCCGCCCAGCCGTGCTGCGCGCGGGCGCTCTCGGGGAACGCCCATCCGATGAAGATCCCGACCACCATCGAGATGATGATCCACTGCGAGAGACTGATGCGCCGCAGAAAGCCCCGGCGCGGCGGGGGAGACGGTGGAGCGGTCACGCCGCCTGGTCCCGATCCGCCGCCCGTTGGCGGAGCGTGGAGTGTGTGTAGCCGTACGTGAAGTAGAGCACGAGTCCGATCGCCAACCAGATGACGAACCGGATCCAGGTGACCGTGGGCAACTGCCACATCAGGTAGAAGCAGGCGGCGATGGAGATGAGCGGCGTGAGGGGCACCCAGGGCACGCGGAAGGGACGCGGGCGGTCGGGTTCGATACGGCGCAGGAAGATCACGCCGGCCGACACGAGCACGAACGCGAACAGCGTACCGATATTCGTCAGGTCCACCACCTCGGCGATGTTGGCGAAGGCCGCGAAGGTGGCCACGAAGATGCCCGTGAGAATGGTGCCCACGTACGGCGTCTTGTACTTGGGATGCACCTTGGCGAGCACCGGCGGGAGGAGGCCGTCACGCGACATCGAGAAGAAGATGCGCGGCTGGCCGAGCTGGAAGACCAGCAGCACGCTGCCCATGGCGATCACGGCGCCGAGCGAGACGATGAACCGGGAGGCGTTGATGAGCCCCGACGGCCCCTCGGCGAACCGGAGCGCGGTGATCATCGGCTCGGCGGTTCCGAGACTCTTCCACGGCGCCATACCCGTCATCACGATCGAGATCGCGATGTAGAGCACGGTGCAGATGATGAGGCTCATGATGATGCCGAAGGGCATATCCTTGGGCGGATTCTTCGTCTCCTCGGCGGCCGTGGATACCGCGTCGAAGCCGATGTAGCTGAAGAAGATGATCGCCGCGCCGGCGCTGATGCCCTTGATGCCGTTGGGATTGAACCCGCCGGCGTCGGGGTTCGTCCAGTTGTGCGGATGGATGAGGAAGGCGCCGACGGCGATGAAGAACAGGATGATCGCCACCTTGAGCAGCACCATCGCGTTGTTGGCGTCGGCCGACTCCTTGATGCCGATTACCAGGATCACCGTGATCAGGGCCACCACCAGCACGGCCGGCAGGTTGATGATCAGCGGAATTCCGAATACATGCGGGGCGGCGGACCAGGCCGAGGCGAGGTACTGGCCCGTAGCGTCGAGACTGGCGGCGCCGGCGGTGTTGAGCTGCGTGAACGCCTCGTGGGCCGACCGATAGTCGGTGGCCAGCCAGGCGGGCAGGTTGAGCCCGAAATGGCCGATCAATTCGCGGAAGTAGCCGGACCAACCGATGGCCACCCCGATGTTGCCGACCGCGTATTCGATGATGAGATCCCAGCCGATGATCCAGGCCACGAACTCGCCGATCGACGCGTACGCGTAGGTGTACGCCGAGCCGGCCACCGGAACCATGGCGGCGAACTCGGCGTAGCAGAGGGCCGCGAACCCGCAGGCCACGGCGGTGAGCAGGAACGAGAACACGATGGCCGGCCCGGCCCCGGGGCGCGCGGCGTCGCCGACGATCGCCGTGCCGGTGGTCACGAAGATCCCCGCGCCGATGATTGCGCCGACGCCGAGCGCCGTGAGGTCCCACTTGCCGAGCGAGCGTTTGAGCCCGCCGTGCTCGGCGACATCGGCCTCGAAATCGGCGACCGACTTCCTCGCGAGCAATCCCTTCATGTGGTGATTTGCCCCCCGGACCGCGGGGAACCGGCGTGGATCACGCCGATTCCACCTCGATCCGCATGCGATAGAACGAGCGCCAGATGAACACCAGGGAAACCGCGAAGAACGCCGCGGACAACAGGCCCGTAAACATTGCGCCCTTGGTCGCGGTCATCGACACGGCGAGTTCGACGGCCAGAAGCCCGAACAGCGTCGAGAACTTGATGATCGGGTTGAGCGCCACCGACGAGGTGTCCTTGAACGGATCGCCGACCGTGTCACCGACCACTGTCGCGTTGTGCAGCTCCGTGCCCTTCTGCTTGAGCGTCACCTCGACGATCTTCTTGGCGTTGTCCCAGGCGCCGCCGGCGTTGGCCATGAAGATGGCCTGGTAGAGGCCGAACACGGCGATCGAGATCAGGTAGCCGATGAAGAAGTACGGCTCCAGGAACGCGAAGGCGAGCGTCGCGAAGAAGACCGCGATGAAGATGTTCCACATGCCCTTCTGCGCGTACTGGGTGCAGATCTCCACGACCTTCTTGGAGTCCTCCACCGACGCCTTGATGACGCCCTCGAGCTTGATGTTCGCCTTGATGAACTCCACGGCGCGGTAGGACCCGGTGGTCACGGCCTGCGTGCTGGCGCCGGTGAACCAGTAGATGATCGCACCGCCGGTGATGAGGCCGAGCAGGAACGGCGGGTGCAGCAGCGATAACTTGTCGAGATTCTGCGTGAGGCCGTTGGTGAGCGCCACGATGATCGAGAAGATCATCGTCGTGGCCCCGACCACGGCGGTGCCGATGAGCACGGGCTTGGCCGTGGCCTTGAAGGTATTGCCGGCGCCGTCGTTCTCTTCGAGCAGGTGCTTGGCGCGCTCGAAGTTGACGTCGAAGCCGTACGTGCTCTTGAGCTCGGCCGCGATGTTCGGCATCTGCTCGATGGTCGACAGTTCGAAAATCGACTGCGCGTTGTCCGTCACGGGGCCATAGGAGTCGACCGCGATCGTGACCGGGCCCATACCCAGGAAGCCGAACGCCACGAGTCCGAACGCGAACACCGCCGGTGCGAGCATGAGCATGTCGAAGCCATGCCGGCTGACCTCGTAGCCCGCGCCCATGAGCACGACCATCGTCATGCCCATCCAGAAGGCGCTGAAGTTGCCGGCCACGAGGCCCGAGAGGATGTTGAGCGAGGCCCCGCCCTGCTTGGACGATTCCACGACTTCGGCCACGTGCTTCGAGTGGACCGACGTGAACACCTTCACGAACTCCGGAATGATGGCGCCGGCGAGCGTGCCGCAGGTGATCACGGTCGACAGCTTCCACCAGAAGGTGGGGTTGCCGCTGAGCGTCGGAATCACGAGGTACGACACGAGGAAGGTCAGGGCCACCGAGATGATCGACGTGAGCCACACCAGCGAGGTGAGCGGGTGCTCGTAGTTCATGTCGTCGGCGTGCTCGTACTTGGCCTTGGCGAACGCCTCGTTGACGAGGTACGAAATGCCGCTGGCGATGATCATCACGATGCGCATCACGAAGATCCACACCAGCAGCTGGACCTTGACCGTCGGATCCTTGACTGCCAGCAGGATGAAGGTGATCAACGCGACGCCGGTCACCCCGTACGTCTCGAAGCCGTCGGCGCTCGGACCCACCGAGTCGCCCGCGTTGTCGCCCGTGCAGTCAGCGATCACCCCGGGGTTACGGGCATCGTCTTCCTTGATGTTGAAGACGATCTTCATGAGATCCGACCCGATGTCGGCGATCTTGGTGAAGATGCCGCCCGCGATACGCAGCACCGCCGCGCCCAGCGACTCGCCGATGGCGAAGCCGATGAAGCACGGGCCGGCGTAGTCGCCCGGGATGAACAACAGGATGAACAGCATCATCGTCAGCTCGACGCTGATGAGCAGCATGCCGATGCTCATACCGGCGCGCAGCGGGATGGAGTAGCACGGGTACGGCTTGCCCTTGAGCGAAGCGAACGCCGTGCGCGAGTTGGCGAACGTGTTCACGCGGATGCCGAACCAGGCCACGCCATAGCTCCCCGCGATGCCGAGCACGCTGAAGGCGAGGATGATGGCGACCCGGAACGGCTCGAGGTGCTGCAGCATGCCGAAGTACAGCAGGATCACGGCGCCGATGAAGATCTCGAGAATCAGCAGGAACTTGCCCTGCGTGATCAGATACGTCTTGCACGTCTCGTAGATGAGTTCCGACATCTCACGCATCGACTCGTGCACGGGGAGTCGCTTGAGCTGGCGGAAGATCGTGATGCCGAACACGAAGCCGAGGGCGCAGATGATGAGCCCGTACATCAGCAGCTTGTGCCCCGGCACGCCGAGGAAGTTCACCACCGACAGGTCGGGAATCTTGAGATTCGCCTCGCCACCGACTTCCTGCGGCACGGCCGGCGCTGACGCCTGCGTCGCCGCGGCGACGGTGGTGCCCGTGGGGGTCTGCGCATGCGCGGCCGGCGCCGAAAGTCCAGTCATCAGCACGGCCAGCAGCACTGCGAACAGCAGGGGTAGGGCACGGCGCAACACGGAGTCCATCCGATGCATCGTTGTCGTTCTCCAGGGTGACAGGCAGACGCCGGATGCGGCCAGATGCCGCACGGTCGTCATTCAGATCGGACCCGTCGTCCACACCGACGAACGACGGCTCCACCGACAGCGCACTGCGGTCAAGCCAAGGGCTTCTCCACAGCGCGCCAGAGGAAGTACACGGGAATGCCAATGGCCACGATCGCGAGCCCCGAAATTGCTTCGGTCCGCGAATGCGGGGACATGAGAATTAGAATCATAACCCCAGCCGCCATGGCGAGGTACAGGGCCGGCACGAACGGGTACGCCACCACGCGGTACGGACGCTCGGCGTCCGGCCGCTTGCGTCGCAGGACGAACAACCCGGCACTGGTCAGGACGTAGAACACCAGGTTGGCGAAGATCACATAATTGAGTAGTTGACCATAGGTCCCGCTAAGGCAGAGCGCGGCGGTCCACACCGACTGGAGCACCAGGCCCACCGCCGGCACGCCGCGCGCGCTCAGATTCCCGGCGGCGCGGAAGAACAGGCCGTCGCGCGACATCGCATAGTACACGCGCGCTCCGGCCAGAATGAGGCCGTTCATGCACCCGAAGGTCGAGATGAGAATGCCGATGGCCATCATCGTGCCGCCCGCCGCGCCGAACATCTGCTCCATGGCCGCGGTGCCCAAGCGGTCCTGCGTGGCGTGCGTCAGGCCGCGAGCGAGAACCGTCGCCCCATTCGGATCTCCGTGAAAGGGGAGCACGCTCAGGTACGACACGTTGGCCAGGAAGTACAGCCCGGTCACCAGCCCCGTGCCCATGATCAGCGCCAGGGGAAGATTGCGCTGCGGATTCTTCACCTCGGCAGCCGCAAAGGTGACGTTGTTCCAGGCGTCACTCGAGAACAGCGAGCCCACGAACGCCGCCCCGAACGCCACCACCCAGACGCCGGTGATATCCACGTGGCCCCAGAACTGACCATGGCCGAAGTTCGCCGCAATCGCCGTCGGGTTGCGACCGATCGTGAGCCCGAGCCCGACCAGGAGGATCAGCACGCCCGTCTTCACGATGGTCAACGAGGTCTGCACGAACTTTCCCTCGCGCACGCCCCGCAGGTTGATCCAGGTGAGGATGCCGATCGCCACGAGCGCGACGAGCCGCTGCGGCGAGAGGCCGAACTCGATGGCCGAGGAGGGGTCGGTGCATCCCAGCCAGGACACGCAGGCCGAGGTGTGCGGGAACCACGGGTAGAGGCCGGGCGACACGCTGGGCGCGAGCACGCCCAGGAACTTGCCGAATGCCACGCCCACGGCGGCAATCGTGCCCGTCTGGATCACGGCAAACAGGGTCCACCCGTACAAAAAGCCCACCAAGGGGCTGAAGGATTCGCGCAGGAAAACGTACTGTCCGCCGGCTCGGGGAAACATGGCGGCAAGTTCGCCATAGGTGAGTGCCCCGAAACACGTCATGATGCCGGTGAGGAGCCAGGCCATGAGGAGCCAGCCTGGAGAGCCCACCGATCGTCCCATGTCCGCCGAAACGATGAAGATGCCCGACCCGATCATCGCCCCCGCCACGAGCATCGTGGCGTCGGTGAGGGTGATGGCCTTGATGAATCCGGTGTGTGGCTGTGCCGATGACTCGTCGGTCGGGGCGGTCACGTTCGACATGCAGATCCCGGTTGGAGCTGGGAATTCGGCCCGCAGGAGGGGCGCGCCGGAGGCGGGAAGCCGGCCAAAGATAACCCCGCGTCTGCGGGGGGCGTAAGGGGAGCACCGCAGCAGTCTCCGCCGGCGATCAGCGCTGTCTGTCGACCGTCGACCGCGGGCCCATAGCCGTCAGTAGAGATCCCAGACGATCTGGGCCTTCATGTGCACCGGGGTCCCATCGGGGGTGGTGCCGGGGCGGAACTTGAAGGTGTGGAGGAGCTCATTCAGACGCCGATTGTAGCCGCCGTTGGGGGTCGGGGTGAAGTCCATGCTCAGCACCCGCCCCGTGGTGTCCACATCGAACTCCGCGACGAGGTGGAATCCCTTGACGTTGTCGGGAATCGGATATGGTGGGAGGAATACCTCGATGGGCTTCGGCGGGTGGTTGACCTGCGTCCCGCCGCCGGTCCCGGGTCCGTTCCCCGAGCCGCGCCCCGTCCCGACCCCGGAGCCCACGCCCCCGCCCCGTCCCGGCCCGTTGCCCGCGCTGCCGTCGCGCCCCGATCCGCCGCCCGCACCGGCGATCACCGCAACATCCGGTGGTTTCAGCGCCGGCGCGGCGATGGTTGGAGTAGGCGTCACGGCTTCCGGCGTCAGGCGGGGCTTGGGCGCAACCGGCGGCTTGACCGGCACCGGCTTGGGCGGCGGAGGCCTGACGGTGGGCGGTGCCGGCTTGGGCGCCGGGGCGACGGAGACGAATTCGAGATGCTCGGTGGCGCGCCGGGTCTGCCCGCCGGTACCGCCGTGGCCACCCCCGCCGCCGCCGGCGGGCCCTGGCCCGCCCGCCCCCTGCGCGATCTCGTGGATCGGATGATGGACCACGAACGGCGTGATCAGGAGGTAGAGGATGAGCAGATGGACGAGCAACGACACCACGCTGCCCAGTCGGCGATTTTCGCGCCCCTTGGGCAGCCCCAGGGGCACGCGATACGGCGGGCGCGCGGGACGTCTGGTCGGGTCGGAGCTGGATGGTTTCGGCATTGGATGCACGGGGGCGCTGGGCGTCGCCCCCCGAAAACGTAATACGACGGACGAGCCCCAAAGGGTTCGTCCGTCGTATTACGAATTTGCGGCCTGGAGCGGAAATCAGCCCTTGCAGGAGCCGGTTGCCGTTGCGCCGGGCGCGTCCTTGGGGGGCACGCCGATGACCTTCACGCCCGCACCTCGCGAGATGTCCATGGCGTCGATGACGTCCTGGACCTTCACCCGGGGATCACCCTTGATGAAGATGATCTTGTCGGGGCGCGGGTCGTAGATGTCGCGCAGTCGCTGCGCCAACTGGTCGTGGTTGACGATCTCGGTGTTGATCGCGTAGCAGCCGTCGACCCCGACCTCGAGCACGATCTGATCGGACTTGGCGTTGGCCGGTGCGACCGACGGATTGGGATCCGGCAGTTGCAGGTCGATGGCCTTTCGCATGCTGGGGAGCGCTGCCATGAAGATGATCAGCAGCACCAGGAGCACGTCGATCATGGGCGTCATGTTGGGCTCGTTGGTGAGCCCGCCACCGCCGCCGGTTGACATAGACATTAGTTGCTCCCTCCTCCCGGCGCCGCTGGGGCATCCTTGCTGTCCCCAGGCACCGTGGAGACCGTGTTCGGCTTCTGATCGCCGATCATCGCCACGACGCGCACCCCGTTCTTGGCCGCGAGGTCCATGGCATCGAGCACCTTTTCGTAGGCCAGGTCCTTGTCCGCCTTGATGTACAGGATGTAGTCGTCGCGATCGGGCTGCGAATAGATGCCCTTGAGAAGCGGGGCGATCTGATCGTAGGGAATCGGCCGCTTGTTGAAGTAATAATTGCCGTCCTTATCGATACCGAGCACCTGGTCGGTGTTCGAATCTTCGGGATGGTCCTTGATGTTCTGCGCATCGGGCGGGGTTGCGTTGAACCCCGCCAACAGGGCCGGCGTGACCACCATGAAGATGATCAGGAGCACCAACATGACGTCGATCATCGGCGTCACGTTGGGCGTGCTCTGAACGCTGCCCCCGCTTTGTGGCGAGAAAGCCATGAGCCAGACTCCTCAGTCGAAGGGGCGAACCTACTGCTTGATCGGCGCGCCGGCGCTGGTCGACGCGTTGAACTCGCGCGTGAACCGCGAACGGCCGAACTCGCCCGACACACCCTTGATCAGGTAGTCGATCATCTCCTTCGACACGTAGGTCATTTCCGCCGTCAGGTTGTCGATCTTGGTCGTGAAGTAGTTGTACGCCCACACGGCCGGGATGGCGACGATGAGGCCGAAGGCCGTCGTGATCAGGGCTTCCGAGATGCCGCCACCGATCGACGCGAGACCGCCGGACCCCGACACGGCCATGCCTTGGAACGCGTTCACGATACCCATCGTGGTGCCGAGCAGTCCCACGAACGGCGCCGTGGCGCCCACCGTGGCGAGCACGGCCAGCCCGCGCTTCAGGTTGGTGATCTCGAGGAGCATGTTCCGCTCCACGGCGCGCTCAGCCGAGTTGATGTCGGCGACGGTGACGGACCCGTCCTGAATGAGCGGCTTCACTTCGCCGAGCGCGCCACCGAGCACGAGGGCCACGTGCGACCGCTTGTAGCTCTCGGCCAGGTTGATCGCCTCGGTGAGGTTGTCCTCTTCGAGGAACTGGGAGAACTCGGGGGCGAACTTGATGGTTTCCTTCTGCGCCCGCCGCAGGCTCCACCACTTCGAGACCATGATCGTCAGGGAGTAGATGGACATCGCCGCCAGCACGAACACAATGCCTTTGGCGAAATAGCCCATCGAGCGCCACAGACCAAGCATTGAGACATCCATAATTCGTCGAGCTCCGATAAGGGATGCGGGGTGAGCGACCGCGCGTGCAGCGGTCGGGAGAGACTAGCGACCGCTGAGGCTGAACTGGAACGGCTGTTGGACGAGCTGTTTCACCTTGTGGCCCCCGATTTCCGCCGGGGTGTACCGGTAGTTCCGCAGCGCGTTCTTGACGGCCTGCGTGAACAAGTCGTGCGTGGACTTGATCACCTTGAAGGTGCTCATGTCAGCGCGCCCGTTGGTGTCGACCACGAACGACGCGACGACTTCACCCTCGACGTTGGCGGACCGCAGCATGTCGGGGTAGTGCGGACCAGCCTGCCCGGGCGCCATGTCGGCCACCTTCTCCACCTGGAACGAATAGAACGTGTTGTTCTCGTTCGGCGGGGCAGTGCCACCGACGACGCCCGCGGCGCTACCACCCGCGACGCCCTTGCCGGTGAAGTCGGCGGCGTTGGTGACGCTCTTGGAGAGGTCGATCTTGGGCAGCACGTCGGGAATCTTGATCGGGGCCGTCAGCACCTGGAAGCCCTTGGGCGGAGGCGGCGCCGCGACGACATCGGGCGGCGGGGGCGCCTTTTCCTTTGGCGGCGGGGGCGGCTCCTTCTTCTGGACCGTGACGAAATCGACCTTCTCCGCCTTCGGCTTCTCGAGCTTCTGCGCGGCGTTGGCCGTCGCATAGACCGCACCGCCAATGAGCGCGGTGTGGATCACAAAGCTCATGAACATGCCGCCAGCGGATCGCTGCCGCTTCGCCTTCGATTCGATCAGGTTGTTGAACATGGTCCTCGCAAATCCGGCCTGAGGGAGGGACAACACACTGAGCTTGCAGGGGGTAACCTACGAACTCGGCCAAGGATCGGAATAGTCACCAGATTAAGAAACGATGAAGCGCCCGTTAGAAAGTCATGGCAGCTTCGTCATCCCTCTTCCGCTCCCGCGGTCCGGGCCTCCGGAACGTCCGCCGGCTCGTCGAGCATCGGCAGCAGCACGGTGAACACACTCCCCCGTCCCAGGCGGGATTGTACGGTCAGCGTGCCCCCATGCGCCTGCACGATCCACTGGGCAATGGCCAGTCCGAGTCCGAATCCACCCCGCTCCGACGCGCGCGAACGCACCCGGTCGGCCCGCCAGAACCGTTCGAACACATACGGGAGGTCGGCGGCCGAGATTCCCATCCCCGAGTCGCGCACGGCGAAGGCCACCGCGTTGTTGTTGCGGTGGCTCAACGTCATCTCCACCTTGCCGCCGCGCGGCGTGTACTTGATGGCGTTGGTCACGAGATTCAGGAACAGCTGTCGCAGGCGCGCGGCATCTCCCAACACGACGCCGTCCTCCACCAGCGGCAGGGTGACCGTGATCCCCGACTCCTCGCCGAGGATGCTCGCCGTTTCCGTCACGTCCCGCACGATCGGCTCGAGGTGCACCGGTGCGCGGTGCAGATCGAACCGGCCCTCATCCGCCCGGGCCAGGGTGAGGAGGCTGTCCACGAGATCGGCCATCCGGGTGATCTCCTGCATCGCCTCCTCGAGGGCCACGCCGCGATCGGCCTCCGCGGTTCCGGGATGCGTGGCGCGCTCGATGTCGGCGCGCAGGACGGCGAGCGGCGTCTTGAGCTCGTGGCTCGCGTCCGCCGTAAAGCGACGCAACGCGCCGAACGACGCCTGGAGGCGCGCGATCATGCGGTTCAGCGTTTCGGCCAGCCGCCCCAATTCGTCGTCGGCCGTATCGGTGGGGAGGCGGCGATGGAGACTGCGTCCGTCGGTGATCGCTTCGACCTCGTTGATCAACAGCTCCACCGGCTTGAAGGCGCGCCCGGCCAGGTAGTACGCCGCGCCAAGCGAGATGAGCAGCACCAACGGGGCCAGCAGCAGCATGGTGCCGATGAGCAGTTGCGGTGCGAGTTCCGCCGTGGCGGTGGGCAACCCGGCGACGACGCGCGAGATGTTGGGCCCGGTTGCGGTATCGCTGACCGCAGCGAGCAGGAGATCGTGGATCACCTCGTCCTGGCCGATCGGCACGACGGCCGTGGCGCCGTCGGTGACGAGGGCGCGTCCGACGCCATACACCGTATCCTGATCCGCCTGTTCGAGGAGGCGGAGCGTGGTGGACGAGTAGAGGAGTCGGTCCTGCGGATCGAGCACGAGGAAGTAGCCCGGAAGGCGCCCGAGCACCTCGCTCATGACCGGCGTGGGCTGCGTGACCCCGCCGCTGACCGGATTCTCGGAGATGACCGTCAAGCGGCGGTTGTTCGCCTGCGCGGTGACGATCGTGTTGAGCACCGTGTGCGCTTCCTGCCGCGCGTGGATCCCCAGCTCCTCGATCGCCGACGCCCGGCGCGCCAGATACAGGGCGCTGCCGAACGCGAGCATTGTCGCGAAGAGGAGACCGGCATAGGCGGTGGTGAGCCGGGTGCGGGTGCTGTACATCGCGAAGGGGCGGCGGGGCCGCTCAGGCCTTGATCATGTAGCCGACGCCGCGCACGGTCGTGATCAGCCGCTTGCGCCGCCCCGCGTCGATCTTCTTGCGCAGGTGATTGATCACGACGTCGACGATGTTCGTGCCGGGATCGAAGTGGTAGCCCCACGCGTACTCGGTGATCAGCGTCCGGCTCGCCACGCGCCCCTGGTGGCGCATGAGGTACTCGAGCACGGTGAATTCCTTGGGGGTGAGGTCCACGAGCTGCCCGGCGCGGCGCACCTCGCGGGTGCCGAGGTCGAGTTCGAGGTCGGCCACCTGGAGGACGGGCGAGGCGATGGCCCGGGGACGGCGCGACAGGGCCTCGACGCGCGCCAGCAACTCCTCGAACGCGAACGGCTTGGTGACGTAGTCGTCGGCGCCGGCCCGGAGCGTCGTGACCTTGGCGTCTACGGCGTCCTGCGCCGTGAGGACGAGCACGGGGCGCGTGAAGCCGCGAGCGCGTAGCGACTGCAGCACCTCCAAGCCGCTCTTGCCCGGCAGGCGCATGTCGAGAATGACCAGGTCGTACGCGTCCGAGTTGGCGCGACGCTCGCCCTCCTCGCCATCGGGCACCAGGTCCACGGACCACCGCTGTTCTTCCAGGCCGCGCTTCACGTGCTGGCCGACGGTCGGATCGTCTTCGATCACGAGGATGCGCATGGATCAGCTCCGCCCAGGGCGCGAGAGGCCGTATTCCCGAATCTTGCGGTACAGGGTCTTGGGCGAAATGCCGAGCACTTCGGCCGTCTGCCCCTGGTGCCACCCCATGTGGGCGAGCACCGATTCGATGTGGCGGCGTTCCAACTCGGCCAGCGAGACCCGGCTGCCGGGCAACCCGCTGGCGGGCCGCGGCTGGGAGATCGGCAGGTCCGCGGCGGTGAGCACGGGGCCGCGGTGCAGCAGCAGGGCCCGTTCGATCACGTTCCGCAACTCGCGGATGTTCCCGGGCCATTCGTAGCTCTGCAGCATCTCGACGGCGTCGGGGGTGAGCGTGGGAGCCCCGGACCCGCGGAAGCGCTCCAGAAAGTGCTCGGCGAGCAGCGGGATGTCGACCGTGCGTTCGCGCAGCGGCGGTAGGGCAACGGTGATGGTGTTGATGCGATAGAGGAGGTCACCGCGGAACCGACCTTCGCCCACCAGCGCATCGAGGTCGTGGTTGCTCGCCGTGACCAGGCGGGTATGGATCTCGACGCGCTGCATGCCGCCGGCGCGGAAGTAGCTCCCATGCTCCAGGGAGCGCAGCAGGCGGCCCTGCATGCGCGTCTCCAGTTCGCTGATCTCGTCCATGTACAGCGTGCCGCTGGTCGCCATTTCGAGGAACCCGATCTTTCGCTCGGTGGCCCCGGCGAACGCGCCGCGCTCGTAGCCGAACAGCTCGGTTTCCAGATTCTGGTCGGACAGCATGGCACAGTTGAGATCGACGAACGGCCCCACGCGTGCCGAGAGGTGATGGATGGCACGCGCCAGCAGATCCTTGCCGGTGCCCGACTCGCCCGTGATGAGGACGGGCGCGTCGCTGGGCGCCGCCTTCTCGATCACGTCGAGTACGGCCTGCATGGGCGCGTAGCGGGTCTGCACGACGGGCGTGCCGTCGATACGCGACAGCCGCTGGTGGAGAAACTGGTTCTCGCGCGCCAACTGCCGCTTCTCCCACGCGCGTTGCACCAGCACGTCGATCTCCGCCATACGGTACGGCTTGGTCATGTAGTCGTACGCGCCGAGCTTCATGGCGGTAATCGCGTTGTCGATGGTGCCGTTGCCGGTGATGATGATGATCTCGGGCGGCGCGGGATCCTCGCGGACCTGCCGCATGACTTCCAACCCATCCAGCTCCGGCATGACGATGTCGAGGAGCGCGACATCGAACGACTCGGTGCGGATGGCTTCGAGCGCCTGGCGCCCATCGGACGTCACGCGCACCGAGTGGCCCCGCCCGGTCAGGTACGACGCCAGGATCTCGGCCAGCTTCGCCTCGTCCTCGGCGACGAGGATGCGAATGGCGGGGCCTTCATTCATCGCGACTCCTCCGCGGGCAAGAGCACCCGGAACACGCTGCCCTGCCCGAACGTGGAACTCACCTCGATGCGTCCCCCATGATCGGCGACGATGGAATAGCAGACTGACAGGCCGAGGCCCGTGCCCCGCCCCACCGGTTTGGTGGTGAAGAACGGCTCGAAGATGCGCGGCAACTCCTCGCGTCGGATGCCCACACCGTCGTCCGCCACTTCGACCAGCACCTGGCCCGCGTCCGCCGCGGCCGTTCGCACGCGAATCTCGCCCTCGGCCGGCCCGGCGTCCATGGCATCCATGGCATTCATCAGCAGCGCCATCAGTACCTGGAGCAGCTGCTCGTCGTTCCCGACGACGATGGGCGTGGCGGCGTCGAGCCGCGTCACCACGCGCAGCGTCTTGAATCGGGCGTGGTGCTTGAGCAGGAACAGGGTGCGCTCGACGAGCGCGTTGACGAGGACGGGCTCGCGGCGCGCCGGCCGCGGACGGCTGAAGTCGAGCACGCCACCCACGATGCCGCCACACCGGCTGACCTCGTGCGCGATGAGTTGCAGCACGGCGTGCAGTTCGGGCACCAGCGCGTCACCGGCAAGCTGGCCGTCGTTGACCCGCATCTCGAGCGACTCCGCGGCCGCCGCGATCGTGGCCAGCGGATTGTTGATCTCGTGCATCACGCCGGCGGCCATGGTGCCAAGGGCGGCGAGCTTCTCGGCCTGCGCGATACGCGCCTCGGCCTTCTTCCACTCGGTGATGTCCTCGCCGATGGTGATGGCATGCGTGATCTCGCCGGCGCCCGTCCGCATCGGAATCTTGGTGAGCCGATACACCCGCGGCTCTCCCGTGGCGTTCGATTCCGTCTGGAACTGCTGGATGTCACCCTTGGCAAACACCTCGTCGAACTCACGGCGGAGCACGTCGGCGGGCTGCCGATGGAGGACATCGAAGACGGTGTGCCCCAGGACCTGACTCCGGGCGACGCCCTGCAGCCCCGTTTCCCGTTTGCGGTTCCAGGCGCGGACGCGGAACTCGCGGTCGATGACGTACAGGCCCACGGGCAGCGTGTCTACGATCCGCTCGAAGAATGCGCGCTGGTTCTCGATCTCCCTCGTGCCCGCCGCGACCGTCGCCTCGAGTTCGTGCAGGCGCGCACGCTGCGCGAGAATGGGGACCAACACGCCCGCGACGCCCGCCACGAGGGCGCTCGCCTCGCCATCCGGCGGGCGGCCCAGCTTGACGACGAGCAGCCCTACGGTTCGACGCCCGGTCCGAAGTGGGACGACACTCGGGTCGGTGGCCGACGACCGGCGCGACCGCGCGGCGTGTTCCGCGGCGTCCACCGCGAATCCGTCCTGCCCCACGCCCCACGCGCAACGCATGCCCTGCGCCTCAGGCAGCCAGATGCTGCAGCCCGACGCACGCAACGCCTTGCGCATGGCCCGGAGACCGGCCGGCAGGGCGCGTTCGAGATTCTCCTCGCGCGCGAAGGTCTGCGCGATTCGGAGCAACACGTCCCCCGAGCGTGGCGCGGCACGACGCGGGCGCGGGGCAGCTGTCGACTTTGCGGAGGGCGACTTGGATGGACGGGCCAGCGGACCGACTCCGGCGGGGTGGAACTTCAGAAACTAGGGCGCCGCATGGACCCGGACAAGATGACCGATCCGAGTCGTCTATACTTGGGCCCGTGTCGTGGAGACCGGCGGGGGCTACCCGAGCTTCGCAATCTCGGAGAAGATCTCCGAATCCTGGCGCCGGTCGGCCGTCTTCGCTTCCACGTGCGCCCACCGGACGATGCCACCGGCGTCGATCAGGAAGTACGCGCGACTGGAGTAGAACCGATCTTCCAGCAACGTCCCGTACGCTCTGGATGCCTCGCGCTTGAAGTCGCTCAGCAGGTCCGTCTTCAGGCTGTGCTTGGCCATGAATTCCCTGAGCGTCGGCACGGAATCGACGCTGATCGGAAGCACGACAACGCCGGCGGCGGCGAACCGGTGGTAGTCGTCGCGCATGTCGCACAGCTCGGCGGTGCACACGCTCGTGAAGGCGAGCGGGAAGAAGGCCAGAAGGACCTTGCGGCCACGCAGCCCCGCCAGGGTAACGGTCTCGCCGGACGTGGAATCGAGCGAGAAGAAGGGAGCGGGTTGGCCGGCGGCGGGCACGGGAGCGATGGCAGGCGTCATGAAGGGCCCAGGCAGTGGCGGACGGCGCTGTGCCGTCCCCATCAATGAAGCAGCGAGGACCGCCGGCGCAGCCGCCCGCGGTCCCCGCGTGAACGCAACAGCGATATGAGTGGAGCGTAAGGGGCTCGAACCCTTGACCCCCGCCTTGCAAAGGCGGTGCTCTCCCAGCTGAGCTAACGCCCCGAGACACCGAGAACAAATATAAGGCGAAACCGACACACCGCGCAGGGCCGGTGCCACGATGGGCCGAAACGACGGAAGATCGGAAGTACGAAAACGGCGGATCGCAGAAAACTGCGGTCCGCCGCTCCGGCCTACCGACGCCCCGTGCTACTCATGCGCCGGCAGCGGCTCCATCGTCTTCGGATCGACCGGAACCTGGATCTCGTCTCGGTAGGGCGACGTCATGGCAGTGAGGCGCATGCGCGGGAAGGCGTCCATGAACTTGATGTAGCAGAAGCCCCAGAGCCCCAGGTAGAGCGCGCCGACGCCGAGTTCCCAGATGCCGAACGGCGCCGCGGCGGCCACGCCGTACGCGGAGGGATAGACCTCGATGTACCGCATGAGCCAGAGGCCCACGAGGCTGCTCGTGGCGAACAGGATGTGCGTGGGCAGGTACATCTTGGCGGCCTTCGA
The DNA here is from genome assembly GCA_963781765.1 of uncultured Gemmatimonadaceae bacterium. Taxonomy (GTDB): domain Bacteria; phylum Gemmatimonadota; class Gemmatimonadetes; order Gemmatimonadales; family Gemmatimonadaceae; genus JAGWRI01. Next base: position 168,546 of record CAWAHC010000016.1, read on the forward strand.
GATCAGGCCGAAGAAGGGCAGCACGAACACCAGCCAGATGGACGCGATGGTGATCACCTTCCACGGATGGATGAGGCGCAGCCGCATGAAGAACGTCTGCTCGCCCATGTTCCCGTACCAGATCACCAGATACTGGCCGAAGGTCAGGTATCCCCAGAAGGCCGTGAACGCGAAGCACAATTTGCCGATGTCGTGAATCTGCTTCTCGGTGATCAGATCGTCGGCGCCCAGGTACCGACGCCAGGCCATCACGAGCATGGTGAACATCATGAGCGCCGAGAGCCACGCCCCCATGAAGAACCACCAGCTGTACAGATCGCTCTGGAAGCGCATCGACAGGCTCATCGACAGGTCCCACGCGAGCAGCGACCAGCCAAAGGCGTACGTGATGGCCATCGCGACGGCGAGCTTCCCGTGCACGGAGTGCGTGGAATGGATCTCACGCCGCTCTTCGCCGAAGCCGCGACGCATGCGCTCGCGAAGGCCCGCCGCCCACTTGGCGCCGGCGTCCGGAATCTGTCCGACGTCCAGCCGCACGGAGCGGTAGACGAACCACAGGGGAAGCACGGTGAGCACGGCGAACACGACGATGTCCCGAATGATCAGGAAGGTCGCGCTGTAGTACGTGGCCTTCTCGGGGTTGGGATACGACCCATGCACCCAAGGGAAGATGTGACCCTTGCCCGCAAACAGGCTGACGAGCAGGAACACGAAGGCGACGGGAAGGAACGCCACGTAGCCTTCGAGCATGCGGACCACCGGACGCGACCAGCGGGCCGTGGTGATGCGTTGGACGGCGACGATCGCCATGGCGCCCGAGGACAGGCCGGCGAAGAACAGCCAGTTGAAGTGCCAGGCACGCCATGCCCGGTCGGGCGCAAGGAACAGACCGGCGATGAACACCACGGCACCGACCATCGTGAGCCCCAGGCTCAGCGTGGTCAGCGACTTGGGCAGCGGCTTGCTCGTGGCTGCCAGCAGTTCATCGCGGGTCGGAACGCGGGGCGGATGGAGGCTCACTTCGTCCCTCCGTTCTTCGTGGTGTCTGTCGGCACGCCGACCATGGCGTGCTCCGCTGAGTCGAGCGGCACGCCGGCCTGAGAGCCGATCTCCTTATAGTAGGGCGCGGGGCGGGTCGGACCCATCTGGGTCACGCCGGGAAGGGTCGTACCGGTCTCGCCGGGCTTGCCCACCGGACCGGTGGGCACGGTCACCCCCGGAATCTTTCCCTGCAGCGCGCGGATGTAGTTCACGATGTCCCAGCGGTCGGGTTCTTCGATGCGGTTGTACGTGGGCATCGCGCCACGGCCGTTGCGGATCATCCCGAAGATGTACCCGTCGGTGAATGCCTTGGCGCGGTCGGACGTGAGCGGCAGCCCGATCATGCCATACTTGGTGGCCACCCCATTGCCCGCTCCCGTGTAGCCGTGACAGACCGAGCAGTTGATGGCGAAGTACTTGCGGCCGTTCTCGAGCGACCGCGCGTCGGGCGGGATCGGATTCTTGAGCACGGACATCGAGTCGATCGTCGCCGGCAGCTGGGCGCGACTGTAGATGAAGCCGGGCGCGACCGACCCGTACACCGAAACCGAGCTCTGCGGATTGCCCCGTGCCGGGATGGTGTCGGCCTCACTCTGCCACGGGTGCCAGCTGGGTTGCCGCTTGAAGTCGGTGAACCAGGAACACCCACTGACCATCACGGCCACGTAGGCGAACGCTGCGACGCGGAGGACGGTCCGATGGAGGCTAGCGTTCACTGCGCACCTCCTCGGCTCCGTGCTCGCGCATCAGCGCGGCCGCGGCGTCGGCCTTGTCCGGGGTCGTTTCGACCCAGACGCCGAAGTGCCCGCCGCTGAAGCGCGGATCGTAGCCCACCGTGGTGGTGAGCCGCGGGATACGGGAATTGGCGAACATCCCGAAGACCGTCGCGAGCGAACCGACCAGCACCATCACCTCGAAACCGAAAATCGTGTAGGGCACCCAGGCCACGATCGCCTTGCCGCCCACGACAAGCGGCCAGTAGCGCGAGACCCAGACCCAGATCCAGTAACCGAAGGTGCAGCCGAGCATGCCGCCGATGAGCGTCCACCGGCGCACGTGGCTCTCGGGCCGCGCCAGCACCTCGTCGAATTCGTGATGCGGCGTCGGCGTGTACACCGTGAGATCGCCGAAGCGCGCTTTCTTGAGCGCCTCCAGCGCATGCACGGCGGAGTCGAGTTCGTGGAAGGCCGCGATGACGCCTGGCATCAGTGGGCCCCTCCTTCCGCCGGTTGGCGCCTGAGGCGCGCCGGGATCAGTTCCTTGAATTCGGAGATGGCCATCACCGGCATCTGCTTGATGAACAGCAGGAACCACATGAAGAACCACCCGAAGCTGCCGAGCAGGATGCCCATGTCCACCCACGTCGGCCGGTACGTGCCCCACTGCCAGGGCTCGAACTCATGCGACAGCGACGGGATGATGATGACGAACCGCTCGAACCACATGCCGATGTTGATGAAGATCGACAGGATGAACAGCCAGGTCGGGTTGCGGCGCAGTTTCTGCGAGAACAGCGACAGCGGCAGGAGGCAGTTGCAGGTCAGGATGATCCACTCGGCCCAGGCCCACTGGCCGAAGGCGCGCTGCCACCAGTACTCCTGCTCGAAGCTCGTGCCGGCCAGCCACCCCATCTGGAACTCGGTGAGGTAGGCGAGCCCCACGACCATCGAGACGAAGAGGCACATCTTGGCCGCCGCATCGAGGTCGTTGAGCGTGATGTAGTGCTCGAGCTTGAAGAACTTCCGCATCGGGATGACGATCGTGAACACCATCCCGAGGCCGGAGTAGATGGCCCCGGCCACGAAGTACGGCGGAAAGATCGTCTCGTGCCAGCCCGGCATGTTGGCCATCGCGAAGTCGAACGACACGACCGAGTGCACGGACAGCACCAGCGGCGTCGCGAAGGCGGCCAGGAACAGATAGGCGCGGGCGAAGTGGCGCCATTCCCGGTCGGAGTTTCGCCACCCCAGCGAGAGCGTGGCGAACAGCCGCTTCCGGATCGGGTTCTTCTCCCGGTCGCGCATGACGGCGAAGTCGGGAATGAGCCCGACGAACAGGAAGGTGGCCGACACCGTGAGGTACGTGAGGATCGCGAAGACGTCCCACACCAGCGGGCTCTTCGGATTCGGCCAGATCAACCGCCAGTTCGGATAGGGCACCAGGTAGAAGAACTTCCAGGGGCGTCCGAGGTGGAGGATCGGGAAGAGACCGGCCGTCATGACGGCGAACACGGTCATCGCTTCGGACACGCGATAGATGCTGGTGCGGAAGCCGGCCCGGAACAGATACAGAATGGCCGAGATCAGCGTGCCGGCGTGACCGATACCGACCCAGAACACGAAGCTGACGATGTACACGCCCCACATGACGGGGGGCTGGTATCCCGCCACGCCAAGGCCGGCGTAGATCTGATAGATCCACGATCCGGCACCGACGAGCAACGCGAGGATGGCCAGCGTGAGCAGCGCGAACCACCCCAGAGTGGGGCGCATCGTGTTGATGATGTCGTGATCGATCTGCTCGTACGTCTTGATGGCCGGGAAGTGCACATCCGCCGACGCGACGTTGGGGCGGAGTTCTTCGCCCGATGGGAAGGGCGCAGCAGTCGTTGCCATTACCGAGCCCTCCTCAACTGTTGGACGCCGAAGCCGGCGTCGGATGGTTGACCTTCTTCAAGTAGACCACCGCGGGGTAGGTGTTGATTTCCTTGAAAACGGTATAGGCCCGCTTGTCCTCGATGAGCCGGTTCACCGACCAGCGCTCGTCGGCCGCATCGCCGAAGGTGATGGCGCGCGAAGGGCAACTCGCCGCGCACGCCGTCGTGAACTCGTCCGGAATGAGTTCGCGCTGCTCCAGCTTGGCGCGGCTCTCGGCCTCACGGATGCGTTGCACGCAGAACGTGCACTTCTCCATCACGCCCTTGCCGCGCACGGTGACGTCGGGGTTCAGCTGCCAGTTGAGCGGCTCGGGGAACGCGTACTGCCGGCGGTCCTTCTCGCCGTACCCGAACCAATTGAAGTAGCGCACCTTGTACGGGCAGTTGTTGGAGCAGTAGCGCGTGCCCACGCACCGGTTGTAGACCTGGACGTTCAGGCCGTCCGGCGAGTGATAGGTGGCGAACACCGGACACACCGGCTCGCAGGGTGCGTTGCCGCACTGCTGGCACATCATCGGGACGAAGCGGCCTTCGAACTCCTCGCCGAACTTCGCGTCGTCCGCTCCCTCGAAGTAGCGCTCGAGGCGGATCCAGTTCATCTCCCGGCCGCGCACCACGTTGTAACCGGTCTTCTGCACCGCGTACACGCTGGCGTTCTGCCAATGGGCGCCCACGGTAGGAATGTTGTTCTCGGCGTAGCAGGCGGTGACGCAGGCCGAGCATCCGGTGCACCGCGCGAGGTCGACGGTCATCGCCCAGCGGCGCTTGGCCATGCCCAGCGGATTCTTCGGATCGTACAGCCCGAGATGCGTGCCGGAGTCGGCAGCCGTCGGCGCGCCGATCTCACCCTGCGCGTCGGCCGCCACCGGCGCCCGCATGCCCGGCAGGTATTCGTGCGACGCGTCGCCCGGCAACGGCTCCTCGGGCTTTTCCTCGACCTTGCCGCTGAGCAGATCGGCGATCGTGATGGCCTGCGCGATGCCGCGCCCGTGCTGGCGCGCCGATCCCTCGGTGGAGGGGATCACTTCGTGGTCGCCGGTCTTCTGGATCGACGCCTTGATCGAGGTCCAGACGAAGCCGCCCGCGGCGTCGGCCGCACCGGGCACGATGTCGAACGGATTCACGCCGACGTCGCGCGCGTACCGGCCATAGCCCCATTGAATGGTCTTCGTGGCGTCCTGATGGAGCGGATCCCAACTCGGCACGGTCGTCGCCGACCGGTGCCCCTGCCCCAGCGCCACGGCGATGGTATCGGGCCGGATGCCCAGGTACAGGTACGCCGGCGCCTTGATCGAGCCGCCGGAGGTCTGAACCTCGACGATGTCGCCGCGCTCGATGCCGAGCTTGGTCGCTGTCTCGGGGTGGATCTCGACCCACGAACTCCAGACGATCTTGGCCACGGGATCGGGGAGTTCCTGCAGCCACGGCTTGTTGGCGCCGCGGCCATCCCCGAACAGCGGGTGCGGATAGGTGATCAGATAGAAGTCGCCCTTGGCCGACTCGAGCGCCGGCGCCCTGGCCGCGCCCGGCGCCGCCGACGGCGCGGACCGCACCGCCATCGTGCCGCTGACGATGCCCTTCGGGAGCCCAGCCGCGAAGCCCGCCGGTCCGCCCGCGAAGTGCGCCATGACCCACGAGCGATAGTCCTTCTGCGGGAACCGCGAAGCCACCGCCGGATCCTTCTGCGCCAGGGCCAGCATGACGTCGCCCGCGGCGCGCGTCTCGCGAAACACCGGATCCATGGCCGGCTGCTGCAGCGAGAGCGTGCCCTTGATCGGCTGCGCGTCGCCCCAGTTCTCGAGCGCGTGCAGGTCGGGCAGGATCAGATCGCACAACTCGACGGTCTCGTCAGGCTGGGTGGCGAACGCCACCTTGAACGGCACCTTGGCGAACGCCTCGGCAAAGCCCATCGACTTGGGCAGGAAGTACGCCGGGTTGGTGCCCCGCACCATGGCAATCGGAACGGCACCGCTGGCCATGCGGTCCACGGCGTCGGCGAGTTCGGAATAGCGCGAGATGCCCTCGAAGGCGGTGAGCGGCTGATCGGGATGCACCGTCTTGCCGACGTTGCCGGCGGCCTTGTTGATCTCGGCCACCGTCATCGCCACGTCGAGGGCGTTGTCGGTGCGCACGCCGGAGAGCACGAGGCTCGGCTTGGCGGCGGCGAGTTCCCTGGCCAGGGCACCGAGCACGTCGGCGCTGACGCCGCTCGCGGCGGCCGCCTGGGCGGTGCTCGTGCCCCCGCGGCCGACGGCGCCGAGCAGCGCCTGCGCGATGGCGAGTTCACTGCCCGGCTTGCAGGCAATCCACTGATCGGAGTTGAGCCCGGTAAGCGAACGACGCGGGCCGATGTACACCACGCGCGGCGCGGTGGCGAAGTTCGTGCGCGCATCGGCGAAGTCGAGCTGCTGCGGCACCGACGCGCCCCAGCCGTCGAGATAGTCGGCGCCGAACGAGATGACGAGCTGCGCATCGGCAAAGCTGACGCGCGGCCACGAAACGCCGTAGCTCCGGCGGTTGGCCTCGAGCACCGCCTGATCGGCTTCGAAGTCCACGCTGAGGTGGGACTTCATGCCGAAGGCGCCGAGCCACTGATCGACGAACTCCGGGAAGCTCCCGCTCTCGTGCTGGTTGAGGAACACGGCGTCGCCGGCGGTGTTGCGGCTCCGGACCTCGCCGAGCTTCTGGCTCACCATGGTGAGCGCGTCGTTCCAGGCGATGGGCTGCCAGGTGCCGTTCTTCTTCACCAGCGGCGTGCGCAGGCGATCCGGATTGTAGAGCGCCTGCAACGCCGACTGCCCGCGGGCGCAGATGGCGCCGCGGCTGAGCGGATGCTCCGGATTGCCCTCGAGCTTCATCGTGCGGCCGTCGCGCGTCTCGGCGATCACGCCGCACGACGCGACACACTCGCGGCAGGTCGTCGCGTAGTACGTGGAGACGCCGGGCACCGTCTCGTCGGGTGAGACGAGGTAGGGAATCAGCTTCCCGGCATTCTCGGGAGAGCATCCGGCCGCGCCCACGGCGGCACCGGACACCCCGAGGATCTTCAGGAAGTCACGGCGCTTCACGCCGCTCTTCTTCTTCGACTCGTTCACGTGGGACTCGCTCATATCAATAGTGGCAGACGGAACAGTCGTAGCGCGCACGCTTGCGGAGCGAATCGGGGGTGGCGGTGACGCGCTGGTCGGCGGCCGGGAGTTCTGCACCCCCGTGGCCATTCGGCACCATGTCCACCATCTGCTCGCCCTGCTTCGGATCGTATCCGTTGACGTGGCAGTTGATGCACCAGCCCATGTTCAACGAGGCGTACTGGTAGACCTTGTCCTCGGTCTGGATCGGCCCGTGGCAGGTCTGGCAGCTGACGCCGGCGTTGACGTGGCGCATGTGCGGGAAGTGCACGTACTCGGGCAACTTGTGGATGCGGATCCAGGGAATCGGCTTGGCGGGCTTTCCCGCGAGACCGGCGTACTCCCACAGCTTCTGGATGCCGACGCTCTTGCGCTTCGGCCCCAGGTCAGACGCGGGCCGGTCTGGCCCGATCAGTGTGTGACAGCCCATGCAGGTCGAGACCGCGGGGAATCCGGGGTCGGGCGACTTGTTCGCGGTGTAATGACAGTAGACGCAGTTGATCCCGAGCTTTCCGACGTGCACCGAGTGCGGAAACGCGATGGGTTGCGTGGGCGAACTGTTCTGCGAGGATGATGCGCCGCTGTAGGCGGAGAGGATGACGGCGCCGGCGGCCAGAGCGACCAGCCCTGGAATGGCGGTCCACTTCCTTCGCTTGGTCATCGCGATGTGGTGCGGAAGGGTATCACGTTGGTTACGGGCGGCTTGTGAAGCGGGTGAGAGCTTTGTGAACTATTTCACAAGTCTGCGGGCGACGAAAAAATCTCACCGGGTCGGCCGGTTCGCGCAAGTATTGAGAGACAATTACTACGAAAACATTCTCTCACGCAGCCAGTCCAGCGCCGAATACGGCGCGTCACTCGAACAATCGCTCGGGATCGGCGAGCCCGGCGGGGGTCACACCGTCGGGCAGGAGCGCCAGATTCGCCCGCGGCGTCTGCGTGAGTCGCAGCGGCCATTGCGTGCCGTACACGAACCGGTTGGCGCCTATCGTTTCGAACAGCTTGGCCAGATGATCTTCCGGGGGCCCCCAGATCCAGGAAATGTCCCAGACCACGCGCCGCTGCTCCGCCGGCGTGAGCCCCCAGTGCACTTCCTCGATCATCTCGCGTCCCGCCGCGGTGACGACGAGCCGCACCCGGTCCCCCGCCCTGGCCAGTGCGCGGATCGCCGCGGCGCTCAGGTCGCCCGCGCGGTCCATCGGATGCCGCTGGCGCAGGTCCTCGAAACGCACGGTGAGGAGCAGTGCCACCTGGGACGCGCCACAGGCGGCGGCGAACTCAGAGAGCCGGACGTCGTGGGGCCCCATCTCCCAGATCGTCGGGTATACCCGAACCGCCGGCGCACCCGCGTCCACCGCCCGCTGCAGCGCGCGCTCCCACCCGGGCCAGTCGGGACGGATCGTGGGCACCGGCCGCAGCACGGGCGCGTGCACGGCCAGTGCGGTGTAGAGCTGCGCGTTGCCGGCCGACGGATCCCGGAAGAAGGCACTCGGGAGGTGACCCACCCACGCCCCGTCCAACCGTTCGCGCTCCAGCACCCGCACGAGTACCTCGGGGTCCGGATGCGGCACATAGCGGAACGGATACGCCCCGATGAGCGCGTTGACGTCGATCATGCAGCCCCCGGCGCGGCGGGTGAGGGCGCGTGCTCGACGCGCGCGAAGCTGCCGCGGGGAAAGATGCGCCGCGCGTTGCCGGCGCGGATCCGGCGGACGTCGTCGGGGGACAACCGAATGGCTTCGAACCCCATCAGCTTGGCCAGCCCCGTTTCCATGGTCACGTCGCACCCCCAGATGAGCCGCTCGACGCCGAGCCGGAGCATCGCTTCGTCGAGCATGCCGCGATCCACGCCGCTTCCCGACAGATCGGCGAGGATGTTCGGGACATCGGCAATGGCCGCGAAGGTGTGCATGTAGTCTCCCCCGCCCCCGATGTGCGCGAGGATGAACGACACCGTCGGGTGCCGACGGGCGAGTTCGGCGAGATCCAGACCGTCGGAGATCTCCTGCGACGGCCATTCGCGGGTTCGGTGCTGCCAGATGTGGTGCAGGATGGGCAGGCCATGCCGCGCCGCCGCCTCGCACACGGGATCGAGCAGCGGGTCGCTGGCCCGCCGGCTGGCGGCGAGCTTCACGCCGACGGCTCCCCGGGCCACGCAGCGTTCGATCTCCTCGACGGCGTGCGCCGTGTGGTTCGGATTGACGGTGGCGTAGGCCCGCACGCAATCCGCGTGCGCCTCCACGTAGTCGAGCATCGCGTCGTTGCCGGCACTCACGTCGCGCGGCGACGGAAAGTAGACCGGCGACGAGAACCCCCAGCTCCCGAGCACGGACGCGACGTGGTACCAGATGCCGATGCGTGCGCCCGCCCGCAGGCGGGCGGCATTCACCGCCTCCCAGTCGGACCGGCCGCTGCCCGCGTGCCAGAAGTGCGCGTGCGCGTCGATCAGCGGCTCGGGTCCGGCGAGGGGTGGTGCGGCGACGCCCGCAGTCACACGCCCTCGCGCATCTCGACCAACGCGCGGCTGGCCGCCGCCTCGATGACCCGAACGGCCTCGTCATCGTGTGCCACGCAGGCATAGTTGTAGGCCCCACGCTTGAACAGCACTCCGTGGGCCATGGCGCGCTGGAGGAAGTCCGACTCCACGGCGGGATCGTCGAAGCGCAGGAACCACATCGGGTCGAGGCCTTCGAGTGCCACGCCCTCGACCCCGCTGGCCGCGATGGCCGCCGACACGACCCGCCGCATCTCGGCGCCGTTGGTGGCCAACGCTTCGCAGACGTCGGCCTGCGTGTGCCACTCGATCACCGCGAGCGCGGCGGCGAGCGCGCCCGCTTCGCCGGCGAGCGTGGAGGAGATCCAGGTGCGGTTGGCCGCCTCCATGAGATCCTTGCGCCCACACACGACGGCAAGGGGGAAGCCGTTGGCCATTGCCTTGCCGAACGTCGACAGGTCCGGAGTCACACCTGACAGTTCCTGGTAGCCGCCCGGCGCGAGGCGGAAGCCGGTTTTCATTTCGTCGAAGATCAGCGCCGCGCGCTTCTCGTCGCAGAGCTGGCGCGCGCGGGCGACCCACGGCTCGGACGGCATGCGCTCGACGACGGGTTCGAGAATCACGGCGGCAAGGCGGTCGCCGGCCGTCTGCACGGCCGCGTCGAGCGCCGCGACGTCATCAAAGGGCACGCGGATCACGTCTCGGCGCGCCCCTTCGGGCACCCCCGCCGCATCGCTGGCCCAATCGTGCCACCCCAGGTAGCCGGACGCGACGACCACGTCGCGCCCCGTGTACGTGCGCGCAATCCGGACGGCGGCGGAGGTCGCTTCGGCGCCGGTCTTCATGAACCGGACCCGCTCCGCGCACGGGATGATGCCGCACAACCGTTCGGCCACGGCGACTTCGAGCGTGCTGTTCAGGCCAGAAAGATGGCCCCCGCCGACCGCGTCGAGCACGGCATGGGTGACGTTGGGCTCGGCGTATCCGAGCGCCACGGCGCCGAGTGCCATGGTGCAGTCCACGTAGGTCTCGCCGCCGTCAGCCACCACGTGGCACCCGGAGGCGTGGATGAAATGGGTCGGCGCCGTGGGAGTCTCGGTGCCGTAGAGACCCATCGGCCGCTTGCTCCCGGTGGACGCGCCGCCGGCAATGACGTCGGCCGCACGCGCCGTCCAACCGGGATCGGGGGCTTCCTCGGGAAGGTCGCTGTCGTCCTCGGGCGCGAGCGCCTCGTCGTCGGGCGCGTCGTCCGCCGCGTCCGTGGCGTCGGGTTGGGCGGGATCCGCGGCGGCGCCGCGATCGAAGAGTCGTTTGAAGACCATGGGTAATGAAGAATGTTGGCCCGGACTCGGGCGTCAAGACCGCCGGCGGCGGTTCAGAAAGTTCACGACCTCGAGGGCCATGGCGCGGACGAGCGAGAGTTCGCGGGCATCGGGGGCGGCACGGTAGGTGAGGGAGCGTACGGTGCGCATGATATGCTCCGATACGCGCGTCTTGAAGAACTCGATGGCGTCGAGCGAGCGTTCGACATCGGCAAAGTACTGCTCGAACTGCTCCGGCGTGGGCGGCGGGGCCGCCTTCCGCGGCGGTGCCACGTCGCGCGTCGCATCCTGCGCGGCGAGGTGGAGCTCGTACACCCCCACGAGCACCGCCTGGGCCAAGTTGAGCGACGCATGCTCGGTGGTGGGGATCATGACGGCCGCATGTACGCGATCGAGGATCTCGTTGGGCAGGCCACTGTCCTCGCGGCCGAACACGTAGGCCACCGGCCCATCGGCCGCCGCGGCGAGCGCGATGACGGCCTCGTCACGCGGGGTGGTCACGGTCCACCGCGCAGCGCGACGACGCGCGGTGAACCCCACCACGTGCACGCACCCCGCAATGGCGGCCTCGAAGTCGTCGAAGTGTACGATGCGATCGATGAACTCGCGGGTGCCGTGCGCGATGCCCTCCAGCCGGACCGGATCGTATTCCACCGGCCGCACCAGATGTAGCGTGTCGATTCCCATGTTCCGCATCGCACGCACGGTCGCGGCGATGTTCACGGGGTCCTGCGGCTCGTACAGGACGACCCGCACCTGGTCGAGACGCGATGCGGTCACGTCACGACGGTGAAGTGCAGCAGGCGGGCCGGATCGTGGCGGTCGCCGCGCAGGTACACGAACTCGCCGTCGGGTCCGCTCAGGATGAGTTGCCCCCGCCGGCGCTCGCGACCGGGCGCCGTTTCGTTGACGAGCACGTCGAGCGCGAGATCGCTTCCCACCTGGAGCGGCTCACGCATCGGCACCTCGACCCGCAGTTCGTAACCCTCGCGCGTGCGCCGCCACGATGTGCGCCCGAGCTTCAGACTCCCCCACCCGTCGATCGCGCGCGCCCGCACCATGCCCGACTTGGCCGTCGGTTCGGGCACGAGCAGCCACGCGCCGCCGTTGTCCAGGGTCCGCAGGTAGAGTTGTACGCCGTCGCCATTGATGTCGGGCGGCTCGTTGTCGTACGGGTTCACCGCGTCGGCGGGCACGAACCGCGGCTCCGGGGTCGTCACCTGCACGTCCACGATGAGCGCCTTGGTCGAGACGGCGAACGCGACGCGCGCCGCGGGGCGACCGGCCTCCTCCCACCGCTCCTCCGAACGTCGGTACGTCGGTTCGCCCAGGTGATACACGGCGTAGCGCATGCGCTCCTCGGGGGTGGCGTCCGACCACCAGGCGGCCTGGAGCTTGCCGGGCAGCAGGAGGAGGCCGTTGTAGCCGGGCACCTGCTCCACGCTGGTGACGGCGGGTTCGGCGCTCGTCTCTTCGGTCGTCCCCGGGTCGGGCTCCGGCGTCGCATCACTCACGTCCAGTTCCACCAAGCCGCCCAGCGCCACCTGCCGGAAGGTGCCGCGCTCGGTCATCTCGATGTGCCACCCCGCGTCGTCCGACGAGTGGACGTGCCGCCCCCGGTCGCCGAGGTTCACGCCGACCGTGTCCGCCGTCCATTCGACCGACTCCACGTCGGGCGACCACGCCCATACCGTACAGAGTTCGCCCACGGGTTCGCGTTCCGATTCCACCAGATGGAAGCGCCGCCGTTCGGTGGGCGGCTGCCCGGGCCCGGACAGCGTGTACCACACCGAACGCGACCGGCAGTAGGTGAAGCCGCGAATCTCCTCCCCCGTCTTCGGATCGCGGGCCACCAGATGCACGCGCGCGCCGGCGGCCGCCTTGTGCGCGCGCTCCGTGGTCACGAATCCATCGCCGTCCTCGAGGCCGCCCGCCCCGACGAAGCGCGCGCGGGTGGACTTGATCTGCCCGCTCAACTCGGCGGCGCAGTGGATGGGCAGCATGAACGCGGCGGTGTGCCCGGCGCGCCAGCGCAGCCGGTCGATGAAGTAGTCCGGCGTGACGACCAGCGTCCGCTGGACGATCACGTCAGGCCACACGAACGCCGACGCATTCACCCATGCGAACTCGCCCTGCTCGTCGAACGCCTGCAGCACGCCGTCCACCCGCCACTGCGAGTGCCCGTCCACCATCGGCGCATTGTGGGCCAGAGTACTGCGGTACCAATGCAGGGACGGATCGACGTACGACCCGGTGCCGAGGTCGTCGAGCCAGCGCGCGGCGCCCGTGGAGAAGAGCACGTTCAGTCGGTCCGGATGGCCGTGCCCTCCCCCGGTCTGACCGTAGTCGAGGGCGACGTACACCCGGTCGTGATCGCGCCGGAACACGGCGATCCCCTGGCCGGCCAGCAGCACGCTCGACAGATCGGCGGGCACGCCGGCCGGCAATTGCTCGCGCGCGAACAGCAGCGACTTCCATCCGAGGTCGGACCTGGTGAGCCGCACCCCGGGTTGATTCCGTTCGACCTCGGCGCTGGACGCCGCCCGCCCGGTGTCGCCCACCGGCGCCGCGTCGTCGTAGAGTTTGGCGAGCATCGCCGCCAACGCCGGCGTGCCGGCGCGCGCCAACCCCAACTCGCAGAGTTCGGCGAACCGCCACTGACGCAGCGAGGTCGCGTACTGCGAGTCCTTGCGCGCCGGCAGCGTCAGATCGGGAAGCGCGGTGGCGAACGTCGCCGCGAACCCACGGTCGAACCGCTCGACGGCGAGTTCGGGCAGTGCGAGTCCGGCACGGTGCGCGAGCTGGATCCCGTACCACAGGCCGCGATGCGCGAACTGGTGGTAGTTCTCGCCCTCGTACCAGGTCCCGTCGTCCAGCAGGCCATCCTCCAGATGCGCCAGCAGCCCCGACGGACCGAAGACGATGGGCTCGACCGCGTGCTCGTGCCCGAGCAAGAGATGGCCGGCGAGCAGCGCGGCGTTGTTCCACACCTGGCGGTTGGACGCGCCCTCGTCGTACTCGGCAATGAGCGCCACGCTCGGGATGATGAGTTGTTCACGCACGGCCTCGCCGATGTCGTGCCGCCCGGCGGTCTCGAGCAGGTCGAGGGCGACGCAGAGTTGCAGCAGCCAGATGGAGTCGAGGTACGTGCTGAAGAACGGGCGTGCCGGCCCGAGCACGTTGTCGCGATTGGGGTACTCGAGGTACGCGGCGGCGTACTGCGCGAGAATGTCGGCGGCGAAGTCGGCGTGGCGGACCTCGCCGCGCACCGCGAACAGCGTGGCCGCGTGCACGGCGCGCTCGGCGAGCCAGAGCTGGTAGGGGTACAGCCACCAGCGGTCGTGGAACTCGCCGCGATGCACATGTCCGCACCGCGGACAGCGATGCTCGTGCGGCGACCAGGGATCGAAGGCCAACGCCGACCCGTCGCGCTCGCAGTAGCCGCCGGCCCGCGACAGCAGCGCCTTCTGGCGCGGCACGACGAGGTGTTCCGCGAGCGGGCGCTCGAGATCGGCGGTGAGGGAGTCGGCCAGCGGACCGAGCGTGCCCTCGGCCACGGCGTGGCGGAGGGACAGACTTTGGGAATCGAGGAGTAGGGACATTACAGGGAATCTCTCGACACGAGGCGCCATTGCGCCAGCGTGGCGAGTTCTCCGCGTAGATCCATCGTCACATGTCGCAACCGACGCGTCGCCCCCTGCACCCCCCGCGCGTGGTAGAGCCACACCACGGGCTCCTGCCGGCGGAGTTCTCGCTGGACGTCGTGCCACGCCGCGGAACGCTCGTCGGCGGACCGCGCCGCGGTGGCCCGCGCAAACGCCGCCTCGAGCGCCGGCTCGTGGAAATCGGCGTAGTCGAGCGCCCCACCCGCCTGGCGGCGCTCGAACATGGCGCGCAGATACGACAGTGAGAGATCGCCGGACACGCCGGTCACGAGTGCGTCGAAGCGCTTGGGCCGCGCGCGCGCCTCCGTGAGGAAGGCGCCCAGTTCCATCTGACGGATGCGCATCGCGATGCCACGGGCCGCCAGGTCGGCCTGCACGAGTTGCTCGAGCGCATTGTCGGCGGTGCCGACGGTGAGCAGTTCGAACGCCAGCGGCTTTCCGTCGCGTCTGCGCGTACCGTCGGCGCCGCGGCGCCACCCGGCCGCGTCGAGCAGCGAGTCGGCGCGGGCCGCATCGAACACCGGCGGCGTCGTGTCGGCGTACGGCACCTCTGGGGCCACCGGCCCGCCGGCCGGCGTCCCGAATCCGGCCAGCGCCACGCGGACCACCCGCCCGCGATCGATCGAGAGCGATATGGCCTGCCGCACGCGCACGTCATCGAACGGCGGGCGATGTGTGTTGAGTACGATACCGGTCTCGAACAGGATCGGGTAGTCGATGAGTCGCAGCGTCGGATCGCGCCGCACCAGGGCCGCCATCGAGGGCGAGACGCCGGCCACGTCGAGTTCGCCGCTGGCGAGGCCCGCGAACTTGGTGGTCGCTTCGTCGACCACGGCGATCACGAGCCCCCGCAACGCCGGCGGGCCGCCAAGGGCGGTGGGAAAGTCATCGTTGCGCGCGAACACCCAGCGCTGGTTCGGCACCCGCCGCACGAATCGGAAGGGGCCGTTGCCCACCGGCGCGTCGTTGAACGGGGCGCGGCGCATGTCGGCACGGGGAACGGTGCCCAGGAGATGCTCGGGCAGAATCGGCAGTTCGCAGAACACGAGGGGGAAGCTGGGCGGTGCTCGGCTGAACTGCACGACGACCGTGGAGTCGTCGGCGGCCACGACGGTGTCGACGGCCGCGAGATCGCCGGCGCGCGGATACCCCGTGACCGGATCCCGTGCGGCCAGGATCGTGAACGCCACGTCGCGCGCGGTGGTGGGTTGTCCGTCGTCCCAGCGCAGCGCCGTCACCAGATGGAAGCGCAACGCCCGACGATCCGGGCTCCAGTCCCACGCCCGGGCCGCGTACGGCACCGGCGCGAGCGTGGAGTCGTATCGCGCCAGCGTGGTGAAGAGCGCATAACGCTGTACCTGTCGCGACAGGGGGTGGATCGTGACCAGCGGGTTGGCCGACTCGAGGTCGGTGCCGGAGGCGAAGACGACCACTCCGGGCGCGCGCGGCGGCGCCCCGCAGCCGAGCACGAATACCGCTCCGACGATTGACGCGCGCCGAACCAAAGACATTATCAACGCGTGTCCGCCCTCCCCGTGGCGCGTCGCCTGCGCGACGCCATCGTTCTCTACTGGCTCGTCGTGAGTCTCACGTTCGTGCTCGTGCGGCTGGCGCCGGGCGACCCGGCGACCATGCTGGTGCCGCCGGATGCGTCGCCGGCCGCGGCGGCGCGGCTGCGGCACGAGTTCGGCCTCGACGCCTCGTACCCGGTGCAATATGCACGCTGGCTGGGAGCCGCGCTCAGCGGGAATCTGGGCGAGAGCTTCGCCACGCACGAGCCGGTCACGCAGGTCCTCGCCCGCGCCGCACCGATCTCGTTCGGCCTCGGCCTGGCGTCGTTGGCGCTCACGTTCCTGGTGGGCGTCCCGGTCGGGATGGTGCAGGGCGCGCGTCGGGGCACCGGCTGGGATCGCACGTTGACCGTCGTCACCACCACCGTGTTCGCCATGCCGTCGTTCTGGCTCGCGTTGGCGCTGGTGGCCGTCTTCACGTACGGGGCGAGCATGATGGGGCTTCCCGCCTGGTTGCGGCTGCCGGCGTTCGGCCTCCACACGCCCGGCGCGTCGTTGTCCGGATGGGAGTCGGTGCGCGATGTCGTCCGGCATGCGGTGCTGCCCGTGTCGATTCTCGCCGCGATCGGCGCCGCCGGCATCGCGCGCTACACGCGCAGCAGCGTGGCCGACGTGGCCGGCCAGGACTTCGTGCGCACGGCGCGCGCCAAGGGCGTGTCGCCACGGCGGGTGTATCTGCGCCACGTGCTGGCCAACGTGCTCCCGCCGCTGGTGGTGTTGGCGGCGCTGGCGCTCCCCGGGCTCGTGGCCGGATCGATTTTCGTGGAAGCCGTGTTCGCCTGGCCGGGGATGGGGCGCACGATGCTGAACGCCATCGCGGCCCGCGACTACCCGGTGGTGATGGCCAGCGCGATGCTCTACGCAGCCGCGGTGATCGCCGCCAACCTGGCCGCCGATCTGGTACTGCCGCTGCTCGATCCGCGGCGGGCGACGCCGTGATCTGGCGCGCACGGATCGGCGGCGGGCGCCGCGACCCGATGGCCGCGGCGGCCGTCGTGCTGCTGGTCGCGATGGCCGTGGGCGTGGTCGTCGTCCCGATGCTGTCGGGCCAGAATCCGCTGGCCATCGGCGACGTGCTGGCGCTGCGCTACCTGCCCCCGTTGGCACGCGACGGATCGGGCGCATTGCACCTGTTGGGCACCGACCGGTTCGGGCGCGACCTGTTCGTACGGATGATGCTGGCCGGACGCATCTCGCTGATGGTCGGCGTCGTCGGGTCGGTGGCCGCAGCGGCGCTCGGCACTGCCGTGGGCGCAGTTGCGGCGTGGAGCGGTGGCGCGGTGGACCGCGTGTTGATGGCGGCAACCGACGCGATGCTATCGATCCCGCGGCTGGTGCTGCTGCTGGTGTGCGCGGCGCTCTGGCAGCCGGGCCTTGGCACGGTGGTCATCGTGCTCATCGCCACGGGGTGGATGGGGGTGGCACGGATGATCCGTGCCGAAGTGCTCGGCGTGCGCGCGCAACCGTACGTGGCCGCCGCGATCTCGCTGGGCGCGCGGGGCAGCCGCGTGCTCTGGCGACACGCCGTCCCCAACGCGCTCGGACCCGCCATCGTCGCCACAGCGCTCGGCGTCGGGCAACGCGATCCTGCTGGAGGCCGGCCTCTCGTTTCTCGGGCTTGGCGTCCAGCCGCCGTCACCGAGTTGGGGAAACATGATCGCGGGCGGGCGCGACGCGATCGTCACCGCGCCGTGGATCGCGCTCGGACCGGGGATCGCATTGATCGTGACGGTGCTCGCCTGCACGTTGATCGGCGATTGGCTGCGGGACCGGATGTCGGGAGAGGCCGCCGGGCTGCTCGGCGAGCGCGCGTAGCCGGAGCGGCTACTCTGCGTCGGCCGGTTCCGTGCGCGGCGGCGCGCGCCGCCGCTCCTGCCAATCGAGGTGCGCGACGGCGTCGCCAACGAGGCCGTCCGGATAGTGCATGAACCTGAGCAATGCGATGGCGTTGCGCGTGGACGACGGCCCCGACTGTATCAGGTAGTCGAAGGTCAACTCGTCGTTCACGACTTGTTCGCGGAAGTGATGAGGCGCGTAGGCCCCGTCCAGCAGGTCGAGCACTTCGAGGTCGTGGGTGGCGACCACCACGATATCGAGCCCGCGATCGAGGTGCTTCAGGACGGCGAAGGCCGCAGCGACCCGCTCCGTAGTGTTGGTACCGCGAAAGGTTTCGTCGAGGAGGAACAGGTGCTGTTCCCCGTCGTCCTTGGCTCGGATGAGCGCGAGCACCGCTTCCACCTCGGCCAGGTAGTAGCTCTTCCCCTCGACCACGCTGTCGGCGCGCCCGATGCACGATCGGACGCGCAGGAACGGCGCTTCCCATCGTGTGGCGCAGGCAGTGGCGAGCGTCTGTGCCAGCACCGCGTTCACGCCGAGGGCCCGAACGAAGGTCGTCTTGCCGGCCATGTTGGAGCCGCTGATGAGCACGCTCGAGCCGTCGACCCCAAGGGAATTCGGCACCGGGTCGGCCACCAGGGGATGGACGACGCCCTCCACGTGGAGCGCCTTGCGGGGCGGCGTGAATTCGGGAACGCACCAGTGGGCGAGCGTACGGCGCCAGTCGGCCACCGACTGCACGGCGTCGATGAACCCGAGCGCCTCCCACATGGCCCGCAGGCGGTCGCGGGAGGCACGCAGCGATTCGACGCTGAACACGAAGGCGTTCGCATCGAGGAGAAAGAGGAGGTTCACGTACTCGTAGAGACTCGCGAGCACGTCGTTCACCTGGCCCGGCTCGAGCATCAGCCAACGGGTCGCTCGGAGCAGCGAATGGAGGTCCCGGGCACCGTCGCCCAGCACCCGTCGCTCGTCGGCAAGGGCATCGCCTCGGATGCTCGCGAGTTCGCGCGCGGCGCGCAGGAAGGCCGGCACTTCGTGCATGGCGGGCGCGAAGCGCTTGACGCTCGGCTTGTACAGCACCTGCACGATCACGTTCACGGCGGAGACCCCGATCCACCATATCAGCGCGTTCGCGCGAATCGGGGCGAGGGCCAGACACGTCACCGCCGCCGTGGTGAGCACAGGAAACAGCAACCAGAATCGAGGGCGGGCGGGGAGGTCCTCGAAGATGAGGTTCACCAGGCGAGCCGCCCGGGGATCCTGCAGACGCCGTAGCGCGTCTCGGACTTGCGCGCCGGCTCCATCTGCACCGTCCAGCTTCCGCACCGCATGGTCGAGGCGGGAGAGCGGATCCGGCGCCATCCCCGGCGTCCGCAATTGGTGATAGAGGTACTGCCGCCCGGGTTCGCTCACCGTGAAGTCCATCCGGCAGAACACGTCATCGAGGTCCAGATCCCGCCAGGTCCGTTCGTCGATGACGCCCGCCCGGTCGCTGTCCGACAACAGATCGTGGTAGGCTCGGGCCGCATCGAGGTCCGGCGCGCGGGCCGCCCGCCGCGCGCGCTCGTCCCGCTTGATGCCGAGCGTAATGCGCAGCAGCGCGAAGCCGCGCGGAAGCAGTGCCAGCACGAACGCCGCCGCCAGTGCGGTGACGACCAGCGAACTCCCGGAATCCATCACGACCGCTCTCCGCGCCGCATCTCAGCGCACCAGCACCGTGACGATCCCCCGCGGCGGCGCCTCGAACTCGACCGCATCGTCCGCCACGGACAGCGAATCTGCTGGCGTCTCGTCCAATCGAGAACTCCGCGCTTCGCGAAGGCCGCCTCCCACCACCCAAAGTCCCCGAACGGCGCGATCGAACAGGTTCACGCAACGCAGCACGGTCCATTCGCCATCTTCGCTCTCCTTCGCCGCCGAGAAGACCAGCCCGTCGCCCTGCAGTTCCAGTCGCGGGGACACGGGCGGCGTCACGATCATTGAGCGAAGCGTCTCGCCCGTCACCGGCACGAGCAGGTCTTCGGCTGCCCGTTCCACCAGCTCCAGCGATTTCTCTCCCCACGCGTCGTGCATGAGCACCGCGAACTCGGCGGCGAACGAGCCCTGACACTGCGCCTGCGGCGTGGGCGAGGGCCATCCGGCGTGTCCCGGGCGTTCCGGCAGGTCGCTGCGCGACAGTTCCCCGACGGCCCGAACGAGCGTGACGTGCACGGCGCCGTCCGCATCGGCCTCGTACTCGGCAAGCCCATCGGAGAACACAGTCACCCCCCGTGTCGGGTCCGACAGCGTAACGTACCGATGCAGCGGCGCCGTCGGGAGCACCGCCTCCATCGCCGCGTCCTCGGACGGAATCGTCAGCGCCTTGCGCTCGACGGGCCCGAACGCGGCGTCGGCATGCACCGCCGCCGAGGCGACGCCGGTGCAAACGCGCAAGCGGAGTCGATGGTCGTCGGCGCGGTTCTCGCCCGAGACCGCGAGCCGGAGCACGCGCGAGGCGGCATCGAGGGACAGCCCCAGGCGTACGGTGGCCGCGTGGCCGCGACGCACCGGCACCTTCCATCGGGTTTCGATCGTGCCGCGCAGCGGGCCGCGGTGGATCACGCGCGCACCGACGAAACGCGCTGAGCGCACTGGGCCGCGAAGCGAGGGCGTGTAGAGATCACCCGCATCGTCCTGGTCTTCGATGTCCACGAAGCCTGCGATCACGTGCCCATTCTCCTCGTCGGTCAGCGTGACGCTTCCGTCGGGCGCGACCGCCACGGTCACACGTCCGTTCGACATCGAGCGCCCCGCCACACGCACCGGATTCGGCACGGTCGCGCGCGTCCGCCGCCCCCAACTGGCCGGTAGCGCGCGCAATTCGAACCCGGAGAGTTCCGGCATCCAGATGGCGGCGTCCACATGCTCCACCAGATCGTCATCGGGGTATGCCCGGGGCGATTCGGTGCGCTCGTGCGCCAGGTGGCGCCCGAGCACCTGCACCGGTCCCGCGCCTTCGGCGCCGGGGTGAAGCGGTGTCGGCGGCGGTGCGGGCGCTTCGGCAGGAAGGCTCGAGCCCGGCCCCACGCGCACATCCGCCACGAATCGCGAGAACCGCACGATGGCAACGCCGCCGCGGGCGCGCGGCGCCGGATTTCGCGCGATGAGCTGCGGCCGCCACGCGTCGCGCGCCACCCGGGCCCGCTCCGCGTCGTGGCCCAGCAACGCCGCCAACGCGTCGTCACGCAGGCCCGTCCCTTCCGCTTCGACTTCGTCCAACCGGGCATCGAACGCCCGCGCCACGGCATCGATGGAGCACCCACACAGCGTGTCGTGTGGATGAGCGAGCAGCAGGGTTCGCCAGACCGCATTGAGCGGGCCGCGGCCCGATCGGCCCGCGCGTC
This sequence comes from uncultured Gemmatimonadaceae bacterium, assembly GCA_963781765.1. GTDB lineage: Bacteria > Gemmatimonadota > Gemmatimonadetes > Gemmatimonadales > Gemmatimonadaceae > JAGWRI01. The sequence continues at coordinate 189,645 of CAWAHC010000016.1, forward strand.
GAGCCGCGAGCGCCGCCCACGGCTCGGCCTCGCGCACGAGCAGCCGTTCGGCCCCGGCGTTGTGGCGCTTCTGGGCGGCGCGGGTGCCGAACGTGCCCTGCAGCGTCCACGTATACCCGTACGAATCGCGGAGCTCGCCGGAAATCTCCGGCAAGTCGACGTTCGGCGCCGCGGCCACCGCTTGGGTGAAGAACTCGCGCAACGAACTCTGCCGTACGGCCACCGGCTGCGCAGCTGCCGCGAGCGCCTCCACCGCCGGTGCCAGGTTCCGTTGGCGGGCATGGTGGTCAGCGCCATTCAGCAGCAGGGCGACGGGCAGGCGCGCGCGGGGCACGAGTTGGTGCTGCATCTCGCGCCAGCGATCCGCGGCGGCGGCGGGCTCCGCCGGCAGGTTCGCCCCGAGTTCGTATCCGCTGGGCGGCAGGTGATAGAGCAGCACGCGGTCGCCGGATGGCGCAGCCCACCAGCAGGCATCGCCCGACGGCCAGCGGGCGCCGCCGAACCCGCGCCAGACGATGACCGATTCGAACCCGAACCCCCGGGCCAACGCGGGGAGCGCTGCCGGGTGGCCGAAGCTGTCGGGACAGTAGAGCACCGGCGGCGGCGCCACCCCAAGGGCACGCAGCGTCCGGCGGGCCATGAGGAGATTGCGCACGAGCGCTTCGCCACCGGGAATCAACTCGTCGGCGAGCACGAACCAGGGCCCCATCTCGAGCGCGCCGGCGCGGGCCTGCATGGTGAATGCCAGGGCTCGCTCGGTGCGGACGGCGAGATAGTCGCTCAGAAGCACGGTCTGCCCGTCCAGCAGGAAGCTCGTGCCATCGGGCGGCGGATCGTCGAGCAACTCGTCGACGAGCGCCACGAGCCGCTGGCGGAACCGACCGGCGGTGCGGTACCACTCCCGATCCCAGTGGGTATGAGAGACGACGTAAAGTGTGAGCACGCGGTCGGCGGTCAGCAGTCAGCGGTTGACAGTCAACAGCGAAGTTGGCGCCGCGATCGGCCCACCGGCAAGCGATCGGCCCGGGCCCGTTGACCCGGGGGCCGGAACCGCCGAAGTTCAGAGCTTCGCCAGACGCCATTTCCCTGGGGACCCATGCACGAACTCCTCGATCTCTTTCACCGCCTGACGAACGTCCGCGAGCTGATCACGTGGGGCGGGTATGTCGGGCTCACGGCGGTGATCTTCGCCGAGACAGGCCTGCTCGTCGGCTTCTTCCTTCCCGGCGACTCACTCCTCGTCACGGCCGGCCTGTTCGCCGCGCTCGGGCAGTTCGACGTCTACCTGATGGGGCTCCTGCTCTCGATCGCGTCGATTGCCGGCAATACATCGGGATACTACATCGGCAAGGTCACGGGGATGGCGCTGTATGCGCGTCCCGACTCTCTGCTCTTCAAGCGCAAGCACCTGCTCCGGGCACATGAGTTCTATGAACGGCACGGGGGCGCGACGGTGCTCATCGCCCGGTTCATGCCGATCGTGCGCACGTTCGTTCCCGTCGTCGCCGGCGTCGCGAACATGAATGTGCGCCGCTACACGCTCTTCAATGTCGTGGGCGGCCTGCTGTGGATCTGGGGCATGTTGTTCATCGGCTATTTCCTGGGTCGTTACATTCCAGGTATCGACCGCCACATCGATGTGGTGATCATGGCAGTCATCGCGCTGTCACTCATGCCTGGCGCCGTCGCCTGGTGGCGCACGCGCCGCCGAGTGCCCCCTCCGGACAATGCACCGGACGCCTGACGTCCAAGGAGACCGATATGGCTTTCACGCTTCCCGCGCTTCCCTACGCCGCCAATGCTCTCGAGCCGCACATCGATGCGCGGACGATGGAGATCCATCACGACAAGCATCACGGCGGGTACGTCAACAATCTGAACGCCGCCATCGAGAAGGCGCCGAATCTCGCTGGGAAATCGCTGGACGCCCTCCTCAAGGACCTCAACGCCGTTCCCGACGCCGTGCGCACGGCGGTCCGCAATAACGGCGGGGGCCATTGGAACCACTCCATGTTCTGGGAAATCATGAGCCCGAAGGGTGGCGGCGAGCCCAGCGGCAAGTTGGCCGACGCCATCAAGAAGGCGTTTGGCGACTTCGCCACCTTCCAGCAGCAGTTCGCGGCCGCGGCCACGGGGCGGTTCGGCTCCGGATGGGCCTGGGTGGTGAACGACGGGGGCAAGCTCGCCATCATGAGCACCCCGAACCAGGACAACCCGGCCATGGACGGCAAGCATGCCATCATGGGCTTGGACGTGTGGGAACACGCCTACTATCTGAACTACCAGAACCGCCGCGCCGACTACATCAAGGCCTGGTGGAACGTGGTGAACTGGGACGCGATCGCCGCGCGCATGTAGGGCGTTCGCGCGCTTCGTCACCGGCGCGCCGGCGCGGATTCCGCGTCGGCGCGCTTGCTAGTCCGGCCGGGAGGGTCCGGCGACGAGGTCGTCGATGCCGTGTTCCTCCGCCTCCAGCCGACGGTCGCGAATGGCGGCCCGCCTTCCCAGCACGGGCGGGGTGACGAGCGTCGTCACGAGCACCATCAGCATGATGGCGCCGAACAACCCGTCGTCGATGCCGCCGCTGGCGAGTCCCATGTGCGCGAAGATCAGTCCGACCTCGCCGCGGGGAACCATGGCCACCCCGACCAGCAACTTGTCCCCCTGGAACCACCAGGGGACGTAGCCCGCCAGCACCTTGCCGGCGATGCCGACGACGATCAGGACGGCGCCCACCGCCAGCGCGCGCTCGGTGAACATGGCCGGCAGGTTCACGGCGGCACCGACACTTGCAAAGAAGATCGGCACGAAGAAATGCCCCGTCCGCGTCGTGGACGTCCGCAGTTCGCTGGCCTGCGGCAGGTCATTGAGCACGACGCCGGCGGCGAAGGCGCCGATGATCATTGCGGAACCGGCCAGGTGGGCCAGCCAGGCGAGCAGGAACGCGAACGCGATGCCCACCAGCCCGAGCGTTCCTGAAGCCCGGATTTTTTCGGCGACGCGGAACACGGGCGGCGCGACTCGGGCGCCGATCACGACCGCCAGGACCACGAAGAGCACCGCGACGCCGGTGATGCGGCCGACGTGCGCAACGGACACGCTGCCGCCTTCCACGATGCCGGCGACGATGGCCAGGATCACGAGTCCGATGATGTCGTCGATGACCGCGGCGCCGAGCACCACCCGCCCTTCCGTGGTCTCGAGCATGCCCAGTTCGGAGAGCACCCGCGCCGAAATGCCGACCGATGTGGCGCACAGGGCCGCGCCACAGACGAGCGCCGGCACGCGGCTGAGCCCCAGCAACTCCGTGCCGACGTACCCGGCCCCGAGCGGCATCACCACCCCGGCGATGGCCACCGTGGTCGCCACGCCTCCAACCTTGATCAGATTGCGCACGTCCGTTTCGAGGCCGATCTCGAACAGCAGCAGGATCACCCCGATCTCGGCCATGGCGCCGATTACGGGATTCGATGCATCGACGAGGCCGAGCACGGACCCGCCCAGCAGGACGCCGGCAATGAGCTCGCCGAGCACCGCCGGCTGTCCGAACCGCTGCGCCATTTCGCCCAGCGCCTTGGTGGCAACAAAAATCGCCACCAGGGCCGCGAGGAGATGGGCAGTCTGCGATTCGCCCCCGGCTGTCGCCGCGAGGAGCAGTGCGTGAGGCAGCGTCACTGCGCTGCCTCGCCCTCCAGATAGGTGTAGCCTTCGAGGCCCGCCACGTAGTCGGCGATGAAGGTGTTTGCTTCCTGCCGCGTGAGATACTTGGCGCCCGATACCTTGCGGCGGAACACCTGGAGGAGGTCGGAGGCCCGGAACTGCACATAGTCGAGCACCTCCGTTACCGTGTCGCCATGCACGAGGTCGCTCACCTCGTAGCCGCCGTTGGGTCCCAGCCGGATGTGGACGGCATTCGTGTCGCCGAACAGGTTGTGCAGATCGCCGAGAATCTCCTGGTACGCCCCGGTGAGAAACACGCCGAGCACGTACGGCGCTCCATCGTGGAACTCGTGCAACTCCAGACTCGGGGCGCCGTTCTTCTCGCCCACGAAGCGATCGATCTTGCCGTCCGAGTCGCAGGTCACGTCCTGGATCGTGCCCCGCCGCGTTGGCTCTTCATCCAGCCGGTGAATGGGCATGATCGGGAACAGCTGGTTGATGGCCCAGCTGTCCGGCAGCGACTGGAAGAGCGAGAAGTTGCAGAAGTACCGGTCCACGAGATTGGCCTCGAGGTCGGCGATGATGTCGTCATACGCGTCGCGGTTCTGCCGGCACAGCCGCGCGATCACGTTGACGGTCGAGAAATAGATCTGTTCGGCCAGCGCGCGCTCGCGAAGCGAGAGCACGCCCGAGGTGAAGAACTCGTGCGCGCGGTCCTTGTCGAAGGTGGCGTCGTGGAAGATCTCCTTCACGCGGCGCCGCGAGACGTTCTTGCGCGACACGTCCCGGTGATCGGCCACCATCTCGTGCAGCAGGGCATGGTCGTCGTCGGTGGGGGTGGGGAGCGGCTGATCGGCCACCGACTCCACGTCGATCACCTTGAGCAGCAACAGCGCATGGTGGGCCGTGAGGGCGCGCCCCGATTCGCTGATCAGGTGCGGCATCGGCTGCTCGTGCTCGCGGCAGGCCTCGCCGAGCGTGTACATCACGTCGTTGGCGTACTCCTGCAGCGAGTAGTTCACGCTCGCGTCGGACGTGGAGTTCGTGCCGTCGTAGTCCACCCCGAGGCCGCCGCCGACGTCGAGGTGCGTGATGTTCACGCCCATCTTCCGCAGTTCCACGTAGAACCGCGCGATCTCCTGCAGCCCCGACTTGATGAAGCGGATGTCCGTGATCTGGGAGCCGAGGTGGAAGTGGATGAGCCGCAGGATATCGAGCCGGCCGAGCGCCCGCAGCTTCTCCACCGCCTGCACGAGCTGCGCCGACTGGAGCCCGAACTTCGACTTCTCACCCCCGCTCTCCGCCCACCGGCCGAAGCCCCGCGACGCCAACTTGATCCGTACCCCGGCCGTGGGCGTCACGTCCATCTCGTCGGCCACCTGGAGCAGCACGTCGATCTCGCTGAGCTGCTCGATGACAATGAAGACCTGGTGCCCGAGCTTCTGCCCCATCAGGGCGAGCCGCATGAACTCCTCGTCCTTGTAGCCGTTGCACACGATCACGTGATCGGTGTGCTCCGCCAGACCGAGCACGGCCTGCAGTTCGGGCTTGCTGCCGCACTCCAGCCCCACGCCGTGGGCGGCCCCGAACTGGACGATCTCCTCCACCACGTGCCGCTGCTGATTGACCTTGATGGGATAGACGGTGGTGTAGCCGCCGTCGTAGCCGAACTCGGCGCGTGCCGTTTCGAAATGGCCGGTCAGGGCGTCGATGCGCGACCGGAGAATGTCGGAGAAGCGGAGCAGCACCGGCAGCGCCACTCCCTGCTCCTCCAGATCGAGTTCCAACTCGAACAGGTCGAGCTCCTGCTCGGGATGGCTCTTGTCGGGACGCACGACCACGTGCCCCTTGGCGTTGATGTCGAAGAACCCCGCGCCCCAGCCCTCGACGTTGTAGAGCTGGCGTGCGGCTTCGATGCTCCAGCCGTTGCCGGCCGGTGCGACATCCGTGGCGGAGGCAGCGGCCGCGTCCGCAGTGTGTGTCCCCATAGCGGAATCTTACAACCTCAGGGTGCCGCGTGCTACGGAGGCAGCCGTCGCGTTACGGGAAGAGGGGGCGAACCACCCACCCGTCGCCGTCGCGCACGTACAGCTCGCGGTCGTGCAGGCGACTGGGCATGCCGTGCCAGAACTCGATGCGCTCGGGGGCGACCCTGAACCCCGACCAGTAGGCGGGCCGCGGGACGGACTGCCCCGCGAACTTCTGTTCGAACTCCGCAACGCGGATGGCGAGGAGCCCGTCCGTGGCCTGTTCGCGGCTCTGGGTGGACGCCCAGGCCCCGATCTGGCTCCCCCGCTCGCGCGAGGCGAAGTAGGCGTCGGCCTCGGCGTCCGTCACCGGGGCCGCCCTGCCCTCCACGCGCACCTGCCGCTCCAGCGCCTGCCAGTGGAAGCAGAGCGCCGCATGCGGATTGGCCTGCAACTCGAGCCCCTTGCGGCTCTCGAAGTTCGTATAGAACACGAACCCGTCCTCATCGAAGTGCTTGAGCAGCAGGATCCGGACGGCCGGGCGCCCACCGGCGTCGGCGGTGCCGAGCGCGAAGGCGGTAGGTTCGGGCAGCACGGCGCGGTCAAGTGCACACGCCTGATCGAAGAGTTCACGGAACCGGTCGAAGGGCTCCGAATGCGGTACGTGGCTCATGCCAAAAGGTAAACGCGGGCGCGGCCTGACACGAACCGGCGCCGGCCCCTGACGGGAAAGGCCGGCGCCGGGGAGGGACGGGTGGCCGGCCTAGTCGCGGTTGTTGAGCAATCCCCCCATGAGGCCGAGAGCTCCGCCCAGTCCACCCTCGCCCTTATGCGCGCCGCCCGCCCGCGGCGCCGAGGCGAGGATCTTGTCCGCCAGGCGCGAGAACGGCATCGACTGCAGGATTACCCGCCCGGGGCCGGTGAGGGTGGCGAAGAACAGCCCCTCGCCGCCGAACAGCGCCGTCTTGATGCCCGGCACCATCTTGATGTCGTAATCCACCCGCTCGTCGAATGCCACGATGCACCCGGTATCCACCCGGACCTTCTCGCCGCTCGCGAGCTGCATCTCGTGGAGCGTGCCCGACGCGTGCAGGAACACCAGCCCGTCGCCTTCGATGCGCTGGAGGATGAATCCCTCGCCCCCGAAGAATCCGGCGCCGAGACGCTTGGAGAACGCCACCGACACGTGAATCCCCCGCGCCGCGCAGAGAAACGCGTCGCGCTGGGCAACGATCTTCCCGCCCCAGTCCTTGAGGTCGATGGGGTGAATCTTGCCGGGTGTGACGGCGGCGAAGGCCACGTCGCGCGGCGGGCGCGCCTGGTTCGTGAACGTCGTCATGAAGAACGAGTCGCCGCCAAGGGCGCGCTTGGCGCCTCCCAACAGCTTGCCGACCATGCTGCCGCCCTCGGCGTTCGGATCGAGCGTCGTCTGCATGTCGATCCCGTCCTGCATGTACATCATGGCGCCCGCCTCGGCCACCACGCGCTCGCCCTGATCGAGCGTGATGATCACCGCCTGCAGGTCGTCGCCGATGAGCCGATAGTTGATCTCGTCCGCCATTCCGCTCCCTCCGTTACCGGATGTGTGGCCCGTCCGGGCCACCGTGACCGTTGTCGCCCGGATTGGGTGGCACACCCGCCGGATGCCCGAGTTGGTCCCGTCCCTTCTGCAGGTACGGAATGCCGTGGATCATCCAGTCGGGCTCCGGGAACCCGCGCAGGTGGTAGTCGAAGAACTGCTGCATCCGCATCGCAATGTCCATCTGGTTCGCGCGCTTGGTGGGGTTGTGCTCGTCGCCGTTGTAGTCGAGCAGGTACACTTCCTTCCCCATGCGGCGGAGCGCGATGTACATCTCGATCCCCTGGTACCAGGGCACGGCCCCGTCGCCGTCGTTGTGCATCATCAACAGCGGCGTCTGGATTCGATCAACCCAGAACAGCGGGGAGTTCTCGAGGTAGCGCAGCGGCTCCTGCCAGATCGAGCCGCCGATGCGGCTCTGCGTGTGCTCGTACTGGAACGATCGGTTGAGCCCCGACGCCCAGCGAATGCCGCCGTACGCGCTGAACATGTCGGACACCGGCGCGCCCGCCATCGCCGCCTTGAACAGGTGCGTCTGCGTGATCAGGTACGCCGTCTGGTAACCGCCCCACGAGTGCCCCTGGATGCCGAGCGCGTGCGCGTCGACGTACGGCCGCGTGAGCAGCGACTCGACGCCCGACACGATGGCCTTCATCGCGCTGGGCCCGGGGTACCCGATCTCATACGGGATGTCGGGCTCGAAGATGAGATAGCCGTTCGACACGTAGTGCGTGGGGTTGATGATGTTCCGCCCACCGGGGGGTACGTACCGGTGCAGGTTGTCGGAGAGTCGCTCGTAGAAGTACGTGATCATCGGGTACTTCCTGGACGGGTCGAAATTTTCCGGCTTGTACAGAATGCCCTCGAGCGGGATGCCGTCAGCGCTGATCCAGTGCACCAACTCCGCGGTACCCCAGTTGAACTCCGCCTGCTGCGGATTCGCGTCGGAGATCCGCGTGAGGTGGGCCAGGTCCTCGCCGGTGTACAGGTTGGGGAAGTCCACGAAGGTGCCGCGCGTGACGACGAACCGCTTCGCATGCTTGGCGAGCACCGGCGTGCCGTAGTCCACGTCGCCCGTCACGACCTGGTCGGGCGCCCCACGCGCACCCAGTCGCGTCCACGCGAACCCGGCCGCCTTGGTGTCCTCGTTGAAGGTGCTCACCAGCACCGGCTCGCGCGGATCGAGGAACGGATCATCGCGATCGAGATCGACCACGCGGTAGCGCACGTGGCCGCGCCGGCCCACGGAGTCCGTGAGCACGAGCGGGGGCTTGGCACCCGTGGGATCCGCCTGCCAGACGTCGTACCGGTCGTACAGCAGGACCGCCGCGTCCCCCGTGGTCCAGCCGCCGAGGCCGTACGACGGCGCGATGTCCGGGTGATCGTCGAGTTCGTCGTCGAACCGGTCGCCGCCCAGCATCCCCGTGAGATCGGCCGTCCGGCGCTTCGCGATGTCGTACGAGAACCAGTGGCCGTCCTTCATGTACGTGACGAACTTGCCTCCTGGGGACAGGGCCGCGCGCTGCCCCTGCAGATCCTTCACCACCAGGGTGCGATTGCCTGTCGTGGCGTCGACGGCGTACACGTCGGTTCCGCCGTCGCCCCACATCGACTCGATGGCGTACGGCGCGCCGCTGGTCTCCATGGCCACGAGGCCGTCCGACGAGACGGTGGCGTTCGGGACGGAATCGTCGGTGAGTTTGACGAGCTTCTTCGACCCCAGTTGATAGAGGGCGAGGAAGGTCTTGTTGCGGTCGCGCGCGGCACTGACCTTCTGCTGCGGCAACAACTCGGCGTCCTTCCAACTCCACAGGTCGAAGATCGCTTTGTCGTACAGCGAGTCGTGCGGCACGGTGTCGGGCCGCGGCGGCGCGACGCCGAACTCGAGGGCCGCGCCCGAGCGCGTGAACGCCACCTGCCCATAGTCGGCCACGAGCAGGTCGGGACCGAGCGTGCCCGCCGTCGCCACGGTGACGGGCTTGGCATCCTTCAGCGACGCGTAGTAGAGCGTGAACTTCGGTGTCTTGCTCGCGTTGTCGTCTCGATCGGACGTGAACGCCACCCGCGACCCGGCGCGGTCGAAGGTGAAATCGCGGTAGTCCCCCTTGCCGGTCATGATCGCGGTCTGCGTCGCCTGCCCCGGCACGCGCACATATGCGCCGTCGCCTTCGCCGTCGCGCACCGAGACCGTGTAGCCGAGGTACTTGGCACTGTCGTCGAAGACGAAGCTCGCCACATGCTCGAGACGCGTCTCGGCGCCGCTCGCCAGATTGCGCAGGACCACCGGCGAGCCGTCGGACTTGCGGCGCGCGGCACCGGAATCACTCGCGGCCCCGCGTCCGCCACGGCCACTCCGGCCGTTGGCGCCGTTGGCCCCGGCGGTATCGGTATCGAGCTGGTACGCCAGCCAGCCACCCGCATCGGCGGGCAGCTTGAACGAGCGAACATCGGCGATGGTCGTCACCTGCCCCGAGGCCAGGTCGACGATGGCCAGGCTGGCCTTGGGCGGCGTGCCCGGCCGGCCGCCCCGCCCGCTCTGGCGCGCCGAGTCGAACGCGGCCATCGGCGCATAGGTCATCACGGCGGCATACCGGGAATCCGGCGAGATCTGCCCACCCGGAACGCCTCCGCCGCGCCCGCGGCCTCCAGCCGAGCCCGGCGTCATGTTCGGGCGTCCGATGAACCCGCGCGGCACGCGGTACTCGGTCGTTCCCGAGGTCGCCCGGACCACGAACGCCCCGTCACCCACCTGGGGCGTGAGCGAGTACGCCACCCATTTGCCGTCCTGGGACACCACCGTTCCGGTGATCGAGCGCCAGTGGTCCCAATCGGTACGGGACAGGGTACGCTTGGGGGCCTGCGCGGTGGCGGTGGCGGCAGACGAAACGAGAATCGCAACAGCGAGAGTGGCTCTACGCATGGCTCTGAGGGGTCGGTGTTGGCTGGACTGAGGGGTTGCACACGCAGCGAACGTCCGAAACGTCTCACCCGTTCCGCGAGTACGCCAGAGGTCCGTTCGCGTGGCGATGTCGGAACCGGATAGATTGGGTCGGAGACCGTTCCCCACCGCCACCCAGATCGCCCCCCATGATCTTCCGACGGCTCTACGACGACGAGTTGGCGCAGGCGAGCTATCTGATCGGATGCGAGGCCTGCGGCGAGGCCGTCGTGGTGGATCCGATGCTCGACGCCACCCGGTACCTCGACGCCGCACGCGACGAGGGGCTGACCATCGCCCACGTCACCGAGACGCACATCCACGCGGATTTCGTCTCGGGAGCCCGCGAGTTGGCGCGGCTGGCCGATGCCCGGTTGTACCTGTCCGCTGAGGGGGGCCCCGACTGGCAGTACACCGTGTCGTCTCCCAACGAGCCGGCCCCCTGGGAATCCGGCCGGCTGTCCGAGCGGGTGACGCCGCTTCACGACGGCGACCTGATCGAGGTGGGAAAGGTTCGGCTGACCGCGCTCCACACGCCCGGACACACCCCCGAGCACCTGTCGTTCCTGGTCACCGACACGGCCCTGTCGGAGCAACCCGTGGGCCTGCTCAGCGGCGACTTCATCTTCGTCGGGGACGTCGGCCGCCCCGACCTCCTCGAGCGGGCGGCAAAGATAGCCGGCACGATGGACGCCTCGGCCCGCCAACTCTACGCGTCGCTGCAGCGCGCGAAGGAGCTGCCTGATCATCTGCAGCTCTGGCCGGGGCACGGCGCGGGCTCCGCCTGCGGCAAGTCGCTCGGCGCCATGCCCCAGTCGACGCTCGGGTACGAACGCCTGGTCAATCCCGGGCTGCGCGCGACCACGGAGGATGCGTTCGTGACCGAGATCCTCAGCGCGCAGCCGGAGCCGCCGCGGTATTTCGCGCGCATGAAGACGGTGAACCGGGACGGGACGCCTGCGGCCGCGCCGGCCGCGGCCACCTGCCGCGTCTCGGCGGCCGAGGTGGATGAGGCGATCGCGAACGGCACGCTCGTGGTGGACACCCGACCGTCGGCGGCGTTCATGCAGGCATTCGTCCCCGGCACGATCTGCGTGCCGAAGTCGAAATCGTTCACATCGTATTTCGGATCTGTGGCGCCGGACGAATGCCCGGTCGTGCTGCTCGTCGCCGACGAGTCCGACCTGCGGGCGCTGGCGCTTCGACTGCACTACATCGGCTTCGATCGCATTGCCGGGTTCGCCGTGGCGACCGACGTGATTGCCGAACGCCGCGCGGCGGGGCTCCCCGTGGACTCCGTCGAACTCGCGGACCTGGCCGCGGTGCGCCGATTGATCGCCTCGGCACAAGCGCCGCGCCTCGTGGACGTGCGCACCGCGGGCGAGCGGCAGTTGGGAATCATCCCCGGCGCAACCGGCGTGGCGCTGAGCGCGCTGGACGATTGGGCGCGTGCGAACCCCGGCGAGACACCGGTGATCGTGCACTGCCAGACCAGTACGCGAGCCGTGATTGGCGCCAGCGTGCTCCGGGCGCGAGGTTTCGCGAACGTGATCCCCATGTCCGGGGGGTATGAGGCCTGGTCATCGGCCGGGCACCCCGTGGACACTTCCCCACCGACCTGATCCGCGAGTGCTTGCCATGCGCGTCCATCGTCTCCCCCTGCTGGTCGCCGCCGCGGTCCTGTTGTTCGGCGCCGTGCCGGCCCACGCGCAGCGGCGCGGCGCCGCCGCTGCCGCCGACACGTCCTCCACGCTGCTCGTGCCCGATCAGGTGTGGACGGGCGCCGATCCGACGCCGCACCGAGGGTGGGTGGTGCTGGTGACCGGGGAGCGCATCGCGGCCGTGGGTCCGCGGAGCGCGGTCCGGGCGCCGGCGGGCGCGGCGACCATCTCGCTGCCGGGGACGACGCTCATTCCGGGAATGATCGAAGCGCATTCGCACATGTTCCTGCACCCGTACAACGAGACGTCGTGGAACGACCAGGTGCTCAAGGAGCCGCTGGCGCTGCGTACGGCGCGCGCGGTGAACCATGTGCGGGCCACGCTGCTGGCGGGGTTCACCGCCAGCCGCGACCTGGGCACCGAAGGCGCCGGGTTCGCGGACGTGGGGCTTCGCGACGCCATCAACCAGGGGATCGTTCCGGGGCCCCACCTCTTCGTGGCCACGCGGGCCATCGTGGCGCTGGGCGCCTACGGGCCCAAGGGCTTCGACGATCGGTGGGAGGTGCCGCAGGGCGGCGAGGAGGCCGCGGGCGTCGACGACATCGAACGCGTGGTGCGCGAACAGATCGGCAAGGGGGCCGACTGGATCAAGCTCTATGGCGACTACCGGTGGGGGCCGCACCCGGGGTCGCATGCGACGTTCACCGAGGCGGAGATGCAGCGCGCGGTGGAAGTGGCGCACAGCGCCGGCGTCCCGGTAGCGGTGCACGCCACCACCCCCGAGGGAATGGAGCGGGCCATCGAGGCCGGTGTGAACACCATCGAGCACGGCGACAACGGTACCCTCAAGGAATTCCGCGCGATGGCGGCCAAGGGGATCTTCTACATCCCGACCGTAGCGGCGGGCTACTCCATCGCCGAGTATGGCGGCTGGAAGCCGGGCGACCCGGAGACCGCCGGCATGCTGGCCAAGCACGCCAGCTTCGAAGCCGCCGTCGAGTCGGGCGTGCAGATCTGCGCCGGTGGCGACGTGGGCGTGTTCACGCATGGTGACAACGCCAAGGAACTGGTGCTCATGGTGCAGTACGGCATCACGCCGCTGCAGGCGCTGACCGCCGCCACGGTCACCAACGCCAGGATGCTCGGCTGGGAGGACCGCATCGGCAGCATCAAGCCGGGACTGCTCGCCGACCTCGTCGCCCTGCAGGGCGATCCGATCAAAGACATCACGGCCACGACGCGGGTGGCCTTCGTGATGAAGGGCGGCACGATCTACAAGCGGCCGTGAGGACGGCGCGCAACGCGGATGGCGTCACTGGATGCGAGAGATGAGCTGGATGACTCCGGAGCCGTAGTAGCGCCCGAACTTCGTCACGGCATCGATGCCCGAGTAGTAGCGGACCTCGGCGAAGTCGCCGGCCGGCAGGTCGCGCATGAGCGCGATTGGCCCGTATTCCTGATCGTTCAGGAACACGGTGGCCACGTCACGGCCGCCCGCGATGAGCGAGATCGGGCCGCGGTCGCGCAGGTATTGGGGGCGGAGCTTGGCGACCACATCGTAGATGGACGCCGCCTGCGCCGCGCGGATCTCGTCCTCGGTGATGACGTTCGGGTTCGAGACCTCGTTGAGCGGCGCGCGGTGGAAGCAGGCGGTCGCCACCAGCAACCCCACGACCAGAAACCGTCGCCGGTGCATCGCCCACCTCCTCGCCTGGGAGAATAGCCGAACGGCCCCGGCGGTCGCCGGGGCCGTTCGACCTACACTACCACTTCCGGTCGATCAGTTACAAGTGACCGTCCCGATGGAACCACCGCGCGCGTTGGTCTCCGCCGCCGGAACGGGGAGGGCGCTCTGGAAGATGTCCTGCGGCGTCTCCTTGCGGAGGTACGTGCCATTCAACCGGCCGTACGCGCGGAGATCGACGAACCGCTGCGCGCCCTGCCCGAGCAGCGTGTAGCGCTTCTCGTACAGCACGGCATTGATCGCGGTCGTCTTGTCGGGGAAGGTCGCGTACGCCGGCAGCCCGCCCAGGTTGGTGCGGATGAAGTTGACGTCGGCCGTCGCGGCCGGCAGGTCGTTGGACTCGATCTCGGCCTGCGCGCGGAGCAGGATCAATTCTGCATTCGACAGCACCGGAATGGGCCGGGTCAGGTTGGCGCCTATCGACGGCACGGCGTACGTGAAGTCATAGTCGGTCGTCACGCCCTGGCCGGTGATCGCCGACGACCGTGTGGTGATTTCCACCGCGCGAACGTCGCCGGCTTCGATGCTGTCGCCGGCCATGGGGTTGAGGTGGATGGCGGCGTCGACGATCGGGTTCGTCGCTTCACCCGGCGCAGTGCTGTACTCGTAGTACAACGAGTTCCACAGCGTCGCCGAATCCAGCGTACCGATGGCGGCATTCAGATCGGTGATCGCCGTGGCGAAGCTCGCCGGATTCGGCTTGGCGTGGTCCATGCCACGGTACAGGGCCACCTTGCCGGCCAGCCCGCGATTGAAGGCCATGAACGACGCCGGCGTGTTGTAGTCACCCTGGTAGCTGAATCCGCCGGGCACCGAGAAGGGGAACGCCGTGCCGCCGGCCGCCTGCAGGTCGGCCTGGGCACTGTCGAGCAGCGCCCCGATGTAATCGAGCGCATTCGCCTTGCAGACGAACGGAGCCGGCGGGGTGTCGATGTCGTGATCGACGTCCACCGGGATGCCGATGGAGTCGCGCATCTCGAGCGTTCGATAGTACGCCAGCGCCTTGACGGTGCGCGCCAGCCCCGTGGTCGCCGACTGCTCGGCGGACGAGAGATCGGTAGCCGTCCCGATGTTGTCGATCAGGTTGTTGGCGGCCCGGATTTCGGCGTAGAACCCCGCCCACATGCCGGCCGCGAAGCCGCCGGGGTCGGCCGGTCCGCCGATGAGCTCGGTGATATACCGGGGCTCGGCGGTGTCGATACGGTACAGGTCGCGCGCCATCGTCTCGGGGAACACGATACCCAGGTTCCCACGATCCGACCGTAGCAGGCCCGTCGTCAGCAGTTGCACCGACGAGCGATTCAGGCCGCTCTGGAGCAGCGACGACGAGACGTTGTTCAGATCCGGCACTCCGGTCGAGTCCTTGCACGCCCCGAAGAGCGCGAGGACCGCGATGAGCGCCACAGTTCGTTTCATCATGAGTCGATTCATCCTTGGTGGGATGTTCACGTCAGAAGTTGGCGATCACCGAGAAGAACACGCTGCGGCTGGGCGGGTATGGCGCCACGTCCTGGAAGCGGCCCAGATTCGCGTTGCTGAAGTTGGACACTTCCGGATCGTAGCCCTTGTACTTGGTCCACGTCGCCAGATTACGCCCGCTGAGCTGCACGCGCAGGTCGTGATCGCCGCCGATGAGGCGCGTCGTCACGTTCTTGGGCAGGAGGTAGGAGAGCGTGAGCTCGCGGAGCTTCACGAATCCCGCCGGCTCCACGTAGGCACCGTAGCCCTGGATATAGCGGCCCAACCGCGCGTTGTTCAGGGCCGTATCGGCCAGAATCTGCGTGGGATCGACGAAGAGCCCCGTGAGGTCCACCGCATACCCGCCGCGGCGGTAGTCGAACAGGCTCGTCAGCCGGAAATTGCCGTAGTCGAACTCGTTCGAGAAGCCCATGGTGTACTTGGGCGCGCTCTCGAGGTAGGTCTTGTGACGTGCACGGCTCACGAAGCTGCCGCCGGAGAACGTCGAGTCCCACCCGTTGTACACCTGCAGGGTCGTCACCGACTGTCCGGTGCATACCCACGGCTGGCCGAAGCGCAGCGAGAAGGAAACGCCGCCGGGCACGAAGCACGGCACCTCGAGGTTCGTGACGCGGCTCCAAACGTTGGCGAAGGTCGTCCGCGAAACCCAGGTGAATTTGCCGCGGTCGATCGGCGTCATGCTGAGGGCGTATTCGGTGCCGGTGTTCCGCATGGCGCCACCGTTCAGGATCTTCGTGCCGTAGCCTGTGGATGGAGCCACTGCCGCCGAGAGGATGAGGTCGGTGACGCGCTTGTTGAAGTAGGTCGCCGACAAGGCCACCCGTCCGTCCAGAAACTGCGCGTCGAGACCGGCTTCGGTCTCGGTGGACGTTTCCGGCTTGATATTCGGGTTGCCCGCGGTGCCCGAGGGTGTCGCGCCCAACTGGCCGTCGTACACACCGATGGGAAGCGAGGTGAACTTGCTGCCATACGCCGGCTGGTTGCCGGCCTTGCCGTACGCCACCCGGACTTTGAGGTCGTTGGTGTATTTGGGCAGCCACGGCAGGCGGTACGAGGCCGCGTACTTGGGATAGAGGTAAAACTTCTTGTCGTTGCCGTTCACGCTCGACCGCTCGGCGTTGATCGCCGCCGTCAGGAACAGCCGGTCGTGGAGGGTGAGGAACTCTTCCTGCGCGTAGTATGCGAAGTCCTTCACCAGGAACTGATTCTCAGTCAGCGACTGCTGCACGCCGTAGTTGACGTTGGTCACGCCCGCCGGGATGTCCTGGCCGCGATTGTACACGGCGTCGCTCTGGCGGCGCTCCTGGCGCAAGCCGAACGACGTCGTGGCCGTGAACCGGTTGGTGATCAGCTTGTGCGCGCCCGACAGGTTCACGTTCGCGTACGTGCTGTTCGTCTTGTTGGTGACGATGGTACCCGGCAGGCCGTCGGCCGACTCCCAGTAGACGTCCGGCGGCGAATAGAGGTGCGTGTTGTACTGGAAGGCGTCGATGCCGGCGATGAGCGTGAAGTCCAGAGTCTGACGATCCGAGCTGTACGCCGAGACGTTGGTGTTCACGCTGCCGATGTAGCGATAGACGTCTTCGGGAATCTTCACCAGCGCCGCCGTCTGGAACGGGTTGGCGAGGTCACCCTCGAACGGATTCGTGGGATACACGCCGTTGGTGGTGTGCGCCAGGTCCACCCAGGTGGGCGTGACCGAGAAGATGTCGCCCGGCGAGACCACGGGGTTGTTGTCGTTGCCCGAGATGCCGCGATCGGTGAGCGTGTGGATGAACTGGTTGTTGGAGCGGAGGTTGATCCGCGTCCCAATGAGCTGGCCGACGTTGGCCGTCACCAACTGCTTCTGATAGTAGGTGTTGCGCTGAATCGCGTTGTCGCGGCTGGCCGAACCGCCCATGTAGTACGTCGTGTTGGCGCTGCCGCCGTTCACCGAGAGGTCCGTCTCGTACGAGCCCGGGTTCCCGCCGTAGAACTCCTTCTCGAAGTCGTGGCACACCGGCTGCCAGGCCACCGGGGGCGATCCACCGCCGCCCATGGTGTTGGTCCACCAGTCCTGCGCCTCGGCCGCCGAGTGGAAGCAGCGGAAGCCCAGCTTGTGCGAGATGGTGTACTGGCCGTACCGCTGCGTGAAGTTCACCTTGGGCGCGCCGGCCTGGCCGTGCTTGGTGGTGATGACGATGACGCCGTTGGAGGCCTTGGAGCCGTAGATGGCGCCGGCCGAGGCGCCCTTCAGCACCTCGATGCTCTCGATCTCATTGGGATCGAGGTCGGCGATGCGGTTCACCGGCTGATCCTGCCGGTTGGTGATGCCGCCGCCCGCGTTGGTGATCGAGTTGAGCCCCGAGCCTATGGCGTCGTTGCTCACGAGCACGCCGTCCACCACGTACAGGGGGCTGGAGCTGGCATTGATGGAGGTTGCGCCGCGAAGCTGGACCTGCGAGCCGCCGCCCGGGGCGCCCGAGTTCGTCGTGATCACGGCCCCGGGAATCTTGCCCTGGAGGTCGCTCTCGATGGTCTGGGCCGGCGCATTGTTCAGATCCTGCGCACTGACCACGGCCACGGCGTTCGCCGCGTTCTGACTCGAGACGGTCGTCGCCACGCCGGTGACGACCATCTTGTCGAGCTGCAGGACGTCCTTCTCCATCTTGATGTCCGCGGTGGTCGCGCCGGCGGCCACGTCGACCGTGGTCACCTTGTAGCCGAGCCGCCGCACCAGGAGGGTTTGCGGGCCGTCTGGCAGCGGGATGGAATATGCGCCGTCGCCGGTTGCCGTAGCTCTGATGGTGGTGCCCTGGACCTGGATCTGGGCACTGCTGATCGGTTCGCCGGCGGGGCCAACCACATGGCCGGTTACTCGACGCTGCTGCGCCCAGGCGGCTTGGGCAGAGAGCATCATGAGCGCGGCGATCGCCAGCAGGGAGCGGAGTCTCGTCACGTCGCCTCCAGAAGGTGGGGATAGCAAGCAGACCGCCGTCCCGAGGCCGGGGCGGCGGCAGCTACATTTTCCTTAACTCGTGAAACGTCTGGCTTGTCACATCTTTGTGACGACGCCCCGCGCCGGTCGCCTCCGATGGGCCGAGAACGAGAAGCCCCCCGATTGCTCGGGGGGCTCTCGCGTTCGGTCCTGTGGATCCAGACTTACCGCTGACCGCACCCGGAGGTGTAGGTCGGGGCGGCGCTTCCGACGTCCCACCACATCGAAGTCTGGAACTGATCCGCACCCTGACGAGCCACGGCGGCGGCGATCTGATCGCCGTTCACCTGCTGGTCCGCCGTGGAGTATTCGAACCGTCGCGGCACGGTGTTGATGATGGCGTACGGCCCCGGTTTCAGAGTCGCCGGGACGCAGGTCCGGCGCCACAGCGCCCACGCCTGACCGCCGTCGCCGTAGAGCGCGATCCACTCCTGCATGTCAATCTGCGTGAGACCGGCCGTTCCACCCTGGTAGGCGACTGCCGGCTGCGCCACATACGCCAACGCGTCGGCGCCCGCGACGCCCCACTGATCCATCGAGGCCATGATGCCGGCGTTGTAGAACCCGGCAGCCTGGCCCGGCGCCAGCCCGCCGAGCGAGCGCTCGGCGGCTTCCGCCTGAATGAACGCGACCTCGGCATAGGTCATCAGGTAGGACGGCGTGCTCTTGCCGCTGCCGTCCCCGAAGGTGCCGTACGTCGTCGCACCGGGGTAGAAGATCACGCCCGGACGCGAGGTATCGTTGAAGTAGACCGACGCCGTCGCCTGGGTCAGGCCGTTGGGCATGCCGGCGTAATTGGGCATGGTCGCGGAGACGGTCGTGTCATTCACGGTCGGCTGCGCGTACACCGGGATGCGGGGATCATTGTCCGCCAGCATCGGATTCATGAGGGTCTGCGACATCCGATGGTCGTCGCGACCGGCGAAGTTCCCCGACCAGGGGTTGTTGAATACGCCGTCGCCGGGCCAGTGGATCGCGGCCGCATCGGCGTTGGAAGTGAACACGCCGCCGGGCGCCGTCAAGGCCGCCGTAAGCTGCGTGCTCGCGAGCGCCGGGTCTACGTTGACGACCTGCATGGCCAGACGCGCCCGAAGCGAGTTGGCGAACTTCGCCCACATCGCGGGATCGCCGCCGTAGATCGGATCCGCACTCCCGAGGGAGTTGGACGCCGTCGCCAACGCCTTGCTGGCATCGTCGAGCGTCTTGAACAGGCCCGTGTAGATGTCCTTCTGCGCGTCGTAGGCCGGCGTCAACGTTCCACCGGACTGGTCGCCCAGAAGCGCCTGCGAATACGGGACATCGCCCCAGGTGTTGGTCAGGAAGCTGAAGCCGTAGACCTGGAGGACCATCGCGGGGCCGTACTCGCCAGGGTCACTGGCCGCCTGGCCCTTGTCGATGACCTTCTGCAGGTTTTCGAGCTCGTTGTTGTACGGCGCCGTGAAGAAACCAGAGGTCTGGTCAGCCTGCAGGCGCTTGTAGTCATCCTCGTCGGGGTACTGCACTTCGGCGAGGTGCTGCGCCACCCACTCCGTGGCCCGCAGGTCATAGCCGTTGCCCACCCACCGCTGAGCGGTATTGATCGCCGCCTGGGTGAAGACTGGCCCGGCCGGTGCGTCGGTCGGACTGTTTGGATTGCTGTTCAAATCCGTGAGTCTGCTGTTGTTGCACGCGGCCGCCCCGATCAGGGCCAGCCCCGCACCGACAGCGAGCAATGTCTTTCGTGTCGTCATGATGTATGAATCTCCGGTGCGGTCGCGTTACGGTGTGATGCGGACGCTGAGCCCCAACGACCGTGGACTCGGGATGCTGGCATACTCAATACCCTGAGTATTGCCGCTGCTGTACGCGAACTCCGGATCGATGTTCGGCACCTTGGTCCAGGTGTGGAGGTTCGATCCGACGAACGCGACGTTCACCGCCGTTGCGTTGAACTTGTGCGCCCAGCGGTCGGGAAGGTCGTACCCGATGCGGAGCTCCCGAAGCTTGAAGTACGTGTCACGATAGATCGCGGACTCGTTCACGGGATAGACGTTCTGCTGGTATTCTTCCGCCGTCACATTCGTCGTGTTGGGCTGTCCGGTGTTCACGTCGATCCCCTTGATGACGAGCCCCGGGTTGTTCCAATCCACTTCGCGGCCCGCGAGGGAACTCTTGAGCACGCCGGCGTAGTTCCCCCACCAGTTGGTGATGCTGAACACGTCGCCGCCGACATGCGCGTCCACGAGGGCGCTCAACGTCCAGTTCTTGTACGAGAAGGAGTTGTTCCAGCCGCCGACCCAATCCGCCTGCGAGTTGCCAAGCACCTTCTGGCCGCCACTCACCGTCAGGCCGCCGTCGGTCATCAGCTGGCCCGTAGCAGAATCACGCTTGAAGGCCGTGCCGTACAGCACACCGTACGGGTAGCCGGTGCGCGCCTGCGCCGAGACGCCCCAGGTCCCGCCGAGGACGATGGTGGCAATGCCCGGGTAGAGCGCGTCAACCATGCTGCGGTTGCGCGAGAAGTTGAACGTCGTGGTCCACTGGAAGCTATTGGCGGCCTGCACCGGAATGATGGTGAGCAGCGCTTCGATGCCGTGGTTGAAGATGCGGCCGGCATTGATGGCCTGCGACCCGAAGCCCGTGGTGGTGGAGATCGGCACGTTGAAGATCTGGTTGCGCGTCGCCTTCTGGTACCACGTGGCGTCCAGGTTCGCACGGCCGCTGAAGAAGCTGGCCTCGACACCGATTTCACCAGACTTGGTGATCTCCGGCTTCAGGTTGGCATTGGCCAGCGTCTGGCTCAGGGTAAAGAGCGGCTGGCCGGAGTACTTATTGGAACTGCCGTTGAACGTCGAGGCGAGCTGGTAGGGCGTCGCGTCGTTACCCACCTGCGCGATGGAGCCGCGCAGCTTGAGATAGCTCAACCAGTTCGTCTTGAGCGACGGGAACGCGTCGGTGAGCACCACCGACGTATTGCCGGAGGGATAGAAGTACGAGTTGTTGCCCTTGGGCAGCGTGGACGACCAATCCTGGCGCGCCGTCCCTTCCACGGTCCACCAGCCGTCCCACGTGAACGCGGCCGACCCGTAGCTGCTGTTGACCTGACTGTTCTGCAAGTACTGCCCGACGGTCGGGGCGATGGCGGCGTTGGACACATTGTAGATGCCCGCCGCGGTGATTCCGCGCACGTAAAGGTTGTCGTGGCTGTAGTGCTCCTGGCGGATCGTGCCGCCCACCATGCCGGTGAGGGTCAGGTGCCGGCCCAGGTCGTGCGTGGCATTCAGGATCAGGTCGGAGTTCCGATCGTTGGAGTAATAGGTGTTGGTGCCGAAGGCCCCCTGCGTCGAATAATCCATATTGACGCCGGTGATGTCGGCCACCGAGTAGTCCTGCGAGATCCCGAACGTGTAGACGTCGCCGCCCGCGCGGCCGGTCAGGTTGAGCCAGTCGTTGAACTTGTACGTGGCCGAGACCGAACCGATCAGGCGGTCGCGAACGTCGTTCTCTGGATTCCCGTACATCAGGAAGTACGGGTTGTTGTGATAGTTGTAGTTCCAGTTGAACTCACGGCCGGCGGGTCCGTTGTTCAGCGTGGCACTCTTCTGCCAGCTGTTCTTCAGCACCGACATGTCGACCTGGCGGCCGAACCACACGAAGCTCTCCAGGATGCTGTTGCCGTACCCCTGACCGGGGCGATTCTGCCCCTGGTCACGCACGTACTGCAACGACGCATTGGTCGAGAACTTGTCATTCACCTGCAGACGGCCGGTAAGGTTCGCCGTGTTCTTCTGGAGATAGTTGCCCGGAATGATACCCTGCGTCTGGTCCGTGCCCACCGAGAGGCGGGCATTCGCGCGCTCCGTCCCGCCGCTCACGGCGAAATTCGCCGTCATGTTGTGGCCGGTGGGGAAGAAGCTCTTCACGTTGTTGGGGTGGGCCACCCACGGGCAGGTCGAGTTCGGACAGGTGAACTGTTCGATCATCCGCCCGTCGAGCTTCGGCCCCCAGCTCTGGTCGGCGCCGTCGTTCGTGCCGCCGCCCGCCCCGTCCACATACTGGAACGCGCCCCCGGCCCCCTGACCGTACTGGTTCTGGTAGTCGGGCAGGATTGACGGGGTGTCCCACGTATAGAAGGTGTTGGCCTCGGTGTGAATGCCGCCACCTGCGGCGCCGCCACTCTTGGTGGTGATGAGGATGACGCCATTGGCGGCCTGCGAGCCGTACAGTGCCGCCGCGTTCGGTCCCTTCAGCACCGAGATCGTCGCGATGTCGGAGGGATTGATGTCGTTGATCGTGCTGCCGAAATCCCAGCCGCTGCTTGCGCTGGCGCCGTTGTCGCGGTTGGCAATCAGGACCCCGTCCACCACGTACAGCGGCTCGTTGTTGCCGCTGATGGAGTTGGCACCGCGGATCACGATGCGCGTGGACCCGCCCTGCGTGCCCGACCCGGTGATCTCGACGCCCGACACCCGTCCCTGCAGGGCCCGGATCACGTTGTCCGTCGGAGTCTTGGTGATGTCGGCCGTGCTGAGCTGCTGCTGCGCGGTTCCCAGCGTGCTCTTCTGCACCTGGGCCCCAAGCGCCGTGGTCACGACACCGGAGAGGACCGTGGGAACGGCCGTCAGGACGAAATCCTGCGTGATCGTCCCACCGCTCAACGTCACCTGCTTCGTCTGCTGCGTGAACCCGATGCGACGCGCCACCAGTTCCGCCGACTGCCCGTTGTAACGGGCCGGCACCGTCACCGAGAAGCTTCCGTCTGCCTGCGTGTACGCGCCCACACCCATCGATGCGATGGCGACGTTCGCGGCCTGAATCGGGGCGCCCGCATCATTGACGACCCGGCCGTGGATCGTCGTTCCCTGCTGCGCCGCTGCCATTGCGGGCAAGAGCCCCAGCATCACGACAGCACCAGCTAGCAAACGCTTGAGGTTGCTGGTCATAACGTGTTGTTCCCTCTGGTGAAGTTCCAGGACCACGCGCCTCGCCTGCATACAAGCGGCACGGAGTCAGTGACCCAACCGCAGAATGCGGTGTTCCCCATGTCGCCACGACTGCCGGATACCGGTGGTGAACTCCCTGCCGGCGGCATCGTGGTCAAGTTGAATTGTCACCGGAGCGCACCACCGACCTCGGTAACGGCTTACCCGGCGTGTGCCCGGTCCGGCAGCGCTTGGGGGAGCAAGCCGGAAGTTCGACGCGGACACGGACCATCAGTCTGCTTCTGTTTCGATCGGCAGAAACGCCCGATCGCAAATTGCACAACACCCACGTACCCGTCTGCAGTAACCCCCCTCATGTGCAGGGCCGTCACAATCCGAGGGGCCTGCGGCCGACCCATCGACCCCCGGTCACAGCGGCTTTCGGCCAGGATCGGGCTAGTAGAGAGTTCGAATATGCGGAGCCTAACTCCGTGACACTCTATGCCTTGCGCGAACTCTACGAGCGCCGGCATTCGCACGACACTAAGATTTCCTTGTGCCCGTCAACCGGAGCATCCTCGAGAACTCCGCCGCCTTGCCTATCGGGCCAAGCACCGATGACTCCAGACACCGCAACGCACAAATGCTGTACAGTGCGACGTCGAACAGCGGCGTCATTCTTACCGATCCTGACTCGATGCCTCAGCTATTGACTACCGTCCGGACACCGGACAGGCGAGGGGAGGCGGGCGACGGGCCAGGCGGATCACGACGCTGCGCGCCGCACCAGGGTCAGGATCGTATAGAGCGCCACCGGCTCGTCGTCCTGGTTGAAGACCTCGACATCCCACGCCACGACCCCCTGCGGAATTCCATCCGGCAGCGTTTCCTTGGCCGTCTTCTGCTTGCAGGTCAGGCGCACGTGGATGCTGTCACCGATGTACACCGGCTTCACAAAACGCAGATTCTCCAGTCCGTAGTTCGCGAGTACCGGACCGGGCGCTGGGTCGACGAACAACCCCGCCGCCGCCGACACCACGAAGTAGCCGTGCGCCACCCGCCGGTCGAAGATGGACGCGCGCGCCGCCTCGTCGTCCATGTGGGCATAGAAGAAGTCGCCGCTCAGATTGGCGAACGCCATCACATCGGCTTCGGTGATCGTCCGCCGCTTCGTGAGCAGCGTTTCCCCGATCTCCAACTGATCGAACGTCCGCTGAAAGGGATGCACGGGATCGGTCCGCTGCTCGGCGCCGGGCATCCACTGGTCCATGACCGCTGTGAGCACGGACGGTGACCCCTGGACCGCGGTCCTCTGCATGTAGTGCAGCACGCCGCGCACCCCACCCATCTCCTCTCCGCCTCCGGCACGCCCGGGTCCGCCGTGCACCAGGTTCGGGAGCGGCGAGCCGTGCCCCGTACTCTCCTTGGCGCTCGTGCGGTCGAGCACCATGAACCGACCGTGATAGGGCGCCACGCCGAGCACCACCTGGCGCGCCACGCGGTGGTCGGCCGTGAACAGCGAGCCGCACAGACTTCCGCGGCCGAGCTTGGCCAGTGCGATGGCCTCGTCCACATTGGCGTAGGGCATGACGGTATTCACGGGGCCGAACGCCTCCACGTCGTGGGGCTCGTGGTGGTCGAAGGGCGTGTCGCAGGCCAGAAGCATGGGCGCGAAGAACGCCCCCTTCTCCCGGTCGGCGCCGGTGACCGGGAAGTCGGCGTCTCCGCCGTACACCAGTTCGCCGGCAAACCGGAGCTCGGCGGCCTTCTTGCCCACATCCAACACCTGGCCGTGGCTGGCCAGCGGCCCCATGCGCACACCCTCGACGCTCGGGTCGCCGATGACGACCTTGCCGAGCCGCCCGCGCAACGCCTTGATCACGTCCTCTTCCATCCCCCGCGGCACCAGGGTCCGGCGAATCGCCGTACACTTCTGGCCGGCCTTCACCGTCATTTCGCGGACCACTTCCTTGACGAAGAGGTCGAACTCTTCGGTTCCCGGGGCGGCATCGGGGCCGAGGATCGAACAGTTGAGCGAATCCGCTTCCATATTGAAGCGGACGGCGTTCTCGACGATGGCCGGGCTCTCCTTGAGCATCCGCCCGGTGGTGGCAGAGCCGGTGAACGCCACCGCATCCTGGCCGCCGAGGTGCGAGAGCAGGTCGCCCGCGCTGCCGCAGATCAGTTGCAGCGCACCCTCCGGCAGGATGTCGGCGGCGATCATCTCACGGACCATGGCCTCGGTGAGATACGACGTGACCGTTGCCGGCTTCACGATGGCCGGCACGCCGGCCAGGAAGGTGGGCGCGAGCTTCTCGAGCATCCCCCAGCACGGAAAGTTGAAGGCGTTGATGTGCACCCCGACGCCTTCGAGCGGCACGCAGATGTGCCGGGCCACGAAGGTCCCGCCCTTGGACAGCGGCTCCATGGCGCCATCGACATAGAAGGTCTCGTCGGGAAACTCGCGCCGCCCGCGGCTGCCGTAGGCGAAGAAGGTGCCGATGCCGCCTTCGATATCCACCCACGAGTCGGACTTCGTGGCACCGGTGGCGGCGGAGATCTCGTAGAATCGATCCTTCTTCTCCATGAGGTGCTTGGCCATCGCCTTCAGCATGCGCGCCCGCTCGTGGAACGTCATGGCGCGAAGCTTCGGACCGCCCACGGCGCGCGCATACTCGGTCATCGCCTTGAAATCGAGCCCGCCGCTCGATGTCTCGCCGATGGTCTCGCCGGTCACGGCATGCACGAGTTCCGTGGCCCGCCCGGTGCCGGTGACCCACTGGCCCAGGGCATAGTTCTGCAGCTTCATGAGCGCTTCCTCGTTTCCTTCCAGGTGCGGTACGATTGCTGCTGCTGGCGGCGGTCGGCGGGGATCTCACGGAGCGGCTCGCAGGGTCTCCAGCCGGCGCGCATGCGGGCCGGCAGCGCCTGATAGACGCGCGTGCCCTCGCTCTTCCAGGTGAGCATCTCGTCGGTCACGTCCTTCACGATCTTCGCCGGGCTGCCGACCACCACCTTCCGCGGCGGGATCTGCATGCCGGCCGGCACGAACGTCAGCCCGCCGATGATGCACCCGGCGCCAACGTCGGCGTCGTCCATGATCACGGCGTTGATGCCCACGAGCACGTTCTCGCCCAGCCGTCCGCCGTGGAGCACGGACCCATGTCCCATGTGCGCGGCATCTTCCAGCACGGCGGTCGCCCCGGGAAAGGCATGGATGGTGCAGCTCTCCTGCACGTTGCACCCATCACCGATGATCACGCCGCCCCAGTCGCCGCGGATGGCGGCGCTCGGTCCCACGTACACGTCGCGTCCGATCACGACGTTGCCGGTGACGGCGGCCTGCGGATGCACGAAGGCCGACTCGTGAATCACGGGCACGAATCCCTCGAACTCGTAGATCACACGCGCTCCAGCACCATCGCCATCCCCTGCCCCACGCCAATGCACATCGTGCAGAGCGCGTAGCGCTTGCCGGTGCGCTCCAGTTCGCGCATGGCGGTGAGAATGAGCCGCGCCCCGGACATCCCGAGGGGATGGCCGAGTGCGATGGCGCCGCCGTTCGGATTCACCCGCGGATCGTCGTCGGCAATGCCGAACTCGCGCAAACAGGCCAACGACTGCGCGGCGAACGCCTCGTTCAACTCGATCACGTCCATCTCGTCGAGCGTGAGGCCGGCGAGTTCGAGCGCGCGGCGCGTGGACGGCACGGGGCCCATGCCCATGATGCGCGGCTCGACGCCGGACGCGGCCACCGCAACGACGCGTGCCTTGGGCGCGAGTCCAAACTCGGCCGCGCCCTGCTCCGACGCCACGAGGAGCGCGGCCGCGCCGTCGTTGAGTCCCGACGAATTGCCAGCGGTCACCGTGCCCTTGCCGTCGGTCCGGAACGCGGTGCGCAACTTGGCCAGAATCTCCGTCGTCGTGCCGGGCCGGATGAACTCGTCGAACTCCACGCGGACCGGATCAGCCTTGCGCTGCGGGATCTCGACCGGCACGATCTCCACCGCCAACCGCCCCGACTCCCGCGCGGCGGCGGCCTTCTGCTGCGATCGCACGGCAAACGCATCCTGATCGTCACGCGACACGTTGAATTGCTCGGCCACGTGCTCCGCCGTCTCGCCCATGGAGTCGGTGCCGTACTTCGCCTTCAGCTTCGGATTGACGAAGCGCCATCCAAGGCTGGTGTCGAACAGCTGCATGTCACGCGCGTAGGGCTTGCCCCCCTTCGACAGCACGTACGGCGCGCGCGTCATGCTCTCGACGCCGCCGGCCAGGTACAGATCGCCCTCACCAAGCTTCACGCCGCGCGAGGCATGCGCCACCGCACTCAGTCCGGAGGCGCACAACCGGTTGATCGTTTCCCCCGGCACCGTCACCGGCAGCCCCGCCAGCAGCAGCGCCATGCGCGCCACGTTGCGATTGTCCTCGCCCGCCTGATTGGCGCACCCCATGATCACGTCGGTGATCCGCGCCGGATCCAGCGACGGGTTGCGCGCCAGCACGGTGCGCAGCACGTGTGCCGCCATATCGTCGGCCCGCACATCGCTCAGAGCGCCGCCGATGTTGCCGACCGGCGTGCGGATTCCGTCTATCAGAAAGGCGTCGGTCATGAGGACGGTGGGGAGGGTTCGTGATGTTGGGAGGTACGGTACACCGTGCCGCGGAACACGCCGACGACGACGTCGGCCTCGTTGCGCACCGTCACCGTATAGAACGCGACCCGATTGGACGCGCTGACTTCCACCGCGTCGGCCGTGAGCGTGTTCCCCGGGTGGACGGCCACCGGATACCCGATGTTGTTCTCGATGCTCACGGTGACGCGGCCGTTGGTGTTGGACGCGAACGCGAGCGCGCTGTCGGCCAGCGCGTAGGTCACCCCGCCATGGGCGACGCCGAATCCGTTCACCATCTCAGGACGGACCGTCATGCGCACCGCGCAGCGGCCGGGGGCCACCGTCAGAACCTCGACACCCAGCCACCGGCTGAACGCGTCGCGCGCCAGCATTCCGCGAACCACCAACTCGGCGCGCGCCTGCTCGTCGGATGGCACCGCGCTCACGCGAGGATTCTCCGCGCTTCCTTGGCCAGACGCCGGAGCAGCGGACTGGGGCGGTACCGATCCTCGCCGTACTCCTCCTGCAGCGCCGTGATGCGATGCAGCACCGTTCGCACGCCGAGTTCGTCTCCCCACGCCAGCAGCCCCTTGGGGTAGTTGACTCCGGCCGTCATCGCGAGGTCGATGTCCGCCGCCGACGCCACGCGCAGATAGAGCGCGTCCACGGCCTCGTTGATCAGCATGGCGAGCACGCGATCGACGATCCGACGACCGATCGTTGGATCCTCGACGGGTGTCGGACGTTCCGCGCCGTCGCGGTAGTCGTAGTAGCCGCGCTTCGTCTTTCGCCCCAGGAGGCCGGCCTCGACCAACCGTCGCTGGGTGAGCGCGGGCCGGTAGCGGGCATCGTAGTACATGGCCTCGAACACCGAGCAGGTGACGGCGTAGTTCACGTCGTTCCCGATGAAGTCCATGAGTTCGAACGGACCCATCCGGAAGCCACCGAGTTCGCGCATCGCCCAATCGATGGTGGCGAAGTCGGCAATGCCCTCTTCGGCGATGCGGAGCGACTCGCCGTAGAACGGACGGGCCACGCGATTGACGATGAACCCGGGCGTGTCGGCGGCCACCACGGTCGTCTTTCCCCAGCCGCCAATGAACGTGCGCGCCGCCTCCGTGACGGCGGCGTCGGTGGTGAGTGCGCCCACGATCTCGACCAGCGGCATCACCGGCGCCGGATTGAAGAAGTGGATGCCGACCAGCCGCCCCGGCGTCCTGCACGCCGCGCCGAGCGCGGCCACGGCGAGCGACGAGGTGTTGGTGGCGAGTACGGCATCCAGTGCCACCACGCGCTCGAGCGCCGTGAGCACGGCCTTCTTGAGCGCCAGGTCCTCGAGCACGGCTTCAATGACCAGGCCGCAGTCGGCGAACGGTTCCCAGTCGACGCCGCCCACCACGTACTCGATGCGTGCCGCCGCAGCGTCCGCGGCGTCGCGGGTGAGCTTCCCCTTCTCCACCCCGCGCGCCAGCGACGCCGTGACGCCGGCCCGCGCCCGGTCGAGCGCCCCCGGGATGGGGTCGGAGAGTACGACGCGGTGATCGCGCGTGGCCGCCAGTTGCGCGATCCCGGCGCCCATGGTGCCGGCGCCGACGACGCCGACCTTCGTATCGGAACGGAGCGGCATTACTGGCCCGTGAAGTTGGGTTTGCGCTTCTCCAGAAAGGCCCGGACGCCCTCCTGATAGTCGCGGGTCTTTCCCGCCTCGCGCTGGAGTTCCTCTTCGAATTCGAGCTGCGAATCCAGATCGGCGCCCAGCGAGCGATTGAGGGCGCGCTTGGTAAGCCCGAATCCGCGCGTGGCCTGCGAGGCCAGCGACCGGGCCATGGAAAAGGCGGTGTCGTGGAGCACGGAGTGCGGCACCACTTCGTGGACGATGCCGAGTTCACGCGCCCGGGTTGCGGACACCTTCTCGCCGAGCATCATCATCGCCGTGGCCCGGTGCAGGCCGACGAGCCGCGGCAGGAAGAACGTCCCCCCGGTGTCGGGGATGAGTCCGATCTTGGCGAAGCTCTGGATGAACGAGGCCTCCTCGGCGGCGATGAGGATGTCGCACGCGAGCGCGAGGTTGGCACCCGCGCCGGCCGCGACGCCGTTCACGGCGCACACCACGGGCTTCTCGATGCTCCGGATCAGCCGAACGATCGGGTTATAGCTGGCATGCACGATGTCGCCGAGGTCGGGGAGCGGCGCATCGGGCGGGACGGCCTCGCTGAGATCCTGGCCGGCGCAAAAGGCGCGGCCGTTGCCGGTGAGCAGGATGGCCCGCACGGCGGGATCCTTGGCCAGCGCGCCGAGCGTGAGCTGCAGCTCGGAGGCCATGGCCCGGTTGAAGCTGTTGAGCACGTCGGGACGATCGAGGGTGATCGTCGCCACGCCTTCGGCGAGCGTACAGGTGATGAACTGGTAGGCCATTCGC
This sequence comes from uncultured Gemmatimonadaceae bacterium, assembly GCA_963781765.1. GTDB lineage: Bacteria > Gemmatimonadota > Gemmatimonadetes > Gemmatimonadales > Gemmatimonadaceae > JAGWRI01. The sequence continues at coordinate 219,586 of CAWAHC010000016.1, forward strand.
GTCCTCGCGACTCGGGGGTGCGCCAGCGAGGGGAAAGATACCCGATCGAGGGGGCGTCGCCCACCCGACTCTCCCGTTCCGGAGGCCACGGGGCCAGATTGCAGAGCGAAAGCCCGCGGGGCCCCGCGTCCCGAACCCATTGTGTGTCGTCAACGTTCGAGGTTCGATGCCCACGAAGTCGCCCTCCAAGTCAGCCGCCCGACGCGCCGCTACCGTGAACGCGGCCGTGGACTGGCGCCGGATTGCCTACCACACGCTCGTGTCCCGCGCGCTGGACGACGTGGAGGAGACCACGAACAAGAATCGCGCGTCGGTGCCCAAGGAGCACCTGGTGCTCTACCAGTTCTCGGCGCGGGGGCACGACATGGCGCAGGCCATCCTTGGCTCGCTGCTCACGGGACGGCACGACGCGGCGGGTGCGTACTATCGGTCGCGGCCGCTGCTGCTTTCGGTGGGCCTGAGCATCGAGGATGCCCTGGCGAGTCCGCTCGGGCGCTCGGGCGGATTCAGCGACGGTCGCGATATCGGCGTGGTGTGCAACTTCCCGCGACGCGACGGCGCCATCGTGCTGCCGATGGCGGGCGACGTGGGGTCGCAGTACACGCCGGCCGCGGGTTGGGCCCAGGCCATCACCTATTACCGCGACACGCTCAAGGACAAATCGTACGCGGGGTGCATGAGCGTCGCGCTGGGCGGCGAGGCATCCGTCGCGACCAACGGCTTCTGGTCGGCGCTGACGATGGCCACCACGCTCGAGCTCCCGATGCTGTTCTACATCGAGGACAACGGCCTCGGGATCTCGGTCACCAGCGACATGCAGACGCCGGGCGGCGACATTGCCTCCAACCTCGCCTCGTTCGGCAACCTGTTCATTCGCGACGGCGACGGCACCGACCCAGACCAGGCGGCGCGTCTGCTCAAGGAGGTCGTGGACCACGTGCGCGGCGGCAAGGGCCCGGCGCTGATCCGGCTCACGGTGCCGCGCCTGTGCAGCCACTCGGGACCCGACAATCAGAAGGGGTACCGGACGATGGCGGAGATCGCGGCCGACGCCAAGCGAGATCCGCTGCCCCGCCTCCGCGACTATCTGGTTCCGGCCTTCATGTCGAAGGCGAACTGGGCGGAGTTGGAAGCCGAGGTCGCGCGCGACGTGGACCAGGCGTTGCAGGGCGCGCGGGCGCGTCCCGCGCCGAAGGCCGAGACGGTGAAGCGGTTCCTGTACGCCGAGTCGCACGCCCCCGGTGACGCCGACACGATCGGCGGCCTCTCGGACGCCGAGATCGCGACGCTGGACGGCGGCGAGACGGCGGCCGAAGACGGCGAAATGCTACGCCTGGCCGAAGCGGTGCGTCGCACGCTGCGCACGGAACTGGAGCGCAATCCCAAGCTGCTGGTGTTCGGGGAGGACGTAGGACGCAAGGGCGGCGTGCACCTGGTCACCGAGGGACTGCAGAAGAAGTTCGGCCCGCAGCGCGTCTTCGATACCAGCCTGTCCGAGGAGGGAATCATCGGCCGCGCGGTGGGGATGGCGGTGGCCGGATTGATGCCGGTGGCCGAGATCCAGTTTCGGAAGTACGCCGACCCGGCCACGGAGCAGCTCAACAATTGCGGCACCATGCGGTGGCGCACCAACAACCAGTTCGCGGCGCCCATCGTGGTGCGGATGCCGGGCGGGTTCGGCAAGGACGTCGGCGATCCCTGGCACAGCCTGAGCGACGAGGTGCGATTCGCCCATGCCATCGGGTGGCAGCTGGCGATGCCGTCGAATGCGGCCGACGCGGTGGGGCTGCTGCGCTCCGCGATGCGGGGACGGAATCCGACGATCTTCTTCGAGCACCGGTCGCTGCTCATGACGAGCGACGGCAGCGCGCGCTATCCGGGCGACGACTACCTGATTCCGTTCGGCAAGGCCAACCGGGTGCGGCAGGGCGACTGGATCACGGTGGTGAGTTGGGGCGCGATGGCGCTCCGGTGCATCGACGCCGCCGACCGGTTGGGAGCCGCGACCGGCGTCGATCTGTTGGATCTGCGAACGATCGCGCCGTGGGATCGGGAGGCGGTGCTGGAGTCGGTACGCCGCACCGGCCGGTGTCTGATCGTGCACGAGGACACGCTGACGGCGGGATTCGGCGCCGAGATCGCGGCCACGGTGGCACGCGAGGCGTTCTGGCAGCTGGACGCCCCGGTGGATCGGATGGCCGTCGAAGACGTACCGATGCCGTACCATGCGGTGCTGCTGAATGCCGTACTGCCCAGCGCCGAGACGATCGCGGCGCGGATCGAGCAGCTGCTGGCCGTGTAACGCTCGGTTCCACCGCGGTTCCGGCCGTTGCCGTTTCTGCATGGTCTGTGTGCGCGGTGGTGAAACGGCCCCGCCGAGATCTCGCCCTAGAACGGCTTGAACTCGTCGAATGGCTGGTGGCAGGCGTTGCAGAAGTGAATCGCCTTGCACGCGGTCGATCCGAATTCGCTGCGCCGCTCGGTGTTGGTGGAGCTACAGTACGGACACGCGACCGCCGGCGCACGCCGCGTGAGCGTGATCAGGCCACCCTGCTCCGTGGGCGCCGGCGGCGCGATGCCGAAGCGCCGCAGCTTCTCCTTGGCCTCGGCCGGAATCCAGTCGCTCGTCCAGGCCGGCGAGTAGACCGTTTCGAACTCCACGCCGGCAATGCCGTGCGCGGCGAGCGCGGCACGCATGTCCTGCTCCATGGTGTGCATGGCCGGACAGCCGGAGTAGGTCGGTGTGATGGTGATCCGGACGCGCGCGTCGTCCACGGCGACGTCACGGATGATGCCCAGCTCCACCACGCTCAGCACGGGCACTTCGGGGTCCATCACCTCGCCGAGGATCCGCCATACGTCGTCGCGGGCCGGGCGGGGCGCGTTCACCAGGTGGCTCCGGGGTGCGACCGGGCGATGATCTGCATCTCGGCCAGCATGTGGCCCAGATGCTCGGAGTGGCGACCACGGCGTCCACCCGAGGCCATCGGCAGATCGGCCGGCAACGTCAGCGTTGACCGTTCCACGACGTCGGCGACAATCTCGTTCCACCGCACGCGGATGCCGCCGCGATCGACGTGGATGCCGTAGGCGCCCACGGATTCATCGACGGCGTCGGTCTCGAACATCTCCCCGGTGAATCGCCACAGGGCGTCGAGCGCGCGCTGGGTACGCGCGTGACTCTCGTCTGTTCCGTCACCCAGGCGGAGCATCCACTCGCTACTGTGGCGCAGGTGGTACGTGTCTTCCTTGAGCGACTTGGCGGCCAGCGCGGCCAGATCCGCGTGCCCGCACGCCTTGAGCGCATCGAGGTAGAGCACGCTGTAGGCGTCGAACAGGAATTGGCGGACGATCGTATCGCCGAAATCGCCATTGGGCTGCTCGACGAGCAGCGCGTTGCGGAATTCCGCCTCGTCGCGAAAGTACGCCAGGGCGTCCTCGTCCCGTCCCGTCCCTTCCACCCGCCCGGCCAGGGCGAGCAGGGCCGACGCCTGCCCCACGAGATCGAGCGCGATGTTGGAGAGCGCGATGTCCTCTTCGAGGATCGGGCCGTGACCGCACCACTCGGACAGGCGATGGCCGAGCACCAGCCGGTCGTCGGCAATCCGCACGACGTATTCGAAGAGCGGATTGGCCACCGGCGTCTCGCGCGGTCCGGCGACGGCAGGCGTGGTCACAGTCCCCGCACCCCGCGCGGCACCTTGTAGAATTGCGGGTGCCGGTACGCCTTGTCGTTCCCTGGATCGAAGAACGGGCCCGCATCGCCCGGCGTCGACGCGACGATTGCGTCGGAGGGCACGACCCAGAGGCTGATCGCCTCTCCACGGCGCGCGTAGACGTCGCGCGCGTTCTGGAGGGCCTGTTCGGCGTCGGCCGCGTGCACGCTCCCCGCGTGCTCGTGCGGCGCGCCCTGCTTGCTCTGGGTGAACACCTCCCAGAGCGGCCACTGGGTGTCGTCGGGCGCGGGGGTCTTGGAATCGTTGGCCATGGGGATGCGGGGGCTCAGGCGGCGGCCGTGGCGGAGGTGCGATGTTTGGCGGCATACGCTGCGGCGGCATCGCGCACCCAGCGACCGTTCTCGTGCGCCGCGCGGCGCGCCTCGAGCCGCTCGCGGTTGCACTGGCCGTTCCCCTTGATCACCTGATAGAACTCGGCCCAGTCGATCTCACCGAACTCCCAGTCCTTCGTTTCCTCGTTGAACGTGAGGTCGGGGTCGGGGAGCGTGAGGTCGACGGCCATTGCCTGCGGCACGGTGAGGTTCACGAACCGCTGACGCAGTTCGTCGTTGGTCTTGTGCTTCACCTTCCAGCGCAGCAACTCCGCCGAATTCGGTGAGTCCTTGTCGCTGGGGCCGAACATCATGAGCGAGGGCCACCACCACCGGTTGACGGAATCCTGCACCATCGCCTTCTGGGCCGGGGTCCCGTGGGCCAGGGTGGCGACGATCTCGTAGCCCTGCCGCTTGTGGAAGTTCTCTTCCTTGCAGATCCGGATCATCGCGCGGGCGTACGGCCCGTACGACGCCTTGGCCAGCACGGTCTGGTTGACGATCGCGGCGCCGTCCACGAGCCAGCCGATCACGCCCATGTCGGCCCAGGAGAGCGTGGGATAGTTGAAGATGCTCGAGTACTTGGCGCGTCCGTCGAGCAGCTGGTCCACCAGCTCCGAGCGGTCGACGCCCAGCGTCTCGGTGCCGCAGTAGATGTAGAGGCCGTGCCCCGCCTCGTCCTGCACCTTGGCGATGAGCGACATCTTGCGGCGCAGGCTCGGGGCGCGCGTGATCCAATTGCCCTCGGGGAGCATGCCGACGATTTCCGAGTGCGCGTGCTGCGACATCATGCGCACGAGCTGCTTGCGGTAGCGCTCGGGCATCCAGTCCTTGGGTTCGATGGACTCACCGGCATCGATGCGCGCCTGGAACTCGGCGAGCCGGGCCGGGTCCTCGGGGGTGGCCTGCGGTTTCTGCTCCATGCAACACTCCGACGACGAGTATGGGGCGAGACGGGTCGGATGGGCCGCCAGGCGAAGTCCGACAGCCCCCAAACGATTGGCCGCGTGTAACTTGAATCTACTGGGCGGCTTGACATTGGACAATCGAAGGCGGAGGGTATCTGGCGTGACGACCGACTCAACCAATAGCGCCGTGGGGACTTCCGGCGACGTGATGATGGAGATCGCCGACGGGATCGCGACCATCACCTTCGGCCACCCGAAGGGCAATTCCATGCCCGGGTCACTGCTCAAGCTGCTGGCGGTGCAGATCGCGGCCGCCGGGGCCGACCCCAAGGCGCGGGTGGTCGTGCTGCGGAGCGAAGGCACGGGGGCCTTCTGCGCGGGCGCGTCGTTCGACGAACTGGCCGCGATCGACGACCCCGAAGCGGGCAAGGAATTCTTCAACGGATTCGCCCACGTGATCCTGGCGATGATCCGGGCGCCAAAGTTCATCGTGACGCGCGTGCACGGAAAAGTCGCCGGCGGCGGCGTCGGGCTCGTGGCAGCGTCGGACTTCAGCATGGCCGTGGGTGCGGCCTCCGCGAAGTTGAGCGAGCTGGCCGTCGGCATCGGCCCGTTCGTCGTGGGCCCGGCCATCGAGCGCAAGATCGGCCTGTCGGCGTTCAGCGCGATGGCCGTGGATGCCGACTGGCGCGACGCGGCGTGGTGCGAGCGCCACGGCCTGTACTCACGCGTCTATCACGATCCCTCCGAGTTGAACGACGCCGTCAACGCACTGGCCGCCACGCTGGCCAAGTCCAACCCCGAAGCCATGGCGCAGCTCAAGCAGGTGTTCTGGGCGGGCACGGAGGAATGGGATCTGCTGCTCACCGAACGCGCCGAGATGAGCGGGACGCTCGTGCTGAGCGAGTTCACGCGGAAGGCGATCGCGAGGTTCAAGAACAGAAGTTGAGCGTCGGCAGTCGGCAGTCGGCAGTCAACTGAGAACCGCCGACTGCCCGCCGTCGACTCCTAGTTCACATCCCCATACAACGCCAGCACGGCGTCCTCGAACGACTCCTTGAACCCGCCGGCCTTCACACGAACCGTGGCCTCGTAGCCGGCGGTGTCGAGCCGCTTGGCGGCGTCGAGCAGCGTGCGGATGTCGAACACCTGCCGCTCCAGATGCGCCAGGTACTCCTCGGCCGCCGTGAGGTAGCCCATCATGCCGCCCAGTTCGGTGGGCGCGTACACCTTGCCGGCATCGCGCAACCGGTTGGCGTCGTTCGCGTCGGGCATAACGAGATTCTCCGACCCGCAGACCACGCGCACACGCTCATTCCGGCAGATGGTGGAGACGGTCTCCGCGTCGAGCGTTCCGCCTGCCGCATTCACGACGACCGCGTCCATGGGCATGGCGAGGAAGGCCTGCTTGTCGTTCGGCCCCCACGTCTTGATGCCCAGCGCTTCGATCTCGCGCCGCCGGTCGTCGCGGGCCTCGAGCACGACCATGGTCGTCCGCTGAGCACGCAGCTGGGCGATAATGTGGACGCCGATGTTGCCGGCGCCGATCAACCCGACCGTCGCGCCCGGGAGGTCGATGTCGAGCCCGCGCAGCATGCCCTTGAGCAACTGGTAGTTCCCTTCCCCGGTCGGCTTGGACGTGTCGGCGACGACGCTGCCCTTGTACCGCTGGTTGAGGAATTCGAGCGACTGCGTGCGCCGGTCGGACATCAGGCCATGGCCGAGGTCCTGCCCCGTCGTGAGGTAGAATCCGCCGATCGCCTCGACATCCTTGAAGCAGTCGACCGCCCAGTTGAGGAGCGCGGCGTCGCCGGGTTCACCCATGTGCGAGCCCGGCGTCGGCTGAAGCACGCATTTGCCGCCGCAGATGCGCGTAATGTTTCGGAGGGTGAGCGGACCGCCCACCTTGATGACGCGCGACCAGTGAACCTTCTCCTCCATGCCCATGGCGAGGCCGATGGCCTCGTGGTCGGTGGTGAACCCGGGCGAGTTGACGCGCGACTCGGGGGCAATACGAAACCCGCCGAGCGAGAGCTTCTGTGAGCCCGGCTCGGCGTGCGTGGCGATGCTGAGGATCCATCCGGTGGCGTCGTCGTGGTAGCGGTAGACCCAGATATCGGGATGCCGCGCTTGCGACAGCTCGGGCACGATCGCCCGGGCCGCCGGCGGCTGAAGGATTGTCTTTTTCATATCTCGACCGTGGGGTCGGTCAGGAAGTGGGTGGATTGAAGGCCGCGTGCTGGTCGTCGAGCCAGCTTTTGTAGTAGTCCGGATCCTCGATGGGGAGCGCGGCTTTGGCCACCGTGAGCGGACGAAAACTGTCCATCATCACGGCGAGTTCGTCGGTGTGTTTGGCGCCGATCGAGGCCTCGGCGCGACCCGGGTGGGGTCCATGCGGGATCCCGTCGGGGTGGTGCGTGATACTGCCGAACTCGATGCCCTTGCGGCTCATGAATTCGCTGGACGCGTAGTACAGCACCTCGTCCGAATCCACGTTGCTGTGGTTGTACGGCGCAGGAATCGAGTTGGGATCGAAGTCGTACGGGCGCGGACAGAAGGAGCAGATCACGAACCCGTCGCCTTCGAAAGTCTGGTGCACCGGTGGTGGCTGGTGCACCCGACCCACGATCGGCTCGAAATCCCGGATGTTGAACGCCCACGGATAGAAGTAGCCATCCCAGCCCACGACATCGAGTGGATGGTGGTCGATGATGTATTCGTTGAGGCCGTTGTACTGCTTGACGAGCAGTCGGAAGTCGCCCTTCTCGTCGTGCGTGCGCAACTCCTGCGGAATCCGGATGTCGCGCTCGGAGTACGGGGCGCCCTCCTTGAGCTGGCCGAATTCGTTCCGATAGCGCGTCGGGGTGCGCACGTGGCCCCGGCTCTCGAAGACGAGCAGTTTGGCCTGCTCGCCGGTGTTCAACTGGTAGCGGTGCATGATGCCGCGGTGGATCACCAGGTAGTCGCCTTCCCCGAACGGCAAGTCACCGAATTCCGTTTCGAGGACGCCGCTCCCCTTGGCGACATACACGACCTCGTCGCCCTGGGCATTGCGGTAGAAGTGTTCGTCGCGCTGGGTGGGCTCCACGTACAGCATCGCAATGTCGCGGTTGAACAGCAGCGGCGTCCGGTCGAGCGTGGGACTGCCGTGCGGCTTGATGCCCGACGTGCGGAAGTGCCGGTGCTTGAGCGTGTGGTCGGGATCGCGTTCGTACGTCATCTCGCGCAGCCGCTTGACTGCCTTCACGGTCGTGGGCGGATACGTGTGGTACAGGAGCGCCGACGTACCGGAGAAGCCCTCGTGCCCGCGCAGCTCCTCGGCGTACAGCCCGCCGTCCGCCTTGCGGAATACCGTATGGCGTTTGCGCGGAATCTGGCCGAGCGAGTGATAGAACGGCATCAGAGGTTCCCGCGCAGCGCCTGCTCGCGCTCGATGGCCTCGAACAGGGCCTTGAAGTTACCGGCGCCGAAGCTCCTGGCGCCCTTGCGCTGGATGATCTCGAAGAAGACGGTGGGACGGTCCTGCACCGGCTTGGTGAAGATCTGCAGCAGGTAGCCCTCGTCGTCGCGGTCCACGAGGATGCCGAGTTCCTTGAGCGGGGCGATGTCCTCATCGATGTGGCCGACGCGGTCGAGCACGGTGTCGTAGTAGGTCGCCGGTACGCGCAGGAATTCGACGCCGTTCTTGCGCAGCTTGGTGACGGTCTTGACGATGTCATTGGTCTCGAGCGCCATGTGCTGCACGCCCGGGCCGCGGTAGAACTCGAGATATTCGTCGATCTGCGACTTCTTGCGGCCGGCGGCCGGCTCGTTGAGCGGGAACTTGATGCGGCCATTGCCGTTCGAGACGACCTTGGACATGAGCGCCGAGTATTCGGTGCTGATCGCCTTGTCGTCGAACGAGATCAGGTTGTAGAAGCCGAGGACGTCCTCGTAGAAGCGGACCCACTTGTTCATCGCGCCCAGCTCGACGTTGCCCACGCAGTGATCCACATACTTGAGCCCCACCGACTTGCCCTGGTAGACGGGATCAACGGCCACGAACCCCGGCAGGAAGGTCCCCTTGTACTTCTTGCGCTCGACCAGCGAGTGGATGGTCTCGCCGTACGTCCTGATGGCGGCGATGACCACGTGCCCGTGCTCGTCCTCGATCACTTCCGGCTCGCGTACCGATTCGGCGCCGCGCTTGATGGCCTTGGCATACGCCGTCTTGGCGTTGTTCACCCAGAGGGCGAGGTCCTTCACCCCGTCGCCATGCTCGGCGACATGGCGGGCGATGTCGTCGTCGGACCGGATGGGCGTGGTGAGCACGAAGCGGACCTTGCCCTGCTGCAGCACGTAGCTGGCCCGGTCGCGGGTGCCCGTCTCGGGGCCACGGTAGGCCACCAGCTTGAAGCCGAACGCCGTCCGGTAGTAGAGGCTCGCCTGCTTGGCGTTGCCGACGTAGAACTCGATGTAGTCGGTTCCGTTGATCGGGAAGGTATCATGCGCCTGGGCCGGCGCCGGGAGAGTCTGAGTTGCCATGATCAGGTCCTCGCAGATGGATGCAGCCATGCGATGGGCGGAATACGTCCAATCTAACGGGCTCGCGCCGGCCCGCGAGGCAGAGCATCTTTGCTGGGCCGACTCGCCGAAACCCCGGCGCGCGCCCCCCGTATCGCAAATCACGATGACCACGCCAGAATTCACGAGTTTCGCCCGGCTGCTCGAAGGGCAGTACGTGCTCGAACGCGAGATCGGGCGCGGCGGCATGGGCTTGGTGTACCTGGGGCGCGATCTGAAGCTCGATCGCCCGGTGGCGATCAAGACGCTGCCGCCGCATCTGGCCAGTGACCCGCAGGTGCGGGAGCGGTTCCTGCGCGAAGCGCGGACGGCGGCCAAACTGTCGCACCCCGACATCGTGCCCATCTATCGCGCCGACGAGATCGACGGGCAGGTCTTCTTCGTGATGGGATATGTGGACGGCGAATCCATGGCCGATCGCATCCGCCGGTCGGGCCCGCTCGATGCGCGCGAGGTCCTGCGGGAGATGCGCGACGTCGCGTCGGCCCTGGGCTATGCCGCGCGGCACGGCGTGGTCCATCGGGACATCAAGGCGGAGAACATCCTGATCGAGAGCACCACCGGCACGGCGATGGTCACCGACTTCGGCATCGCCCGGCTGGCCGAGGCGTCCCCGCTCACGGCCACGGGTCAGGTGCTCGGTAGCGTCTACTACATGAGTCCGGAACAGGTAGGCGGCGAGGCGTTGGACGGACGTAGCGATCTGTACTCGCTTGGAGTGGTCGCGTTCTACGCGCTCGCCGGGCGATTCCCGTTCGAAGCCACGATGGCATCGGCGGTGCTCGTGGCACACGTCACCAAGGCGGCCCCCGCCCTGCTTACGGTGGCGCCGAATGTGCCGCGGGCGCTGGCGGAGATCGTCGATCGCTGCCTGGCGAAAGAGGCGGCCGCGCGATTCTCGACCGGCGGGGAGTTGGCTGCCGCGCTCGACGCCGTGGAGCACGAGGTCGCGCGTGACGCCGCGCGCGCGGCCAGCCTGCCGCAGGCTCCGAAGCTCGTTTCGGAGACGGAAGCGCAGGCCATCTGGGAACGGGCCGCGGCCCTGCAGGCACAGACGGGGCTGCAACCGCGCCCGGCCCCGGCGCCGAGGCCGCGCGACACGGCGAGCGACGCCGGACGGACATCGGGGTTTGCGCTCTCGGACGTGCGCGAAGCAGCAGCCGAAGCAGGGATTCCCGCGCAGTACGTGGACCATGCGCTGGCCGAACACGGACTGGTCTCGGCTGGGGCGTCGAGCGCGGTGACCGTGGCCGTGCAGGACCTGCGACCGAAGGTCTCTTGGATCTCAGGTGGCTCCACCAACATCGAGTTCGAGGCCGTGGTGGGGGCCGAGATGGACGAGCGCGACTTCGATCTACTGGCCGAGACGATCCGCCGCCGGATCGGCGAGGCGGGGGCGCTCACGGCCGTGGGGCGCTCGCTGACGTGGAGCACCCTGTCCAAGCAGCGCAGCGTTCACGTGTCCGTGCTGTCGCGGAACGGGAAGACGACCGTGCGTGCAGTCGAGAACATGAGTTCGCTCGCCGGCGGATTGTTCGGCGGCATCATGGGCGGCGCGGGCGGAGGGATGTCCGGGGTGGCCATCAGTATCGGCCTCAACATGTTCCATTCGCCGGCCGGCCCCATATTGATGGAGTTGGGCTGGGTTGCGGCCATGTATGGGCTGGCACGCACCATTTTTGCCAACCGGAGCCGGAAGCGCAAAGATACGTTGCGCCAACTCACCAACGAATTGGCCGATCAGATCCGCGAGGCCGTGTCGGACGATCCGTCGCTGGCGCCGGCGCCTGGAGCGCCGCGCCTCAAACCGTAAACCTCAACCCCCTCCCGTGCCTGACCCTTCGCCGACTCCCGAGTTCGTGTCCTTTGCGCAGTCGCTCGCCGGCCAATATGCCCTGGAGCGGGAGATCGGCCGCGGCGGCATGGGAATCGTATATCTGGGGCGCGACCTGAAGCTCGACCGACCGGTGGCGCTCAAGACGCTGCCGCCGCACCTGGCGGCGGACCCGGCGATCCGTGAACGCTTTCTGCGTGAGGCGCGCACCGCGGCCAAGCTGTCGCACCCGAACATCGTGCCGGTGTACCGCGCCGACGAGATCGACGGGCAGGTGTTCTTCGCCATGGGCTACGTGGACGGCGAGTCGGTGGCCGAGGAGGTGCGCGACGCGAAGCGCCTGGATCCGCGCGACGTGCTCCGTCAAATGCGCGACGTTGCCTCGGCACTCGGCTACGCCAGCGCGCAGGGCGTGGTGCACCGGGACGTGAAGGCCGAGAATATTCTGATCGACCGCGCCGGCGGCCGCGCGATGGTGACCGACTTCGGCATCGCGCGCATGGCGGAGGCCGCGCCGCTCACCGCCACCGGCCAGGTGCTCGGCACGGTGTACTACATGAGTCCGGAACAGGTGACCGGCGAGGCCCTGGACGGCCGCAGCGACCTGTACTCGCTGGGGGTCGTCGGCTTCTACGCGCTCACCGGCCGCTTTCCGTTCAACGCGCCGCTCGCCTCGGCGGTCCTGATTGCGCAGGTGAACAAGGCGCCGCCGCCGGTGCTCACCGTCGCGCCGAACGCACCGCGCGCGCTCGCTGAGATCATCGACCGGTGTCTGGCCAAGAACCCGGGCGCGCGCTTCCAGAGCGGGCAGGAATTGGCGGCGGCGCTCGAGCGCGTGGAAGGGGAAGTGGCACGCGACGCCGTCCGCGCCGCGTTGCTCCCCGATGCACCGGCCCTCGTTTCCGACGACGAAGCGCAGGCCATCTGGAACCGAGCGGCGGCATTGCAGGCGGAGACGGGAATCCAACCGCGGCCTGTGCCGGTGCCCAGAGCGCGCAACGCTGCCGCCGACGCCGGACGCACGTCGGGTTACGACCTCGCGTCAGTACGCGAGGCGGCGCTCGAAGCGGGGATTCCGGCCCAGTATGTCGAGCACGCCATGCAGGAACACGGGCTGGCGGGGGTGCCCGATGCTCCGCCCGCCACCCAGGTGACGCTGACCGATGTGAGCCCGCGGATGTCCAAGCTCCTCGGCGCCCCGATGAACATCGAGTTCGAGGCGGTCGTGGGGGGTGAGATGGCGGAGGCGGATTTCGACATCATGGCGGACATCATCCGGCGCCGCATGGAACAGGCGGGCGCGGTCTCGGCGGTGGGACGGTCGCTGACCTGGACGTCACTCGCCCGCCAGCGGACCGTACACGTCTCTGTGGTGTCGCGAAACGGCAAGACGACCATCCGCGCGGCTGAGAACCTGGAGTCGCTGGGGCGGCGATCGCGAATCATCGGGCTGGTGGGCGGCGGATATCTGGCCGCGGGCAGCGTGGGCGCGATGGTGAACGCCGTCGGAACGAACGGCACCATTGGGGTCGCGGCGACGATCGGCGTTGCGGCACTCGCCTTCGGCGGCGTGCTCGCCGCCGCCCGCTATTCCTACGGCACCAGCGCGCGTAAGCGGAAGGCGCGCCTCCATCGAGTAGTCGAGGAACTGGTGGAACAAGTCCGCGAATCGGTGGCGGGCCTCGACCGCGCATTGTCCTCCGGCGGCCGTTCCCGGCTATCTCCGTAGGTCCACAGCGACGGCGAACCCCGCCGACCGCTGGGTCGCGCGGGTCGTCGGCTCAGCTCTTCAGTTCCGGCAGATCGCGATACAACGCCAGCGCCTGCGGATTGGCCAGCGCATCGGTGTTCTTCACCGGGCGTCCGTGGATCACGTTGCGCACCGCCAATTCGCTGATCTTGCCGCTGATCGTTCGCGGAATATCGGCCACCTGGATGATCTTCCGGGGCACGTGATGCGGACTCGCATTGTCGCGGATTCGCACGCGGATCCGCTCGCGGAGCGCATCGTCGAGCGCGACGCCGTCGTGCAACCGCACGAAGAGCACGACGCGCACATCCGCCCCGAATTCCGTAGTGATGTCCTGCCCGACGACGATGCTCTCCACGACGTCATCGAGTTGTTCCACCTGCCGGTAGATCTCGGCTGTCCCGATGCGCACGCCTTGCGGATTGAGGGTGGCATCGCTGCGGCCGTGGATGATCAGGCCGTCATGCCCGGTGCGCTCGACCCAATCGCCGTGCCGCCAGACGTTGGGGAACGTGTCGAAGTAGGCCTCGTGGTACTTCGCACCGTCGGGATCATTCCAGAACCGGACGGGCATGCTCGGAAAGGGCGCCGTGCAGACCAACTCGCCCGCCCGCCCCACCGCCGCAGGACGCCCCTGATCGTCGAACACGTCCACCGCCATGCCGAGTCCGCGACACTGCAACTCGCCGCGATATACGGGGAGAATCGGATTGCCCAGCGCGAAGCACGAGATGATGTCGGTGCCACCACTGATGCTGCTCAATTGCACGTCCGGCTTCACCTGCTGATAGATGTAGTCGTAGCTATGCTCGGCCAGCGGGCTGCCCGTGGAGAGGATGCAGCGCAGCGCCCGGAGATCGTGCGTCTCGCGCGGGCGCCTTCCTTGTTTCTCGGTCAGCGCGATGAACTTGGCGCTCGTGCCGAACACGGTCAGCTGCTCCTGTTCGGCTAGGTCCCACATGATCGGCCCGCGCTTGAGGATCGCGGCGCCATCGTACAGCACGACGGTCGTGCCGAGGGCGAGCGCGCTCACGAGCCAGTTCCACATCATCCAGCCGCAGGTCGTGAAGTAGAAGACGCGATCGTCCCGCCCGATATCGGTGTGCAACGCATGCTCCTTGAGATGCTGCAGGAGCGTACCACCCGCGCCGTGCACCATGCACTTGGGCAGGCCGGTGGTGCCGGACGAGTACATGATGTAGAGCGGGTGATCGAACGGCAGGCGCGCGAATGCGAGTGGAGGCGGTGCGCCGTCCGCGTGGACGTAGTCGTCCCACCCGACGCCGCCCGGAAGACCCGCGAGGTCCACCGACGCGTCATCGTGCGGCACGACCACGACGCGTTCGATTTCCGGAATGCGGCTGGCGATTTCGCGCACCCGCGGCATGCAATCGATGGGCTTGCCGGCGTACTGGTACCCGGCGGCCGCGAGGAGCACCCGGGGCCGTATCTGTCCGAACCGATCCAGCACGCCATTGACGCCGAAGTCGGGCGAGCACGACGACCAGATGGCGCCGATGCTCGCCGCGGCCAACATCATGATCACCGTCTCGGGGACGTTGGGCATGAAGCCCGCCACGCGATCGCCGGCCGTGATGCCATCGGCGCGGAGCGCGGCCGCGGTGCGCACGACGGCGTCGTACAACTCGCGGTACGTGAAGGCGGCCCGCCGGCCGTTCTCCCCCCAGCTCACGAGCGCGGGACGCTCATCCCGATGGCGCAGGAGGTTCTCGGCGAAGTTCAGTTGGGCGCCGAGAAACCAGGTGGGACCGAGATCGGGGGTCGGCGGGGCGACGCGTTCGCGGCCGACGAGCACCGTGTACCAGGGGCCGTGGCCGGGAATCTCGTCGGCGACCACGCCGCAGAACCGCCAGACGGCGGACCAGAAATCCTCGCGTCGATCCACCGACCAGGCGTGGAGCGACGGGTAGTCGTGGACCGGCGCGCCCGTAGCGCGCACGGTGGCGATGAAACGGGTGAGGTTTGCGCGCGCGATCGCGGCTTCGGTCGGCGTCCAGATGGGGTCGGTCACCGATGGGAATCTAGGATGGATGGCAGCGCAGGGAGAGGAGCGGTGAGACGGCGCCGTTACGCCGCCTCACCGCCTCACCGCTTCACTGACTCACCACGGCACCACCTGACACGATCGGGTGGTGCCGGCGCTCTACTTCAACCTTGGCTTCGTGCTCCTCGGCGCCGGCTCGCAACTCGGCCAGGTGGGTGGGCCGCCGCGGCCACGGCCGCGCCCGAAGCCGCGCCCGCCGCCACCACGCGCCGCGGCCGCGATCGAGTCGGCACGCGCCTGCGCGACGAGATCGATGCGTTCACGAGTGATCTGCGTGGGATCCTGCGCGGCCAGATACGTCAGCATTGCGGTCAGTGTCGCGTTGGCATGCAGGTCGGAGAACACGATCTTGTCGTACGTGTCGCGGCCCGTGTGCCACGTGTAGTTGCCATAGTCCCACGAGAGCGCGCCGAGCCCGGTGATGGGCGCGCCGGCGCAGCTGAACGAGAAGTCGTCACTCCCGCCGCCCGCGGGGCGTCCCGGACTGCCGTCGTACCCCGTCTGCATCTTGAACTCCACCGGGACGGTATTCATCCACCGCGTGAGATGAGCCGCGGCATCGGGCAGCCCGCCGGCGTTCAGCCGCACGATGCGACCGGTGCCATTGTCCTGGTTGAAGAGCATCTGGAGCCCCTTCATCACCTCGGGGTGATCCTCGCTGAAGGCCTTGGATCCGACTTCGCCCTCCTCCTCGCCGCTCCAGTGGCCGGCGATGATGGTGCGGTCCGGGTGCGGCAGCACCTGGTGGAGAATCCGCATCGCCTCGAGCATGGTGATCGTGCCCGTGCCGTTGTCCGTCGCGCCGGACGAACCGTCCCACGAATCGAAGTGCGACGAGAGTACCACGTACTCGTCGGGGTGCTTGGTGCCGGGGATGGTGGCGACGACGTTGAACACCGGTTGCTCCCCGAGCAGGGTGCCGTCGAGATTGAGCTGCAGCTTCGGGTGCTGGTTGTTCTCGGTCAGCCGGAACACGAGGCCGTAGTCCTCACACGAGAGCGAGACGGCCGGCGTTTTCACATTATAGGTCTCGAAGATCTCGCGCGTGCCCCATCCGTTCTTGGGACGCGACGTGATGATGCCGCCTGCCCCACCGTCCTCGAGTCGTACTCCCAGTTCTCCGCCGCCGAGTGCGAGGCTGTAGCCGGTGCCGCGCACATCGCGCCCGCCCCACTCCCGCGCCAGCGCCTGGCGCACGCTGTCCATGTGCGCGGCGACTTCGGGCGCCGCGTTGGCCGCCCAGTCGTCCGTGGGGCGGCAGGTGGCCGGGGGTGCGTTCACCAGCACCAGCTTGCCGGCGGCCTGCGGGAGCCACCGCACGAACTCCGTGCTGTCGCTGAAGTGCGGGAGAATGATCGTCTCGTAGACGACATTCTTGCCGCCGGTGCCGGGGCTATATCCGACCATGGTCCCTTCGAGACTCCGCACCCGCGGCGCGAGAAGGTCGATGTGCGATGGGCCGCGGATCCACCCACGCCACGTCCCATACTGCTCCTCCTTGGCGCTGATGCCCATCGTCTGGTACGTGTGCATCAGCCAGTCCTGAGCGCGCTTGAGATCGGGCGTCCCCATGAGGCGGGGCCCCAGCGAATCGAACAGTACCTGCGACAACTGCTCGGTGTGCGAGCTGTCCATACCCATGGCCCAGATCCGCTTGATGATGGGATCGGCGGTTGGGAACGTTGGCGCGGAAGCGGTGAACACCGCCGAGTTTTCCGGGGTGGCACCACCGCCACCAAATCCACCACGACCACCGCGCTGCGCCAGCGCGAACGTGGGAACGACGAGGATGGCAGCCGCGGCTGCAGACCATCTGCGAGACATGCATCCCTCCTGGGGAGGCGAGAGTCGGATACAAGAATACGGCCGCGGCGAACATGCCGCGGCCGCACACCGTCGGTCAACCCCGGGAGCCATGCGGCTGTGGAATCCGCCGGCCCCCATACAAGCCTACACGCTATCGATGCTCACCAGATCGATGGTGAACACCAGCGTGGCCTGGCGGGGAATGGTCGGCGGACTGCCGGCCTCGCCGTAGCCGAGGGCCGAAGGGATCACGAGCTGCCGTCTCCCGTTCACCCGCATGCCGATGAGTCCCTCGCGGAAGCCGGCGACGACCTGCGAGGTGGCGAACTTGGAGTTCGTCCCCGAGTCGAACAGGGTGCCGTCGGTCAGATACCCCGAATAGTTCACCGTGACCGTGGTGTCGTGCGCGAGCACGGCCCCGCTGCCGATGGTCAGGTCACGGTAGTACAGCCCGTCGGGCGTCTTGGTCATGGCCGACAGGTTCACGCCGAGCGACGACGCGAAGGTCTCGTTGGCGGGATTGCTCGGTGCTCCGAGCCCGGCGATCTCCCCGGTGCAGGCAACGACGGAAAGGGCAACGGCAAACCACAAAAGACGTTTCATCAGGCTATCGACTCTCGAATGTGGACTTCATGGGCGAAAGATCGCGGATCGGGACGCGGCGCGCTACTTGGTGCGCACGAGCGTGAGACGCACGGCCGCCGGCATCGCGGCGCCGCCAGGACCCGTGACCGAAACCAGCCCGCGCTGGCCGTTGTCGACCGCGAATCGGAAGAACCCCACGCTCTCGGCGTAGAGGCTCGCGGTCACCGTCGTTCCGCTGGCGAGGGTGTGGCTCACCGGCGCCGTATAGGCCACATTGCCGACACGTGCGTACACCTGCGGCCAGTTCCAACTTGGCTGCGTGTATAGGGGGGTTATGCCCGGCACCACATCGTCGGTGAACACCGACGTGGCCCAACTGCGGAAGTACGGCGTGGGGTCGGTTCCCATGGCGGACTGGAGGTTCGTCAGGCCGGTAGTCTGGCTGTTCACGAGGCGGTGCCAGAGGGTGTCGTTGGGAAAGCCGAGCTGGTCGTCCGCGTACCGCAGGAACGACCAGATGGCCCCCCGGGTGGGGAGCGCGTCATCGCCCGAGTACTCGCCCAGGGGCCCCTGGGCCTCGGTGACCGGGAGGTACTGCTCGTAGCGACCCTGGTTCCCCCACATGAACTCACCGAAGGCATTCCACGCCTTCGGGTTGGACAGCGCCGCCGTACCGATATCCTGCCGCGGGCTGAGTCCCGACGCCCGGTAGAAGATCAACTCCTCGGCGATATGGCTGAGTCCCTCGTTCAGCCAGGTGACCTCGTTCGAACTCGCAGCGTGGTTCACATACAGCCGCCGCGACGCATTGATCAGGTGCTGGTACTCGTGGCCGATGGTGCTGACTGCGATGGAGGCGACGTTCTGCTTTTTGCTCGTGAAGGTGTTGCCCCCGTTAATGGTCCCATTGGGGTCGGGCACCACCAAGTAGAACATGTTGGCATGGTTGCTGCCGGCACACGTGGCCGTGTCGAGCAGGTCGCGCGAATAGTAGAACCCCAGCACGATGCCCTGGGTCGGGTCGGTGGTGAGCTGGTTCACGGCCTTGGTGAACAGGATGATCACATGGTTGGTGCCGTCGATGTCATAGGGGGCGCCGAACGCGGTGGTATCCACCGGATCCACCAGTGTGTCCATGGCGACCGCGAAGTTCCCATACTCGGCGTCCGTAAAGCCCCCGGCCGGATTCGAGGTATCGGCGACGACGATGGCGGAGTTGCTGATGGCGGCGACCCGCCCGGTGGCCATGGTCGGGCTGGTGCAGTAGTTGGTGGCATTCGTGTTGAGTTTCACCAGGTCGCCGACCTTGGTACTGCTCGTGATCTGCGACAGACTGGGCGTCGTCGACGCTGCGGCCGCCGTGGTGGCCCCGGAACCGGACGTGACGCTCAGCGCGGGGGGCTGTCGCTCCCGATTGGCCTGCCACGCGCGGGCCGCCGCTACGTACTTCGGCATCTCGCGCCGCTCGCGCTCGCGCAGCGCGTATTCAAACGCATAGTCCGGGTGCAGTGGCAGCGTCGGCAGCAGCGTCGGCGCCGCCGGCACGCGGTTGGCGGCAATGATGTTGGCGCCCGAGCCGATGGTGCCAAGCCGCGTTCCGCTGACCACGATACCGGCGCTGCCGCCGGGCGAGGTAGAACTGTAGAACGCTGCCAGCACGTACTCCGAGCCCAACTGGTTGGACTGCACGCAGAACGCGTTGGACGGCAGCGTGTCATCCACCTGGCCGGCCGCCAGCGTGATGGGCGGCACCGCCGTCACGTAGACGCTGTCCGGTTGCGCCGAGCCCGACGACGCGACGACGTAGGTGGCGCCGGTCGCGCTCACCAGCTGGACGGTGCCCGAACTGCTGACCGTCGCGACGGACGGATCTCGCGATACCCAGGCCACCACACTATCTACCGCGTTGCCGAACTGGTCGGCCGCCGACGCGCTGGGGGTCCCCTGGTCGCCGGGTTCGCAGAGCGCGAGAGCATGTTGCGTCACCGCCACCTTGTACAGGGCACCCGGCGTCGATGTCGCCGTGAACGTCGCCGAGCTGGTGACGCCGCTGACCGCCGCGGTCACCTCGTTCGGGCCGGCAAGGGTCCCCAGCGTGTACGACGTCTGGGCCGACCCGTTGGCGTCGGTCACCGAAGACGTCGGCGTGAGAATGCCGGCGCCGCCGGTGATCGACCACTGCACCAGGGTGCCCTGCACGGGCCGGGACTGCGCGTCGGTGACCTTCACCACGAGAGGGCTGGCGAGCGTGGAAATGACCGTCCCCGTTTGCGCGTCTCCAGACACGACGCTCAGCAGCGCCGCGGGGCCCGGTCGATTGGGGTTCGTGGAACCACATGCGGCGATGGTCACCAACGTGGCGAACAGGGTGGCGCGGAGCGCCAGAGGATGGACGCGCATCAGGGGTCCCGGAGGAGGATCAGACAGTCCTTAAAATATCACACCGGAAGCGGGGAATCGTGCAATTTCACGGTATGGATGGATCCGGAATCGACGGGTGACACAAGTCACGGGAGGCCCGCCGGGCGCACTCGGCCAGAATGGCGGCCCCGCAGAAGATGGCCTCCTCGGCGGGCACGAAACGCGGTGAGTGCGCGGCGATCATCGGTCCACCGGGCTCGCGAGCCCCGATTCTCAAGAAGCATCCGTTCATGCGTTCCAGATAGTAGGCAAAGTCCTCGCCGCCAAGGTTGAGGAACCCGAGCGGCACGACGTTCGACTCGCCGAGCAGGCTTGCCGCCGCGGCGCTAGCCCACGCCGCTCCCTGCGCCGGATTGACCAGCGGCGGCGTGCCCAGTTCCACCGCCACCTGCGCACTCAGCCGATGGGCCGCCGCCACCGACTCCGCGAGGCGCCGGACCTCGTCGAGCATGAAGCCGCGGGACTCCGCCTCGACGGCCCGGACGGTGCCGCGCAACAGGGCGCGGTCGGGAATCACGTTCGGCGCGGTGCCGGCCTGGATCATCCCCACCGTCACGACGCCCGGTGTGGCGGGGTTGAGGCGGCGGGCGACGATCGTTTGCAGCGCCGTGACGATGGCCGCCGCCCCAACGATCGGATCGGCGGACTCGTGGGGACGAGCGGCGTGCGCGCCCTGCCCCATGAGTTCGATCGCGAATGTGTCGGCCGACGCCGCGAGCGGCCCGGCATCGGCCACGGCCTGACCGACCTCGAACCGCCGGTCGACGTGGGCGCCGAAGATGCAGGCCACACCGTCCAGAGCGCCGCTCTCGAGGATGGCGAGCGCGCCCTTGCCGATCTCCTCGGCGGGTTGGAGCACTACGAGCACGTCGCCGTCGGCTGGATGCGCAGCTAGGAGCTGCGCCGCGCCCACGGCCCACGTGGCGTGCACGTCGTGCCCGCAGGCGTGCATCACGCCGGGATGCTTGGACGCAAAGGGGAGCCCCGTCTCCTCGGCGATCGGCAGCGCGTCGATGTCACCGCGAACCGCGACCACCGGCGCGCGCCGATCGCGCCCCGGGACGCGCGCGACGAGCCCGGTCTCGCCCACGGCACGAACCTCGATGCCGGGAATGGCGGCGAGCGCCTCGGCGAGACGGCGCGCGGTTTCGTGCTCGTGCTGCGAGAGTTCCGGGTGGGCGTGCAGTTCGCGACGCAGCGCGACGAGGCGGTCGATCTGCTCGGGCACGAAGCACGCCGCCACGCCCGCGGGCAGGACGAGCGGGGCGCTCATGCCTGGAAGACTTCCCGCTTTACGGTAAGCTCGTCCACGCGGTCCGTGTCCACGGCCACGCCGAAGCCGGGCTGGCCGTGCGGCACGTGCACCATGCCCTCGTCGTCCATCGTCCACTCCGGCGTGACGATGTCGCGCTCCCAGTACCGGGCGCTGGGCGAAACGTCGCCGGGCAACGAGAAGTTCGGGAGGGAGGCCAGCGCCACATTGTGCGCGCGACCGACGCCACTCTCGAACATGCCGCCGCACCAGACGGGGATCCCGTGCTGCTGACAGAGATCGTGGATGGCCTTCGACACGGCGAATCCGCCCACGCGCCCCGGTTTGATGTTGATGATGCGCCCGGCGTGGAGTTCGATCATGTCGGCGGCGCGATCGACGCTCGTGATGGATTCGTCCAGGCAGACGGGCGTGCGGATCAGCGCCTGGAGCTTGGCATGGCGGAGGAGATCCTCGCGATCGAGCGGCTGCTCGATCATGATGAGCTCGAACTGATCGAGCTGCTTCAGATGGTCGGCATCGGCGAGCGAGTAGGCGGAGTTGGCGTCGGCCATGAGATGCAGGTCGGGCCCGAGCGCGGCGCGTACCGCGCCCACGAAGGCGACGTCGGCGCCGGGCTCGATCTTCATCTTGATCTTGCGATACCCCTGCGCCACCGCCTGCCGGGCGCGGGCCACGAGCGCGTCGGGGTCGCGCTGGATGCCGATGGAGATGCCGGTGGGGACGCGATCGCGCGTGCCCCCGAGCAGGCGGGAGAGCGACACGCCCTCCTGGCGCGCCGCGACGTCCCAACAGCCCATCTCGACGGCGGCCTTTGCCATGCGATGGCCACGGACGTTGCGATCGAGCGCGGCGAACACCTGCTCGGGCCCGGCAAACTCCACGCCCAGCACGCGCCGGGCAAGCCATTCGCGCATGGCGTGCCACGCGGTGTCGATGGTCTCGGGACTGTAGTTGGGCTGCTCGCCGGCCACGCACTCGCTCCAGCCGGTGATGCCGTCGGCGGTGTGCAGCTCGAGCAGACACACCCGGCGCTCGGTGATCGTGCCCGATGAGATGCGGAAGGGTTCCTTGAGGGCGAGGCGCAGCTCGCGAACGACGATGCGGGAGAGAGAGAACACGGGGGTGGGATGAAGGTTCAGAGTGAGAAGAGGTAGTGCGCCACGCCGGCACCCTCGTCGGCGGCGAATCCGGCCACGCGATATCCAGCGGCGAGGAGGTGTTCGAACGCCGCGCGGGTGCTCGCGCGCCACTGCGCGGCCGCCGCGACGTCGCCGCGTTGCAGCGCGCCGATGTCGGCCGGAATGCGAACCCGCAGTCTCGGCGCGCCGGCGGCGGCGAGGGCGCGTTGGAGCTCGCCCGCCGGATCGGCGTTGACCACCGGGGCCACCCGGAACTCGGCGTCGTCGCGGGCGGCCGAGATCTCGTCGCGACGCGCCCGCAACTCCGCGGTGTCCACGGGCCACGCCACGACGAAGCGATCGGTGCCGATGCCGCGATTCAGCTCGCTCCCCATATCGCCGTACATGTCGCGCACGTATTCCGACACGCGCACGCCGAACACGTTGAGGTTGAGATGCGCATTGCGCGCGACCAGCGGGTCATACGTCCAGTACACCACGTGGGCGCCCAGACGCGCGACGGCGTCGTGCTGGAATTCCTTGAGCCGCCGCCCGATGCCGAGGTTCTGCGCATCCCCGCGCACGGCGAGCATGTGAGACCAGTGGACGACCTGTCCGTGCTGCACGCCGGTGAGCCCGAAGACGAATCCCAACAGCAGGCCATCGGGCGCGAACGCGCCGGCCGACACCCCACCGATCTTCTGTCCGATCTTCAGGATCGTGGCCGACGTGGGATCGGCGAGGCCCGGCCCCCACGTCTCGAACTGCAGCGCCACCGCGGCACGGAATTCGTCGAGCGACGCGAGGGGACGGATGGTGACCGACGCAGGGCTCAGCACGGAGCGTCAGCCGCCCTTCACCGGCACGACGTCCAGATTCAGCACCTGGAAGGGCGCCAGCTCGAACGCGTGTTCGCGTCCCGCCGAGATCTCGAACGACGGCTGCCCGCGATCGGCCTTCCACGGACTGTGCACGGTGAACCGGCCGGCGGCGCCCTCCGGCAACTCGAACGCCTGCCGTGGATCGAGGGCGATGGTCCTCCACCGATCGCTCGGATTCCGGAGGGTCAGCGTCGCCTTCTCGGGCGCCCACGCAGCCCACCCATACGGCTCGAGTTCGGCGGGGTCGCCGCCCACCCAGTGCGTGTCGCGGAGCGTAGCCGCGTTGCGACGCGACCATTCGGCGCTCTCGGCGAGGGTGTCCCAGTTGCTCGCCGTGAGGTTGGACGGCGTCACGTACATCTCCTGCAGCTGCGTGCCGTTGCCGAAGTAGACGCGGATCTCGTCGTTGAAGTCGCCGCCCGGGTCGTCCATCAGATGGTTCGCGTGCTTGGCGTAGATCAGCCCGTGCAGCATCAAGGAGTTGAGCGGATACAACGCGCCGCGCTTCACCACGTGCCGGTGCGTGTCGGCATCGCGATAGGTCATCCACTGCTGACGCCAGGTGCCGATGCCGGCAAAGGAATGGTCCTCCCCGCCGCGCCAGATCGAATCAGCGTACCGCAACCAGAAGGGCGACGGATAGGTGCCCGTGGTCAGGTTCACATACAGGTCCGGCTTGACCTGCCGCAGGTCGCCGATGAGGGCGATGGCGGCGTCGAAGTCGCTGTCGAACTGGCTGCCGGGAATCACCGTGGACGCATTGCCGGTGCCGTCGATCTTGAACTGGTTGACGCCGTACTTGCGGATGAACTCCACACAGGTGTCGTGGAAGCGCTTGTAGTACTTGGGGCCGGAGAGCGCGAACCCGCCGTCGTTGGTCTCGAACCCCTGCTCCCGGCCGTACTTCAGTCGATCCTGCTTGGGCTGGCCGTAGCCGCCCCACGGCGACAGCCAGACGCCCGGGGCCGCCCCGTACTTCGCCGCTTTGGTTCGCAGATTCGTGAACCCGTGCGGGAACCCCGGACCGAAGCCCCAGAGCGTCTTCGGATCGTCCCACCCGTCGTCGAACAGGTACGACGACAGCACGACGCCCCGCTTGCGGTGCAGTTCGTCGCCGAACGCATCGATCACGGCCAGCGCCTCGACCTCCGTGTACTTGGAGAAGTACCCGATGTCGTACCACGAGTTGTAGTGCAGGAAGGTCCGGTACGGATGCGCGCGTTCCCGCTCGACGTAGGCGAGAAAATCCCGGCGGAGTTGGCCGGGCCGCACGGCACCGATGACCGACGACACGCCCACCGGCGCGTCGGGCCGCAGCGGGAGCGTGCGCGGCAGCGCGCAGGTCACGTGGTCGCCGTCCACCGCGCTCAACGACAGCGGGTGCTCGAAACCCACATACCAGTCGTCGAACACCACCGGGCTTCCCTTCACGGTGCCCGTCACGCTGGCGCCGGGCGCATGGAGGTCCACCAGGATGATCTCACGCACCGGCACCTCCGCCCCGCGAGCGCGCAGCGTGACCTCCTGGCGCAGGTAGCGCGAGCCATCCCGCAGCACGACACTCCATTCGGCTTCGAGATGCCCGGAGGCGTCGCGGAGCACCACGGTGACGCGACGCCCCCCCAGCCGCTCGGCGTAGCGCGACGCGCCTGCCTGGGCGCGAACCGACTCCACCCGGGGCGCACCGACCACGGTCATCGCGTCCGCGGCGAGCACCGTGCCGTCGCCCATGGCGAGCGCGAACACCGCGCCCGGAAGCGCCACGGTGCGATGGTTGCCGAGATCGTCGATGCGCACGGCGCGAAGTTTTCCGTCGGCCACGCGCCAGAGCCCGCGAATGACGCTGTTGCCGAGGGTGAGGTCGTTGGCGGCGAGCGACGCCGAGGCCGGCAGGACGTCGGCGTCGGCCCGCGCGAGCGCGTCCCAGGAAAGGACGCGCTGCAGCCAGGGTGCACTGAACGCGGCGCCGAATCCCAGAGCGGCGCTGCGGGAGAGAAAGTCGCGACGGGAAGGCATGGCGGAAGTGGCGTGAGACGGTGTGGAGGTGCGGTGAGACAGCGAGACAGAGACACAGCGTGGGGCGGATCAGCGGTCCGCGAGAACCCGGCGCACGGCTTCACCCAGCGATTCGATCGAGAAGGGCTTCTGCAGAAACGCCGTGCCCTGCTCCAGCATGCCGAGGTGCCCCACGGCCTCGTCAGTGTAACCCGAGACGAAGAGGACCCGCAATTCGGGGTAGGCATCGCGGATCTGCGTGGCGAGTTCCCGGCCGCTCATCTGCGGCATGAGGAGGTCGGTGACGAGCAGCCCGAGCGTCGGTCGCGACGCCGCGACGAGTGCCAGCGCCTCCTCACCGTTGGCGGCCGGGAGCACGGAGTAGCCGAGCCGCTCGAGCACTCGGCAGGTCACGCGCCTGACCGCGTCCTCGTCCTCGACGACGAGCACGGTCTGGCGATCGGCCGCGGGCACCGTGCTCGTTGCCGGAGCCGCGAGTGGCTTGGTCCGTCCAGCGCGGGGGAGGAGGATCCGGAATGTGGTCCCTTGGCCGACAATGGAGTGAACGGTGATGAAGCCGTTGCTCTGGCGGATGATGCCGTAGGCCATCGACAAGCCGAGTCCCGTGCCGTGGGGCGGTGGTTTCGTGGTAAAGAAGGGCTCGAAGACTCGCGACCGGGTGATGGCGTCCATGCCGGTTCCCGTGTCGCGGACGGTCAGTTCCGCATAGTCGCCAGCGGGGACACTCGAACCGGCGAGGCTCTCGCCGGCGGGCAGGGGAACATTGCGCGTGGCCAACACCAGGGAACCGCCACCTGGCATGGCATCGCGCGCGTTCACGGCCAGGTTCAGGAGCACCTGCTCCAACTGTGCTGGATCGACGCGCACCGCCCATGTGTCGGGGGCGAGCTCGGTGTGGAGCTCGATGTGCTCGCCGATCACGTGGCGCAACAGGGTTTCCGTCCGCGCCGCCACGTCGTTCAGCGGCACGAGCTCGACGCTCATCACCTGCCGGCGACTGTACGCCAGGAGTTGACGGGTGAGCGACGCCGCCCGGTCGGCCGCGCGGCGAATGCCCGCCACCTCGGTCAACCCCGCCTCATCGCCGCGGAGGTGCTCCTGGAGGAATTCGGCCCCCCCAATGATGGACGTCAACACGTTGTTGAAATCGTGTGCGATCCCGCCCGCCAAGCGGCCCACGGCCTCCATCTTCTGGGCCTGCTGCAACTCGTGCGCCAGCTGCACACGTTCGGTGACGTCACTGATCGTGGAAATGCGTACGGGACGCCCGTCGACGACCGTGTCGCGCGACCAGACGTCGACGCGAAAGATCGATCCGTCCTTGCGCTGATGCTGCACGGCGGTCGCCTTCCAGAATCCGTGCGGCATTTCCGCCAACACGCGCCGTGCCTCGGTGCGACCGTCCGGCGGGCGGATGTCGAGCACCGAGCGGCCGAGAAATTCGTCGCGTGTGTAGCCGTACTGGTCCACGGCCGCGTCGTTGACGGCGAGGATGCGCCAGCTTTCGGCGTCGATCATCAGCACCGGCAGCGCCACGGCGTCGTAGATCGCGCGATACCGATCGACGAGCGCCGCCGCGGGTGCGTTTGGCGAGGACGGAACCGGCGGCTTATCGGGGTCGTGCTGGGACAATTCACCCTCGAGGATAGCGTACAGCGAGAAGGGTTAATGTGTACCACGCGGTCGTCGCCCGGCGCTAGGCCGGAACCGCCGGCGGCGGCGCCATGGGCGTCCCCACAGCACCATGGCGGGCCATGCCGGCTGTACCAAATTGATATGGTTGGCCGTCTGCGGGGTGGCCGTCCGTGTTTCGGCGAGCCCGTACGTTGGTTAGGTTGCACGACATGGATCGCACACCCCGGACGAAGACACGTGCAGGGTCGGCGACCGTTGCCGAGCGGTT
This sequence comes from uncultured Gemmatimonadaceae bacterium, assembly GCA_963781765.1. Taxonomy (GTDB): domain Bacteria; phylum Gemmatimonadota; class Gemmatimonadetes; order Gemmatimonadales; family Gemmatimonadaceae; genus JAGWRI01. The sequence goes on from CAWAHC010000016.1 coordinate 246,760, forward strand.
GGTCGTCGTCAGCAATCGGCTGCCCTTCCGGGCTGAACGGAAGGGGGGACGGGTTATCTTCCGGCCATCGCCGGGCGGCTTGGTGAGCGCGCTCGCTCCCGTGCTCCGGGAGCGTGGCGGCGTCTGGATCGGCTGGCCCGGCATCGGGCGCGAGGAGCTGGCCCAGGCCGACGACGTCGTCCTGCCGAAGGATCGCAACGTGCGATACGTGGCAGTGCCGCTGTCGGCGCACGAGGTTTCGCAGTATTACGCCGGATTTTCCAACCGCACGCTCTGGCCGCTCTTCCACTACTTCGTCGGCGCCACGCGCATCGAGGCCAGCTCGTGGCGTGTGTACGACGCGGTCAACAAGCGGTTCGCCGAGCAGGCGGCGCCGTTCGCCCGCGCCGGCGAACTGGTCTGGGTGCAGGACTACCAACTGCTGCGAATGCCGCACCATCTGCGGCAGCTCGTCCCCGAAGCCCGGATCGCGTCGTTCCTGCACATCCCCTTCCCCGCGACCGATGTCTTCCGGGTGCTGCCCTGGTCGCGCCGACTGCTGCGCGGCATGCTGGGCGCCGACGTGGTCGGGTTTCAGGTGGACAGCTACGCCGATCACTTCCTGAACGCCGCCGCGCGGCTGCTCGGCTGCGAGGTGGATCGCGCCGCCCGCCAGGTGGAATACGACGGGCGTACCGTGACTGCGGTCGTCGACCCGATCAGCATCGACGCGGATTATGTCGCGTCGGTGGCCGAGGCCTCGGGGCCCCGCGCTCGCCATGGCGAGTCGCGGGAGATCCTCGCTGTCGACCGGCTGGACTACACCAAGGGCATCCACGAACGGCTGCTCGCCGTGGAGCGACTACTCGAGCGGTGGCCGGAGTATCGCCGGCACATCGTGTTCACCCAGCTCCTGGTGCCGAGCCGGGAGCGCGTGGCCGAGTATTCCCAGCTCAAGCGGCAGATCGACGAGGCCGTGGGCCGCATCAATGGCCGGTTTTCCGAAGCCGGCTGGTCGCCGATCCGCTATCTGGTTCGGTCGCTGCCCGCCGAGGAGTTGATCCCGCTGTACCGTGCCGCGGACGTGGCGATGGTCACGCCGCTGCGCGACGGCATGAATCTGGTGGCCAAGGAGTACGTCATGGCCCAGGTCACGCTGAGCGGCGTGCTGGTGCTCTCCGAAATGGCCGGCGCCGCCGAGGAGTTGCAGGAAGCGCTCGTCGTGAATCCGTTCGACATCGACGCCGTCGCCTCGGCGCTCAATCGCGCGCTGTCGATGCAACCCGACGAGCGGCAGGCGCGCATGTCGGCGTTGCGCGACCGGGTACGCACGCACGACGTCCACGCCTGGGTCCACAGCTTTCTCTCGGCGGCCGAGCGGGCGGTGGGACGCGAAGCGTCGCACGCGTCGCCGGTGGACCAGGTGCGCCGCCGGCTCACGCCCTGGCTGGCGGCACGACCGGCGGCGGTGGTGTTTCTGGACTACGACGGCACGCTCACGCCGATCGTGGCCCGTCCCGAGGATGCCCGGTTGTCGCCGCGCGCCCGCGCGGCGCTCGTCCAGGCCGCCCGCAATCCCGCCCTCGACGTGGTGATCGTGTCGGGCCGGTCGCTGGACGACGTGCGCAAGCGTGTGGGGATCCCCGGCATCACGTACGTCGGCGACCACGGCTTCCAGATCGACGGTCCCGGCGTGTCGCTGCGCCACGAGGGGTTGGATCACTATCGGGCCGCGATGGACAGCGCGGCACGGCGGCTGGAGGCGCTCGACGTGCAGGGCGCGCATGTGGAACGGAAGACGGCGACGGTGTCGTATCACGTGCGCCAGGTGAACGCCGAGGAACGCCCCGACGTCGAACGGCGGGCCGAACAGATCTTGCGCCGGCTGCATCTGCGCGTGACGCACGGCAAGATGGTGATCGAAGGGCGGCCACCCCTCGATTGGCACAAGGGACAGGCCGTGCTGTACGTCCTGATGCAGCGACACGGCGCCGACTGGCCGTCGCGCACCCGGGCGCTGTATATCGGCGACGACGTGACGGACGAGGATGCGTTCCTGTCGCTGCGCGGCATTGGGCGCTCGATCCACGTTTCGCCCAATGTGACCACCGCGGCCACCGCGGCGGATTACCGGCTGCCCGATCCCGCGGCGGTGATCCAACTGCTCCGCTGGCTCGCCGCCGGCGCCTTCACGAGCCCCGGCGGCTGACCGCCGGCCGCTAGGTCTGCTTCATGTAGACCGTGCGGATCGGGAACGGAATCTCGATGCCCTCCTGCTTGTACCGCGCGTGCAGGGCCTTGATGAATTCGTGCTTGATCAGGTACTGCGCGGTATACTCCTGGCCGCGCAGGATCACCGAGAAGTTGATGCTCGAGTCGCCGAAGGTGTGATAGCGCGTGAAAGGCTCGTGCGTGGACACGGCCCCCTCCACGGTCCGCTGAATCTCCCGCGCCACGTCGATGGTCACGCGTTCGACCATCGCCAGATCCGAGTCGTATGACACGCCGACCTGCACGAGAATCGACTGTTCGGGATCGGGCATCGTGAAGTTCGACGTGACCGCGGTGGAGAGTTTGGCGTTGGGAACGATCGTGTAGTTGTTGGGCAGTTGGCGAATGGTGGTGTACCGCCAGGTAATGTCGGTGACGAATCCTTCCTCGCCACTGCTCAGTCGGATGAAGTCTCCCACGCGGACCTGCTTGGAGAGGAGCAGCTGAATGCCGGCGAACAGGTTGGCGAGCGTATCCTGCAGCGCCAGGCCGACCGCCAACCCACCGACGCCCAACCCGGTGAGCAGCGGCGTGATCGGGATGTCGAGCGCCTGGAGCACCACGAGCGCGCCGAGAACCATCACGCAGGCACGCGCGAGGTACGAGATCAGATTGGCCGACGGCAGTTCGGCGTCGGCGGTCCGGGAAGTGACGAAATCCCCGGCGATCAATCCCATCGTCCACGTGGCCGAGAGAAGCAGCACCACCTTCACGGCGACCTGCGCGACGTGCGCCGCCGACCCCGCAAAACTCGGCACCGTCCCGATACCGACGTGGGCGCCCAGTAGGGCACCCCAGAGCAGAATCGGCTTCTCGAGTGCGGCGATCGCCTTGTCGTCCGCCGTGCTCGTCGTGTGCGCGGCTGCCCGGCGGAGCTGCGGGAAGACGAGCCGGCGCACCACATACGCGGCAACGATCCCCGCGAGCACAAAGCCGAGCACGACGAGATACGGTCCGATCTGCGTCACCAAGCCGTCCATCATCCCTCCGAGAAATCCAGGGTTCCGGGGTTCCGGACCCGCGGGTGTTCGCGGGTCAACTGATTGCGTGGCGCGCGCGATGCGTCCGCGGCAACAGCGAGCGGGCGCCGATCCGGCGACGTCCGTCGAGGGCGCGGAGCATGCGCCGGAAGTTGGGGTCCTTGAGCGGGTTCGACACCCGGTAGGCTCGCCGCCACATGGTATACAGCAGCCGGCGCACCTCGCCGGCGGACAGCCACCGCCGCCGCGCGCCGATGGGCTCGAAGTACATCACCAACGGCACGCCCTTCTCGGTGCGGTGTAACGCCGGTTGGTAGTAGGGGAAGTCGAGCGCCAGGGCGTGGTGACGGCTCACGAGGACGCGCAGCCAGGGATTGTCGGCATGGACCTCGCCCACGACGGCCCGAAGCGCCGTGCCGTTGAGGTCCCGGGCATCACGCGTGAAGCCGCGGACAAGCGCGCGGCGAAGACGGGGGCCGAGGCCGCTGGCCCGTGCGGCCGCATCCACCGCCACGTAGCCGATCACGCCCACATTGACGTTTCCGAGATACGACCCGCTGGCAGCGCCGATCACGACGCCGTCGCGCTCCGCGACGATGAGGTGCCAGTTGAGGTCGGTCCAGAGGCCCTGCTCGCGCTCTCGGAGTACCTGCACCCAGGAGCGCCGGGGCATCATCTCGGAGCGGGGAAAGATGCGCCGCAGCAGCGCGTGCGCCGCCGCGAACGCCGGATCCTTGGCTGAACGAATTTCTCGAACACGGATCATAGGCCTCCGGGGGAGGAGGGGGTCACTCCGCTGGCGCCTCGCGCGCCGGCAGCGGCAGGCGGAAGAGTCGCCGCGCGTTCTCGTACATGATCTGATGCTTCTGCTCGTCGGTCATCTTGAGTTGCTTCACGAACTCCACATACGACTTCATGCCGCAGATGGGCCAGTCGGTGCCGTACAGCAGATAGTTCGGCTCCCCGGCGTAGAGAATAGCTTCCTCGATCTGCCGCTCCATGAAGTCCTCGAACGCCTCGGTGAACTCGCCAAGCACCAGACCGGAGAAGTCGGTGTATACGTTCTTGTTCTTGTACACCACTTCCATGCAGTCGGTGAGCCAGGGATTCCCGAGGTGGCAGATCACGAGTTTCACATTGGGGTAGTCGACCGCCACCTCGTCCACTTCCAGCGGATGTGAATATTTGAGCTTCCCCTTCGGGCTGTACGTGTCGCCGCTGTGGATCATCACCGGCACGTCGAATTCCTCGGCCAGATCGTAGACGACGCGGAGCCGCGGATCATGTGGATAGAACGGCTCGTAGCCCGGGTACAGCTTCAGGCCCACCACCAGCCGGTCCTTGAGAAAGTCCGCCATCTCCCGCAGGTCGCGTTCCTTGTAGTGCGTGTAGCTGATGCCCGCCACCACGCTCAGGTTCTTGACCTGCTCCACGGCCCGTACCACTTCGGCCGTACTCGGCCGATTGGGATTCACCACATAGCTGGTGAGCACGATGGAGTGGTCGACCCCGGCCTCCGCCATCGCCCCCTGCAGCTTGTCGAGACTCTCATCGAGCGAAACGGCAACCTGATCGTGGTAGTTGTTGAGGTGGACGTGACAATCAATGATCATCGCTCTCCTCGTAGCGCCGCCGGCCGTAGAGTGGGCGGCGCGATGCCGCCGATTGCGCGCCCGCGCATGCGGGCGCGATCACACTGGCGGGTCGGGTGGATCAGACAGAGATTCGGAATGTTGGACGGCAGGCGCTGACCGCGCCCGTGTATGCAACCTAACGCATCGGGCGCCCAAACGATCGTACGCGGAGACGAATGATGCGGACCTGGTCACGACGTGACATGTTGAAGAGCGGTCTCCTGGCCGCCGGCGCGGTCATGATCCCCGACGACGCCTTCGCGCCCACCGCGAGGCCCGTCGACGCCGACGATCCGACGGCCCCCGCGCTCGCCCCGCTGAGCGCCGCGACGCATATCCGCGACCGGCTGCTGCTCGATTTCGACTGGCGCTTTCACCTCGGGCATGCGGCCGACCCGGCGCAGGACTTCGGATTCGGACGCGGCAACGACGGCATTTTCGCCAAGACCGGATACTTCTTCCGGCCGGCCAGTCCCAAGTTCGACGCCGGCGACTGGCGGGCCGTCGATCTTCCACACGATTGGGTCGTCGAGCTCCCGTTCGTGAACGATCCGGAACTCACCTCACACGGGTTCAAGCCCGTGGGCCGCGCCTATCCCGCCTCCAGCGTCGGTTGGTACCGCAAGACGTTCACGATTCCCGCCGCCGACGCCGGCCGGCGGCTGTCGCTCGAGTTCGACGGCGTGTACCGCAACTGCATCGTTACACTGAACGGTGTGTACCTCACCACGGCACTCAGCGGATATGTGCCCTTCCGCGTGGACGTGACCGACTTCGTCCGCTACGGGAGTGAGAACGTGCTCGTGGTGCGGGTGGACGCCACGGAGAACGAAGGCTGGTTCTACGAGGGCGCCGGGATCTACCGGCACGTGTGGCTGGTGAAGACGGCGCCGGTGCACGTGCCGCAGTGGGGCACGTTCGTGACGTCGGAGATGCGCGGCACGCAGGCGCGGCTGCGACTCCAGACGACCGTGGTCAACGACGCCGACGCCGACGCCGTGTGCCGCGTGGTATCGCGCGTGGTCGATGCCGCGGGGACCGAGCATGCCAGCGCCGTGGCCGGAAACGTGCGCGTCCCGGCGCGGGGCCGCACGACGGTCGATCAGACGACGACGATCCCCCAGCCAGAACTCTGGTCCATCGAATCGCCGCACCGCTATCGCCTGGTGACGACCATCGAAGTGGCCGGAACGCCGGTGGACGACTTCGAAACCACCTTCGGCGTGCGCACGATGCACTTCGACGCCGACCGCGGGTTCTTCCTCAACGGGCAGCACGTGGAACTCAAGGGCACGTGCAACCATCAGGATCACGCCGGCGTGGGATCTGCCCTTCCCGACCGCCTGCAGTACTACCGCATCGCGCGCCTCAAGGCGATGGGGTGCAACGCGTATCGCACGTCGCACAACCCGCCGACCCCGGAGCTGCTCGACGCCTGCGACCGGCTGGGCATGCTCGTGCTCGATGAGACGCGCATGTTCTCGTCGAGCCCCGAGGGCCTGAGCCAGTTCGAGCGGCTCATGCGGCGCGACCGCAACCATCCCAGCGTGTTCTGCTGGTCGATCGGGAATGAGGAGCCGCTGCAGGGCACCGACGAGGGTGCGCGCATGGCGGCGAGCATGAAGCGCCTCGCCCGGCGGCTCGACCCGACGCGTCCGATTACCGAGGCGATGAATGGCTCGTGGGGCAAGGGGCTCTCGGCGGTGGTGGACGTGCAGGGCTTCAACTATGGCGATGGGAAGCGCATCGATGCCTTCCATACTGCGTTCCCCAAGCAGTGGTCGATGGGCACCGAAACGGCCAGCACGGTCTCGACGCGCGGCATCTATACCAACGACACGACGCGCGGGTACGTGGAGGCATACGACACGCAATTCCCGCCCTGGGCGACGACCGCGGAGAACTGGTGGACCACGTACGCGGCGCGTCCATTCCTGGCCGGAGGATTCGCGTGGACCGGGTTCGACTACCGCGGCGAACCGACGCCGTACGCCTGGCCGTGCATCAACTCCCACTTCGGCATCCTGGACACCTGCGGATTCCCCAAGGACAACTTCTATTACTACCAGGCGTGGTGGGGCACCGAGCCAATGGTCCACCTCTTCCCGCACTGGAACTGGCCGGGAACGGAAGGCGAGGACGTCCGCGTCTGGGTCCACAGCAACGCCGAGCAGGTGGAACTGTTCCTCAACGAGAAGAGCCTGGGCCGGCAGCCGGTGCAGCCGAACCGGCACCTCGAGTGGCACGTGGCCTACCAGCCGGGCACCCTCGTAGCCCGCGGCTACCGGAACGGCCGCGTGATCGCCACCGACCGACGGGAGACGACCGGCGCGCCGGCGCGGATCGTCCTCGCGCCGGATCGTGCGACCATCGATGCCGACGGGGAAGACGTTTCGGTGGTGGCGGTACGCGTGGTGGACGCGCAGGGACGAACAGTCCCGGTGGCCAACGAGGAGATCGAGTTCACAGTGACCGGCAACGGGCGCCTGATCGGCCTCGGCAACGGCGACCCCAGCGACCACGCCGCCGACAAGGGCACGGTGCGGCGCGTGTTCAACGGGCTCTGCATGGCGATCGTGCAGGCGACCAAGACGGCGGGCGATCTGCACGTGCAGGCCTCGGCGCCAAGCCTGGCCCCGGCGACCGCCGTGGTGCACTGCTCCCCGGCAACGCCGCGGCCCTCGGTGTGACGGCCGCGGCGACCGACTGGGAACCGCGCGCTACTCGGAGTAGAGCTTGCCCCCCACGAGGGCGCCGATGCTCAGGTTCACGAACGTGATGCACGCCATGAGCAGCCAGAGGTGCATGGTCATCATGCCCATCGTGTGGAACATGCTGAACGCAAACGCCGAGATCAGCCAGACGAAGAACGCCGACATCAGCGCGTTGCGCGGTCCGGGGCCGTAGCGCGGCCGCATGGCGGCGTACAGCCACACGAGCGCGATGCCCATCAGAAAGTCGAGAACGATGCTCGTGGCCATCGCGCGGGACGTGGACATCGCCGCCGTCAGCGACGGGTTCACCGCATCCATCGCCGAGGCCAGCTGCGTGCCGACGATGTAGCTGTAGCTCACGAAGTCGAGCACGTTCAGGACCAGGCCGGCCACGAGCCCGGCGACAACGATTTTCTGGCGATTCATGGGTCCTCCGATGGCGGATAGGATGAGGGGGAACCGCAACAGCCGCTCGAGGAACGCCCCCTACAATACCGGTCGCCCGGACGATGTGCCAGCCGAGGCCGGCTATCCCACCGCCGCCTCACGCATCAGATCCCACAGCGCCGCCACGTGCTCGCGCTCCGTCGGTTCGGCGCCAATCGAGACCCGCGCCATCCATCGACCGTCGAGCATCGAGGGTGTGAGGTAGGCATCCCCCGACCGATTCACCCGATCCACCCAGTCGAGCGTGTGCCGGTCGAGGGCATCACCCTCGACCCCCGGCGGCTCGTGCCGCAGACACACGGTCTGCAGAGCCACCGGCGCAAGTACGCGCCAGTGCGGCTCGGCGCGCACGTGGCGTTCGAGCCATTGGGCGTTGTCGAGGTCCCGGCGAATCCTCGCCTGCAGCCCGGCCACTCCCTGCTCGCGGATCAGAAACCAGAGCTTGAGGGCGCGGAACCGCCGTCCGAGCGGGATGCCCCAGTCACGGTAGTTCTTCACGCGTCCGTCGGCGGCACTCTGTAGGTAGCTGGGGTTGGTGGACATCACGCGCACCAGATGCTCGACGTCCTTCACGTAGTAGAGCGAGCAGTCGAACACGACGCCCAACCACTTGTGGGGGTTCAGCACCACCGAATCCGCACCCTCGATCCCGTCCCAGAGGGCGCGCATTTCGGGCAGGATCATCGCCGAGCCGGCCATCGCCGCGTCGACGTGCAGCCAGAGCCCGTGTTCACGCGTCAGGGCGGCGATCTCGCGGATGGGATCGACCGCCGTGGTGCCGGTGGTGCCGGTGGTCGCGACCACGGCGCAGGGCACGCGCCCCTCGGCGATGTCCGCCGCAATCATGCCGCGGAGCGCGTCGGCGCGCATGGCGTACGCATCGTCGTGCGGCACCTGGCGCACGTTGTCGCGACCGAATCCCGCGAGCAGCGCCGCCTTGTCCACCGAACTGTGGGCGTGGGCCGACACGTACACTGTGAGCGGCCGATCGGCGTCCTGCAGCCCGCCGCGGACCAGGGCGTAGCCGGTGCTCCGCTCGCGGGCGCAGACCAGCGCCACCAACGTGCTCGAGGACGCCGTGTCCTGGATGACGCCGCTCCAGGCCTCGGAGAGCCCCACCATCTGCCGCATCCAGTCGGTGACCACCTCTTCCAGTTCGGTGAGGGCGGGCGAGGACTGCCACGAGAGCCCGAGCACCGAGAGCCCACTGCTCAGGTAGTCGCCCAGCACGCTGGCCAACGATCCGGCGCCCGGGAAGAAGCCGAAGAACTTCGGTGACTGCCAATTGGTGATGCCGGGGACGATGATGCGGTCGAAGTCGCGGAGCATCGCGTCGAACGACTCGCCCTGCTCCGGCGGCGATGCCGGCAGCTGCGCCCTGATCTCGCCCGGTGCCGTGCGGGCCATCACCGGCCGATCGGCGATGGTGGCACGGTAGTTGGCCACCCAGTCGACGACGGCCTTGGCGTTGGTGGTGAAGTCGGAAGGATTCATGGCCGGGGGAGCGTTGGGCGTGGGGGATGGACGGATCGTCGAACGGTCGGCCGGCGTCGCCTAGGTCGGGCGCGCCGCGATCTCCTCGATCGCCACGCCGAGCCGCCGGATGTCGTCGGAGTTGCTGGCCATGCCGACCGACGCGCGCACGGCGCCGACGGCGATGTCGGCCCCCATGCATTCCGCAAAGCGTTCGAGCGTGAAGCCCTGCGCGGTGGCCCGGAAGCACCGCGCCGCCTCGTCGGCGGGAAGGTCGAACGCCCGCTCGCCGGCGCCGGGGTTACAGAAGCAGCCGCCGCGCACCGAAATGCCCGCCCTGCTGGCGCGATCCTCGACGACGGCGTACGACACGGGACGGCCCGCTGCGTCGAGCACGTTGAACGCCACGGTGCCACCGCGACGGTCCACGGTCGGCGGGCCATACACCACCACCATCGGATTTCCATTCGCGTGCCGCAGCGACGTCAGCACCTGCAGCAGCTCTCCGGCGAGTTGCTGCACGTGCTCCGCGAGCCGGTCGATGCCCAACTGCTCCATGAACTCCAGCCCGGGCACGAGGGCGGCGAGTCCGAGAAAATCGGGAGTGCCGTCCTCGAACGCCTCGGATCCCGCCCGGAGCTGATGCATGTCGTTCTGCACCGACGCGAAGTCCACCGTGCCCCCCGCGAACCAGGGGCGCCGCAGCCTGGCCAGCGCCGTTCGCCGCGCCACGAGCGCGCCGACGCCCGTGGGATAGCCGAACACCTTATAGAAAGACACGACCGTGAAGTCCGCCGGCACCTCTCGCAGGCTCAGCCGGTTGGTTGGCACGAACGCGGCGGCATCCAGGAGGACGTCGAAGCCAAGGCCCTTCGCCGCCTGGACCAGGTCCAGCGCGTGCTTGACGCCGGTGAAATTGGACTGCGCCGGATAGGCAAAGAGCCCGGCCCGCGCACCCGCCCCCCGGGCGGCCGCACGCAGCGCCGGTTCCGGATCGTCCATCCGGAGCGCCGCGTCGAGCGGCAGATAGGTCGTGCGCGCGCCGGCCCTGCGCGCGAATTCCCGAACCCCGTTCACCGAGTTGTGGTTGTCCTCGGCGAGCACGTATGCGCCGCCCGACGCGAACGGATAGCTCTCGCCGACCAGTTTGATGGCGCCGGAGGCGTTGGTCGTGAAGACCACCGCGTACTCCTCCGGCGGCGCGTCCATGAACCGGAGCACGGCACTCCGCGCCCGCTCCACCACGGACGTGCTCGTCTCGGATGCCTGGTGCCGGGAGTGCGGATTCCCGAACACGGTCTCGCGCAGCATCGCCGTGTGTCGTTCGAGCAGGCTCTCCGGATAGAGGCCGCTCCCGGTGTAGTCGAGATACGCGTGGCGGTGTCGGTCGAGGCGCGAGAATTCCCGGCGTCGCAGGTCGGCAAAGAAGGGGGGGCTCTGGACGGCGTTGTTCGGCATGGGATGAAAACAGCACGATCGCCGGCCCCAGGTCAAACCCTGGAACCGGCGATCGCGCCCGCGAGGATATACGCGGTCAGCCGTTCGGTACGACCACCTGCTGGGGCGTCCGGGCGTATCCACCGGCGGTGCCGGTGCCCAGTTCGCCACTGTTGTCGTACCCCCAACAGTAGACGGCGCCGGTACTGTCGAGTCCACAGACGTGGAACGAGATGCCCGCGCTTACCGACGCGAACGTCTGCGACCCGCTCACGAGCTGCGGTGTATCGGCCTGATCGGTGGAACCGATGCCGAGCGCGCCGAAGCTCCCCGAGCCCCAGCAATAGCCGGCCCCCGCCGTGGTCACGGCGCAGGTGCTCAACTCGCCGACCGTGATCGAGGCGAAGGTGTGACCGCCTGCCACCGCGAGTGGGGTGGAACTGCTCAGCGACGCCAGACCGGTGCCGAGTTGGCCGTTCCCGGCCTGTCCCCAGCAGTAGGCGGCGCCGTTCACCGTGAGGGCGCAGGTGTGGTACACTCCGGCCGTGATCGACGCCAGTTGTAGGCCTCCCGCCACCGCTACGGGGGTGGAACTGTCGTTCGTGGTGCCGTCGCCGAGCACGCCGTAACCGTTGGATCCCCAGCAGTAGCCGGCGCCTCCAGTTGTCACACCGCACGAATAGACACCGCCGGCGCTGATGGACGCGAAGGTGAGCCCACCGGATACGAGCACCGGTGTCGGGCTGTCCTGACCGACTGCGTTATCGCCCAACTCGCCGCTCTCGTTGGCCCCCCAGCAGTACGCCGACCCGTTGGTGGCCACGCCGCAGGTGTGGGAATAGCCGGCGCTGATCATGGAGAACGCGATTCCCCCCGCCACCGCCACCGGCGTCCCGCTCGTGGCGTTGGGGGTGGAGGTGCCGAGGGCTCCCGCAGCGTTGTCGCCCCAACAGTACGCGGCGCCGGCGGCGGTGAGCGCGCACGTGTGAGAGTAGCCCGCGGTGAGCGACGCGAAGGTGAGACCGCCCGAAACCGCGAGTGGGAAGGGCGAGATGCCGGTGGTGTCGTTGCCCAACTGGCCGCTGGTGTTGCTGCCCCAGCAATAGGCCGTGCCGCCGGTGACCAGCGCGCAACTGTGGGCGAAGCCCGCCGCCACGGCGATCACCGAGACGAAGGGTTTCGTGGCCGGCGGCGTGACGGTCAGCGTGGCCGTGCCGAGAATGCCCTTGCTCGTGGCCGTGATGGTCGCCGTTCCGGTGGCGACCCCGGTGACGGTGCCCGAATCGCTGACCGTGGCGATCGAGGAGTCGCTGCTGGACCAGGTCACGGTATCGCCCGTGAGGATGGTGCTCGCGTTGTCGTAGAGCGTGACGACAAAACGCAGGGTGTCGCCGATGACGAGCGTGGTGGTGGTGGGGGCGACGCTGATCGACGCCACGACGCCCGCGCCCGGGGCCGTGGTGGTGGTGGTGGACGACTTGGAACCGCCGCAGGCGCCGAGCGCCAGCGCGACGAGCGCGGGAGCGAGCATGCGCGCGCGCTGGAACCGCGCGCGACCCGGACGATTCGACTGGCCGACTTCCTCAACGAGGCAATGCAGGGAGGGCATGAGAGTGGGGTGTCGGCGTGCCCGGGGGGGACGCAACCGCTAAATCTACCCGGTCGGCGAGCCGGCGTTCCCGAGCCGGCGTGCGACTGGCGAAGGGCGCCGGAAGTGGTGAGAATATGGGGCCCAACTCACGGAGCCATCCGGCATGTTGTCACACCCGATGCGTCACGTTCCGGCGACCCTCGCCATCGTCGTCGTCGCCCTCTGCACCACGGCGAGCATCGCTGCCGCACAGCAGGCCCCCAAGTATCCCGCCACGCGCAAGGACAGTGTCGTGGACGACTATTTCGGCACGAAGGTCGCCGATCCGTACCGCTGGCTCGAGGACCAGAATTCCCCGGAAGTTGCCCGCTGGGTGGAGGCGGAGAACGCCGTCACGTACAAATACCTGGACCAGATCCCGCTGCGCGAGACCTTCCGCAAGCGGCTCACGGCGCTCTGGAACACGCCCAGCATCGGCGTGCCCACCCGCGTGGCCGGCCGGCTGTTCTACCGCATGAACTCGGGATTGCAGAACCAGTCGGTGCTCTACGACCAGACGGACGTGCGCGGGACCCCGAGCACGCTGATCGATCCGAACACGCTCTCGGCCGACGGGTCGGTGGATCTGGCGTCGTACGCGCCTTCGCCCGATGGCCACTACCTGGCCTACGGCCTGTCGGTGGGCGGGTCGGATTGGGAAGAACTGCACGTGCGCGAACTCGCCACCGGCCGCGACCTGGCCGATACCGTGCATTGGGTGAAGTACTCCGGCGTCGCGTGGACGCGTGACGGCCACGGCTTCTTCTACACGCGATTCCCCGCGCCGCCCAAGGATCAGGTGCTGACGGCGGCGGCGGTGAATGGCAAGATCTACTACCACACCGTGGGCACGCCCGACACGCAGGACAAGCTGATCTACGAGCGCCCCGACCGCCCGGACTGGTACGAAGGCGCGGGCGTGACCGACGATGGCCGCTATCTGTTCATCACGCTCAATCACGGGACCAACCCCGAGAACCTGCTGTACTACGCGGACCTCCGAGACCCGATGCACCCTGACGTGGGAGCGCCGATTCGCGCCGTGAACACGTCGGACGACGCGGAGTACGCCGTGCTGGGCAACATCGGGCACACGATCTTCGTCCAGACCACGAAGAACGCGCCGAACCGGCGCATCGTCGCGATGGTTCTCCCGGACACGTCACTCGCGCACGCGACCACCGTGGTACCGGAGACCAAGAACAACATCCAGCAGGCGTTGATCGCGGGCGACCGCGTCGTGGTACAGACCCTGGAGGACGTGCAGAGCCACGTGCGGATGTACGCCGCCGACGGGAAGCTCGTCGACCAGGTGTCGTTGCCGGGGATCGGCGCCGTGGGCGGGCTGAGCGGGCGCGCCGACCGTCCGGAACTGTTCTACGCGTTCTCGTCGTATCTGGCGCCGACCACGGTGTACCACTACGACTTCACCACGAAGAAGACGACCGTGTTCAGTCCGCTGGCGCGGAAGACGCTGTTCGACGCCTCGCCGTACGAGACGAAGCAGGTGTTCTACCGGTCGAAGGACGGCACGCGGGTGCCGATGTTCATCACCATGAAGAAGGGCACGGTGCTCGACGGCTCGCACCCGACCATTCTCTATGCGTACGGCGGGTTCGACATCGCCACCCTGCCCGGCTACAGCCCGACGGTGGCCGTGTGGCTGGAGCACGGCGGGATCTACGCCGTGGCCAATATCCGCGGCGGGAGCGAATACGGCGAGGCCTGGCACCACGCCGGCCGCCTGGACAAGAAGCAGAACGTCTTCGACGACTTCGCGTGGGCGGCGAAGTACCTGATCGCGCAGAAGTACACGTCGCCCAAGCATCTGGCCATCCACGGGTATTCCAACGGCGGGCTGCTGGTGGGCGCCACGGAGGAACAACATCCCGAACTGTTCGCGGCCGCGTACCCGGGCGCCGGGGTGATGGACATGCTGCGCTACCAGAAGTTCAGCGCCGGCATCGGCTGGGTGCCGGAATACGGGTCGTCCGATAATCCCGAACAATTCAAGTACCTGATCAAGTTCTCACCGGTGCACAACGCCAAGCCCGGCAAGTGCTATCCGGCCACCATCGTCACGACCGCCGACCATGACGATCGCGTGGTACCCGGCCACTCGTTCAAATTCACGGCGGCGATGCAGGCGGCCCAGAGCTGCCACCGGCCGATTCTGATCCGCGTCGAGACCAAGACGAGCCACGGCTACATGCCCACCGACAAGCGGATCGCGCAGCTCGCGGACGTCTGGGCGTTCACCGGATGGGAAACCGGGATGCGATAGCCGCATCCGGAAACACACATCACGTGGCCACGCCACGCAGGGTCTCCCCGCGCATCCGGGAGACCCTGCTTGCGCACCATCCACTCCCTCATTCAAGATTGGAGTCGTGTCCGTTTCCCCTCGCGAGCAGAACGTCGGCCCGATCTCCGACGCGTCCATCTCCGTCAAGCTGCCGCTGTTCATCGGCGCGTTGATCGCGCTGGTGATCGCGATCAATACGTGGGGCGACTACAGCACCCGGGTGTCCGCGGACGGCGCACAGGCCACGGCGCGACTCACCACCGTCTCCAACGAATTCGTGGACATGCTGGAGTTGTCGCGCCAGGAGTACGCGGCCCACATGGCATCGCTCGCGCAGGCCGCCTCGCTCCGGGAGGTACTTCGGACACGGCCGGCCCGCCTGCCCACGGCGGCGACGGACGCGCTGGGCAAGCTGCGGCTCATCTCGCCGACGTCGATCGTGGAACTCCACGACGCGTCGGGTGCCGTGGTCGTGTCCGTTCCCGAACGCAACGCCGCGGGCACCCTGACCTTCCGCGAGGGGCTGCGGCAACGGGCCGCCGGTACCGACTCCGTCGTCGTCGGACGCCTGCAGGTGTCGGGAACGACGCCGTTCATTCCGGTGGCGATGCGCGTGACGGACGGCCCGCGCGTGGTGGGATACCTGGTGCAGTGGCGCCCGGTGTTGCCGCCGCCCGTGTCGTGGCGTCAGGTGGCCGTGCTCATTGGCGGCGGCGGCCAGCTCTACGTCGGCAACGCCGACGACAGCGTATGGACCGACCTCACGTCGCCCGCGCCCCCGCCCCCCGTTCGGCCATCGGCAACTTCCGTCCTCCAGAACTACCGGCGGCCGGGCGCCGGCGAGATGCTCGCCGTGGCCAAAGTGGTTCCGAAAACGCCGTGGGCCGTGGTCGTTGCATTCCCCGCCGATTCGGTACTGGCGTCGGCCGTCGAGGACATGCACCGGCTGGTGGTCGTGAATGCGCTGACGCTGCTGCTCGGACTGGTCGGCGCATGGCTGCTGAGCCGGCGCTTCACGAAGCGGCTGGCCCGCCTGACCTCGGCCGCCGAGTCGATGGGCGTCGATGAGAGTGCCCGCGGCGCCGACTTGCCCGGAACCGGCGACGAGGTGTCCCGGCTCTCCAGTGCCTTCGCGGCGATGCGGGCCCGGGTCCAGCAGGCACTGAACGCCTCGGCTGTCTCCGAGCAACTCTACCGCAACCTGTTCGAATCCGTCCCCACCCCGCTGTACGTCGTTGATGCCGAGACCCTGCAGTTCCTGGCCGTGAACACGGCCGCGGTGGATCACTACGGGTACCGCCGCGAGGAATTTCTCGCCATGACGTTGCGCGACATCCGGCCGCCGGAGGACGTGCCACGCCTCGAAACGACCGTCCGCGAAATGGGCGACCGGCCGCAGCCGCATGGGCTGTGGCGCCACTTTCTCAAGGACGGCACTCCAATCACCGTTGAGGTCGTGGCGCACACCCTCACGTTCAACGGCCGGCCGGCCGTGCTCACGCTCGCCACCGACGTCACCGCTCGTGACCACGCGGCCGTGGCGCTGCGGCGCTCCGAGGAGCGCTACCGGCGTCTGATCCAGGAGGCCCCGTATGGCATCGAACTCACCGGGATCGACGGGTGGATTCTCGACGCGAATCCTGCCCTGGCGCGCATGCTCGGGTACGCGAACCCCGACGAGCTGATCGGGCGCAGCATCCTCGACGTGTACGTGGACGCCGCCGAACGCGAAACGAGCCTGCGCGACGTGCTGGCCACCGGGACGGCGCGGCGTGACTCGATCCAGTGGCGCCGGCGCGACGGACGGGTGATCGCCGTCCGCTTCAGCGCGCGGCTCGTCCACGATTCCGAGCGTGGCGATCCCTATATCGAGACGATGGTGGAGGACGTCACCGAGCGCCTGCTGCTGGAGGCCCAGGTCCACCAATCGCAGAAGATGGAGGCGATCGGGCAGCTGGCCGGCGGGATCGCGCACGACTTCAACAATCTGCTCACCGTGATCCTGACCACGACCGAACTCCTGCTCGACAGCGAGGCGGCCGACGGCCCGCTGCACGCGGAGTTGCAGGACGTGTACCGGAGCGCCCAGCGCGGTGCCGACCTCACCCGGCAGCTCCTGGCGTTCAGCCGCCGTCAGGTGCTGAGCATCCACCCGATGAGCGTCAACCAGCTGATCGGCGGCGTGGAGCGGCTCCTGCGGCGGGTGCTGGGTGAGGACATCGAACTCCGGGTAGCCCCCGCCGCAGCATCGGACATCGTGCGGGCCGATGCCGGCCAACTCGAGCAGGTCCTGATGAACCTGGCCGTGAACGCGCGCGACGCCATGCCGAACGGCGGCAAGTTGACGATCGCGACGACGCAGGTCGATCTCAGCGAGGAGGTCCGCGAGCAGCAGGTCGCGATGCCCGCCGGCCCGTATGTGATGATCACGGTGAGCGACACCGGCGAGGGGATGCCACCCGAGGTCAAGGAGCACGTGTTCGAACCGTTCTTCACGACGAAGGGGCGGGACAAGGGTACCGGACTCGGGCTGGCCACGGTGTACGGTATCGTCAAGCAGTTGAGCGGGTTCGTATGGGTGTACAGCGAAGTCGGGCAGGGCACGAGCTTCAAGATCTACCTGCCCCGCGTGGAAGACGCGCCACGTGCGCCGGCCGCGCCCGGCGCGCGCCGGACCGAGCTGGACGGCATCGAGACGGTGCTGCTGGCCGAAGACGAACCCGGGATTCGAAGCCTGCTCACGCGCGTGCTGTCCAGTCGCGGATACACGGTCCTCGCCGCCGCGAGCGGGGAAGAGGCGCTCGCCCACGCCACGGCGCACGCCGAACCGATCCAGCTGCTGGTGACCGACGTCGTGATGGCGGGCATGAGCGGCCCCACCCTGGCCCTGGCGGTGGCCGAGCGGCACCCCGAAGCGCGCGTGCTCTTCGTCTCCGGCTACACCGACGAAGCGGTGGTGGCCCGCGGGCTGGCCGCCGGCAAGGTGTCATTCCTGCAGAAGCCGTTCACGCACAACGTGTTTCTGCTCAAGGTGCGTGACGTGCTGAACGAAGGTCGGGAGTGAGGGGCTGGTGAGGCGGTGACGGTCCCACCGCTTCACCGCCTCACACTTCCCTGACGTCCTACCTCACCCCCGCCCCCGCTCTCACATCCCCTTCTCGATCTGCCCCCGGACCTCGCCGCCCGGATGCGCGGCGGTGTGCACGTTCACGTACGCGTTGCCGTTTGCGAGCAGTGTCTTGAGCGAGTCGCCCGAAACACCCTTGCTGACCTCCTTGCTCAGATCGATGTACCCCTCTGCCAGCGTGCCGGCGGCCACCTTCTTGATCTCGAAGCCGTAGGCCGGTGGGCCCGACGCGCCCTTGGCACCCACGTGAATGTGCGCCATCGTGGCCGGACCCGAGAGCCCGAGCACCGTCACGGTGTAGCGCAGCCGGTTGCCGTCGAGCACGAACGTGGCCGTTCCGGTGGCCGTGGACGTGTTCGGCGGCGTCTCGCTGGCGCCGTTCATCTGCGCTTCGTAGCGGATTGCCTGCGGCGCCGCTGGCGCCGGCCGAACCGGCACGCTCCAGGCGCCAATTGCCACGAGGGAGACTGCCAGACCGATCGTTTGAAGTTTCATGGGTCACTCCGGGGTTTGGATGCGGAACACACTGCGGTGGTTGGGCCCGAGTTGGCCGCGACCCCGCCGAACAGGAAACGCCCCACAGGACGACGAACATAACGCGCACTCGCCCAAGGTGGCCTCCGGACAACCAGACGCCGAAGCGCCACGTACCCTGGAACAGGATCCGTAGGCGACCGCAGCGCCCCCGCGAGTACCGACCCGCGGGGCACGCGACCCGTCATCTCGGGACACGCGATGTCGAGTCAGCCAACGACCAGTACCCCAGCTTCGCGCCGGAGTGCCCCGCGCGCCACTCCGGCGCTACCGCCGCACGTGGTGGCGTTCAGCCCGGCGGCGGCAGCGCTACGGCCGATCGCCCCACTCCGCGAACGGATGCACGGCGAGGTTGGCGTTGAAGTAGCGCGGGTCGTCCGACACCTCGCGCCCCACCCAGGGCGGCGGGTCCACCTCGGCCTCCGCGGCGGGCAGCTCGACCTCGGCCAGCAACAGGCCGGCGTTCGCACCCTCGAATACGTCCACCTCCCACGTGCGACCGGCGTACGGCACGCGGTAGCGCACCTTCTCGATGAGCGGGGTGGTGCATAGGGTGTCGAGCATCTCGTCCGCATCGGCCAGCGGAATCGCGTACTCGAACTCCAGGCGCGTGATGCCCGACGTGCGGCCCTTGATGGTGAGATAGCCGCGGTCTCCGGCCACGCGCACCCGGACCACGGGCGACGGGAAGGTGGCGAGATAACCCTGGCGGTAGCGCACACCGGCGGCCGGATCGGCGTGCCAGGCCTCGCGGTGCACCAGAAATTTGCGCTCGATCTCGGTCGCCATGTCTGCCTCGGAAGGTGATCCCGAAGCGGAAATGTAGCCCCCCCGGCCGACCGGCGGTCTCGCTCAGAGCACGGGCAGGGCGCGAGGCTCCGACGAATGGTCGGGGAGTCCCAGGATGCGCTTCAGCGTACTCGGATAGTCCTCGTTGTCCGCGGAGTCGAGGCCGAGTTCGCGAAGGGAGGCGAGCACCCGCTGTCGATCGGTGTCTTCCACCGACACCGTGTTCCACCGGTGGCGTCCGATGGTGAACTGCGCGCGCTCGCCCTGGCAGGGACCGATGGCGATCGACATGCGGCGCTTGGTGAGCGTCACGATGCGGAGTGCGCGATGCGGCACCACGACGCGATACAGCAGATCGCTGAGCGAAAGCGGTGGGGTGTCGGCGGCCGGAGCCGGAATGCCCCACGCGCTGCAGGCCGTGGCCAGCACAGAGGCATCGATCGGGAACTCAGCGGTCAGCACGGGGCGCCACAGCTGGAGTCCGGTGTCGTCGACCTGTTCGAGCCGTTTGATGTCGAGCAGCCCATCGCGGACCTTCACACTGTGCGGCGAGAGCAGCGACAGCAGATAGGTCTGCTCGACGGCCGGCGCGCCGCCCACGACGTCTTCGGCCGGGGACACGCCGAACGTCCGCTCGAATACCCGCCATTCCCAGCGCGGGTGGACGACGGACTCCGCAAGGCGCGGTATGTCGAACTGTGGGTACGCTCCGCTCGGATTCTCGTCGGCAGTCACGGCAAGTCCCATGGTCATGGCCCGTACAATGGTCCCTCCTGGCGGCCCGCTCCATAAGGAAGTCTCCGGGCGTGGCGTCAGGGAATTCCGACACAAGTCACGGGATTTGTCGGACGCCGTCCCGCAACCGCCATACCGGATGGTTCAGAAGCGGCCGCCCAGCCAGAGACCCAGCACCACGGCGGCAGCCAGGCCCAGGAACCCCGGGGCCACCGCTTTCCGGAATCGCCGCGACCCCAGCGTGAGCGCGAGTCCGAGCTTGAGGACGGTGTTCGACAGGATGCCGATGGCGATACCCTGCGCCGCCAGCGCCGCCGTCCCACCGTCGGCCACCGAACGGCACATGGACACGGTGAGCGCATCCACGTCGGTCAGTCCGAGCGCGGCCGCCGAGGTGAGCACGCCCGCCTTTCCCCAGACCTGCTGCGCCAGCGCCAGCAGCATCATCGCCAACTGAAACGCGATCGCGAGCTGAATGGCAGACCAGAGGCGGAGCGGGCTCTGACGCTCAGGCTGCGCCTGCGGCGACGCGGCCGGCCACGGATGCCGCAGCGCGGTGGCGATGAGCACCGCGCCCACGACGGCCGACGGCAACAGATACAGCACCAGTTCGCGGGCCACGTCGAGGTTCAACACCGATGCGGCCGCGAACACGCGCGCCACGAGCACCGTGCAGGCACCGATCACGCCCAGGGCCAGTGGGCGGCTCAGGTCGTCGTCGCCCTGGCTCAGCCGCGAGAATTGCAGCGTGACCGCCGTGGACGACACCAGTCCCCCGAGCAGGCCGGTCACGCCGTACCCGCGATTGGGTCCCACGGCGTGGCGTGCGATGTGCCCGGCAAAGTTCAACCCGGCGAACAACAGCACGATGGCCCACAATGCGCGTGGACGCACGCCGCCCAACGGTCCGAAGGGCCCGGCGGGGAGCAGCGGGAGCACCACCAGCGCCAACACCGCGAATTGGAGCGTGGCCCGCATCTCGCGTTCACCGATCTTGCGTACCACCCAGTGCAGCCGCTCCTTCTCGCCAAGTACCAGGAGGACGACCGCCACCGCCCCGGCGGCCAGACCCATCTGTCCGAGACCGGAGAGCACGCCGAGCGCGAGCACCACGAGGGCGGCGCCCTCCGTGGTGCCGTCGAGATCCGAGTCGGGGCGGCGAACGGCCATGACGTAGGCGACGGCGACGAACGCCGAGCCCGCGGCCAGCAGCACGCCCCCTGCCACGGCATAGCTCCACTGGAAGCAGAGCCCCGCGCACCCCCCGAGCAAGCCGAGCAGGAGGAAGGTGCGCATGCCCGCGAAGCGCGCATGGGGACCCGACGCGTGCCCCGACCACTCCCGCTCCGTCCCGACCGCCAGGCCGATCAGGGCGGCGATGCTCAACCGCGCGGCGGCATCCAGGGCCGGCGTCGCGTCCGGAAGCACTCCCACAACTTCGATCATGTCACCTCCGCGTGCGCTCGGCGAACCGCGTCGCTCGATAGTAGGAAGCGTCGGCCGCACCGTCCATAGGGATTCCCCTGCCGCGGACCCGCCCCCCGGCCC
Source organism: uncultured Gemmatimonadaceae bacterium (assembly GCA_963781765.1). Lineage (GTDB taxonomy): Bacteria > Gemmatimonadota > Gemmatimonadetes > Gemmatimonadales > Gemmatimonadaceae > JAGWRI01. The sequence continues at coordinate 268,363 of CAWAHC010000016.1, forward strand.
GAAGACGCGCACACGCGATCGCGCCCCCGGTGCTGCCGGCGCCCGATGAGAACCTTGCCGAGCAGGCCGCCAGGCGGCAGTTTGCTGCACCCGACGCGCCGCCCATCTCCCCTCGACGGCGTTGATCGCCCCCACCCCTCCTCCCCTGCCCCCTCCACCATCGAGGCGAAGCATGCGTCGTCTCCCACTCCCCCGCATCACGTCCGTCTCCACCGCGCTCGTCGCCTTCCTGCTTGCCGGGGCCGCGCCGGCCGCCGCGCAGCAGGGTGATACGACGGCCGACTCCAGCGGCGGCCCAGGCTACCATCTGCCCGAGCACCCCACCAAGCCGCTGCGCTTCACGACCACCGAAGGGACGTGGATGTCGCTCGACGTCTCGAACGACGGCCAGTGGGTGGTGTTCGACCTGCTCGGCGACATCTACAAGATGCCGATCGGCGGCGGCACGGCCACGCGGCTCACCAGCGGGCAGGCGTTCGACGGGCAGCCCAACTTCTCGCCGGACGGCAAGACGATCGTCTTCGCGAGCGACCGGAGCGGGTCGGAGAACCTCTGGCTGATGAACGCCGACGGCAGCCATGTACGCGCGCTCACCAAGGAGAACGACCACAGCTTCGTCTCGCCCACCTGGACGCCCGACGGCCAGTACGTCGTGGCGTCGCGGTCGAACAGCTTCTCGGGCGGTTCGTACAACGTGTACATGTACTACGTGGGCGGGGGGACGGGACTGCAGCTCACGGGCACCGATACGGCCGCGGCCGGCGGGCGCGGGGGCGGGCGCGGCGGCGCCGGGGCGCTCAACAACTTCGTGGGCCCGGCGTTCGGGCCGGACGGCCGCTACATGTACGTGGCGGCACGCAACGGCGGCGGCGGATACAACCAGACGTCGCTGGGCTGGCAGATCGCGGTGTACGACCGCGAGACCGGGCACACCTACATCCGCACCGACGCGCCCGGCTCGGGCATGCGCCCCGAGGTGAGCCCCGACGGCAAGTGGCTGGTGTACGCCACGCGCGAGGACTCGGTCACCTCGCTCCGCATCCGCGACCTGTCCACGGGTGACGAGCACTGGCTGGTGCACCGCGTACAGCGCGACGACCAGGAATCGCGGTTCACCCGCGACCTCGAGCCGCCCTTCGCGTTCACACCCGACGGCAAGGCCGTCGTCGTCGCGTATCTCGGGCACTTCTGGCGGGTGGGCGTTCCCGACGGCCAGGCGACGATGATCCCGTTCAGCGCCGACTACGACGAGATGATCGCCGGCGCGATCAAGGATCAGTACCCGTTCGACGATTCGACGATCACGGTGCACCAGATCCGCGATCTGGCGCCCTCGCCCGACGGCAAGCGCATGGCATTCACGGCGCTGGACCGTGTGTGGGTGATGGACCTGCCGGGCGGCACGCCGCACCGGCTGGTCGCCTCGAGCACGGTCGGCGAGTACTCGCCGGCATGGTCGCCCGACGGCCGCTACATCGCCTACGTGACCTGGAGCGACGTCACCGGTGGCGACATCTATCGTGTGCGTGCCGACGGACAGGGCGCGCCGCAGAAGCTGACCACACAGCCGGCGTATTACGAGGAACTCGCCTACTCCCCCGACGGCAGCCGCCTGGTGTTCGGCCGCGGTCCTCGCGACATGCGACGCGATCGCGACGAACTGGAGCGCCCCAATGCGCAGGCCACGGGGGTGGAACTGGCGTGGATGCCGTCGTCCGGCGGGCCGGCGACGATGATTGCGCCGCTGGTCAGCTTCGGACAGCCGCACTTCGGGCCCGACACGTCGCGCATCTATCTCTTCCAGGGCGGGCAGCTCACGTCGATGCGTTGGGACGGTACCGACATCAAGGACATTCTGCGCGTGGGCGGCGGTGGCCGCCGCGGCGGCGGAGGCGGCGGCGCCAGCAACATGCTGATCTCCCCCGACGGATCGAAGGTGCTGGTGCAGTCGGGCGTGCAGGCGTACCTGGTGGATGCAGTGCCCATGACGGGCGGCGCCGCACCCGAGGTGACGCTCGCCGGCCAGTCGGCGGTGCCCGTACACCGGCTGACGACGGTGGGCGGTGAGTTCGCGACGTGGACGGCCGACAGCAGAACCATCTACCTGTCGCTCGCCCACACGCTGTTCACGTACGACGTCGCGGCGGCCGCCACGGCAATTGCCGATTCCACCGAGCGCGCCGATTCCATCGCTGCCGCCCGCGGCGGCAATGGACGGAGCGGACGCGGCGGGGGCGCGGGGGGCGCAGGGGGACGGGGCGGCCGAGGAAGCGAGAGCGGAGCCGCCAACAAGCCGGCCTACGAGGCGGCGCAGCACGACGTCGTGATCACCGTGGCCCGCGACGTGCCGCGAGGGACCGTGGTGCTCCGCGGCGCTCGCATCATCACGATGAAGGGCGACGAGGTGATCGCCAACGGTGACATCGTGGTGACGGACAACCGCATCGCCGCGATCGGCGCGCGCGGGCAGGTCGCGATCCCCCGCGGCGCGCGCGTGATCGACGTGTCGGGCAAGACGATCATTCCCGGTTACGTGGACATTCACGCGCACATCTGGCCGGCATTCGGCGTGCACCGCTCGCAGCCCTTCGAGTACATGGTGAACCTGGCCTACGGCGTCACCACCACGCGCGACCCGCAGACCTCGGCCACCGACGTGCTCTCGTACGAGGACATGGTGGCCACCGGGCAGTTCATCGGCCCGCGCATCTACTCCACCGGGCCCGGCGTGTTCGCGGCGGAGAACATCAAGTCGCTGGCCGACGCGCAGCTCGTCCTGTCGCGCTATTCCAAGTACTACCAGACCAACACGATCAAGCAGTACATGACGGGCGACCGGCGGGTGCGCCAGTTCGTGGAGATGGCGGCCCGCGAGCAGCATCTGATGCCGACACTCGAGGGCGGTCTCGACTTCAAGAAGAATCTGACCGAAGCGATGGACGGCTACTCGGGCAGCGAGCATACGCTTCCCATCGCACCGCTGTACAAGGATGTGATCGAACTCTACGCCACCGCAGGCATCACCTGGACGCCGACGCTCATCGTGCAGTACGGCGGGCCGTGGGCCGAGAACTACTGGTACGAGCACACCGACGTGCTCGACGATCCCAAACTGAACCACTTCACGCCGCGCGACGTCGTGGAGAAGAAGGCGTCGCGCCGCCCCGGCTGGTGGGCGCCCTCGCAGTGGTCGTTTCCGCTCTTCGCCGCCCAGGCGGCAAAGGTGGTGGCCGCGGGCGGGCGCGTCGGGATGGGCAGCCACGGCCAATTGCAGGGGCTCGGCGCCCAGTGGGAGATCTGGAACATCGCCTCGGGCGGTATGCCCCGAATGGATGTGCTGCGCGTGGCGACGATCTTCGGCGCCGAGGCGATCGGGCTCGAAAAGGAACTCGGCTCGCTGGAACCGGGCAAGCTCGCCGACCTGCAGGTACTCGACAAGAACCCGCTGGACGACATCAAGAACACGAACACCATCGAGTACGTGATGAAGAACGGCCGCCTCTACGACGGGAACACGCTGAATGAGATCTGGCCGCAGACGAAGGCGGCGCCGACGTTGTGGTGGTGGAAGGAGAAGCAGTGAGGTGGTGAGGCCGTGAGGTGGTAATGCCATGAGGCCGTGAGGCGGTGACCGCTTCACGGCCTCATGGCTTCACGGCCCCACGCGCTACTGATCTTCCAGTCGATACCGCTTCAACTTGTCGTAGAGGGTGCGCAGGCCGATGCCCAACCGCTCGGCCGCCTCGCGCCGGTTGCCCCCGGTGGCGGCCAGCGCTGCGGCGATAGCGTCGCGCTCCATCGTCGCCAGGGCGCGCGGCCCGTCGGCCGCCGTACCCGCCGCCAGCGTGGGTTTGGCGGCGCCGGTGCCGTTGGGCAACTCAAGGTCGCTGGCTCCGATCACCGATCCGCCGGCGAGGATGGCCGCCCGTTCCAGCGCGTTCGCCAGCTCGCGCACGTTGCCGGGCCACTCCGCGTACTGGATGACCCGCTTCGCATCGTCGTCGAGTTCCAGATCGGCCCTGCCCATCTGCGCGCCGATGCGGAGCAGCAGATTCTCGGCCAGCGGCAGGATGTCGCGCGGGCGCTCGCGCAGCGGCGGCAGATGGATCGGGAACACCGCCAACCGGTGATACAGGTCTTCGCGCAGCGCTCCCGAGGCCCGGAGGTCGGCCGGGTCGCGGTTGGTGGCCGCCACCCATCGCACGTCGGACTCGATGGTCCGGGTGCCCCCCACGCGTTCGAACCGGCGATCCTGAATCACGCGGAGCAGCTTGGCCTGCACCTCAGGCTTCATTTCCCCGATCTCATCCAGGAAGAACGTGCCGCCATCGGCCAGTTCGATGCGCCCGCGCCGTGACGCCGTGGCGCCGGTGAACGCTCCCTTCTCGTGGCCGAACAACTCGCTCTCGAGCAGCGTCTCGGGGAGCGCAGCGCAGTTCACGGCAACGAACGGCCCGGTCGCCCGCGCGCTCCACGCATGCAGCGTCCGCGCCGCCACCTCCTTGCCGGTCCCGCTCTCGCCCACGAGCAGCACGCTGGCGTTGGTCGCCGCCACCTTGCGCAGCGCCTCGACCACCGGCTCCATGGCGGGATCGCCGTACGAGAGCGGCGGCAGGGGTTCCGCCTCGCGTGCCGCGCGGTCGCGCGCGGCCAGCAGCGTACGCCGCTCCAGCGCGCGTGCCGCCAGCAGCCGCAGTTCGCGCGGACTGCTGATCGGCTTCTCCAGATAGTCGAACGCGCCGAGCTTCATAGCCTCCACCGCGCTCTCCACCGAACCGTGCGCGGTGAGGAGGATGACCTCCATCTCGGGCTGTTCGGCGCGCGCATGGCGCAGCACGCCCAACCCGTCGAGCTTCGGCATCCGCAGGTCGGTGATCAGCAGATCGAAGTTCTCGTCCGAGATGCGCCGGACGGCCTCCTGCCCGTCGGCGACGGCGACCACCGTGTGGCCCTCGTCCTCCAGCGTCTCGGCCACGAACTCGCGCAGCCCCTGCTCATCGTCGGCCACCAGGATCTTCGCCATCGCGCGCGTCAGCTCCGCGGCAGCGTGATGCGGAATTCCGCCCCGCCGCCCTCATGGTTCTCGGCGATGATCGCGCCACCGTGCATCTGCGTCACGCGCTGGGCCACCGCCAGTCCGAGGCCGGTGCCGGTGGTGCGCGTGGTGTAGAACGGCGTGAAGATCTTCTGCTCGTCGCCGGCGGGAATGCCGGTGCCGAAGTCGCGCACCGCGATCTCGAGCCGGCCGTCGCGCTCGCGCACCGTAACCTCGGGGCGGGTGCCCGGCGCCGTGGCCTGCTGCGCATTCCGGAGCACGTTGGTCAGCGCCTGCCGCATGCGCGCCGGATCGAACGGCCAACTGGCCGGCGCCGCATCGAGATTCAGCGTGAATGCCTCGGCCCCCACCTCGTCCACGCATGCCGACACCAGCGCCTTCGGGTCGGCCGGCGTCACGTCGATGGGGCCCGACCGCACGAAATCGAGCAGGTCGGTGGTGAGTGCCTCGAGGCGTTCGGCTTCGTACACCACGCGGTCCGCCTTGCGCCGCACGGCGTCGTCGCCCCCACGCAACCGCTCGGCCAGCAGCTGCGCGTGTCCCTTGAGCGACGCCAACGGGTTGCGGATCTCGTGGGCCATCACGCCCGCCATCTCGCCCAACGCGCTCAGGCGCCGCTGCTCTTCGAGGCGCCGCTCGGCCAGCTCCTGCTGCACCGAGAGCCGCCAGAACACGAACGCGGCCGCCAGCAGCGCCGCGGCCACGAGCGCCGACAACAGGAGGGTGCTCGTGGAATCGGCGGCCATCTGTTCGGCCACCACCGGTTCGAACTCGACGGCCAGGAACCGCCGCCGTCCGTGCCGTTCCTCGCCCGCGGGGCCGCGCCCCGAGGGCGCCGCGGCCGTGATCCGGATGCGCGAGCCGACGTCCGCCACCTGGGGCGGTCCCGGATCGAAGCGCCCCTGCGGCAGCTGCACAGCGCCCAGCGGCTTCCCGGCCTCGGCAATCGGCGTACCGTCGAAGTCGAACACGCCGACGTAGCGCAGGCCGGCGTCCTCACGCAGCCGGAGTAGCGAGTCGAGTTGCCCGGCGTTGATGGGCGAAGGGAGTTCGCGTACGAGCTGCCGTGCCGACTCGAAGAGCACGCCGGCCTGGCCGCGATTCAGCGTCGACGCCGCGCGGTTGACGCGCGTACGGCTCGTCCACGCCGTCGCCAGCAGGGCCGCACCCATGGCGAAGGTCGTGGCCAGCCATCCCCAACGGGCCCACCGGCCCAGGCGAGACGTCCGCATGAACTCCCCATCGGCGCTGCCCCGAACGGAGGTGTTCGGGGTCGAAGTGCGAATATACGACGCCGCGGGAATGGGAGCGACCATCGTGTCCGCCCCGCCGTCGCGTTCCGTGCCACGGTGCACCGGCTACTCGTATCGCAGCGCCTGAATGGGATCCAGCGCCGCCGCCTTGCGCGCCGGATAGTACCCGAAGAAGATGCCCACCGCCGCCGAGAAGCCGATGGCGATGCCGACCATGGCCGGCTCGATCGACGTCTGCCACCCCGTCGTGTGCTGCACGATGGCCGAGCCCGCATAGCCGAGGCCGACGCCGATCAGCCCACCGACGATGCTCATCACGATCGCTTCGACCAGGAACTGGGTGAGCACGTCGCTTCCCCGCGCCCCGATGGCCATGCGAATCCCGATCTCGCGCGTGCGCTCGGTGACCGACACGAGCATGATGTTCATGATGCCGATGCCGCCGACGAGCAGCGAGATGCTGGCGATCGCCGCCAGCAGCAGCGTCATCACATCCGCCGTACCCGAGGCGGCCTGCGCGAGGTCCGTCTGATTGCGGACCGTGAAGTCGCTCGGATCGTACGACGCCAGCTTGTGCGCGCCGCGCAGGATCTGCGTGATCTCCGCCTCGGCGGCCGGGATCTGTTCCTTGGTGGCGGTGCTGGCGATGATCTGGGGAATGAACTGGTGCCGCGACATCCGGGTGCGCACCGTGGTGTAGGGCGCGAGGATCACGTCATCCTGGTCGTTGCCCTCCGCCGTCTGCCCCTTGGGCGCCAGCACGCCGATGATCTTCACCGGCACCCGGTTGATGCGCACCTCCTGTCCCACCGGATCCTGATTGGGCCACAGGTTGTTGGCCACCGTCTTGCCGATCACGATCACGCGGGCGTTGGTGTTCACATCCGCGGCGTCGAAGAAGCGCCCCGAGGTCACCTTCCACGCCCGGATGTCTGCAAAGTCGGGCGTCACGCCCTGGATGCCGGTGCGCCAGTTGCCGGTACCGCCCACGATGTGCGCGAAGGTGATCACCACCGGCGAGACGTGCTGCAGCAGCAGCGCCTGCTGCGCCAGCACCTTGTAGTCCTCGATGGTCAACCGGTTGGAACTCCCGGCGCCCTGGCTCACGCCGCCCTGCGTGAGCGCGCCCGGGGTGACCACGACCATGTTGGTGCCGAGGTTGTCGATGCGCCGCTGGATTTCCGACTTGGCGCCCTGCCCCACAGCGACCATGACGATCACGGCGCCGACCCCGATGATGATGCCGAGCATGGTGAGCAAGGTGCGCATCTTGTTCTTCAGGATGCTCTTGCCGGCGATGTTGATGAGTCGAGAGGATTTCATGTTAAGCCACCACCCCGGCCACGGTGCCCACGTTGGCGACGTCGTTCGCGGCCACGCGACGGGTCAGGATTGGCTCGTCGCGAATAATGTGTCCGTCGCGCAACTCCACCACGCGACGCGTGTACTCGGCGATGTCGTGCTCGTGCGTCACGAGCACGACGGTGATTCCCTGGTCGTTCAATTCCTGGAACAGCGCGAGGACTTCCACCGACGTCTGCGAGTCCAGGTTGCCCGTGGGCTCGTCGGCCAGCACGAGCGCCGGCTGGGTGACCAGGGCGCGGGCGATGGCCACGCGCTGTTGCTGGCCGCCCGAGAGTTCGCTGGGCTCGTGATCCAGCCGCTCGCCCAGCCCCACCCGCTCGAGTGCCGCCTGGGCTGCCTTCCGCGTGTCGCGGTGGTGACGTCCCGTGCGATCGTAGAGCAGCGGCAGCTCGACGTTGTCGAGCGCCGTCGTGCGCGCCAGGAGGTTGAACCCCTGGAACACGAACCCGATCTTCTCGTTGCGGATGTCGGCGAGCTGGTTCTTGTCCAGCCCGTCCACCCGCACGCCGTCCAGCCAGTAGCTGCCCGCCGTCGGCTTGTCGAGACACCCGAGGATGTTCATCAGCGTCGACTTGCCGGAGCCCGAGGCGCCCATGATCGCGACCATCTCGCCCTTGCTCACGGTGAAGTCCACCCCGCGGAGCGCGTGGACCTTGGTCTTGCCCGTCGAGTAGACCCGGGTGAGCGCCTCGACGTGGATGACGTGGTCTTCCGGAGGCGTCATGTTAGAACCCTCCGCGGAAACCGCCGCGGCCGCCGCGGCCCTGTTGCGCGGAGAACGGATTCTGCGCGCCGCCCGCCGCCATCGATCCGCCGGTCACGGCGGCGATGATCTGCATGTTTTCCTGGAGGTTGGGTCCCGAGACCTCGGTGTACTGGCCGTCGGTCAGCCCGGTGTGCACGCGCGCGACGGCCAGCTTGCCGTCCTTGCCCACGTACCAGAGCATGCCGACATCCGTGGGACGCTGGCCCCCGTTGCCGCTCCGACCGCCCGCTCTCCCAGCGCCCGCGCGGCCTGTGTCGCCATTGCCGCCGCGCCCGGCACCCGCCGCCGCCGACCCGCCCGCCGTGCTGCCGGCACGGGCGCTGCCGCCATTGGAGTCGTGACTCGCCGCGTACTCCGCCCGCATCTGGGCCACCATCTCCTGCGTCGGCTGGAAGCGCAGCGCGCCCGTGGGCACCTTGAGCACGTTCTTGGCCTGCGCAATCTGGAAGTTCGCCGTCGCCGTCATGCCGGGCAGCAGGGAGCCATCCAGATTCTTCACGCCCACCACGACCGGGTAGTTCACCACGTTGTCGGAGGTCGTGGACTGCAGCCGCACCTGGCTCACCGTGCCATGGTACACGCGGTTGGGATACGCCTCCACCGTGAAGGAGACGTCCTGCCCCTTGTGGATCTCTCCGATGTCCGACTCGTCCACCGACGCCACGATCTGCATGTCCTTGAGGTCGCCGGCGATGAGGAACAGTTCGGGCGCCGAGAAGCTCGCGGCCACCGTCTGCCCCACATCCACGCTGCGCTTGATGACGATGCCGTTGATGGGCGAGTAGATGGTGGCGTAATTGAGGTTCTGCACCGCCTCCTTCAGCTGGACCGAGTCGGATTTCAGATTCGCCTGCGCTACCGCAAACGCCGCCACCGCGCCCTCGTAGTCCGTCTGCGTGGCCGCCTTCGTGGCCAGCAGGCGCTTCGTCTGCTCCAGCGCGAACGTCGTCTGACGGAGACTCGCCACACCCTGCGCCGCCGCCGCCTTGGCGCGATCCACCGAGAGCTGCAGCACGGTGGTGTCCAGACGCGCGAGCAACTCGCCCTTGCGCACGCGATCGTTGAAGTCGGCGTACAGCGCGACGATGCGGCCGGACACCTGGGTGCCCACCTGCACCGAGTCCACGGCGCTCAGGTTGCCGGTGGCACTCACGGTCGACTCGATGTCGCCCCGGGTCACGGGAACGAACAGATACGTGGTCGGGTCGGCCGATGCCTGCCGCTTGAAATAGAACACGCCGGCGCCCACGGCCGCGATCACGACAAGTGCGATGATGATTCGTTTCATAACAGGTAGCGTCCCTCTCAAGTGAGTCACCGCGCCGTCGGGCGTGGTCGGCTGTCCGTCTCTAAAAGCAATACGCATGCCGCCGGCTAAGTGTTCGCGGCGGAATGACTTCCCCCCGCGGCGGGCACTGCGGATGCTGCCGAACCCGCACCCGGTCGTGCAGGAATCGCAGTCGCGGCCCGCGATCAAGGGCCATCAGTGGCGCGCGGCGTACCCCGCGGCGCCCAACAAGCCGACCTTGGTGTTCACCACCACGTGCACGGGCGCCTTCGCTACCAGCGTCGACAGGCGCCCCTGGTCGTGCATGGCATCGAGGAAGTCCTGGCTGCCCAGTCGCTCGACGATCCGCGGCGCAATGCCACCCCCGATGAACACGCCGCCGGTGGCTACGGCAATCAGCGCGAAATTACCGGTCACCGAGCCGAGCACCGACACGAACAGGTCCAGCGCATTGCTGCACAGCGCGTCGTCGCCGGCCAGGGCGTGCGCGGTGACGACGGCCGCCGGATCCTGCTCGCCCATCTCGCGTTCGATGGCCGGCTGCGGCGCGGCCACGGAGGCTACGGTGGACAGGTACACGTAGAGATCGGCGAGTCCGGCGCCCGACAGGATGCGCTCGTTCGACACACGTCCGTACTTGCCGCGCAGAAAGCTCAGCAGTCCGTCCTGCAGTCGGTTGCGCGGCGCGAAGTCCACGTGCCCGCCCTCGGACGCGTACACGCGGTATCGCTCGTCGCCCCACAGCCGGAAGCCCACGCCGAGCCCCGTCCCCGCGCCCAGATACGCCACCGGCCCGTGGTCCACCGGTTCGCCCTGCTGCAGCGTCACGACATCCGCAGCCTCCAGGAACTCGAGTCCCACGCCCACCGCAAAGAAATCGTTGATCAGCCCCAGCCCATCGATCCCGACTGCCTGTGCCACCTCGGCGCGGTCGACCATCCACGGCAGGTTGGTCGCCTGCACCCGGTCCCCGACCACAGGGCCCGCGATCGCGATGCACCCCCGGGCGGGCAGCTCCCCCACCTCGTCGGCGAACCGGGTGATGATGGGCGCCAAGCCGTCGGCGTCGGCGCTGGCGTATTCGCGCTCGTGCTCGACGTGCGCCGGCCCGTCGCCGAGCTCGACGATTGCCATCCTCGCATTGGTTCCGCCCACGTCTCCGGCCAGGACTCGCATGCTCGTACGATAGCCAATCCGCGGCCGTCCTGCCCCGCCCCCCCGCTACGGGTCGCGCGGTGGGCGTGAAGCCCCGCGTTCCTCGCGCTCTCCGTCCGAGAGATCCACCGACATCGGGAAGAACAGCGAGTGATGCACGCCCGGATACGGCGTCTGCCAGCCGCGAATGTCGTGCCACAGAATGCGGTTCAGTTCGTCGCTCGGCGCCGCGTCGGGCACGTCCAGGCGCATGCGCGCCGAGGCCAGCGCCGCCGCACGCGCAGGGCCCGTGAGTTGCCCCACACGCCGGTTCACCTCGTAGATGGACTGCCGGGGCACGATCGCCGTGTAGGGCGTGAGATCGGGCGCCGCCCCCGCCCCCGCGTCGAGGAAGCTGGCGCGCATGTCGGTGGCCACGAGATCGAACATGCTCATCGCCGGCAGCCCCAGCATCAGCTCGATGGATTTCACCATGCTCGGCTGGCTGTAGAAGGTGCTGTCGATCACGTGCCGGCGGGCGTACGGCGAGATGGCGAGGGCCACCGTGCGGTGCCCATCGATGTGATCGACGCCGTTCTGGGCGTCATCCTCCACCACCAGGATCGCCATCGACGGCCAGAACGTCGAATGCGACAGCGCCTCCACCATGTGCCCCAGCGCGAGGTCGTTGTCCGCCACCGACGCGCGGGGGGTGCTCCAACCGGGGGCGGTGCCGTTGGTGTGATCGCTGGGCAGGATCACCATCACCAGGTTCGGCATCGAATCCGCGGCGTTCCATTCCTTCACATGCTCGTCGAAGATGTCGGCCTTCACCACGTCGGGCATCTCCTGCGTCCACCCCGGATACTCGCGCACCAGCACGCGATCGAGCGACGGTATGTCGGAGTGCGTGTCGTAGCGACTGCGTGCCAGCTGGCGGAAATACGCAGGCGAGTGCGCCGCCGAATCGCGATACTGGGCCAGCAGATCCCGCCGCACCGAGGAGATGGAATCGGACGGGGCCGGCGCGTACTCGCCGAACACCGACACCCATTTCCCCTTCGCCTGGGCCGTCTCCCACAGGAAGCCGCCCAGCGAATAGGTCAGCGCGTCGTCCCCTTCCGACGGATAGCTCCGCCCCTGATAGAGCGGCCACATGGGATAGTCGGTTTCATTCGCCTGGGTGAGCCACTGGTGGCCGTCTGCCGAGTTGCCCCCCGACGCGAAGAAGTGGTCGAGCAGCACGTATTGGTTGGCCAGCGCATGCGCATTGGGCGTCACGTCCCGGCCGAAGATCACCAGCGAGCTGTCGCTGGCACCGCGCCCCAGGTCGCCGAGCACCTGATCGTACGTGCGGTTCTCGCGCACGATGAAGACGACATGTTGGATGAGGGACGGTTCGCCCGGCCGCTCGGGTACGGCCCGCGGCGGCTCGCCGCTCCTGGGCGCCGCAGTGGCCTGCGCCCCACGCCCGGCGAGCACGAGCCGGTTGTTGCGCGCCACCGACGTGGTGTACGCCGCAAGCTCGGCGTCGGTGGGCACGGGAATCACGTTCACCGAGCCCCGCACCGCGTACACCTGGCGCGCCGTCTTGCCCGGCGACCCCGAGGTGGTGCCCGTCCCCGCGCCGACGCCCAGCAGCGTGCCGACGGCGAGCGTCGATCCGTCGGGGCTCACGTCGAGCGACGACGGATACCAGCCCGTGGGAATCAGCCCCTTCAAAACCGCGCCGGTGGACACGTCGTACACCGCCACCGCGTTGAGCCCGCCCAACGCCACGTACAGGGTGAGGCCATCGGGCGCGAGCGCCACCGCGGTGGGTGCAAGGCCGAGGCGCGTTTCCGTGAACGGCGTCACCCGCATCGTCTCGCGCACGGCGCCGGTGCGCGTATTCACGATCGTGATGGCATCGGAGTTGCCGTCGGCCACGAACAACCGCTCGCGAGGTTGATCCCAGACGATCCCGGTGGGGTGCCGCCCCACGACCACGCTCGTCAGGATCTGCCCGGTGGCGAGGTCGATCTGCGCCACCGTGCCCGGTTCGGCGATGCCGCGGGCATCGACGCGCACCGGCTCGGCCATCGGATCGCAACACTGGCGCGCGGCGCGATCGCCGCTCGCCGGCTTGGGGCCGCCGAAGTTGCTGATCCAGGCGGTGCTGCCGTCCTCGGCGATCACCGCGGCCACGGGGAGCACGCCCACGTCGAGCATGCGCAGCACGGTGCCCGAATCCGCGTCCACAATCGCCAACTGGTCGTTGGCGGGAAGCGGGAGCACGGCCACGCGATGCCCCGACGCGTTGGCCCGGCGCGCGACAGCCGGCGCGCCTGCCATGTACGAGCCGAGCCCGCCCGAGTTCATCGTGGCCACCGCGGAATCGCCCACCGACGGGCCGGAGGCGTAGGCCGTGAGCTGCGCCACCGCCCGCCCGCGACGCATGGCGCCGGTGCCGGGCGTGCGGCTGTTCTCCATGCCGGCGGGCAACCGCCCCACCGACGACACCAGCACGCGCCCGGTGCGCGGATCGATCGCCACGCCGTGCACGCCCGGCGTTCCGTCGAAGTGCACGGTGGCGAGCACGCGATTGTCGCGCCAATCGAGTTCGTAGGCGGCCCGCGGCACGGCCACCCACAGGCGGCTGTCCGAACCGGCGAATCGCACGCCGGCCACGCGGCCGGTGAACACGGTCTGCACGCCGGCGGGCGTCACGCGCTGGTCAGTGGCGATGACGCCCCGGTCGGGCACGGTACGCTGCGGCAGTTGCGCGCCCGTCTGCTGCAGCAGAGCGACGAGGAGGACGGAGATGATCATGACGTCAATTCTAGAGTGTGGCCCAGTAGCATCGAGACCCGATCGGTCACGACTTCGTGTCGGTCGTCGTGCTCATCGCTGGTCGTGCATCATGGATTCGCCCCGCGCCAACGCCAGGTGGTGCATGGGATGGTGATCGCCATCCGCCAGGATGCCGATGAAGCCGAGACCGCGCAGCTCGGCCACCGAGCGCGCGTCGTTCGCGTCGAGGGCCGTGACCACTAGATGGGCGCCGTCAGGAATCTGACTGGTGCGTATGTGGTAGCCCCCGATCATCTCCATCATCCGGGCGTGTTCCGTGAGCATGCGGCGGATGGCCGCGGTGGTGCGCCCCTGCCCGGTCACGTCCGCCTCGAAGCCGCCCGCGACGTTGCGCTGCGCCACCTGGGCGTGCAGCACGACGTCGTTCATGTCGATCAGATGCTGGCGCAGCGCTTCGAGGTTCACCTTCGACCAGTCGGTGGTCGAGTCGGCCTTGAGGATGCGCACGATCTGCTGGATGGCGGCGAACGCGCCCTGCCCCGCTTCGGTGGGCATGGCGGCGGCAGCGGGTTGAGCGGCCGCCATGTCACCGTGATCGTGCTGGGCGGCGGCGCCGCCGGCGCACAGGCCGATGCCGGCGGCGCAGGCCGCGGCGTAGACGAATCGCTGGATCTGCATTGGGGGTCTCCTCCGATGTGATGAAGTGTCACTCCGGAATCCCCGCAACGCCATCCCTCACGCCATCTCGATCCCCATACTCGGTTTGCCGGAGCGTCCTGCCACGGGGTAGCTTCTCGCCCCATGCTCACCCTGCTCGGAGTCCTCGTCGTCGTCATCGGGTTCGCGCTGCGCATCAACGCGCTGCTCGTCGTCACGGTGGCGGGCATCGTCACCGGTCTCGCCGGTGGACTCGGCCTGCACGATGTGATCGCCGCCTTCGGCAAGGCGTTCACCGAGAACCGGTACGTGGCCATCGTCTGGATGGTGCTGCCGATAATCGGCCTGCTCGAACGCAGCGGCCTCAAGGAACGCGCGCGCGAGATGATCTCGCGCATCCACGCGGCCACCACGGGTCGCGTGCTGATGGCCTACATGGCGCTGCGACAAATCACCGCCGCGCTCGGGCTCACCTCGCTGGGCGGACAGGCGCAGATGGTGCGCCCCCTGCTCGCGCCGATGGCCGAGGGCGCGGCTGAGAGCCGGTTCGGCGACCTGCCCGACAAGACGCGGTACCGCATCCGCGCCCACGCCGCGGCGGTGGACAACATCGGTGTCTTCTTCGGCGAGGACATCTTCATCGCCATCGGCTCTATCCTGCTCATCAAGGGATTCCTGGCCCAGAACGGCATCGACGTGGCCGCGACGACACTCGCCAAGTGGGCCGTGCCCACCGCGCTCTGCGCGACGGCCGTTCACTTCGTGCGGCTGGCAATGCTGGACCGGAGCCTGAAGCGAGAGTCGGACATTCGGGAACGCGGACCGTCGGACGGTCAGCCGGACAGTCAGGCCGCCCGACCGGAGCGGCGGGGGGACGCGGCCCAATGATCACCCTCGAATCCGTGTACCTGCTCATGGGGCTGATGCTCGCCGGCATCGCGATCGTGAACCTGCTCGACGCCGGCGACCGCAAGCGCTACAACAAGCTCCTCTTCTGGGGCATCTACGCCATCACATTTCTGATCGGCTCGCACCTCTCCGACTTCACCAATGGCTGTCTGGTCATCGGCATGGTTCTCGTGTCGAGCATCGGCGGCCTGGGCGGCAGTGGCGCCGAGTCGGCCACGCGCGAGCAGCGCGAGGCCAGCGCGCGCCGGTGGGGCAATCGACTGTTCATTCCCGCGCTGCTCATCCCCGCTGTCACGCTCGCCGGCACCGGCGCCTTCAAGCACCTGCAGTTTCACGGCGCGCCCCTGGTCGATCCCAAGCAGATCACCGTTATCTCGCTCGGGCTCGCGACGGTGGTGTCGCTGGTGGCCGGGATGATCATGCTCCGCGCGCCGTTGGCGTCGCCCATCCGGGAGGCCCGCCGGCTGATGGACTCGGTGGGATGGGCCGCCGTGCTGCCCCAGATGCTCGCCGCCCTGGGGGCCCTGTTCGCCATCGCCGGCGTTGGCGGCGTGGTCTCCACACTCGTCAATCGCTGGATTCCGTTGAACCACGCGTTCGTGGTCGTGGTGACGTACGCCGTGGGCATGGCGCTGTTCACCATCATCATGGGCAACGCGTTCGCGGCCTTCCCCGTGATGACCGCCGGCATCGGGCTGCCGCTCATCGTCGCGAAGTTCGGTGGCGACCCGGCCATCATGGCGGCCATCGGCATGCTTTCCGGCTACTGCGGCACGTTGATGACGCCGATGGCCGCCAACTTCAACATCGTCCCCGCGGCCCTGCTCGAACTCCCCGACGAGAACGGCGTGATCAAGGTGCAGATACCCACCGGCATCATCCTGCTCGGGGCGAACATTCTCCTCATGTACTTCCTGGTGTTCCGGTACTGACCATGACCGCCGAACTCGATCCTTCCAACGCGACGCTCACCGTCGCCACCGCCTCCCGTTTCGCGACCATCGCGCTGGGGCATGTATCGCGCGAGTACCCCAACAAGCTCGATCATGTGCTCAACGGCGTCGACGACGTCCGCGGACCCTTCGCGTTGCACCCCATCTTCTACGGCAGCTTCGACTGGCATTCGTGCGTGCACGGCTACTGGATGCTGGCGCGGTTGTATCGCCGTTTCCCGACGTTCGACGCGGCGCCGCGCATTCGCGCGCAGTTCGACGCATACCTCGCGCCTCAGCACGTGGCCGGCGAGGTCGCCTACCTGCAGCAGCCCTTGCGCGGCGGGTTCGAGCGGCCGTACGGGTGGGCATGGCTCCTCATGCTCGGCGGCGAACTCGCCCGGCACACCACGCCGGACGGCCGTCGCTGGTCGGAGGCGCTCGGGCCGCTGGTCGCCGAATTCGTACAGCGGTTCCACGACTTTCTGCCCAGGGCCACCTACCCTGTGCGCGTCGGCACCCACTTCAACACCGCGTTCGCGCTCACGCTCGCCATGGACTACGCCACGGTGGCCGGCGACGCCGCGCTCGCCGACCTGCTGCGCGAGAAGGCCAACGCCTGGTACGGCGATGACGCCGACTGTCAGGCGTGGGAACCCGGGGGTGACGATTTCCTGTCGTCGGCCCTCATCGAGGCCGAGTGCATGCGACGCATGATGCCGCCGCGCGGATTCGCGGACTGGCTCGAGCGTTTCCTGCCGCGCATCGCGGAGCGGGAGCCGGCCACGCTCTTCCGGCCCGCGCACGTGAGCGACCGCACCGACGGCAAGATCGCGCACCTGGACGGTCTCAACCTCACGCGCGCCTGGTGCTGGCGGTCGATGGCCGGGGCACTGCCGCCGGACGATCCGCGCGTGCAGGTGGCGCGAGACGCGGCCGCCCGTCACCTGGCGGCCAGCCTCCCCCACGTGGCCGGGGACTACATGGGCGAGCACTGGCTCGCGTCGTTCGCGGTGTTGGCCCTGGAGGCGCCGGTAAGCGCCCTGTAAGGATCCCGGGAACCGTTCGCGCCCGGCGGCGAATGCTGTAATGTTGTGCGGCAACGACCCACCTGTCCGCTGAGGCCGCTCCCATGCGCCCCCTACGCATCGCGCTCGCCACCGTGTTCGCCGTCGTCGCCGCCGCCCTGACCGCTGCCCCCGCAGCCGGCCAGGCGATCGACAGCGCCTACAAGGGATCCGTGCTCGCCCCGCTCGTCGCGCGGCGCGACAGCGCCTTCCGCTATGCGGCGTACGTGCCGCGCGGTTACACGGGCACTTCCCCCGTGCCCCTCCTCCTGGTGCTCGATCCACGGGGGAATGCCCGGCAGTCCATCGCGCTGATGGTGCCGGCGGCCGAGCGGCTGGGGTGGGTGGTGATGAGCAGCTACGACACGCGAAGCGACCTGGCGACCGCGCCCAACGAGCGGGCCGTGAATCTGATGCTCGACGATGCCTTCGCCACATTCCGCATCGACACCTCCCGCATCTATCTGGCCGGCTTCTCGGGCACCGCGCGCGATACATGGGTGTTCGCCTACGGCGCCGGCGGACATGTGGCGGGCATCATCTCGGCGGGCGCCTCGATGCCCGGCGATTCGGCGTGGCGAAGCAAGTTCGGTGGCAAACCGCCGTTCGACGTGGCGATGGCGGCCGGTGACAGCGGCTTCAACTACGACGAGGTATTGGCTGCCGCTGACACGCTCCGTGCGCTCGGGGCACCCGTCCGCGCCGACGCCTTCCGCGGCGGGCACCGGTGGCCGCCGGAATCGCTGCTGGCGCAGGACATGGGCTGGCTCGAGGCGCGTGCCATGGCGCGGAAGCTGCGCCCGATGGACTCGCTGCTCGTGGATTCCGTGTTCGCCCTCGACTCGGCCCGCGCCATCGCCACCGCGGCATCGGGCCGCCCGGGCGAGGCCGCCGTCCAGTGGGCCGACATCGCGGCCGCGTGGCAGGGGTTACACGCGCTCACCAGCGCGCGCGCGGAGCTGGCCGCGCTCGACAGCTCGCCCGCCGTGCGCCGGTGGCGCGTGGACCGGGACTCCCTGCGCCGGAGTACGCCTGGTGTGCAGCGCGCCATGGGCGCCACGCTTCTGGGCGTGCGGCAGCACCCCGGCGTGCCCGATCTGCGACGGCTCGCCGGCGAGTTGCGAATCGTCCAGTTCCAGCAGTGGGCGGCCGACCCTCAGGACTCGGTGCGGGCCATCTGGGCCGACCGCCGCCTGGCCGAGCTGTACGTGCAGGCGTCCTTCTACGAGCCCGAGGCCTACATCAAGGTGCAGGATCCGTCGCGAGCCCTCGCCATGCTCACCGTAGCCGAGATGATCCGTCCGCGCTCGGCGGGCAACTGTCGCGAACGTGCCCGCGCCTATGCCCTCAGCCGCGATGCCGCGAGCACCCTCGACGAACTCCGCTGTGCGCTGACGGGCAAGGCCATCACCATCGAAGAGATCGAGCGGGACCCGCGCTACAATTTCATGCGTTCGCTCGACGCCTACGCCGATCTGATCGAGAAGTTCGGCAACTGACGGCACGGGCACGCCGCCCGCGTTCCGCCACCCCGCGCGCGAATCGCCGCCGGTCGCCATCTTCCACACATGGCAACTTCCGCCGACGTCCGATCCGTCTACGCCGCCCGCGCCACCGACCTCGGCACGCGTCGCGCCGGACAATCGGCTACCGTGGACCGGCTGGGCAACCTGCGCCTGCTGGCGTTCGCCGCCGCCGGCCTGCTGTTCGCCCGCTGGGCCACCGCCGATGCGCACCGCGCCGTCTGGCTCGCCGCCGCCCTGGCCGCGCTGGCCGGCTTCCTCGCCCTCGTGCGCGCCAGCAACCGCGCCAAGACACGGCTGCAGCACACCGGCGACCTGCTGGCCCTGGCCGACGAAGGCGTGCATCGCGTCACCCGCGCCTGGGAGCAGATTCCCTCGCGTCCGTGGGTGGTGGAACCGGCCAGTCATCCGTACGCGGTGGACCTCGACCTGTTCGGCGATGCATCGGTGGTACAGCTGATGCCGGCCATGAGCGCCGCCCCGGGACGAGCGACTTTGCGCCAATGGCTGGTGGCGCCGGCCGACCCGGCCACCATCCGCGATCGCCAGCGTGCCGTGGCCGAGTTGCGCGAACGCGATGTCTTCCGCGAGGAGTTGGCCGTCGCCGGCATGCGCGTCACGGTGAGCGGCGAAGCGCTGGGCGCACTCACGCGGTGGGCAGCGGGTGACGCCTGGCTGCTGGCCAAGCCCTGGCTCCTCGCGCTCACGGTACTGATCCCCACCGCCACCGTCGTCCTCCTCGTGGCGCAGATCGCGGGCATGACGCCACACGCATGGTGGGTGGCGCCCGCGCTCGCCGGATGGCTGCTGGTGAGCAACCGCTCCCGCCGGCTCGCCGACTGCTTCAATCCGGTGGTGGGGCGCGCCAACATGCTCCGACGCTACAGCACGATGGCGCGCGTGGTGGCCGATCAGCGGTTCGACGCCCCATTGCTGGCGGCCATCCGCGACCGGCTCACCACGCCGGCGCCCGCGGACGAGGAGATGCGACGGCTCACGGCGCTCGCTGACAGCACCGAACTCCGATTGTCGCCGATGCTCTACTTCGCGGTGAACACGCTCACACTCTGGGACTTCCACGTCGCCCACCTCATCGAGCGGTGGCAGCGGCGCTCGGGCGCGCGCGTGGCCGACTGGATGGCCGCGCTCGGCGAGATGGAGAGCCTGTCGGCGCTGGCCACGCTGGCGCACGACAATCCCGACTGGACCTTCCCGGAACTCACCGACCAGCCGGCACCGGCCATCGAGGCCGAGGCGCTCGGCCACCCGCTGCTCGCCGACGAGGCAGGCGTGCGCAACGACGTGACGGTCGGTCCGGCAGGCACGATCCTCGTGGTGACGGGGTCGAACATGGCCGGCAAGAGCACGCTCCTCCGCGCCATCGGACTCAACCTGGTGCTGAGCCAGGCCGGATCGGTGGTCTGCGCCCGTCGCTTCCGCCATCCACCCGCCCTGCTGCACACCAGCATGCGCGTGCAGGACTCGCTGCAGCGCGGAGTGAGCTACTTCATGGCCGAGCTGGAGCGGTTGAAGTCGGTGGTCGATGCCGCCGACGCGGTGGCGCCGAGCAACGGCCGCGCCTTCGTCTACCTACTCGACGAGATCCTGCACGGCACCAATTCCGCCGAGCGCACCGTGGCGGCGCGCCACGTGCTGCGCCATCTCGTGAGCACCGGCGCCATCGGCGCCGTGTCCACGCACGACCTCCAGTTGGTGGACGATACCGGACTCGCGCCCCTGTCGCGGCACGTGCATTTCCGCGAGGAGTTCTCGCGCGCCAATGGGAGCGCGTCGATGACCTTCGACTACCGGCTGCGCCCGGGCAAGGCGACGTCGAGCAATGCGCTCAAGCTCCTCGAACTGGTGGGCCTCAAGGACGCGGACCCCGTGTAGACGTCGTCGCCAAAGGGCACCAGACCCTGCCGGCCCGCATAGCCCAGGTGCGGCAGGCCGAAGAGGTCTTCCACGCTGCGGAGCATGGAGTAGTGGTTGTACGGCACGTCGGATACCGTGCCCGGCCGGATGAACGGCGACAACAGGACGGTTCCGGTGCGCCCGCCCCCCGGACCGCCAACCCCCGGCGACGACGTGTTCGGGCCGGTCGGCTCGTTGCAGCACGCCTCCTTGTGCCCGCTCTGCGCTTCGTCGAAGGTGACGATGATCAGTCCGCCGTCGCGATACGCCGCCGAGCGCATGATCCGCGGCACCCACTCGGCCAGGAATCGGTCGGCCGACACCAGGCCGCCCGGCTCCCCGTTGCGGCATGGGCGGTCGTGCCCGTCGTGGCAGAGATTCGGCGCGATGAACAGGTAGTTCGGCGTCGCCGCCGCGGACCGCAGATCGGCGGCCAGCGCCGTGAGTGGAACGACGTTGGTGTGGCACACCGGCTCGTCGACGATCGCATGGAAGTACACGAACGGGTTGTGTTTGGCGGCGTACTGGTCCGTCGGCGTTGCGCGCTCGGTGCGGTCGGACGTGCCGATCGCGGCGTGCCCGCAGGTGGCGGACTCGCGCGAGGGATCCTTGCCCATGTCCTCCATGTACGCCTTCCAACTCAGATGCCGCGCCATGAGTTGGTTGGCGATGGTCGGCACACCGGCCGGATACACGCAGCCGCTTCCGATGGGCTGGCCGTCGGGCGCCGTGCCCGTCTGGACGAACTCCACGTATCGCCCGCAGTCGCCCTGCGTGTGGGGGTTGGGCGCGATGCCGCTCACCATCGCGATGTAGTTGTCGAGGCTGGCGTGGCCGATGCCGTAGTACTGCCGGAGAAACGCGCCGGCCCGCACCAGCGTGTCGGCCAGATACGGGGCTGGCGAGTCGGCGCCGAAGGTCGATTCGTAGGCCTGGTTCTCGAGCACGATCACGAACACATGCCGGATGGCCGGCGGGGCCGCTTGCGGCGCGGCCCGCCCAGCCGGACTTCCAAAGGCCAGAACGGCTGCGACGAGGTTCAGCATGGCTCGATGGTTCAGGGAAGTCCCAACTGCTTCTGGCGGGCGTGTACCGCGGCGATGAATCGTTCGGCGTCTTCCTTCCGGAAGCTGTCGTCGGCGCGGTCGCCATTGACGTTCGTGTTCTTGAACATCGTGTCGTGGCCACCCGACTTCCAGTCGAAAATCAGCCGCCCGTTCTCGTAGCGTACGTCACGCAGATCGGCCAGCCGGTAGACGGCGTGCGTGCCGATGGCGCCGGCCACGGACCTCTTCACCAGCTTCGCGATGCTCCCGCCCAGCCCCGTGTCGGCGTGCTGCGTGGTGTCCAGGTCGGCCCGCACCTTGGCCACCATCTTGGGCGACAGCCCGGCCCATATCCGATCGCCCGCCAGCGTCAGGTCCACGGTACTGTCGGCATTCAGAATCATCAGGTCGCCCGGGCCGAGTGAATCGGGCGCGGCCTGGAGCGCCGCCACGTGCGTATCGTGGCGCGCCGACGCGAAGCGCGAGCGAAACCAGTTCCCAACGAAGGCGAGCGCCGCGAACAGCAGCACCACCTGGATGGCGCGACCGGCCCACTTTCTGGACGTATCGGACATCGGAGCCTCGAGCGGTGTGCGCCGCCGACATGCGTGCACCCGGAAATGGTGCCCGCCCCCTCCGGCGGCAGATTCAAAACGTATGCGGCTGTTCCCTACCCCGCCACGGGCGAAACGCGCCGCGTCTCGGGCATCCCTACGGAAGTCGCCCCGCAGAGGTTGCGGCGAGCTTTCAACGCGGCGATTCCCCGTCCGACGGGGGCCCTGACGCTGCTTCCTCGGCTTTCGCCTCCCGGGAGGACCGCCGCTTCCATACCACCGTCCCGATGATTGCCGCGATGGCGAGCACCGCCACCACCACGAGCGCCGCCGCAACCTCGGGGTTGTGGTACGCACGGCCCGCCGCGGTCCGGATCATCTGCGTCACGCCCGCACCAAGCGCGTAGCCCAACCAGTAGTAGATGGCCGCCCAGAGTACCGACGCCGCGGCCGCGCCCACCAGGAAGTTCACGCGCCCCATGTGCAGGGCACCCGCCGCCACCGTGAGCACGATGCGGAAGCCGGGCACCAACCGCCCGAGCGCCACCGTCACCGACCCGTGCGTCTTGAGCCACACTTCCACGCGGTCGGCCCGCGCGCCGTCGAATCCGAATCGACGTCCCACGCGGAGCAGCAACGGATGGCCCAGGCGGCGCGACAGCTCGAACAGGATCGTACTGCCGCTGAGCGTCGCCGTGAATACCACCAGCGTGGTCATCAGAAAGGTGGCGTGGCCCGCCCGTCCGGAGGCCCCGAGCGCCGCGATGAACACGTCGCCCGGCACCGGCAGCGGCACGCCGGACTCTTCGAGGAAGATCCCGACGAACGCGCCCAGATACTGCCAGCGCGCCAGGAACGCCAGCACCGACGCGATCACGACGCCGCGGCCACGCCCGCCGTCGCGTCGCCGACGGTGAAGTCGCGCAACGACGGGCCGGCGTCATCGAGCAGCAGGTACTCCAGGCGCGAGCGCCGCAGGCGTCCGGCATTCGCATAGGGATCGCCCGGCACGAGATGCCGGCGATGATTGTGGCCGAACACGCCGAAGGTGCATCCCTCGCGGGCCACCAGCGCCAGACACTTGCGCCGGAACATGCGGTCCACGGGCACCGCCATCGTGCCGGCCACGAACGACTCCGCCACCCACGCCGCCCCACGCACCAACGACAGGTGACCGAACCGCCGTGAGATCCCGTCGCCGAAGTTTCCCACCGACGACACGTGCACCGGATCGGCCAGGTGGCCGTGGGCCACCAGCACGCGGCCCAGCCGGGCGTGCTGGAGCACCACCGACGGCACCCCGCCCTCCGGATCGTGGTTGCCCTGCGTGCGCCGCAGCGTACCGGCGCGCGCCAGATCGCCGATCAGCGCCGCCACCTCGGGGTGCGCGCGCTCGGCCCGTGCCGGCGATTCGAAGAGCCCCTCGAAGATGTCGCCATTGAGCACGATCCGGTCGGCCGCGTCGGCGCCCCAGCGGAGAAAGCCGAGCGCCAGCGCGCGGTGGGCCGGCGGGCTGTACGTACCCAGGTGCCAATCGCCGGTGACGAGCGTGCGCGTCATGCCCGGCCTCCGCGCCGGGCCAGCAGGCGATCGTAGAGATCCTGCGTCGCCTGCCGCACGCGCGCGTGTACGGGCTTCAACACCGCGACGTCGCGCGCGTGCTCCGGATCGCATTCCACCTCGATCGGATCGCCGATGGCGATGTCCAGCCGCACCGGCAGCGGCAGCGGGCTCCAGAACGAGAAGCGGCCGAGCGTGAACCCCGGGTACGCGGCAAAGCCGCCCACCGTCGCCAGCGGAACCAGCGGCACGCCCGTGCGCACCGCCAACCGGGCGAAGCCATAGCGATCGTTCCACCGCAGGCGGTAGCCGCGCGCACGCGGCGTGGACTCGCGGCTGCCGCCAGGCGTGAGCAACAGTTGGCGTCCCTCCTCCAGCGCGCGCAGGCACGACCGCTCCGACGGATCGATGAGCCCCACGTCGCGCTTGAGCCGCGCGATGACGGGGATGGCGCGCTCCAGTGCATGCCCCTGCACCGCGGCCACCGCCAACGGGCGCGGCGCGCCGCCGTGTTCGAACCAGTCGCTCCATGCCAGGTGGTAGATGGCAATCGACAGGTCGCCGCTCAGGTATCCCGCCCCGTGGTGCGTCACATAGATGCACTGGCCCGTGGGCGGCGTGCCCTCGACGCGCGTGCGGTGGTAGCGCGACACCCAACGCGCCACGCGCAGGTAGCCGGAGTTCTTCCGATGCAACGTCGGGTTGAGCGTCGGGCCGGAATCGTCGATGCCCGTCACGCCGCGCTCCGCCCGCCCGCCGCGATCAGTTCGCGTGTGGCCGCCTCCACCCGCGCCGCGAACGCGGCCGGCGCCTCGCCTTCGGCCGGCTGCATGGGTTCGCCGAATCGATACTCCAACCGCACGGGCAGCGGAAAGGGGGGCAGCCAGAGACTCGACCCGCCCACGCGCAGCCTGCCAAGATGCTGCCGGTCGGCGCCGGCGATGGTGAACGGGAGCACCGGTACGCCGGCGGCGATCGCCAGCCGCGCAAAGCCGGTGCGCCCCTCCCAGCGAATCGTGTCGCGGGGACCGTAGAGTTCGCGGGCGCCACCGGGAAAGATCAGCAGCGACTCGCCGTTGCCGAGCGCGGCCAGGGCGTGGGCCTCGGTGGCCGGCACGGCGTTCACGTTGCGGCGCATCCATCCGATCAGGGGCGTGCGGTGGAGTGAGGTCCCCGTCTTCTCGAGCACGCGAATGGCCGGTCGGTCGTTGTCCCAGAACGTCACGACGGCGAGCAGCACCGTCTCCAGATAGAGAAAGGAACGCGGGTGCTTGGTCACATAGATCACCGGGCGGTCGGCGGGGATGTGCTCGTCGCCGACTACACGGGCCCGGAAGTACCAACGCCCCAGCCCGCGGACAAAGGGAATGATGATCCGCGAGAGGCCGGGAGTGCGTTCGAACCGGGTTGTGACGACCGGACCGTCCGTCACGCCGGAACGCCGACGGCGCCGCGGTCGAGCACCCGCATCGCCGTCACGTCTTCGTAGATTTCGTTGAGAGAGAGGGCCACCCGGCTCCAGGCCAGTTGGTGGGCGCGGTGCCAGCCGCGCCCCACCACGGCATGACGCAGCCACTCGTCGTCGGCGGTGCGGACGATGGCGTCGGCCAACGCTGCGGGATCGCCGGGCGGCACCAGGATCGCGGCGCCGGCCGCGGCGTCGCGGTATCCGGGAATGTCGCTGGCCACCACGGGACGCCCGCTGGCCATCGCCTCGATGAGCACCACGCCAAAGCTCTCACCGTGCGTGGACGGGGCGCAGAACAGGTCGCACCAGTGGTACATCGCGGCCAGTTGATGGTCGTCCACGCGCCCCACGAAGGTGGCGCCCGACCGGCGGGCCAGATCGCCGAAGCCCAGCGGATCGCCGGGGCCGACCACGCGCAGTTCGAACTCGCGCCCGCGCTCGCGCAGCAGCGCCGCCGCCGCCAACAGGTGCCGCAGTCCCTTGCGCGGTTCGTCGAACCGGCCCACGAACAGCAGCCGCAGCGGACCGGGCGCGCGGGGCGACAGCCCGGTGCCGTCCGCGGCGTGCGGCGCATGGGGCTCGGCGAACGCCGTCGGATCGATGCCGTTGGGCAGAATCCGGATGGGACCGTCGAAGATGCGGCGCGCGTAGTCCGCGGCCGGGTTCGAGACCGCGATCCCCACGCTCAGGCGATGCAACGGGCGGGCCAGCACGCGCCGCACGAACGACGCCATCCGCGGCTCGCACTCGGCGAACGTATGGAAGGTTGCCACCAGCGGCGACTGCGCGCACTGCACCGCGTAGCGCGCCGGCCCCGGCACCCACGGCTCGTGCACGTGGACGAGGTCGAAGCACCCGTTCTCGAGGTAGCGCCGGACGGCGCGCTTGGACGACAGCAGCCCCACCCGCGCCCGCGAGCCGTTGCCGCGTACCGGCACCACCCCCGGCAGGCCGTCGCAACGGGCCGGCGTCTCGCCGCTTGCCGGGCCGAGCACGCGCACATGTTGGCCCAGCCGTCGTAACGCCTGGGCGAGGGTGATCACATGTCGGTTGACGCCGCCGTCATGAGAGAGATCGTATGGCGTAACCAGGCAAATGCGCATCTCGGCGGGGTTGGAGGGCCGATCAGATTGGCGGCGGACGGCGAATGGAGCTTGTCTCCCTGCACGCACGTCGCGTCGGTGGAGTCGGGTCGGCCGATCACGCCTGCGGGAAGTGATGCCCGGAAAGTATAGCCCCTGGACGCGATGGATCAATCGGGACGTCACCGGCAGTTTTCCGGCGCCCCCCAAAACATTGGGCGCACACGACTTGACGTCCAGCCCGGGGCTGTCTCCCACCTGACATTCTGGCGCCCGCACCGCGCCGTCCGCATCCCGACCAACCACTTCCCCTTTCCACATCCGGGACCTTCTTCCGACTGTTCGGCGCGGCGCGGTATGGTATTGTAGAACCGGAGAGGCGTTCCCGTCGGGAACTCCGATCGGGTTCGCGGTTAGTGACTTATAACGCCCACCCCCGGAGCGTCGTATGACGCCACAGACCCGCGCGTTCGGGATCGCCCCGCGGTCCCTCTGCCGGACCATCGTCCCGACCATGGTCCTGCTTGCCGGAGTGGCGCGCGCGGCACGCGCGCAGCTCCCCGACACCGACGATGCACCGGGACGCGTGGCACGTGTGAGCGCCGCGGACGGCACGGTCTCGCTGCAAGCCGCGGGCGACACCATATGGAGCGTCGTCCCCCTCAACTACTCGCTCACCACCGGTGACCGTCTCTACACCGACGTCCGGTCGCAGGCCGAATTGGAAGCGGGCGCGTTCACCGCGCGCATCGGCGACGCCACCGATTTCACGATCACCAATCTCACCGACCGGCTGGCGCAGATCGGGCTTGCGCAGGGCACACTCCGGTTGACGGTGCATCGCCTGGACTTCGGCGACACCATCGAGGTCGACACGCCCAACGGCGCCATCACCATTCGCGACCCGGGCCACTACCGCGTCGAGATTCCGGAGAACGCGGCCTATACGCTGATCAGCGTGGACGACGGCGCCGTGGACATCGAAGGCCCGGGGCTCGGCCAGACGGTGCGCGGCCACCAGACCGTGCGGCTGACGGGCTTCGGACCGGTGGATCTCGCCGTCGTGAACCAGCCGGTGCCCACGTTGTTCGACGCGTGGAGCGCCGACCGCGATGCCCGGTATTCGTCGGCGGATTGCGGCCAGTACATGAGCAGTGAGATCCCCGGCTGCGCCGACCTCCAGCAGTACGGACGTTGGGCCAATACGCCCGCGTACGGCTTCGTATGGTATCCGCCGCCGGGGATCCAGGGATGGGCGCCGTACCGAATGGGACACTGGGTGTGGATCGAGCCGTGGGGCTGGGTCTGGGTGGCCAGCGAACCATGGGGCTTTGCGCCCTACCACTACGGGCGCTGGGCGATAGTGGGCGGCGGCTGGGCGTGGGTGCCAGGGCCCATCATGCGCCCTGTCTACTCGCCGGCACTGGTCGCGTTCGTCGGTGACGGAGGAATCCGCGTCGGCATTCAGGCATGGTTCCCGCTCGGTCCGCGCGATCCGTTCATTCCGTGGTACCACTACGGGCCGCGCTACCTGCGGCGTGTGAACGCCGCCAACGTGCGCGGCGTGCGCGACATCGACCGGTTCGTGCGCGTCACCGACGTCAGTCGCATCCGGTACGCGCATCGCGACAACGGGCTCACGGCCGTCTCCACGGAGACCTTCCGCACCGGACATCGCGTGGACGGTGCCCAGGTGCAGGTGCGCAATGGGGAGCAGGGACGCGTCCAGTCACATCCGCCGGTCATGCCCACGGGCCGGGCCGCGGCGGGCGGGCCGCCCTCGGCGCGTCCACCCGCGGGCCGGCGTCCGCCGATGATTCACGTGACGCCGCCGCGTACCGCGGAGCCCAGGCGCGGCGCCGAACCGCCGCCGCCCGTGGCGAAGCCGCGCCCGGATGTAAAGCCGCCCACCGGCCGCACGGCGCAACCGCGCGCCGGCGGGACTCAGCCGATCATCACCAAGCGGCCTCCTCCGCCACCCACTCCAACCTTCGACAACCGGGCGAAGGTGATGAAGTCCAACCCGGGTCGGCCGCTCAACCCCGAGCAGATGAAGAAGGTGCGCGAGGCCAATCCACCCACCAAGGCGGCGCCCGCGCGTACCGCGAAACCCAAGGGCTCGACCACCAAAGCCGCGCCGCCGAAGCCCAGGAAGGGCCGCGGCGGCGGCGGCGGCGCGAACTGCCCTAGTACGAGATCTGCACGCCGGCCGTCAACAGCCGGTCCGTCGTTCCGAAGTTCACCGGCGGCTGGCTGTTGTACTTGATCGCGTAGCTCATCTTGATTCCGACGTGCGTCGAGATGGGCGCCACCAGTGACGACTCCGTGTTCACGCGGTAGCCGCCACCAGACTGCAGGCTGGGGATGTACTCGGCCAGTTGCTGGAAGTAGGCGAGCTTGCTGAAGACATGCTTGTAGGCCGCGGCGGCACGCGCCGCCGGATAGCTGTCGTTGATTCCCGACACGTCCGTTTGCTGCGTGAATTCGCCGCCGGCGTCCACGCTCAGCGAGTCGCGCGGCGCCACCACCGCCTTCCAGCGCAAACCGATCAGCTCGTCGGTACGCCGCTTGAAGCCGGCGAACGGATTGCGCTCGTACGACGCGGCGGCAAACAGGCCGAGTCGCGGCTGGAACGCCCAGTCGGCGCGCCCGGACACGCCGAACTGGTTGGCGCTCTCGGTGCCGTTCGTCTTGCCGTACACATAGGCCGCCGCCTGCGTGAGCGTCCAGGCGCCGCGGGTATGAACGATCTTGTCGCCGATGCTGAGCGTTGTGAGCCTGGTGTTCCCCGACGCGCCCACGTAGCCCAGGTCGCCCGTGAACGAGGTGGTCGGTTTGGCGGTCTGCGCGCCGGCGAGCGTGGCGGACGCAACAAGCGCCAGCGCCGCGAGACTGAGGAGATGATCGCGAAACGATGGCGGAACACGCGGGCCTCCGTTTCGGTTGCGGTGGGGGGCACGCGGCGCCGAGACGAAAGGTTGGCCCGTCGCCCCAGCCAGTATACTAACACGGCGCGCGACGGCTCTCGTTGGCATTCCCAGAACGCTGATCAGGCCCGCCGCCATCACGGTCCCGCGCGAACGAACGACGTACCGTAGCTGGCGGAGGCGGCGGCGGAGAACGTCAGCGCGCCGATGAGCGTGTTTGGCCCACTGAGCACACCCTGGTTGAAACGCGCCGAGTTGCCGTCATCGAATGCGAAGTCGAGAACGACCACCGAATGCGCCGGCATCATGTGCCCCGACGGCACGAATGCGGAATCCTGCCAGAACACATACCCGCTCACGGTCGCGGTGCCGGTGGAGCCGCCGGTCACGCGATACGTGGCCGACCCGGTGAGCGTGGTGTCCCTTGCCGCGAGCGATACCTGCAGCGAGATGTTCCGCCACGTCTGCGATTCGGTCCACGAACCGGCTACGGAGTTCGCGGTCGCACGCAGGTCGGTGCACGGCGCCGTGGACGCGCACCCCGGCGAATCGGAACACGCGGCGAACGCAACCAACGTGAGTACCACACTGAATGGACGCATGCTGGATCTCCTCGGGTTGGTTCGACTCCGGCGTCCCCACGAGCCCAACCGTGGGGTTCCGGCTCGCGTCACCCGCCGGCTCCGCCGCGCCGGTGCCGGGCCCCATGCCGCGGGGCTCTCCGTCTGGAGTGACCGTACCGCGGCCGATCCGGTTAAGCTGGAGGAGACTCGATCGGGACCACTCCACTGAGACCGCCTTCGCCGCTGAAGCACACCGCCACTCCGACGCGTGTCGATCCGTCGACGATCCACCGCGCGAAGCTCGGGGACGCCGATGCGTTCACCGCGCTCGTGGAGGCGTACTACGCCCGGTGCCTCCGGTTCGCGAGGAGCATGCTCCGGAACCCGGCCGATGCCGAGGACATCGTGCAGGAGACGTTCACGCGGGTCTACGGCGCGCTGCCGCGCTACCAGGAACGCCAGCGGTTCGAGGCGTGGCTGTTCCAGATCCTCGGCAACTGCTGCCGTAACGCCAATGCGAGCGCGTACGCGCGGGTGTCGCGACGCCTCGACGAGATGCGCGCGGCCGACGCGGTGGCCGCCGCGCCGGTGCAGCCGAGCGGACGGGACGAGTGGGGGGACGCCGTCCGGCAGGCACTCGCCGGCGTGCCGGACTACAACCGGGAAGTCTTCCTGCTCCACTATGTGGACGGATTCTCGTACGAGGAGATCGAGACCATGACGGGCGTGAAGCGATCGGCGCTCAAGATGCGGGCCAAGCGGGCGGCGGATCAGCTCCGTGCTTCGCTGGGAAGTCGGGAGCAGGCATATGAGTGAGCCGAACCTGTCCCCCGTGGTCGACCGCGCGATCGAGGAATTGCGCGCGTTGCCCGCCGTCGACCCCGGCACCGCCGAGCGGGTGGCCGCGGTCGCCATCGCCGCGCGGCGGCGCGGAGACGACACCGGCCCACCACCGGCGCGGCTGCGCCGGTGGCTGAGCTACGCGGCGATCGCGGCCGCCGCCTGCGTCTTCGGTTATCTGGCTCGCGGCACCGCGCGCTCGGCCGCGCCCGCGCCAGCCACGGCGCCCACCGCGCCGAGCAGCACGTCCGCCCCGGGTGTCCAACTCGCCGCCGACGCCGACGCCGTCATGCGTCCACTCGCCTGGCAGTTCGTATTTCGCGGCGAAGGCGCGCACCATGTCGCGCTCGTCGGCGACTTCAATGGATGGAATGCCAGGGCAACGCCGCTCACGCGGGCCCCCGGTGGCGACCTCTGGTCGGTGACCGTTCCCCTGATGCCCGGGCGCCATGCCTACGCCTTCATGGTGGACGACACGGCATTCGTCCTCGACCCACAGGCGCCCGTGTCGCGCGATCCGGACCTCGGCTCCCGAGAATCCGTGGTCGTGGTGGAGCGTCGATGACACGGGCGGCATGGTCGGCGGGCCTCATCGTCGTGGGACTCGCGTTCGCGCTCGCCGCGGGGGCCCAGGACCCGCACCCGGGCCCAGCCGTTGCGGGCCCCGCACTGGACTCGGCTACGGCCGCCCAGGTCGCGGCAGTCGTGGCCGAGGCGCGCGGCCAGGGGCTGCCTGTCGACCCGATCGAGGCCAAGGTTCAGCTCGGCGCGCTCCGACATGCCCCCGACTCGCTGATCGTGGCCGCGGCGAAGGCGGTAGCCCAGCGGCTGGCGCTCGCCCGCACCGCCCTGCAACCCATGCCGGCGCCCGGCGACGTCGCCGCGGGCGCCGACGCGCTCAGCGCGGGCGTCACGCCCGATGCGTTGCGCATGATCCGGGGCGTGGCCGGCAAGCGTCCGATCGCCGTTCCCCTGGGCGTGGTCGCCGAGCTGACGGCCACCGGCGTGCCGCCGGTACGCGCCGCCACGATCATCGCCACGCTGATGCGGCGCGGCGCGCCGCCGCGACAGCTCGTGGCCCTCGGGAATGACGTGAACGCGGACGTGAAAGCCGGCGCGCATGCCGAGGCATCGCTCGGTGTGCGTATCCAGCGACTGGAAGCCATCCTCCCGGCGCGTGCACCTGGGCTGCCCGCCGCCACCTCGGTACCGGCGGTGAAGGGAGGCGGCTGAGGAGGCACGCGGGCTCGCAACGCGCGGTAGTTTCCTGCATGCGTCGGCGAGTCTCTCTCCACGTCCTGCCCCTGTGCCTGCTGCTCTGGGCGCCGCGCCGCGGTGCGGCGCAGGAAGATCCGCTGCGCGTCGAACTCGAGGCCGGCACCGCCTGGTTGCGACAGACCGGGATCCCGCGTTCGATGGCGGGGGCATCCGGCGCCACCATTACCAGGCAGACCGACCGCAGCGCGGTGGCCGCGATCCTGCTCGGCGCATGCGGCGCCTCGGGGAGTTGCGCCGTGCAGGGCGTGGCGAGCGCGTCGTGGTTCGCGCCGCCCGGAAGCGACTGGCGCTGGAACCTCGAAGCCACCGCCAGTGATCTTGCGTACGACGGCGCGCGCCCCACGACGGGCGGGGTCGCGACGGTTCGGGAGTACATCGGGAATGCCTGGCGAAGCGTGTACGCCGGCGCGGGGCTCGGCGCCGTGCACGGACCGATCACGCGTGGCCTGGCAGTGGCCGAGGCCGGCGGTTGGTGGCTGAGCGAGAGCGGCCGCTTGAGCGTGGACGTGCGCACGATGCGCGTGCCGACCACCGCGGAACTCGACAGCTTGGGGCTCGGGGCGCCCGCCCTGCCGACCCCGACCTTCACCGACGTCGCGGCGGGCTGGTCTCGCGAGGCGCCGGGCGGCCGCTTCGCCGTGTCGGCCGCCGCCGGTTGGCGCGGGCGCGTGACGGGCGGAGGGATCCCGAACGCCACCTGGGCGTCGGGAACGGTCACGGCGTGGCTCACGCCGCGGCTCGGGGTCCTCGTGTCCGCCGGACGCGCGCTCGAGGATCTCACCCGCGGCACGCCCAACTCACGGTACGTCAGTGTCTCGCTGCGCGTCCGCCTACACGGTGCTTCGTCGTGGATTCCGCGCCGGACGTTCTCGGCCACAGTGCCGGTGGTCACGGCGGGCGTCGCCGACATGGGCATGAAGGAGGTGCGCGTCCGCGTTGCCGGCGCCACCCACGTGGAACTGATGGCGGACTTCACCGGCTGGGCGCCGCGGGCGCTCGCGCGAAAGGGCGACGTGTGGACGTTCGCGGGCGCAATTCCGTCCGGGCCGCATCGACTCGCCGTGCGGATCGACGGCGGCGCGTGGATGGTGCCGGCGAATCTCCCCGCCGTGCACGACGAGTTCGGAGCTGTATTCGGCCTGATCACACTACCCTGATCACTTCGGCTCGAGCGACGAGGCCGCGAGGAACCCGCCGGCGTCGGGTGGTCCTGAAATCACCATCTCCGCGACGTATCCGTAACGCGCATCGTAGCGGATCTTCGTGAGCGTTCCGCTCGCCGCTGCGCTCAGCGCACGTGAGAACAATCCGTCAATTGTCACCGCGCACATTTGCAGCATCGCCGGGGCCAGTTTGTCACCGGTGGAGATCGCGAACGCGGAATCCACGCTGCCGGCGCCGACGTAGACGCGGACCGGGCGCGGACATGCATTGAAGAACGCACCCTGATTGAACTCGTACTGATAGCTCGTGATCTGGCGGGCCTGCCACCGCGCCTGCATCGCCCGAATCGCGTTCGGCTTGGTGGAGGTAGGCGCGTCGGCACACGCGGCCGCGACCATCAGCGCCGGCACGATCCCCACGGCGACCAGGAGGCGCGCGCCCCTCATGCGCCCGCCATGGTCGTCATCTTCCCCATGAAGAGCAGCGTCCCCGAGAGGCGCTCGCGAAGCACGAACAGATACGGCCGATCGACGCGCATGACGACGGCCGAGGGGATCGAAGTGACGCCCACACCGGTCACCGTGGCGGCGGCGGCCTCCGTGCCGTTCTCGTCAACGCGCACGAACGTCTTCTGCTTCACGAAGCTGACGTACAACGACTTTCCCGCCGACGACATCCCGGTGAAGTCCGCCCCGTTCGGGACGAAGGCGTCGCGCATTCCGAGCCCCTCGAGGTCGCCGTTCAGCGTCCGCGAGTAGGTCAGCATCAGCTTCGGGAGATAGAGATCCACCTGTTGGCCGCTCAGCTTCGAGGTGAGCCTCGCCCAGAAGGCGGGGGACAGCGAGTCGGCCAGCGCGCCCACGCTGCTTCCCGGCGCGGGCAGCAGCACCGTCATGGCGAATGCGGAATCCCCGTACGACAGCTCGACCGCCTGGTAGCTCCGATCGGACGTATAGAGCATCGTGCCCAGACGGTGCATCAACTGCACCGGCTGCGCGCTGCCGTCGGACGCGGTGAAGTTCGCACCGTGCGTTTCCGCGGGATCGAAGCGCGCGCGCCAGTTTCCGTTGAAGTAGATGGCGTTCACGAGGAACATCACGTCATTGCCATCGATCGCGTCGAGGACCGACGGAATCTTCCCGTTGGTTTGCGTATTGACCCAGCCGTTGATCGCGGCCAGCGAGGCGCTCGGGTTGCTGAAATCGAGCGGCTGCACCTCGGCGTCGAAGTAGGTCTTCGTGGTGTCCAGAAAGCTCTGGTAGAAGGGGAACGTACGATCGTACCAGATCGAGTTGGCCACCTGCATCGTCACGGCCGGATCGAGCGACGTGAGGAGGTTGATGAGCGAGCGGTA
Organism: uncultured Gemmatimonadaceae bacterium; assembly: GCA_963781765.1. Lineage (GTDB taxonomy): Bacteria > Gemmatimonadota > Gemmatimonadetes > Gemmatimonadales > Gemmatimonadaceae > JAGWRI01. The sequence continues at coordinate 302,856 of CAWAHC010000016.1, forward strand.
GCCGGCGTTGATGTCGTGCTGCGTCGCGCTTCCGAACGGCAACGCCGAGCGCATCTGGTCGTACGTCGCCCCGGCGGCGCCGTTGAGCGCCATGCCGAGCGACATCGACGCGCTGAGCGGCGAGAGGAAGACGTTGGCGCCGGGCTCCGCCACCGACACCGTATCGAACAGGGAGAACGAGAAGGCATTCGAGGCCTGCACGATGGACTGCTCGGCGGCGGTGAGCGGCCGGGGCAGCGTCGTGAGCGCGGGGGGCGGACCCGACGGCTCGGTGGGGGCGGCGGCGCATGCCGCGAGCGCGGCCAGCGCGACCAAGGCGAACAGCAATTTCGACGGTAGACGCAGGCGCATCTGTGACCCCAGGCCAAGGCGTTGGCAACCGAACGCGGCACGACGTTCTCATTCGGCCCAACCGGCGAGGGGGGCAAACGGTCACCGGAGCGGCGCGAAGGGGATCGTCCATCCCGCTTCGCGCCGCCGCCGGTGCTTCTACCTGGCGTTGATGAACGCGTCCACGTCGTGGTGCAGCTTGTCGTGCTCCTTCTGATCGATGTAGACCATGTGCCCCGACGCGTAGTAGTCGAAGCTGACCTGCTGGCGCACCGACGGCTCGAGCTGCATGTGAGAGACCGTCTCCTCGATGCCGTTGAACGGCGTCGCCAGGTCGTAATAGCCGCACAGCACGAGCAACCGGAGCGAGCCCTCCTCGGTCATCGCCGAGCGCAGCGTCTCGGCCACGTTGGTGAGCGCCGACATGTCCCACGGCCGGACGTTGCCACTCACCGCGTAGAAGGCGTCGCTCGTCCAGCCCAGGTCGCGACGCACGTAGTCCATGAAGGTCGCCGTGAACGCCCCCTCGTAACTCGATTCGCTGGGGTCGTACTCGGCGCGCTCCGCCGCCGCATCGCGATTCATGCCCGTGAAGCGCGAATCCAACCGCCCCACGATCAAACGCTTGTTGCGCATGAGCTGCGCGAACCAGCGCTGCGGGCTCACGCGCAGGTCGGCCTCCTCGATGTACGCCTTTGAGAGGCCGGTGAGGCGGGACATGTCGCTCGCCACCTTCTCCATCTCGGCGGCCGGCAGCTCGTCCCCCTTCTCCAGCGCCTGCGCGTACTCGCCGTGGGCGAAGGTGCGCGCCGTCTGCGCGATCTGATCCAGGGATTCGCTCTGCAGGTCCGGCGCCAGCAGGTGGTGGTACCAGGCCGAGGTAACGAAGGTGGGGAGGAAGAACTCCGTGCGGTCGTCCGCACCCCAGGGTGCGAACGCCATCGTGGACAGCAGCATTACGCCATTGAGATAGATCTGGTGGCGGTGCTGCAGCACGCCGGCCAGTTCCGCCGAGCGGGTGGTGCCGTAGCTCTCCCCGAGCAGAAACTTGGGCGAATCCCAGCGGCCGTTGCGGGTGATGTACTGATAGATGTAGTCGGAGAAGACGGTCGCGTCTTCCGTCACCCCATAGAACTGCGACGGGTTCTGCCCCGCGGCCGGCCGGCTGAATCCCGTCGACACGGCATCGATGAACACGAGATCCGTGGCGTCCAGGAACGAGTCCTGGTTGTCTCTGATGCGGTAGGGCGCCGGCGTGCCGTGTCCGTCGGAGGTGAGCACCACCTCCTTGGGCCCCATGCCCATGTGCGTGAACAGCGACGCCGAGCCCGGACCGCCGTTGTACACGAACGTGACCGGCCGCTGGGCGATGTCCGAGACCCCGTCCTTGGTGTAGGCGACGAAGAAGAAGCTGGCCTTGGGCCGTCCGGCATCGTCCCGCACCACGTAGGTGCCAGTCGTGGCGGTATAGTCGATCTTCTGTCCACCGATCGTCGCCGAGTGGTGGGTGACCACGACGCTGTCGATGGCGGGCATCTGCGGGAAGGCGCCGCCGCCCGACGCCTCGCCGCGCGCGGCGGTCATGGCGGGCGTTCCAGGATTTCCGCCGCGGCCGCGCTGCTGGGCGCCGGCAGTGGCGGGGAGGGTCCCCGCGAGAACGAGGGCGGCCATCGTGCCGATGGCGAGCGTAGTGGATTTCATGGTCGGTCCCGATGAGGATGGAAGCAGTGCGCGGCTCCGTGTACGTTCCCGTCGGCGGGGCGTACGACGGCGGTTGGGGGAGGGGGGGACCCGGCCGCTGGCAACGGGGGCGAACATGGCCGCGGGACCGTGCAGGGTCAATGCACGGGGTCGGCTCCGCGTGCGCGCCGGATTGGCGGCATTCCGCAAACTCCGGTATCGTGTTCCCTTCCCATGCCGCGCCACGTGCCCGACTCCCCGATCGCGCGCCTCCACGCGCTGCGCGCCCGCTGGTCCGCCGGCGCGGAGAAAGTCGCGCTCATCGACGGCATGCTCCGCCGGCCGCCGCGTCGCATGCGCGAAGTCCTGCAGTTCCACGACGACCTGCAGTTCTTCCGCGCCTTCCCAGACTCCCGCGCCACCTTCGACGCCGCCGGGCGTGCGCTCGCCGCGCTGGACGACGTGGTCCGGCGCCTCGGGGCGCGCCGGCATCGCGCCGACGAGACCGGCCTCACGTACACCGACAACCACGACGCGTACTCCTTCGTCGCCGCGGAGTGGATCGAGGCGTCGTTCCCGGGGGAACTCGAGATCGACTGGCCCAACGTGGCGGACGAAACGACCATCGACCCGCTCCTGCGCCACGGGATCCAGCGCGCCGAGGAGGACGCGTTCGACAGCGGCCGACTGACCACGCGCGAGTGGATCCGGCTCCGGAAGGGGCGCCGGCCGGAAACCGACCTGGCCTGTCTGCTGCGTCTGGCGCCGCGCCGCAGAGACGCACGGCGCCTGTTCGAGACGATGTACGACGCCGCCGCCGTCCCCTTGCGCTGGCGCCTCGACGGCTCGGCGGCGTCAGTGACGCGCCTGTCGCTGCCAATGCCGAATCCGGTCATCCGCCGGTTCATGCGTGGCGCGCCTCCGCACGCGGCGCGTTTCATCGCATCGCCCACGCGCGCCGTCCGTCTGCTCCCGCTCCCGGAGGCCTGGCGAATCATCGACGCCTCGCGTGCCGCGCTCGCGGCGCGCGGCCGCGAGGTGTTCGCCACGTTCAACCCGAATCCACACGAGGTCTATCTCGGCAATCTCGGTGAGGGCGCGTCGATCGCGGTGATCGGGCTGGAAGCCGCGCGGCGATTCAGCGTGGAAGCCAACTACGGCTATATGATGTTCTCCAACGGCGTGCCCATCGCGTACGGCGGGGTGACCGCGTTCAACCGGCAAGCCAACACAGGGCTCAACGTCTTCCCCGCCTTCCGGGGAAGTGAGGCCGCGTTCCTCTGGGCATCCGCGCTGCGGGTGTTCCGGTCGCTGTTCAGCGTGAAGCGCTTCGTCGTGAATCCGGTGCAGGTGGGCGAGAGCAACAAGGAGGCGCTCGCCAGCGGAGCCTTCTGGTTCTACTATCGACTTGGCTTCCGCCCCGCCAATCGGGACACGCGGGCGATGGCGCGGCGGGAGTTCGCCCGGATGCGTGGGACCCACCGGCACAGCAATTCCGACACGCTGAAGCGGCTGGCGGTTAGCGATCTGCATCTCGATGTCGGGCGGGTGCGGGCGTCGGAGTTCTTCGACGAGGACTGGCTGGTGAACATCGGACGCGGCGCGTCGGCACTGCTGGCATCGGTGGATGTCGACGATCCCGCCGCCGCCGCGCGCGCCGTCGCCGATGAACTCGCCCGCACGCTCGGCTGCGGGCGTCGTGACCGCTGGCCCACCGCGGAGCGGACGGCGTTCGTGCGGCTGGCGCCCGTGTGCGCGCAGATCCCCGATCTTGCGCGATGGCCCCTGGCGGCGCGACGCGGCCTCGTGGAGCTGATGCGCACCAAGGGGCACCTGCAGGAGCGGGACTTCGTGCGCGCCACGCAACGGCATCGGCGTTTCTTCGCGAGTATTCGGCGGGTGGCGGTGTCCAACCAGAACGCGCGTTAGACGCCCGCCGGGCGCTACGGCGTGCCGAATACGTCGCCCAGTCGGATCGCCAGCGGCTCCGCCGCACCCGGGGGCTGCCACGTAAGTGCGTCCTCGGCCACGACGTCGGGACGCCCCGGTCGCACGACGAGGATCGTACGGCGTTCCGGATCCACCATCCAGTACTCCCCGACCGCCTCTTCCATGTAGAACGCCCGCTTGTGCTCGTGGTCCCGGCGCCGGGTGGTGGGCGAGAGGATCTCGACGATGAGGATCGGCGTTGGCGCGACGTCCCATCCCCGATCGGTGTCGATGGGCCGGCTCACCATGAGGTCCGGTTCGACCTCCGATCCGTGCCGCCGGAACACCGCGCGCGGGTGAAACACGTAGCCCAACCCGTGGGCGGCAACGTATGGATCGAGCAGCCGCGTGAGACGCGCGGCGATCGTTTCGTGAATCGGCGCGGGAGCCGGCGTCACGAACAGCTCCCCGTGAACGAGTTCGTACTTGTTGCCGTCGTCAGGAAGGCTATGCAGCCGATCCAACGTCCATTGCGTGGTGCTCTGGGCCATGGGCATCGCTCACCCCTCCTCGTGATTCGGCGACGCGTACGCATGGCGCGAGGATACGGCATGCGACCGCCAGGTGCGGCACCGGCGGCTCCCCGGCATCATCCCGGGGCTGCAGAATCCGGCCGGCACCTTTGCCGAGGGTACGCTCGGCACGGGCGCCGAGTCAAGCGCCCAGGCCCGACCGCTTGCTGCCCTTGCTCAAACACGCCCTACCCGCCAAACTCACGTCGACCACCGCCGCCGGCGCGCCGTCGTACATCGGGGAGAGAGTATGTCGCTTCGGGACACCGCCAAGCACGTTGCTGAGTTCGGGCTCCGGGTTGCCGTTGCCCCGGTGTTCCGGCGCGCGTTTCGGCAGCGAGCGGTGATCTTCGCCTACCACGACGTGGTGCCGGATGGTTGGAGCGGCGCCGGCGATCGATCGCTGCACCTGCCGATCAGCGATTTTCGCGCGCAGCTCGACGTCCTCCAGGCCACGCACGACATCGTGCCGGTGCGGCAACTGCTCCATTCGGCATCGATAGACCACAAGCGCCCACGGGCGGCGATCACGTTCGACGACGCCTATCGTGGCGCAGTCACGCTCGGGCTTGCCGAGTTGGCGCGACGGCGCCTTCCGTCGACCGTGTTCGTGACGCCCGACTTCCTCGATGGTGGAGCGTTCTGGTGGGACGAGCTGGCTTCGCCGACGCACGGGCTGAATCCCGAGATACGGGCCGCAGCGCTCGACGCGTTTGGCGGCGATGACAAGGCCATCCGGGCGTGGGCGGCCGGACAGCATGCCCCCCTCTGGGCTGCTGCCCCGGAAGCGCGGGGGGCGGCGATGGACGACCTGGAGGAGGCAACCAAGGGTGGGAAGGTGACACTTGGCGCCCATAGCTGGAGTCACCCGAATCTCGTAGAGGTGGATAACGATCGGCTGACTCAGGAGCTGACGAAGCCACTCGCCTGGTTGCGCGAGCGGTTCCCGAAATGCGCCGTACCCTTGCTCGCGTACCCGTACGGGCGCTTCGACGCCCGGGTGGTCCGCGGGGCGGCAGCGGCCGGCTACGAAGCCGCCTTCGCGATAGAGGGCGGATGGGTCCCGGCGCAGATCGAGAAGTCGTTCGCGATTCCCCGGGTGAACGTGCCCGCGGGGATCTCGGCGAATGGGTTCGCGCTGTGGGCGTCGGGCGTGTTGATGTGAGGCGACCCTAGGCGACCGGCGTACCGCGCGTCGCCGTAGTCCAGCGTTCAGGGAGGGGGACCAGGATGATCCCCCGCCATGCGCGTCACCCGATCGCCTCCCGCGGGATGGCGTCTGACCTCCGACCCGCTCGCCAGTGCTGGTGTTGATATATCACGACGTGATATATAATTCGGCGTGCCCATACGTCGTCCTGCACCGGTCGCGCCGGCCATTTACCGAGACCTCGCGCGGTTTCGATACCGACTTCGCATCTTCCTGCGCTTCAGCGAACGCGCCGCCCGTGCGCGTGGTATCACTCCGCTCCAGCACCAGCTCCTTCTCGGAATTGCCGGCTTCACGGGAGCGGGATGGGCCACCCTCTCGGATCTGGCGGAGTACCTCCAACACCGGCACAATGCCGTGGTCGCCCTCGTGAAGCGCGCCGAGCGAGCCGGGTTGGTGTCCAAGCACCGTGACCCTCTTGATCGACGCGCCATCCGCGTGCGGCTCACCCCGCGGGGCCGCCGGATCCTCGCCTGGCTCTCACGCCGGCACCACGACGAACTCGCGCGATTCCGCGGCGACTTCGCCTTCGCTGCCGTTCCGCGGCCCGGGCTTCGGAACCAGACCCCAACGCGGAGCCAGACCCCAAAGAGGAAGCGCGCAACGTGATGATGCAGATCGGACGTCGTATACTGGATTATCCGGTCATTCGACGATACAAGTCCCTCGTTCACGAAGATCTCGCGGCAACGTACTCTCGCGATCTGCATAAGTGGCTCGTCGTCGCTCCGGTCCTCGGCGTAACGACGGGGCTCCTCATCACGCTCATCGTCAAGATCATCCTCGATTGGATGTGGCCACCGCTATTGGCCTTCGACCTCGCGCATCCACTCGCGATGATTCCGATGCTGGTCATCGGCTTCGCAGTCGCGGGGTTGCTCATGCAGCACCTGACCCCCGACCCCGACGAGCACTCGACGGAAGAAATCGTTCGGGCGTACCACGAGCGGGGGGGTCGCGTGGCGATGCGCCCGTTCGTCCCCAAGCTCCTGGCCGCCATCGCGACCGTCGGACTCGGGGGGAGCGCGGCGTTGGAGGGGCCGAGTATCTATGGCGGCGGGGCTCTCGGATCGTGGCTCTGGACCAAGCTCCGGCGCGTCGGGTTTGACCGCCGGGATCGACGCATCATGCTGATCAGCGGCGCAGCGGCTGGCATGTCCGCCGTGTTTCGCGCGCCGCTCACCGGTATCATCTTCGCGCTCGAAATGCCCTACAAGGACGACCTGGCGCACGAGGCACTCCTGCCGTCGTTGATCGCGTCCGTTGTGTCCTACGCAACCATGGCGGCCTTTCTCGGGTCGCGCTCGCTATTCGATTTCGCCGCGTCGGGCACGTACACCCGCCGCGATCTCCTCTGGTCCGCCCTGCTCGGCGCCGTGTGCGGACTCGTCGCGATGACCTTCGCGATCACCTTCCGGCGATTCCGGTCCTATTGCGTCCGATCTCCCGTGCGTCACTGGCTGAAGATGGCCGTCGGCGGGGCGCTCACCGGACTGTGCGGATTGCTCTTCATCGGCATGTTCCGGGGCGGGCTGGTGCCAATCGGGCCGAATTACGAAGCCGCAGGCCTGATTCTTCAATCGTCCCATTCTTCCGTTGAACTCGTCGCCTTCAGCGGGTTCAAGCTCGCCGCCACGCTCTTCTCGCTCGGCGTCGGTGGCGTGAGCGCGATGTTCGTACCGCTCTTCCTCACGGGCGGAGCCCTGGGCACGGCCTTTTCGCAGTCGATCGTGCACGGTGCCTCGCCGGACCTGTACGCGGCCGTCGGCATGGCCGCATTCATTGCCGCCGGCTACAAGGCGCCGCTCACCGCGGTCGTGTTCGTGGCAGAGGCAACCGGCGGACACGCCTTCATCATTCCCGCGCTCATCGGCGCCGCTGTTGCGTACGCGGTCTCCGGGGAGGCGTCGGTCTCGGGCGATCAACGCTTGCATGAAGGAGCGCCGGTACTCGAACAGGATGGACAGTCGCCGCAATTGCACCCTATGACGTCCCAAACCGCTCCGACCTCACACACACCGGTGCATCCGTGACGCCTGTACCCAACACCACGCCGCCACCTCCCCGGCTGGGCGCCTCGTCCGAAGGCCTGTCGATTGCCGCCTTTACCGCCGCGGTGGCTTCGGCGTCACCGACTCCAGCCGGAGGCGGAGTGGCGGCGATCACGAGCGCCCTGCTCGGCGCGACGGCTGTGCCACTCGACATTGCCCGCCGTTGCGTGGACGTGTGTGAGCTCGCCGCAACCGCCGCCATCAAGGGGAACACCAACGCCGTCTCCGATGCCGGCGTGGCCGCATTGCTGGCCGAAGCGGCGTGCAGGGCCGCGGCGTATAGCGTGCGCATCAACGTCGCCTCGCTTGCCGATCGTTCGCTGGGAGCATCCCAAGCCGCCGAGGCCGCCGCCCTGGTTCAGCGCGCCTCGACCTTCGCCACGATCGTCACGGATCAGGTGGAACGGGCAATCGGCGGCTGACCGCTGCCGTTGGCACCGGTGCGATCCGGACCGTTCAGAGCACGCCGTCCAGATAGTCGCGAAGCGCGACCGCGGCGTTGTGCTCGGTATCACGCGCACTGTAGATCAGGGTGACCGTTCCTTCACGCATCGCATCCCTCAACGGCGCGAGCGCCGGTTCCTGGAGCCGCAACTCCATCCGATACCGACGACGAAATTCCTTCCATTTCGCGGGGTCATGGCCAAACCAGCGCCGCAAGTCGGTGCTGGGCGCCACCTCCTTGAGCCACCCGTGCAACGGCAGATCCTCTTTGCGAACGCCTCGCGGCCACAACCGCTCGACCAGGAACCGTCGCCCGTCCGATCTCGTTGGGCGTTCATAAGCCCGTTTCAGCTTCACCACTGACGCCTCCCGAGTTTCCAGGTCCATGATGATTTCGACTTCGCGGACCGACACACCGGCGAACACTCGATGCTCGTCGCAACCATCCCCGCGTCTCACCCGCGTTGACAGATTCGGGTTCGAATTTCAAGATTCGTGCAACTGCCGTCCTACCAGCCACCCCATTCGGTGAACTCGATGTCCAAGCTGCATCTTCACCTTCAGGCCGATCAACTGTACGCGTTCGACGCGCGCGGCATCGCCAAGCGCTTCCGCCACGTAGCGATCTTCGGAGCGCTCGACGCGCTTGTTCCGGGCGAAACCATGCGATTTCGCAACGACCACGATCCGTTGCCGCTGCTGAGTCAGATCCGGGATCGGTACGGCGACCGGGTCGCGATTGCGTACGTCAACCGCGAGCCGGGGGAGATCACCATCGACTTCTCGATCGTGCAAGGGCCATAGCGAAACGCGGGGCTTCACCGGCCGGGCGCACCTGAGACGACACGGGCGCCCGCTCATGCCGTGGAGGCGACGGCTGCCTCACCCCGTGCGATCCACGATGGACTTCAGGTCCACCCCCTGGATCGCGTCCAGGGCCACCTCCCACCGTCCTTCAGCGCAGAGGCCTCGGATCCCAGCGTCCTCGTACGCCCGGAATGTCGCCGGCGGCTCCCCCCACCGTTCGACCCCGTCCGACGTGAGCACGGGAAATCGCGACCGCACGCTCCCGATCTCACCGGCACCACCACGCGCCCCACGGGTTGGTCATTCACGAGCGGTCTGGTGCGGGAGCACCGTGAAGTCGATCCGCCAATGCCTCGGTCGCGACTTGGGGAACACCTGGCTTCCACGGCGCCAGTCATCGGGGGCGAGCGCCTCGACGTACGCTTTGGAGACCTCGCCGGTGGCGTGGCACCGCATCGCCCGGGTTCCTGACGAACCCGCACTTGGTGACACACGCTCATACGGGCTGCAGGGGGAGGCCGGCGCCCACCGCCAAGAGCGGTTTGGTCTTTTCACCGAGGGCCGGCGCCGAAGGCGGAAACGGCGAGGAGCAGACCGCTGAGGACGGTGAGGCGCACAGGTACTCTCCTTGATCGGGAATCGTCACCCGCGGTCCGGCGGCCCGCTAAGCGCGGCGGCGTGACAAGTATACGCGCGACGGACGCGGTCAGAAGTGGGCTCGGTTTTCCGAGCGCGCAAGCGATCTGGACAGGCGGGCTCTCCGGGCGGAAGTTTGCCGCTCACGAGGAGGAGTCCCCGATGTCGAAGCCGTCCCGCCGCACCCATGTTCCCGAGTCCAAGCCGAAGCTCACCCTGGCCGCGTCCGTGAGACACGCCGGCGCGTACTGGTTGTTCCTGTTCCTGCTGTTCGCAGTGCCTGCGGGCGCGCAACGCCTGACCATTCCCGCCGTCATCGGCATCAAATACCCATCCGCCTGGCGTTGGTCGCCCGACGGCCAGAGCCTGACGTTCACCTGGGATTCAGGCGGCGTCTACGGCCGCTACCGCGTGAACGCCGAACAGCCGGGGACACCCACACCGGTGCCCGGCGCGCAGGCCGGTGAGTCCGGCGGCGGCCGTGCCGGCGGCGCCGCGCCTTCACCCGACGGGCGCTTGCTTGCCCGCGTCGAGCGCCGGGACGGCGGTTTCGAGCTGGTCGTCACGCCGCAAGACGGCGGCGCGGGGCGCGACGTCGCGACCGCGTCCGAGAACATCGGTGGTGTGCGCTGGTCGCCCGACGGTCGTCGCATTGCGTATACCGTCGGCGCGCATGCCGTGCCGCACGACACCACCTTTCCGGAGGTCGGCGACAAGCTGATCTTCGCCCGCCCCGAGTTCGTGTCCGGCAAGCTCTACGTCGCCGCGGTTGACGCCGGCGCCCCGGTGGCGGTCCAGGGGCCGAGCGGGGGGTACGGCGCGCCGAGCTGGGTGAACGCCACCACGCTCGTGCTCAGCCATGTGGCCGATGACTACAAGAGCCGCACCATTTACTTTCTCGACGCCAACGGCGGCCCGGCGCGCGCGGTGCATGTGGACCACGAGGACAAGTTCTGGAGCATGATCGACCGCGGCGCCACGCCCCAGGTGTCGCCCGACGGCAAATGGATTCTCTTCGCCAGCGACACCAGCGGCTGGGATCAGCTCTACGTCATGCCGGCCGACGGCGGGCCCGCCGTCCAGGTCACCCGCGGCGCCTTCGATTCCTGGCGGCCGGTGTGGTCGCATGACGGCGACCGCATCGCCTTCGACGCCAACGAGCCCGGCCGTCCCGGCGACCGCCGGATCGGGGTGGTCGACCTGCACGGCTCACCCGACCACGCCACCGTCACCTGGTTAACGCACGGCAACGGCACCAACATCGACGCCGTCTGGTCGCCGGACGATCGCCGCATCGCCTACCAGCACACCGACGCGCAAGAGTCGCCCGACATTTACGTAGTCGCCTCCAGCGGCGGCACGCCGCTGCGGCTGACCCACTCGATGCCGGCCAGCATGCAGGGCCACGAATTCGTTGCGCCCACGTTGATCCAGTATCGCGCTGCCGACGGGAAGTCCGTGCCCGCCTGGCTCTTTGTCCCGCCCCACCTCGACAAGTCGCGAAAGCACCCCGCGATCGTCTGGATCCATCCCGACGGAGTGAACCAGAACTACGACGGCTGGCACGTGGATCGGAGGGAAGGAGTCTATTACGCCTTCCATCAGTATCTGCTGCAGGAGGGCTATATCGTCATCGCGCCCGACTACCGCGGCAGCATCGGTTATAGTCGCGACTGGCGCGAGGCCGTCTACCACGACGTCGGCGGCCAGGACGCGACCGACGCTCGGCTGGCCGGGGCGTATCTGAAAACCCTTCCCTATGTGGACCCGCAACGCATCGGCGTCTGGGGCCTGAGCTATGGCGGGTTCTTCACGCTCACCGCCATCACGCGCCAGCCCAAGCTGTTCGCCTGCGCCGTGGACGTCGCCGGGCTGGTGAATCCCGGTTACTACTACCTGGACCCGTACCACTCGGGCTGGATGCAGGCGCGCATGGGCACGCCGCAACAGAACCCCGAGATTTACGCCCGCTCGGCGGTGACCACCCGCGTGGGGCAGATGCAGGACCCGTTGCTCGTCCTTGCCGGCACCGCCGACGTCAACGTGCCCTTCTGGGAGACGACGCTGCTGCTCGATTCGATCCTCAAGGCGGGCAAGAGCCACCTCGTGCAATTCATGATGTACCCGGGAGAATTTCACTACTTCGACCGGGCGTTCGTGCTCGAGGACGCCTGGCGGCGCGTGGACCAGTTTTTTGGCGAGCATTTGCGGCCCGGCGAGTGAGCACGGGGTAGATGCTGATGCAGAAATGAAAAGCGCCTCGGCAACTGGCCGAGGCGCTTTTGCGCGAATACTCCAAGTCCTCTCGAGAAACTCAGGTCGCGCCGTTTCCGCCGTCAACCTACCCCCAACCTACCCCCGCGTTACGGTGGGGGCGGCCACGTCACTCCGGCGCGAACTGCGCTCGTGCTTTCCTCGCCTCCTCGCTCCGCAGCATCTGCCCTCCCCTCCTGTACAATCACGGCGGTAACTGGACCAGTCACCAGGGACCCAGGCCCTCGCGCTTCGGGAAGGATGGCGTAGGAGTCGCCCCCGACGCTCGGCCAAGCGGCCGCATCGCCATGCACCCCAACCCCCGACAGGTGATTGCGGGCGTTGGATACGGCGAGCAATCGTTCGGTTGGACCAACCCTTGCCACAGGAGTTAACTTGCCCCTCCAATGACACGCGCCTTCTCTTCGATCGAGCTATTCACCGGGGCTGGTGGTCTGGCCCTGGGTGTCGCCGCAGCCCGATCGAACACCGCGTGTTGGTGGAGTACAACCGAGACGCGTGCGCATCGTTGCGCGCCAACAAGTCCGTTTTCGGTTCGCGGGCGTGTGAGCTGTATGAGGGCGATGTTCGGCAATTTGACTTCCGTCCAGTTCGCGAGGTGGACCTTCTGGCGGCTGGCGCGCCGTGTCAGCCGTTCTCGATCGGTGGAAAACACAAAGCCCACCGGGACGATCGGAACCTCTTCCCAGAGGTATTCCGGGCCGTACGAGAGATTCAACCCCGAGCAGTGGTTGTTGAAAACGTGAAGGGTCTGCTTCGGGCTTCCCTGAGCGACTTCGTCGAGTACATCAAGCTCCAAGTTGACCTACCCGACGATCGTCCCGCGCGGTTCCCGGTCTGCCGATGGGTGGAAAGATCATCTCGCGAAGCTGCGCACCGTCGATGCAAAGCGTGGCCGTGGCGGAGACCTGGAGTATGAAGTACACCGGATTCTCCTCAACGCGGCCGACTTCGGAGTTCCTCAGAAGCGCGAGCGAGTGTTCTTCGTGGCCATTCGAAGCGACATTGAGGGCCGCGTGGGCCCCTCCCTCGGCGACACACTCGTCACGCGCGCTCCAAATCGCCCAAGAAATCACGGGTGAGTATTGGAAACGACACGGCATACAGCGAAAGACAATTCGTGGCCACCCGAGGTTTGGCCTCTGGCACCGCGAAGCGGGCGCCAACGCTGCATGGCTCACAGTTAGGGATGCCCTGCACGGGCTGCCGGATCCGATCCCTGGACGAGGCATGCCTGGCATCCACAACCACGTTGGGCAACCCGGTGCTCGATCATACCCAGGGCATACGGGTTCGCCGCTGGACGCCCCGGCGAAGACTCTAAAGGCCGGCGTGCACGGCGTTCCGGGCGGCGAGAACATGCTGCGCCGCCCCAACGGCACTGTACGCTACTTCAGCGTGCGCGAAGCAGCGCGGCTGCAGACCTTCCCCGACGAGTACGTGTTCAACGGCGCTTGGGGCGAGGCGATGCGGC